>NZ_JBNJSO010000001.1:0-1586229 GCF_050113815.1 Pantoea sp. FN0307 | reverse complement strand
CATCAGCGGCGCGGCAGCGCCGTATCTGGCAGAGCAGATACATAAGCTGACGGAGGGCAATCAGGAGGCGAAGGCGATGGCCCATGCGGTTGTCGGGGCGGTAGCGTCGTATGCGTCAGGCAACAGTGCGCTGGCGGGAGCAGCGGGAGCGGTGAGCGGCGAGCTGATGGCGCAGGTGGTGATGAAGCAGCTGTATCCGGGTAAGGAAGTGGATGACCTGACGGAGACGGAAAAGCAGACCATCAGCGCGCTGGGTACGCTGGCGGCGGGCCTTGCCGGCGGCCTGGCTGGTGACAGTAGCGGTAACGCGGTGGCCGGTGCGCAGGCCGGGAAGAACGCGGTTGAGAATAATACGCTGGGCGCTATGGCTGGCTCAGACCTGGGGTTCTGGTTAGGGAAAACGCCAGACGCAACAGCAGAAGATAAGGCGAAACTGGCTGGCGATATAGCGAAGGGAAATGCGATTGTTTCAGCAGGAGTAGCCAGTACAGTAGGGGTTGGCGCGTTGACGGCAGAACAGGCGGCAATGTGGGCGTTAGGAGCCGGAACGAATGCGGGGATACAATATGCAAACACCGGGGAGGTCAATCCGGTTAACTCTGTTATCGCTGGCTGGGTTAATGTCGTTACTATGGGGCAGGGCTGGAAAGGCACGGTAGGCTGGAATGCTGCGGGGGGAGCCTTAGGCAACGCAATAACAGGGGATGACCCGCTGACAGGGGCAATCATTAACGGAGCAGGTGCGTGGGCTGGATATGGAATTGGTAATTATGTGGCGAAACCTATTGTAAATACAGCCGGTAAGTTGATTACCGGGGGCTGGAATCCTAAATTTAATCCTGATTTACTGAAATATACTGAAGTCAAAGGGCAGTTAGGTATCTCCAAAGAAATGGTACCGAGTCAGATTCCGGGGGCTGCAGGTAATATGGGGGCTTCTATTACGTCAGAAATGACTGGGACTGAACTACAAAAAGTCATTAATGATAAATTTAAGAAAGGAGAGCGCGAATGAAACTATTTATTTCCAGCATCTTCATCATAGCTACTTCCATGATTTCAGGAATTGCAATTGCTGAGTTTTCTTATTTTATATTGCTTACCATTAAATATTTTGCATATGGGAAAGTTGATTTTAGATGGTCAGAAGTTTTAAGAGGCCTAAGGATGGGAGGGGCGGGGGGAGGAATACTGGGTTTTGGTATAGTTTTGTTTCGCTTCCTTGGCATAAAAGGATTTTAAGTAAAGATAAGGGAAAATTTGTTGTTGAGAATAATGCGCTGGGCGCTATGGCTGGCTCAGGTCTTGGGTTCTGGCTGGGTAAAACACCAGATGCCGCGACAGAAGATAAAGCAAAACTGGCTGGTGATATAGCGAAGGGTAATGCAATTGTCTCCGCAGAACTTGCCGGAACCGTGGGATTGGGCGTATTACCGAAAGGGGCGCAGGTAACAGCAGTAATCGGTGGTGGCGCTAATACTGTTATTCAGTATGTGGTAAATGGTGAAGTGAATTATACCGATGCGCTGATAGCCAGCTGAGTTGGCGCGGCCACATCAAATACTGGCCTGTTGGGAACAGTTGGCTGGAATGCAGCAGGTGGAGCCACCTCAAACTATATTAAAGGTGATGATCCCCTGACCGGTGCTATTAGTAGCAGTGCGGGCGCATCTCTCGGCTATGCCGGTGGTAAAATTATTCAAAGACCTTTAGATAAAGTGATTAATCCCAACTGGAAAAACTGGCAATGGGTTGATGTCGGTATGGGTATAAGTAAGCCTCTTCCTTTAAGCCCTGTGCCTGCGGTTACCGGTAATATAGGTGGTTCAGCAATATCTGAAAGTGGAGGTAAAGCTATATCTCAGGGTATAGAGGATTTTAAACGCAAAGGTGATAAAAGGAGTGAAAAAAATAGTGAGCTTTGTAGATTTTTTTTATATCCTGTTTTTAGTGACCACAACCATTGTATGCGTAACAGTGATTGGCCAGGTTGGAATAGCAGTGTTTTTTTACTTTCTGAACGGCGATTTTAAGCTCAGTAGTAAAGAAATATACATTGCTGTTAGAGTAGGTCTGGGAGGCGGATTTGTAGGAGGGATCGGCATTTTTCTCTTATCATACTTTGCACCAAAATCACCGAAACGTTGATATACCTTAAATCCCGGCTAACCGGCCGGGATTATTTTTTATCAGTTAGCTACTGGAGGCGGTCGAGGTGCTAAGCCTGAAGGCAGACTAGCAGGAACAGCTGCGGTAACGCGGTGGCCGGTGCGCAGGCCGGGAAGAACGCGGTTGAGAATAATGCGCTGAAGGTGCCGGAAAACCAAGACCGAGCAAAAGAAATGACTCAGTGTCAGGGAAGAGAGGCTTGCACCGCCGTAGTTGAGAAATACAAGAAGATTAACGCTGAACAGCATGAAAGTGTTGTGAACTGTACCGGTGCCCAGAACTGCGTCGATAAAGCAAATGAAGTTGGCAGGCTACAGGCTGATTATGCTAATCGCACCAATGAGTTGCTTGAAAAAGCGCGTGCTGAAGGCGGTCTGAGTCAGGCAGATCAGGATGAGCTTTCAATCCTTCAGGTGACGACAGTCCAGCTTGAGGCAGACAGAAACGCAGCCATTCATAACGCGTTGATGTCTGGTGACTCATCCGAAGCGAAGCAGCTTGCGATAAACAGTCTTGCTCAGGCGGCAGGAACCAGTGCAGCGGGAATTGCGGCTGGGATTGGGAAGGCTGGGAAAGGAAGCCCCTTACCTACGCCACAACCAACTGTTGCATCTAATGGTTTGGTATATAAATCGAATCCAAAGCATACTCCAGGTCAGCCAAGTAATAGACCTAATGCAGGTATTGAACCTCAGGATTCACTAAAGCTTTTTGAGCAATCAATTCCGAGCACAAAACAATACCCAAATAAAGAGGTTCGCTTTGCTGTTGATAGCCAGGGGAATGTACACCGTTTTGTTGGTACTACGATGCGAACACATTGCCCGGCGGAGTTCTGTCTGAAGCGATGGTGATTTCTGAAGTTATTAGTAGTGGCGTCAGATAAAGTTGATTACTTAATGGCAGCAATCATCACTCCAAAAGCGCTATTACAGCATATTGGAGCGGGGCTTTGACGGATAGACCTGGATAAATTAAAAAACTTCACATAGCATAATAAAAGGGAACAAAATGGAATGTATAAAATGTCAAAATTATGAAGCAAACAAAGAGTCTGGTTGGTGTGATGTTTGTGAAAAGAAAGAAGTGTGTAAAATTAATGGATTGTTGTACCTTCCTGCTCTGGGTCTTATCCTGGGTATTATTGGGGGAGGCATTGAGCTTTATCGTTTTATCATAACAGTATTTAATTATTTCGATGAGACAGGTTTTTTATCTTATTATGCGATGGGAGCGTTTGCGTTATTGATCTCCGGCTTTCTTTTTTCACTTTATGCCGCATGGTTATTTTTCAGACGCAAGAAAGGAACGCGCAAAGCGATGATTGTTTATTATACCACAGGGCTGATTATTGCTCTCTATATTACTGTGTTACCTGTTATTATTTTCGATATAAATCCAGGGTCGGATAGTATCAGGTTATTAATAGGTGGGGTTACAGGCGTGGTTATTTGGGTGCCTTATTTTATGTTTTCTAAAAGAATCAATATGGTTTTTTGTCGCTAGTTATCATCACTAAAAATTTAAGCGGTTGCGAGTAACCACCATAGCTTTGATGAGGCTCGCTCTTTTAATAGAAAAATGACGTACTGCAATTTAACGAAGGCGTACAAAAAATGATACCAAAATATGGTCAGGACCTGGAGATTTTAGATGATCCACGCAAGGGATTAGGTAAAGAGAAAGTGGCGTGCGACATGGTAATAGATTTATGGAATAACATACTCTCATTACCGAAAAGCCAGGCTGCTGGCATTATTCGCATGGTGATGGCTGACGAAAGCGACTAATTAAGGCAATAGCTACAACCTGCCCTCAGCGGCTTGCTATCTACCTGTTTGCTTTAGCGCGAGCCAACGTTTAACGGGGCCATTTTGGCCCCGTTAAACGTTATTTTCCACTCAGCTCGCTAGCGTATGCGCTTGCATCTGCTCCATTAACTCCCGGATCCATGCCATCCGCAGTTTACGCTCGGCTAATTCACGGGTAAATTTCAGGCGGGTTGGCCCTTCCAGCCGCCACTGCTGCGGATCTTTTTGCAGCAGGCCAATCAACCAGGTGGGATCGACGCAGTTTTTCTCGGCAAATTCGATAAAACCACCTTTTTCGCTGGCCTCGATGCGTTTGACGCCCAGCTGCCGTGCCTCCAGCCGTAGCGCGGCAATATCCAGCAGGTGGCGAGCCGCATCGGGAAGGTTGCCAAAGCGATCGATCAACTCCACCTTCAGATCGTCCAGCTCGCGGCGATCGCCAGCGCTGGCGATACGCTTGTAAAAAGAGAGCCGGGTACTGACATCAGGAATAAAATCATCAGGCAGCAGCGCTGGCATACGCAGTTCGATATCGGTCTGATTGCTGGTTAGATCTTCCAGCGAAGGCTCGCGACCCTCTTTCAACGCATCCACGGCATTTTCCAGCAGCTCCATATAGAGGGAGAAGCCGATAGTTTCCATCTGGCCGCTCTGATCCTCCCCCAGCAGCTCGCCTGCGCCACGGATTTCTAAATCGTGGGTGGCCAGCGCGAAGCCTGCGCCCAGATCCTCCAGCGAGGCGATCGCCTCCAGGCGTTTATGCGCATCGGTAGTCATCGCTTTCGGCGGCGGCGTCAGCAGCCATGCATAGGCCTGGTGATGTGAACGGCCTACGCGTCCGCGTAGCTGGTGCAGCTGCGCCAGGCCAAAGTGATCGGCGCGCTCAATGATAATGGTATTGGCGGTAGGGATATCGATACCGGTTTCGATAATGGTGGTACAGACCAGTACGTTAAAGCGTTGATGATGGAAATCATTCATCACCCGCTCCAGATCGCGCTCGCGCATCTGCCCGTGACCAATGGCGATGCGCGCTTCCGGCACTAAATCTGCCAGCCGCTGGGCCGCTTTTTCGATATTTTCCACATCGTTATACAGGTAATAAACCTGGCCGCCGCGCAGCACTTCGCGCAGGATCGCCTCGCGCACCACCAGGCTGTCATATTCCCGAACAAATGTTTTCACCGCCAGGCGACGCGCGGGCGGCGTAGCGATAATCGACAAATCGCGCATGCCGCTCATCGCCATATTCAGCGTTCGCGGGATCGGCGTGGCGGTTAATGTCAGAATATCGACATCTGCACGCATCGCTTTAATACGCTCTTTATGGCGTACGCCGAAGCGGTGTTCCTCATCGACTATCAGCAGCCCCAGATCGTGCCACTTCAAATCGCTCATCAGCAGCTTATGGGTGCCGATTAAAATATCTATTTTACCGTCGCTGGCCTGCTCCAGTATCTGCGCCTGTTCTTTGGCGCTGCGGAAGCGGGAAAGCATTTCGATGCGCACCGGCCAGTTTGCGAAACGGTCGCGGAAATTATCATAGTGCTGCTGGGCAAGCAGGGTAGTCGGCACCAGCACCGCCACCTGTTTGTTATTCTCTACCGCCAGAAACGCCGCGCGCATCGCCACTTCGGTTTTACCAAAGCCCACATCACCGCACACCAGACGATCCATCGCCAGCGGCTGACACATATCGCTCAATACAGCATGGATCGCCTGGGCCTGGTCCGGCGTGGTTTCAAATGGGAAGCTGTCGCAGAACATTTGGTACTGCTCACGATCGTATTTAAAGGCGTAGCCCGCCTTAGCGGCGCGCTGTGCATAAATATCTAATAGCTCTGCCGCCACATCGCGCACTTTCTCTGCCGCTTTCTGACGTGCCCGTGACCAGGCATCGCTGCCCAGCTTATGCAGCGGCGCATTTTCATCAGCACCGCCAGCGTAACGGCTGATCAGATGCAGCGAAGAGACCGGCACGTACAGCTTGGCGTCATTGGCGTAGGCCAGCATCAGGTACTCCGCCTTGATGCCGCCCGCTTCCAGCGTGGTCATGCCGATATAGCGCCCTACGCCATGCTCCAGATGTACCACCGGCTGGCCGGGATGCAGCTCTGCCAGGTTGCGGATCAGCACATCGGGATTAATGGTGCGGCGGGTATCCTGACGACGACGCGTCACGCGCTCACCCAGCAAATCGCCTTCGCAGATCAGGGCGCGCTGGCGCAGATTATCAACAAAGCCGCGCTCGCTGGCGCCGATGATCAGATAACGGCCCGGGGCAACGGCTTCGCTCAGGCGCTGAATCACCTTCGGCTGTAGCTTGATGCGTGCCAGCAGCTCCTGTAACGCCTCGCGGCGACCTTCGCTTTCCACCGAGAAGATCACCGCACCATCGAACGCCTCAAGGAAATGGCGCAGGTTATCCAGCGGCGCTTTGGCCTGAGGCTCTATCGCCAGCGGCGGCAGCGGCTGATAATCCAGGTTGGTGTTGGCCGCTTTATCGGGCAACGCCTCGCTGCTCATACGAATGCGCGGCCACTGTTTTAATTCTGCAAACAGGCCATCAGTACGCAACCACAGCGATTCCGGCGGCAGTAATGGGCGCATCGGGTCTACGCGGCGGTTTTCAAAACGCGCCATGATATCCTGCCAGAAGCGTTCCGCGCTGGCTTCCAGATCGCCGGTGCTGACCACCAGCGTATCGCGCGGCAGATAGCTGAACAGCGGCACCAGCGGCTGTTCAAAAAACAGCGGCTGCCAGTATTCGATCCCGGCGGGCAGGGTGCCTTTGCTCACCTGCTGATAGATATGTTCCGGCTCGCGGCGCACATCGAAATGTTCCCGCCACTGGCTGCGGAACAGCTCAATGGCGGCTTTATCCGTGGGAAACTCATGGGCGGGCAGCAGGTTAATTGCCTCCACCTCTTCCAGCGTGCGCTGGCTGTCGACGTCAAACAGCCGCAGGCTGTCGATTTCATTATCGAAAAAGTCGATGCGATAAGGCTGTTCGCTGCCCATGGGGAACAGATCGAGCAGTGCGCCGCGCGTGGCATATTCGCCATGCTCCATGACCTGATCGACATGACGATAGCCCGCCTGTTCCAGCTGATCGCGCAGCCGGTCGCGTGACAGCAGCTGTCCTTTATGCATCACCAGCGCATGACCGTGCAGGAAATCGTGCGGGCAGTAACGCTGCATCAATGTGGTCACCGGCAGGATCAGCACGCCGCGTTCCAGCGTTGGCAGGCGATAAAGCGTCGACAGACGTGCAGAGATAATATCCTGATGTGGAGAGAAGCTGTCGAAGGGCAGAGTTTCCCAGTCGGCCAGGCTCAAAACCGGCTGGTGGGTAAACTGTTGAATTTCATCCTGCAGGCGCAGCGAGGTTTGCATATCAGGCGCAATCAGCATCACCAGCCCCGGGTGACGCTCGGCGATTTCCGCACATTCAACGGCGCAGGCGGCGCCGGTTAGCTGTCCCAGCTGGCGTTGATCGTTTGCCGCAGCGGGCAGGGCATAGCGAATCTGTTCAGGCATAGTCGTTTCGACGTTCTCTCTGTTTATTTCAGGGGCATAATCATTCCACAGAACGCGGCGGGGATCATCTGCTGCGGCAGGCTTTTTGCCTGGCGGGCGCTCTTCAGCCTTAACGTTAACTGGCGGTGTTGCGCTTTAGCGCGCGCGAGGCGAGAAATCATTCACATCATTCACAACGTGACGATCGCTATTTGCCCACTCCAGCTCTTTCTCCGCATGCAGACTCCAGGTGCCGTCATCCCATTGAACATGATAGCTGGCGGGAAAATTTCCCTGTGCGAAAACCGTAACCACCTGACCGCGAATTTCACCAGACTGATGTTTGACAATATTGCCTTTTAGATACTTACTCATAAGCGGCTCCGGTGCCAGCGGCACGGCTAATTAGTTACATTAACCCTTTAAATAGCAAGGGCAAGTATAGTGCAGATTAGCGCAGGGTAATCTTCAGCGTAGGAGACTTTTTTGTGCAACAGAGCGCAGCGGAAAAATTCTGATGCATCTTTACCATTAACTCGGACGGGTAAAGGTTCCATAAAACAAGCGGCTCCTTTATCATCCTGACTACTTTTGCTTTTTGCTACGCATAAGACGGATCTCATGTATCAACCTGTCGCGTTATTTATCGGTTTGCGCTATATGCGCGGACGTGCCTCAGACCGCTTTGGTCGGTTTGTTTCCTGGCTTTCCACTATCGGCATCACCTTAGGCGTGCTGGCGCTGGTTACCGTTCTGTCGGTAATGAACGGTTTTGAGCGCGAGCTGGAAGGCAATATTCTTGGCCTGATGCCGCAGGCGCTAATCACCAGCGACAAAGGCTCAATCAACCCGCAGCAACAGCCCGCCAGCAGCCTGAATTTACAGGGCGTACAGCGTATCGCGCCATTAACCACTGGCGATGTCGTGCTGCAAAGCGCGCGTAGCGTGGCGGTGGGCGTGATGCTCGGCGTGCAGCCTGATGAGAACGATCCTCTGACGCCTTATCTGGTTAATGCACAGCAGCAGGCGCTGCAGCCGGGGCAGTACAACGTGATCCTGGGCGAGCAACTGGCTGCACAGCTGGGCGTGAAGCGCGGCGAGCAGCTGCGTCTGATGGTGCCTTCCGCCAGCCAGTTTACCCCGATGGGCCGCCTGCCCAGCCAGCGCCTGTTTAATGTAATCGGCACCTTTGCCGCCAACAGCGAAGTTGACGGCTATCAGATGCTGGTAAACCAGCAGGACGCCTCGAGGTTAATGCGTTATCCGGCGGGCAATATTACCGGCTGGCGGTTGTGGCTGGATAACCCGCTGGAAGTGGACAGCGTCAGTCAGCAACCGCTGGCGGCGGGGCTGGTATGGAAAGACTGGCGCGATCGCAAAGGCGATCTGTTCCAGGCGGTGCGCATGGAAAAAAACATGATGGGGCTGCTGCTGAGCCTGATTATCGCCGTAGCGGCGTTTAACATCATTACCTCGCTCGGCCTGCTGATCATGGAGAAGCAGGGCGAGGTGGCGATCCTGCAAACCCAGGGGCTGACGCGGCGGCAGATTATGCTGGTGTTTATGGTGCAGGGTGCCAGCGCCGGCATTATCGGCGCGCTGCTCGGCACGCTGCTGGGCGTGCTGCTGGCCAGTCAGCTTAATAATTTGATGCCGGTTATCGGTATGTTTCTTGATGGCGCGGCATTGCCGGTGGATATCTCTTTCTGGCAGGTGATTGCCATTGCGCTGACGGCGATGGCGCTGGCGCTGTTGTCGACGCTTTATCCATCCTGGCGCGCTGCCGCCGTACAACCTGCTGAGGCTTTACGCTATGAGTGATTTGAATCTGTTACAGTGTAACCAACTGTGCAAACGCTATCAGGAAGGGAGCGTGCAGACAGACGTGTTACGCGACGTCAGTTTCACCATGCGGCCCGGCGAAATGATGGCCATTGTCGGCAGCTCCGGCTCCGGCAAAAGTACGCTGCTGCATCTGCTGGGTGGTCTGGATGCGCCTACCTCCGGCGATGTGCTGTTCAACGGCCGCGCGCTTAGCAGTATGTCTTCGGCGCAAAAAGCTGAGCTGCGTAACCGCGAGCTGGGCTTTATCTATCAGTTTCACCATCTTCTGCCCGATTTTACCGCGCTGGAAAACGTGGCGATGCCGCTGCTGATTGGCAAAAAAAGCAAGCAGGAGGCGCAGGATCGTGCGCTGGAAATGCTGCGTGCGGTGGGCCTGGAAAAGCGTGCAGCGCATCGTCCTGCTGAACTTTCCGGCGGTGAACGTCAGCGCGTGGCCATTGCGCGTGCGTTGGTCAACAACCCGCGCCTGGTGATGGCCGATGAGCCGACCGGCAACCTGGATGCCCGTAATGCCGATGCGATCTTCGATCTGCTGGGCGAGCTGAAC
The DNA here is from genome assembly GCF_050113815.1 of Pantoea sp. FN0307. Lineage (NCBI taxonomy): Bacteria > Pseudomonadati > Pseudomonadota > Gammaproteobacteria > Enterobacterales > Erwiniaceae > Pantoea > Pantoea sp. FN0307. Next base: position 1,576,338 of record NZ_JBNJSO010000001.1, on the reverse strand, counting down.
GTGCGTCAGGGCACCGCTTTTCTGGTGGTGACGCACGATCTGCACCTGGCGAAACGGCTGCCCGCGCAGCGCGAAATGCGTGACGGTCAGCTCAGCGAGCAGGTCACGCTGGCAGGAGCGCTGTAATGGCTTCATTATCCTTACTGTTAGCGACGCGCTTCAGCAGCGGACGGCGGCGTGGGGGCATGGTTTCGCTGATTTCGGTGATCTCCACGCTGGGCATTGCGCTGGGTGTGGCAGTGTTAATCGTTGGCCTGAGCGCGATGAATGGCTTTGAACGCGAGCTGAATAATCGCATTCTGGCGGTGGTGCCGCACGGTGAAATCGAACCGGTTAACGACCCGCTTTCCGGCTGGCAGTCGCTGTTGCCGCGTATGGAGCAGGTGCCGGGCATCGCCGCCGCCGCGCCGTACATCAACTTTACCGGTCTGATTGAAAGCGGTGCGAAGCTACAGGCGATTCAGGTGAAAGGGGTCGACCCCGCGCAGGAAAAGCGCCTGAGCGCGCTACCGCAGTTTGTGCAGAATAATGCCTGGGCCAGCTTTAGCGCCGGTAAACAGCAAATCATCATCGGCAGCGGTGCGGCGAAATCGTTAGGTGTCAGGCAGGGCGACTGGCTGACGGTGATGATCCCCAACAGCGACGGGCAAAATAAGCTGCTGCAGCCCAAGCGTATCCGCTTACAGGTCAGCGGCATCCTGCAGCTCAGCGGGATGCTCGATCATAGCCTGGCGCTGGTGCCGCTGGCCGATGCGCAAAAATATCTCGATATGACGGACAAGGTAACCGGCATTGCGCTGAAAATGAACGATCCTTTTAACGCCGTTAAGCTGGTGCGTGATGCGGGCGAGGTAACGAAGGCCTACGTTTATATCCGCAGCTGGATCGGCACCTACGGTTATATGTATCGTGATATTCAGATGATCCGCGCCATTATGTATCTGGCGATGGTGCTGGTGATTGGCGTTGCCTGCTTTAATATTGTTTCCACGCTGGTAATGGCGGTGAAAGATAAAAGCAGCGATATCGCCGTGCTGCGCACGCTGGGGGCGAAGGATGGTCTGATCCGCGCGATCTTTGTCTGGTACGGGCTGCGTGCCGGTTTGTTGGGCAGCGTAAGCGGCGCGGTGGCAGGCGTGCTGGCCGCGCTGTACCTGACGCCGCTGATGCGCGGAATTGAACATCTGACCGGACATCATTTTCTCTCCGGCGATATCTACTTTATTGATTTCCTGCCTTCAGAACTGCACTGGCTGGATGTGGCTTCGGTGCTGGCGACCGCTATCGTTTTGAGCCTGGTGGCCAGCTGGTATCCGGCGCGGCGTGCCAGCCGTATCGATCCGGCACGCGTGTTAAGCGGGCAGTAGGTTTATCGTGGCGGATAAAGCGATGTTTTACGGTTTCGATATGGGCGGCAGCAAAATCGCCCTCGGCGTTTACGATGCGCAGCGCCAGCTGGTATGGAGCAAGCGCGTCCCGACGCCGCGTGACGACTACGCGCAGCTGCTGGAGAGTTTTACCCGCCTGACGGCGGAGGCGGATGCCATTACCGGCCAACGCGGCAGCGTTGGCGTAGGCGTGCCGGGCCTGCCCAATCCCGACGATGGCACGCTCTTCACCGCCAACGTGCCGGCGGCGCAGGGGCAACGCCTTGGCCGCGATCTCAGCGAGCGGCTGGGACGTGAAGTGCGCATCGATAACGACGCTAACTGTTTCGCGCTCTCCGAGGCCTGGGATGAGGCGTTTCGCGCTTATCCGGTCGTGCTGGGGCTGATCCTCGGCACCGGCGTCGGCGGCGGGCTGGTGGTTGACGGCAAGCCGGTCTCAGGGCGTAGCTTTATCACCGGTGAAGCGGGGCATATGCGCCTGCCGGTGGATGCGCTGGCGCTGCTGGGACAGGATATTCCGCTGCGACAGTGCGGCTGCGGTAAACGCGGCTGCATTGAAACCTTGCTTTCCGGTCAGGGTTTCTCCTGGCTGTTTCACCACTTTTATCAGCAGACGCTCAGTGCGCCCGTGATTATTGAACGCTATTATCAGGGCGATCCACAGGCGCAGGCGCATACCGAGCGCTTTCGTGCGCTGCTGGCGGTTTGTCTCGGCAATCTGCTTACCCTGCTCGATCCGCATTTAGTGGTGCTGGGTGGCGGATTGTCTAATTTCGCAGCGCTCTATGACGGGCTGGCAGAGCAGGTGCAGCCGCACCTGCTGCCGCGGGCGAAGCCGCCGCGCTTTGCACAGGCGCGTCATGGCGATGCGGGCGGAATGCGCGGTGCCGCATTCCTGCATCTCAGGTAATTAAGGAGTTTTTATGCGCACACCCCGTCGCCGTTTACGTATTGCGCGCTTTCGTAAAACCAGGCGCAAGATGCATCAGCGTTTCCGGCAGCGTATTTTTGAACGGGATCGTAACGCTGAGCTGGCGGCACATCCGCAGCCTCGGGTGGTGGTGTTGACCGGTGCAGGCATTTCCGCCGAATCGGGCATTCGTACTTTTCGCGCCGATGATGGCCTCTGGGAAGAGCATCGTATTGAAGATGTCGCTACGCCGGAGGGCTTCAGGCGCGATCCGGCGCTGGTGCAGGCATTTTACAATGCGCGCCGCCGCCAGCTGCAGCAGCCGGAAATCCAGCCTAATGCCGCGCATCTGGCGCTGGCGGAGCTGGAATCGGTGCTGGGTGACAACTTCCTGCTGGTTACGCAGAATATTGATAACCTGCACGAGCGCGCCGGTAGCCAGCGCGTGCTGCATATGCACGGCGAGCTGCTTAAGGTGCGCTGTGAAATGAGCGGGCAGGTGCTGGAGTGGACCGGTGATTTAAGCGCCGATGATCGTTGCCACTGCTGTCAGTTTCCTGCCCGTCTGCGCCCGCACGTAGTCTGGTTTGGTGAAATGCCGCTGGGAATGGATGACATCTATCAGGCGCTCTCTGAGGCGGACTATTTTCTGGCGATCGGCACCTCCGGTCATGTCTATCCGGCCGCAGGTTTCGTACATGAAGCGAAACAGCAGGGCGTCCATACCGTTGAGCTAAATCTGGAGCCGAGCCAGGTGGGTAATCAGTTTGCTGAAAAGCACTACGGGCTGGCGAGCGAAGTGGTGCCTGCCTGGGTAGAGAAGTTTCAGAAAGGGCTTTATCGGCTGGTATGACCCTGCCTCAGGCCGTTGTCAGTAGCTGATTTCAGCGGCAGGGTGATGCGGCCTGATAACTATTCAGGGCATGCGGGAGCTTCTCCCGCATGCCCTTTTACTTTTGCATGCCAGCTGGGTGTTCCGCCAGCTGTTGTTAACGTCCCGCCTTCAGCTTTTGGAACAGCATCTCATACTGGACGCTGGCGTCGCCAACGTCATCCTGCCACTCGCCATTTTTGATCACCTCTGCAGACGGATAGAGTGACGGATCGTTAGCCACGCTGGCCGGTAGCAGCTTTTTCGCCGCCAGGTTCGGTGTCGGATAACCGATGGTTTCCGCCACCTGCGCGGCAACATCCGGACGCAGCAGGAAGTTAATCAGCTTCAGTGCGCCTTCTTTGTTTTTCGCATTTGCCGGTATCGCCAGGCTATCCATCCAGAAAATGCCGCCTTCTTTCGGCCAGACCACTTCCAGCGGGGTGCCTGCCTGACGTGCGACATAAGCCGAACCGTTCCAGATCATGCCCAGATTTACTTCGCCTTCCATAAAGGGATTGCCGGGATTATCGGAATTAAATGCCAGCACATTTGGCATCAGCTTTTTCAGCTCTTCATATGCGGCATTGATCTCTTTAGCATCGCGGGTATTACCGGAATAACCCAGCTTACGCAGCGCCACCTGGAAAACTTCACGCGCATCGTCGGTTAACAGCAGGCTCTGCTTATATTCCGGCTTCCACAGATCGGCCCAGCCGGTAACGCTTTTTGCATCCATCGCATCGGTATTAATGCCGATGGCCGTTGCGCCCCAAATGTACGGGATCGAATAATCATTGTTGGGATCGAACGGCTTGTTCAGCAGGCTCGGATCGAGATTGCTGAAATTGCTCAGCTTGCTTTTGTCGATTTTCTGGATCATGCCTTCGTTGCGCATTTTCGCCACAAAATAGGTGGAAGGCACCACCAGGTCATACGCGCCATCTTTATAAGTTTTCAGCTTGGCGTACATGCTTTCATTGGATTCGTAGGTGGAATAGATCACCTTAATGCCGGTCTCTTTGGTGAACTGCTCCAGCAGCCCCGGCGGGACATATTCAGTCCAGTTATAGAAATAAAGCGTTTTGCCGTCATCAGCGGCCTGCGCGCTCTGTAAGCCCAGCGCCAGCGCCCCAGCCGCCAGCCAGTAACCCCATTTCTTCATGACTTTTCCTCTTATTTTGTTTTATCACGCAGCAACAGCTGACTCGCGGCGACCAGCAGCAGCGACAGCACCATCAGGATGGTCGCCAGTGCGTTCACCTCCGGCGAAACGCCGACTTTTACCATTGAGTAAATTTTCAGCGGCAGGATCTCAAAGCCTGGCCCGGTCACAAACGAGGAGACCACCACGTCATCCATCGACAGGGTAAAGCTCAGCAGCCAGCCTGCGGCAACGGCTGGCATCGCCAGCGGCAGAATAATTTTACGCAGGATGGTTGCTTCGCTGGCCCCCAAATCGCGTGCCGCCTCCAGCATCCTGACATCGAAGCCTTTCAGGCGTGAGTAGACGGTAATCACCACAAACGGCAGGCAAAAGGTAATATGCGAAACCAGCAGCGACCAGAAGCCCAGCGAAATCCCCAGCAGCATAAACAGAACCAGCAGGGAGATCGCCATAACAATATCGGGCGACATCATCACCACAAACAGCATACCGCTGACAAACGGCTTGCCGCGAAAGCGGTAGCGGTAGAGCGCCACCGCCGTCAGCGCGCCGATCAGCGTGGCGAAACTGGCTGAGAGCACGCCCATGATCAGCGAATGCTGCGCCGCCTGGATCAGGCTATCGTTGTTCATTAACAATGCATACCACTGGGTGCTGAAGCCCTGCCAGTTAATGCCGAAACGTGAGGCGTTGAAAGAGTTAACGATCAGGATAACGATCGGAATATACAGCCAGGCATAAATAAGAAACATAAAGCCGCTGCGTAATGTTTTAACCATTATTCCAGCTCCACTTTCTTGTTCAGCATGCGCGCTGCACGCCAGTAGAACAGCAGCATCAGGCCCATCACCAGCGTCAAAACAATGCTGGTGGCCGCGCCAAACGGCCAGTCGCGAATATTCAGGAACTGACTCTTAATCACGTTGCCGATCAGCAGGTTTTTCGCGCCGCCCATCAGGTCAGCGACAAAAAACAGCCCCATCGCCGGCAGCAACACCAGCAGACAACCTGCAACAATGCCCGGCATCGTCAGCGGTAAAATAATGCGCCAAAATGTTTGCAGCTTGCTGGCACCGAGATCGCGCGCCGCCTCCAGACAGGGCTTATCCAGCTTTTCCAGGCTGGAGTAGAGAGGCATCACCATAAACGGCAGCAGGATATAGACCAGCCCCAGCACCACCGCTTCGGAGGTATACATAATGCGAAAAGGCTTATCAATTAGCCCCAGCCATAGCAGAAACTCATTGAGCCAGCCGCGCGTGCTGAGAAAAATTTTCAGGCCATAAATGCGGATCAGCGAGTTGGTCCAGAATGGCACAATCAGCAGAAACAACATCACCGGACGGATACGCGCCGGCAGCTTTGTCAGGCACCAGGCGAAAGGATAGCCGAGCAGCAAACAGCAAAGCGTGGCGATCAACGCCATATTGAGCGAATGCAGCAGTACCGAGGCGTAAAGCGGATCGAGCAGCCGGGTATAGTTATCGAAGGTCAGCGCCAGGCGGACAAAACTGGCGTCATCACGCGTCAGAAAACTGGTGGCGATAATCATCAGGTTGGGCAAAAACACAAACAGCACCAGCCAGCCGACGATCAGCGTGATAATGGTTTTCTGAAAGCGGTTACGCATCATTTTCATCAGGCAGCACCACCTCCCAGCTTTCAACCCAGGTAATCGCCATCTTTTGATTCAGTGAATGGTCAAAATCGGGATCGTCCTCGTTAAAGAATTCGCTGACGGTCACCAGCTTGCCGTTTTCCAGCTCAACGGTGGATTCCAGCGTCATGCCTTTGTAATTGCGTTCGCGCACAAAGCCCACCAGGCCTTCTGCACCTTCGTTATCACTAATTTCTTCAACGCGCAGATCTTCCGGACGCAGCAGGACATGAAGATGCTGACCGGCAACCACCGGAAAGGGCACCAGAATATCGCATTCGCGCCCTTCAACGCGGGCGCGGACGCGCTGATTATCCAGCGGCGCAATAACCACCGCGTCGAACACGTTGATCTCGCCGATAAAACGCGCCACAAACAGGTTAGCGGGTTCTTCATAAATCTCACGCGGCGAGCCGTCCTGCTCAATACGTCCGTCGCGCAGCACCACGATGCGATCCGACATGCTGAGCGCCTCTTCCTGATCGTGGGTAACGAACACAAAGGTAATGCCCAGCTTACGCTGCAACGCTTTCAGTTCATTCTGCATCTGCTTGCGCAGCTTGTAATCCAGCGCCGACAGCGATTCATCCAGCAGCAGGACTTTAGGACGATTCACCACCGCGCGCGCAATGGCGACGCGCTGCTGCTGGCCGCCGCTGAGCTGGTGCGGACGGCGATCGGCAAAACTGTCCAGCTGCACCATCGCCAGCGCCTCGTTAACGCGCGCAGTAATTTCTGCCGCTGGCGTTTTTTGCATGCGCAGGCCAAAAGCGACATTCTCAAACACCGACATATGCGGAAACAGAGCATAGCTCTGGAAAACGGTATTAACGTGGCGGTGTTCGGCGGGCGTGGCGGTAATGGTTTCACCGTCGAGAACGATCTCCCCGCTGTCGGTCTCTTCCAGGCCCGCGATCAGGCGCAGAATAGTGGTTTTACCGCAGCCTGAAGGGCCCAGCAAGGTAATAAACTCGCCGTGGTGTATGGTCAGGTTAAAGTCGGCAATAATTTCTTTGCCGTCAAAAGCTTTACTGATGCCAGAAAGCGTAACCAGCGCCGTTTGCGCGCGTGTTTGCGTCATTTTAGTCACTCAGCCCGAAGTTATCGGCAGTCAGGGCTGCCTGTATGTGTGTAGAGCCGGTCGCTACGGTCAACCAGCCAACAAAGTCAGGGGCGCGATGATACCCTAAAAACGCGCTAATTCCATGCTTGCAGGCCAATAACCGCTATTTACCTGGATAAAAAAGCGATTTACCTTTTTGCACACTACGCTTTAACACTATGACCTGACGCAATATGTTGGCAACGCAGGCTTTCCATAATAGCTCACTGCCATTGAGAGAGAAGAAAGATGACAACGCTACTCGACCGGTTTTTACACTATGTTTCGTTTGATACGCAGTCGCGTCCGCATGCGCGCCAGGTTCCCAGCACGGAAGGGCAGTGGCAGCTGGCCAGGGAACTGCAGAAAGAGCTAACCGAGCTGGGGCTGAAAGATGTAACCCTCAGCGAGCACTGCTGCGTGATGGCGACCTTACCGGCAAATGTGGATTATCCCACGCCGGTGATCGGCTTTATTTCTCACGTTGATACCTCGCCCGATTTCAGCGGCAAGCATGTTAACCCGCAAATTGTTGAGAACTATCGCGGCGGGGATATTGCCCTTGGCATCGGTGAAGAGATCCTGTCTCCGGTGATGTTCCCGATACTGCATCAGCTGACCGGCCATACGCTGATCACAACCGACGGTAAAACCCTGCTTGGCGCAGATGATAAGGCGGGCGTGGCGGAGATCATGACTGCGGTGGCGCAGCTGGCGCAGGGAGATATTCCGCATGGCGAGATTCGCATCGCCTTTACGCCAGATGAAGAGGTTGGGCGCGGCACCGAACATTTTGATGTGGCCGCCTTTGGCGCGGACTGGGCTTATACCGTTGATGGCAGCGGGCTGGGCGAGTTCCAGTTTGAAAACTTTAATGCCGCCTCGGTGACGGTAAAAATCGTCGGCAATAATGTCCATCCTGGTACGGCAAAGGGCGTAATGGTAAATGCGCTGGATCTGGCGATGCGCTTTCATGCCGAGGTCCCGGCCACTGAGAAACCGCAGTTTACCAGCGGCTATGAAGGGTTTTACCATCTGCATGGCGTTAAAGGCAGCGTAGAGCGTGCAGAGCTAAGCTATATCGTGCGCGATTTCGATCGCGACAGCTTTGAAGCGCGTAAGCAGAAGCTGATTGATATTGCCCGACGTGTCGGTAAAGGGCTGAATCCCGACTGCTATATCGACGTAACGGTAGAAGACAGCTATTACAATATGCGGGAGATCATCGAGGCGCATCCACACAGCATTGAGCTGGCGTTGCAGGCGATGCGCAACTGCGGGGTAGAACCCGATGTGAAGCCGATTCGCGGCGGCACCGACGGGGCCTGGCTCTCTTTTAAAGGCTTGCCCTGCCCAAATATTTTTACCGGCGGCTATAACTATCATGGCAAGCATGAGTTTGCCTCGTTAGATATTATGCAAAAAACGGTAGAGGTGATTGTCGGTATCGCCCGACTGGCAGCTGAGAAAAAATAATAAAAAGGCGGCTGGATCTCTCCAGCCGCCGCAGGCGTTGCTCACCGGCAGATGCCGGCGCTGTTTTTCGCAGAGTCAGTTACCCTTCGTTGAAATACCAGTAACCGTTATTGACCAGTCCGGCCAGCTGCGCCAGAAATGCCGGATCGTCCAGCGCGTCGGCAAAATCCTGCAGGCCCAGCGTCTGTTTGGCCGCCAGCGCATTTAAGGCTGCAGGCCAGGCGGATTCCAGCTGCTCGCCGTTAATAAACACCGCGTCGCCGATTTTCAGCACCCGCAGCCCGCCAAGACGTGACAGCTTATCGCCCTGCTGCAGGGCATCATAAATTTCATCGGGCTGATAGGGCGGCTCCGGCGGCGCAATATCCAGCTCATGACGCGACTGTGAAATAAATTCGCCAAACCACTGACGGAACTGCTCCGGCTGATCGATAACCTCCATCATGAGCTGACGGATGCCGTCGATCTCCTGCGGCAGGATCTCTGCCGGGCAGTCACGCGGCACGATCTCCGGATCGTTGTAGCGGCGGCTGCCCAGCTCGCGAGCCAGTACAAAATCAGCGAAGCCGCTGATCAGCTCGCGTCCGCTCGGCGCACGGAATCCCACGGAGTAGTTCAGCGCATTTTCCAGCGAGTAGCCTTCATGCGGGAATCCCGGCGGAATATAGAGGATATCGCCCGGTTCCATCTCTTCATCGATAATGGCGTCAAACGGTTCAACCTGTAGCAGGTCAGGATGGGGGCAGTGCTGCTTCAGCGGCACCTTTTCGCCAACGCGCCAGCGACGGCGGCCGGTGCCCTGAATAATAAACACGTCATACTGATCCAGATGCGGGCCAACGCCGCCGCCGGGCACCGAAAAGGAGATCATCAGATCGTCGATACGCCAGTCCGGTAAAAAGCGGAACGGGCGCATCAGCGCAGCGGCAGGCTCATGCCAGTGGTTAACCGCCTGAACCAGCAACGACCAGTTATGTTCACCCAGATGATCGTAACTTTCGAACGGGCCGTGGCTCACCTGCCATTTACCGTCCTGCTGACTTACCAGGCGACTGTCTACTTCGTTCTCCATCGCCAGTCCCGCCAGCTCATCCGGAGAGATAGGATCGATAAAGTTTTTAAAGCCGCGTTTCAGGATGACCGGGCGTTTTTGCCAATAATTTTGTAAAAAATCGGTCCAGTTAAGATCGAGCTGATAATCCATAAGGTTTTCCAGTACAGGCGAGAAAGGATAGCAAGTATATACTTGTTATCCTTGAGGTTGCATGTGCGTTGGCGCGCTTTGTTCACTCCGCTAACTTACCTGGCCGGAGAGCGCTGCGCTGCGGCCTTTATGCAACATGAATTACCCAGAGTATAACAGCGGCGACGCGGTTCTACTCAAGGTTATGTTCGACTTCCTGTCGCCGGAAAATCACTTTCATGCGCGCGCCGCCCAGCGCACTGGCTCCGGCTTCAATATCGCCTGCGTACTGCTCCAGAATATCGCGCGCTACCGCCAGCCCTAATCCCTGTCCCGGACGCAGCGTGTCCGCACGCTGGCCGCGCAGAAAGATCATCTCACGTTTGCTTTCCGGAATGCCCGGGCCATCATCTTCCACAATCAGCTGAAGGGTGGAGTCGGTCTGGCGCGCGCTGATTTCCACAAACTCCAGGCAATATTTACAGGCGTTATCCAGCACGTTGCCCATCACTTCCATAAAATCATTCTGATCGCCGACAAAGGTGATTTCCGGGGAAATATCCAGCGTCAGCGAGACGCCTTTACGCTGATAGACTTTATTCAGCGCTGAACAGAGGCTGTCGAGTTGCGCAGAAACCGAATGCAGTTCGCGTTTTAAGGGGTTGTGATCTGCCTGCATGCTGGCGCGATGCAGATAGTAACCAATCTGCTGCGAGATGCGGCTGATCTGCTCCAGCATAATTGGCTCAGCCTGCTCAACAGAGAAGTTTTTACCGCTGCGCAGTGAGCGTAGCGTGCTTTGCAGCACTGCCAGCGGCGTCTTCAGGCTATGGGTCAAATCGGAGAGCGTGGTGCGGTAGCGCGTATAGCGCTGGCGTTCATTGTCCAGCAGCAGATTCAGGTTGCGCACCAGGCTGCGTAACTCCTGCGGCGGATTGGGATCCAGCGCGTCACGCTGGCTGCTCTCCAGCTCGCGAATTTGGCTGGCCAGCGTGCCGATAGGACGCAGGCTCCAGTGCGCTGCCAGCCACAGCAGCGGGATCACCAGCAGCAGGTTAACCAACAGCACATAGCTGAACCATGACCAGACCACGTCGGAGTGTTGCAATTCCTGCGGAATCGAGTCGACCACCACGACTGTCAGCGCGGGCAGGCTGGTGGTGGCGTCATAACGATTTATCGCCACCGAGTGGGTAAAGGTGCCGTCGCCGTTATCATCATAGGCGTGCAGCTTGATTTTGGCCGCCTGATCATCGCCCAGCGCTTTGTCACTGGTCTGATTGCTGGTATCGATTTCGTAAAAGTCGGGCTTTTTCAGCCAGTCAGGACGGATTTTACGGCGAATTTCCGGCACGTCACGCTGCTGCCACAGCAGTCTGCCGCGCTCGTCGTAAATAAAAACCAGCGTAGGCGAGTTTAGCGTCATCTGCTTCGGCTGGGCTATGGTTAGCTGGTTATTCTTCCATTGCGCGAGGGTGTAAAACAGATTGCTTTCACCGCGCATAACGCGATAGGTGGTTTTGTCAAAGCTGACGATATAGCCAACAACCGCAACCATGCCATAGGAAAGAGAGAGGATCAGCACCACGGCAGCCGTCGCCAGCAGAAAGCGGGCGCGGAGCGAAAAAGGGCGTTTGCCCTGTAGGATTTTCATTGATGGTTAAATATCGAAGCGGTAGCCCTGACCGCGAACCGTAGTGATCACTTCCTGCGGATAAGCCGCCTGTATTTTTTTACGCAGCCGACCCATTAGCACATCAATCGTGTGGCTTTCGCGCAGCTCTGCATCGGGGTAGAGCTGCAACATCAGCGAATCTTTACTGACCACCTTGCCTACGTTACGGATCAGAGTTTCGATAATGGTGTATTCAAAGGCGGTTAGTTTGATTGACTGATCGTTTACCGTCAGTTCACGGCGTGAGAGATCGATATGAAAAGGGGCGAGGTTGATAATTTGCGAGGCCAGCCCGCTGTTGCGCCGCATCAGCGCCTGCATGCGCGCCACAACTTCCTCAATATGGAAAGGCTTGGTGACATAATCATCCGCCCCGGCCTCCAGCGCTTCTACTTTCGCCTGCCAGCCTTCGCGCGCGGTCAGTACCAGGATCGGTTGTTTAACCTCCTGAGCGCGCCAGCGACGGATTAACGTCATCCCATCTTCATCGGGCAGCCCCAAATCAACCAGCGTAATATCAGGTGAATGTTCAGCCAGAAAATAATCTGCCTCTTTTGCATCTTCAGCCGCATCGACCTGATGGCCCATTTCACGCAGCTGCACAGAGAGGTGATGGCGCAGTAAACCGTTATCCTCTACAACCAAAACGCGCATATGCCTTTCCTTTACAGATAATCTTGAGTTGAGTATAGAGGGGCACGGATAAACCGAGGGTTAACACAGAGCAATCCCGGACGCCAGGCGTCCGGGAAAAGGCTTTACTTCAGATCGTCGACCATCTGCACTGCGCGACCCAGGTAGTTTGCCGGGGTCATCTGCTTCAGACGGGTTTTCTCTTCTTCCGGCAGCGCCAGGCTGTCAATAAACGTCTGCATGCCAGCCGCGTCCACGCGTTTGCCGCGCGTCAGCTCTTTCAGCTTTTCATACGGCTTTTCAATGCCGTAACGACGCATAACGGTCTGAATCGGCTCCGCCAGCACTTCCCAGTTCTGGTCCAGCTCCGCCAGCAGGCGATCGCGGTTAACTTCCAGCTTGGAGATACCTTTCAGCGTCGCCTGATAGGCGATAAGCGCATAACCCACACCCACGCCCAGATTACGCAGCACGGTGGAATCGGTCAGATCGCGCTGCCAGCGGGAAACCGGCAGCTTGGTCGCCAGATGCTGCATAACGGCATTCGCCAGACCGAGGTTGCCTTCTGAGTTTTCAAAATCGATCGGGTTAACTTTATGCGGCATTGTCGAGGAGCCAATTTCGCCAGCGATGGTTTTCTGTTTGAAGTGATTCAGTGCGATATAACCCCAGATATCGCGATCGAAATCGATCAGGATGGTGTTGAAGCGCGCAATACAGTCAAACAGTTCAGCAATATAGTCGTGCGGCTCGATCTGGGTGGTGTAGGGGTTCCAGCTGATGCCCAGCGAGGTGACGAAAGATTCGCTCAGCTGATGCCAGTCAACTTCCGGATAGGCTGCCAGATGAGCATTATAGTTTCCGACCGCGCCGTTGATTTTGCCCAGAATCTCTACCTGCTCCAGCTGACGCAGCTGACGCGTCATACGGTAAGCGACGTTCGCCATCTCTTTGCCCAACGTCGAGGGGGTTGCAGGCTGGCCGTGAGTACGTGACAGTAGCGGAATATCGCGATACTGATGCGCCAGATCTTTTACCGCATCAATCAGCTGCGTCCAGTAAGGCAGAATCACTTCGCGGCGGGCCGTTTCCAGCATCAGCGCATGAGAGAGGTTATTGATATCCTCAGAGGTACAGGCAAAGTGGATAAATTCGGAAACGGCATGCAGCGCCGGTACATCGGCCACTTTCTCTTTCAGGAAATACTCAACCGCTTTAACGTCGTGGTTAGTGGTGCGTTCAATGGTTTTGATGCGCGCAGCATCATTTTCATTAAAATTGGCCACAATCGCATCAAGGTAAGCGTTTGCGTCAGCGTCAAAAGCAGGAACTTCCTTGATCTCTGCAGTCGCGGCCAGTTTTTGTAACCAGCGAACTTCAACCGCAACGCGGAATTTCAGCAGGCCGAACTCGCTGAAAATGCCACGCAGTGGGCTGACTTTGTCGCCGTAACGACCATCGACAGGTGAGACGGCGGTCAGAGAGGATAATTCCATCAGAGCAACTCCTGGATCGTTAACTAAAGGTCTGGTGCATTCGGCCCGATCAGGCCGAAGGCATACCGGCTAAAATACGTTTCGCCTCACGGATAAGGCGGTTTCGGTAAAACATTAACTGCAGGCGGCCACCGCCAACCTGATGCCAGAGCACAGCGGAACGAATACCCGCCAGCAGGGCGGCGCGCACTTTGTTCTGTACCTGAGAATTTTGTAGCACCGCAGGTGACCCTGTCACCTGAATGCGTGGCCCAAGCGGACTAATCACATCCACATAAATCCCGGCCATGGCGGCGATAATGGTTTCGGAATCGATATCGTAATGGCTCAGCTGGCGATCAAGCTGGGCAATGCGCTGGGCCAGCGTATCTAGGGCAGATTTATTGGCGCTAAGCTTACGCTCCAGCACCATCATACTTAGGGTATAACGCGTCAGTTCCGCTCCCAGCCCCTGACGGCTGGGGTTACTCAGCACCGCCAGCAGCGTTTCAAGACCAAAACGCAGCTGGGCTTCATCGTTACCGTAAACCGCCAGAGTGGAAGAGGGATTAAGATCGAGCAGGCTGCTCAGGGAGGTTTTTAACGCCTGCGCATCGCACTGGCCCTGATGGGCCAGCTGCTGTGCCAGGTGCGCGGACTGGCAGATCCCTGCCAGCGCCAGCGTGATGTCATAATAATTTTTAGCCACGGTTACTCCTGTATACACATCGTAAGCCGCACGCGATTTATGCCGGCACCAGCGGTAAACGCTGTTCGATAATACCGCCGCCAAGGCAAATTTCGCCCAGGTAAAATACCGCGGACTGGCCTGGCGTCACAGCGGCCACCGGCTGCTCGAAGCGCACCTCAATGCGATCATCATCCAGCGGGGTGATAACGCAGGGAATATCTTCCTGACGGTAACGGGTTTTCACTACGCATTGCAACGGCTCACGCAGCGCCTGGCGATCGACCCAGTGCAGCTGTTGCGCAATCAATCCAACCGACATCAGACGCGGATGGTCGGCGCCCTGAGCGACGATCAGGCGATTACTGGCGACATCTTTGTCCACCACATACCAGGGATCGTCATTGCTCTCTTTCATGCCGCCAATGCCCAGCCCTTTCCGCTGTCCAAGCGTATGGTACATCAGACCCTGATGTTCGCCCACCGTCTGGCCATCAACGGTAACGATAGCGCCTGGCTGAGCAGGCAGATAGCGCCCAAGGAAATCGCGAAATTTACGCTCGCCGATAAAGCAGATACCGGTTGAATCTTTTTTCTTCGCGGTCACCAGCTCCAGCTGTTCAGCAATGCGGCGCACTTCCGGCTTCGACAGTTCGCCGACCGGGAACAGGCTCTGTGCAATTTGCTGGTGGCTGAGCGTATAGAGAAAGTAGCTTTGATCTTTGTTGCCGTCGAGACCGCGCAGCAGCTGGCTTTGACCATTGCTGTCCTGGCGGCGCACGTAATGACCGGTAGCAATATAGTCTGCGCCGAGATCTTCCGCCGCGAACTCAAGGAACGCTTTAAATTTGATCTCTTTGTTGCACAGAATATCGGGGTTAGGCGTACGGCCCGCCTTGTATTCTTCCAGGAAATGCTCGAAGACGTTATCCCAGTATTCGGCTGCGAAGTTAACCTTATGCAGCTTCATGCCAAGTTTGTCGCAAACGGCCTGGGCGTCGGCCAGATCATCCGCAGCGGTACAATACTCTTCGCCGTCGTCCTCTTCCCAGTTTTTCATAAATAACCCTTCCACCTGATAACCCTGCTGCTGCAGTAACCAGGCGGAAACGGAAGAATCGACGCCGCCGGACATTCCGACGATCACTTTTTTCTGGCTGTTGTCAGACATGACACACTCACGACAAGGAACAAAAACAGGCGGCGTATTCTAGCACGCGTGCGTCAGCGACGCATCCCCGACGCGGACGTTGCCTGAGCGGAAAGCCATTATCGATAAAACTGCACCATCGACAGCGGATAACGAACGCCGCTCTGCCAGATGCGTACGCTTTCCGCTACCAGCGGCGAACGCAGATGGTTAGCGGTTAAAATCTGCTGCGGCGGCAGCCACCAGCAACGGTCGATATCACTGTCCTGCGGATGGGTTTCCAGACGTTCCGGTAGATCGAGGGCAAACAGAAAACGGATAAAAGGCGTTTTATCCGGCGCGGTCCACTGTTGCACGCCGAGAAAACTGTTCATCTCCGCCTGAATGCCGGTTTCCTCATAAAGTTCACGGCTGGCAGCCTGCAGCAGGCTTTCCTCTGCTTCCAGATGACCGGCTGGCTGATTCCAGGTTGCTTTACCGTTAATGGTTTCTTCTACCACCAGCAGTTCGTCTTCCGCCTGCACAATGCAGGCCACGGTAACGTGCGGTTTGTACATAGGCTGCTCCGGTTAAAAACGATCGGTAATGTCACGCCATTCGCCAGGCGCGAGATCATCCAGCGTTAACGATGCCATACCATAACGAATCAGACGCAAAACAGGAAAGCCAACGTGTGCAGCCATGCGGCGAACCTGGCGGTTACGTCCTTCATAAAGGGTTATTTTAAGCCAGCTGACGGGAATCGATTTACGTTCACGAATGGGCGGCTGACGCGGCCAGAGCCAGGCGGGTTCATCGACGCTTTCTACTTCGGCGGGCAGGGTGGGGCCATCTTTCAGAATAATGCCACTGCGCAGCGCCTGCAGCGCGCTTTCATCCGGCTCGCCTTCAACCTGAACGTAATAAATTTTTCCGGTACGCTTGCCCGGCTGGGTCAGCTTTGCCTGTAGCGCGCCATCGTTGGTCAGCACCATCAGGCCTTCGCTGTCGCGGTCCAGGCGGCCTGCCGCATAAACGCCGCTAACCGGAACAAAATCTTTTAGGGTGGAACGTCCCGCCTCATCGGTAAACTGCGGCAGAACATCATAAGGTTTGTTAAAAACGATCACACGTCGCGGCCCCTTGTGCTGCGGCTTTGCAGGAGCAGGGCGGCTGAATCGTTTAACTCGGTGATTATTAACAACTGTTTTACGCATAAGCTTTGCACTTGACTTGAATGAGCGCATTATAACGCGAAATTGAGATGATTGGCGCGACGGCAATATTCAAGTAGTATTGACGCGCATCTTACAAATCATTAACAAAAAAGCGCTCGAAGGAGAGGTTAATGGAAAGCAAAGTAGTTGTTCCGGCGGAAGGTCAGAAAATCACTCTCGACGATCAGGGAAAACTGGTTGTTCCCGCTAATCCGATCATCCCTTATATCGAGGGTGATGGCATTGGCGTAGACGTTTCTCCCGTCATGATCAAAGTGGTTGATGCCGCTGTGAAAAAAGCCTACAACGGCGAGCGAAAAATTTCCTGGATGGAAATTTACACCGGTGAGAAATCAACTCAGGTGTATGGTCAGGATGTCTGGCTGCCGGAGGAAACCCTTGACCTGATTAAGGATTACCGCGTTGCCATCAAAGGTCCGTTAACCACGCCGGTTGGCGGCGGTATTCGCTCTCTGAACGTTGCGCTGCGTCAGCAGCTGGACCTGTATATCTGTCTGCGTCCGGTTCGTTACTATCAGGGCACTCCAAGCCCGGTTAAGCGTCCGCAGGATACGGATATGGTGATCTTCCGTGAAAACAGTGAAGACATCTATGCCGGTATCGAGTGGAAAGCGGGCACGCCGGAAGCGGATAAAGTCATCAAGTTCCTGCAGGATGAGATGGGTGTAACCAAAATCCGTTTCCCGGAGCAGTGCGGCATCGGCGTGAAGCCTTGCTCTGAAGAAGGCACCAAACGTCTGGTGCGTGCGGCGATTGAATATGCCATTACCAACGATCGCGATTCTGTGACGCTGGTACATAAAGGCAACATCATGAAATTCACCGAAGGTGCCTTTAAAGATTGGGGCTACCAGCTGGCGCGTGAAGAGTTCGGCGGTGAGCTGATCGATGGCGGCCCGTGGGTGAAAATCAAGAACCCGAACAGCGGCAAAGAGATCGTGATCAAAGACGTGATCGCTGACGCCTTCCTGCAGCAGATCCTGCTGCGTCCGGCTGAATATGATGTTATCGCCTGTATGAACCTCAACGGTGACTACATTTCTGACGCCCTGGCGGCGCAGGTTGGCGGTATCGGTATCGCTCCGGGCGCAAACATCGGTGACGAGTGCGCGCTGTTTGAAGCCACCCACGGTACCGCGCCGAAATATGCGGGCCAGGATAAAGTAAACCCGGGTTCCGTGATCCTTTCCGCTGAGATGATGCTGCGCCACATGCAGTGGTTCGAGGCCGCAGACCTGATTGTTAAAGGTATGGAAGGCGCGATTGCCGCGAAAACCGTGACCTATGACTTCGAACGTCTGATGGAAGGCGCTAAACTGCTGAAATGTTCAGAGTTTGGCGACGCGATTATCAACAATATGTAATCGCTGATTAACAAAATATAGCCAACATGGATTGTTAAATTTATGTTGGCTTTTTTGTTTGTGCTGCTTTATTGAATGTTCTTTGCTGAAACAATGAGCATGATTTTATTTTCAGTGAAATATTCACGCAGTGTTTTCGCCGGCCTTCCGAGGATATAGGGGATATCATTCTGAATCATTGACATATATGACATCCTGCTATCCAGCATCTGTGTCACGAAATCAATGTTTGCACTGGCATACCGGTTAGCAGCACTTTTTTCCAGTCCGATGCGGCCTCTTCTGCCGGGCGAAGGGCATTACTGCCCTTAAAGGCTCTCCTGGCAGCCATCAGCCCGTAAGCCGCCAGAAAAGCTGCCCCGCCAAAGCGCAGCACCTGAAGCGCCGCTGGCCATGCCTGAACCAGCTTTCCCGTACCGGCCACGCCGGCCATGATGAGCACAATATCACTGAGTGAGAAAGCTATGACGACAAGAGCAACATACCGTTGCTGCAGCCCCTGACGCAGCGCAAAGGCGTTCTGTGCGCCGATAGCCATGATAAGACCCAGCCCGGTCATAAAACCGGCCGGTATTGCGGACAGGTACATAATTGATCTCTGGTGTTACGCTAAAAGGGAGCCGTCCCGGCACGCGCCGGGAGAGCAAAAGTTATTTCGCATCAGACGACGCGTTGCTGATGAGAACGGTCTGACAGCGTGCGCCGGGCATCATTTTTTCAAGGCCGTCTGTCAGCATTCTGCCGGCCGCATACAGCTCTTCCAGCGGCATTTCCGGCAGGCTCTCAAGGATGAACCACATGCTGCTGTCTGCCACGCTCAGCCGGGTCCGTACGCCCTGCCGCCAGTTCCATCGGCGACAGGTCACGCCGGTATCATCGCGCCAGACAACTTCTCCTGCTTCCGGTGACTCGCTTCCCGGCTGACCGTCCTTCATGGTGTCAAAAATTTCGGTTCCGTCAGCTACAACCAGCTGCGGCATCCCGACGTAAGCCGCAAAGTTTTCACCGCCAACCGGAACGGCATATCGGATGCTGACGGCGTTATACAAATCCACCACCGGATCGAGAGCGGCCATCGTGCCATCCTTTATGACGCGCTTTCTCAAAGCTTCTGCCGAACAGGGCGTGCGCCTGGGTTTTGCACCGAAGGCCCGGAAAATGTCCGCCCATGCGCTGAGGTGCGCCTCTGCCCAGGCAGGCTGCCCTGCCAGAACGGCCTTGCAGGCTTCCTCAAGCGCGACGTCACCAACCCGTTTATCAGCCACGGGGGCCGCCTCTACGCTGATACTGAGCGCACGAAAACCTGGTGCGATGCGGTAAATTTCGGGACTGATTGACGGTAACACGGCTGACATATGATAATCCTGTAATGACTGATTTATTACATGATAATGACCGATGACCAATAAAGTCAATATAACGACCGATGCCGATGCGGCCAGGGTAAACGAGGCCGTTTCCGCGCACATAAAGCTTTACCGCAGCCAGAATAAAATGTCACTTGATGAGCTTTCCCGCCGTTCAGGCGTCAGTAAGGGAATGCTGGTAGAGATAGAAGGATGCCGGGCCAACCCCAGCATTGCGCTGCTCTGCCGCCTTGCGTCTGCGATGAACGTATCCGTGGCTGACTTTGTCAACGTCGCCGGGAGGCCTGCCGTTCACCTCATCGGAGCCAGTGAAATTCCTGTGCTCTGGAAAGGAGAAAAGGGAGGCAGTGCGCGTCTGCTTGCGGGCACGAGCGGGCCGGACATGATTGAGCTATGGGAGTGGGTGCTTTACCCCGGAGAAACTTTTGAGTCTCCCGGACATCCGGAAGGCACCAGTGAACTCCTTTATGTATCCAGCGGAACCCTGACGCTCGTCGTTAGCGACACCACTTACGTGATAAGTTCCGGGGGGGCAGCCGTTGCAAGAACAGACGCACCGCATGCCTATATGAACAGTGGCACGGAGGTAACCATGTTTACCATGACGGTGCATGAGAAAGGCCGCTAAAAAGATCGCTTTGTGCTCTTCTGTGAGCCAGAACCGTAAGATACAGTCTGGTCCGGATTCCCGGGCCAGACCCTCACCGGTCAGACCGGTACGCAAATCTCCGCTTTCATGAACGTAACTGCCTTTCCTTCAATAACGACCCTGTCTTCTTTCAGCTCACAAATCAGATGTCCCCCTCTGAGGGATGCCTGCCAGGCAGACAGTTTGTTTTTACCCAGTTTTTCTGCCCAGTAAGGTACCAGGGTGGCATGTATTGAGCCGGTCACCGGATCTTCCGGAATGCCTGCACCCGGCGCAAAGTATCGTGAGACAAAATCGTACTGACTACCCGATCCCTGACCTGTCACGACCACACCGATAGGCCCCAGCCCGGCAAGCACGTGTAAATCTGGCTGACACGCCCTGACCGCGTCTTCCCCGCTCAGCACCACAAAGATGTTTTCAAAATTACGGAACCAGAATTGGGCCTGATCGTTGAACACCGGACTGATGATTTCCGGAAGCTGGGCCATTTCTTCGGGAGGTATGCACGGTAAATCGAGCAGATAGCCGTCCTCTTTCACCTCAACTCTCAACTGCCCGACGCGGGCTGAAAATGAGAGCGGTCCTGTTATGCCATATTCCGTTACCAGAACGTGGGCGGTCGCAAGCGTGGCATGACCGCAAAAATCCACTTCCACCGTTGGGGTGAACCACCGCAGGTCCCAGCCGTTATCGGCGCGTTTTACGAAAGCCGTCTCAGCCAGGTTATTTTCTGCTGCAATGGACTGCATCGTGCTGTCCGGCAGCCAGTCATTAAGCACCAGAACGGCAGCAGGATTACCGCCAAATACCCGATCGGAAAAAGCATCAACCTGAAACATCTTAAGGAACATCGTAATTACTCTCTCGTTATGTTTTAACCGTATGAATCAGGGTTATCCTATAACCCTTCAACTTAAGAAAACATGCAGTTGATTCTCTGAGCCGTTATACCGTACAGCGCGCCAGCTATGCCTGCTTCTGACATACCGCTGATTGTCTTTCCCCGAATTGGGTTCGCTTCCTGCCAGTTGTGTAAACACCTCACAAGCGGGCGCACTGAGAAAAGGGCTGGCAGACGCCTGCCAGCCCTGAGAGAGTCACGATGCCAGCTTCATCATGATGAGACCGGCCACGATTATCACCGCCGCCAGTATGCGCATCGGGGTGGCCGGCTCGCCCAGGAAGTACAGTCCGGCCAGAAATGATCCCACTGCACCTATCCCGGTCCATATTGTGTAAGCCGTCCCCAGCGGTAGTGAACGCATTATGTAGCGTGCGTATGGCAAGGTCCGTTATAGCGTAAAGTGAACATTAACTTCATACGCATATAATCATTTCGTCGAAAGCGCTCTAAAGATTAAAGGTTCAAATTACAGACGTGCTGAGATTTCAAGTGCAGCAAGAATTACGGGTTCCATTTTCTTCGGGGTAGAGAACGGTGCAAAACGCTTGAGTGGTTTGCCGTCGCGTCCGATCAGAAACTTAGTAAAGTTCCATTTGATTCGTCCTCCCAGTACGCCGGGCAATTCGTCTTTCAGGTAACGAAATACCGGGTGCGTTGAAGTGCCGTTGACCTCCACTTTCTCGAACATCGGGAAGCTCACACCATAATTAATGTGGCAGGTCTGCGCGATTTCGTCAGCACCGCCGGGTTCCTGTTTACCGAACTGGTTGCAGGGAAAACCAAGCACTACCAGACCCTGGGCGGCGTACTTCTTGTAAAGCGATTCAAGGCCTGCGTATTGTGGCGTAAATCCACAATGGCTGGCGGTATTGACCACGAGAACCAGCTTGCCAGCGTAGTCAGCCATAGGGATGAGCTGACCACTCAGACTGGTGGCAGTAAGCTGATGAAAAGTGCTCATATCAAAATCCTCAGAATTACTCATATCGCCGATTCATTGTGTAAGACAGGACAATTGTCTGTCGACAGAATTGCACAAATCCTGATGTTATAGTTTTATCAGTGGCCGGATCGCTCCGTTTAGCCTTGAGGCGCGCTGGCGCCAGCCGTGGCGCAATCAACTATGGTTTAACGTGCTGATGGTAAGTAAATATCTAAAAAGGGTGGTGTTGAACGCACTGATATTAATAATAGCTCTGTTTGTCTTAGACTATTTTACCGTTAATGATTTCATGTCGTTCAAAAATGTATGTAGAGTAATTCTCACGGGTACGCTGGTAGGGTTAATTAACTATAAATTTTTCAGAAATTAAAACTACGTATGGCGAGAGTTATATCTTATTAAAAAGCTCGCTTTGGTGAGCTTTTTCGTATTGGTTCTCTGACGCATAATTATATATTAACTGAAGTTTAATCAGGCCGGGCCACCCACTACAGGCAGCGTTACAGCAGCAACTGTAACCCACTGAGGATGGGTAACATCTGCATTTATTGGATTAATTTCGTCCGTTGATTACTCAATAGCTTTCAGCACATTTGCTGGCAATGGCTGTTTTGACATCACAATGGCCGATGCGCTTATGATTCCGGCAGGAGCTTTCTGCCTACCGTTCCTGGTAAGTAACTTATGAGCCAGGAACAAGATAAAAGGTGTCAGTGAACAGAGCTTTCTCTCCCGAAACACCGCGAGCAGGTGAAATGCAATCTTTCTGATACCAGACGACCTCATCAACCTTAACCTGTGCCGAGCATTTTTCACACTGGATAGTGGCAACGGCTTCATCACTGAAAGATTTTGCCGATGAAGTGAAGCGATCGCATCCGCACTCTGTGCATACCAATTGTATTACTGACATCGTCTCTGACCCTGTTTACGAGGAAGCTAATTAAGAATATTCCTAATTCAGCCGCTTGGCGATAGATTGACCAGTTAATTTTTCGTAAAAGTGAAAACTGACTGTAAAAAACGTCGGATGTAAGTGTGGGTGTGGGTGACAAACAGGGTTGAGGACATAGCACAGAGCACTTGACCTGCCTGAGCACGCTAGTCTGCCTTTTAAGATAAAACCTATCGATTTGATAGGTAAAATTTTAGGGCCAATATTTATTTTTTGACTACGTTTTTATTACAAAAATAAGTATGGAAAAAAAAGATGGCGAAGTTTTACTACCTTGAGAAACTGTCACAGCAAACTATCAAATATCAGATCCACTCTGAAGGATGCATATTACTGCCAGTATGGGGTAAGCGGGACTTTTTGGGCACGTTTTACCACGAACGGGATGCCATAAAAGTGTCCCGGTTGCGGCATCTTGCAACCGCACCCTGTTCGCAATGCTTCGAGAATCCGAGAAAATATCAAATAAAACTCTAACCGCCTTCGGGCGGTTTTTTGTATCTGATTTTATGTGCGCCAGGCACCTGAAAGCCCCATGCCGCTGGTATCGCCAGCGATCGGTATGCGTTTCCCTGAAACCTGCCCACCGAACTTAATGCAACTGGCCTTCATAATGTCGCCGTTTGCTGCTAGATATCCTTTTCATATTCTATTGTCTGTTTCACTGCGCTCAGGGCAAGCCGGAGCTTATCCAAAGTGACCGAGCCCAGCGCGAGGCGAATGGCGTGCGGCACGTTTTGTGAGGTGCTGAATGGCTCTGCGGTAGAAACGGAGATCTGCTGCTGCATTAAACGGTTCACAATTCGTTCAGCTCTGATCTCACAAGGTAGCGGTAGCCAGATAAAGTAGGAATTGGGATGGCTTACCCAGTCACTGTCACCCAGGATCTCGCGGGCAATAACCTGGCGCTGGCGGGCATCACGCCGTTTCAGTAACTCCAGACGCCTGATCGTACCATCCTTAATCCAGCCACAAACAATCGAGACCATGAGGGAAGGCGTATTCCACGTTGTGGCACGAATAGCACGCTCAAGCGCTCCACGCATGTGAGCTGGACAGACCACAGCACCGACACGCAGGCCGGTAGCAATATTTTTCGCAAAGCCGGTGACATAGACCGTTCTTTCCGGTGCATAGCAGGCGAGGGGGGCTGGTGGATGATGGACGAGAAAGGCATAGGCTGCGTCCTCAAGCACGAGGAGATCAAACGTTCTGGCAATGAGGGCGAGTTCCCTGCGCTGAGCATGACTCAGGACCCAGCCAAGCGGATTATGCAGCGTAGGCATTGTATAGATCGCACGAACGCGCCGGCGTTGGCAGATTTGCCTTAACGCATTCAGGTCAGGACCGTCAGAACCTGCAGGTATCGGTGCAAGTTCCAGATGATAAAGCGTGGCCAGAGCTTTAAAACCAGGATAGATGAGTGCATCTACCGCTACCACATCGCCGGGTTTCAGCAGGCCCATCACAGCTATCGTGAGGCCATGCTGCGCACCATTCACAATCAGCACGTCATCCGCAGAGGATGAAATGCCAGCGTTCCTCAGCCATGAAGCAATAGTATTCCGATCGTTTTGTCTCCCGGCGTGAGGTTGGTAACGCAGCCCTGATTCAAGATCACCGGTTGTGGCCAGTGAACGAATCGCTTCACGCAGCAGTTCAGTCTGTTCCGGCAGAGAAGGGTAATTAAAGTTGAGATCCAGAACGTCTGACGCCACGACATGCTGGTCCGTTCCAAGCCCGGCAGGCAACGAAATATCTCGCACAAAGGTCCCACGGCCAGTTTCTCCACTCACAAGGCCCATGGCTTCCAGTTCTGCATAAACGCGGGTTGCGGTTGCCAGGGAAATGCGTTTCTCGGCGGATAGCGCCCTGTGGGTCAAAAGTCGGGTACCTGCCGGAAGGCTGCCGCTTCGGATCGCGCCCGCGTATTCATCCACGATAGCTTTATAGCGCGCCTTCATAAATTGTATCCATGACAATTTTTTGATTGTAATAAATCATGAGGGCTAGCATAGGGACTGTCAATTTTTGAGGCTTGCTGTTTCAGCCATGCTTCAATGCGGGGGTATTGTGGTGACCAATAGAGAGAATAAAGCAGTTCCCGGCGCGGTGTCCGGCTGGATCAATGGCTTACTGGGCGTAATAATATTCAGCGGTTCGCTGCCAGCCACACGAATAGCGGTTCAGGATATGAACCCTTTTTTCCTGACTTTTATACGAGCCTCAATCGCCGGTATGCTGGCAATCATGCTGATCCTGTTTTTCAGTCAGAAACGTCCGCAGCGCCATCAGATAGGCTCTTTAATCATTGTTGCGCTCGGTGTAGTAATGGGTTTTCCGCTGCTGACGGCAATAGCGCTGCAGCACATAACCTCTGCTCATTCAATCGTGTTTCTGGGGCTGCTACCACTGGCTACCGCCATTTTTGGCGTAATCAGAGCAGGGGAAAGACCACGCCTGCCATTCTGGATATTTTCTATAATTGGCAGCCTGTTAGTAGGGGGATTCGCTCTGTCGCAGAGTGTGTCGGTCTCCGCGATCGGTGACTTACTGATGCTGGCCTCTGTAGTTGTCTGCGGACTGGGCTATGCCGAAGGCGCAAAGCTTTCACGTGAAATGGGCGGATGGCAGGTGATAAGTTGGGCGCTGATTATTTCTTTGCCGCTGATGCTCATGGCCACGTTTATCACTATGCCAGAAGATGCCAGTGCGATAAGCGTACGAGGATGGACTGCGCTGGCATATGTCTCCCTTTTCAGCATGCTGATAGGATTTATTTTCTGGTACAAAGGATTGGCTACAGGCGGTATTGCCGCTGTGGGGCAGCTACAGCTGCTGCAGCCTTTCTTCGGGCTGGGGCTTTCCGCCTCGCTGCTATCGGAAACTGTGACTCCTTTGATGCTTGCGGTCACGCTGGGGGTAATCCTTTGTGTCATCGGTTCGCGCAAATTTGCACGTAAAGCATCTTAATGCCGCTGCGGTAGCAACCTACGCAGGGATGGCCGTTTCTGATTCCAGGTTGTCCGCCTCTAAGGGATGCCTGATATGCTGACAGACGATTGTTGCCCAATATCACGGCCCAGTAAGGCACCAGGGTAGCATGTAAGAGCCGGTCACCGGATCTTCGGGGATCGGCGGTTATATGCAACTTTCTATACTTAACAGCGCAACACGATAGAGAGGTTAATTCTGTAAAATGGCATGGATCAGTAAATATCCAAAACGCCGCATGCCATCAGGAAAAGTGAGCAACCATAAAGTCAACGAATACGCGTACTTTGGGTGATAAGTGGCGATTTTGCGGATACATCACGACCACTGGTTTTTCTGGCGTTATAAAGTCGTCAAGCACCCTTTCCAGTTTCCCCTCTTTTACAGCATTTTCAATCATATAATCCTGGCAATAGATGACTCCTGAATCACTAATTGCAGCATCTATCATTGCTTCCCCATCATCCAGCGATAATGTCCCGGCAGGGATGTGCACAATTTTTTGATTATTCCTGAAAAAAAGCCATTCGCTAATTCTTTTTGTCTGAGGAGAAATAAATGACACGCAATTATGATTGCGCAGATCTTCCGGTTTTTCAGGGCGGGGGTGTTGTTGAAAATAATGAGGGGAAGCGGCCACAACGAAACGGGTCACCCCTAAAGAACGTGCAACCATTCGCGTGTCAGGCAAATCACCAATACGCACGATGACGTCAAAACCCTCTTCCACCACATCAACAAAGCGATCGGTTACGCTGGCATCTACCTTAACCTGCGGGTAATGCTGCATAAAGGTAGAAATTACTGGTATCACTCGCGAACGTCCAAAAGCAGCAGGAATGCTGATATGAAGACGCCCCTGGGGGGCATGCTGTGCGTGAGACATCGCGAGCTTAGCGTCATCCAGATCGTTCAGAATTTGCTTACATCGCTGGTATAGCGCAGTCCCATCAGCTGTCAGGCTCAGACTACGGGTTGTGCGGTTAAATAACCTGACGTGCAGTTCATTTTCCAGCCGTGAAACCGCTTTACTCACCCCTGAAGCACTGATACCCAGCTCTGCAGCCGCCACGGTAAAATTACCGCCCTCCGCTGCAGCTACAAAAGCAGCTATCGCGCCAAGATCCATAATGTTGCCTCACTGGAATTTTAGTCATCAATGTAGTGATTTGAGGCTTATATATCAACTTTAGTTTGTTATCTAAAGTGTGCTCTCTGACTATTCATTGAAAGAAAATCATGATCTCTCTCAAAATAAGTAAGCTCGTTGGCTTTACGCTGACCTTTTGCATAACAATCAATTCAGCGATGTTGCACGCACAGGAATTTATCGGCTATGTGGAAAACACCGTCAATCCGGAAGATATGGTGGTCATTCCTGATACCCCGTGGGTGGTCACATCAACAGACAGAACACCAGGGAAATCTAAACCAGGCTATTTATATCTCATTAATTCAGTGACTGGTATCGCTCAGTTGGCTAATGCTAAGGTCGCACCTGTCTCTTCAGCGGGCGATCCAACCTGTAAACCTCTTGATTTAAACGACCTGGCGATGAGTGGGCTTGCCATACGAAGTGCAACTGATGGCGCTCTTCAACTGATGGCGGTAAATCGCGGGAAACGAATGTCGATTGAATTCTTCAACGTTGATCTTTCAACATCTAAACCGGCTTTGGCATGGAGTGGATGTTTGATCATGCCTGATAAAGCTTTCCCCAATGCGGTTACTCCGCTCAGTAACGACAGTCTGGCAGTGACAATTTCTTTTGAAACGGATAATAAAAAATTCATGCAGCAGCTGGAGGATAAGGTTAATACCGGTTACCTGTTAGAGTGGACTAAACAAAAAGGTTTCAAAAGGATTGCTGACAGTGAACTCCCGCTGAATAACGGTCTTAAAATCAGTGCTGATGGCAAATTTTATTACATTGCGGGCTGGGGAAGCGAGAGCATCTTGCGGTTACCTACTTCTTCAGGCAGTGGTAAGGCTCTTCAGGTGAACATTGGTATGAAGCCAGATAATTTGAGTTGGTCCAGCGATGGAAATCTCATAGTCGCAGGCCAGCTTCAGTCAGCAACCAGCATTTTTGATTGTGTTGCTTCTGATAAAGATGTCTGCCCGGTTCCTTTTAAAATTATTGAAGTTGATCCTGATACTTTGGCTACCCTTCGGGTTCTGGTTGATGGTGAAAAGATGAAGAATTACGCTGCTGCAACAACAGGGCTGGAAGTTGGTAAAGAGTTATGGGTGAGTGCTTTTCGCAACACGAAAATAGCCCGTTATCGCCTGGACAAATAACTACTTAACAATGCCGATGGCTAACTCATTACACTGGCAGCCTATTAACCCCATTTTCTTTTGACGTCTCCTTCAGGCACTCGGAGGACAGCAACTGGACGTGCGCTGTTTGCGATAAGCGAAAAGCGCACGGAGCAAGCAACTTGAAATTCATGGTTAAGCAGGCTAGCTTGCTTAAATTGAATGGAAAATTATCTTTTTATAACAGGTAACATCAGTAATGGCTCTGATCCCAAAAAACTATACGCGGCTGGAAAGTGGCTACCGTGAGAAAGCATTAAAAATCTATCCGTGGGTATGTGGACGCTGCTCACGGGAGTTTGTTTACTCCAATCTACGCGAGTTAACGGTTCACCATATCGACCACGACCATACCAATAACCCGGAAGACGGCAGTAACTGGGAGTTATTGTGTCTGTATTGTCATGACCACGAACACTCGAAGTACACAGAAGCTGACCAGTACGGCACAACTGTGGTGGCAGGGGAGGACGCGCAAAAAGATGTGGCGGCCGCAACCTATAATCCCTTTGCCGATTTAAAGTCGATGCTTAATAAAAAGAAATGAGGTTAGAAATGTCCGCTTCTGACACAAAGTAACCCATAGCGGCGGCGTTATGCCGCTGTGAACGAACAGCGGACTTATGCGTTCAGTTCACATCATTTTTTCATATACCTGTTATTCCGGGCGGAGAGGCGGCAGATGCCTTGTTGTTGACTGCTGCGTCAGTGCATCGTTTTCCACCGCGCCCAACAGAACATCAAGCAGCCCGGGGAAGCGGGCATCCAGATCTTCCCGACGCAGTGACAGTAAATTTTCGCGTCCGTAAGGACGCTGCCAGATAACGCCACTGTCTCGTAATACACGCCAGTGGTGAGTTAGCGTTGATTTGGGGATACCGCTCAGCACGGCGCTACAGGCATACTCACCACCGCCAGCCAGTACACGCACCACAGTCAGACGTAGCGGATTTCCCAAAGCCGTCAGCACATTTTCAAGACGTATTTGTTCTGTGTCAGGATGGTTAGAAAGCATCTGGTTACTCCTCGGCTTAGCAACATGCCAACACTCTACTTTAAATTTTATCAGTTGACTAATGTACGAGTACACTCATACATTAATTGTACGTATGTACTCGTACATTAGTTTCTTTGGTTTATATGGAGATTGTTTAATGGCTATTCCCTCACCGGTTTCAGGCATCCCTCGTTTACAACACTGGAGCCTTGCGCTGCTTGCGTTCGCCCAGCTTATTTATTCCCTGGATATCAATATTGTGTTTGTGGCTCTGCCAGTGATTGGCGCGGGCCTGGGATTTTCAGAGCACACGCTTCAGTGGGTGGTCAGTGCTTACACGGTATGCTGCGGAGGATTTTTACTGTTTGGTGGACGGGCTGCAGATCTGCTGGGACAGCGTAGCGTATTTATTAGTGCGTTGTGGGTTTACGCGCTCTCTTCGCTTGCTGGAGGTTTAGCATGGAGTCCTGTTGTCATCGTAATTGCGCGAGCTATACAAGGCATAGGCGCTGCAATGCTGTTTCCATCCACGCTTTCACTTATAAACAGGCTGTTTGAGGAAGGTCCCTCACGCAACAGAGCACTGGCTATATGGGGCGGCGCCGGAGCAAGCGGCCTGACGCTGGGATCGCTTGCCGGAGGTATTCTCACCAGTTTTTATGGCTGGCCGGCAGTGTTTTTCGTCAACGTTGTTCTGGCAGCTATCGCGATTTCTGCTGCTTTTTTCGTCTTACCCAAGGATAGCCTGCGCAATGAGCGCCGCCGTTTCGATTTTCCGGGCGCTTTGACAGTAACCGTGGGAGCAACCCTGTTGGTTTATGCCATGGTTCAGGGACCGGAAGACGGCTGGCTGTCAGGACATATCCTTTTATCACTGGTTCTGGCAGCTGTATTTCTGTTGACGTTTGCTGCCATTGAGTCACGCAGCCACGATCCACTGATGCCGGTACGCTTATTCAGAAACCGTAGTCTGGTCACAGGCATGGTAATTACATTCATTTATATGGGAACCTTTGGTGCTCTGCCTTATTTTCTGACAGTTATGTTTCAGAGCGTTATGGGGTACAGCGCCCTGCAAACTGGCCTGGCATTTATTATTCCTTCGCTGGCAATTTTTGCCGGGACGCAGCTCGGAGCCCGACTGGCAAATTGCCTGCCGGTGCGCACGACGTTACTGGCCGGTTTTTTGACCGGAATCGCCGGGACTCTGGCAATGGTGCCGGCAGTCTTTTCAGGCGCGTCTTATGCAGAAATACTGCCCGGGTTGGCCATTTCAGGAGCAGGCCAGGGAATTGTATGGACGGCAATGTGGATAGCTTCTGGCGCTGGCGTAAAGCATAACGAACAGGGGATCGCTTCAGGCATGGCATCCACAACGCTGAACGTGGGTAATGCTATTGGTATTGCTTTGCTGATAGCCTTATCCGGAAGTGGGGCCGAAAATCTGCAACGGGAAACCTCTGTGAGCAGCCTCGAAAATGCCATACAACTTGCTTTTTATCTGGCTGCAGCCGGACAGATGGCGGGACTTCTTGTTTCCCGTCTGTTGCCCTTCAAAGCTGCGACTGGTGTATCAGCAGA
The DNA here is from genome assembly GCF_050113815.1 of Pantoea sp. FN0307. NCBI lineage: Bacteria > Pseudomonadati > Pseudomonadota > Gammaproteobacteria > Enterobacterales > Erwiniaceae > Pantoea > Pantoea sp. FN0307. Next base: position 1,545,666 of record NZ_JBNJSO010000001.1, on the reverse strand, counting down.
AACGACGTAACTGAAAATCAGTCTTCTTCTGTATCCGTTTCCAGATGAAAAACAGGCGTATCAAAGGCTTGCTGTCAGGCAGGTTTCACTAACGTTAATCTTCTGCGTTACCGGCTCACGCTAACGGGGAGTGAGAGGCTTAACGTGCCGATATGTGCCAGCTTGTATGTGGATGTCAGCTTCTGGCATGGGCTGCTGTAGCAGCCCTGACAAGCTCAAACTTCTATCAACTCAAATATCTCTAACGCATCATCGACTTCAATATCCAGCTATCGAACAGTGCTTTAGGGGTTTTTGTGTCCTGACAGTAACTGAATCACCCGCAGGTTCTTTGTCTTCTTATAGATCAGATATGGCTTGGGGGTTGTATTATCTGGTTGAGATGTGTTGGGAAGAACCTACCCGGGACTTGAAAAGATGATACTTTCAGTTTCACCAGCTCACAGCCCCGAAGCCTACTGTTCAGGGCCATGTTAAACAGCGCTAAATCGCGTAGTTTTCCTTCCAGCTTGAGTCTGATACGAATTCCCCAGATATGAGATAGCTGAAGAAGTCGTTTTTGACCAATGATACGGCTTTTGTTCCAGAGTAGCGTGGTCATGGATTGGATCCTATATATCCAGAAACCTTTATTTCGTCTGTTACCCGATCACCTAAATATAAAGCACTGCGGTTTTCCTATAGTCCACTTATGGCAGAGAGAGGACTAACACTGGAGTAAGGTCCGCTATGAGCGAAAGCGGACGTTACTGGATTAATTCCAGTTACTTTCATGAACCTTTGTAAACGATCAGTAATGTACCAGCCCGCCGTCTACAGCATACTGGCTGCCGGTAACATAGGATGCATCATCGGAAAGGAGGAAAAGTGCAACTGCAGCAGCCTCTTCTGCAGTTCCTGCGCGACCCAAAGGAACCTGGCTTACTACAAAATCTTCAAACTGCTGACGCGCCTCTTCTGGCATAAAGTGCCTGAAGTTAGTTTCAATCGGACCTGGTACCAAAGTGTTGGCGCGGATACCGCGTTCAGCAAACGCAGATGCCCAGCTTTTGACCATAGCGATAACGGCGCCTTTCGTCGCTGCATACAGGCTTGTCATCGCCGCTCCTTCATATACAGATGAGGATGAAGTCACCAGAACGGATGCACCTGAATTAAGTGATCTGGAGAGAGCTGCCAGCTGTAGCATCGGACCGCGCACATTAGCGTTCATCATGCGATTAAAAGAATCTGCCGTTACAGATTCCGGGGAGCCCACCTCTGCGAAGCCGGCATTAAGCCATAATCCATCAAGTGATCCCCAACCGCTAATAGCTTCTTCCAGCGCATTTATGTCAGCTTCGCTTGCAGCATCGCTTTTCACAATAAGCGATGTTACAGGAAGCAGGCTGCGTGCATGTTTCAGCCTTTCTTCATTAAGCCCCGTAATGGCTACATGACCGCCTTCAGTGACAATGCGCTGAGCGCCTGCCAGCCCCATACCACTGGTACCGCCCGTGATCAGTATACGTTTACCCTGAAATCTTCCCATGCTTACTCCCTTTACTTGGCTGCGGAATCAGCATTTACCTTACGTAAACAAAACACTATTCGTCATCTGTTTCATTACGCAACGATAGCATTACTGCTTGAATGTCCGCTTCTGGCAAAGGCGGACATGCGTACGGGGTAAGGTCTGCTATAAGCAAAAAGCAGACCTAATGTCCTGTGTAAATACCCATCTGCCAAAAAATTAATAACTGATGGATATGTTGAACGATAAAGTTAATGTTTTTAAGCGATTAACTAAAGCTTAACCCGTTGCGAATTGATAGCATCTCTCGGTATAAACCTCTTACACCCTTGAGATAGGGGGCATGCATAAGGAGAACTATGATGATTTCAAAGGATAATGCAGAGCATTATATATGGGGTGGCAATTGCGATGGTTGGTACCTGGTAAACCGCCAGGACATGCTGGTTATTCATGAAAAAATGCCTCCAGGCACCTTCGAAAAGCGACATTTCCACTCAGTTTCCAGACAGTTTTTCTTTGTTCTTAAAGGTGTTCTTTCAATGGAGCTGGAAGGTGAAATGCATAATATTAAGGCCCTGCAGGGATTAGAAATTCCGCCGGGCTCCAGGCATCAAGCCAGAAACGATACTGAATCTCCCGTAGAGTTTATTGTAATTTCACATCCGACCACACGAGGGGATCGTTCTGACCTCCCACCATCCTGATGCCACGTACTAACTGTAATAGCTGACCTTAACATAAGGTCAGTGCGTTATTTACTAACATAACTGGATATGAGCAACGGGGAGCAGGTCACCCTCACTTATTACATCCTCCCGATGTGTGCCAAAGACTATAGCATCGCAATAAACTCATAAGGTATTGTTACCTTTTTCCCATTGGAGTTACTTTACAAATCGGCAACAAAAATCAATATGATTTCTTTCTGTGTCAATAGTAAATTTGAACAATTATGATTATTTTGTTGTGAAATTTTCAATCCAAAATAGATTTAAAATCATTTTTTGAATGTTTTTTGTGCAGTGAAATAGATTGGGTTGGTGCTTAAGAAACAAAAATTACAATGGTTAACCTATTGTTTTAATTCGGTTAATTTTGTTTTTATCGTTATGGCATTCAATTTTTCTAATTTTCATGCGCTTCGAGCAGAATCTCAAAGGTAGAATTGTTTGAAATTTAATCAGAAATTGGTAATAAAGGATTTTTAAAACCAGCAAGGATTTTCGTTGTCAGACGATGTAAGTTTACCAAGATAATAGGATTGAAAATGGCTTACTAAAGCGCAGTTTTTTAGTGCTTATGATTAGTTTTATTGAATTTTATTAGCGGGTTCTTATCCTGCTCATGAGCGCTAAACGATCATGTAGGAAATCTATAAACGTCCGTACTTTCTCTGGTACATGACGTGTATGTGGGTAAAGCGCGTAAATCCCTTGTCGGGGAAATTGATGGTCTGGCAGCAATTGAGTTAACTCCCCTTTAGCAACCTCATCCTGCACCAACCAAGCTGGTAAGACAGCCACGCCAGCACCTGCCAGAGCGAAAGCCAGCAACGAAGCTGCACTGTCAGCGGTTATCATGGGCGGATGGAGTGCGCTTAGAAATACATTCTCTCCCTTCGGTGTTGTCACCTGCCAGCTTAAAGGCGTCGATAAACGGCTATGCGCAATCCATTTTGCTGACGCAAGTTGTGTAAGGTCTCGGATTGAATTTTCATCCAAGGTGTTCAAATACCCGGGAGCCGCTACAGCAAGGATTTCAAATTGATCGATGAGGCGGGCGTGATGATTTGAATCGGCAAGATGGCCAAGCCGGATGGCTACATCAAAGCGGCCAGCTATGAGGTCGTCGTTTTTTGATGATGACTCGTGCTGAATTCGCAACTGAGGATGTTTTGCAACAAAGGCAGACAGTGCAGGCGCTATGACGCGAGCACCATACTCCGGAGTTGTCGTTATTCTTAGTAAACCGCTTAATCCCGAGTGATCGCGTCGGACATCCTCCAGAAGGCTTTCCGCATCCTGAAGTAGTTGAAGGCATCGATGGTAAAATCTTTCGCCGGTATCAGTCGCTGAAACTCGCCGGGTACTCCGGATGAGTAACGAGACACCCAGCTCTTGTTCGAGATGTTTGATATTAAAACTTACCACAGCTTTGGTTAATCCGAGTGTCTGAGCTGCGCCGGTAAAACTACCGGTCTCTACCACTGCTACGTAGATTCCCAACCTTTGCATGTTGATCATCGTGGCCTATTTCCTCAAAGTTTATTGTCAAATTTTTTTTGACAGTGTAACAACGTACAGTGAATTTATCCTGATTATCTGTCACCATATACTGCGCGTCTCATGCTGTCTTTCCCGAGAAAAAAATGACTTATCGAGTGCGCGTTGCCAGTGTGTATTTGCTGGGATTCTTTATCGATCTGGTTAATATGTTTATCGCCAATGTTGCCTATCCTGAGATAGGCCGACATTTTGATGCACCTGTCAGCCAGCTGGCATGGATAAGTAATGGCTATATTCTGGGCCTGACGTTAGTTATACCGCTAAGCAGCTGGCTGGCAAGACGTATGGGTGCCAAACGCCTGTTCATGCTCTCCTTGCTTATTTTTATCGCTGGCACCTGCGGTGTGGGTGCATCAACATCGGTTGAACAGCTCATCGCGTGGCGTTGGATGCAGGGCATCGGAGGTGGGTTATTGATCCCTGTCGGGCAGACAATGACCTATGCGTTGTACAAGAGCAATGAGCGCGCGAAGTTATCCTCAGTTGTTATGTTAGTTGCATTACTGGCGCCCGCATTGTCGCCAGCTATTGGAGGCGTGTTGGTAGAAAGCCTCAGCTGGCGCTGGGTATTTCTTGTAAGCCTGCCACTGGCGATAGTCGCATTTGTGCTTGCGGGTTGCTGGCTGAAAGCTGACCGCCCGGCGAAGTCATCGGACCCTTTGGATATCGTGGGTTTGATCAGCGGTTGTGCAACGCTCACACTGATCCTCCTCGGGTTGACATATCTGGGCGAAACAGGCCGACTTAACCAGGGAGCGATGATGCTGATTATTGGTGTCTTTGCACTGGCCGGCTATGTCAGGAACGCTCTCAGAAAAAGCCGCCCACTGATTAACCTGCATCTGGTAAAGGATCCACTGTTACAAACAGCCATGCTGATTTATCAGTTCATCCCGGGTGTGTTCACCGGCGTCAGTATGATCACCATGCTTTATCTACAAAACCAATTGGGTATGCATGCAAGCTTTGTTGGCGCGCTCATGCTGCCATGGTCACTGGCTTCCTTTGCTGCCATCAGTTTGACGGGTAAGAAATTCAACCGCTGGGGGCCACGCCCGCTATTTATCACTGGATGCCTGGTTCAGGCCATGGGTATTAGCATGCTGGCGCTGACAGGCCAGACAGCGGATGCCATTGTTTGTGTACTGGCTTTCGCATTAATGGGATTTGGTGGCAGCTTGTGTAGCAGCACCGCTCAAAGTTCTGCTTTTATTCAAATCGCCGATCGTGAACTTGCTGATGCCAGTGCACTGTGGAATATCAATCGCCAGCTCAGTTTTTGTCTGGGTGTTACGCTGGTCAGCCTCCTGTTTAACCTGATTGCTAATACAGGTATGCCCATTGAACAGTCTTATCGCCTTTGCTTTGTGCTGGCAGCATGCAGTGCTGTCATTCCTGTCCTGTGTTGTTTTCGCATTGCAAATGAGCAAGTGATCTTTACGCTTAATAAGGAGCAAAAATGAATCGTTATTTTAAGGAAGTCCTAGACGCTCATGTATTGATTCGAAGCTGGTTAGGTAATAAAGATGCCAATGATGAGGTTTGTGAAAATCTTTTAGCGCGTTTTAGTCCTGAATATTCGATGGTTACACCTGGCGGTGCTTTGCTGGACTTCACTACATTAAACGCATTTTTCCGCACTCAGCGCGGCGCACGCCCGGGTTTAGAGATTGATATCAGCGATATGCAGGTCGTTACTGAGAGCGAAAAGGGTGCAACTGTAGTTTATAAAGAGTTGCAGAAACTTCCAGAGCAAGGCCCCACGCTCCGTTTTTCAACTGTTGTGTTCGAGTTAAATCATGATGGTGAGGTGTCTTGGCGCCATTTGCACGAGACATCGTTACCCCAGCCTTGACAACGTTTTTCGTCGTGTCTTCTGACGTGTGAGAGGATGCCCTCTCACACACGCGAGTATGAATAAACGGTGCGTGTCCATAATTGAAAGTATTTTTTGGGTATAGATGGCATTTCTTTGCAGTTTGTTTAAACCGCATTCATTTTCACAATAACAAAATGAACCCGTATAACAGACAATCAAATATCCCTTGAATTACTTCATTATTTGCGCACTCTGAAAATCATATTAATAACCATTATGTGCAACATGCCGGACTAAAAATGACTACTGAAGCGGGCTGTTTCAGCCAGGATCATGCGTTTCCCTTCATCGACACGCTCTTTGATTACAGTTCCTTTCTTGCAAACGCGAAATTAAAGGGTGGCATTGGACATTTTCAACACGTTTGTCATGAACGCGTTGCGATTGTGGGGGCAGGTTTGAGCGGTATGGTCGCAGCGCGTGAGCTTCTGAAAGCTGGAGTTGAAAATGTCACGCTTTTCGAAGCGAATCCTATCAGGAATGGAGGGCGCCTGCTTAGCCAGCGTTTTGATGCAAACATGCCTGAATATATCGCAGAGATGGGGGCAATGCGTTTTCCTCCTAGTGAAGTGGGATTATTTCATTATTTAAATGAGTTTAATATTGATACGGCCTCTGTCTTTCCAGAACCGGGTATTGTTGATACCGAAATTCATTTTCAAGGCGAGGCGCACAAGTGGTTAGCTGGAATGGCGCCTCCGTCGCTATTTTCACGTGTAGACCGCGGCTGGAGATGCTTTTTAAAGGAAGGCGTCACTGTTGAAGGAAAGCAACTTCAGGCTCCTGTTTCGATAACGCAGGCTTTGAAAGAAGGCCGACTTGCTGATGCTAAGGAGTCATGGCAGCAGTATCTCGACATCTTTGGCGATAATTGTTTTTACTCTGCTCTCGTCAAAATCTTTACCTCTGCAAACCCACCGGGTGGTGAGTTGTGGCAAAAGCCTGATGATTTTGCGTTATTCGGTTCGCTTGGTATCGGATCAGGTGGTTTTCAACCGGTTTACCGGGCTGCATTTATTGAAATTATGCAGCTGGTTGTTAACGGGCTGGAAGATGACCAACGTTTGGTACCTGCAGGTATTGAAACCCTGACGGATAATATGAGCTCTGAAAAGTTACATGAACGTGTAAGCACACCTGTTTTAGTTCCACGCACTTTTTGAGACTTCCGGGTTTTCGGCCATCAGCCGGTACTCTTCTGGCGTCAGGTTGTTCAGGGATTCATGAGGCCGCTCGTTGTTATATTCAGCCAGTCAGCGCTCAGTAATTTCCCGCGCTTCATTCAGGGTTCTGAACAGATAAAAATCCAGTATCTCTGTCCGGTATGTCCGGTTAAGACGCTCGATAAACGCATTCTGCGTCGGCTTGCCCGGCTGAATAAGCCGCAGTTCCACGCCATGCTCAAAGGCCCATTGATCCAGTGCGCGGCAGGTAAATCCTGGCCCCTGATCGGTTCTTATCGTCGCCGGATAACCACGAAACAGCGCGATGCTGTCCACAATACGGTATACCCGCTTGTGATTGACGTGAAGGCCCTCCCGGTGCAGTAACTGCCAGATGCGCCGGTAACCAAAACGTCTGCGTTCAAGCGCCAGCTCAGTGATACGCCTTGATAAATATGTATCAGCAGCCGGACGCCGGGCGTCATAGCGGCAGGTCGACAGGGACGAACCTGTAAGCCTGCAGGCACGACGTTGCGACAGACCGGCGACCTCACACATGACTTCCACGGCTTCCCGCTTCTGGTCTGTCGTCACAACTTTCGACCCAGAGCCACCTGAAGCGCCTCCTTATCCAGCATGGCTTCGGCGAGCAGCTTCTTAAGGCGGGCGTTCTCCTCTTCAAGTGACTTAAGCCGCTTTACCTCAGGGACTTCCATGCCGCCAAACTTCTTGCGCCAGGTGTAGAAAGTAGCGTCTGAAATAGCATGCTTACGGCAGAGTTCCCGGGCAGAAACCTCGGCTTCAGCCTCGCGGAGGATACTGATGATCTGTTCGTCGGAAAAACGCTTCTTCATGGGGATGTCCTCATGTGGCTTATGAAGACATTACTAACATCGGGGTGTATTAATCAACGGGGAGCAGGTCAGTATGTCATCGGTTACTCCGCTGGAGCCTGGGTGGCTTTGGGCCTGCTAAATCGCTTTCCAGAACGGTTTAATTCCGTTGTGCTGGGCGGGTGGGACTTCAAAAGTGGGCTTCCAGATACGCCTGAAGGTAAGCTTAGTTTTGATGTATTTATGTCTTATGCGAGATGCGTAGCGCCAGAACTTACCACCTCGCTTTCGACAGACGATGAAAAAAGTGTGAGATATTTTTTCGATGAGCTAAGGAAGTACCTGGGAAAGGAGGAAAGCTTTTTTCCTTATAGTATCCCAACACTGCTTTGGGCAGGTGCCAGCGACCCTTATTACGCATCTATGGCTGAGTTAGCAGAACTACATGCTTTACCACTTCTCACTGGTAAGGAGGATCATTTGAGTGAACTAAAGAATCTGGATAAGCGCTCAATGAATGCAATTCTTAAATTCATTCAATCTCCAGAAACCTTTATTTCGTCTGTTACCTGATCACTTAAATGCAAAGCACAGTGATTTTCCTACAGTCCGCTTTTGGCACAAAGCGGAATGACTTGGGCGCAATATCCGTTTTGAGCAAAAGCGGACCTTGTTGTCGGTGGCTGGCTGTTGTGCAAATGCATTGGCGACTCGCGGTCGAGCGCGGCGCCTGTTACTCTCATACCGCTTAGCGCTTAGCTTAAACTGGGAGGTCTGATGCATACCGCAAATATCTGTGCCATGATCGGAGCAACGCTTTTACTGATGTCACTCTGCGTCTCGGCGTCCGCAGCTCAGTCAACGTCTATAGTTTCAGAACATCCAAACTCACAGCGTATCTCTGTACAGACGCAAGGCTCGGGACCGGATGTGATATTGATTCCGGGGCTGGCCTCGCCTCGCGAAGTCTGGGCCGATTTAGCAGCAGATTTACGTAAGCACCACCGCATTCATCTGGTAGAACTGGCGGGCTTTGCCAGCACACCTGCCATTTCCAACCCAGAGGGAAAGGTCATCGCACCGGCAGTTGATGCCATCGCTGAATACATCCGCACCCATCACATCAACGCACCGGCGATTATTGGTCATTCTCTCGGAGGGGAAATTGCCCTGATGCTGGGTGCCCGTCATCCCGACCAGGTTGGTCGCCTGATGATCGCCGATGCCTTGCCGTTCTATACGTTGATGATTGACCCTGCCGCGACCAGCAAAACAGCTGTTCGGCAAGCCACTGCTACACGAGACTGGCTGCTGGCACAGTCGCCGGAGCAAAGGGTAGCGTCTCAGAAGACATCCATAGCCCGCTTAGCCAAAACCGAGGCGGTGAGGCCAGCTTTGGTGACTGCGGGGATCAATTCCGATCGTAAAACCGTTGCCGATGCCGTGTATGAATTGATGATTACCGATTTGCGTCCCGAGCTTGGTCGCATTAAAGCGCCGATTGAGATCGTCTACGCCTATGACGGCCTGTTCGGAGTGCCTGCCGCCGGCGTGGATGCGATGTACCGTCAAGCCTATGCCTCTGCACCAGATATTCATTTCACGCGGATCGATGACAGCTTTCACTTCGTCATGCTCGACCAGCCAGAACGGTTCTCCAGCGCGGTTGAGTCATTCTTAAATAAGTAAAAGCTCCAGGGGATGTTGGCATATTCACTCTCCATTAAATCAGGAGATGTGATTAGAGCTGTCCCCTGTGAGCGAAAAGCGAACCCAGTAAATTAGTAGACATTTTCTCAAACCTCTACCCACGGCATAGTTCTATAGATGGCACCTGTCAGAATTTAATGTATCCTACAAGAACTCGTGTACTAGTCTAGGGGTTCGTTTTATGTGTTTTTCCAGTATTGACGAAGTTAGAGAACGTATCGATCAAATCGATAGTGAGCTGGTTAAATTAATAGCTCAGCGTGCGGGGTGTGTTAAAGCCGCTGCTGCGTTCAAAACCGATAGTACCGCCGTTCGTGCTCCGGATCGCGTAGAGCAGGTCATCAGTAAGGCGCGTGAGAGAGCTGCGGAAATTGGACTTCCGAAAGTAATCATTGAAAAGATCTACCGGAGCATGATTGATGCATTTATTGACTATGAGCTTAAACAACATGAAAAATTGCAACAGGAAAAAGCCTGACAGCGCGCGAAATCAAAAATCGAAGTATTAGTAGTTGAGTATAAATATCTTCCGAGGTCCGCTTTTGGCACAAAGCGGACTGACATGCGGGCCAAAGTCCGCTTTGAGCAGGAAGCGGACGTTCTGACGGCACACTTAGATCGAGAGGTTTTTAATAAAGGGAAGTAAGTCAGCTTAATGCAGCTATACGAAAAAACTTCGCCTTTAAAACATTTTGCTGGCATTTCTTATCACCTGGACCAAAATAGTGGATTGCTTAGCCGATTATGGTCTGTCCTCACTATGTACACCCAAATGGCCAATAGCCCATTGCAGGTGTTCCAGAAAAGTCTTCACTTTAACCTGTAAGTATTTTCTGCCGGAATACAGCGCATATAGCACCAAATCTTCTGGTTCGCGGTTACAGTTAATTTTAACAAGGGAGCCGTTGTTAATTTCTGATTCACAGGCATGAAGAGGCAAGATGGCGAAACCAAGTCCTTTTAGTGCTGCAGCCTTGGCCATCTGTCCACTGTTCACCTTGTAGCTGGACTGCACCTGGACGGTTTGGTTCTGTTTAAATCTCCAGGGCATTCCCTGGAGTACCGACATACTAGTAATACAGGGGATTTTGGTTAGTTCATCAACCGATTGTGGTGATGGGTGACGTTCCAGAAGTTCTGGTGCGGCTACCACACAGCTCGGCCAGCGCAGAATTTCTCTGGCGACCCAGCAAGAATCCTCCAGTGGCCCACGTCCAAAGCGTAATACCAGATCGAATCCATCCAGTAGTCCCTCTGTTGGGTCCAATTGTGTGTCACAACTGAGCTGTATTTGTGGATGCCGAATGCAGAAGTCAGCGAGAATGTCTGCCATGAATGGAAGGTCTGGTGTAATGATCTTCAGGTGGCCTGATAGTGAATCACCAAACAGTGATACTTCTTCCAGGGCATGATCCAAAGCGTGCGTGAGCGGTTTAATGGATTGATACAGCAGTTTACCGGCTGCGGTTGGAATTATCTTACGCGTCGTACGCTCCAGCAGCCGCACATGAAGTTGTTGTTCAAGTAAAGTGATATGTCGACTGACATTGGACGATGGCAGCTGAAGCTGCTCTGCCGCGAGCTTAAAGCTCAACTTTTCGTAAACAGCCTGAAAACAGATCAGCCACTGTATTTCAAATTTTTCAATCATTAATTATCCCAAAAAATGAGATTAACAAAACTATAATTCCATATTTATCACTAATCAGGTGGTCATTACAATTCCCATTAAGTTTCGTAATAGGAAGGGAATGATGACCAGAACCAAGAAAATTGCCATCGTAGGCGCCGGGGTTGCTGGAATGGCACTGGCAATCCTCGCAACCAAACAGGGCCATCAAGTCAGCCTGTTTGAGCGTGGCAGCAATGTGTCTTCTATGGGAGCTGGTGTGACGCTGTGGCCCAATGCCATGTTCGTCATGCAGAAGATGGGGCTGGACAAAAAGGCCATGCAAGTGGGTGGTACACCATGCATGATGCGCCAGTTTGATCAGCATGGTCTTTTTCAGACTGAGTTCGATATTTTAGCAGTGAACTCACTTTGCGGTTTTCCCAGTGTGGCAGTTTTACGGCGTGAGCTGATGAGCTTACTGGCCGGTGCGTTAGAGAGTCTGGGTAGGGAGATCAAGTTCAATTGTTCAATCACTGCAGCGGACGTGATGAAGTTGAGCCAAGAGTTTGATCTGGTAGTCGGAGCTGACGGGCGTATGAATTCAGTCGTCCGTCAGGCAATGTATGCGGAGAAAGTCACTCCTCGTTATCATGGCTTTGTGAACGTAATAGGTGTGGGAAGACAACGAGAGGGCACCTTGAGCAACACTATTGATGACTTTCGTGGTCAAAGTGAGCGTTTTGGAATCGTCCCAGTAAATGATGGGTGGTGCTATTGGGCAGGAGCGTGGAAAGCTCCTGTTGACCATGAACTTCCTCGGGCGCATTGGCGCGATGAGTTGCATCGGCGTTTTCGGGACTGGCCTGATCCTGTGCAGAATGTGCTGCTGTCATGTGATAGTGCATCTGTGAGGGGAATTTTTGTGCATGACATTGATCCTCTTCCTTTTTGGCATAAAGACAATGTTTTACTTATCGGAGACGCGGCTCATGCTTCCTTGCCGACATCTGGGCAGGGTGCATGTCAGGCGCTGGAAGATGCATGGAGTCTTACTCGCTTACTGAAAGAGAGCGATGATCTGGAAATTGCTCTGCAAGGCTTCTACCAACAGAGACATATTAAGACCTCAGCAGCACAGTTGGTTGGAAGACAATTCGCGCAGAAAATTTTCTCTGAGCAGCCTGAGCCACTGTTGCCTGCATCCATTAATTCCGCAGCAGAACTCAGCCGGTTCTGGATGCAGGGTTTAAAGCATGTAGCCTTCTGAAACAGGTCATGAGGATGCGGTATAACTGTATGTCGGGAGAATACTAATCGGTGCGATGTTAGTGTTAAACGCTGACCTAAGAATGTCCGCTTTTGGCACAAAGTAGACGCTTGGCATGAGCTTCTGTGAATTACCAGTAAGGCCATCTTAAGATTTAGCAATCCTGCAGCCGGTGTGCTGTCCCGGCTGCTCCTCACATACTCCTCACCTGATTTTCTCAAAATCGATCTCAGCCCAGTCATATCAAGGGGCTCAGGAACTCTCCTCACTTCACCCCTCACTTTGCCGTCTGGTCATTAGCGTCATCACTTCGCCATCAACCTTAATTAGCCCTTTAGTTTCAAACTTTGTTATCCAGCTACTGAAGTTTTAACGTCAAGCCCAGGCGCCTTCATATCATCCCTTATGACCGCACGGGTGCAGATGTCGTTGTTCATTGTCCGGCTGCGGATCAGGTTCCAGAGTGCGATATGATTTTCCGTTATGACCCTTGGTACTTTTCTTGCGAAGATACGCTTTACCATACTCAGCCATGGCTCCGGGCATACTGTGCCGAGGCGAGTCAGAGATATCGGCTTGCTCAGCCCGTTCGCCCGCATGTAAGCCATGCAGGCGTGATAGAGATTACGACGCGGGCTGAAAGGAATCACTTCTGCGTTACCAATAAACATGCCGTCACACTGCTGTGAAGCCGTCAGGTAACCACAGAAATCCACCAGCGAATCGCACTCGCGCTTGATGGCCAGTGCCTCCTCAGACGTCTGCTGTTCAGACAGCACCTGACAAGCCTCCTGCTGGTCAACAAAGCGGGTGAGAAGATCACTGTCAGATTGAACCCACAGGATAATTTATTCGCTGACGCCCTAAAACCACCAGTTGAAAAAACGTTCAGTAAATGGTTTTATCATTCATTAATAACTATTCACTATTGCTGCATAAGGTCAGATAAGTTGTCACTAGAGTCTGCAGAGTGGTTTAGCCGGAATGGCATAGAGTGCTCACGGGTCAGGGCCCGTAATTCGGGCTTTCCGAAACATCTTCATGATGAATATGTCATCAGTGCAAACCTGACGGGGGTAGAGGAAATCTGGCTGGCAGGAAAAACCGCCTATGTTAAAAGTGGTCAGGTTACCTTATATAATCCGGGAACTATTCAGGCTTCGCGTTTTGATACTCAAGCCGTGGAATTCATCAGTGTGCACATACCCCAGACAGTGATAAAAATACTTGCAGATGAGGACAATCTCAATAGCGCTCATGAAACCCCAGTTCTGCGAGAAGGCATAATCAATAACACTCGCCTGTTTGACGCGCTGTACCGTTTTGCAACATCAGCCCGACTGGAGCGGGGCATGGATGAGGAGCAGGAATTGATTTTACTTTGTGGTGAGCTGCTTGAGACGTCAGCTCTACTTCAGAGATCTGATGAACAGAAAATCAATATTATTATCGAGTACTTGCGAGAGCACCTCAGCGTAAAACCGCAGCTGGAGATGCTCGCGCAGCTGGCGGGGATGAGCAAATATCATCTTGTTCGCTTCTTCACCCGGCATACGGGTATGCCGCCTCTGCAGTATCATATGCAGCTTCGTCTGCACCATGCCCGCGACTTGCTTCGCAGAAACGTGCATCCTCTCGATGCGGCGATAATGCTGGGATTTTACGATCAGAGTCATTTCATTAATGCATTTCGCAAAGTGATGGGAACAACACCCCATCACTATGCTTCGCAGGTCAGATCAGGTCACCATAAACTCCCGGTACCCTGACACAATCACGTAAAGCGCAAAATAGCTGAATATGATCGCTGAGGCTATATAGGAATATTTAAGCAGGCGTTGACCAAGCAGTTTGCCTCCAAAACTTCCAACCAGGCACAAGACACAGGTCCAAAACATTCCCGCAATGAAAAAGCCACTCAGAAACCAGGACGTTGCCGTAACGCTGTGCTGGCCCATCCGGGATATCAGCGCACCGCCCACTGTCGCAAACCACAGAATAGCCGTGGGGGATGACATGGCAAGCATCACGCCCCGGCTAAATTCACGCAGCAGCGGGCGATACTGATGGGTTTCGCTCACGTTAAGCTCCGAAGCCTTCCTGAAAGCGGCCATCAGCATTTTGCCGGCGAACCACAGAAGCATCGCGCCGCCGCCAATCCACAATATCCAGCGTACGGCTTCATACTGAAGCAGTACGGCCATTCCCGCCAGCGCCAGTAATGCATATGCCAGGTCACCCACACAAGTCCCTATTCCCAGCCAGAAACCATGAAAATATCCGCGTTGCATGGCAAGGGTAATCATGGCGATATTGGCAATCCCGATATCAAGACACAGCGAAAGGCTCAGTAGGAAACCATTTGAAAACTCGATCATAACGTAAAGCCTTTAACCTTCTGGTCGTACTCGATCATGTCGACAGTTTTACCCAGCCGGTTCAGCAGCAGATCCGCCTCTTCAGGCTGATGATGAGGTGAATAGCATTGCAGAAATGCCAGGGCTGCCTCTGTATCACCCTGCAATACAGAGTGTGTCATTGCTGTTGCCAGTGCCGTCAGAGCAGGCTTCACCGCGCTGAGGTCCACCGCATAATGCGTCCCACTCCAGTTCAGACACCGGTGTTCAGTTAGCCACTTGAGCTGTATATAGGCCGCCCCTGCATCAGGATAATCACATGGGCCGCGGCGCAAATATCTCAGCATTTCCAGCAAGAAAATTTTTAACTGCAACGTCTCATTCAGCTGCAGGGCCTGTCGGGAAGGCTCTGTCAGGCACATCAAAAGCCCAAAAACATCCGCCAGTGCTTCCTGCACAACCATTGATCCCCATCTGTCCTGTTTACTTAACTGGCCAAACATCATCTTTTCAAGAACAACGGAATGCCCCAGATCATGATCGCGGAACCAGGCAATCAGGTGGCGGGCACAAAGAGCGCTGTCCGGGATAGCGTCATGCTGCCAGCCAAGCAGGGCAGCCTGGGACCGGGCAAAGCATTCAAACAGGTTCAGATAGGTATTTGCAAACACGATGGTGCGCTTCTGTGAGGCGTATTTCACGCCTTCATCTTCAGGAAAAAAATAGGCAAAATGTTTTGGGTAGCTGTTAGCTTCGCCAGCAATGGCAAACAGGTCAACAATTTTGTATCGGCATCCAGGTAGCGCAATCAGCCGCTGGTCGATATGGTTTTGCAGCCAGCACAGGTTGTCCGGAAAGAGCTCATCCACCACATCCGAAACCTCCTGCAGTCCGCGATCGGGTAACCCAAACCAGGCGGAATAATGCTGCGTGCGGGACTTACCTACCCATGTCGACATGTAACCTATTCCCTGCACCAGCTCCTGTTCATCGAGTCCTGCTATCTGCGGGAGAATTTCTTTTGCTGTGCTGGCGTCAGTGAGGATTTCTGCGCGTAACTGCAACGCTTTGCAGGTATCCGGATCGCCAAATTCCTGCGCAAGCTTGAAACAGATAATGCTGAGCTTTTCTTCAACAGACTGAAGCAGCGAACTCCCGGTCCGAGTGGAAACCGGGTGAATATGACTGGCCGCCTCTGCAAGACGTGTAGCCTGGTGGATGAGGTCCAGCGCTGCGGGCGAAAGTGAGTCAGGCAGAGGGATATCCATCATGTGGATATGGTATGAGTCAGCAGCGGGCCAGAACGGTGTCGTAAACATGAAATTCCCTTCCATTATCAGTAACGAGAAGTCTACTTAACCATTGCATCTGTAATCGGTATTGGAAGGAATTGCGCGATGGGGCCGGAAAGAACGGTTCACTTCAAAACCATAACCGACTACTTCGTTTCATTGCCCTGCAACGCATAAATCAACAGAGTTCGGTTAGGGCAACGTCCGTTTCTGGCACAGAGCAGACCGATACGCAGGCCAGTGTCCGCTATGAGCGAGAAGTGGACATCAACTCGATGTCAGAAATGACATTTCGAAGTTGAACTATAGGGCAGGATCGTCTACCGGCTCAGTCTAAACAATCTATGGTTAGAAGCTGGTTAAACGACTGATTCCGGCCAATTGATATCAGCTAGCTGTGGTCGGTATGCCGGAATTGTTTCACAACCCCGTATGGTATATCTTCATTCGCCAGCAAGCTGGTTATTCAACAGTAAGTTGAGGAGCCTCATGGATAAGTTTCGAGCAGAAAGCCAAAAAATCACTTCGTATGGTATGTTTCTGAAAGAACCACCTCGGCCTCCAAGCCGGGGCGGTAATACGGGAGCACTACATTCCCACCTTTTGGAGATCGAAGGTGAAAAGTTCAGCTTCTTAGCACTCGGCTCCCAAAAATGGATATTTAAATCGGATATTGTTTTTTTTGAGTATAAAATAGAAAACGAATACAAAAACATAATCAAAGACACCATTGTCATAATTGATCGTAATGATAATGTAGTATTTAAGATAACAGAGCTTTTAAGACGCAACTCCGTTCTGCTCCTGCAAGACACCCCGGTAGCAGAAGAAAGAAAAAAGATTGATTCCTCAGCCAATGCGCATGTTGATTCCATTCGCAAGGGCGATGCTACGATTGTAAATGAACTTGGCCACTTATTATGCAGAAATAAATCTTATTTACCAATTTAGGTGACTTATGAACTTTGACGCCGACCTTTCCAAACTTATGAACTTATGTTTTCTTTTAATAGAATCCAGAAATGGTGAGCAGCTGCTTCCTGGAGAAGAATGGAAAAATGATGCTCAAGTTTTGAGCGTGAAAATTTTTAGGCACATCGCAACAGCTCAACAGATTAGCGCGGGAATTGGCTTTGAATTTGGCGTAGGGCAGGTCGTTTCCCATATCGATCACTCCTCAGTGGCAGTCGTCGTAAGAGCTGCCATTGAATCGTACTTGGCCTTTAACTATATATTTGTTAATCAAGATGAAAGCTTATCTATTTATCGATATAAGCTTTGGTGTCGAGCCGGGCTTATGGATAGAAGCAACTTATTTGCAAATACATTAGAGAGCAAAAATGTTCTCTTATGAGAAGATGAGTCTATAAAAGAACTTTATAATGATATAGTTTGCAACCCGCACTATCAAAAAAGTAACCGCGAAGAAAAAAAGGAAATTAAGAATGGAAATTGGAAGCCTAAGGGAGGCTGGCACACCATTACTAAAAAGACTGACATTCACCAACGTTACTTCAGTGATATTTACAATCACTTAAGCGGTCATTCTCATGCAAGCTTTATAAGCGCCCTACAAATTAGAGATGCAAGAAGTATTAATAAACAAGCCATGCTGGCGGGAGCTGCGCGTCAAATATTGTGCATGGTGATTTCTCACTTTATATTTTCCTACGTAAAGTTGTTTCCCGCAGCAAAAGCAGTAATGGCTTCAAATCCTGAGCTAACTGAAATTGCAGACAGATGGCACATACATAAAGAGGAGGTGGCTTCGATTTATGGTCCTATTCAGTGAATTAAGTAGCTGACTAGCAAAAATCATCTAAGCAGCCTAGAAAAGCGACTCTGGTATCGCTCTGTGCACTGACTGCTTCTGGCACAAAGCGGACATGGGTGAAGCCAGGTTCGCTTTGTGCAAAAAGCAGATAACTTCTGGCACAAAGCGAACGCATAAGCCAATATCTGCCATGAGCGAAATGCTTACATTTACCTGTAGCGGGTATGAAATGTCGGGATTAGAAATGAGGACTGACTGCTTTCCAGTTTTCTAAGCTCATTCAGACTCGCAAAGTTGCTTCTGATGACAGGATAAGCGTACAACCGCTTGTTTAATCTGTTCGATCACCTCAGCCCTGAACTCCTGATGCCCATAGGTTGCTCTGGGATGAGCAATCCTGAAACAGGTCGCATTCCCTGACTCAAACTTCCATAATTTTTTAGGAGTGACTGATAAAGTTTTAGAGCCACCCAAATATTCATTCGATAAACACTTTATAAAACGGTCGGTTCGTGAACCACATGCAAATATCACAAAATCAGGTTTTAAATGCCCTATCTGGGTTGCCAAAAGTCTTAATGAAACAGACGCTATTTCCTGAAGTTCGTTTTCAGGGCGGAGCAGTGGGCTCTCTCGGTCATAATCCCATGCAAATAAATTTGCATACACTATCGCCTTAGGGGGTAATTCCAGCTTCCGCGCCAGCAAGAAATGATACTGCGTAAAACGGCTTCGTGATTTCGTATTAGGAGTCCACTTATCCTGATGCTCTTTGTAGCGAGTTACCGCTTCTTCAACTACCTGTTCGACAGTAATATCGGGCATCAGGCCCAGAACCCGGGCAATTTTATTTTTATGATTTCCGGTATTCCATCCCGCCGTTTCACGCCCAACCAACATGATTTTTACCGGTGAGCGCCAGTACTCTTCAGAGGGAACAGGAAGAAATACACCTGAATATTTATCTTCCATGAGTGCAAACGATTGAGTATTAAGACTTTTAAGGATTTCTATATACGTTTTGATCAGCGCTTCCATAATTTTCCCTTTAGCTAATTTCATGATGAAGTTTCTTTTGGCATCTTACTAAACTTCAGGCAATGCGATTAATGAAATGTCTGCTCCTGGCACAAAGCGGACATGTGTGCAGGCCAGGTCCGCTATTGGCAAAAAACTGTTTTACGCGGGCGCAAGGTTAGCTATGAGCGAAGAGCAGAAATTCAGACTTTGTAATTACCACCGTGGGGCAGTAGGCTGGTTAATTTCTGAGTGCGGAGGTGTTCCTCCGAAAGATGTGCTGACAGTTTTTCTGAGGGGTCATAATCACTGACAGGTAGTTCTTCTGCTAATTACCTATCTAGCGGCTTCGATGGCCGCTTTGAGCAAAAAGCAGACGTGTAGCTCATGGCGTTTGAGTATGTCCATTACATCGAACATAACACCCCGGCAACGAAATCTATCTCGAACGTTCCTGGGCATTCAGCGCCAGTCGTAGATGATGCTCTATAAAGTTCGCTTTAAGCGCGCTATAGCGATGAACATCGTTTTTACTGAGTAATGCTGCCGAGAGTTTTATCTCAGCATACTTCCCAGCAATGGCTCTGTTTTTTCTTAGGTAATCACGGAAAGCAAGATGTCTTACTACCTACATATCTCCAACAGCAAAAGCATGCACTTGATGACTACGCTGATCACCGCCCTTAATGAAATATCTACGCCCCGAAATCCCGTTCTCTCCGCGAGCAACATACCCGGCGCGGGTCATTGCAGAGTTGTATCTATCCAGTTCATTGATGTCGGAGACTTCCAGCAGTATGTCAATTACGGGCTTTGCTGAGAGCCCCCGCACAGATGTACTGCCAATATGATGGATACTTTTAGCCACTCCACCGAGCAATGTCTTTATCAGTAAACTTTCAGCTTCAAACATCTCAGGCCATTTATCATCGTATGGCACAACAATAATCGTTCGCATATACACCTCTTCCTGGCTCTGAGCATTTAACATTCGCTTTCGTTTACGAATCACACTGAACCGCCCCGGGTTTCCTGGAGACTAAACTCCTTGAGAGAGAGGTAACAGGATGACAAAAAATAATCAGTTTTCCCCCGAGATGCGTCAGCGTGCCACCCGTCTGGTTTTTCAAAGCCAGCATGAATACAGCTCGCAGTGGGCAGCTATCTGTTCCGTTGCTCAAAAGATTGGGTGTTCCCCCGAGACGCTCAGAGCCTGGATACGCCGGCAGGAGCGCGATGCCGGTGGCGGCGATGGCGGACTCACCACCACCGAACGTCAGCGGCTGAAAGAACTGGAACGTGAAGTCCGTGAACTGCGGCGCAGCAACGATATCCTGCGCCAGGCCTCTGCTTATTTTGCGAAGGCGGAGTTCGACCGCCTCTGGAAAAAATAATGCCACTGCTGGACACCCTGCGCGGTGAATACGGGGTCGGACCGGTATGCCATGAGCTGAATATCGCCCCGTCGACATACTACCGGTACCAGGGCCACCATCAGCATCCGGAAAAACGCAGTCAGCGTGACCGACGTGATGACCTGCTTAAACAGGAGATACAACGCGTATACGACGAAAACTACAGCGTCTATGGCGTTCGCAAGGTCTGGCGCCAGTTGCAGCGGGAAGGCTTCAGCGTGGCCAGATGCACGATCGCGCGGCTGATGAAGAGCATGGGGCTTACCGGTGTGCTCCGTGGCAAAAAAGTGCGCACCACCGTCAGCCGTAAGACTGGTGCCGCACATGACCGGGTCAACCGCCAGTTCGTGGCAGAACGTCCCAATCAGCTTTGGGTGGCTGATTTTACCTACGCGAGCACCTGGCAGGGCTTCGCGTATGTGGCGTTCATCATCGATGTGTTCGCCGGCACGATCGTTGGCTGGCGGGTGTCATTGTCGATGGAGACAACGTTCGTGCTGGATGCGCTGGAACAGGCGCTGTGGGCGCGTCGCCCTTGCGGTACTATCCATCACAGTGACAAGGGGTCGCAGTATGTCTCGCTGGCATACACGCAACGGCTGCAGGAAGCGGAGTTACTGGCCTCAACAGGCAGCACAGGCGACTCTTACGACAATGCGATGGCAGAAAGCATCAACGGTCTGTACAAGGCGGAGGTGATACATAGAAAAAGCTGGAAAACCCGGCAGGAAGTGGAGCTGGCTACACTGGCATGGGTGGACTGGTACAACAATCGCAGGCTGATGGAGCGGCTCGGTCATATCCCCCCGGCTGAAGCGGAAAAAGCGTATTATGCATCAATCGTGAACCCGGTTCTGGCAGCCTGAGTTCACAGACAAAACACTCTCCCGGAAAACCGGGGCGGTTCACACCTCCTTCCACACTATGTTATGTTTAAAACCTTTCCAGAACATATGGGTAGAAACATGATTGTAAGAACATGGCACGGATGCGTACCAGTCAGGCATGCAGAAGGCTTTGCAAACCATTTGCAAAAAACCGGTGTTGAACATTCAGAGAGGACACCGGGAAATATGGGGGCATATGTACGAAGAGAGACGCAGGGTGAATGGGAGCATTTCTTCCTGGCAACTTACTGGAAAGATCTTGAGGCAGTAAAAGCATTCGCAGGCGAACAGTACCAGATTGCAGTTACCTATCCGGATGACGAGCAATTTCAGTTGCTATCCGATCCTTACGTTTTCCAGCATAACGTCCAAACGGTCTCCCCTTTGTAATAATTTGCGGGCTGATGCCATGAGGCGGTGTCTTCCCCTTTGGGGGTGCCCAGTACTCATATTTTACATAGCAGTGTGGGTGCCTACAGTTGATGTGAAGGTCCGCTCTTGGCACAGAGCGGACTGGAAGGGGTGTAAGGTCCGCAAGAGCGAAAAGCGGACGTTCAGCCTGCAAAATAAGTTCAGTAACACTGGGTTGGCACAGGCAAATAAATAGCACCTGAACTCGTTAACTTGATAATTTCTTAAGCGGTCAGGGACTCATTACGATGTTAAATGCATTTTTGAGATATTACCGGGCATCCCGACTGCATTATAACCATTCCTCTGACAGCCTCTTCCGGCTCCATACGCGTCGCCCGTCATAAAGCCTTTCGCACTTCATATGGCAAGAGGTTTAAAACACTGCATGTTGTTGTTTTGTCATAAATAAAAGGGCGGTGACATGTCACGACGCGCGGCAAAAAATACTGGATGGTTACCGGAATGTTTTCAGTCTGGTTTTTTAATGCCGTGTAAGCATACCTGTTAATACACGCTATAAAATGATCGAATAAGTATATCCTTCAGAATAACGGTTACTTATGGTAATTAATTAGTAAGGTATTTATTTTTAATTAACAGGCGTGCAGGCAGGGAAAGTCAGACGTTATTTATTCGTTGATTTAACATATGCCTTTTTTAATTAACCGCCTGTTAAAGTATCGTCATTAAATGATGATAATTGCCTGCAGGCATACTGACAAGGTTTACGGTATGCGAAAGCAATTCCTTCCCACCAGCGACGTGATAGCTCTGAGCTTCATGACCCTGGCGCTGTTCCTCGGTGCAGGTAACATTATCTATCCGCCAATTGTTGGCAAGATGACCAGCGAATATTATTTGATTTCTTCGATCGGGTTCAATATTTCCGGTGTGCTTCTTCCGATGCTGGCCGTCCCATACGATCGCGTTACCGGTATGGGTAAGCATCGCGTTCAGCACCTACACCGCCGTATTCAAACCCCTGGGCTTTACTGTCACCCTGCTGGATACGCTGCCGCTCGCCAGCGTATCACTGGGCTGGATCCTGCCGACCGCGCTTGTGGCGCTACTACTACTGCTAAAAGACAAAACCTCAAGAAAAGTAATCGTCGCCTCCAACTAACAGCGTGATAAACCATGATGAATACAGCAATAACTACCACAGGCAACATCACAACGCGCCGCAGCTGGCGCTGGCAGGACAACATCTGGACGCTGGGCCTGTATGGTACAGCGGTCGGGGCGGGAACGTTGTTTCTGCCTGTGGAAATTGGCACACGCGGCCCGGTCATCTTCCTGGTGATGTTGCTGCTGGGCCTGCCGTTATCCCTGATACCGCATCTGCTCCTGTGTCGTGTATACATGCGTGAGGAGCAGATCGCAGACGGCAAGCTGCCGATCTTTGGCTCCTTCTTCAGCGGACGCGGTGAAAAGCTGATCACACTGTTCTACTGCGTGACGTTCTTCCCGGTAACGCTGGTTTACGGAGTGGCGCTGGTTAATGCGCTGGATAACTTCCTGGTAGAACATATGCACATTACAGTGATCAGCCGTGGGCCGCTGTCGTTTATCGTGGTCGCTGCACTGTATGTGGTGCTGAGCAAGGGGCGCGACAGGGTGGTGGCCACCATGAGTGCGCTGGCGCTGCCGTTCGCTGTATCTGTACTGCTGATCGCCGTATCACTTGTCCCGGACTGGCATCTGTCAAACCTGACCAGCACGTTCACCGAGGTGAAGGCCACGCCGATGCCGATGATCCTGAAAGGTATCTGGGTGACGCTGCCGCTCATTACCTTCTCTTTCTGCTGTGCGCCGATGGTGTCCCCGCTGACCTCTTACTACAGGGAAAGAAAAGCCGAGGGTGAGAGCAAGGCGTTGTTCGTGATCCGGGTGGCTTATATGGCTATCTTCACCAGCATCATCTTTTTCGTGCTGAGTTGCGTGCTGAGTATCCCGCATAGCAGCTTTGTGCGGGCGAAGGCGGAGAACCTGAACGTGTTGTCTGTGATGAAGGGGAACGGTGGTTTCAGCCTGATTTATTACGTCGCCCCGTTCATCGCTATCATCGGTATGACGAAATCCTTTCTGGGGGTAGGTTTGTCGGTCGCAGAGATGTGCGGCCAGCTGGCCGCCAGCGTATCCGGCAAAAAGACCACTACCAACAAGCGCGTGGCCTCTCTGGTGCTGTTTCTGCTGACCTTTAGCATCGTTTACGCCAATCCGGATGTGCTCAACCTGATTGAAACTCTTTGTGGGCCACTGATTGCGGTGATCCTGTTCCTGATCCCCGTGTACCTTATTTACACCCGCACTGCGCTGGCGCAGCTACGCGGCGTGACGGTATTTCTGGTCATGCTGGGTGGAGTGGCAACGCTGTCTGCACTGCTCTGGTCGATTATTTAATAAGTGACGATGGCAGAATAACGCTAAGAATATTCAGGTCCGATAGGTGATTTATTTGACCAACATGCCTGCTTCTGGCACAACGCAGACAGCGGAGGGGCAGTCCACTGTCTGCGTTAAACATATATCGTTAATTTCGACTTTGAAAAAAGCCTTTGGCTAAGTGAGAGTGATAAGCCTGCCGGAAAAAATGGAACAGGCTAGAGGCCCAGCTCCGACAGCCCCGGATGATCATCCGGACGACGTCCCAGCGGCCAGTGGAACTTGCGCTCGCTCTCATCGATTGGCATATCGTTGATACAGGCGAAGCGGCGGTGCATCAGGCCATCTGCTTCAAACTCCCAGTTTTCATTGCCATAAGAGCGGAACCAGTTACCCGATTCATCATGCCATTCATAGGCATACCGTACGGCGATGCGGTTATCAGTAAACGCCCATAATTCCTTGATCAGGCGATACTCCAGCTCCTTTTTCCATTTACGGATCAGGAAACTTTTGGCTTCTTCACGATGAGTAACAAACTCGGCTCGGTTACGCCATTGAGTATCCAGCGTATAAGCCAGCGATACCTTTTCAGCATCGCGGCTGTTCCAGCCATCCTCAGCGAGCCGTACCTTTTCAATCGCCGTTTCGCGAGTGAAGGGAGGAAGGGGCGGGCGAATCTGTTTTTCGGACATGGTAGCGCCTCCAGGCGATCAGGATATATCAGTAGAGTCAGTATTTTCGACGCTCAGGCCGGGTGAGAGGCCTGCTTCAGCAGCAGCTGCGCCACGTCTCTTGCGCTGTCGGCGGCGCTGGCATCGCCCATTACATGCGACATGGTGATGGCGCCTTCTGTGAGGATCAGTAGCTGTCTTGCCAGGGCTAACGGTTGCTCAATGTTCAGTTGACGGGTGAGTTCAAGCGTATAATCCAGCAGCTTTTGCTTATGAAGCTTTGCTATCTGCCGCACGGGATCGTCAGGATCACCAACTTCTCCGGCGGTGTTGATAAAGGCGCAGCCACGAAAGCCATCTGACTCAAACCAGCCTTTGAGTACAGTGAACATATTCAGGATACGTTCCTGAGGGGACGTGCCTTTATTACATTCCATTATGAACCATTGCATCCAGCGCTCATCACGCGCATTTAACGCGGCAGCGGCCACATCATCCTTGGTTGCGAAGTAGCGATAGATACTTTTTCTGGCCACGCCAGAGGTCCTGACCAGAAGGTCCATGCCGGTGGCATGAATGCCGTTCTGATAAATAAGCCGCTCTGCGGTTTCCAGGATTTTTTCCCGGGTGTCGGTTGTTTTTTTGTTCATGAGGCGATGGTAGAACGATCGTTCTACCCTGTCAAGCAACAGGGTAAGCACATTTTCAGAGAACGCAGGCAATGTTTTCCAAATGTGAAAGCGCTCTGGTTCACGCAGCCTGACGCGCATTTCTGTCACCCTCAAACGGCTGTTTCCCCGTGCCGGATAACGCCCTGTTGGGATCCCGTTCCTGCCTGCCCGGCCTGTTAGGGCATGGGCATGGTTCATGAAGGAAAGGTCGCTGCTCTTGTACCGGACCACCTCTGAGCATCCGCGCAGGCGCCGATAACGAAAGCATTCAGCATTCTGCGAATTGCTTCAGATAAGCTAAAAAAGCGCGCTAAGCCAACCTGCCGCGCAAAAACGTCATGTGTGGGCTGCTAAGGTGAAAACAGCGCCTATAATAGGTGCGCAGGTAACAAGATACCCAGGCGCATCAGAAGGGGAGCTATGAAAAAGGTATTAATGCTGGTGGTCTGTTTATATCTTACCGGTTGTTCATGGGGTATGGCGTCACTGATCCCTGCCTCGGATGTTTGTCCAAACGGGCGGGATGGTATAACAGGGCAGTGTCGCTAGCAGGTCCAGGCGACTCACCGCCATCGTTCTGTACGATGGCGGTGAGCTACATTGCCATTATTTCAGGCGTTTCCCGGTCTCATCAATGATGATTTCGCCATCTTCTTTAACAAACATTCCCTGCTGCGGATTAGGCAGAATATCCAGAACTTTTTCTGCCGGGCGGCAGAGCCGGGTACCCAACGGCGTCACTACAATCGGGCGGTTAATCAGTAACGGATACTGCACCATAAAATCGATAAGCTGCTCATCGCTAAAACGATCTTCTTCCAGTCCCAGCGTGGCATAAGGCTCAACGTTTTTTCGTAATACATCGCGTACGCCAATGCCCATCTTTTCAAGCAGCGCTTTCAGCTCTGCCTGCGACGGCGGCGTTTCCAGATAATAGATAATGTGTGGTTCATCGCCGCTGTTGCGAATCAGCGCCAGCGTATTGCGCGAGGTTCCGCAGTTCGGGTTGTGATAGATAGTAATGCTCATTAAAGCCTCTCAAAAATAGCCACGGACAGATTATACTGACAGCCACAGCGCCAGTGCGATAAGCGTTACCATTAAAACCGGCAGCGTCATAACCAAACCCACACGGAAGTAGTAGCCCCAGCTGATACGAATATCCTTTTGCGCCAGCACATGCAGCCACAACAGCGTTGCCAGGCTACCGATCGGGGTAATTTTAGGACCAAGATCGCAGCCGATGATATTAGCGTAAATCATTGCCTCTTTTATCACGCCCTGCGCATCACTGGCGTTAATAGAGAGTGCGCCGATTAATACCGTCGGCATATTATTCATTACCGAAGAAAGCGCAGCGGTAAGCAAGCCTGTGCCAAGCGTAGCGACCCAGATACCCTGTTGCGCCAGCTGATTGAGAAGGGCAGAGAGAAAGCTGGTCAGGCCCGCGTTACGCAGTCCGTAAACCACCAGATACATGCCGAGGGAAAAAATCACAATTTGCCACGGCGCGCCGCGTAATACTTTGCCGGTATCAATAACTTTCCCCTGACGGGCAATCAGCCAGAGGATCAGCGCGGCCACTGCAGCCACCAGGCTTACCGGCACGCCAAGCGGCTCCAGCACAAAAAAGCCGATCAGCAGGATAGCCAGTACAATCCAGCCCGCCCTGAAGGTGCGTCGATCGCGAATGGCCTCCTCGGGCGCTTTAAGCCGTGCGGTATCATAGACCACAGGAATATCCCGACGGAAGAAAAGGTGCAGCATTGCCAGACTGGCGGCAATGGCAGCAAGATCCACCGGCACCATAACCCGCGCGTAATCACTAAAGCCCAGATGGAAGTAGTCCGCCGTTACGATGTTGACCAGGTTGGAAACCACCAGCGGCAGGCTGGAGGTATCGGCAATAAACCCGGCGGCCATCACGAAGGCGAGCGTTGAGGCACGACTAAAGCCCAGCGCCAGCAGCATAGCAATCACGATGGGGGTGAGAATAAGCGCGGCGCCGTCATTGGCAAACAGCGCCGCCACGCAGGCACCCAGTAGAATAATCAGGGTAAACAGCCGTTTTCCACGACCATGCCCGCCACGCGCCACATGCAGCGCTGCCCATTCAAAAAAGCCGCTCTCATCCAACAACAGACTAATAATAATAATGGCAATAAAGGTGGCCGTGGCGTTCCAGACGATTTGCCAGACAATGCTGATATCGCTGATGCTGACCGCGCCGCTAAGCAGAGCCAGCGCAGCGCCGATAGAAGCGCTCCAGCCAATCTGCAGGCCGCGCGGCTGCCAGATAACCAAAACAAGGGTAAAAATAAAAATCGCACCAGCCAACAACATGGCAACTCCGCTGTGAAAAAAAATGGTAATAACAAATACAGCAGCTAAAGACAAAAAAACAGCCCCGATCCTGTAAAACGCACCTCAGCAGCATGAGACGCGTACAGAAACGGGGCTGATACACAGGCCAGATATCAGGCTATGTCGCCTGAAAGCGAGTCGCGAGAGACAAAAATAATATGTGAAGGCGTTTCGTTACTCAGCAACATCTCTTCCACCTGGCCGCTGGCGGAAACAAAGGTCACGGTATCGCCCTGATTCAGCTCCTCAAAAGCTTCGGCAGGTTGCGTCGCCTTTAAAATTTCAAAATGGCTGCGTGGGGATGCATTTTCTCCTTCAGGCTGCTCCGTAAAATAGTTACCGGTGAATGCATATTCCGGATGGTCTTTGATGTGCAGTTGAACAGAGGGCATAACACCTCCTGATTACCGTGGTCTGAATTATCAGCCTAAACGCAGATATCCAGTTTGCCATTTAGCAAAGATGAAAGGGCGATGATTAAGATTTATCCTAAACGATCGCAGCGGCGGCACAACGCTAAGCCTGTTCGTGTAACCCTGACTGACAAATATAGATAAATATATGCAATTTTAATCAATACGGAGACTTGTTAAAGCGAAGGTTAAGCGTAGTCTTAAGGCTCGTCAGAAATGTACGAGATGTTATTTACATGAGGTGATTATGCATTCATTAAAGTTCTGTTGTCCCATCTGCGGTAGCAATAAATTCATTTTTACCTGCCAGTCCAGCACTAAAAAAACCCGGCACGGAGCGAGCTGCGCCTGCTGCCAGCGTCCTCTTACTATGGCTTCCTGTGTGACCAGCCCGGCTGAACATCCCCGGTGGGCTAAAAGCCTTTAGGCTGCTATCTTCCTTTCACACTTTTGCAATACGGGCGTGGTATAAGCGGTGATTACACCAGCCGTACCGGCTGAGGATGCGGGTTCGAGTCCTGCTGCCCGTTCCAACCCTGGCTGCCCTGGCAAACAGTTTATCTGTAATGCCTTTACGCTCACGGCCTGATTTATTTCATAAAGATAAATATTCTGTTAATTATTTGCTGTTGGCTAATAATTTCCCCTTTATAAAATAATAAGAGCAAAGATTAATAGAATAAATAGCCATATTTAAAATGACTTTCCCCGCTTTAATAGAATCTGATATTTTGTCTCATAATTATACAATTTACTGACACGCCGCCCTGTCATCTTTTTTCTGATAGAATGCGCCTCTGCAGACGTTTCTCTATCCTGACTGGTTCCCTTACCCAGAGACACAGAGTCTGTACATTTTATTTGATTCTTGATGGTTTATTTGTAGGTTTTTATGAAACAGCAGGGTTGGAAACTCCAGGATACGATCTGGACGTTAGGTTTGTATGGCACCACGGTGGGCGCAGGCACGCTTTTTTTGCCGATTGAGATTGGTACGCGTGGGCCGCTTATTTTTATTATTATGCTGCTGCTGGGGTTACCGCTCTCATTGCTGCCGCATCTGGTGCTGGCGCGCGTCTATATGAGTGAAGCCACGCCTCAGCGTCTGCCAGCCCTGAGCACCTGGTTTGGGCCGCGTGGCGACTGGCTGATGACGCTGCTCTACTGCGTCGCGTTTTACCCGGTAATGCTGGTGTATGGCATTTCGCTGGTTAATGCGCTGGATAACTTCCTGGTAGATCATCTCCACTTCGCCCGCATCAACAAAGGATTACTGACTCTGTTATGTATGGTTGTGCTGTTTGGTATTCTGAGCAAAGGCCGCAGTAAAGTCGTCAGCACGTTAGGCACTCTGGCGTTGCCTTTTGCCGTGGCCATTATTGCGATTGCCGCCGTACAGATCCCAGCATGGCGCTGGAGTAACGTGACCGATGCCCTGAATGCGCTGCCCGATGCCTCTGCTGAAACCACCTTTAAAAATATCTGGCTGACGTTGCCGCTAATCACTTTCTCTTTTTGCTGTGCGCCGATTATCTCGCCTTTGGTGGCGCACTATCAGCAATCGCAAGATAAGCTGCGGGTATATCGGGTAATAAAAGTTGCCTATCTGGCGATATTCCTCAGTATTATCTTTTTTGTTTTCAGCTGTGTATTGAGCATTCCGCACGCAACATTTGTCGAGGCAAAAGAGAAAAATCTGAACGTGCTGTCGGTTATTTCATCACCGGGCAGCGCTGGCGTGCTGTTTTATATCGCGCCCCTGATCGCCATTATCGGCATGACAAAATCCTTCCTTGGCGTCTCGCTATCGGTAGCGGAAACCTTTAGCGACTTTACCGTCAGGCTGTTTAACTGCCGTAGCGATAAAGGCCGAAAAATCAGTCAGGCGGCGGCCATGCTGGCGATGTATGGCGTCACCTCGTTGATTGTTTACGAAAACCCAAACGTCATTACGTTGATCGAAGCATTCTGCGGCCCGCTGATCGCCATTATTTTGTTTTTAATCCCCGCCTGGCTGATTTATAACAAGCCCGGCCTCGCTTTTCTGCGCGGCGGCAAAGCGTTGGTGATTTTAGCGGGCGGTATCGCCACACTTTCGGCGCTGCTCTATTCAATGATGTAACCGGCGTAGCGGGAGAGGGAGGGCCCTTTCCCGCTCAGACAGAAGCGTTGCCAGCAACAGGCGGCAGCATGCAGATTATTCACTCGCCTCGCTTATCAATGCCCGGTTGCGGCCATTATGCTTGGCCTGATAGAGCGCATGGTCAGCGCCTTCCTTAATGCGCTGCGCATCCTGTGCGTCATCACTGCCCACCAGAACAATACAGCCAGCGCTGAGTGTCACCACGCCCGCTTCTAATGTGGTGCTTTCATGCGGGATGGCCGCTTCGCGTACCGCGTCAACGGCGTTTTGTGCAATATGCAAGGTCGCGTCAGGCGAGGTATCCGGCAGCACAATCGCAAACTCTTCACCGCCGTAGCGTGCTATTAAATCTGTTTGCCGCAGGGGGAGATTTTTCAACGCCTCTCCTACGCGCCGCAGGCAGTTGTCGCCAGCAACGTGACCATAGGTATCGTTGTAAAGTTTGAAAAAATCGATATCCATCATGATTAATCCCACCCCTTTGCCGCTGAGCCCTGAACGTTTCAGGCTTTGACCCAGAAAAAGATCAAACTGGCGACGGTTCGCCAGGCCTGTCAGGCCATCCAGCAGCGCCAGCGCCTGCAGGCTTTGATTGATGGTGGTCAGCTCATCGCGCAGCGTGGTGAGCTCGACCTGGTTTTCTACATTGGTGCGTACCTGACGCAGAACCAGCGTGCCGATCAAAACGATGATCAGCAGCAGCGTACCGTTTAGCACCAAATCCGGCATGCTGTCATGCAACCACCGTGACCAGAGCGCAGATTTATCGAATCCGGCCGCCACAATCAATGGATACTGACCGGAGCGCGCATAGCCAAAAATACGCACTTTATCATCCAGCGCAGAGTTCCAGGTGCCTTTTCCCCGATCCGCACGAACCAGCTGAGTGGTAAACAACGGGCTGGCTGAGAGGCTTTGATTGATAAAAGTATCCGGGAAAGGGCGGACATAGAGAGCGGTTCCGTCATCCAGCAGCAGCGCCAGCAGGTCACCTTCGCCCAGCTCAAAATAGCTGTAAAAACGCTTAAAAGATTCAATCCGCACCGTTGCCAGCGCCACGCCGACGAAGCCGTTGCCCGCATCATTCAGGCGTATCGAAACCGGGATCACCAGTTCGCCGGTCGAACGGCTGCGGATCACCTGACCGATATGGATACCACCATGACGATTGTTACGATGGTAAGTAAAATATTCCCGATCGGCATTATTCATGCCGGTTGGCGTTTGGCCGGCGGCAGTGGCGATCCAGTTTCCCTGGGCATCATAGACAAACAGGCCATTCAACTGCGGCAGTCCGCTTTTCATCTCTGCCAGTGCGGCGTTTAGCGCTGCTTTATCCGCATGGGTTGGACCGCTAGCCGGAATCTCACGCTGGATAGCACGCAGCGTGATTTCTGTTTGTAAAAAGGTATCTTCTGCCTGGCGCGCCTGCGATACAGAAAGGTTGACCGCGCTGCTCTCGGTATCCTGCAGCTTACGCGACCAGGAGCGGTCAAGCGTCCATGCGCTAACCACCAACACTGCAGTCAGCAGCAGCAGCATAAATATCATCATTGTCCTGCCAAGCGAAGAGTGCAGAACAAACGTGCCGGAAAGTTTTTTGCTGATTTTCATGGATCTTTTCGCCGCCGGGGAAGGACTTTTAAGTAAAGCACAGCTTATGCTTTTACGGCATCAACGGATCAGCCTTAAGTCGTAGCGCTGTAATGGTCAGTCGGCAGCAGCAAAAAGACGCTGAGTTAACGCCATAAAAAAGCCCGCACGAAGCGGGCTGGACATTTCCGAAGGGCCGATAGCGATACCGGCAAGCAGCTTACAAGATTACGTCAGTGATTAGTCACCTTACGAGCAGGGCGAACCCACAGGCACAGCGCTATCTCGTCAGGTTTGATGACTATCGGCGCGCGGCGGTGGAACTTTAGCGCACGGATAAAAACGTCACTCTTCCTGTTCTGCCATTTGGGCGATCTGTTGGTTAATCAGACTATCGGATACGTGAATCGCCGCAGTAAAGCCTGCGGCTATTGCCAGTAGCCACATCAATTTTTTCAGCGTCATGACTTTCTCCATAGCGTTATTTATCTATTAATTTCCGGCTATCGTGGCGCGTTGAAGGCTCCGGTTGAAACACGCAAAATATCCTACAGACAAGGGAATTTTTTGTACAGAATGTTAATGGTTTCAACAGACATAATACGATTTTTAAGCTTTTGCCTATCTCAGGAAGAAGTACGATCAGCTGGCCTGGGCTGAGCTTTATGGAAATAATCGACGCATGACTACTTATCGTATTCGCGTTGGATTCCATAATCCTTCCGCCTTGACTTTTTTGCAGCTGGACGAGCTGCTGGAACCGCGTCGCTTCTGCCGGCTTAGTTCATATGGTGAGAAGTTTCGTTGTTATATTGAATATGAATATCAGTCGGAGGTGCATGACTACTGTTCTGTCTGCCAGCTTGCGTGGACCCAGGCCTGCAAAGTAAAAAGAAATCCGCTGGTACTGGTTGAAGTGAAAAATGTCTGAGACGTGTTGAGGGAAGGGAAGGCGTTCACGCCTTCCTGTGGATCTTAACGATTATTCATTTCTACTGCCCGAAGGCTGGCGGGACGGGAAAAACAGCGCTTTACATAATCTGCTAACGGTTCGCTAAGCGTCAGGCCAGCCGCCTGCGACCAGGCAAGATTATGCGCCAGGAAAATATCGGCTAGGGTAAAGTTTTCACCGGCGATCCAGCGATCCAAACGGGCCTGCGACAGCAGGCGCAGCGCTGTTTGAGCATCAGCCGCAGCGCTTTCGGCAACGGCTTTCACCCGCGCTGATTCAGGCAACAGCAGCTTGTGCTTTAATGTTAACCACACGGGCGCTTCCAGCTCGGTTATTGCAAAGCTTAACCATTGATCGATGATCGCCTGCTCCTCCGGCTGCACCGGATAGAGCACGCGTCCGGCATATTTCGTGCAGATAAATTTACAGATAGCCTGCGTTTCAGCCAGAAAAAATGAGCCATCTTCCAGCACCGGAACTTTACGCTGAGGATGAGGCGATCTTATTCCTGGCTCTCCCGGCTTCAGGGCGACCCGGACGGGCTGATAAGGGAGCTCCATTTCTTCCAGCGTCCATAACACACGCAGCGAGCGGCTTTTAGGATAGGTGTAGATTTTCAGCGTCATTCTCCTCTTATTTAGTTTCCCGTTGCGTCAGCGCAGTCTGACGCGGCAAAACATTGTTAGCAGCTTAGCGTAGCAGAAGAGGAAACCGCTCACACTGCTTAATGATTTGCACAGAGCGTTGCGGATGAGGATGCACTAAAATGAAAGCCTGGAGCCGCGCTCCAGGTTATCAGAAACTATTTAGCTACTGAAAAGCCAAAAGTGGTTTGATCGAGGTGAATATCGCAAACCGCTTTATCTTCATAAGGCGTATCGTTAGCCGTCATCAGCAGCCATTGCCCGGCTTTCAGAATGGGCAGGCTTAATTTGCCGCTGCTGTCAGTACGATCTTTCATGGCTGCATTTTCATAAGCATAGGTATGCGCCAGGGCCGGGTGGCTCAGGTTGGCATCCACGCTGTGATGATGATGGTGGGCATGCGGTTTAGCGGCATCACGCGGAGCTGATAAATCCACCATGGCAATACCCACTTCATGATTAGCCAGCGGTTTTCCGTTAGCTAACAGCGTAAGGGTGAGCGTATCGCCGGTTTTGAGCGTAGCGGGATCGACCTCAGGCACAAATTCCAGTCGGACGCCGGTTGGCTGGGTCAGAGCGCTGTTAGTTCCCGGCGCGCCGACATAACTGACTGTTTTAGCGCTCATGGTGCTTTCCATGCAATAGCTGCCGGCCCACTGAGATTTATTGCTCTGACGCCACTGATATTTCTCACCGTCAGGCTTCAGAGACCAGAAAGCGGGCTTATAGGTGGCCGTCACCAGTACGGATCCGCTGGCGGCGTTGTTCTGACTGAATTTGTACTGTTCGCTGTTAATCGGGAACTCAGTGACTTTGCCATCGCTGCCTGTGACCCTGAGCGGAGCAAACAGCGCCTGGCGCGCGGCTGGGATCGGCTCGCCATGCGGGAAATTTTCCCCATATCCCATCTCAATTTGTAGCGGATTGCCTGCCGTGACCGGCGGTACGTTTAACCATAGCTCATGCGCCTGCAGGCCGGTAGAGGTTAGCGCCGTGATGGAAAGCGTGGCGCTCAACAGCATATTTTTCATTTTATCTCCTGAACATTCCCAAAGGTTCCAGTTGACCGGGCGCTTAACAGCGTCGAACGCTACAGTCGCCACGGGCGCGAAATGTTATATCATAACAAATTCTCACTGGGTAGCATTGTGATGGGGATTGCTGCAGATAAAGCAGGTGGCCGTTGCTAAACAGAAAGCCTCAACTACCGTAGCGCAGGGCTGGCGGTAGTCGGGAGAGAGCAGAAAGTTAATGAAGCTGGTTAATGTGTCTCTTTTTCGCCCAAAAAATAGAATGCCAGCGGCAAAGAAAAGATAAGTGTAATTACCGTGGTGTAAACCAGCACCATCGCGCCCTGCAGGATATACATTTGCATTGACCAGGCTGAGAGCGGCAGGTTGTATTCTTCAATCACGCCGCCAATGGTAGCGCGAATAAGAATTGACAGCGCAATGATAAAAATTACCAGCACCGAAAGCAGAAACTTTTTGCCTTCAGGTTTTTTTAATTTTTCAAGCAACATACAACGCCTCTTTTGCGTTAATAACAGCGATCGTGCTAACCGCTAAGCAAGTATACCGTTTTAGCTGCTGACTATCTCGCCCCTTGAACCGATAACCGGGCTCTGGACGCTGCGCCCTGCCTGTAAGAGAGGGCAGGAAAGGCCGTCCAGTACAAATAGCCCGGGCCTGCGTTAACCACTCCAGCCCAGTTGTTGGCTAATGGCACGACGATAGGGTGTATCTAACTGTTGCGGCACCTGAGCAAGGTAGTTACGTGCATGCTCACGCTTCTCGCCCTCCAGGCTACGAAGATAGGCGATGGCATCGTCAATCGTGGGAACTAATCCTTCGTTGTTCGCGCTGCGTGGCGGTAGCGCTGTCCAGATTACCGCATCAATTTGACGCTGCTGCGCCCACTCTGCCAGCGGACCAACAGGCGAACCCTGAGCAATCAGCACGCCGACGCCATCATTTCTGTCTTGCGGGATCTGTTCGCGCTGGCGCAACGCTTTGCAAGCCTGTTCCAGTGTATCAACAGCCAACAGCGCCCAGAAAACCTGCACAGCAGGAGCATTAAGACAAACTGCGGTTGCCAGTTCACCATTATCGCCAATGCGGGAGAATTCAATCGGAAGCCAGGGACCATCAGCGTGCCACTCGCCGCTGACTGGTAGCGGATCAGGCTTCCACAGCAGCGAGCCCCAACCCAGACATGCAATATTCATTTTTACTCTCCTGAATTGCTTTAATTATTTTGCCGCTGACAATTTATAGCGCTGAAAGTGCTTCTATCAGCATAGAACGAACCGTGGGGAGTACCAGCTCCGCCCCGGCCGACAGGTTAGTTTTTTTGATACGGGCCGGGTGCAGGCAGATGCATGGGGCAATAACCGGTGAGAGAAGATTTCCGGTGATTAGACCTTTCGATTTGATAGGAAACGCCTTAAATATAATCATAAGGTCCGGGCATTGCCTGTTGCCGTTTAAAGAAACATCTGGCGGTTAAAATGCATGATAATGCGCAAATATGACGGTAACTTTCATCAAGATAATCGGGCTGCAGGCCAGACGAAGCCAGACAGAATGATGCTGTATAGCATGTCTCAAATGAGAATCTTTATTATTGATATTTGATTTATGCATAAACACCTTCCAGGCTTGTTTAGGCTTTAGACGTTTCAACCTACCAGGCAAGAGAGGAGGATTGTATGTTTCACCACTCATCAAAAATGCAGTTTCCGGTACGAGTAGAAAAACCCGATCCAGAATTCGCGATGCTGCTGCAACAGGCTATCGGCGGGGTAGAAGGCGAAATTCGCGTAGCAATGCAGTATTTCTTCCAGGCAATGGGCGCGCGCGGCGATGCACGTATCAGGGATCTGCTGATGTCTACCGCCACGGAGGAGCTGGGTCATATCGAAATGCTGGCCTATGCCGTCGCGCTGAATCTTGAAGGTGCGCCGCTTTCTTATCAGGAAGCCTCAGCCAAAGATCCAGTGGTGAATGCCATTCTTGGCGGCATGAATCCACGTCATATTCTTTCTTCAGGTCTGGCGGCCATGCCGGTGAATGCTAACGGCATGCCTTTTGATATGAGCCATATCTATGCTTCAGGTAACGTTGCGGCAGATATGCTGGCAAACGTCACGGCCGAGGCGACAGGGCGTGTGCTGGCTACCCGCCTGTATAACATGACTGAAGATAAAGGCATGAAAGATTTCCTGTCCTTCCTGATCGCCCGCGATACCATGCACCAGCAGCAATGGCTGGCGGTGATTGAAGATATGGGTGGTCTGAACGCCTCTCTGCCTATTCCTAACAGCTTCCCACAGGAAAATGAGGCAACAGAGCATTCTTATTATTGTCTGAACACGTCTCTGGATAAACCGTTGCCGAAAGGTCGCTGGAGCGAAGGCCCTTCTTATGATGGCAAAGGGCAGTTTACCGCTAAAGAAAAACCTGAAATCCTTGGTGATGAGCCATTACTGGGGCCAGCCCGTCCGGGATCTGGCGCGCAGAGTGAGCAGATTTCCGGTACGGTACCGCCAGCGGGCACGGTTAAATAAGCTGAACGCTGATTAGCGCTGTTCATTTTGCAAGCTGCACAAGGCCACCCTGCGGTGGCCTTATTTTTTGCTGTAAAAAAAGAGCATGCTTCTTTTTTCTGGCTTCTGTGCCAATATTGTTACGGGTTGAAATCATCGCTGTGGAGGCGGCCATGCTGGAATTAAGACCGAATTGCGAGTGCTGTGATTGCGATCTCCCACCGGAATCACCGCTGGCAATGATCTGCTCTTTTGAATGTACTTTCTGTCGCAGCTGCGCCACAACCCGGCTTCAGGAGCGATGCCCTAACTGCGGAGGTGAGCTGGTACGTCGACCTGTCAGGCCGCGTAATAAACTACTCGCTCATCCTGCCGCTACGAAAAGGGTGGTTTCGCCCTGTTAAAGCCGTGTTCTGGCTGCGTTAATCTCACATAAATAAGCGTGTAGCC
Source organism: Pantoea sp. FN0307 (assembly GCF_050113815.1). Classification (NCBI taxonomy): domain Bacteria; kingdom Pseudomonadati; phylum Pseudomonadota; class Gammaproteobacteria; order Enterobacterales; family Erwiniaceae; genus Pantoea; species Pantoea sp. FN0307. The sequence goes on along the minus strand of NZ_JBNJSO010000001.1, from coordinate 1,508,409 downwards.
GTGGTCTGCAGGCCATGCCGTTATTTGCCCGTTACCCAGTCGGGTGGTTAGCAATAACGGCTAACGCCGTAATTTTACCTCCTTTAACATGATGCGACCTGTCTGTGGCGCAGCGCAGTATTAATTTCTGCCACCACGTAATAATAGTTCCAGCGCCTGACGATAGAATTGAAGCCTGTCGCGATCATTTTCTGTTTCAATCTTTTCTAACAGGCTGGCAATGATGTTTTTTTCACTACGTCCATGTTTTTTGGTGGCCATCTTTTCCAGCAGCGTACGCAATATCTCTTCATTAGGGCTTTCTTTTGTCGCTGACTGTTTAAAGTAGTTGACGATCTGACTTTCAATTCCTTGTTCCTGATTCACAGTGCATCTCCGGTGAATAATATATCGTTATAAAGTTAAAAAAAGGTAACGTTTCACATGCGTTTGTTATCTGAAAGTAACCTCATGAAAATCGCGACAATATACCCATGTCTATTATAAGGTTATGACATGATATTTTATCGTCCGGTGCTGAAGTTATATCGCAAAATCAATATTTATCCATTTTTTATTAAGTAATTTTCTTCCTGATTTCTGATGCAGGTAACTAGTATAGCCTGCTAATAATTTCTTTCTAATCTATTTGTTAGCTTAGGATTAGTTGCCGCAAATTTATTGATTTCATTTAGGTTGTTTATTGTTAATTCAGAAAGGCTTTAAACCATGATTAAGTGGGGTTAAGATCTTTTAAAGGCTATTTCTTTTTAATAACGTGAATTTTATGAAAATAAATTATGCAGAATATGTTGCTTAGTTAATGTCAAGTAGTGTCCTTAAACGTCATTGTTTATCTACTAAAGAAAGTTAATTAGATAAACCCTGGTTTTATTGATCTCTGTTTAATTTTATTTAAATAGTAAGAATTTTCCTTTCAAACATTAGCGAAGTGAAATAGTATTTCACCCACAGTTAAACATAACTGTATAGTTACATGGAATTGCTAAGTTAGCGATATTTAATGGATTTTTACGAGTGAGAGAGGGCGGCATGCATTATAACGTCATGGATTCTCTGATGTGTCCTTTAACAGGAACGGTTTTTAGCGGCGTTATAACCAGGAAAAACCTGAAGTTAATTATCTGGTATCAGGGAGAGACAATCGTTCAGGCTGGAGATGTACTATCCTCGACTGGAAAAGAATTACTGGTCAATGGTATAGCCAGCAATGTAAAGATTATTACCGTATTTCCTTTTAATCGCGCAAACTGGGCATTACTGTCCAGCCGCACTGGATGTCCGGCAAATGGAACGCGGCCACCTTCAGCCTGTCATCGTCCCGGAACATGTCGTTTTGCATCTTGTCCATATGGATTAGAAAAGTTGGCCGCAGTGGAGGAATGAAATAATATCAGGGCAACGGCAATCTTCCTCGTTCTTTTAATTTTTAATGGCATATATTATGGAAGATGCTGTTGTTCCTAAAGTTAATTTTGGCCTCAATTTTTAGCAATTTGGCTACTCTGACTCACCTGATATAGATCTCTCCGTAGCGGATCATAAACCTTTTAACGCAGAGGCAAGGTACGCGACTTTCTCTTTGTGCCAGATGTTAAAGCGCGATCAGTGTGAAACGAAAGGGCATTTTGTTATTCGGCACTTATGCTTATAAGCACAGGTGATGTGTGATTGCTGGCTATTACCAGGGCAGTTTTTATTGTAGTCATAGAGATTTTGCCAATACACTGCCCGAAATATAGAAACGTCAAGCATAGTAAAAGGCTGAATATACCCATTAACGATCAAACCATTCTCAGTTGTTTCCAGCCTGTCGCCGGGGAAGAGGTAAGACTCTGAACCGTACCATAAAACAAACTTCAGATTATAGGGCGAACTGACAAGCGAAAAAACGGTATCTGAATCGGGGCTGACAATAGAGTCAAGTACATACCAAACCATAACTGCTCCATTAAACGACAACAAAAAAATCCTGCTTTTTGAGTGTGAGAGTCTCGACTCTACTCAAGAGATTATAGTCAGAATTTACTGTTCTTCTTGAAAATCAGTTAATTTATTGCAACTTTTAAGCAGCCAGGATTTAACTTATTGATTATTTTGCGAAATGAAATAAGTGGTTATTGTGTAAAAGTGATGCAGAAGGAAGAGTGAGATACAGGACAAAACGCCAGGCGGAAATTTTTTGGAAAGCTCTCATACCTGTACTTTAAGAGAGTTGATACATAAGTTATTTTAAAGGAATATAGACCTCGTTGATTGCGGGCAGCCTAAAGCCGTTCAGGCCGCCCGGCAACAGTAAAGCCGTTACAGCATCATTTTGCTGTTCGGCGCAAAAAGCCATACGGCTGCCGCACCAGGGAAACCTTTCTGGAAACAGCACTACGCTTTTCTGGAAAAAACTATAAAAATTAATAGATATTAAGGCCGCCTTTGGGTGGCCTTTTTAATTTCATACTCCGTCCCAGAGTGTTGAACTGCGTGGCCGCTCCTTTTCCGTTTCGCCGTGCTCGCCCGATCTGACGTTACCGGCGGACTGGGCGATAAAAATAAAAATTACCAAGCACAAGACAGCATCAAGGAAGGGTGCTAAGCTGGTGAATCACTCAATAAATATTAAGGCTTTCTTATTTTAACTATTAAATACCGATGCTCTCGTTGTCAGGGTCATCAATGTCGTATCTCGTTGTTCGACGTCTCAATGCGTAACCCCCATGGCGCCATCTGCATCTTTTGTAAATCCCCCATGCTTGTAAGTTACCTGACGTCCCAGGCTGCCTGAATCGTTTCTTTTGTTGTCCTTTCCCTGAAAAGCGGGTTCTCTGCGTTTTGCTGATGCCCGGCGACTTGAAGTGTGGGACACCTGCAACCATATTTAATCTTAATCATCAGATCAGGAGGAAATCATGGCCAGCGGTTGGGCTTCTGACGAAGCCGTAAATGAACAGATTGATAGCACCATCAATGATGGCGTAGAGCGGGTCCGTCAGGCTCTTGGACAGGGCGAAAGTGAACGTTACTGTCAGGAGTGTGGCGAGGAAATCTCTGAAGCAAGACGAAAGGCGCTTAAAGGCGTACGCTTTTGTCTTGCTTGCCAAAGTGAGATGGATAAGAAACAACAAAACCTCAGCCTTTATAATCGGCGCGGCAGTAAAGACAGCCAGCTACGCTAATCGTATGGAAGGCAAAATAAGCCACCGATAAATAATCCTTGCGGTTATTGCTTTGCCTTTACAGGGTAAACAACAACCCTTTGTCTCTTTTTCCCCTCGTAACGCCCGAACCCTTGTCAGACGCCCTTTACCGGCTATACATCTTATTTTTTAACACCTCTTATTTTCTTGGCGTCAGCAGATAATCGGGATGCTTCCCCGCCAGCAAAAGCAGCAGTTCATATTCACCCTGACTTAGTCCTCCGTTCTTGCTGGCTTCCGCTTCCGACTCTTTCTTTTGCCATACACGCAAACTGTAATCAAAGCGTTCTGCCGCTTCCGCCTGCGTCAGGCCAGCTGCCTGACGCGTGGTTTTAATGGTGGCACCGGTCGCAGGGATCATGGACAGTACTTTCAGAGGCATCGCATTCTCCACAACAATTTATAATAAGTTTTTTCCTAAGCATTAACACGGACGCTTCCGGTGTCAAGGCAAGCTAAATTGTTGTAGTTTTATAATTAATTGATATTACAGTTGTTGGCTTATTTTTAGACATTATCAAATTTTAAATTTCAGTTAATACTGAAAAAGCAGAGATTTAGCGAAGCGGTAAAATGATCTATCGCCTGTGAAAGGCGATTTTCGCCTTTACGCGCTGCGTTTGATCAAAACCACCTGTAACGTTTACTGTGATTGTATACAGTTTTTATCAGGGTTATTTGTTATGGATTTCATCAGATCTGCTGAACTGCGTGCTATTTTGCATTTGCCGCTGTTTATCGGGCGGGTAGCATGTGGTTTTCCCTCTCCGGCGCAGGATCATATTGAACAGCGTCTTGATCTCAACGATCTGTTAGTGCAGCGACCCAGCGCCACCTGTTTTGTCAGGATAAGCGGCGATTCAATGATCCAGGGCGGCATCAGTGATGGTGATATGCTGGTGGTGGGTTGTTCGCTAACCTCAGAGCATGAAGATATTGTGATAGCGGCGGTAGTAGGGGAGTTTACAGCAAAAAGCTCCAGCTACGGCCGAATGTGCAACTGGTGCCGATGAATCCGGCTTATCGGCCTATTGTTTTGAATAGCGAAAAGGGGCTGCAAATTTTTGGCGTGGTGATCTTTACCATCAAAGTGGTGAAATAGACCCAGAGCAAACCACGCCTTGCCAGCCACGCAATCCCTTTGCGTCAGTTTTGCTCAGACACTAATATCACGAGCGTATCGGGTTCCCGCTTACCAGCGCCGGGATGGTGACCTCCCTGATGCGCTGTGTGAGTGTGATGTAAAGTAAGCGTAAAACCAGGCGCAGAAAATCAGCGGCGCGGAAACAGCGTTATGCTTACGCCGCCGCGCCGAAGAAAAACAGGTTAGTTTCTTTTACTTAAGCTCATGCCGTCATTATTTAAGCTGATGCCGGCATCATATTCTTTATTCAACCGACGCGCCTGATAAAAAACGGACTGCCAGTAAGGATTGTCCAGCGAGGAGCGAATCACGCCTTTGCTGGTGGAAGCATGCAGGAAATGCCGGTCGGTATCGTAAAAGCCGACATGCATTCCGCCATTGATGCGGAAGAAAACTAAATCACCGGGGCGCAATTGCGTTGGCTTAACATGCGTGCCCATATGAATAAGCTCGCGCGTAGTGAGCCGTTCAACCGGTAAATTAAAGCGGTCTTTTAACGTTCTCCAGACAAAGCCAGAGCAATCCACGCCTGATAATTTCGTGCCGCCCCATTCATAAGGCGTGCCGTGCCAGGTATGCATTTGATCGTGCAGAGCCGCAATCACTGGAATCAAATCAGCCTGATCGCCTTGCGCGCTGGCATCGGCTGAATCCTGCGCTGTTGCTGAGTTTTTACCCGGAGATGAAGAACAACCGGCAAGAGCAATAAAAGAGACAAGCAATAACGTTTGAGCCAGTTTGCGATTCATTTTTATTAGCACGCTAGATTAAGGGGAAAAGTTCTGAATATTCTGTTTTATAACTGAAAAAAGCGCTACCCAGAAACTTAACTTTTTCTTTTACGTTGATTTACCAGAAACCGGCCGGAAAGCGCCGGTTCTACAGCTTTTCTGCTGGATTAGCGCTTTGTGTTGCTAAAATTATGTTACACATTAAGCACAAACAAACTGCTCGCTACCGGACATTACGCCTGCGTTTGGCAACGGTGCGTGAGGTTAGTAAGGGCTGGCGGTAGGGCGCACAATGATTTCACTGACGTCCACTTCATCAGGCTGAGCGATGGCATATGACATTGCGCGGGCAATGCTCTCTGGTTGCAGTGCTACCTGCCGGAAGGTCTGCATCGCCTGGCGCGCTGTGTCATCGCTGATAATATCGGCCAGCTCCGACTCAACCACGCCCGGCGAGATCACTGTTACCCGAATTTTATTGGTTTCCTGCCGCAGCCCGTCAGAGATGGCGCGAACGGCATATTTGCTGGCGCAATAAACGGCAGCGGTGGGCGAGACGCTGTGAGCGCCAATGGAGGCAACATTGATAATATGGCCGTACGCCTGCGCCTGCATAGCCGGAAGCACCGCTGCAATGCCATACAGCACTCCGCGCACGTTAACATCCAGCGTCAACTCCCATTCCTCTACCTTCAGCGCTGACAGCGGCGACAGCGGCATCACCCCCGCGTTATTAATCAGCACATCGATGCGGCCATATTTTTCCATGGCCAGACCGGCTAACCGCTGCAGCGCGCTACGCTCCAGCACATCACACTGTAACGCATCAATGCTTGCCCCTTCGGCGCGCAGTTCGGCGCACAGCGTTTCAAGACGATCGAGACGGCGTGCGCCTACAATCAGCATATGGCCTTCAGCCGCCAGCAGGCGGGCAGTTGCTTCACCGATACCGCTGCTGGCGCCGGTCAGAATGATGACTTTGTTGTTTCCACAAATTGTCTGGCTCATGGTTTTACGCTCCATAAAATCGTTGAGCCTTCAGCTTAAAAACATCCCACCATCCCGGATAGCGCTATTCCTCACTAAGTATTGCCTGATTATCTCGTTATCACTGCGACCGCTATTGCTGGCAAATAGAAAGAGGCTAATATTGCCTGACCTCTTATCGTCGGGACGATAACGGAATGATGTCAGCTATACAGCAGCAAATTTGCCAGTCTCTTCAGGTGCTGGCACCGCAGGAAGGCTATACCGCTTCGCTGCTGGAGGAGGTGCGTTTTATGCGTGCGGACCAGCCCATCGAACGTACACCAGTGCTCTATGAACCCAGCATTATTATTGTTTGCCAGGGGCGTAAGCGAGGCTATCTCGCCGATCGCATCTGGCACTATGATGCGCAGCAGTTTCTGGTGCTCTCGGTGCCTTTACCTTTTTCTTCAGAAACAGAAGCCACGCCGGAAGAGCCGATGCTGGCCGTGGCGGTAAAGCTTAACCTGGCGCTGGCGACGGAGCTTCTTATGCTGGTTGGGGAGTCGGGAAAGCAGCTTGCTTCTGCACCGGAAGGGATGGTTTCAACGCCGCTTGATGCGCCTTTGCTGGATGTGTTGCATCGGCTGCTGAAGGCGCTGCAATCTCCGCTGGAGACCAGGGCGCTGGGCGCATCGTTGCTACGCGAACTCTATTTTCGTGTTCTGATGAGCGAGCAGGGTGGCGCTATCCGCGCTGCGCTAGCCTGTCAGGGGCACTTTGGCCGCATTGCGCGTGCGCTAAATCATATACATCAGCAGTGGCAAAGCCCGTTAAATGTGCCCATGCTGGCGGAAAAAGCAGGAATGAGCGTGCCGCGTTTTCATATTCATTTCAAGGCTATTACCCACACATCGCCGATACAGTACATTAAATCTGTCAGGCTACATCAGGCCCGGCTGATGATGATACGCAGCAATCTCCCCGCTGCAAAAACTGCGCTGCAGGTAGGCTATGAAAGCGCATCGCAGTTTAACCGTGAATTTCGTCGTTTCTTTGGCCGTAGCCCAGGCGACGAGACTCGTCGGATGAAACAGGCCCTTGCTTTACTACCGCCTGCCGAGCTGGAAAGGCAGGCGATTTCCCATTGATAAGCGGGCATCAAGGCTACGCTTTAGCCTCTTGCACGCGTGGAGCCCGGAATACCATCATAATCCCCAGCAGGATGGCAACCATGCCAGCCATGCTTGACCAGGGCAGCGCATTGCCCAACAGGAAATAATCCAGCACGGCGGTGATCACCGGCACCAGATAAAACAGGCTCGTCACGTTAACAATACTGCCGGCGTTAAGCAGGCGGTACAGCAGCAACTGTGCCACCACCGAAATCAGCACGCCCAGAAACAATACAGAGATAAAGAACTCCCGGTTAAAGTTTACCTGGAATGTCCCCAGCGGCAGCAGAAAGAGGCACAGCAACAGCCCGATCCCATACTGCAGGGGAAGCACGTCAGCGGGTGCCTGGCGCGTTTTCTTTTGCATAATGGCGCCGAATGTCATAAACAGCAGGGCAGCCAGAGCAAAAAGAATGCCGGAGGCGGGCAGATGAGAGACGGACAGGCTGCGCCAGACCAGCAGCACCAGGCCGGAAAGCGCTACGCACAGGCCCAAAAACCGCAGCCCCTGCACCCTGCGCTCTACAATGCACAGCGTGAGAATAGGCTGAATCCCCATAATGGTGGCAATCAGGCCGGGCGTAACGCCATAGGCCATCGCCTGGAAATAACAGATCGAATAGCCACCGATAAGCATCAGTCCGGTTAGTGCCGCCTGGCGGCGAGTGCCTTTTTCCGGCAGCCACCGTCGGCGAAAGCAACCGATAAGCAGCAGCGTGGCAAGAGCAATAGCAAAACGGAAAATCAGTAGCGCTAACGGCGATGCGTTATCCAGACCCAGCCGGGTAAAAATAGCAGCGCAGCCCCAGAGCAGTACAAAGCCGGACGTTGCGCTCTGCGAAGCAATAGTTGTTCTATTTATCGGTATAATCATCTGTATTCCTTGCTTATTTTATATCGGCGTACACCGATCCCGGCATGCTGTTGTCTGGAATTTATCACCACGATTGAAATTACAAAAACGAATGTTTAGCATGCAAAGCATGACAAATTCAGATGCAATGGCGCATTTATGGACGTAAACATCCAAAAATATAAGGCTTTCCTGAAAGTGGTAGAGCTGGAAAGCTTTACCAGAGCGGCGGAAAAACTGTTTTATTCTCAGTCTGGTATTAGCCGGATGATTAATGATCTGGAAAAGGAGTGGAACGTCACCTTGTTTGAGCGCAGCCGGACAGGCGTGCGGCTAACTTCCGACGGTATCAAGCTTTTGCCTTTTGCCAAAAATGTCTGTGAAGAGTATCAGAAGCTTCAGGCAGAAGTTGATGCGCTCAATGGACTGCAGTCGGGGATTATTCGTATTGGCACTTTTTCCAGCGTCGCTACCCACTGGTTACCTGATATTCTGAAAGCGTTTCAGGAAGATTATCCCAATATTGATTTTGAACTGTTGCTTGGGGACTATACGGAAATCGAGGGCTGGATCGCTGAAGGGCGGGTGGACTGCGGTTTCACACGTTTACCGGCTTCACCTGCCTTTGAAACCCTTTTTCTTGAGAAAGATGAATATCTGGTGGTGCTCTCTGAGGGGCATGCGCTTTCAGCATATGATGCGGTTCCGGTTGCCTCTTTATGCCAGGAACCTTTTATTCTGCTTGAGAAGGGAAAGAATACTGAAATATCGGAGATATTCAGCGCATCTGGTCTGGTACCGCGCGTAAGGTTTACGTTATGGGATGATTACGCCGTTATGGCTATGGTAGAAAAAAAGCTGGGCATCAGCATCTTACCGGCGCTTATTCTCAGGAATGTTCCTCATCGTGTCGTTACCCGAAAAATCGACATATCACCCAGTCGTGATATTGGCCTCGCTTTCAGAAATAAAAAAACCACTTCGCGTGCAGTGAAACAATTCATTGAGTACCTGGATTACAGAAAGCCATAAGCTTTAACAGCAATCTGGTTAAAACCGCCTTGCGTTCTGACAGGCAGGGTTATCCGCTGTGGGCAGGTTTCTTTGCGCCAATTTCTCTCTTTATCGCTCAATCCTGATCATTCATACCTGTTGCCAGGCGTAAATTTTCTACAGCGCTGGCTGGGGTAGTGACGCAATAATCCATCATCTCCCCTGTAAATGAAAGGTTTTATCTTTCATTACTTCTTTTATTGTGAAAGATTTTATAATCATTATGTGATCTCTATATCTTTTATTGTTTCATTTTCGATCTACCTTGTTATCGCAGTGAACAAGAAGTTATTTCTGTTTTCCAGGTGAAGGGGTTGCAACATGATTGAAAGCATCACACATGGAGCCGAGTGGTTTATTGGGCTCTTTCAGAAAGGGGGCGAAGTTTTCATCGGGATGGTCACCGATATTCTTCCTTTGCTGATCAGCCTGCTGGTGGTTATGAATGCGCTGATCGTTTTTGTTGGGCAGCGTCGCATTGAAGCGCTTGCACAGCGCTGAGCCGGTAATCCGGTTTCTCGTTATCTGCTCCTGCCCGTTATCGGCACGTTTGTCTTCTGTAATCCCATGACGCACAGCCTTGGCAAGTTTATGCCGGAAAAATACAAACCGAGCTATTACGCTGCCGCCTCCTACAGTTGTCACTCAATGAATGGTCTGTTCCCACACATCAACCCCGGCGAGCTGTTTGTTTACCTGGGGATTGCCAATGGACTGACGACGCTTGGCCTGCCGCTGGGGCCGCTGGCCGTAAGCTATCTGCTGGTCGGCATGGTGACCAACTTTTTCAGGGGCTGGATTACCGATCTCACCACCACCATTTTTGAGAGAAAAATGGGCGTACAACTTGACCGTCAGGTTCGTTTATAAGCGCGGAGCAGAAGATGAGTGACACCATTACCATTAAGAAAGGCGCCAGTGGCTGGGGCGGCCCGCTTACCCTTACCGTCACGCCGGGAAAAAAGATTGTTTATGTTACGGCAGGCACCCGACCAGCGATTGTCGATCGGTTGAAAGAGGTGACCGGCTGGGAAGCCGTTGACGGCTTCAAAGAGGGCGAGCCTCCGGCTGAAGAGATCGGCGTGGCGGTTATCGACTGCGGCGGCACTTTACGCTGCGGACTCTATCCGAAGCGACGTATTCCCACTATTAACATTCATGCCACCGGTAAGTCCGGTCCGCTGGCGCAGTACATTACGGAAGATATCTACGTGTCAGGCGTTCGTCCGGAAGATATTCAGGCTGGCAGCGGCGCGCCTTTGCCAGTCGCTGAATCACAGCCTGCTGCAGCGCCTTCTGGCAAAGCACGCGACTACGACACCAGTAAAAAAATCACCGAACAGAGCGATGGCCTGCTGGCCAAAGTCGGGATGGGGATGGGATCGGTTGTGGCTGTTTTCTTCCAGGCCGGTCGTGAAACCATCGACACAGTGCTGAAAACCATTCTGCCATTTATGGCGTTTGTCTCAGCGCTGATAGGCATCATCATGGCCTCCGGCCTGGGGGATTTCATCGCCCACGGTCTGACGCCGCTGGCCAACAGCCCGGTTGGTCTGGTGACGCTGGCGTTGATCTGCTCTTTCCCTCTGCTTTCACCGTTTCTTGGTCCCGGGGCCGTCATTGCGCAGGTTATCGGCGTGCTGGTCGGGGTACAGATCGGTCAGGGAACCATTCCGCCGCATCTCGCGCTACCGGCGCTGTTTGCCATTAACTCACAGGCGGCCTGCGACTTCATTCCCGTCGGCCTGTCGATTGCCGAGGCGCGTCAGGAGACCGTGCGTGTCGGCGTGCCATCGGTGCTGGTTGGCCGTTTCCTTACCGGCGCGCCATCGGTGCTTCTTGCCTGGGCCGTCTCCGGGTTTATCTATCAATAATAGCGGGAGAGCTTATGAAAACCGTTTATGAATCCACGTTTATCTCTGTTGGCCCCTGTGCGAATGAGTCGCTGGAAGACAACTTCATTATCACTTTCGGTGAAGGCGCACCGCAGGATGTGGCGGAATACTGCTTCATTCACCGTACCGACCTCAACGACGGTGGCGCATTTGATGCCGGTTCCGTGCTGGCTATCGGAGAAAAAGAGTATCCGGTCACGGCCGTTGGCAATGTAGCGCGGGAAAACCTGCGCGACCTTGGGCATATCACCGTGCGTTTTGACGGTGCCCGTCAGGCCGAGTTTCCCGGCACCGTTCATGTTGCCGGCAGCGCGCCGGCATCCATTGAGCCGGGCCAAAAGTTTCGTATGCTGAGTGAATAATCGGGAGAAGAGAATGGATCAGGTTGCTGTAGTCATCGGTGGTGGTCAGACGCTGGGTGCTTACCTGTGCGAGGGGCTGGCGGAGGCCGGTTATAAAGTGGCGGTTGCCGACCTTAATCAAAAGAATGCCAGCAAGGTCGCCGCAACCATTAACGAGCGCTATGGCGCTGGGCGGGCGCAGGGGTTTCAGGTCGATGCCACCAGTGAACAGAGCGTGATCACGCTGGCGAGCCAGGTTGACGAAGGATTTGGCCGAACGGATTTACTGCTGTACAGCGCAGGTATTGCCAAAGCCGCGCCGATTACGGAATTCGGGCTTAATGATTTTGACCTGTCGCTGCAGGTCAATCTGGTGGGCTATTTTCTTTGCGCCCGCGAGTTCTCAAAGCTGATGATCAGAGATGGCATTAAAGGACGAATCATCCAGATTAACTCCAAATCGGGCAAAGTCGGCAGCAAACATAATTCCGGCTACAGCGCGGCTAAGTTTGGCGGCGTTGGGCTGACACAGTCGCTGGCGCTTGACCTGGCTGAATATGGCATCACCGTTCACTCACTGATGCTGGGCAACCTGCTTAAGTCGCCGATGTTCCAGTCTCTGCTGCCGCAATATGCGGAGAAGTTGGGTATCAGACCCGATCAGGTCGAGCAGCACTATATCGATAAAGTGCCACTGAAGCGTGGATGCGATTATGAGGATGTGCTTAACGTTCTGCTGTTCTACGCAAGTGATAAGGCAGCTTACTGCACCGGACAGTCTATTAACATTACCGGCGGACAGGTGATGTTCTGACAAGGGAACCGGCAGCGCAGGCTGCCGGTTACAGAGGAAAAAAGATGGATCCTGTAAATGCATTAATCTGCATGGCAGTCGCTGCCTGGGTTGGTCAGATAGCGCTGGGCTGGCGGCAAATTAACCGTTTCAATCAGGCGATTGGGACGCTTTCAAATAGCGGACAGATATGCATTGGTCGCTCGGCGGGGCGTTTTAAGCCGCGTGTCATTCTGGCACTGGCGATCGGTGATGAGGGCAGAATCACCGGTAATTTCGTGATGAAGGGATTGACGGTGTTTGCACGTCCGTACAGCGAGAACGCACTGACCGGCAAAACGCTCAGCGAACTGCATCCTGAAACTCTCTTTCCTGCGAATAAGGCGCTGCGCGAGGCGCTGACGTTAGCTATTTCAAATAAAAGATGTTAACTTTCATTCTGAAAGATTATTCCTTTGCATCGCGAGTCAAGACGTCCGGGATGATGAGGAAGTTCAGAAACTGAAAAGGACCTCTTTATGAAACCGATACAGCGTCAGGCGCAAATCCTTGAATATCTGCAGCAGCACGGCCGAACAACCGTAGAAGCGTTGATTGCCCATTTTAATACCACTGGAACCACTATCCGCAAGGACTTGACGCGGCTCCAGCAGGAAGGGGCGGTAATACGAACCTATGGTGGCGTGATGCTGAACCGCGATGAAGGAGATCAGCCTATCGACAGAAAAACGCTTATCAATACAGAAAAGAAAAAGCGTATCGCCGCACGTGCCGCTTCACTTATCAGCGAAGGCGACTCGCTTATTTTTGATGCCGGCAGTACCGTTCTGCAAATGGTGCCGCATCTGGCGCGTTTCAATAATATCACCGTGATGACCAACAGCCTGAGCATTGTCAATGAGCTGGTGGAGCTGGATAACGATCAGGTCATTCTTATGCCTGGCGGCACCTATCGCAGCACATCCGCCTCTTTCCACGGCAGCCTCGCGGAATCCGCTTTCACCAAATTCAGCTTCGATACGCTGTTTATTGGCGCCGATGGCGTGGATATGACCGCCGGGGTCACAACATTCAATGAAGTGTTTGCCGTCAGCCAGGCGATGTGTCACGCCGCCAGGAAAATTGTCCTGCTGGTCGATGCCTCTAAATTTGGCCGCCGCAGTCCGAACGTGGTGTGCAGCCTGGATGCTGTCGATGTGTTGATCACCGACAGCGATATCTCCCCGGATATCTCGGCGCAGCTGGAAGCGAAGGGAATTGAGGTGATTATCGTCGCAGACGAATAAGCTGTTCGTATGATTTTACCGGGGCGCGGCCCAATGGCAAGGAAGGGTATTACCCTGCGCCCCGATGAGCAGGCAATGATGCGTTAGCGGCTGCGTTCGATCGTCGTGATAATCAGTGCGGTAAGCTCCTGCAATCCTTCCTGCTGACTGATATCACCACAAATCACCGCACTGGAAATCGCATCTGCCGCCCCCAGCAATCCCCACATGGTAGCCAGAGGAATGCCGGAGGGCGCAACAAAGGCTGCAAACCAGCCGCGAAACTTTTCGATAAAATTGAGCTGATACTGGCGTTTAACCTCGGCAAGTTCCGGGGTGCTGTCCAGCGAAGAGAGAACATCAGGGATTTCGCGTCCCTGCGTCAGCACACAATTCACATAACTGGCGGCCACCACCGCAGCTTTGTCCTGTAGCCTGTGGCCCGCCGCCGCCATAGCCGCATCGAAAAGCGCGTTCTGACGAATATCAAAATCTTCGTACAGCGCAGCCAGCAATCCGTGACGCGTACTGAAGTGATCGTACACTACCGGCTTGCTGACGCCTGCTTGTTCAGCCACGCGGCCCAGCGTGAGCGCATCGGTGCCTTCCTGGCGTACCAGATCCCATGCAACGCTTAACAGCTGCAGTCGTCTGGCCTGATGAGTCATACGCTGGCGTGAAGCCTGATTCATATCTTTTCCTTCTGTTCAAACAACTGTCGGCCAAGATTATAGGCCAGGGTGTAATGCGCGTCGGGATAGTTTTCATCGGCAGGCAGCAGCAGTTCGCTGGTTATCACCGGCGCGCCGCAGTAGCCAAAAATACCCAGGTCAATTTGGGTGCGCATGCTGCTGAAATAACCGCGACGGAGATAAGTGCGTGGGGTGGCTGCGCCCAGCGCCAGAAGATGCACCTGCAGATGTCCAAGCTTGCCAGTGACCTTATCCCCGGCTTCTTCATATGCCCAGCCCTGGGTAAACACCCGGTCGATCCAGCCTTTTAGCTGTGCCGGAAATGACCACCAGTAAACGGGATAGACCAGCACCAGCGCATTAGCACGGTTTAGCCGCTGCTGTTCGGCCAGCGCATCAGCAGGTAATGGCGAGCCATGTTTAAACTGCTCGTAGTCAGCCAGGCTGAAACACGGATCGAACTGCTCCGCAGCGAGGTTGACCTGCTCAAAAGTATGTGTGCCGCTGGCGGCAACGCCCTGGGCCACCTGTGAAGCTATCGCCTGGGTATGTGACTGACTATCGGGATGGGCAGAAACGATCAGTGCGTGCATATCAATGACCTCATTTTCAGGTTACCTACCAACAGTAAGTTACTAATGGTAGGTTAATGGCGCACGTCTGGCAAGTCCGTTTCTGGCTGGCTTTAGCTTTGCAGATAGAATAAGCGCCAGCGCGATCTTTGATGGACTTCAAACAATCATAATTCCCTATGACCGGGCGTAAAATTTTTGTTGCACGCCGTTATCACTTATTTCACGATGGTAGAACGTTCTAATAAAACGTTCTACTTACAATAACAGCGCGTTTTTAGCGCAGGTAACGGCCTTAACCCGGGGAAGAAAATGAGTGTGATATCAGGGTTTGTGAAGTCGCTGTCTAAGCTTTCTATGATTGGGCGCGCATTGATGCTGCCTATCTCTCTGTTGCCCGCCGCCGGGCTGCTGCTGGCGTTCGGGGATAAGTTTCACTTACCGCTAATGATGAATGCGGGCGGGGTGATTTTCGATAACCTGCCGCTGCTGTTTGCTATTGGCTCCGCCGTGGGGCTGGCTTCTGAATCAGGGATTGCTGCACTCTCGGCTGCCGTCTCGGTGTTTATTACCAATATGACGATCGGCACCGTATTGTCGATTACCCCGGAAATGGCTGCACAGGGCGGAAAGTATGCAATGGTGGTCGGCATTCCTACGCTGCAAATGGGTGTATTCGGCGGCCTGCTGTGCGGCATTCTGGCAGCCTGGTGCTACAACCGTTTTCACACCATCCAGTTGCCGGAGTTTCTCGGCTTTTTCTCAGGCAAACGCTTTGTCGCTATTGCCACCGCGTTTCTCTCTTTCCTGCTGGGTCTGCTGTTGCCTTATATCTGGCAATATATTCAGTCCGGTATTGATGCGCTGTCGCTAGTGGTCAACGGCGATAACCAGGCAGCGTCGACGTTTATTTTCGGGCTGGTGGAACGTGCGCTGATCCCGCTTGGGCTGCATCATATCTGGTATCCCTCTTTCTGGTATTCGTTCGGGGATTACACGACCCAGGCGGGGCAAGTTATTCATGGCGACCAGACCATCTGGTTTAAAATGCTGGAAGAGGGCACGAAATCTTTTAGCAGCGATACTTACCAGAATGCCGGTAAATTCATGCAGGGCGAATTCCCGTTAATGTTGTTTGCACTGCCGGCGGCCTGCCTGGCGATGTACCATGAGGCGCAAACCAAAAACAAAAAAATCGCTGCGGGGATCCTGTTCTCCGCTGCACTGACCTGCTTCCTGACCGGGATTACCGAACCGGTTGAATTTACCTTTATTTTTGTCGCGCCGATCCTCTATGTGTTTAACGCAGTGATGGCCGGGTTCTCCTATATGTGTATGTATCTGATGCATGCGCATATCGCCAAATCTTTCTCTGCCGGGCTGATTGACTATATTTCGTTTGGCATCCTGCCCTCGTTTAACGGGTATCAGACTAACTTCCTTAATGCCATCATCATCGGGGTGCCGATGGGGCTGATTTACTACGTTACTTTCCGCTTTGTGATCCGCCGTTTTGATATCAAAACCCCGGGTCGGGCAGATGTCACTGCCGATGCCAGTGATAAAACAGACGACGAACTGGCTACGGAGATCATTGCTCTGCTGGGCGGCGCGCGCAATATTGATTCCGTGGGCGCCTGCATTACTCGTCTGCGTCTTGAAGTTGCCCAGGGCGGGCAGGTGGATAAAGATGGGCTGAACGCACTGGGGGCGCGTGGCGTGGTATTTGTCGGTGAGAGAGGCATTCAGGTGATCTTTGGCTCACGGGCGCAGTTTATCGCCCAGAAAATGTCTCTGATGCTGGGCAAATAAGCGAGGCGGGCAGTAAAAAAAGCCTCCTGACTTTTCTCAGGAGGCTTTACTCTGGCGGATAAGCCGCACCTTCAGGGAGAAAATGTGAAAAGGGTTAGCATCGTTGAGGTCGCTAAACAGGCTGGCGTGTCGGTTTCA
The DNA here is from genome assembly GCF_050113815.1 of Pantoea sp. FN0307. NCBI lineage: Bacteria > Pseudomonadati > Pseudomonadota > Gammaproteobacteria > Enterobacterales > Erwiniaceae > Pantoea > Pantoea sp. FN0307. Next base: position 1,491,788 of record NZ_JBNJSO010000001.1, on the reverse strand, counting down.
ACCGTCTCGCTGGTGCTGCGTCAGAAAGGAAAAATTTCCGCTGCCACCATAGCGCGGGTGCATGAAGCGATGAGTGCGCTGGGCTATGTGCATAATGTGGCCGCCGCCAATCTGCGCGCCAATACTTCCAACCTGATTGGCCTGATTGTGCCTGATTTCAGCGACAGCTTTGCTGTTAAAGTGATGGCGAGTATCGTGCAGGAGCTGGAACGCCAGCACTATATGGTATTTCTGCGACAGCCACAGGATGAAGGCGACGCGCTTGAGCGTTGTCTGCTCTCCTTCAAACAGCAGGGCGTCGCGGGGGTGATCTATCTGGCATCAGATGTCACTGCCGCCTTGCTGCCGGAAAAGATCCGTTGCTGTGCGCTGCCGCTGGTGGTGGTTTCGCAATCCCTGCAACAGGATGGCTGTAATTTAGTGATGCGAGATAACCGGCAGGCAGCCTCCCTGGCTACCCGCTATCTGATTGAACGCGGACACCGTAATATCGCCTATATCGGCGGCACGGAGAACGATCGGATTCGCCAGCAGCGTCTGTTGGGTTTTAGCAGCGCCCTGGCACAGTACGGGATGGCGCTTCGGGAGACATTAACGCCCGCCTGCGCTGAAAGTACCCAGGCGGCAAGCCAGGTAACGCGTCATCTGCTGGAGAATAACAACACGATTACAGCGCTGCTCTGTCATTCACCCAATGCGATGATTGGCAGTATCAGCGCCATTTATCAAGTTGGTCGTACGCCTGGCAAAGATGTGTTTCTCACGCAACAGGTGGCGCTGCTCGGCTTCGAAGATATGCTGCATGTTAACCTTACCTCGCCATCCTTCACCTATGTCTCCTCTGCCAGCGAAGAGACAGGCCGACAGGCCGCTGCCCTGATCTTGCGCAAGCTGAGCGAGCCGGATCTCCCTCCGCAACGCATCACGCTTTCCGGCCAACTGGTGGTGCGGGAATCAGCATAAAGCCAAAACAGACGGAAGGTTTCCAGGGCGTTGGCGTCAGGCGTGTTATCTCACCGGTCAGCATCTCGATCTGCACGCTTTATAAGCAGTTTGGTTCGCATAAATCAGAAGCGTGGCGTTCTGACAGCACCAGAGAGAAAATGGTGTTTTTTCAGGGTGATAGTCTTTTGAACTTCACTTCAAAAGGAAGAGATCATGACCACGCTTCGTCTGCCTTATTTCAAACTCTCTAACGACGCTTATATGGGCCTTGTTTCCACTAAAAAAGCGTTAGAAAAAAGCTCTCTGGGAAAGGTGCTTATTGAGTTTATCTATCTGCGCGTTTCTCAAATGAACGGCTGTGCCTTCTGTCTTGAAATGCATGCGAAATCACTGCGGGAATCGGGAGTAGAGAACGCTAAGATTGATGCGCTTGCCGGATGGCGCGTCAGCCACCACTTCGATGATAAAGAAAAAGCCGCGTTGCAATGGGCAGAAGCGCTGGTCAGGGTTGATGAGACATTTGCCTCTGATAACGACTTTGAACCGCTCAATAAGTTTTTTACCGACGTTGAAATTTCCGATCTCACTTTCGCCGTTTCGCTTATGTCAGCCTTTAACCGGCTTGCCATAGGAATGAGACAGTAAACAAGCCTCAACGGATCAGCTTCACTTATGTGCGGCTGATCGGCACGCTATTTTTAGCGCTACACAAGGGTAAACAGGCAATAAACCGCTTTTATTCACCTGCTAAAAGCCATCCCCTCCGATGTTTTATTTCCCGCAATAGTAAGGAAAATCTGAATATTCCTGTTTTTTCTCTGCGTAATCTTTTGAAATTACTGGATATTATCTTCAAGTTTTCACCATGTGATCTGAGTAGGTTTACTTGATTTTGCTTATATTTCAATCTGTATCTTTAGATTGCGTGATGTTTTGACATGGCGGATGGCTGAAGCCTTTCAGAGGTTGCTATGACGATAAAGAAACGCTTTTTCGATATCCTTGTTGCCTCATTTTGTTTGCTCCTGCTCATGCCGTTTATGTTAATCACGGCGTTAATTCTGTGGCTAACAGGCATGAAACCCTTGTTTAGCCATCCCAGAATGGGGCAGGGCGGCAAAATCTTTTACTGCCTGAAATTTACCTCCATGCTGCCGATGGAGAAAGTTTCTGCTGCTGAACAGGCGCGTATCCGGCATGAGCTGCAGCTCTACAGCGTGGTAAAAAACGATCCGCGCGTCACCCGTTTCGGCGCCTACATCCGTAAAACCAGCATCGATGAACTTCCGCAGTTTATTAATGTACTTCGGGGCGATATGTCGGTTATCGGACCGCGTCCCATCGCGGCCTACGAAAAAGATAAATATGGGCGCAGTTACCGCTATTACTGTTCCGTAAAACCCGGCATTACCGGCCTGTGGCAGGTATCAGGGCGAGACGATCTGCCTTATCACCGTCGCGTGGCGATTGATCGCTATTACAGCCGCCGCCGTCGCGCCCGGATGGATATCTATATTTTTCTGAAGACGTTCGGCGTGGTGGCCGGTATGAAAGGGGTGAACTGATCATGGAACAGCTTTTTTCTTACCGACGCTGGCTGATCATCAGCCCGCACGCTGATGATGCAGAGTTGGGCTGCGGCGGCAGCATCGCCAGAGCTATCGACGCCGGTATTGAGGTGCATATTGCGGTGGTGATACTGAAAGGAGAAACCCATCTGCGTGGGCAGCGTTATGTTCCTGCTTCCCAGCGCCATCAGGAGCTGGCCGCCGCTATGAACAGCGCCGGAGCGCACTATTCCGTGCTGAATTTTGTTAACGAGGGGGAGTGCTTCGATCTGGCCTCTTCAAGCCAGTCAGCCTGTGTTCAGCAGCTGGATACGCTTATTGAAGACATTCAGCCTGAGCTGCTGCTGCTGCCGGTTCCCTCGTTTCATCAGGAGCATCAGTGGGTTTATAACTGCTGCATTGCCGCTACACGTCCTACCAAAAACCAACGCTCGCTGCGCCTGATCGCCGCGTATGAGTATCCGGCTGCCGGGTGGGGCAACTCCTCATCCTGGGACAGTTCGCGTGGCGCGCTCTATATCAATATCAGCGATTATTTAGCGGCGAAACTGGCGATGCTGGCAGAACATCAGTCGCAGATGTCTGCGACAAAAAATGCGCTCATCTCACTTGATGGCGTAAAGCGACTGGCATCATTTCGGGGCGTTGAAGCGGGATACGATTATGCAGAGATGCTTTATCTTATGCGCGGATGGATTGATTGATAAATCTTTCTGACCGCAGGCTGGAAAGCGCATCGCCGCTTAACGGCTGAGGAAAAGCGGCGCGCTGGTCACTGAACAATAGGGTTTACGCCTGCTCCAGCACGGAAAGTGCGCGAGCAACTTCGCTGCGATCGCGATCAGAAAGCGAAAGCAGCAGATGTGGCCGGCAGTCATGGTCGGCCAGGCGCAGGATGCTGACGGCGGGGGTTATCATAAAAGCCGGGTGATTCAGGCCGTTAATTGCGGCCTGAGCGCCAGACGGGCCTGCCGCCTATGGCTTAATGACCCGCCATCAGTTTTTCTACCTCTTCCGGTTTATCATGTATTCCGAAACGTTCAACGAGGGCACGGGTTGCCGCGTTCATTCCCTGAATCTGCACCTTCTTTCCTTCGCGATGGAACTTAATCACCACGCGGTCCAGCGCGCTTACTGAGGTAATGTCCCAAAAGTGGGCGTGCGTTACGTCAATCACCACACGTTCAATCGCCTCGTGGAAGTCGAAATGGTTGGTGAAGCGGTCAGATGAGGCAAAAAATACCTGCCCGCTGACGATATAGGTGCGGGTATCCTCCCTTAGCGATGAGTTAATCACCATAAAATGGGCCACTTTCGTGGCAAAGTTCAGCGCGGCAATCAGCACCCCGGCCAGAACGCCAAACGCCAGATTATGCGTAGCCACGACCACCGCTACGGTGGCCAGCATCACCACGTTGGTCGAGAGCGGATGTCGCCGCAGATCGGTAATTGAACGCCACGAAAACGTGCTGATGGAAACCATAATCATTACCGCGACCAGCGCCGCCATCGGTATCTGCGCCACCCAGTCACGTAAAAAGACAATCAGGCAGAGCAGCATCACGCCAGCGGTGAGTGTGGAAAGGCGTCCGCGCCCGCCGGATTTCACGTTGATAACGGATTGCCCAATCATTGCGCAACCCGCCATGCCGCCGATAAATGAGGTGCAGATATTGGCAATGCCCTGTGCCTTGCACTCGCGGTTCTTATCGCTTGGCGTGTCCGTCATGTCGTCCACGATAGTGGCCGTCATCATGGACTCCAGCAGTCCTACCACGGCGAGCCCCGCAGAGTAAGGCAGGATAATCAGCAGAGTATTGAGGTTAAAAGGTATATCCGGGATAAGGAATACCGGCAGGCTGTCGGGCAGTTTGCCCATGTCGCCTACGGTGCGGACATCCAGATGCAACCACAGGGAAATAGCGGTCAGCACCACGATACAAACCAGCGGCGAAGGGAGGGTTTTATTGAGACAGGGAAAGAGATAAATGATGCCAAGACCGGCGGCGGTCAGGGCATAAACGTGCCAGGTAACGTTGGTCAGTTCTGGCAACTGTGCCAGGAATATCAGAATCGCCAGCGCGTTGACAAAACCGGTCACCACCGAGCGCGACACGTAGCGCATCAGGCTACCAAGCCGCAGATAGCCGGCGGCAAGTTGCAGGACGCCGGTTAGCACCGAGGCAGCAAGTAAATATTGCAGGCCATGATCTTTCACCAGCGTCACCATCAGCAGCGCCATGGCTCCGGTTGATGATGAAATCATTGCCGGGCGACCGCCGAAGAAGGCCATAACAAGAGGAATACAGAACGCGGAGTAAAGTCCGACCTGTGGGTCTACACCCGCGATGACAGAAAAAGCGATCGCTTCAGGAATAAGCGCGAGCGCGACAACAATACCAGCCAGTACGTCGCCACGGACGTTACCCAGCCAGTCCTTACGCGTCGAGGACAGCAACATAGTCTTTTCTCAATTTTTGAATGCAGTCAGCCCGAGAGGGCAAAATTTTATGTACAAAAAAGCACATCCGCAGACGGGATGTTTTTGTGTGCGACTGAAGCTACTCAGTGCGACAGAGAGGGAGATAACTCAGGGTGGCGTAATACGCATAATGTTTTTTAAAACTCCTTTACGGCGGCGTGTGCACCTTCAGGAACCAAAATGCCTGCGGAATCGGTATGCAGGGCAGGCGATGAAAGTTAGCTGGCTGTCAAAAATCAGAAACGTCAAACCAGAACCGCGTTTAACTTTACACAAAATTTCCACAGGATCAATCAAATGATAACCCAAAATCGCTACGGGTATTCTTTTTCTCAGCGTGCTGACCCGTACAGCTATATTTATTAGCCATAATTTCAAACACAGCCAAGATAGGCTCTAAGCATTGATGGCATGAAGTACCACCAAACCGGGAAAACGAATAGCAGGTGGCCTACCTCAGACAACTCTGCCGATAAAGACATAGCAGACTGGCAATATGACCAGTCAACTTTTTCTGTCAGGAGGGGAGCAAGTGATATTTTATTTTCCCATAATGGAATACTCCTTAATTTATATGTCCAGGTTACATAATATTAAAGGGAAATACGCTTTTATAAAATATCACAATGATGTCGCTCTCCGTTCTCGCCAGGATGATAACCGGAGGGCGAGCATAATATAGTTAACAACGACTTCCCTGATTCCTAAGACATCTCCTCTTCAGATGCACGATATATATGGCGCGTCCATCCACCTAAAATTAAGCAGGTGGCAAGCAGAATGAAAATAGCTATGCTAAAAACCACAAAAAATGCCTTAAGAAAAGCCTCTTCTGCCAAATTACGTAATTTCTCACCCTGTGAGGAAGCCATCTCCTGAGCAAGCAGTAGGGCACCATCAATGCTGTCTTTTGCGCTAGCGGGTATAGAAGGGACCCCAGACATAAAATGCATATATACCGCAGACATAAAGCCCCCTAACAAAGCAATACCAATAGCACCACCTAATTCATAAGATACGCCCTCTACCGAAGCGGCGGTGCCAGCGCTGCTTTCCGGTGAGTTCAACATGATAGCCGTCGAGGCTGCAGTCATTGCACCTCCTAACCCTGCGCCCACGATGGAAAGCGATATGATTGACAACCACAGGCCAGCATCATAATAAAACAGATAAACTGCCGCGCCTGCTGCTGAAATGAGTAGTGTGCAAAGGATTGCTCTTATTGAGCCTGTATAAGGAATAATATAGCCAATTACGGGGCCTATGAAAAAGGATGCCAGAGGTAGCGGTAAAATATACAGCCCGGCCCGTAAAGGTGACATGTCCAGAATAAGCTGAAGACGCTGCGTTATTGCCAGCTCAATGCCTGTAAGAGATGCTGAAGCAATTAAAGCTGTAATAACCCCCGCACTGAATAGACGACTTTTAAATATTGCTATGTTTAACATAGGTGCAGGGGAGATTTTTTGGCTGTGAATAAACTTAGCGGTCATTACTGCCCCGACGGCACCTGCCACAAGAAAGTGGCTCAGTTGCGGGTCGGGTTTGCTGAATTCTTTCATCGCATACACCAATCCGGTCATCCCCAGCAGAATCTGGCCAGCCGCGATAAAATCAAAAACACGGGTTGGATTGGCCGTAACAGGCGGAATGAGCTTAACGGAGAAAAGCAGTGTAATAAGGACAACAGGAACATTTATGAGAAAGACGGATCCCCACCAAAAATATTCAAGCAGTATACCGCCCACAACCGGACCCAGAGCTGCACCGCCTGATGCTACAGCGGCCCATACGCCGATGGCAAAAGAGCGTTCGGCAGGATCGTTAAATGTCTTACGTACGATAGATAAGGTGGCAGGCATCATGGCCGATGCGCCAATGCCAAGTAATACTCTGGCTATAATCAATAGCTCCGGAGAGGGAGCAAAGGCCGCTATAACTGAAGCCAGGCCAAAAATGATCAATCCGGCATTAAAAAACAGATGTGCACCGTATCGGTCGCACAACGCGCCCATACTGATAAGTAGTCCAGCCATGGTCAACGGATAAGAATTTACTATCCAAAGCTTCTGGTTAGCCGAGGCCATTAGATCGTGGGTTAAACGTGGCAGTGCCGTATAAAGTACTGTCATGTCGATAACAACAAGCAACATCGCGCCAGAAATCACAGCCAGCACTAACCAACGAAACGATGAGATCATCTTGGTTCTCCCAAAACGCTTGTGTAAATGTTTGTTGTGCGTCATAGCCTTAATGAAGAAAGGATAATGACCGTAAAATTTTCCTCCCTTTAATCATTTGCTGGTAACCCGGGAGCAAATCAGGCATTTATCTCTGTTATAGACGGCGCACCGGAAAGGTGCGCCTCAAAACATTAAGCTGGCCTTTTTTTGGTAAATCTGGCGACAACGCTCATTACAGCAAAGTAAAAGAGCGGTACGAAGAAGATCGCGAGTAGAGTACCGCTGATCATGCCACCAAATACGCCGGTACCGATCGCATGCTGCGTTTCTGCGCTGGCTCCACTTGCAAGCATCAATGGCACAACGCCCAGCGTGAATGCCAATGATGTCATAAGTATCGGACGTAAACGCATTCTGGCAGCTTCCAGTGCCGCTTCGGTCAAACTTTTGCCCTCTTCATGAAGCTGTTTAGCAAATTCCACAATCAGAATGGCGTTTTTAGCTGAAAGTCCAATAATGGTAATCATACCCACTTTGAAAAAGACATCATTGGGCATGTCTCTTATCAGTACAGCCAGTACGGCACCCAGCAGACCAAGCGGTACAACCAGCATGACAGATAGTGGGACAGACCAGCTTTCATACAGTGCAGCTAGCACCAGAAATACCACCAGCATCGAAATAGCCATCAGCGCCGTGGCTTCTGACGCAGATTGTTGCTCCTGAAGCGACAATCCTGTCCATTCAATTGCGAAGCCCTCTGGCAATTGAGAGGCAAGCTGTTCCATTTCCTTAATCGCATCACCGCTTGAATATCCTTGTGCAGCATTGCCGGTGATTTTGACAGCCTGGTAGCCTTTGTAGCGCACCAGCTGCAGTGGTGAGGTTTCCCACTTGGCTTGAACAAACTCAGAAAGCGGAACCATCCCTCCACTACCATTACGGACATAGAGTTTTAAAATATCATTGAGTTGCATACGGTAAGGTGCATCAGCCTGCACAATGACCTGCTGCATCCTGTCAGCATTAGGGAAATCATTCACATAAAGTGAGCCAATCGCCCCTGATAAGGTCTGGCTGATTTCATCAAATGATACGCCTAGCGCAAAGGCCTTTTGTCGGTCAATTTGCAGATTGATTACCTGACCATCTGGCAGACCATCTACATAGACGCCCTCTACGATCTTACTTTTAGACGCCAACTCCAGCAGTTGATTTTGTGCTTCAGTTAGGGCGGCATAACCTTTCCCGGCTCTGTCTTCAAGACGGAGTGCAAAACCCGAAGAGTTGCCTAATTCATCAATAGCGGGTGGCATCAGGCTAAAGACATCGCCTTCAGGTACACCGCGCATCATATCCTGCACCCGAGCAGCCTCTGAGCCTGCTGTTGCACCGTTTCGTTGCCCCCAGTCTTTCAGGGTGGTGAACGCCATGGCGGAGTTCGGGCCCGAGCCTGCAAAGCTAAAACCCAGGATCGACAAATTCGCTTCTATTCCCGGACGTCCCAGTACACCATTTTCAAATGATTTCACTACTTCCAGAGTACGTTCGGTTGTAGCATCAGAAGGTAACTGAATAGAGGTCAGAAAATATCCCTGATCTTCCTCCGGCAGAAAAGCGGAAGGAACATTTTTCATCGTAAAGAACAGTACCAGGCATAACACCGCATAAACAGCCAGTGCACGACCGGTTCTTTTTAGCAGCCAGCCAACGCGAGACTCGTAACGATCGGTGAGCGCTGCGAATTTACGATTGAACCAGCCGAAAAAGCCTTTCTTCTCATGTGCTCCCTGCGCAACGGGCTTCAGCAGAGTGGCACATAATGCCGGGGTCAGGCTGAGCGCGAGGAAAGCAGAAAAAAGAATGGATACAGCCATGGACAGCGTGAACTGGCGATAAATTGCGCCGACAGAGCCGCTTGCCAAAGCCATCGGAATAAATACTGCGCTGAGCACCAGGGTAATACCGATCACGGCCCCGGTTATCTCTTTCATTGCTTTCTGAGTAGCTTCTTTAGGTGGCAGCCCCTCTTCGGCCATGATGCGCTCGACATTCTCAACCACAACGATAGCGTCATCGACGATGATACCAATAGCCAGCACCATGCCAAACATAGTCAGAACGTTGATGGAAAACCCTGCCATTAACATGACAGTAAAGGTTCCGAGCAATGCAATAGGGGCCACAATAGCAGGTATAAAAGTGTACCGGACATTCTGTAAAAACAGATACATCACAAGGAACACCAGTACCATCGCCTCTATAAAAGTATGCACAACTTTTTCAATGGAAATTTTAACAAAGGGCGCAGTATTAAACGGAATGGTGTAATGCATACCCGTCGGCATCGCTTTGCTCAGCTCTTCCAACCGTGCCGTGATTTGCCCGGCGGTCTGAACCGCATTAGCGCCAGGCGCTAGCTGCACGGCCGCGCCAGTAGAGACCCGACCATTCTCCCGGGTTGAATAGGCGTAGGTTTGTGGCCCCAGTTCAATCCTCGCTACGTCTGCGAGCCTCACCCTTGAGCCGTCACGGTTAGAACGCAGTGTAATATTGCCGAATTCCTCTGGCGAACCAAGCTGCCCTGTTACCGTCAAAGGGTAAGATACACGTTGACCAGGTAATGCCGGAGCATCCCCTGTACGACCAGGAGAGATCTGGGCGTTCTCAGCGCTAATAGCCTGACTGATATCGCTAATGGTGAGGTTATACTGCGTCAGCTTAAACGGATCGACCCAGATGCGCATTGCTTTCTCGGCACCGAAAAGTTGCACCCTGCCCACGCCGCTTACCCTCCGCAGCTCTTCAGTGATATTACGTGCAAAGTAGTCGCTCAGATCGCTTTCTGAAAATGAACCTTCATCAGAAGAGAGACCAACCACCATCAAAAAGCTGGATGAAGAAGCTTCAACGTTCAGCCCGTTCTGGCGTACCACCTGTGGCAGACGTGGTTCAACCACTTTGATGCGGTTCTGTACATCAACCTGCGCCAGTTCCGGGTCGGTACCTGGAGTAAACGTTACCGTAATGGTAGCCATACCCGAAGTATCACTTGAGGACTCAAAATAGAGCAGATTTTTGACTGAAGAAAGCTCACGTTCAATCAGTGCGACAACGTTATTATTCATTGTCTCCGGTGTTGAACCCGGGTAGGTTGCATAAATGTTAACAGAAGGCGGTGCAACCGAAGGGTAGCGCGCAACGGGAAGTTTTGGAATCGCAATGAGCCCAAAAAGTATTATAAAAACCGCGATCACCCAGGCGAATACGGGGCGGTTAATAAAAAACTGTGGCATGAGGTATCCTGTTTAAAATAAATTCCGGTTTTAAATATGTGTCGTCTTAGTGTCGGCCTGTATCGGAATACCTTCCTGCAACCTTTCGGCACCCTGCACCACTAATCGATCTCCGGCTTGCAGCCCTTTGCGAACAAAATAATTACCTTTCAGAACTTCTCCCAGCTCTACCTCAGTTGAGCGAGCTTTACCTGCATCATCAATCCATACGCGGGTCTTACCATTTATACGTAGCACGGCTTCCTGTGGGATTAACAGACCACCAGGGCTCAACTGCCGTGATAGTTTTGCCTGCACATACATTCCGGGCAGAAGAGTTTTGTCTGAATTATTCACGCGCAACCTCATGACCACATCGCCAGTTCCGGGATCGACACTCACGCCTGTAAACAGAAGGCTGGCACTGTTAGTCAATACATCTCCTGTTGCAGATATGACTTCTGCCTGAATCGGCAGTCCTTCTGTGGTGAGCTGGTTATGCTTAACAGGTAGCTGTGAAAGCTCCGCTGCGGGCTGGCGTACATCCACATATACGGAATCAATCTGTTGCAATGTCGCCATCGCCTGACTGTCACTGGCGCTGACCAGCGCTCCCTCGGTAACAAAGTTCTGATCGACGCGTCCATCAATAGGCGCCCTGACCGTCGCATAAGAAAGATCGAGCTTCTTACGCTCCAGAACAGCACGGGCCTCTGATACAGCCGCACTGGCCTGTGCTGTTACCGAGGCTGCATCCTCATAGTCTTGTTGACTGATAGCTCCGGTGCCACGTAGCTTTGCGAGGCGTGTGCTCCGTGACTTGAGCTGCTGGTGGCTGGCCTGCGCTTTCTCAAGTGCCGCCGCTGCACTGTTAACTTCAGCCTGGAAGGGGGCTGGGTCAATCTGGAAAAGCGGCTGGCCGGCTTTTATCTCACTTCCCTGGTTAAACAGCATGCTGGTAATAATCCCACTGACCTGAGGCCGGATTTGCGCCGTGCGCAACGCTGCGACCCGACCGGGATAAAGCTTTTCAAGAACAACAGGCTGCTCAGTTAGCACCTTTACGGCAACTACAGCCGGTGCTACTTCGGTCTCCACCTGGGATTCACTATCAGCATCACAGCCTGATAAACTGACAAGCATGAACAACAGTAATAACTTTGTAACGCTTCTGGTAAACATATCAACCCTGTTAACGTGTTTTTGATGGAGGAGAATGCTGTTAAATTCATTATAAAATCATTATATTGAGGTTTTATGGAGTTCGTGTGGAGATGGTGTGGAGCGTAAAAGAAAACAGGCCTGAAGCGAGGGAACATGAACACAATTAAATTGTTGTTGGCAGAAGATGAAGATGAGATAGCAGATATTCTTGGTGCTTATCTTCAAAAGGAAAATTTTGAAGTTATTCATGCGAAAGATGGACTTGAGGCCATTTCTTTTTTTAAAAAAGGGGACATCGCGTTCGTTATCCTGGATATCAAAATGCCCGCCATGGACGGATGGCAAGTATTGAATGAAATACGAAAAACGTCTGACGTGCCGGTCATGATGCTAACCGCGCTTGATGCCGATATTGACAAGATTCATGCTTTACGGAGCGGTGCCGATGATTATATTGTTAAGCCTTTCAACGCAGTGGAAGTGGTAGCCAGAGTTCACGTGATTCTACGCCGTATGGCTTTTTACGACATAAGTAAAAGCACAGGCCACTATAGTACCCGGAATATCATGTTAGACGTTACCAGTCATCAGGTAAAAATAAAAAAAACCAATGTTGATATCGGCGATAAACTGACTTTAACGGAATTCAAAATCCTGCAACATTTAATTCGTTATCCCAAGCGTGTTTTTTCACGCCAGGAATTAATAGAATATTGTCTTCCCGAGGGAGATGTTAGTGAGCGCACCGTTGACAGTCACATCAGTAAACTCCGAAAAAAAATTGAGCAGGCTGGTTTACAGGCTGTTCCTGAAAGTATACGTGGCTTTGGCTACCGGTTAGGGGACTAATATGGCTCAGGCAGGTATTCGCTACCAACTTTTTATTCTGACTACTAAAGTAGCTTTGAGCACTATCGTTTTATTATCCGCCGTTTATAGTATTTATATTTATTTTTTTTCCGACCTCGGGGACAGGTATAGCTGGATCCCATCAACACATGATTGGGCTTTAACAGTGATTGCGGGCTTGTTCTCTTCGGCAATAGCGCTATTTTTTGCATGGCGCTTTGCAAGAAAAATTATTTTGCCCCTTAATGCGCTTGCTTATAGCGCAAGGCGTATTGCTGAAGGCCGCCTGGACGAGCGCGCCGTTCATAATATGCATGAAATAAGAGAAGCGGGCTTAATGATCGATGACTTCAACCTTATGGCAGATAAGCTTGAGGTTATGTCTAATGATATGAAAAAGTGGAATGCGGCAATAGCGCATGAATTAAGAACGCCTGTTACTGTTCTCAAGGGAAGGATACAGGGGATGTCTGAAGGCATCTTTGATACAGAAAAAAAACAGTTTGATATATTACTTCGTCAGACAGAAGCTTTGTCAAGGCTCATAGACGATCTGCGTGTACTCAGTCTTTCCGACAGTGGTCAGCTTTATCTTTATAAAGAAACACTCCACCTTCAGGAAGTGATTATTTATTGTGTGGAGGCATTCAGAGATAAGCTCAGTGCACATGGGATTGAGCCGGTTATTGAAGCGGAAGAAGTTATCTGTTTTGCAGATGAAATCCGTATCCGGCAAATATTATCTGCGTTGCTCAGTAATGTCTGTAAATATGCTTCTCCTGGCGTAGTGATGGTGACTTGTCGCGCTGAGAATCATCAAATTGTTTTAACAGTTGAAGATGAAGGACCCGGTATAAGTGATAATGAGAGAGGCAGTGTTTTCGAAGCTTTTTTCCGGGCAGAGAAAGACCGAATACTTAAGCCTGATGGCACAGGTTTAGGCCTGGCGGTTGTGTACGCTATCGCCCGTGCGCATGGCGGAAAAGCGGCTTGTCGCCGAAGCAATCTGGGCGGAACCTGTATTGAAGTCGTTTTTACAGGAAACACTGAAAATTAAAGACACATATTGTAAACCAAATCCGCGATGAATTCGGAGCCGCTTTTTGAACCCGTTCCGCAAACATCTGAATAAAGATAATTGAAGCAGAACAACAAGGTTCGAGTCGGCAGCAGTGTTTCTCCGCTGAGATAACAATTAGCGTATTTGTTCAATAAAAGCATTAATATCAGTCACCGCTTCGCTGCGTTTTTCCGGTGTGAATTTGATGAGTAGATTATCAGAGTAACCATTGAGTAGGGCACTCAACTGGCGGGTGATACGAACAGTGTCAACGTCCCCAAAGGTGCCAGCGGCTTTTCCTTCATTGATTATTTTAGTGATAAATCTATCCCATTTTAGGGTGAGCGACTCTGCCAAATCAGCAAAGGCTGCATTATGCGCGGCCATTTGCCAGAGTGAGCTGTATAACTGCCAGACGGCATCAGGGGAATCGGGCAGATAGTTATCAATCAGGGCGTTGAGCTTTTCAGCAGGTGTCCTGTCTGTTATAGACGCAGAAAACGCTGCCAGGTCGCTTTCAAGATAATGGCTCAACGCCGCGATACAGAGCGCCTGCCAGTCACTGAAATAATAATAAATATGACTCCGGGAAAGGCCGAGAGCCTCGGTGACATCACGCGTCGAAACTTTTTCAACCCCTCGCTCAATGAACAGGGCAATCGCGCCATTCAGAATGCGTTGCTTTAACACTTCTTTTGATTCTTTCATCATTAGTTTCCATTGACACTATGGCGTTGCTCAAATAGACTGCCGTTAAATTTTGAGCAGTCGCTCAAGGTTAATCTTACCAGAATTGCAGGATATGAAAACCTCAAAAATAGCGCCGCCCGTTTCCCGTAGTGCCGCCCAGACGCTGAAGCTGCTTGGACGTCGTCACAGCAAGAAACTTATCCTAACATTACTGCTTGTGGTCGCAGAAAATGTTACCTATCTTCTTTATCCTCTGCTGGCAGGTTTCGCCATAAATGCCATCGTTGCCGGAAAAGCATGGCATGCAGTGTTTTATGCCATGATGGTTTTTACCATGTGGGTTATCAGCGCCGCCCGGCGTACGGTAGATACGCGTACTTTTGCCAGAATCTATGCAGAACTGGCGGTGCCGATTATTCTTGCTCAGCGCCGTGAAAATCATAACCCTTCGGTGATAGCGGCTCGTGTTGCTTTATCACGCGAATTTGTTGATTTTTTTGAGAAGCATTTACCGGTATTAATTACCTCTCTGGCCTCTATCGCTGGAGCAGCTATTATGCTACTGGCTATTGAGTTTTGGACCGGCATGGCATGCCTGGCAATTTTGTTATTTTTTGCTTTTTTTCTTCCGGGGTATACCCGCAAAAATGAAGCGTTATTCGTCAGGCTTAATAACCGACTTGAGAAAGAGGTGGATTTTGTCAACAGCGCCCCCACCATTTCGCTTATCCGACATTATGGTACACTGGCTCGCTTGCGTATTCGTCTGTCCGATCGTGAAGCGCTGGGTTATCTTTCAATCGGTGCCGTGTCAGCGCTACTGTTCGCTATGACAATCCTCGCGATGTCATTTCGCGGTGGTATTGACGCAGGACATATTTATTCCGTCATAACCTATATGTGGATGTTTGCAATGAGCCTGGATGATGGTCCTCAACTGCTGGAGAAATACTCCCAGCTCAAAGATATCGGGAAAAGGGTTAATACGGATTTGGTTTAAGATCCAGACTAACGCTGTCTGGAAAATACCCTGCAGTCGCCAGCTGCTTGTAGTGAGCTGTTTTCTGGCTTAAAAGCGCTGCGATATGAAGTTATGCTTTTCAGATATAAAAGGCTCCACATTATATATCGTTTAACCGTATATAGTGTGGAGTAAGAATTAAGCGTGCCAGGTAAGTTGTACCGTGAGCAGGGCGGTCAGATTAGACAGTAACTAAAAAATAAGGATGTACAGGCCAAGCCGTTTTTTACAGGAAATTAGTTTTTACTAAGAAAAATAGGGTTTAAGTGGGTAAACCTTCCAGCCTGTAAAATCAATTGCATTTTATGTGGTTTTTAAAGGGGTTATTTCAATGAGTACCCAGATGTTCTTAATCGCTACTTTCTAAATAAGCCTGATTAGGCGCTTTAATAACGTCGTTTTTGTCAGTAAATAGATCACTCTTTGACAGTTTCAGGCTACCACTGGAAATAAGACTGCCTTTATTGAACCAGCAGCAGCGGCATTTATCCAAATGTCAGATTAGGTTTTTTCCTGTTGGGACTGCAGGAAATGTTTTACTGCCCCCAGCATGCCGGAATCATTGCCGTAGGTGGCTGTATCCACCTGCACATCAAGATCAAACCACGCCAGATGATAGCGCAGCTCTTCCAGAAAGCTTTCCCGCTCGGTAATGCCACCGCCAAGGAAAATACATTCAGGGTTGAAAACGTGCGCAAGATTGTAGATGCCACCACAAAGATCCTGATAAAAATTCATCACTAATCGACTGCAAATCGGATCGTTATTATCGTAGCGGGCGAATATCTCTTCGCCGGTGATCTCTTCCTGCTTTTGACCCGTGTGCATACTGTAGTTTTGCGTCAGCACGCGCATCGTGCAGGTGGTGTTCATGGTATAGTGGCGAACATTCTCGCTGCCTGGTCGAGTGCTGAGCAGCGAACCGAATTCACCGGCGCGACACTGCTTGCCACGGACCAGCGCATTGTTGCAGAAGATCGCGCCGCCAACGCCGGTGCCGATGGTCATCATTAAAAAGTCAGACATCTCCTGCGCTTTACCCAGCCAGCGCTCCGCCAGTAACGCACAGTTGGCATCATTTTCTACGCTGACGGGCAGCGGCGTTTTTCCCTGCAACCACTCACCAAGATGGAAATCATCAAAATCGCGGATAGCGCCGCCCATCGCAATATAACCGCTGTCCGGATCCACATAGCCGGGCGTACTCACGGCTACGCCTTCACAGTCGGCATGTCGAGCCAGCCAGGTCAGCACACCATCCAGTATCTCTTTGCCGGAGTGGTTCATAATATCTTTTTTATCGCGCGCGACTATTTCGCCTTTATCGGTAACAATGCCCATTGTTAATGATGTGCCGCCGATATCAAACGCCGCTATTTTCACGTCATTTTCTCCTCTGGTTTTTAAAATATAAACATGAGTATAGGCCCGTCATGCGCAAGGCGATGTTCTGAGGTGTATGCGGCGGCGGATTCTTTTAAGATAGGCCACTATCGGTTGTTACTGGAGAAGGTTTGATGAGCGCATTTGAAACGCTGTTTAAGCAGGGGAAAAATACCGCAGAGTTTATTGCTAGCGGCACGCCGGAGCAGATCGCCGATCTGCAGCGCTGGCAGGCGATGCTGGAAAGCCAGAGTGAAGCGGTAGAAAAGGCGCTTGCGCCTGCACAACAGGCGGCAGGGCGCTTCCGGCTGCTGGTGGCGGCCGAGATGTGGTGTCCGGACTGTCATCGCAACATTCCGCCAATGGCGCTGCTGTGCCAGCGACTGCCTGACATCGAAATGGCGATTATCACTCGTGATGAGGCGCAGCCTTTTATTGAACTGCTGGGGGTGGATAAGGTGAAAATCCCGATGGCCGTGGTGCTGGATGAGGCTTTTACGCCGTTAGGCGTCTTTATCGAGCGGCCTGACTCGGTGGTGAATGGCGACGCGGAGCAGCTTGAGGCTTATCGTCGCGGCGAGCTGTTAGCAGAAACTATCAGTGATATCAGCGCTATTATCGCAGCGTAAAAACAGGACAGAGCCTCGATACATTTTCTGTGTACAGTACAGAGGCAGGCTACAATAAGCTAAGAATATAAGACAAAGCTGAACGGGGGAACACCGAGCCGGATTATCCCCCGTTTCAGTACTCGTAAATTTTGCCGTTAACGCTTTAATATCCTTTCTCCTGAAGGTGCAGATGATCAGCAGGAGATAAACAATTACTCACTGAAACTCTCTTGCTGGCAGAAATGCCTATTATTAGGTTTAATAAAAAACAATATAAAACAGTGAGTTATAACATTACAGAATTGTAATAACCTTCGTGTTTTAGCTGTGATAACTTCCAGGTAACAAAAATTAAACTTCCTGAACGGTAAGTATAACTTGTACTTGCGTTATGGAGAGACACCTTGTTTTGAGGTGACATGAATGTGCTGGAGTTGAGTCATGCAGCTTAAAAGTTCACGACGTAATTTCATTAAAGGCATTACTGCCGCCGGTATTGTCGGCGGCCTGGGGCTGCGATCCTTCGATGCGTTTTCGGCGGTAAGCCTGATGCCTTCCCGTACGCTTACCGGCAGCGATTTTGATCTTTTTATCGGTGAAACGATGCTCAATATCACCGGTAAAACCCGTTACGCAAAAACCATTAATGCCGGCCTGCCGGGGCCGCTGTTGCGCTGGAAGGAAGGCGATACTGTTACGTTACGGGTTAAAAACCACCTGTCCGAAACCACCTCTATTCACTGGCATGGCCTTATTTTGCCGGCAAATATGGATGGCGTGCCGGGGCTCAGTTTTCATGGCATTGAGCCGGACGAGACCTATGTTTACTCCTTTCAGGTAAAGCAGAACGGAACATACTGGTATCACAGCCATTCCGGCCTGCAGGAGCAGGAAGGCGTTTATGGTCCGATTATCATCGAAGCGGCTCAGCCTGAGCCCTTCGTCTGGGACAGCGAACATATTGTGATGCTGACCGACTGGTCTGATGAAAAAGCCTCAGACATTCTCGCAAAACTGAAAAAGCAGTCAGATTATTACAATTTCGCCAAACCCACCGTTAGCGACTTTTTCCGCGATGCCAGGGAAAAAGGTCTCGGCAACACGTTAGCCGATCGGAAGATGTGGGCAGAGATGAAAATGAACCCGACGGATCTGGCTGATGTCAGTGGTGCCACCTATACCTATCTTATGAATGGCCAGGGGCCGGGTAAAAACTGGACTGGTCTGTTCCGCAAAGGGGAAAAAGTACGTCTGCGTTTCATTAACGGTTCAGCCATGAGCTATTTTGACGTGCGCATTCCCGGCCTGAAAATGACGGTGGTGGCTGCTGATGGACAGTATGTCACGCCTGTCTCTGTTGATGAATTCCGCATCGCCGCTGCTGAAACCTACGATGTTATTGTGGAACCGGTTGACGATGCCTACACCATTTTTGCCCAGTCCATGGACCGGAGCGGCTACGCGCGTGGCACACTCGCGGTTCGTGAAGGGCTCTCTGCACCGGTTCCGGTACCCGATCCGCGTCCCTGGCTGACCATGGACGATATGGGTATGGGCGACATGGATCATGGCAGTATGGATCACAGCCAGATGCAGAGCATGGACCACGGCACGATGGATCACAGCCAGATGCAGAGCATGGATCACGGCGCAATGGATCATAGCCAGATGCAGAGCATGGACCACGGCAGCATGAACCCTGGCCAGATGCAGCAACATCCCGCGAGCGAAACAGATAATCCTCTGGTCGACATGCAGGCCATGATGCCGACGGCAAAATTAAGCGATCCGGGCATCGGGCTGCGTAATAACGGCAGAAAGGTACTGACGTATGCCGATCTGAAAAGCACCTTTGAGGATCCGGATGGCCGTGAACCGTCACGCACTATCGAACTGCATCTTACCGGGCATATGGAAAAATTTGCCTGGTCATTCAACGGCATTAAATTCTCAGATTCGGAACCGGTCACGCTCCGCTACGGCGAACGTGTGCGTATTGTGCTGGTTAACGA
Organism: Pantoea sp. FN0307; assembly: GCF_050113815.1. Lineage (NCBI taxonomy): Bacteria > Pseudomonadati > Pseudomonadota > Gammaproteobacteria > Enterobacterales > Erwiniaceae > Pantoea > Pantoea sp. FN0307. The sequence continues at coordinate 1,472,545 of NZ_JBNJSO010000001.1, read as the reverse complement.
CACCATGATGACGCACCCCATTCACCTGCACGGTATGTGGAGCGATCTGGAGGATGAGCAGGGCAATTTCCTGGTGCGTAAACATACCATTGATATGCCGCCGGGAAGCCGTCGCAGCTACCGTGTGACGGCGGATGCGCTCGGGCGCTGGGCTTATCACTGTCATCTTCTTTTCCATATGGAAACCGGCATGTTCCGTGAAGTCCGGGTAATTGAGTGAGGTGGTGATGATGCCAGTTTCAGGGTGGAGTGATATGACAAAGAATTTTTCACGTTCAGCGGCAGGGCTGGCGATTTGGTCGGTGATTGCCGGGACCCCCTCTGCGCCCGCTTACGCAGCCCAGACCGATCCGTCTCAGCCTATGCAGCACAACATGTCGGGAATGGACCACTCTGCGATGCAGGGCATGGACCATTCGGCGATGGAAGGAATGGCGTCGATGTCGGGTATGGAAGCGATGGAATCCATGCAGCCTGCTGCACCCACGCAAAGCCGCACCCCCATTCCGCCGATTACGGAAGCTGACCGGAAAGCGGCGTTCCCGGATGTTCATGGTCATGAAGTTCATGACAGGAGCGTAAATTACTTTCTGCTTGCCGATCGGCTGGAATGGCAGAAGAACAGTGATCCCGGCGGTTTCAACTGGAACCTGAGCGGTTGGGTAGGGGGAGATATTGATCGGCTTTGGATACGCAGCGAAGGCGAAACCAGCGACGGTAAAACGGAATCGGCAGAAGTTCAGGCTCTGTGGGGACATGCCGTTACGCCCTGGTGGGATGTGGTTGCCGGTGTCCGTCAGGATTTTAAGCCCGGAAAACCACAGACCTGGCTTGCAGCCGGTTTTCAGGGAATGGCGCTCTATAACTTTGAAACGGAGCTGACGGCTTTTGCCGGAGAGCAGGGGCGTACCGCGCTGAGGCTGGAGGCGGATTACGATGTTCTGCTGACTAATCGTCTTATTTTGCAGCCCTCTCTGGAAGCCAATATTTATGGCAAAGATGACGACGCGCGCGAAACCGGCAAGGGGCTGTCCAGTACCGAATTAGCATTGCGTCTTCGCTACGAAGTGAAACGTGAGTTCGCCCCTTACGTGGGGGGTTCCTGGAGCCAGCTCTACGGCAATACCGCCGATATGGCTGCCCGTGAGGGTGAAAAAGATAACGAAGTGCGTTTCCTTCTCGGGGCTCGCATGTGGTTCTGATGCCGTTAATTCAAACAAAGCAGGTATTTATTATGAAACGTACTTATGCTGGCTACTTTATCGCTGTTGCTGCTTCTGTGGTTGCTTTTGCTGCACAGGCTCATCCGGAACTGGCTTCTTCCGTACCTGCGGACAAAGCTGAGGTAACGGCACCTGCAAAAGTGGAACTCCATTTTACTGAGGATCTGGTCACTAAATTCTCCGGTGCGCGCCTTGTGATGACTGCCATGCCGGGCATGGCTTCCCATGCGCCTATGCCGGTTGCAACTAAAGTATCAGCAGGCAGCGATGCGAAAACAATGGTTATCACGCCGGTAAAACCCTTGCCTGCCGGAACCTATAAAGTGGAGTGGCGGGCGGTATCCTCTGATACCCATCCCCGTACCGGGAACTACAGCTTCACTGTGAAGTAATCTCATGAACGATCAGCTTTTGATTGCTATCCGGTTTCTGCTTTATCTTGATCTCATGGTTCTTTTTGGCCTGCCCTTATTTGAGATGTACGGGGTGAAAGGCGCTCTAAAGAAACCGGTGTCTTTGTTCAGCGGCTGGTCGTTCTGCTTTACGCTCATCTCTGCGGGTATTGTTCTCTCGCTGGCGAATATGCTGCTTGTTGCCCAGTCGATGAGCGGCGTCAGTCATCCCGGTGAGTTAACCCTGCATATTATGAAAATGGTTGTCGGGGAAACCGCAGTCGGTATGAGCTGGGTGATCCGGCTCGTTGCGCTGGTCATGGCCTTTATGGGCCTCAGCCTGCGGATAAAATATACCAGGCTTTCATGTTATATGCTGGTCCTGTCTGGCGGCACGGCGCTGGCGACCCTGGCATGGGGCGGACATGCGGCCATGAACGACGGTGTCCGCTATTACCTGCATCTGCTAAGCGATATTATCCACCTGTTCGCGGCGGGAGCCTGGGTAGGCGCGCTGGCGGCCTTTAGCCTGCTATTGTGTAACGAAAAAGCAGAAGAAGCTGACTATGCCCGGCAACTGGCCGATGCGCTAACGGGGTTCGCCCGCACGGGAACCCTCATTGTGCTGAGCATTGTGATTACCGCCGTGGTTAATGTCTTATTTATCGTTGAAAAACCCCTGACTACCTTACCAGGGAGCGACTATGGGCTGTTGTTGCTGATTAAAACCCTGCTGTTTTGCCTGCTGCTGCTGCTGGCTGCGCTTAATCGCTTTCGGCTTGCCCCGGCGCTGAAAAATGCGCTGCTTCAGGGCCACCATAAAGCAAGCATTATCCTGATGCGTAAAAGCATTATCACGGAATTTACCCTATCGATACTGATACTGGCCATCGTCGCCTGGCTCGGCACATTGTCGCCCGGTAGCGGTATGGCGTAACCCCCAAACGCAGCCCCAGGAAAACCGCATCATGACCACCATGCTGATTGTCGAGGATGAACTGAAAACCGGGACCTACCTGAAGCAGGGACTTCAGGAGGCAGGATATGAGGTGACGCTGGTGCATGACGGACGTCAGGGGCTGGAGCATATCCTGCAACAGCGTTACGATCTGATTATTCTGGATGTCATGCTGCCATCAATGGATGGCTGGGATATTCTGCGACAAATGCGAATGGCCTGCCACGAAGAACCGGTGCTGTTTCTGACCGCCAGAGATAATGTCAGCGAGAAGATTAAAGGTCTCGATCTGGGCGCGGATGACTATCTGCTTAAACCCTTCGATTTTGCCGAGCTGTTGGCCCGTGTCCGCATGCTGCTCAGGCGCAACCGCATGCAGGCTTCCGGGACACACCGCATTGCCGATCTGTTTATGGATGTTGCTCGCCGAAGCGTGAGCCGCTCCGGCAAAAAAATTCATCTCTCCTCAAAAGAGTTTGTGCTGCTTGAGCTGCTGTTACAGCGAACCGGAGAGGTATTGCCGAGAAGCCTGATTTCTTCCCTGGTCTGGAATATTAATTTTGACAGCGATACCAATGTGATTGATGTCGCAGTCAGGCGGCTTCGCAGCAAGGTGGATGATGACTTTACGCCAAAGCTTATTCATACCGTAAGGGGAATTGGTTATGTCCTGGAGATACGCGAAGATTGAAACGTAACGGCTCCCTGACCTCACGGCTGAGCATGATATTTGCGGGCGTGATGATGTCCGTCTGGCTGCTTTCCAGCGTCCTGCTGGTGGCCGCTCTGAGCAGCTATTTTCGCCATCAGGATGCCTCGTTATTAACCGGCAAGCTTGAACTGGTCACTGAACTGCTTGAAGGGGAAGTACATGCCGGAAGGCTCGACAGCGCGTCGCTTGCACGCAAGCTTGCGGATGCCATGGTCGGTCACAGCGGGCTCTATCTTTCCGTTAAAACCTCTGATAATCAGATACTGGCTGATTACGCCTCATCTGGTTTTCAGGTTCCGCAGCAACGCTTTGCCGACGAAGCCGCCCGTCCGGAGACGCTGCAAACCGTAGAGAAACAGGGGGGACGGTATCATGTGTTGGTCAGAAAAATCAGTGCCCGCGACGCTGGCAGACAAAGCGACGTGCTGATCACAGCCGCTTATGATACCGGTTTTCATGATGCGTTTATCGGTCAGCTTAAAAGGTGGCTGGTCTGGTTTAACCTCGCCCTGATTTTTATTTCGGTATTTCTGGGCTGGCTGGTTACCCGTATGGGGCTGAGACCCCTGAATGAAATAAACCGGCTGGCCTCGGCGATCACCATTAATAACCTCAGCGAACGCCTTCCCGCGCATGATCTGCCAGCGGAGCTGAAGGCGACGGTAGCTGAATTCAACAGCATGCTTGAGCGGCTGGAAAATTCATTTCGTCGCCTCTCTGAGTTGTCATCTGATATTGCCCATGAGCTGCGCACGCCCGTCAGTAACCTGATGATGCAGACCCAGGTCGCCCTGTCCCGGGAGCGCGATGCGGAAAGTTATCGGGAGGTGCTTTTTTCAAATCTGGAAGAGCTAAGTCGGCTTGCCAGAATGAGCAGTGATATGCTTTTTCTGGCGAAATCAGAGAACGGGCTGATGCCTCTGGAAAAGCAGCGCGTTTCCCTTAACGCAGAACTGGCAGAACTTATCGACTTTTTCGAACCGCTGGCTGGCGACAGCGATAAAACCCTGTTACTGCAGGGGGAAGCCGCCGTCAAAGGCGATCGTCTGATGCTGCGTCGTGCGTTGAGCAATCTGCTGGCCAACGCCATAAAATATTCTTTACCCGCTTCAGCCATTAGCGTGCTGGTGGAACAGAAAGCGGGAGCGGTATTGGTACAGTTTTCTAACCCTACAGAAAATCTCTCTCAGGAAAACCTGGGGCGGCTTTTTGACCGGTTTTATCGTGGCGACGCCTCACGGCAGCATAATACGGATGGTGCCGGGCTGGGGCTGTCCATCACGCGCGCGATTTTACTGGCGCATGATGGCGATCTGCAGGTTGCCATGAAGGATAACGTCATTACGTTCACGGCTATTATTCCGGCGTCAGTCACCGCTCAGCAGCCATCGGATTAACTTGCAGAAAAACTAACTGACTGAAAAATAACCGTGGCATAAAGTGGAAAGTCTTTTGCTACTGCGCTTTGCTACACTCTCAGCTGGATCCCTAACGCAATCTGAGGTGAATTAGTGAAAATCAAGAGCTATGCAGCGATGGAAGCCGGTCAGGCTTTAGAACTCTATGAATATGAAGCAGCATCGCTGAGCGCCGAAGATGTTGAAGTCGAAGTGGAATACTGTGGCGTTTGTCATTCTGATTTGTCAATGATCGATAACGAGTGGGGCGTTTCTCAATATCCCGTGATCGCCGGTCATGAGGTGATTGGGCGCGTTTCCGCACTGGGCGAGGCGGCTAAAAACAAAGGCCTTTCCGTTGGTCAGCGCGTGGGCATTGGCTGGACGGCGAAAAGCTGCGAACACTGCGACGCCTGCATCACCGGCGATCAGGTCAACTGCCTGAACGGCATCGTGCCGACCATCGCTAACAAAGGCGGCTTTGCCGAGAAGCTGCGCGCTAACTGGCAATGGGTGATTCCGCTGCCGGAGAAACTGGATCCGGCATCAGCCGGTCCGCTGCTGTGTGCCGGCATCACGGTTTTCAAACCGCTGCTGATGCATAACATCACCGCCACCAGCCGCGTCGGAGTAATCGGCATCGGCGGCCTGGGCCATATTGCGATTAAAATCCTGCATGCAATGGGCGCAGAAGTGACCGCATTCAGCTCAACGCCGGAGAAAAAACAGTCGATTCTTGATATGGGTGCGGATCATGTGGTCAACAGCCGCGATCCGGCAGCGCTGGAAAAACTGGCCGGTCAGTTTGATCTGATCCTCAGCACCGTGGCGGTGGATCTCGACTGGCAGCCGTACTTTGCAGCGCTGGCACCGCGCGGTAAATTCCATACCGTGGGCGCGGTGATGAAACCTTTCGACGTACCGTCGTTCAGCCTGATTCTGGGTGACCGCGCGGTAACCGGTTCTTCCACCGGTTCGCCGGGCCAGCTGCGTACACTGCTGAAGCTGGCGTCGCGCACCGATATCGCGCCGAAAGTGGAGTTTTTCCCGATGTCGAAAATCAATGAAGCGCTGGATCACGTGCGCGCCGGTAAGGCGAATTATCGCGTGGTGCTGAAAGCAGATTTTTAATCTGCCAGCGCGCATAAAGATAAGTCAGGCGGCGAGATCATCTCGCCGCCTTTTTTTCGATCAGGATTCAATGCTGGTTTGCCAGGACTGGCGCGCCCGCGCCTGACGACGACGCAGCGTCAGCCGCCAGAAAACGGCCAGCAGGATAAACCAGACAGGCATGGCGCAAAGCGCCGCACGCGTATCGGCATCGAAAACCATAATCACCAGTGAAAACAGGAAAAACAGTAGCGTCAACCAGCACATCGCCCGGCCGCCCGGCATTTTAAACGTTGACTGCTGATGTAACTCCGGCTGACGCCGACGGTAAACCAGATAGGCCACCAGAATCATTCCCCAGCTGTAGATCACCAGAATCGCCGCCAGCGTGGAAACAATGGTGAACAGCGTCATGACGTTGGGCGTCAGAAACAGCAGCAGCGTGCCGCTCAGCATACAGAAGCAGGAGAACAGCAGGCTGCGCACCGGTATCGCCGTAACGCGCGACAGGATGCGGAACTGGCGATGCGCATGTTTTTCCACCGACAAGCCATACAGCATGCGGGTACTGGAATAGACGCCACTGTTGGCAGAGGACATGGCGGACGTGAGCGCAACAAAGTTAATCAGCGCGGCGGCGGCGGGCAGGCCCGCTTTATCAAACAGCGTGACAAACGGGCTGGTTTCTGGCGAAACGTGCTGCCAGGAGGTGACGGCAATAATCACCACCATCGATAGCACATAAAAAATAATAATGCGTAGCGGAATGGCCCGGATGGCGCGTGGCAGGATCTTTTCCGGCGTTTTGGTTTCCGCCGTCATGGTGCCGAGCAGCTCAATGCCGGTATAGGAAAAAATAGCGATCTGAAAGCCGGCAAAGAAGCCGACCACGCCGTGCGGCATAAACACTGCCGGATCGGTCAGATTGCCCACCGAGGCTTGCACGCCGTCCGGCGATGTCCAGCCGGTGGCGATCATCCACATGCCGGTAAGGATCAGCGCAATAATGGCGATAACCTTGATGATGGCAAACCAGAACTCCGCTTCACCAAACATTTTGACCGACAGCAGGTTAAACGCAAACAGCAGCGCCAGCGCAAACAGCGCCGGGATCCAGGGCGACAGCGTCGGTAACCAGTACTGCACATAGCCGCCGCACACCACCACATCGGCGATGCAGGTCACCACCCAGCTTAGCCAGTATGACCAGCCGAGAAAGAAGCTTGCTTTCGGCCCCAGATAATCGGATACAAAATCTGCGAATGAACGGTAATCCAGCCGGGTAAGCAGCACTTCGCCCATGGCCCGCATCACCATATACATAAAAAAGCCGACCACGATATAGGTGATCAGAATGGAGGTGCCGGAAACGGCAATGGTTTTACCTGCGCCCATAAACAGGCCGGTGCCGATCGCGCCGCCGAGAGAGATCAGCTGGATATGTCGTTCGCTCAGGCCGCGTTGTAAGGTCTGCGGGGCACTCTGTTCATTGCCCGATGGTCTCGATCGCGGTGGTTGTTTTGCGGTCATGGCTTCTCCTCTTATAACGGCTGACCATGAAGTAAATTCCGATTGCAGACAAACGCACCCCCTCCCCGTAACGACGCAGGGATCAGGCGCTCAGCGCGCCAGGAACAGGGCAGGCTTGTCTGGATAATGAACGGTATTCAGCGGACTACAGGCAGCCTCATTTTCAACATTTTGAAAACGATAGCGATTTCTGATTCGCGAAAGAATCAGCCGGTACAACAGCAGCTGGCGGGTTAATGCTGGCTGGCAAATTTTACATTGTCAACTCTGTAAAATAACGAAAATTTAACTTTTTGATCGCTTTCAACTTTCTGAAAAGTCAGGAAAAATCTTTTTTATGCACAAATAGTGCATAATAAATGCATAAAGTCCGCATCCTTATGGCAACCAATAAAAGTAACTAATTATTCATCTCTGTTGCGATTGCTTTACGCAAAAACAATTTTTTCCATCGGACTGAAAAATCTATCGCCGATAATTAATGGTAAATTCATTAACGCATAGTGATATGCAGGTCATTTCCACGGTTAAACAATATAAATAACTTTGTTCAAAAAGGTTTGTTATGGAAAAGCTATCTTACGCGTCAGAAAGCGGTACATCGGCCTGGAACACCTACCTTCAGCAAATCGATCGCGTTGCCCCTTATCTGGGCGATTTGTCGCGCTGGATCGATACGCTGCGCCATCCGAAACGTGCCCTGATCGTTGATATTCCCCTGCAGATGGATGACGGAACCATCCGCCATTTTGAAGGCTTTCGTGTTCAGCACAATCTTTCCCGGGGTCCGGGTAAGGGCGGTATTCGCTACCATCCTGACGTGGATCTGAATGAAGTCATGGCCCTCTCCGCCTGGATGACTATTAAATGTGCCGCAGTGAACCTGCCTTACGGCGGGGCGAAAGGCGGCATTCGCGTCGATCCGTTCTCGCTGTCCGAGGGAGAACTGGAACGCCTGACTCGCCGCTATACCAGTGAAATCGGTCTGATTATCGGGCCGCAGCGCGACATTCCGGCACCGGATGTGGGCACCAACGGTAAAGTGATGGCATGGATGATGGATACCTATTCCATGAACCACGGCACCACCATTACCGGCGTGGTGACCGGCAAACCGATTCATCTCGGCGGCTCGTTGGGTCGTGAAAAAGCGACCGGACGCGGCGTATTTGTTACCGGTCGTGAAGTCGCAGGGCGCGCCGGTATTGAAATCGAAGGCGCAAAAATTGCCGTGCAGGGCTTTGGTAACGTCGGCAGCGAAGCGGCTCGTCTGTTTGCGGAAGCGGGCGCGCGCGTGGTGGTGATCCAGGATCATACCGCTACGCTGTTTAATGCGGACGGAATTGATCTGCACGCGCTCAGCGAGTGGCAGCTCAGCCACAAACAGATCGCCGGTTTCCCTGGCGCCCAGAAAATCAATAGCGAAGATTTCTGGACCACCAAAATGGATATTCTGATCCCGGCGGCGCTGGAAGGGCAGATCACGCGCGAACGTGCAGAGAAGCTTAGCTGCAAACTGGTGCTGGAAGGGGCGAATGGCCCAACCTATCCTGATGCGGATGATATTCTTAAGGCGCGCGGCATTACCGTGGTGCCGGATGTTATCTGTAACGCAGGCGGGGTAACGGTCAGCTACTTTGAATGGGTGCAGGATATGGCGAGCTTCTTCTGGAGCGAAGAAGAGATCAATGCGCGTATGGACAAGATCATGACCGAAGCGATGGTGCATGTCTGGGATAAAGCGATAGAGAAAGAATGTACGCTGCGTACCGCTGCCTATATCGTTGCCTGCGAACGTATCCTGATGGCGCGTAAAGATCGCGGTATCTATCCAGGCTAAGTCGCTGGTCACGGCGTGTTGCGCTGTGAACAGAGCAGGCCCGGCGCAATACAGAGGCTACGGGCCTGCGGTTAACCTCTCGCATCAGCTGGTCTGGCTGGTGCGTTTCCGATTCTGTGTGGTGTATTTGCGTCCTGCTCTGGCGCGGCTTAACGTATGCGTAAACAGCATGACATCTTCACGCAGCCAGACGCGAACGGAAAGTGGCGCATGATTCAGCGACTCAGGCAGCGATACGCCGTCAATGGTGCCGCGATTACAGATAGCGCGAATCAGTTCGGTCTCTTTGATACCCGCATACCGGGCAAACTCCGGGGCGGTAAAATGTTGGCGTGCCATACAGTCTCCTTAAGCCTGCTTTGAATAATGGTTAATAAAATTTAGCTTAAGGTTATTTTTTATCCTTTTTTCTGGCGGAATTATTGATCCATGTCAGAAAGTACGAAACTCTAAAGTAAAGTTTTCTTACCGTTTCGCTTGTTTAATCAGAGGGTTATTAGCGGCGTAACAGCACGCGGTAATAATGTTAGCCTCTAAGCCAGGCAAAGCCTGCTTCAGGTAATCTGCAAGATTGCACCAGGGGTTTTTAACATCTGAAACAGCTGCTGCTGGCTGGCGTCTGAAACCTCCTGCGTATCCCAGCCGTGCCGCCAGGTCAGGTGATGGATATGACCCAGCTGACGCCACAGCGCAATAGCAGAAGCGGCCAGTGAGCAGCTTTCATCGCTTTGCAGGCATTCAAACGTGGTATGGCTCTCTTCATCCAGGGCGTTAATAAACACATGCGTGGCCTCGGCGGGAATCACGACCCGCAGATCCTCCAGCATATCTGCGCTGACGGAAGCGGAAAGACGCAGGATAAATGACGCTGAATTCACGGTTACCTCTCTGATAAGCATCTGGTTACCAGAATGGTACGCCAGCAGCGTGAAGCGCGCGCGGTTTTCTTGCGGGTAAATGCAGCAGAAGGCGGTCCGGAAACAGGAAAATCATCAGCCCTGACAGAGCAGGGCTGAAAGGATTATTTGGCCGCGTAGGCTTCGGTAGAGATAGTCAGCGTAACGTCATCGCTAACGGCTGGAATATACTGCTTCAGATTAAAATCGGAACGTTTTACCGTTGCCGTGGCGTCAAAGCCAATCGCCTGCTTTTTCAGCATGGGATGTTCTCCCTGCTTGTTCAGCGTGGCGTGCAGCGTGACCGGACGGGTAACGCCTTTAAGCGTCAAATCGCCCTGTACCTCATAGCGGTTGTTGCCTTTGCTGATAACGCGCGTGCTGCGGAAGGTCGCTGTGGGATAAGTGCCGGTATTAAAATATTGATCGCCTTTGAATTCGGTGGTCAGCGCCTCAACATGGGTATCAATATTGGTCAGGGGCAGCGTCACGTCGACTTTTGATTTTTCCGGATTCGCGCTGTCGAAAACCAGCGTGCCGCTGGTGCCGGAAATATCAGCGGTCGGATGAGAAAAACCAAAATGCGACCAGCTCATTACCACGGAGGTATGCTCCGGGTTCAGCTGATAGGTCTGCGCCTCAGCATGGCTGAACTGCGCCCAAAGGCCCAGGCTTAACACCAGCGGCGTGGCAATTTTTTTCATGCTCAACATAACGACAATCCTGCAATCACTAAAAAGGAATTTAAGTGTGGTCGCTGACGACAAGAACCGAAAGCAAAGATAATTGTTTTTGTTTTTCAAATAATTTGAAGAAAATCAGCGAGGCAGGCGATGCGGCATAAGAAAGACCCACCAGCGGCGGGTCTTGCACAGGGTCGAAAGCCCCATGTCTCTTGTCAGCCCTTCGGTAATTCAGGGAAGGGCGAATTAACGGCCAGGGCCGCCTTGATGGAATCCACCGCCATGACCGCCGCCCGGGCCGCCCCAGCCAGGGCCCCACCAGACACAGCCGCTTAATGATGCGGTCAGCATGACCGCCGTTAATAACATAAACACTTTTTTCATGATTACCTCCAGCAAGTGCGCGCGATTCTAAGATAAAAAAATGTGCCTTAAACCAGGCGACCCGCTGATTTTCACTTTCCTGACATTTTGCTGCGTTTTTCCTGCGACACAGGCGAAAAGGCCTTTGCTGCCAGGTTTTGCTATATTTAAAAAAAGAGACAGGAGGCAAGAATGGACGTGAATATTGAAAAACATCAGATGGCTAACGGCGAGTATGAGTATCGTGCCAGCTGTGAACAGCCGGGCTACCGCTTTACGCTTATTGGTAAAGGAAAAAACGCGACAGAAGCGGACAATAACCTGCGACAGAATCTTGAAGAGATGAAAACGCGTCTTGATGAAATTATTGAGATCAGCAAGGTTTCCGCCTGACGGTTAACCTTCCGTTTATGCAGCAACATTCGCTAACCGCAGGCCGGGCCGTATAACGCTGCCCGGCCTGTTTTGGTAATGAGCGCAGCGGAAATATTTGAGGCCGCTTTAATAATCCTGGCGATAAAAATAACTCTTATTTCGCTGAGCTATTTCTCTGAGGGACACAATGAAATCCGGTTATAATAATGCGTCCACAATTAGCGCCGCACCGGCAAAAAAAGTTCTCTAATGTTGCGCCTGTTTTGCCGATATAGCTAAAGACGGTGCTAAGGTCGTTTTAATCCAGAACCTGCAGTAAATTCGAAATGATTCGTTATTCCCTGTCAGGATGAGCGGGTAATGCTGGCTTCTCGGAACCTATTTTTCCGGAGAAAAGCCCTTGTCCACAAAGAGCATACGCACTTCCTGGTTCGACCCCGATCTGCAGGCTGCGACCAGCGCAACCAGCAGCAGTTACTATTCCAGTGCGCCCACTGTGCATTACAGCTCCAGCCAGGCTGCGGTTCAGCTCACTCGCAGCGGGCTGAGCTGGAATGTATATCAGGTCTATAACAAGCCGTTGGAAATCAGTTTCGCTTTTCCCGATAACCTTACGAGCACGCCATACGGTGATAAAGGCATTGTTACCTTTAACAGCGAACAGCAAGCGGCGGCGCTGAAATCGCTGCAGTCCTGGGCCGATGTGGCGAACATAAAATTTACGCAGGTGAGCAGCGGCGCCCGGTTAACCTTTGCCAACTATACGCAGTATGCCAATGGTCAGCAGGCGGACGATCAGGCGTATGCTTATCTGCCGGGCGGCAGCCGGGCGGCGGGTACGATGTGGTTCAATTACAATATGGCCAATAACCGCTCACCGGAACATTATGAGTATGGACGCCTGACGCTGACCCATGAACTAGGACATGCTCTTGGCCTGAGCCATCCTGGTGACTATAACAGCGGCACCGGAGAGATCTCTTATAGCGCCAGCGCTCCTTATATAGAGGATTCGCGTCAGTACACCTTAATGAGTTACTGGAGTGAAACCAACACCGGCGCTAATTTTTACGGGCACTATGCGGCTTCGCCGCTGCTGCATGACATTGCTGCTATTCAGCGTCTGTATGGCGCTAACATGACCACGCTGACGGGCAATACCGTGTATGGCTTCGGTTCGAATACCGGACGAGACTATTACACTGCACTCAGCAGCAGCGATGTGCTGATCTTTTCTGTCTGGGATGCAGGCGGCAACGATACGCTGAACTTTTCCGGCTACCGGCAGAATCAGCGGATTAACCTTAATGCAGAGACGTTTTCCAACGTGGGCGGGCTGATTGGCAACGTCTCTGTCGCGCTCGGCGTGGTAATTGAAAACGCCATTGCCGGCACCGGTCACGATACGCTGATTGGCAACGCGGTCGCTAACGGCCTGCGCGGCAACGCTGGCAACGATACGCTGTACGGTAACGATGGCAACGACACGTTGTATGGCGACAGCGGCAGCGATCGACTCTACGGCGGCAACGGCAACGATGTGCTGTATGGCGGTCTCGATATCGACACGCTGTACGGCGATAGCGGACTCGATCGTTTATACGGCAATGACGGCAACGATCTGCTGTATGGCGCGCTCGGTAACGATACGTTGTACGGGGAAAACGGTAACGATCGTCTGTTTGGCGGCGAGGGTGATGACCTGCTGTATGGCGCAAACGGCATTGATACGCTGTACGGGGAAAACGGCCATGACCGGATGTACGGCGGTGAGGGCGACGATCTGCTGTACGGCAATAACGGCAACGACCGTCTGTATGGCGAAAACGGCCACGATCGTCTGTTTGGCGGCGAGGGTGATGACCTGCTGTACGGCAACAACGGCAACGATCGGCTGTACGGGGAAAATGGTCACGATCGTCTGTATGGCGGCGAAAGCAACGATCTGCTGTACGGCGGCAGCGGCAACGATACGCTATATGGTGAAAACGGCATCGACCGGCTGGAAGGCGGAGCAGGAGCCGATCATTTATATGGCGGTGGCGGGGCGGATAAGCTCTACGGCGGCGCAGGTAACGATCGGTTTATCTTCACCAGCGCGAAAGATTCCCTGTCTGGACTGCGTGATTTAATCGGTGACTTCACCAGCGGCAGTGACAAAATCGACCTGTCAGCGCTGGACAGCCACGCATATCCGCTGCGCTTCGCCTCAAAGTTCACCGGCAGGCTGGGCGAAATGCAGATGACATGGGATGTCACTAACCATCTGACGCATTTAAAGCTGAATCTGTCAGGAGATATGCAGCCGGATATGATCATTGATATTGCGGCGCGCCCTAATATGCATATTGATTTTATTGTTTAGAAAGCAGCCAGGCCTGCGCTGCCGTTCGGGCTGAATAGCATCCATCTGCTACGCTTAGAGGGAGATAAATTTTTTTAGCGTAAAAATGGAGGATGCATGGGACTGTTAAGCTTTGTGAAAGACGCAGGAGAAAAACTGTGGGATACGGTAACGCATAACTCACAGGAACAGGATGCAAAGCTCAAAGAGCATCTACAGAAAACCGGGGTGCCGGATGCCGATAAGGTGCAGGTCGCGGTAAAAGATGGTCAGGCAACGGTAACCGGCGAAGGTTTGAGCCAGGAAGCAAAAGAGAAAATTCTGGTGGCGATCGGTAACGTAGCCGGAATCAGCGGCGTTGATGACAAGGTAGCAGTGTCACAACCCGCCACGGAAAGCCGTTTTTATACCGTGAAGAAAGGCGATACCCTGAGCGCTATCTCGAAAGAGATGTATGGCAACCCCAACGAATACAATAAGATTTTTGAGGCCAACAAGCCGATGCTGAGCAGCCCCGATAAGATCTATCCGGGTCAAACGCTGCGTATTCCGCAATAACGGTTCAGTCCCGCCTTGCGGCGGGCTACTATTGACATTTACTTGTAGATAGCCCGGGTTTGAAACATAAACAACGGGGACCATTCGGTCCCCGTTGTTTATTCCTGGACGACTGGCCGGTCAGGGCGCAAATACCGCCCGCAGGCAGCCATCTTCCTTGTGTTTAAACATCTCATAGCCGCGTGGTGCCTCTTCCAGCGAGAAGCGGTGGGTCGCCATAAACGCGGGGTTCAGTTCACCTTTCGCCACATGATCAAGCAGCCGATGCATATAACGCTGACCATGCTGCTGTGCGGTGCGGATTGTCAGGCTTTTATTAATCATCAGTCCCAGCGGAAACTTATCCATCACGCCGTAAACGCCCAGAATCGAAATATTACCGCCTTTGCGGCAGGAGTAGAGCGCCTGGCGCAGCGCAGCGCCTACGTCCGTTTGCAAGTGCAGCAGCTGTTTAGTGCGATCGTAAACCTGCGTCAGGCCTTCACCGCGCGCCTCCATTCCTACAGCATCAATACAGCTATCCGGGCCGCGTCCGCCGGTCAGCTCCAGCAGCGCCTCATGGATATCCGCCTTGCTGTAATCCAGGGTAATGGCACCGGCATAATCGCGCGCCATCGCCAGTCGTTCCGGGAAACGGTCAATCGCGATCACCTGATGCGCGCCCATAAGCCAGGCGCTCTGCATCGCCATCAGCCCCACGCCGCCGCAGCCCCAAACCGCCACGGTATCGCCAGGATGAATATTACAGAAATCCGCGCCCATGTAGCCGGTAGGGGCGGCGTCCGATAAAAACAGCGCCTGTTCGTCGCTGACCGTCTCCGGTACCACAAAGCAGTCATTATCGGCGAAAGGAACGCGCACATATTCAGCATGAGAACCGGCATAGCCGCCGAAGGCGTGGCTGTAGGCGTAAATCCCGGCGGTTGCGTGTCCCAGTACCGGTTCGCCTTGTTCCCAGTGTGGATTAGTATTATCACAGCAGGAAGGCAGTTCATGCTGACAATACCAACAGGAGCCACAGGAGATAAAAGAGGGCACCACCACCCGATCGCCGCGCCTGATATTTTTAACCGCGCTGCCGACCTCCACCACTTCACCCATAAATTCATGACCAAGAATATCGCCTTCGCGCATGGTCGGGATCAGGCCATCAATAACGTGCAAGTCGGAACCACAGGTGGTGGTTAAGCCTACTTTGATAATCGCATCATGCGGATTCAGCAAAGCGGGATCTGCCACGCTTTCTACCCGTAAGTCATTGACGCCGTTCCAGCATAAAGCTCGCATTACGCCTCCTTATCTTTTCGTTCTGTATGACGGCCCGCTGGCTGCCCGTCAAGGCTGGGGATCTCTCCGGTTTCGGCCAGGCTCTTAAAGCGGTGCAGCGCCTTGCTGAGCTGCTCTTTGGGAAACAGATCGAGCAGCGTAGTCACTTTTTTACCCAGCGCGCCGCCCGGTGGGTTAAAGCGCAGCGTCAGCGTCAGCTCGGTGCCCCATTCGCCAGGTGCAGGGCGAAACTGCAGCATGCCTTCGTTCGGTACGTCGGCACCGTCCAGCGATTCCCAGGCGATAACCACGCCCGGCTGTTGTTCAACAATCCGGCTGCGCCAGCGAAAGCTTTTTTTCAGCGGCCCCTTAACTTCCCAGTCGGCGTCGGTATCATCGATCACCGTTATCTGGGCAAAGTGAGCCATAATTTGCGGCAGTGTGGCGGGATCGCGCCATAACGCATAGAGCTGATCGGCAGGTTTGCCGATGGTGATCCAGCGGCGCAGCTGGGTTTCGTGGGCGTCATGGGTGCCCTTAGCGTGAACTTTCTTACTCACAAAACCTCCGGTTGTTAACAGCGGTTGTGATGCAGTCAGGAAGGGGAAGGAACGGCGTCGCGTATCCCAAATAACTTGCCCCCGCGCCGAAAGCCAGCGCAGGGGCAGATATCAGAACAGATGGAAATGGTGGCGCAGGCTGAAAATGCTCCAGTAGATGGCGGAAGCAACCAGGTACGCCCAGCAGCCCCAGTAGGCTACCGGTTCGCGTTTACTTTTCTCTTTCGGCAAATTCACAAACAAATAGAACGCAGAGGCGATCAGCGCAATAAAGTAAAATATTTTCAATTTACTCTCCTTTTTCCTTGGCTACTCTGAGCATAGCGTTGTAAAAGCTATAGCACAGAAGCGCAAAGAAGGAGAAATAAACGGCAGAAATCACCCGGCAAAGATGAGGCGAAATAATGGTTTACTGTTGTAACCATCTCTCCAGCGCGGTGGCTTTCATCGGTGCCGAGCAGTAAAAACCCTGCACTTCATCACAGCCCAGCGACTGCAGCTGTTCATAGGTTTCTTTATCCTCAACGCCCTCAGCCAGTACCACGTAATCCAGATCCTTCAGCATACTTATCACGTTACGGACAATAATGCCGCTGGCGGTATCATGCTGGAGACGGCTAATCAGAGAGCGATCCAGTTTAATGACATCAATCGGAATGCGCCGCAGATAGCTGATATTGCTGTAGCCAGAGCCGAAGTCATCCAGCGAAATCTTAAAGCCGCGCAGCTTCAGCATATCGAAACCGTGCAGCGCGTTGGGGCTGGCGTGGATCTCTTCCGTTTCCAGGCATTCAATACCTAAATATTCTGGCGTCAAACCGCAGCGCAGCAGCCGCTCTTCCTGGCGATCGGCAAAGTCGGGACGGCAAATATCGGAGACGCTCACGTTAACCGACACCGGCAGATGAATGCCTTTTTGCGCCCAGCGCTGCAGCTGCCTGATGGCGCTATCCAGCACCCAGTCTGTCAGCTCCGCCATCAGGCTGGTGCCGGCCGCCAGTGGAATAAAGCGGCCGGGCGGGATCTCGCCTTCAACAGGATGATTCCAGCGCAGCAGCGCCTCCAGACCCACGGTTTTGCCGGTGTGCAGGCAAATTTTCGGTTGATAAACCAGGTAAAGGCCGTAGCGTCCGCGCACTGCCCGCGCCAGATCGTTTAGCCGCTGAAACTCCTGATTCCGTCTTTGATCGTTTTCGCTATCGAACAGCTGGAAGAGATTTTGTTGGGCGATCGCCTCATGTAACGCGCTGAGCGCACGGCGCATCGCCTCCAGCGGCGGCAGGGTTCGGGGAGAAAACTGCACTTCTCCCACACGAACCTGTAAATCGATGGTAATGGTATCGCCGAGACAGGCGTTAATGCCGCCCAGCTTTTCGCTGCAGAGTTTGCTGTCCATTCCCTCTTCGCTGTGAGTTAACAGCGCAAAGCGGCCATGATTAATCAGGTAGAGCATCGGCTCTTTGTCGTGAAGGCTCAGCCGCTGATACAGCACCCGGGTTAACTCATGCAGCAGCCCCTCAGACGCGGCAATCCCCAATGAGCGCGACACATCGAAAATGTGCTGCGGATCGATACAGTCAATCATTAACAGACGCCACTGCTGATCGGGCAGCATGTCGGCACTTAATTCCAGATCGCGCAGTAAACGCTGACGATTGGGCAGGCCGGTAACGGTATCGATATAACCATTGGCATACCAGGCGTCGAGAAAGGCGGCGGCGAGGCGCGCTAATGTCGCCAGCGTTATCTGCTGCTCTTCGCTGAACGTGCGCGGCTGCGTATCAGTGACGCACAGCGTGCCGATGATGTCATCTTCACCGGAGATCAGCGGCGCGCCAGCGTAAAAGCGGATAAAGGGTGCGCCGCGCGTGAGCGGATGCTGCTCAAATCGCGGGTCTTGCCAGGTGTCAGGGCAAATCAGTAGGCGTTCGCACTGTATGGTATGACGGCAGAACGCATGCTGTAGCGAGGTTTCCATTAATGGAAACATCTGCGGCGCTTTAATGTACTGGCGCTCTTCATCAAGAATCGAAACGTAGCAGCTGGGAATGCCTAACAGCTGGCTGGTGAGTAACGTGAACTGACTAAGAATTTCATCCCGGCAGCGGTCATTTTTTTTCAGCAGTTCCAGTGCTGCACGCCTTTTGCTATTTAATGGTTGTAATGGGCTAAGCATGATTGTTCGCCTGGCGTCGGAACGAAAAATTAAAAGGGAATGATTATACTTAGCGAAGTATCGGCGCGTGCGGCCTTTGCTTTAGTTTTACTTTTGGGCCAGGTTCAGAAAAGAGGAGCAAGTAATGAAACGTGATGCACTAAGCGAAGATGATTATGACGAGGTTTGTCGGGTGATTGGCGATGCGGCAATCGTGTTATCGGAAAACGGCCTGAATACCGAGCGCGAAACGCTCGCCAGTTTGCTCTGGCAAACGCGCCAGCGCCGCCAGGATAGCGACCGGGACGAACAGAAAGTACTGGAGCATGCGATCCGGCTGATTAAGCCCTGAATCGCATCCGGATTATCTCTGTCGCGGCGGCAACGAGGGAAATTCTGTCACCAGGAAGTGACGCAGATGATCCAGACACCATTCGGCATCCTCGCTGTGCTGACAGCAAAAGGCGAGGGTGATTTTCTTGCTGTGTACGCCGCCCATCTCCAGTTCAGACCAGCTCCACTTTAGCGCGGAACGCGCATAGCTCACCATCGCACCATCGTTAATGTGATGATCGATCTCCTGTTTCGCCAGATACGCCCAAAAATAGTCATCCAGACTCACGGCATCCACCGTTAACGAGGCGGGTAAACCCGGGCGAAAGGTAAAATCCACATAGCCGCCGATCCCGCTTTCCAGACGTCGATAATCACAACCCAGCGTCATAAACAGTCCATCCTGCAAATTCACCTCTTCCAGCAGGCGTCGCAGGTTAGGAGAGCGTTTGGCTTCCTCAATCTCATCAATGCGCTGTGTCTCCTGCGTTAAATCGATACCGCCATAATTAATGCTGCCGTCGCTGTAATTTTCATGCGGATAGGGAAAGCTAATGAAGCGGTCGTGCTGTGTATCCTGTTCCATGCTGATATCTCATTCAGTTGAGCTTAGCGTTAGCTGTGGCGGATGACTTCCCGCAGGTCCAGGTAATCATCTGATCCTGTTGCGGATCGATAAGGCGAAACTGTTTATCAGAAATACGCTGGGCCAGATAACCCTCTTTAGTGACCGCTGCCGGGATGTAGCGGGTGCGATCGGTAGAATGGAGCGGTCCGCTTTCCACTTTGACGTCATCAGTAGCCACGCTAAACGAACTCACCAGATCGAACACGGTGCCGTGGGTAACATGACCTTCCTGACCGTAAATCGAGGCGACTTTGCCGGGACACTCAACGCCCTGCGGGCCGGAAGAGCAGGCAGCCAGCAAAAAGGGAAGCGTGAACATCATCACTCGCAGCATATGCATTGCCTTTTTATCTTATCGCTTTTCCTGCCCAATAAAACAGGACCGGCGCAGCAGTGCGCTACGCTTTCAACAGCATAGCATTCACCCGAAGAAATGATGGAATTCAGCCTTGCTGTTTCAACTGGACCAGTGAAAAAAAATGACTTAACTTGGTTTGGCGCAATAAATTTGGCAAACTGTGCGCCCTATCACGAAAGGGAAAAGCGGAATGAAAGAAGAAGAAGCCAGTCTGATGCTGATTCGCCATGCTATCGATAACCTGCCGCAGCCGCAGAAGGAGCGGGTAGAGCGCTGTATTGGCAGAATAAAAGAGACGTTGCGCGAGTATGAGGAAGAGGATGCTGGGCTGGCGTTGATGCTGGTGGCAGCGGAAATTGCCGCAGAGTAAAAAAATTGTGGCACAAATTTTGAGCGGATCTGAAAGCTGCACCATGCGGCGTTATTCCCGCCGGTGAATTCAGCGATTCATCTCTTTCACCAGCCAGGCGTGGATCACCGTAACAATATAGCGCTGCTGTTCGGCGCTTAGCGGTTGATGTGCGGCGATTCGATGCCACTTTTCCAGACAGCCACGGCAGCAGGTTGCGGTGGCATGCTGCGCAATAAACACCGGGTGCCCACGCATGGGCGTCTGCTTGCCATCGTTACGCGGCTCGGCAGCGGCAAGACGCTGGGCAATAAAATCCGCCGCATGGCGGTCAATCACCTCGGGGCCTTTTTCCAGGCAATATTGCCGCTCCTTATTGCCCAGCCGAAAGCGACGACGAAAAGTCGACGCGTCCAGGCGTTGAAACAACCGATCAAGTTCAGACATACATCGCTCCTGTTCACCGCATCGATGTTAATGGCATGACCCGCGTTGTCAAATCAACAGCTAACAGGGCGTCTGACAGCATTTTCAGTACCGGCTTGCGCCAGATCATCTCTTCCGTTCGCATTTCTGGCGATGTCAGGCTATGCATATTAAGGCAATATTTTGTGTAATTACGCTGAGGATGCATGCGTTATGAGAAAATTATTACTGGCGGCAGGATTGCTTACGCTGTTTACATCGTCTGCCCGGAGCGAAACTGAATTTCAAATCACCTGTCCGGGCAGGGCGGTGATGACCATCTCACGTGCACAGCACGGCCTGACCACGCTGATGTGGCCGCAGCGCCATTTCCAGGTCGCCTCGGGTCAGGTGCGACATACGCTGGAAAATGGTGCGAAGGTCGCCATTACTCGTTTTCGCAATGGCGATCGGTTGATCATTAATCAGAGCAGCGGCAAGGTCTGGTTTGCCTATCGCAATACCAATAAGCTGCTGCCCTGTAGCCGTAGCGTTAAACGCGAAGTAGAAGCGATCACCCTGGAGCGGTTTGACGATCGCGGTCATATTGATTCTTAACGCTCTGCTTCCGACGCTGCGTGGGCAGATAATACCGGATGACCGCTGATGCGCAGGCTGGCCTGGCCGCTCGCCACGCTCAGCGTGCCCTGCGCGCCCAGCGGCAGCGTTACCGTCGCCTGGTCATGACCAAAATCGAGCCCGTCGACGATCGGCAGACCGCTAAGCTCGCGCATGCGCTGCCACACGGTTGGAAAGCCGAAGCCGTTATCATAGTCGGAAAGTTTACAGCCGGTGAAGCTGCCAATAATAATCGCCCGCTGGCGCGCCAGGATACCGCACTGATGCAGCTGCAGCAGCATGCGCTCGGTGCGAAACGGATGCTCATTTACATCCTCGATCACCAAAATGCCGTCATCAATATCCGGCATCCACGGCGTGCCGATCAGCGTCATGATCATGGCCAGGTTGCCACCCCATAGCGTGCCGCTCAGCGTCGGCAATGTCGGCGTACTGCTTGCCCAGGTCAGGGTAAACACAGGCGACGTTAACGCCTGCCAGAAGTGGTTCCAGCTAAATTCAGACAACTCCGGCGTGCCAAAATTGCCGCACAGCATCGGCCCGCTGAAAGTGATCAACCCAGACTGCGCCAGCAGCGCCAGCTGCAGCGCGGTAAAATCGCTATGACCGCACAACGCGACCGGCTTGCCCTGTAGCTGTTGTCGCAGGCCGGCGTAATCGATCTGGTCCATTAACCGCGTCACGCCATAACCGCCGCGCACCGCCAGAACAATATCAGGCAGCAGGCTGAGCCGGGCCAGCGCGTTGATATCCTGCAGGCGTTCGGCGTCGCTGCCAGCGAAGCGCTGAAAACGGCGACCGGTTACCGTCTGATTGGTTACCTGATGTCCCGCCTGTTGCAGTCGCTGGATACCCAGCGCGGCGGCAGGCTGATTATGGCAGTAACCGGACGGCGCGATCAGATGGATAGTACGAGGCGTATGCGGGTTCATTAACGGGACTCCTGTTGTTTATCGTCCTGCAGTCCAACTGCGTGATGATGACGAAAAGCGTGACTAAAGTCATCATTTGTCACACTTTATTCAGCAATTCAGATAAGCGGTAATTTTTAAAAGCGAACCGCTAAGTAAGATGGGCGCAGCAATTAGGCTTCGAGGAACCCTACAGCGTGAAAATCAGGATGCTGGTGCTATCGGCACTATTACTGGCAGGCTGTGCCAGTAAAACCACCAACCATACTGCCCAGGAGCGGCAAACGCCCTTAACCAAAGCCGCGCCAGCACACGTTTCGCAAACCTGGTCGATGTTTACGGAAAACGCCGCCAGCCATTATGGCGTTGACGAGCGCTTAATCAGCGCGATTATCAGCGTTGAATCGGGTGGCAATCCTGATGCGGTAAGCCGCTCGAATGCCGTTGGCCTGATGCAAATCAAAGCCTCGACCGCCGGACGTGAAGTCTATCGTGCACAGGGACGTCATGGACAACCTTCAACGCGCGAGCTGCGCGATCCGGCAAAAAACATTGATATCGGCACCGCCTATATCCGTCTGCTACAGCAGCGGGCATTGGCGGGCATTCGTGACCCGGAAACGCTGCGTTACGCCACGATTGTCTCTTATGCTAATGGCGCAGGTGCACTGTTGCGCACCTTTTCGCGTGACCGCGATCGGGCTATCGCCATGATTAATGAGATGTCGCCGGACGAGTTTCGACGCCATGTGCAGACCAGACATCCGGCTGCACAGGCGCCGCGTTACCTGTGGAAAGTGAATACCGTTTATCGCACCATCTGAGGCTGACGGTCAGCCTGCTGGTTATCCTCATCCTCGTTAGACGCCTTTTCCGCCATGTTGAGTTCCGGCAATGTCCCGCCGGTAAACTGAACGTGGCGGATCGGGAAGGCGAAATGCACATCCAGTTCGGCCAGACGCTCCATCAGCTGCAGGTTTATCTCCTGCTGAATATCCATATATTTGTTGTAGTCGGCATCGGTAACAAAATAGATCACTTCATAAGTCAGCTGGGAAACATCAAACGATAAGAAGTGCGCGCGGTCGAAACGGGTTTGTTCAACGCCCTCAATAATCTCTTTAACGATACCGCCAATTTTACGCGCTTTCTCTGCTGGCGTGTTATAGCTGATGCCAAAGCGAAACTGGATGCGGCGTTCCTGCATACGCTTATAGTTGTGAATGGTTTGCTGTAACAGCACCGCGTTAGCGCAAACGATCTGTTCACCGCTGAGGCTGCGAATGCGGGTCGTCTTCAGGCCGATATGCTCAATGGAGCCGGCAATATCGCCGAAAACAATAAAGTCGCCGATTTCAAACGGCTTATCCAGCCCGATAGCCAGCGAGGCGAAAACATCGCTCAGCACGGTTTGAATCGCCAGCGCGACCGCAATACCGCCTACCCCTAAGCTGGCGACCAGCGCAGTAATGTTGACGCCCATGTTTGACAGGATCGCCAGCATCATAATCGCCCAGATAAATATCCGCAGCATAATGCCCAGGATCACCATGGTGACCGGGTTACGCACATGTGTGGGATCGCGCAGCATATTTCTCAGCCACAGGCGGACGCCGCAGTCCAGCCACAGCGCGAACTGCAGCATCAGGGCGATAAACCAGCCGTGAGAAATGTTGCTTTGCCAGGTGGCAGGCAGCTCGATAAATTTAATCGCAATCAGCAGGGAAAAGATAAACAGCAGCAGGCGGCTGGTGGTGCGCAACATCTCAACGGCGATGTTATAAAAGCGCGAGCGGTGATCGTTTTCAAAACGTCCAAGACGGGAGCTGATAAAGCCAATCAGCGAGCGCAGCAACCAGTAAATAATAAATGTGCCGGCAACAACGATAACCGTATTGAACCAGAACGTTTGGTTAAACAGCAGTGACAGATTCCGGTCGGAAAATAGAGTTTCCATCAGGGGAGCTTCTCCTTACGGTTGATTGAGTGGCCTGAAATCAACACTAAGCCTGGCTCAGGCGGATGTCCTTTGCCAGGCGAGAGAAGAAGCACCCTTTAACGAAAGCGCATCGCTTTTTCACGCGCAACGCGTTCAAGAGAGAAAATAATTTGCTGTAGTTGACGCTCCTGCGCGGCGCTCAGCGAGGCAAAACTAAAGCTCAGACGCGGCGTTGAAACCGTCTCATTTTTACTGCTCACGGTAGTGCGGGTGCCCACGTGCAGCAGCTGAGCATCTACCTGAAGCTCGCCATATTCGCCCATATCCAACCGCATGCTGCGCCAGAGATCTCCGCAGACAAGGTTTTCCGGCATGTCGCCTTCCACCAGTACGCCAATGCCGCCCAGGGAAATATCCTGCAAGCGGAAACGCGCCTTGCCGCCTTCAGGCCAGCTGGCATGACAGTAAAAAAGCGGGTCCAGCGGGGCACTAATCCGAAAATATTCACGACGCTGGATCTGCAACAGTTCAGACGGCAGCGGGGTGCTGAAAGCGGGCAGGCCGCCAAAATGCGTCTCGTGCAATTGCTCCAGACTGAATTCGACTTTTGCCCCTTTCATTTCCGCAGTAATGGTCAGGCTGCGCATCTCCAGCGTGACCTGATTATCATAATCGTTACTGCCGTAATCGATTACCAGCAGCTCTTTATCAACGGACAGGATACGGCTAATAAACTGGCCGCGCGCATGGGAAACCATGATCGGCGTACCGTCACGTTCGATGTCGCGCAATACGCCTAACACCGCCAGCGTGCCACGTTTGTAATACTGCTCATTGTCAGGCTCTTTCACTTACTTTCCCGTCCCGGTCTGTTTCCAGATATTTCTGTAATACGCGTTATCTGCTGTTTATCGGCACTGCAACGTAGAAATTTATAGCAGTCGTTGCTTTTTTGGGTAAAAAAACTGCAAAAAGTTATCTCTGAAATCACATAGTTAGAAACCTGTCCTATACTTGTTGCCAGAAGTGTGATGAACAGGTCAGCCGCTCACCGATCTCAGGAGGACTGGGTATGTTTTCGAAAAAAGAAACGCGCGACAGTCTGGAATATGCGCAGGACCGTACACGCGAAGCAGGCAGTGAACTGTGTCGTGAAATGAACAACGTAACGCATCAGGCGTGTACGTATGTAAGAAGTAACCCCTGGGCAGGCGTCGGTGCCGGTGCCGTAGTGGGTCTCATTGTTGGTATGTTAATTAGCCGTAAATAAGAAGGAGTTACAGATGGGAATTCTGTCATGGATCATTTTTGGTTTAATCGCCGGTATTATCGCTAAATGGGTCATGCCGGGTAAAGATGGTGGTGGTATCATTATTACCATTATTCTGGGCATCATCGGTGCCGTAGTCGGCGGCTGGATCAGTACCTTCTTTGGCTTCGGCCGCGTTGATGGCTTCAATTTCGGCAGCTTTGTGGTCGCGGTGATCGGTGCCATCCTGGTGCTGTTTATTTATCGCAAGGTTCGTCATTAAGCTTTAAATACAAAAAGGAGGCTAACGCCTCCTTTTTTTATGTCTGCGATTCCACGTTTTTCATTGGTGTATGCTGTATCAGCGCAAAGGGCTTTCCAGCCAATTCGCCTGCGCCAGTACCCTTAGCAAGCCGACACAGCGTCGCGCCGTCAGAAATCGTAGCCGACGGTGGCGGTAACAGTCCGCTCCGCACCCCAGTAGCAGTTGCCGGTACCGTAACAGGCGGCAACATATTTACGATCGGTGAGGTTATTGGCAGCCACCTGTACCCATGCGCCTTTCAGCTGATGATTCCATACACCCAGATCCGCTTTTACCGAAGCATCAAACAGGGTAACGGAAGGTATGCGGCGGGTA
This sequence comes from Pantoea sp. FN0307, assembly GCF_050113815.1. Classification (NCBI taxonomy): domain Bacteria; kingdom Pseudomonadati; phylum Pseudomonadota; class Gammaproteobacteria; order Enterobacterales; family Erwiniaceae; genus Pantoea; species Pantoea sp. FN0307. Next base: position 1,446,732 of record NZ_JBNJSO010000001.1, on the reverse strand, counting down.
TTCGCATTATCCGCCCACTGTTTACCGATATAGCGTACGCCCGCGCCTGCGCTGATGCCGTAATCGAACTGATAATGGCCCCACAGCGATGCCATCTGGTTAGGCGTAATGTAAGGCGTATGCCCATCATTACCATCTACCGTTTCTTTATAACGGACATGGTTAAGCGTATAGCCTGCAATGGTACTCAGGCGAGGCGTAAGCTGATTACGCGCCTCCAGCTCAAGCCCTTGCGAATGGACTTTACCGGCGGGTTCATAATAGCCCAGGTTAACGTTACGGTTAGCCACATCGTTTTGCGTCAAATCATAGGCAGCAATACTATAAAGATCGCTGGTGCCTGGCGGCTGATACTTTAACCCGGCTTCGTACTGTTCTGATGTGGAGGGCTTCAGCAGTTGGCGCGTGTTCTGACCGCTAAATGCCGTTGGCGTAATCCCCTGGCTCCAGCTGATATAGGGCGAAAGGCCATTATCGAACGCATAGAGTAACGAGCTACGGGCGCTGATATAGTCGTCCTGGCGGCGATCCGTATCGCTGCCATTGGTAACAATACGATCATAACGACCAGACAGGTTCAGATGCCACTTATCCCATACCATTTCATCTTGCAGATAAGCGCCGGTTTGGTAATAGCGATGGATCAGCGTGTTATAATTCCGGTCAAACGCATTCAACGTGGTTGTATAGTTTTTTGCATCCAGGGATCCTATGATGCCGAGGTAAGGCAGTTCAGAAATGTTATTTTTATAACGATGATATTCCACACCCATCAGCAAGGTATGGGCAAGCGCGCCGGTAGTGAAATCTGCTTGTAGCTGATTATCAATGGCAAAGGCATCCAGCGAAGAGCGAGAGGAGGAGATACCTTGTTTAAGCGTATTAGTGTTGCCTATCCAGCCGGATTGATAAAGCTGATCGATCTCGACATTCGAATGGGTATAACTTGCATTTGAGCGAAATGCCCAGGTATCGTTAAAGCGATGCGAGAAAGCGTAGCTATAAATCTGTTCACGACGTTTATATTGGTTCGGTGCGCCAGGGCCATCATTAAAACCGGAGCTGAGTTTATAACCGTTGTGTTCATATAAAGAACCATCGGCCGGTACTGAGCCGTGGAAACCACCAGACGGATCTTTCTGCAGATAGGCTTTAAGTAATAATGAGGTATCGCTATCAGGCTGCCATAACAGGGATGGCGAAATAGCGTAGCGTTCTTCGCGCGCATGATCGTATTGCGTATCGCTTTTACGCGTCATACCGGTGAGACGCCAGGCCCACTGATTATTAATGGCATTGGTATAATCAAACGCGGCACCGTTTGTTTCCTGCGTGCCGGTGCTGAGGCGGAAATGACCTTCCTGATTAAATTGCGGAAGTTTGCTGGTCATATTCACTAACCCGCCGGGAATCGTCTGACCATAGGTAGCGGAAGAGGGGCCTTTAATAATATCGACGCGTTCAATAAACCAGGGATCGATTTGCAAAATGTTGTGACTGTTACTGTCACTCATTACGCGCAAACCATCGAGGAAGGTGTTATTGACGTCAGTACCGTGGAAACCGCGCAGGGAAATAGTATCGAAGCGGCTGGCACCACCGGCAAAGTTAGTAAACGCGCCTGGCGTGTAATTTAACGCCTGATTTATATTTATCGCGCCCTGATCTTCCATCTGCTGGCGCGTTACCACCGAAACAGACTGACCGGTAGTAATCAGCGGCTGATCGGTTTTAGTCGCGCCTTTACTGGTTTTAACGGTATAGCCTGAGGTCGGCGAATCGGCAGTTTCAGCAGGTTGCGCAGTGACCGTCAGCGTCTCTTCCGCGATAGATAAGCCCGGGACGGTGAGCGCCAGTGAACAAAGCAGCGCAGAACGTTTCAGGTTAAAAGGCATTCCCATGTGATATCCCTTAAACAGAGTCGAAAAGGCCGCCCGGTAACGGAACGCGGCCAGAGGCAATGTAAGATCATGTAACTGAAAAGACTAATGAGAATTATTATCTTTATCGGTTGACGATTCAAGATGTAATTTATCTGATTATTTCCAGATAATTTGTGAGGATTCAGGGGATTAAAAGGCGAGGACTGGCAGCCCGGCGGTTGCCGGGCTGCCAAAGTTTACTGTGATTTTTTCATATCGCTCACGTTATTACAGGTGACATCTTTCGGGCAGTACATATCCATCAGCTTAAGAGTAACGCCATTGGTCCAGCCAAAGCCGTCCTGCAACGGATATTCACCGCCGCCGCCGCCGCCAAGGTTACCTTCCACCACATATTTCTCCACCAGCTTGTGCTCGCGGTCATAGGTGGCCTGAACGTTATCAAGGAAGCGCATCCCAATCTCTTTCGCCAGCGTCTGTTTGCCGTAGTGATTCAGACCTTCCACCGCGACCCACTGCAGCGGTGCCCAGCCGTTTGGGGCGTCCCACTGCTGACCATTATGCACATTGGTGGTCACCAGACCGCCCGCCTTGACCAACTGTTTTTCAACGGCGGCGGCGGTTTTTGTCGCCTGCTCGTCGCTGGCAACCTGCATATAGAGCGGGAACAGCGCGGCGGCAGTCAGCTGCGTGCGCACGCTGCTGCGTTTCCAGTCATAGTCGGCATACCAGCCGCCTTCCGCATTCCATAAATAGCGATTAATTGCCGCCTGACGTTTTTCCGCCAGTTCCGCATAGCGTTGGCTGTCGCTCTGCTTGTCCGCAACTTTACTGGCGCGTTCCAACGTTTTTTCCAGATGGAACAGCAGGGCGTTCAGATCAACCGGAACAATTTCGGTGGTGCGGATAGTGGAAAGATCTTTCGGGTCGTCAAACCAGCGCGAGCTGAAATCCCAGCCAGACGCCGCGCCGGAGCGCAGATCGCGATAGAGTTCCGCTTTATTGCGCTGTTTGGCTTTTTCCGCCGTGGCGATGTCATCCATATAAGATTCGGTGCGCGGCACATCGCGTGCGTCCCAGTAACGGTTCAGAACGGTGCCATCTTTCAGCTTCACGACGCGCTTGCTGGCATTACCGGCCGCCACGCTTTGGGCGTCCGCCATCCAGTATTGATACTCTTTTTGCAACTGCGGCAGATATTTACTGTAAGTGTTTTCACCGGCGTGCTGCGCCAGCAAATCAACCATCAGGCTAAAAAACGGCGGCTGCGAGCGGCTCAGATAGTAGCTGCGGTTGCCGTTGGGAATGTGGCCATATTTATCCAGCTCATGAGCAAAGTTATCAACCATATTCTGAACGCGGTCCCAGTGGCCGCTTTCCGCCAGACCCAGCATGGTGAAATAGCTGTCCCAGTAGTAAATTTCGCGGAAACGACCGCCCGGCACCACATAAGGTTTTGGCAACGGCAGCAGGGAATCATATTGATTTACTTTATCCGTAGTGCGCGTCAGCACCGGCCACAGGCCGTCGATATGCTCGCGCAGGCTTTGTCCCGCTGGCGGCACATAGGCTTCGCCTTTGCCCGGCAGGGTGAAATTAGCATCGACAAAGCGGCGTAAATCAAAATTGCGCTGGTTTTTTTGCATTTGCCAGTCAGCCAGAATGGACGCCGGATCAAATTTCGGCACCGCATCGGCAAAGGTTTTCTGATCCGGGAAGAACTTCGCTGACTGAACTGCATGATAAAGCGGCCCCAGGCGCACATCCGGCGGCTGCGGTGCCTGAGTCAGCAGGCGTTGATCGTCCGCCGCCTGTGCATAAAAAGATCCCGTTGCCAGCGCGCCGGTAATCAGTAAAGGCAATAACAGTGCGCCTTTCCATTGAGAAGGTACGGCCTTTTTCATCAGTATTCTCCTTGTCCAGACCCGACATGGCCTGTAAGTGTTTGACCATTCAAAAAACTTTAGACGAAATTAAAGAGTTTGCCTGGCGTGAAGTCGGGAAATGTGAGTTGGATTAGGGTTTTAACTTGTACGCCAGGGGTGAGGCGTTACGGGTCTGTTCAGCGGCTGGCTAATCAATAAGCGGTTGATTTTACCCCTGTTAAAGGTTAAAAATTTTTAACTATTGTATCGTGCAGGTTGATTTTTACCTGATACTCGCCCTTGCGGAGAAAGAGATGTCCGTCACGGATTCACTGTTTGCCTTTTCATTTGCCGCATTGCTGTTAACGCTGACACCCGGGCTGGACACAGCACTTATTTTGCGTACTGCAACGGTTGAGGGCAGGAAAAAAGCATTCCAGGCGGCAACTGGCATCAATACCGGCTGTTTTATCTGGGGAGCACTGGTGGCATTGGGACTGGGGGCGTTGCTGGCGGCATCTGAAATAGCTTATAACTTGCTGAAATGGTGTGGCGCGGCCTGGTTATGCTGGTTAGGAATAGGACTCATATTTAAGCCGCGAAGAAAATTGGTCACCTCAGACACGACGAATCCGATTGCAACAAATTGGTTTGTAAAAGGGATGCTGGGTAATGTACTGAATCCCAAAATAGGCGTTTTTTACGTCTCATTTCTGCCGCAGTTTATACCTGCCGGACACTCCCCGGTGCTGTGGACATTCCTGCTGGTATCCATCCATATTGTTATCGGTACGCTGTGGTCAGCGGTATTGATAACGGGAACGCGTTTCGCGTCCGGAATATTAAGAAAACCACGGTTTGTCCAGTGGATGGATCGCGCTACCGGCACCCTTTTTATATTGTTTGCAGCAAAACTGGCGCTGAGTCACCGCTAGCTATTTTTTGGTGGTTTAACGCGGGAAAACGTTCTTCCCCTTACAACCTAAAAGGAGCAAAAAATGATCGTCAGAACCTGGTACGGATATGTCCCGCTCAAACATGCAGACGGTTTCGCCAGATATCTGCAAAAAACCGGCGTTGAGCATTCAACATCAGCACACCATTCACTCCGTTTCTGCCCTGTAGCATGTTCCCGGTCGCCAGCCTGTGGCGCTGACCTGCCTGCGCTATTTCTTATCCTGCTTCTTATGATACTCAATGTAGCCAGACTTCAACTTGCTCAAAGGCTCTATATTTAAAGCAGCCAGGAGAGCCTTGCGTAGGGGGCTCAGTTTTTTATCGGTAATAAATTAAAAACAAAGTGAGGTATCAATGTTAAGCGAGAGGCAAAACGAGCTGGTTAAAGCCACAGTACCGGTACTAAAAGAGAACGGAGAGGCGTTAACGGATTATTTCTATAAGCGCATGTTAAAAAATAATCCTCACCTGAAAGAAACCTTCAACATGGGACATCAACGCAGCGGCGCGCAGGCTAAAGCGCTGGCGGGAGCGGTGCTGGCTTATGCCGAAAATATTGACGATCCCTCGGTATTGATGCCGGTTGTTGAGCTGATTTGCCATAAACATGTCAGCCTGAATATACAGGCTCCCGATTATAATATTGTTGGTGAGAATCTACTGCATTCCATCAGCGAAGTGCTTAACATCCCGATGGATGATGAGCTTATCACCGCCTGGGGCGTGGCCTATCAACAGCTGGCTGACATCTTTATTGCAACTGAAAAGCAACTGTACGAAGAGCGTAAAAATACCATCGGAAGCTGGACCGGCTGGCGAAACTTTATCGTGGATAAAAAGATAAAGGAGAGCGAGGAAATTACTTCGTTTTATCTGGTTCCGCAGGATGGCGGGCCGCTACCTGCTTACAAGCCCGGCCAATATATTACCTTACGGGTAGAGGTTGCGGCGTTGGGTATTAAACAGCCTCGCCAGTACAGTTTGTCCAGCAGCCCCTCTGACCCTTATCTGCGTATCTCGGTTAAGCGCGAAGATCCCCGTACGGAAGGTCAGGATCCGGGTTACGTTTCTTCCACGCTGCATGACGCTGTTAACGAAGGCAGCGTGGTTGAGCTCAGCGCTCCGGCAGGCAACTTTTATTTGCTGAATCCGGATGCCGTTAATGTGCTGATCAGCGCGGGCGTTGGGCTGACGCCAATGATCTCTATGGTTAATCATCTGCTGGCTGAACACACCGATCCCAATGTTAATCCCGCGCTACATGAAGAAAACCAAGCCAGTAATACAGCGTATCGGACGCTGAAAAAAGATATCTATTTTATTCACGCCGCCCGTAGTTCTGAAGTGCATGCGTTGCGTAAAGAGCTGGAAAACCTGGCCAGCCAGAACGACAACCTGCATGTTTTTATTGCCTATGAGAATGTAAAAGAGAGCGAGGTGGCGGGCAAAGATTATCATATGCAGGGAAGGCTGGATTTAAAGGCACTTCCTGTTGGGTATCTGCCCAAAGAGGCGGATTACTATTTATGCGGGCCGATTCCGTTTATGCAGGAGCAGTATCGCGCTTTGATTGCGTTGGGGATCCCGCAGGATAAAATATATAGCGAGGCCTTTGGCACCGGCGGGCTGCATTTATAGCGCCTCGCTGCGTGCTTTATGCGCACAAAAAAAGCCTGAACGTTCACTCAGGCTTTATGCCAATAAAAAAGCCTGAACGTTCACTCAGGCTCTCTCATGAAATATGGCGGTGAGAGGGGGATTGACTCGCTTCGCTCGCCCTGCGGGCAGCCTGTGGCTGTCCAACCGGCTTTGCCGGTTGTCGAACCCGGCGGGGCTTCTCATCACCCCTCTCTGTGGTGCTCTATGCATACAAAAAAGCCTGAACTTTCGCTCAGGCTCTCTCATGAAATATGGCGGTGAGAGGGGGATTGACTCGCTTCGCTCGCCCTGCGGGCAGCCTGTGGCTGTCCAACCGGCTTTGCCGGTTGTCGAACCCGGCGGGGCTTCTCATCACCCCTCTCTGTGGTGCTCTATGCATACAAAAAAGCCTGAACTTTCGCTCAGGCTCTCTTATGAAATATGGCGGTGAGAGGGGGATTCGAACCCCCGATACGTTGCCGTATACACACTTTCCAGGCGTGCTCCTTCAGCCACTCGGACACCTCACCATATTGTCGTCAACAGGCACACTGCTGACCGGCGCTAATGTAGGGATTTTGCCGCGGCGCGTCAATCAACTTTCTGCGCTAAATGATGCGTTTAGTCAGTTTTAAACCACTTCGGCGCGAAAATAAGCGAAAAGCAGGGCAATGAACCCGAATAGCATAAATCATACTGCATAATCAGGGCTGGAGATGCATACTGATGCGCAATTTATGCTTAAAAATCACTGAGGTCAGCTTGAACAATCCAACCAAAGCGCAACCACAGGGGGTTCCGGCTGGAACCAGGGCGCTGTTCTTTATTCAAATTTTCGCAACGCTCGGCTTCGCCGTGCTTTACTCCACGCTGGTGCTCTATGCCACCAAACGCCTCGGCTTCAGCGAAGCGCAGGCCAATGCCACCATGGGCGTTTTCGGCGCATTCAACTACGGTTTGCACCTTTTCGGTGGCTACCTGGGCGGGCGTTTCCTCAGTAACCGTAATTTGTTCGTGCTGGGCATGGTATTACAGGTCATCGGGTGCTGGGTGCTGTCAGGTGAAAGCGCGCAGGGGCTTTACTGGGGGCTGGCGATGTTCCTTACCGGCAGCGGGCTGAATGTCACCTGTATCAATATGATGCTGACCCAGCGCTTTACGCCTGACGATCAACGCCGCGAAAGCGCGTTTTTATGGAACTACGCCGGGATGAACCTGGGGTTCTTTATCGGCTTCACCGGCGCAGGTTATTTTCAGCTTGGCGAGCATTATCAGGCGCTGTTCCTGTTTGCTACCGTGGGTAACGCGCTGGCTATTGTTATCAGCCTGCTGCGCTGGAAAATTCTGGCGGATATTGATACGCCGCTGCTGCATGCCAGCCCGCGTCAATACTGGTTGCGAATGGCAATCGGCCTGGCGGTACTGGTCGTGTTGGTGCCGGTTATTCGCATCATGCTGACGCACGCCGATTTTACCGGCTCTTTTGTTATTGCGCTGGGCGTGCTGATCTTCCTGCTGCTGTGTATTACTACGCTACGCCATCGACCGCGTCACGAGCAGCGCCGCATGTCAGCTTATCTGCTGCTGGCGTTAGGCTCGCTGGTTTTCTGGATGCTTTATCAGCTGGCGCCGATGGGGCTGATGCTGTTCGTAGAACACAACATTAACCTCAACCTCTGGGGAGTGCGTATTGCACCGCAGTGGGTGCAAAACATTAACACGCTGGTGATCGTCATCGGCGGGCCACTGTTGGCCATTGCCTTTAACCGTCTGCGTCAGCGCGGCTGGCGCATCGATATTCCGCTACAGTTTGCCTGCTCGCTGTTCTGTATCGGACTGGGCATGCTGGTTCTGCCGCTGGGCATTATGCTGGCGGGGGGCGACGGCATGGTGGCTTTCAAATGGATCTTCTTCAGCTACCTGCTGCAAAGCATCGGCGAGCTGCTGATTTCGCCAATCGGTTACGCGATGATCGGCAAACTGGCCCCGACGCGCTATCAGGGCATTATGATGGGCTGCTGGATGATGGTCACCGGTGTCGCATCGGTACTGGCGGGCTATGTTTCCGCACTGATGCCGGAAAACAGCGGCAGTAGCGCGCTGCTAACCAATCCTGGCTACAGCCATATCTTCAGCCTGCTGGGCTGGGGCGCAGCGGCGGTTGGTCTGGTGATGCTGTTGCTTATGCCGCTGCTGCGCAGATTGATTCAGTCAACCGCGCCGCAGGCGTAATCGTTTTCAGGCCCGCCCGCCGTGGCGGGCCATACTCTGCAATTTTTTCTTGCCAGCGCCTCCAATTTCCCCGAGCCTTGAGTGAAATAAAAACAAAGGAGGCTCTATGGACATCATTTTTTACCATCCCACCTTTAGCCCGGAAAAATGGCAGCAGGGCCTGCAACAGCAGCTTCCGCAGGCGCGGCTGCGGCTCTGGCAGCCGGGCGACAACGATCACGCCGACTATGCGCTGATGCGCTTCGCGCCAGTTGAAATGCTGCAGGGACGTCGCGGACTAAAGGCAATTTTTGCCATTGGCGCAGGCGTGGATGATATTCTTGGCCTGTTAAAACAGCATCCGGATATGATCGATCCGGCGGTACCGCTGTTCCGTCTGGAGGATACCGGCATGGGCCTGCAAATGCAGGAGTATGCGGTACACACCGTGCTGGGCTGGTTTCGCCGCTTCGACGACTACCGCTTACAGCAGCAGCAGGCGCTCTGGCAGCCGTTGCGCAATTACAAGCGCGAAAACTTTACCATCGGCATTATGGGCGCGGGCGTGCTGGGGCTGAGCGTGGCGGAAAGCCTGAAGCCCTGGGGTTTTCCGCTGCGCTGCTGGAGCCGCTCGCCAAAGCAGCTGACAGGAATTGAAAGCTTTCATGGCGCTGAGCAGATGGCAGACTTTCTTTCCGGCACTCAGGTATTGATTAACCTGTTGCCCAACACGCCGCAAACCCAGGGGATCATCAACCGTGCGCTGCTTGACCAGCTTAATGATGGCGCTTTTGTCATGAATCTGGCGCGCGGGGCGCATGTGGTGGAAGAAGATCTGCTGGCGGCGCTGAATGACAATAAAATCAAGGGCGCAGCGCTGGATGTTTTTGTTAATGAGCCGCTGTCGCCGGATCATCCGTTCTGGCTTCATCCGCGCGTCACGCTGACGCCGCATAATGCCGCGGTAACCCTGCAGGATGAAGCGATACGCTTTATCGCCAGCGCGATTGCGCAACTGGAAGCGGGGCAGCAGCCCGAAGGCCGTGTTGATCTGACGCGCGGTTATTAACTGTAACGATTACGATGGCAGGGCGCGGCCCTTGCCCAATCTCAAGGAGAAGGCCTTAAATGTATCCTGTTGATTTACATATGCACACTGTGGCCAGCACCCACGCATACAGTACGCTGCATGACTATATCGCTGCCGCAAAACAGAACGGCATCAAACTGTTCGCCATTACCGATCATGGCCCCGATATGGCCGATGCGCCGCACTACTGGCACTTTATCAATATGCATGTCTGGCCGCGCGTGGTGGATGGCGTGGGCATTTTGCGCGGCATCGAAGCGAATATTAAAAACACCGCCGGCGAGATCGACTGCACCGGACGCATGCTGGATGCGACGGATTTAGTGGTGGCCGGTTTTCATGAGCCGGTGTTTGCTCCGCAGGATAAAGCGACCCATACCGAAGCGATGATCGCCACTATGGCCAGCGGCAATGTGCATATTATCAGTCATCCCGGCAACCCGAAGTTTCCGGTCGATATTCCGGCGATTGCCGAAGCAGCGGCGAAATATCAGGTGGCGCTGGAGATTAACAACTCTTCCTTTACCCACTCGCGCCCCGGCAGCGAGCCGAACTGTCGCGCTATCGCCGCAGCGGTAAAAGAGGCGGGCGGATGGCTGGCGTTTGGTTCCGATTCCCATACCGCTTTTACCCTGGGAAATTTTGAACATTGCCTGCGTATTGCGCGCGAGGTGGATTTTCCGGAGGAACGCGTGTTAAATGTCACGCCGCGCCGCCTGCTTGATTTTCTGGAAATGCGGGGCGGGAAGCCTCTCGACGCGTTTGCTGACTTTTAACGGCGGCGTCTTAACCTCTGAACGGACTGAAAGTAATGAATGAGTTTTCCATCATCTGCCGCGTGCTTGGCTCGCTGTTTAATCGTCAGCCGCAGGATCCGCTGCTGGTGCCGCTGTTCACGCTGATCCGTGAAGGCAAACTGCAACAGAACTGGCCGCTGGAGCAGGATGAGCTGCTGACACGTCTGCAACAGCATGCCGAACCACAGGCGCTGGCCGCCGATTACAATGCGCTGTTTGTCGGCAGCGACTGCAGCGTGCCGCCTTATGGCTCGCAGTGGCAGGATGGTCCGGCAGAGGCAGAGGTACGTGCTTTTTTACAACAGCGCGGTATGCCGCTGAGCGATGCGCCAGCCGATCACTTTGGCGCGTTACTGCTGGCGGCCTCCTGGCTGGAAGATCAGGCGCAGGAAGATGAGATTCAGGCGCAGATCGCACTGTTTGATGAGTATCTGCTGCCCTGGTGCGGCGCGTTTCTCGGCAAGGTTGAAGCGCACGCCACCAGCGGCTTTTACCGTACGCTGGCAGCATTAAGCCGCGAAGCGCTGCAGGCAATGCGTGAAGAGCTGGCAGAAGCGGAAGAGGAAGCAGAACAAGAGGGCGAAGACGGAGCGTAATTACGCATCGTTGCTGTTTTCTGGTCAGGCCCTTTACCTGCGGTTAAAACGCAGTAGGTACCGGCACGGCAAAACCAAACCGCTACCGGTCTGGCAACCAGTTGGCGGAGGCTGAACCCAGCGGGCTGCCGCTGCGTGACCAGAGCAGCGGAGTGCCGGGCAGCCACAGCGGCGGTCGCAGCCGGTAACCTATGCCCAGCGGGGTGAGTTCCAGCGTATCGCTTTCATCGTGCGGCTGCGTCGGGCCTGGGCCAATCGCTGCTGTGTTGGCTGCGTAAGGATGTGAAGTCAGCAGATGCGCAGTGCGTGCCAGAGAGAGCCGGGCCGTTATGCCGGAGCGATGCGCGACGCGTCGGCGCATGCCTTCCAGCACGGCTGCCGCCATCAGATAACCCGTTGCATGATCCAGCGCCTGGACCGGCAGGGGAGATGGCGCATCGGCAGCCTGCCAGCGCTGGCCCGCATCGGCGATGCCGCAGGCCATCTGCACCAGACTGTCGTAACCGCGTCGATTGCGCCAGGGGCCGCTCCAGCCCCAGGCGTTCAGGCTGACATCCACCAGTCCGGGCGCTAACTGTTGCCGACGTGCATTGTCGTAACCCAGTTTTTCCAGCGCATCGGCGCGATAGCCATGCACCAGCACATCTGCCTGTGCCAGCAGCTGTTCAAACTGCTGTCGCCCCTGCGCGCTTTTTAAATCGAGCCGGGCGCAGCGTTTGCCCTGCATCATCTCCTCTTCCAGCGAAGGCTCCTCCCAGTCAGGGGGATCGAGACGCAGCACCTCAGCGCCCAGCCCGGCCAGAAAACGAGTGGCCACCGGCCCGGCGATGACGCGCGTTAAATCCAGCACTTTAACGCCCCGTAACGGGCGTGCGATCGGAAGAGGCCATGCGGGCGGCGCACCCTGCGTCTGCGTTTCCCAGGCGATTAGCGGCTCCTGCGCCACGCATTTCCCCTGTGGGTGCTGCTGCCATTCAGCCAAAGTGCGCATCTGTGCAGCACAGCCGCCGGCATCAATGATGGCCCGCTCAAGCGTCTGTTTTTGCCAGCCGGCAACCACTTTTGCCAGCGCCACACGGTCCGTCTGTTTTCCCAGCACGCGCTCCATCGCCTGACGGTGATGCGGCGCATTAGTATGCAAACGGATCCAGCCGTCAGCGGTGGCGTAGTCACCTGAGAAAACATCCCAGGCGGCAGGTAGCGGGCGATTTATCGGACGAAAAGTGCGCTGGAACCAGCGTGAGGCGAGACGGATATCAACCGTGACCTTTTCAGGATTGCCAACCAGGCCAGCGGCGGACTGCGCCGCCAGCGCCATGCTGGTGGCGGCAAGTTCACTGACCGGAAAAGCTGATGCAAAGGCTTCATATCCCTGCAGGATCATGGGTGGGGGCAAGGTTTCTCCCTTTAGAGCATGCCACAGCTGCTGCCAGAAAAGTGCCGCCAGGTTGCTATCCATATCCTTCTCCCTCAGTTCTTTCTCTCTTTCACCTTAGCAATGGATGGACTTTTTTTCCTGTTATGGCTGACGCTTACGTCGTAGCGGCAAACGGGGGAAGCGGGCATGCATACGTAAACGACGGATATTGATTACTGCGATAGCGGTGCCACAAATAACCAGCAGCGAGCCGATAATTTTAAACATATTCATGCTGTCGCCCAGCACCAGCACGCCCATAATCACGGCCAGCACCGGCGTCAGCAGCGAATAGGGCATCAGCAGGTTGACGTTATATTTTTTCAGCAGCGCATACCAGAGCGAATAGGCCACAACGGAAGAGGCGATAGCGCTATACAAAATGCCGAACCAGCCCCGCCATGAAGCGTGCAAGAGCGCGTCAATCTGATGCGCTTCGGTCAGCCATGAGGTTACGCCTACGATGGGGATTGCCATAAACGACAGCCAGCCGGTCATGGTTAACGGTTTGATTGGCGGCGCTTTTTTGACAATCAGGTTGCTGATAGCCCAGCCGCATGCGCTGGTCAGCAGCAGCGCCAGCACCCACCAGTTGGGGATCGTTGGGCTGCCGGTCAAGACCACCACGCCGCTAAGAGAGATAGCGATGCCAAATAATTGCATCAGCGTTAACTTCTCTTTCAGGATCACCCAGGCGAGCAACATGGCAATCGGCGTGCCCAGCTGTACCAGCACCGCGCCGGTACCGGCATCGGTGTAGCTGATACCGACAAACAGCAGGGAAAAATGCATAAAACCAAAGGTAAATGCCAGCGCCGCCAGCCAGGGCAACTGGGCACGGGTGATACGGGTAAAGGGGATCAGAACCAGCGCGACGACCACGAAGCGCATAAAGGTCATAAATAACGGCGGCAGATCCAGCAGGCCCCATTTAATGGCCACGTTATTAAATGCCCAAATGGAGACGACCATCAACACCAGAAAAAAATGACGCAGAGCCACAACACCATCCTTAATTGTCTGCAATAAATCATTAACTATCATGACAGGTATCGACACACAGACAAGCCTTAGCGCGGCGGTTTTCTTTGCCTGCTTATTATCAGCCCGCACTCAAGTCTCAGAAAAAGTTATGAGACAGCCCTCAACAGAGCTGCAATACTGTGCAACCGAAACGCTCCCGTAACAGGAAAAGGATTCGGTATGACCTGCACGCAGCACCCTCTTGCAATTATCCAGCTTGAACGGCCCCCCGCTTTTCGGTCTGGCTCTCCCATCGTCAGACGGTGCTGATGCCGCCGCCCGGCGCGCGCGTGCTGGCCCGCTCCGACGGCGATGATTGCCAGATCATTCGTACGGACCGCATGCGCTATCGGTGCAGTTTCATCCCGAATTTGACGCACACATTATGCAGGCCTGTTTGCCGGAGGGCGCGGATTTTAATCCTGCCGCTCAGCCGGATACCCATCAGCCACGCCTGATTTTACAGCGTTTCTGGCAAAGCCTGCGCCAGCGTGAGCAGCTTAGCGCCTGAGGCGCTGAATCTTTCCGCCGCGCTCACACTTTTCTCCTGTGGCAACTGACAAAGCTGTTGCACTCGGCCATGTTAATAAATGGTTACTTGTTTGTTAGCTGACACCACAGGAGAATCGGTATGCGCTATGCCTGGCCCGGATATAAAGATTCGCTGATAACGCTGCAGCAGCGCTATGGCAACTACATCAACGGTGAATTTGTTGCGCCGGTTAGCGGCGACTATTTCACAAATACATCGCCGGTCGACGGCTCGGTTATCGGCGAATTTCCGCGCTCCGGCCAGCAGGATATTGAAAATGCGCTGGACGCGGCGCATGCCGCTGCCGATCGCTGGGGTAAAACCTCGGTACAGATACGCTCTCAGCTGCTGCTGAAAATTGCTGACCGTCTGGAACAGAACCTGGAGCGCCTTGCGGTACATGAGACCTGGGACAATGGCAAACCGGTGCGTGAGACCCTGGCGGCCGATCTGCCGCTGGCGGTGGATCACTTTCGCTATTTTGCCGGTTGTATTCGTGCGCAGGAGGGCACGGCGGCGGAGATTGATGAGCATACCGCCGCCTACCATATTCACGAGCCGCTGGGCGTGGTTGGACAGATTATCCCGTGGAATTTCCCGCTACTGATGGCGGCCTGGAAACTGGCACCGGCACTGGCGGCCGGTAACTGCGTGGTGCTGAAGCCTGCCGAGCAGACGCCGCTGTCGATCACGCTTTTTGCTGAGCTGGTGGGCGATCTGTTGCCGCCGGGCGTGCTGAACGTGGTACACGGTTTTGGTCGCGAGGCGGGCGAAGCGCTGGCGGGCAATCCGCGTATCGCTAAAATCGCCTTTACCGGTTCTACTGCAACCGGCACCCATATTCTGGAGCTGGCGGCGAAAAACCTGATCCCGTCCACGGTGGAACTGGGCGGTAAATCGCCTAACATCTTCTTTGAAGATATTATGCAGGCGGAGCCTTCTTTTATTGAGAAAGCGGCAGAAGGTGTGGTACTGGGCTTTCTTAATCAGGGCGAAGTGTGTACCTGTCCATCGCGCGCGCTGATTCAGGAATCGATTTACGAGCCGTTTATCGCAGCGGTGATGGCGCGGATAAAAACCATTCGACGCGGCGATCCGCTCGATACCGAGACGATGATCGGCGCGCAGGCTTCGCAGCAGCAGTTTGATAAAATTCTCTCTTATCTGGATATCGCGCAGCAAGAGGGCGCAGAGATCCTGACGGGTGGCGGCATTGAGCCAACTGAAGGGCAACTGCAAAGCGGTTACTATATACAGCCAACGCTGTTGAAAGGCAGTAATAGTATGCGAGTGTTTCAGGAGGAGATCTTCGGACCGGTTGTGGGCATTACCACCTTCAAAGATGAGGCGGAAGCCATCGCTATTGCCAACGATTCCATTTACGGTCTCGGCGCAGGCGTCTGGACGCGCGATATTAACCGCGCCTGGCGCGTCGGACGCGCCATCAAAGCGGGTCGCGTCTGGACTAACTGCTATCATCTTTATCCGGCGCACGCGGCGTTCGGCGGTTATAAAAAATCGGGTATTGGTCGTGAAACCCACAAAATGATGCTCGATCATTATCAGCAGACCAAAAACCTGCTGGTGAGCTACAGCATTGAGCCGCTGGGCTTTTTCTGACTTTGCCTTCCCGCCTCAGGGGCGTTCCACGCCCCTTTTTATCCTTTGATGCCAATTTTTGCAGGCCTGGTTCCCGACGATCTATGCTTAGCTTTTATCGTAACGCAACGGGACGTCTATGACCGTAGGGATTTTGCTGCTGGCAGCTGGAGAAAGTACGCGCTATCGCGCCGCCTGCGGTCGCCATAAGCTGCTGGAGCCGATAGAGGGCGAACCAATGCTGGCGCGCAGCTACCGTATCGCCAGAGAAAGCGGCCTGCCGGTGGCGGTGGTGCTCAGACCAGAGCCGCTGGCGCTGCGGCGCTGCATTGGCGGCGCACGCCAGATTATCCTGCCGAGCACGGGCATCGCCAGCTCTGTCGCCGCCGGGGTAAAGGCAACGGCACATTGGCATGGCTGGCTGATTATGCTGGCGGATATGCCGTGGCTGAGTCCGGCAACGCTACAGCAGACGGCAGAGGCGCTGAAAGAACATCAGCGGGTGCGTGCCTGCTGGCAAGGTCAGCCAGGTCATCCGGTGGGCTTTAGCCAGGAGTGTTATGCGCAGCTGGTGACGTTAAGCGGCGAAACGGCAGCGCGTGAGCTGTTAGCGCAGCATGACGTTTATCTGCTGGCGACGCAGGACAGGGGCGCGGTACGTGATGTCGATCTGCCGTCAATGCTGTCGGGAGAGGGATAATGCAGTCACTTGATCAACAGGTTATTGACCGCGCGCTGCAGTGGCATCTGCAGGGAGAGTGCGTCTGGCTCTGTACCGTATTGCACAGCTGGGGATCGGCGCCGCGCGCGCCCGGTGCGCTGCTGGTGGCAAATCAGCAGGGACAATTTTGCGGGTCGCTCTCCGGTGGCTGTATTGAAGAGGATTTTCTTGCGCGCTTACAGCAGGGAACTTTTAACGCAGCCAGCCAGATAGTGCGCTACGGTGAAGGCGGGCTGGCAACATCCACCCGGCTGCCGTGCGGCGGGGTGCTGGATGTGCTGATTGAACGGCTGCTGCCGGACGCAGCCAGCCTGAACCATCTCCGCCGTCTGCAGCAGGCGCTGGCGGGCGGCGATCGGCTGCGCAAGCAGATTGTAATAGGGCAGAGCGCACAGCTGGAAACCGAGAGCGACCGCGTGCCGCGCGCATTGTGCTATGACCATGACAGCGTATCGTTATCAGTAGGCAGCGTGCCGACGCTGCTGCTGGCAGGCTATTCAGCGGTAGCCGGTGAATGCCTGCGCCTGGCGCTGATGCTGGGCATGCAGGTTATTGTGTGTGAACATCGTGATGCCTTCTGGCAACAGCTTCAGGAGCACCATTTACCGCAGCCGCATTTGCGCTGTATCAGTCAGCACCCGGCGCGCTATCTGGAGCTGCACGGCGCAAGCGATCAAACCGCGGTGATCTGCGCCACGCACGATCCGCGTGTGGATGATCTGGCGCTGCTGGAGGCGGTAAATACGCCCGCTTTTTATCTGGGAGCCATGGGATCCGCCAGCAACAGCCAACAGCGGCTGGCGCGTCTGCGTCGGATCGGTGAGCTGGATGAAAGCGCGTTACAACGTATTCATGCCCCCATTGGCCTGCCGATCGGCAGTAAAACACCCACGGAGATCGCGTTGGCGATTATGGCCGATATCGTACGTGTCAAAAATGGGCGTTGATTATTCGCAGCTTACTGTTAGTTACTTTCTGATGTTTCAGAAACGCATAGCGATCATAATAAGAACATACGGCCAGCACGGCGCTGTTTGAGTTAACGACGTCAGCATATAAACCACGCTCTCATGAAAACGATAAGAGAAATATCGGAAAAAAAGCCGCTTACCCTGTTGATTTGGCGTAATGGTCCGATATTACTATGCTTAAAAGGATGCATTTTCACTGGAGAGAACTGATGTCAGTAAGCCGTAGCCTGTTTGACGAGCGTGATGAAACGCTGGATGCTCTTGAGGAAAGCCTGATTGCAGTGAACTTGCCGGGACGACAGCCGCTTCATCTGAGCGACAAAGAACGTTTCCCTGCGCTGATGAGCGAACATTACAGCGCGCTGCGCGATCCGCTTTATGACAGCGATGAGCGGGTGTTCTGGCGTTAACATCCCGCTGCGGATGAATATATTCCGTTAACTTTTAGGCAGGAGAAGCGGCCTCGCGCTTCTCCTGCTGTTTCGTTATAGCGCGGTGGTTTTGAAAATCGCCACACTGCGGCTGAGCTGTGACGCCTGATCCTCCAGCGCCGCCGCAGCGGAAGCGGCCTGTTCCACCAGCGTAGCGTTCTGCTGCGTGACCTCATCCATCTGTGTAACTGCCAGACCGACATGTTCAATACCGTTTGCCTGCTCACTGGAAGCCTGGGAAATCTCAGTCATGATCTCAGAAACACGCTGGATGGAAGTCACGATATCTTTCATCGTAATGCCAGCATCGGCGACCAGCGAGGTGCCTTCGGTTACACGTTCTGAAGATTGATGGATTAGCTGCTTGATCTCTTTCGCTGCGGTTGCACTGCGCTGGGCCAGTGCGCGCACCTCGCTGGCAACTACCGCAAAGCCGCGCCCCTGTTCGCCTGCACGTGCGGCTTCCACAGCGGCATTCAGCGCCAGGATGTTGGTCTGGAAGGCGATGCCTTCAATGGTGCTGATAATATCCACGATATGCTGTGAACTTTCTGCAATCGCTGACATGGTGACGACGACCTGATCTACGACTTCGCCACCGCGTAGCGCCACCTGCGACGCATCGCTGGCCAGTGTGCTGGCATGCCGGGCATTAGAGGTATTCTGCCGCACCGTAGCGGTCAGCTGCTCCATACTGGCCGATGTCTCCTCCAGCGACGCTGCCTGCTGCTCGGTGCGGCTGGAGAGATCGATATTGCCTGTCGCCACCTCTTTCGCTGCGTTATCAATTGAGGCCGACGCATTTTGAATATCAGAGACCACGCGCATCAGTTGTGCCTGCATCGATGCCAGCGCGTTAATCAGTACGCCGGTTTCATCACGCGAGTTTGCAGAAAGCGGAGTCGTCAGATCGCCGGTGGCAATTGCCTGAGCGGCATCCACTGCGCGTTGTAATGGAAGGGTGATTGCGCGCGTCAGCACATAGCCCAGCGTTATGGCAATAGTTAAGCCGAACAGTGCACCAAAAATCAGCGTCAGCGTGGTTTGCGATGTGATTGAATCCACGGCGGCCTGGTGTTGCTTAACCAGTACCTGCTCTGCTCCAGCGAATTCATTGATAATGGCGCGCATGTTATCCATCTCCGCTTTACCGGTATTGGCTTCAAACGCCTCAATAAATGCCTGCCCGGTCAAGGTACCGGCATCGGCGGCGCGACGGTTTTCCAGTAGGCGTGCGGCAAAATCGCTTTTCCAGGTCTTCTCAAATTCCAACAGACGATCCAGACGTTGCTGCTGGACAGGGTTATCCGACGTTAACTGGCGGGCCTTTTCCAGATGCTGCAGGAATACCTTTTGCCCGTCCGCATACGGCTGCAACATATCTTCTTTGCCATTAAGGGCATAACCGCGCAGGCCGGTCTCCATATTAATCAGGCTCTCAACCAGCCCCCGGCTTTCATCAATAACCTGCCAGGTATGCACGTTCCAGCTATTTGCTGTGACGATACGCGAAAAGTTTAAGTAAAAAGTCGCGCAGATAACTAACATCACTGCGACAACCGCCCCGAAAGCCAGAATAAACTTTCGCTTGATAGTTAAATTTCTAAACATGTGTTATTACCTGCGAACAGAGGTCAGTCCAGTTGAAGTGTTATTGTTGCTTAAGCATCGGCGGGGAAAGCGAAACCTTTAGCAGGTATACATAAGAAAGGTGCATGTTTTTTTTGCGGCTGTATTCGGCTGATCATCGATGCTATCGCGCCGAGAAAAAATCACAACGCAGGCTGGATGAGAGGGCAGGGTGATAAAATCAAATCCATGCACAAGCGCATTAGGGGCGTCGCTATTTTTACTGTTGACGCTGCCGATCTTGGCGAAGTAAGCAGCGTGGGAATAGTGCTGTGCTGTAGACGCAGGCGTCAGAAATGTAAAATATTCAAAAGGATTTCTGATAAATTCATGGATGAAATGCTGGCTATTCTGCAGGTCATCAAAGAGAGATTCTCTGTTCTGTTATGCGCTGATAATTAAGCGCCAGAGCGACAAGGCGATTTGAAAATCCCCATTCGTTGTCATACCAGGCAAGGGTTTTGACCATATTGCCACCGATAACCAGCGTTGACAGCCCGTCAATAAGCGATGAACGCGGATCGCCCTGATGATTAACCATCAATGCTACGCTGCCCATGGCTTGCCTCCATGGCCGCCGGCAGCGTGCCCAGCATAGAGCAGGTGAGCCAGCGTTTTGCTGTCTGTCAGATTGTTTATCGCCACAATCTGCAGCGCCGGGTTGCCCAGTGCTGCGCGTAGTACGTTGCGCCCGATCCTGCCAAATCCATTAATACCGATTCTGACCATGATAACCCCTTGTCTGTTGTCCCGGGTGGCGCGCAGAGAAGAAGAAGCGGCAACCTGTTTTGGGTGTGTTTTTCTGAGAATGATGTTAAAAAAATAAATCTTTTAACAAAATATTATGAGTATGCTGGCGCGACTGCCCGGTCGCCTTGCAGCATTAAGTCTGTCTTTCACAGGAGCGTCGCGTGTCTGTTAACATCCCTCAGCATTTAATTCCCTCCGATCCGCGTTTTGGCTGTGGCCCTTCATTAATTCGCCTGGAAGATCTGGCCCGCCTGCAACAGCAAGGGCCGCATCTGTTAGGCACCAGTCATCGCAAAGAGCCGGTAAAAGCGTTATGTCGGGAAATTCAGGATAACCTGCGCAGCTATTTAAATGTTCCTCAGGACTACAGCATCGTGCTGGGGAACGGTGGCGCGACGCTATTGTTTGATATGGTTGGACTTGGGCTGGTGAAAAAGCGCATCGTTCATCATGTCTGTGGCGAGTTCTCTGATAAATGGTTTAACGCTTCCCGACGTATTCCCTGGATCGAGGCGGAAAAGCGCCAGGTAGAAAATGGGCAGGGCAATGTGATGACGCAAGGCGAAGGCGCAGACGTTGTTGCCGTTACGCTGAACGAAACCTCTACCGGCGTAATGAATACCCTTTTGCCGGACGTTGATGAGCACTGCCTGCTGGCGGTAGATGCCACCAGCGGCGCGGGACAGGTAGCCTGCGATATTTCCCGTACCGATCTCTTTTTCTTCTCTCCACAAAAGGTTTTCGCCAGCGAAGGAGGGCTGTTTGTGGCCTTGCTGTCGCCGAAAGCGAAAGCCCGTATCGCGGAGGTCGCCGCGGATCGTGAGCGCTATATTCCGGTTTTTGCCGACTGGCGGCTGGCGCTGAGTAACAGCGAGCAGGCGCAAACTTATAATACGCCAGCCGTGGTAACGCTATGGCTGTTTGCTGAGCAGGTTAAGCGGATGAATGCGCTGGGATTCGCGCAGGTAGAGCAGCAGGCAAAAGAGAAGGCCGAGTGGATCTATCAATGGGCGCAGACGCATAACAGCTTATCCTGCTATGTAGCGGATCCGCGGGCGCGTTCAACCACGGTGGCGACCATCGACGTTGCCGATTCGGTTGACGTAAGCAAGCTGACAGCCTGGCTGGAACAGCGGCAGCTGGTTTATGGTATTGATGGCTACCGGGCGCTGGGCCGTAACCAGCTACGCATTGCGCTATTTCATAATATTTCGCTGGAGGATTTGAAAAAGCTTACGGCGTTAATCGATTATCTGATCGACTGCGGGGGATTTGCCGCATAAAAAATGCGCCCGCAGGCGCATCATGCTTAGTGCAGGCAGCACTGCTTATATTTTTTACCACTGCCGCAGAAACAGGGATCGTTGCGGCCTGGCTTTTGCTCGGTGACGATTGGCTGCTGCGGCGCAGGCACCGCTTCCGGCTGGGCGATCCAGTAATCGTGCAGCGCCAGCGCAGCAGGGCGAATGGCGGCAAATCGCGCTTCCATCTCTTCCGGGGAAAGGTTTTCCAGCTGCGGGAAATTTTCCTCTTTACCGTGCAGGGCGATGGCTTCCAGCGCAGGTTGTAAATCTTCCGGCAGCGTTGACCAGTCGCTCAGCGCCACGCCGCGCATATAGCCAAAGCACCACTCTTCCACCACGGTGAAATCCTGGCCTTCGGTTTCACGTACGCCAAACAATGGATCGAACTGCTCGGGAAAATCCGCAAGACGATCGGCAATATCGTTCATATGCTGGAAGCAGAGCTCCATAAAGCGGTTCATTTCACGCTCGTTGCTCCATTTCGGAATGCGCTTCTCACCGCCCCAGAGCGCTACCAGCCATTGGGCTGGCTCAATGGTTTTCGGACCGGAAAGCACGGCGGTCAGCAGGCCATCCAGCTCGGCAACATCCACGATTGACTCCTCGCTGCCATATTTATCCAGCATTTCGTCAAGCCATTGCAGCTCTTTCTCGGTCAATGGGCCTTCTTTCATACTGTTGCCTCCTGGGCGCTTAGATTTAAAACCGCAGCAGTGTACACGCTTATCCGCTCAGCTTAGCTATAAATATGACAACTGGCCTGGCGAGGCGGCGAGGGAATCAGGCGTCGGGTTTATTTTTGCCATTATTTTACGACGGCACTAACCAGCATCTATGCCTGCTTTTTGCAACAAGAACGTTGAAAGTGATTTTGCGATCTGTTTCGGAAACCCCGGCAACTCGTGAGTGGCTTTTCCTTTATCCGACCCGTTCGTATTCTGATAAATTTTACTGAAATTAACAGGCTACTTTGCAGCACTGGCTATTATGATCCAGGATTATTACTTACCAGACAACAATCAGGGTAAGGGGGAAAATATATGTCAGAAAAATACCGCAGCTGTATTGAAGCCTGTTATATCTGCGCCGCAACGTGTGATTACTGTGCCACGTCATGTTTGAAGGAGGCGGATGTCGATATGATGCGTGAATGTATCCGCTCGGACATGCAGTGTGCCGCCATCTGTCGTCTGGCCGCGCAGTTTATGACGCTTGAAAGTGAATTCTCTGCTGAACTCTGCAACCTCTGCGCTGATATCTGTCAGAAATGCGGCGATGAATGCGCGAAACATGAGCACGACCATTGTAAAAAGTGTGCCGAAGCCTGTCACCGGTGTGCCGAAGAATGCAGAAAAATGGCCGCCTGATAATGCGGGGGCCAGAGAGCTGACTGGATACGCCTTTCTGATATTCAACGTAAAGCGTTTCTTTTGGGCAGAAGACACCCCGGCTCTGTGAGATACGCCAGACATTTGCGCCAACTGAGCAAGGTTGCTTACGCATAAAATCTGACTGATCTCTTTTCACTGTCCCGACAACAATCCTGTTCCGCACCGGAAAGAGAGACTGGTTTTATAAAGGTTGTTGAAATCCTGTATTTCAGGCCAGCTGCCATCTAAAAAATACTCCTTCTAATGGAGCGGCTTCTTGCTCTTCCGATGCTGCCGAACGGCAGGAGCGTGCTGATTTCGGTGCTCTTTTTTTAACTCAGGGACGGGCATATAACAGCGGTGGGTTTGACTCCACCCCGGTGGGCTTTACAGGCAGCGCTGCGATTTATACCCCTGGCCGCCATGTCGTGGCAAAACAGGGGCGGGCTGCTGCTTTGTTCATGAACGGGCTATCTGGCTGAAGAGGGACTCAAATGCTGAACATTGCAGCAATCTTTTTGTGTATTACTGCTCTACTGGCGTATCTCAACCGGCGTTATGTTGGGCTGCCGTCGGCTATCGGCGTTATGGCCATTGCGCTGGTCATTTCCCTGTTTAATATGCTCGCCGACACGTTGGGAATCCCTGTTTTACGGACGCTTGAGCAATCTCTGGTTGAATCCGTAGATTTTTCCGAGCTGCTGATGCAGGGGATGCTGTCACTGTTACTGTTTGCCGGCGCTTTACATGTGGATCTGCATAAGCTGCGTGCCTACCGGTGGCAGGTGGCTTCACTTGCCATTATCGGCACGGCATTCTCAACCGTCATCATTGGCGTGTGTTTATGGGGAATTCTTACGCTCACCAGCCTGCAACTGCCTTTCGCTTATTGCCTGATTTTTGGGGCATTAATTTCACCTACTGACCCGATTGCCGTGATTGGTATTTTGCGTTCTGCCGGGGCACCCAAAAATGTTGAGCTCGTTATGTCAGGCGAATCGCTCTTTAACGATGGGGTCAGCGTGGTTTTGTTTTCACTGATTCTCTCCATGATTACCAGCGCTGAAGCCCCCGGCATTACGGAAGCTATGACTCTTCTTATCAGGGAGGCGGGGGGTGGGGCCCTGTTGGGCGGGGGTGTTGGTTACATTATTTATTTAATGCTCAAAAGCATCGACAGCTATCAGGAGGAAGTGCTGCTTACCCTGGCTGCGGTACTGGGCGGCTATGCGCTGGCTACGTACCTCGAAGTATCAGGGCCGCTGGCTATGGTAGTCATGGGGCTTATCATTGGGAATCAGGGCCGCTCAAACGCAATGTCAGAAGAGACGGAACGCCATATTGATATGTTCTGGGAGCTTATTGACGAGATACTCAATGCCGTGCTGTTTGTGCTGATTGGTCTGGAGGTGATATTGATTCATTTTACCCATAAGCTTCTGGGCGTGGCATGCATAGTTATTCTTCTGACGCTTTTTACCCGGCTACTGACTGTGGGCCTACCTATCGGCCTGTTTAACCGTATTTTCAGGTTGCCGAAGGGGGCATGGGCGGTGCTGACCTGGGGTGGGTTACGTGGCGGTATCTCAGTGGCATTAGCGCTTTCCCTGCCGACAGGGGAGCATCGCGACACCGTCGTGTCGCTTACCTATCTTGTCGTAGTATTTTCAATACTTGTTCAGGGTATGTCCGTTGGGAAGCTTGCCCGTCGCATTATACGACCAGATTAAGTTTTATAATGGCAATGCTGCATCACCTGAAAAAATGAGTTGCAGTTAACCCTATATGGCTAAGCGCCCGTACCCACAGACCCGGGAATTTCCTTTAATTAATGTAACTACCGGAGAAATAATGGAAGGGATATTTTTCAGTAGCGGCTCTGCGCTTGTTCGCACGCTGATTATTGGCATTCTTGCTTACGTTAACCTCATCATATTGCTGCGCCTGTCAGGTCGGCGTACGCTGTCTAAAATGAACGCGTTCGATCTGGTGGTTACGGTGGCACTGGGGTCAACGTACGCTACGGTCTTGCTTAACCGCAACGTGTCTCTTGCCCAGGGGACGCTCGCGTTTGCCCTGCTGATTGTGTTGCAGTATGGAGTCACCTGGTCCAGCGTCAGAGCTGGTTGGTTCCGCAAGCTGGTAACCGGTGAGCCAGCCTTATTATTCTATCAGGGCCATTTTCTTACCCAGGCGATGCGGTCGTCCCGTGTAACAAAAGACGAAGTCCGTTCAGCTATCCGGGCAGGGGGCTTTGCTGCCCTGGAAGACATCGAAGCGGTGGTGCTGGAAACAGACGGGAGCTTTAGTATCGTCAGGTCTGGGGCGGAAGGCCGTTCCGCGCTTTCTGACGTCACCATACAGAACTCCGATGACTGAATTTTCAACCAGCGCCGTTTAGCACGAAGTGGCAAGGCTGAGGGAGCGTTCGATCTGCAAAAACGGACACCACACTCACGTTGTATCCGTTTCAAAATACCCTCAGCGGGAACTACTCATTGCCCCATTGATTCAGGAATGTGGCTATCTCATCAATACGCGCTTCATCGATACCGGCTTCATCAGCGATCTCTTTCTGCGCATCCTCACTGATCTCTTCGTTATTCATTAAGCGCGTAATCAGCAGTTGAAAATAGTGCGCCAGAGGATCGCGTTCTGCGTCGCTCACCGCCCTGGCCGTTTCCGTCGAATACTCATCCACGATGTCATAAAATTTAAGCGGTATTTCTTTGTTCATAAAAGATCCTCAGGGACTGTGTTCGGTGTCAGTTGCTGTTTGCATCGTCTGGCCTGAATAATATCATTCTTGTTGGGTTTTTTGGTCATCCAGTCGGGGCAGGGCGTTAAGGCGATCGGTTTTATGCCGGGAGCGGGCTGATGGCTGGCGAAGGTGATAAAAGAGTTGGCTATCACGGCGCACACAGGCCGATAGCCAGTGTTGAAATTCTGCTTAAGCATGGCGCAAAATTTCAACACCGGGTCAGTACGCGTTATTTCAAACCTTGAGCAGCTTCACTGTGGCATCTATGTCTATTTCATCTTCCGAGAAGATTAACGTGGTTCCCTGAAAGGTAGTGATTGCCAGTTTTTTCAGTGAACGCATCTCACCAGGCTGCGCCGCTGATTTCGGCCTGATGCTTCTCATCAGTACGCCCACAGACAGTACGGGGCTTTCTTTATCGATGCGGGTATCGGCAGGCACTTCTTCGCTGTAAACCAGGTAGGATTTGATTGAGGTAAGCTTAACGCGCTCGCCTGCAATATAGAGATATTTACTTTCCGGTAAGACTTTTACCGCATATGCTGACAAGCCCTTGCTGTTGGTGGTGGGCTCGAAAGTTACCGCCGCATCTTTCTTTATCAGTTCAGGGTTGGCGACCTTGATCACATGAAAATAACGATTCTCGCCGTTTTCATCTTTGATAAATCCAAAACCTTTATCCTGAAACCACGTTGTGATTGTTCCGTTCATCGCCATTACCGCCTGATTAATCGTTTATCTACTGACTTTTTGCAGCGCGCAGTGTAAAGCACATTGCCTGCGCAGACCATGTCTTTGGTTTAAGTCTGGATGATAAATTTCAGGTATGCGAGGGGATAGCCTGGTAAAAGAGTCAGCGACACAGAGTGGAATTATATGGAAGAAGCGGAGTACCTCTGCGGACGTATCTGCATCATGAATCAAGGGGAAATCCTGACGCAGGGCAGCATGACGCAGCTGTTGAAAAAACATTGCGATGGTGAAGTGGTTGAGTGCCGTACTGCGCAGCCTCAAAGGCTGGAAGCCATCAGGAAGCATGCTCAGGTACTGGAATACAACGTTAATGAGAAGGAAGGCAGAGTGAGTATGCTTATTGTAAATGCATCCAGCTTTATCAGTTATTTACTGGCCTTTACGCAGAAAGAGGGCGTGGAAATCGGTGAGCTGGTGGTGCGCAAAAAAACGCTTGATGATCTTTTTATGTCGCTGGCGGGGAGAGGCTTTCATGAATAATGCCCTGTTTAACCTGATGCTCACGCAGTTTCGGCAATATATACGCGAACCGCAAATCCTGTTCTGGTCGTTCGGGTTTCCGCTGTTGCTGGTGTGGTTGCTGGGGCTTTCTTTTTCTTCGCAAGACATTCCGGAACGGCGTATTGGCGTTGTGTTACCGCAGGATCGCGCCGCCGCCGCCGCCCAGGTTCGCCAGTGGAGCGAGCAGCTGTCTGCTAACCCGCATCAATTATCCGGCGTTATCAATTTGCCTGAGGTTAAACGTCAACATCTGATAAAGGTGACTTATCGCGTAAGCTATTATCAGAATCGTGATGAGGTGATACTGGCGCTTAAACGCGGCGACATTCAAATGTTTGTGGAAGCGACGCAACCAAAAGAGGGGGATAACGCCGAGCCAAAGCGGATTTACTATCTTGATCCGCAGGATAACGAAGCGATGCTGTCATATTATTTATTGAATGAGAAAGAAAAGGGCGCGCAACAGCCGCAGGATAATAATCTTTCGGTGCTGGAAACCGCAGGGCTACGATACGTTGACTTTTTGGTGCCTGGGCTGCTGGCGATGGCGATCATGGAAACCTGTCTGATTGCCGTCGGCTGGGCGCTGGTGGAAAAACGTATTACCCGCGTGACGCGGCAGATGTGTATTACGCCAATGCGTAAATCGACCTTTTTGCTGGCACATATCGGCGCCTGTTTCCTGATTAACTTTATCGAAATTTTGATTATCAACCTGTTTGCCCGCGTCTATTTTGATGTGGAAATTCAGGGATCTTTTAACGCGTTTCTGCTGCTGCTGTTTGCAGGCAATGTCTGTTTCTCTGGGATGGCTGTATTAGCTTCTTCAAGAGCGATGAAAGCGCAAACGGCCAACGGTCTGCTTGAAGTGACTATTCTGATTCAGGTTTTGCTCTCTGGCATCTTTTTCAGTTATAAAAATTTCCCGCACTGGATGGCTTCCATTATTGAATATCTGCCATTAACTGTTTTGGCGGATGCGATGAGGAAGGTGTTTATTGAAGGCGCGCATGTGCAGCTGGTGATGCCTGCTACGTTGATGCTGTTGGGTTTTGGCTTGATTACCTTTATTATCGGAATGAGAATTTTCCGTTGGTATTAAAAAGAGGCGGGGCTTTCCCGCCTTCTCTATTACTGGCAGTCACGGTGCTGCCAGGCAAACTGCTGCTGATCCTGTAAAAAACCAGGGTAAAAAATGGTTCGTGGAAAAAACAGCCCCTTGTACCCGCTTTTTACGAAAGACTCCTCGGTGCTTTTTTCCAGCATAGAGTGTGTGGCCTGAGGATAGCGTTTTATTTCCAGTTTATTCGCCCGGTTTAAATATTGACGGTATACTTGTTCAGTATTGTTAATATCGACATTGATATCTTTACCACCGAGCGCCAAAAATACCGGAGAGCGTATAGCGTTAAGATCCTGCGTGGCATCGGCACGATAATTTTTATGCACGAAATGCCAGCGCTCGGCAGTAAAGTCGGCGGCGTCACCCTGTGTTTTCTGATACTGCTCAAAAGAAGCATTATTATTAAGTAGCGATAACACCTGCCGGTCGCGCTTTAATTCCATATCGATTTCATGCTGCGAGCGGCCTTGTTGTTTCATGCTGGCGATAGTATTATAGCGACCCTGTTGCAGCCAATTAATTGCAGGGGAAACCGCGATCATAAAACAGAGATCAGGATATCTGACCGCAACTTTTGGCATAACCCAGCCTCCCTGGCTGGCGGCCCATAGCGCGATGCGCTGGCCATCCAACTGCGGCTGGCCTTTTATCCAGTGAATAGCTGCCACTACTTCATCGGCACGATCATCCATGCTTTGCTGCAACCAGTTACCGGGTGCGCCGCCAACGCCAGGCTTATTCCATGACAAGGAGGCGAAGCCTGAACGCGCCAGCGCTTCCCAGATCGGCCGGTAAAAGCCACCATGCGTTGCGTTGATGGGGCCATCGCCATGGATAAATATAACCACACCGGGTTTTCCATCCGCCAGCGGATGGCGTGGCATCGCCAGAATAGCATCAAGATTATTTGGCTGGTGAGAAATAGTGATGCTCTTTTCATTAAGCTGATAACTATTCTGATAGAGAATAATAGCCAGCACGGTTGAGCTTATGGCCAGAGTGCCTATCGTCTTCCTTTTTAATAAAAACCGCCTGATCAGTTTCATTGCTTTTATCTTAGGGGGAATGTAAAGGTACATTAATAAAAGCCATTAATCAGGTCAAGTACAAAGCGCCTTTGCACAGCAGTCAGAAATTAATTAATATTTAACGTTTTAATGCTTGCATTTAGCAATTTGCTGCGTACCCTGACTGGCGCAAGCCTTCCTGAACAGGTATACCGACCTGCCGAGAGGAAAGGTAACTTCTACTGAGCAGGATCATTATAAGCCAGGGGGGGGCGTCGCCCTATAAATGACGGTGCGCTTAACGCCTACCGGATAAAAGTTTTCTTAACGCGTACAGAACAACGGAAGTAAGGTATCCAGATGCATGCGTAAATCGTATGCGTAACGATTGGCATCACCTGGTTAGCGTTCATCGGGATATTCGGATATATATAAGAGGTCGCCAGCCGGTCAAGGATCATAATGGCGAGCCCAGCAGCTATTAATAAAATATAAGCCAGCGGTAATTCCTTTTTTTACGTGCAAACAGCGATAACGTGTAAATAACATAAAGCAGAAGAATAAAATTAATGCCTGTTGCAATAAATAAATAGCTCGGTTGAGCAATTGACAGTTGACCTAACGTTTCCAGTCCGGTTTTTAACGTAACGGACAGAGAGGTGAAATAACCGTAGGAGACTAAAATCATATTGAGCTATGGCAGATATAGTAGGCCGCCTATTTTCCGGTACTGCTTTTGTTCACATTCAGGGCTGGCTACCCTGAGCGCCCTGGAACATCACCCCGACGGGCTTACCGCGAGTTTCCAATGCCATTTCCAGCGCTTTCATGGTGAGTCTGCTGTCTGGCGAGAACGACATTGCCCGGCCCACTGGTTTTCTTGCGAACAGGTCGAGAACAACGGCGAGGTACGCCCAGCGCTTACCCGTCCAGATATAGGTCACATCACCGCACCACACCACACCTGGTTTGGCTCTGTTACGGCGAACTGCCGCTCAAGGTGATTAGGGATAGCAACATGTTCATGACCACCACGCTTGTACTGGTGAGTTGGCTGCTGGCAACTCACCAGCCCCAGCTCTTTCATTAGCCTGCCTGCGAGCCAGCGCCCCATCTGGCAGCCTCTCTGGGTTGCCATTGTGGCGATGCTTCTTGCTCCGGCCGAACCGTGACTGATGCCATGCAGCTCAAGTACCTGACTTCGTAACATAGCCGTCTGCCGTCTGGTTTTTCAGGACGGTTTTTTCCAGTATTTATAGCTGCTGCGATGAACCCCGAACACATGGCAGAGAGTGGCCACAGGATAGCGCGCCCTGAGTTTCCCGATTATCGAGAACGGTTCAGGGAGTCTGACATCAAGAGCGCGGTAGCCTTTTTTAATATTTCGTTTTCCATTTCAATACGTTGTAACTTTTTCTTCAGTTCACGTATTTCGATTTGTTCCGGTGTTATCGGAGAGGCTTTTGGTGTATTGCCCTGACGCTCTTCACGCAGTTGCATGACCCATTTTGTCATCGTGGAAAGACCGACATCCATAGCCTTAGCGGCATCAGAGACGGTGTGGTTTTGATCGACAACCAACTGTACTCATTTAGAATGAAGATGGAAGTCTAATGTACTCACCTATGTACTCAATTTTCACTGCGCTTCTACGATATCACCTGAGACGATATGAAATGAAAAATCCACACAAGTGCGTGGATTTAATGGTTTTCTTTTATTGTTATGAGATTTAATAAAACCTCATGAGACAACAGATTTTATTTAGACGTTGAACAGGAAGTTCATCACATCGCCATCTTTAACGATATACTCTTTGCCTTCTGAACGCATCTTGCCGGCTTCTTTCGCGCCCTGTTCACCTTTGTAGGTAATAAAATCTTCAAAAGCGATGGTCTGCGCGCGGATAAAGCCTTTTTCAAAGTCAGTATGGATCTTACCGGCCGCCTGCGGCGCGGTGGCCCCGACAGGAATCGTCCAGGCGCGTACTTCTTTTACGCCTGCGGTGAAATAGGTCTGCAGATTCAGCAGCGCATAGCCGGCACGAATAACACGGTTCAGGCCCGGCTCTTCCAGACCCAGCTCCGCCATAAACTCGGCGCGCTCGTCATCTTCCAGCTCGGCGATATCAGATTCAACGGCGGCGCAAACCGGCACGACCACAGAACCTTCCTGTTCAGCGATAGCGCGTACCTGATCCAGATAAGGGTTATTCTCGAAGCCATCTTCATTCACGTTAGCGATGTACATGGTTGGCTTCAGCGTCAGGAAGCTCAGATAGCGGATCGCCGCTTTCTCTTCTTCATCCAGCGACAGGGCGCGCAGCATACCAGCATTTTCCAGGTGCGGCAGACACTTCTCCAGCACCGCCTGCTCCAGTTTGGCGTCTTTATCGCCGCCTTTGGCTTTTTTCTGTATGCGCTGCAGGGCACGTTCACAGGTATCCAGGTCGGAAAGCGCCAGCTCAGTATTAATGACGTCAATATCTTCCGCCGGGTTTACTTTGCCGGAAACATGAATGATATTATCGTTTTCAAAGCAGCGGACTACGTGGCCAATCGCTTCGGTTTCACGAATATTTGTCAGGAACTGGTTACCCAGGCCTTCACCTTTGGATGCCCCTTTTACCAGACCAGCAATATCAACAAATTCCATTGTGGTCGGGATAATACGCTGCGGCTTAACAATTTCCGCCAGCTGGTCGAGACGTGAATCAGGCATTGGCACCACGCCGGTATTAGGCTCAATGGTACAGAACGGGAAATTTGCTGCTTCGATGCCCGCTTTGGTTAACGCATTGAACAGAGTGGATTTACCCACGTTAGGCAGGCCCACGATACCGCATTTGAATCCCATGTTTGAATCACCTTAATTGCTGAGATAACCGGACAATAACCGTTGCCGGTAATGACATGAAAAATTTGCCGCTATTATACACGTAATTATGGCCCGGATGCGGCTGATTTCATCCTGAGCCAGTGGGAAAACGCGTTTTAAAACTGCAATTGTGCTGATTGTTGCTGATAATAAGAACGAGGCGTAACGAGAAGCGAGAGGCGCAACCAGTTTTCTATGATCAAGCTGCAACAGCCGCTGGAAATAATGTGCGATGTGCTGCATACGCCTGCTGGTCGTATCGTTGCGCTTGATCTGCACTATGATGAGCCGCATTCGGCCGCCTATCGTAGCGTAGTTGGTCGCCTGAAGCTGGAATCCCTCTCTACGGCGCAGCGGGAAGAGATGCTCATCCACCAACTGCTGAGCCTGGAAAGCATGTCCGCCTTGCTGCGTCAGCGCCAGTGGCTTTGTTGTATTACGCTCGATTTTGCGCTGGCGCAGCGGGTTACCGAATCGGCTTTTATACGCCATGCCCTACAACATCTGCCTTTTTTACGGCTGTCGTTATCTGAAGCTTTTCCCAACCTGCATGATGGCATCGATAATCCGTTAATCAGAACGCTGTCTGAGCAGATGAATATCTTATGGCTGAGCGATCTTGGCGCTGGCTACGCTAATCTGAATGCGGTGCAAAGCCATATTTTCGAGGCGGTGAGGCTGGACCGACGTTTTTTCGCCGAAAATGTGCATAAATCGATATTTATCGTGCTGCTGCGACAGATAATGCAAATGACTAACCGGCTGATTGTGGATGGGGTAGAAGACGAGGCGCAGCGGGTCATGCTGGAGCAGCAGGGCGTTTGGGCTTTGCAGAACTACCTGTACGCGCCGCTGCCGCTCAGCAAAATCGGTGACCTGCCGGATTAACGCAGCAGGTGTAACCTTAACTCGCTTTATAGCTATGCAGCCGGTTCATCGCCTTCAGCAAGTCATCTTTTAACCAGACTTCTGTACAGCGAGCTGCCTCATCAACCGCATTATCGATCAGCGTTTGCTCAGAGGTGGGCGGTTTACCCAGCACAAAACCCACCACCTTATTGCGATCGCCCGGATGACCAATACCAATGCGCAGGCGATGAAAGTTGGGATTATTGCCCAGTTTGCTGATGATATCTTTCAGCCCGTTATGGCCGCCATGTCCGCCGCCCAGCTTGAACTTCGCTACGCCTGGCGGGAGATCCAACTCATCATGGGCCACCAGAATCTCTTCAGGGGCAATGCGATAAAAGGTCGCCATCGCCGCCACCGCTTTACCGCTCAGGTTCATAAAGGTGGTTGGCACCAGCAGGCGCACATCTTTCCCCGCCACGTTAAGTCGTGCGGTATAGCCAAAAAACTTACTCTCTTCTTTCAGGGACTGATTATGGCGCTCTGCGAGTAAATCCACATACCAGGCACCGGCATTGTGGCGCGTTGCGGCGTATTCGGCGCCAGGGTTGGCAAGGCCAACAATCAGCTTAATCTCACTCACGGGGGTCTTTCCTGCTAAAAACCGAAGGGCGATAGTGTAGCGGCCTGCTGACAAGAATACAAAGCGGGTGAGGCTTTTAGTTACGGTAGTAAATAATATGTTTTCTATATAAATACAGACGGTTATCAATAAATTTTATCGAACAGTAGTTAAAATGTGTGATCGTGCGCCCAACGGGCAGTTGGGTCATCTCCTAAGCTTAGGGTGGTTTAACAGTATGTGCTGTGCAGCCAAAAAAAGGAGGCAGGGGATGAAACGTAAAAACGCAATGATTGCAGGTAATGGTTTGATGGGGCTGGGGTTACTGACCATGATTGCAGGCATCGGCTATGCGGTACTAAACCAGCTGCCGCAGCTCCAGTTGCCTCCAATGCTAACGCCTTTCGCGATCCTGAGTATTTTTATTGGCGCACTGTTGTGGCTGGTGGGCGCACGTATTAGCGGACGTGAAAAAGTGGCCGATAAGTATTACTGGCTGCGTCACTGTGGCGATCAACGTTGCCGTCGTGCCTCTCATCAACGCCCCCATAGCCATTAAAGGTTAAGGTTCACCAGCGTCGCGCTCTGCGGCGCTGTGGTTTTTATCTCAATACGGTTGCGTCCACCCGCTTTAGCTTCATAAAGCGCTTTATCCGCCATCATCATCAATGACGAAAAGCTGTGGGTTTTGCCAGCCGCAATGCCGATACTTACCGTGTATTCAATATTATCCGGGCGAGAAACCATCGCCAGGAGCCGAATCTCTTCACATAAACTCCGCGCTTTCTCTACATCACCGACAAAAAGTGCGGCAAATTCCTCACCGCCCAGTCGGGAAAAGGTACATTCTGCGGGCAAAACTTTCTCTACGACGCGGCAAAAATCCAGCAGCACCCGATCGCCCTGATTATGGCCATACCGGTCGTTGATGCTTTTGAAATGATCCAGATCGAAGACCATGGCGACCAGAGGAAGCTGTTTCTGCATGCTTTTTTTCTCAGCAAGCCCCGCCTGGGCAAATAACGCACGGCGGTTCCAGACGCTGGTTAGGGGATCGCGTAACGAAGCCTGTTTATAGCGTATCTGCGTGCGCTCATTTACCATTGCCAGAATAGTGAATGTCAGGCCAATCACAAACAGCGTTGATTCCAGGATAACGTAGCTGGAAAACGGGCTATGTCCCATCGCATTGTGAGCGGAGGAGCCGCTGTCGAAACACATGCGCGAGAGATGAAACACCAGATGAAAGCAGAGCAGGAGCTGAGCTGGCCAGAAAGTGATCTGCAGGCAGGCGCGTGAACGGACCAGCATAATAATCAATGCAACGGTATAGCTGATGCACAGCAGGCAGCTCACCATAATGCGCTTTGGTATCGAGTAATAAAATGAAGGAAAACAGCAGAGCAGCGCCCAAAGCAGCGCACCAAACAGCCAGCTAATCCCGGGGCGAAACCCGGAAAACACGCGAAAGGCGTTCAGCCACATGCCATAGGCCAGCATCACTAACGTGTTGCCCACCGCCACCGGCAGGAACAGAAGACCATGATTACGCAGGCTGCCGAGCCATACCGAGATCATCATGGCGATAATTGCCACGGTGGTGAAGCCCAGCACGCGATCGTACTGCGCGCCGCTCCAGGCAAAAATCATAATTATGCTCAGAAAGCCCAGCACATAGAGTTCACAGATAAACAGTGTGTAGACATCAAGTGCCATAACGCGCTTCCCTATAAAAAAACCGCAGCAAAATATCATGACTCGCCGGTTGTAAAAAGCGCTTAACGCAGCGGTAAAAGAAATGCCATGAACTTTACGCGCTTTGCTGATTATCGATCGTGGAATTAGCTATAGGTGCCACAGGCTTATCAACAGATAGCGGCAGGACGGGAGAGTATAAAAAAAACCGGGCCTGAGCCCGGTTTTTATCATTTTAGCGATTAATGTTCAAACATCGCAGAGATAGACTCTTCATTGCTAATGCGGCGAATCGCTTCAGCCAGCATGCCTGAAAGGGTCAGGGTACGCACATTAGGCAGCGCCTTGATCTCGTCAGCCAGTGGGATGGTATCGCAAACCACGACTTCATCGATCACTGAGTGACGCAGGTTTTCCGCTGCGTTGCCCGAAAAGATCGGATGCGTTGCATAGGCGAAAACACGTTTAGCGCCGCGCTCTTTCAGCGCTTCAGCTGCTTTGCACAGCGTGCCGCCGGTATCGATCATATCGTCAACCAGTACGCAGTCGCGGCCTGCCACGTCACCAATAATATGCATAACCTGAGAAACGTTAGCGCGCGGACGACGTTTATCAATAATGGCCATATCGGTATCGTTAAGCAGCTTGGCGATAGCACGGGCGCGAACGACGCCGCCGATATCCGGGGAAACCACAATCGGATTCTCCAGACCAATCTGCAGCATATCTTCCAGTAAAATTGGGCTACCGAATACGTTATCAACCGGAACGTCGAAGAAGCCCTGGATCTGTTCTGCGTGCAGGTCCACTGTCAGCACACGGTCAACGCCGACGCTGGAAAGGAAGTCCGCAACCACTTTAGCGGTAATCGGCACGCGCGCTGAACGAACGCGACGGTCCTGACGAGCATAGCCAAAGTAGGGGATTACAGCGGTAATACGACCAGCAGAAGCGCGACGCAGCGCGTCTACCATTACAACCAGCTCCATCAGGTTGTCATTGGTAGGGGCACAGGTGGACTGGATGATGAAAATATCGCCACCGCGTACATTTTCGTTGATTTGTACGCTCACTTCACCATCACTGAAACGACCGACGGCGGCGTCGCCCAGGCTGGTGTAAAGGCGGTTGGCAATACGTTGTGCTAGTTCCGGGGTGGCGTTACCAGCAAAAAGCTTCATATCAGGCACGAGAAGAACCTCAGGCTTTGCGTCCAGAGAATGCACACAGGCGAACGGCAACGGGCGCGCTATATCCGTCGCATGCGTGCATACGGGTGTATTAAAGCGTTCTGTGCAGCGTCAGGAACAGGGTGACACTGTCACATTACGCCAGGTGCCCTGAAAGAATGCGGTGAAGAGGCGAAAGGTTTACGCCTTGCGCCACGAATCCCTGCATCCAGTTCGGGGCCAGCTCAAGCACCTGACGGGCTGCGGACTCGGTGTCGAATTCTGCAAACACACAAGCGCCGGTTCCTGTCAGGCGCGACGGCGCGTATTCTAGCAGCCAGGAAACAAGCGCATCAACCTCGCGAAAACGTTTTCTTACGACTGCCTCACAATCATTGCTGAAAGGAGCCTGTAACAGCGCATCAAATGAGCGTACCGGTGAATTACGCATCAGTTCAGGATCGTTAAACACCAGCGGCGTAGAAACGGCAACGCCAGGGTGCGCCACCAGATACCATTTCTCTGCCGGTGCGACAGGCTGTAACGCTTCGCCCACCCCTTCGGCAAAGGCGGCATGACCGCGCACAAAAACCGGAACATCGGCACCCAGCTGCAGACCCAGCGCGCAAAGCGTTTCATTTTCCAGCCCGGTATTCCACAGGTGATTAAGC
This sequence comes from Pantoea sp. FN0307, assembly GCF_050113815.1. Lineage (NCBI taxonomy): Bacteria > Pseudomonadati > Pseudomonadota > Gammaproteobacteria > Enterobacterales > Erwiniaceae > Pantoea > Pantoea sp. FN0307. Next base: position 1,409,920 of record NZ_JBNJSO010000001.1, on the reverse strand, counting down.
GCCACCAGCACTGTTGCAGCATTGGAAGAACCGCCGCCCAGCCCGCCGCCCATTGGCAAACGCTTGTCGATAGCGATATCTGCACCAGCCTGCGCCGGCAGCGTGCCGCGATCGGCAGCGGCGCGCATCAACAGTCGGGCGGCGCGCACAATCAGGTTATCTTCATGCGCTACGCCGGGAACCGGTGTTAATAAACGGAGCTCGCCATGGGTCTGCGGTGTGATCCGCAGACTGTCGCCATAATCAAGAAACTGAAACAGCGTCTGCAGATTATGGTAGCCGTCAGGGCGACGGCCAGTGATATAGAGAAACAGGTTTAGCTTCGCCGGGGCGGGCCAGGTGGTAATCATTGTACAGTCCAGCTATCCATGCGCAGTTTAATACGTTTATCGCCTTGTTTTAGCTCAATGCTGGCAGGCAACGCCGGGTTAACCTTGTGGTCATAGCCCTGAATGGTAACGTCCCACTGCTGCCCGTTGCGGCTGTAGCTCAGCGTGCGCAGTTGATATTGATCGTCCAGGGTGAAATCGGTGGCATCGCCCGGCAGGCCGAGCATCCACTGACGCAGGTTCGCCAGCGGGATATCCATGCCGGTCAGCTGTGAGATCATTTTTTCAGCATCGTTGCTGACGTAGCGTTTGCCTTTATTATCCACTAACTGCACCGTTGCGCCCTGCGCATCCAGCTGCAGTTCGGTGCTGCCGAGCGGGTTGGTCAGCAACAGACGATAGCGGTCAGAGGCAGTTTGCTGCCAGTTAAAGCGCGCATAAACTTTTTGCTGGTCAGAAAGCCAGGCAAAAGCGCCGCGCGTTTGATACTGGGTGATTTTTTGTACTGCCTGCTGGTGTTGCTGCCACTGCAATGAGGTAGGACTTTGACCGGGGCCTTGAGGTTTATTGATGGTACAGGCCGCCAGCAATACGCTGGCAAGGGGAAGCAGCCGCAACGAGCGGCGGGTAAACAGATCAAACACCGGGTCATCTCCTCAAACACACTTTTTAGAGCTAAACGAGTAACGCTAATCATTCACTGGTTACCCGTCAACGTGGAATTATCGAAATTCAGTCTTATCAGCTATATCTTATTACAGTCATAGTCTTTGTATGGCTTTTCATGATCTCCCGCATCTTGTAGAATGCGCCTCATAAAACCCCAACAACATTGGGATAACCCGATCTGATTCACCATGACGCTGCTGGCCCTCGGAATAAATCATAAAACGGCACCTGTTGCCTTACGCGAAAGAGTTACCTTCTCGCCGGATACGCTGGATGAGGCTTTAAACAGCCTGCTGGCGCAGCCGATGGTGCAGGGGGGCGTTGTGCTGTCTACCTGTAACCGCACAGAACTCTATCTTAGCGTAGAGCAGCAGGAAAACCTGCATGAACGTCTGGTGCAATGGTTGTGTGAATATCATAACCTGCGCGAAGACGAAGTGCGCAAAAGCCTCTACTGGCATCATGACAATGAGGCGGTCAGCCATCTGATGCGCGTCGCCAGCGGACTGGATTCGCTGGTGCTTGGCGAACCCCAGATCCTCGGTCAGGTGAAAAAAGCCTTTGCCGATTCCCAGCGCGGCCATTCGCTCTCCAGCGAACTGGAGCGCATGTTTCAGAAAACATTCTCTGTTGCCAAACGGGTGCGCACCGAAACCGATATCGGCGCCAGCGCCGTCTCTGTTGCCTTTGCTGCCTGTACCCTGGCTCGCCAGATTTTTGAATCGCTCTCTACGGTTAACGTATTGTTGGTCGGCGCGGGAGAAACCATCGAGCTGGCGGCGCGTCACCTGCGCGAACACCATGTAAAAAAACTGATGATCGCCAACCGTACCCGTGAGCGCGCCCAGCTGCTGGCGAATGAGGTTGGCGCAGAAGTGATCGGCCTGGCGGATATCGATAGCCGTCTGGCGGAGGCGGATATTATTATCAGCTCCACCGCCAGCCCGCTGCCGATTATCGGACGCGGTATGGTGGAGCGGGCGCTGAAGGCGCGGCGCAATCAGCCGATGCTGCTGGTGGATATCGCCGTACCGCGCGATGTCGAGCCGGAAGTTGGCAAGCTCGCAAATGCTTATCTTTACAGCGTCGATGATCTGCAGGCGATTATTGAAAATAATATGGCCCAGCGGAAGGCGGCGGCCGTACAGGCCGAAACCATCGTTGCGCAGGAAAGCAGTGAATTTATGGCCTGGCTGCGCGCGCAAAGCGCGGTTGAGACCATTCGCGATTATCGTGAACAGGCGGCGCAGATACGCGCTGAGCTGGAAGCGAAAGCGCTGGCCGCGTTGCAGCAGGGCGCGGATGCGCAGGAAGTGCTGCATGATCTGGCCCACAAGCTAACCAACCGGTTGATTCACGCCCCTACTAAATCCCTGCAGCAGGCTGCACGCGACGGCGATGGCGAACGCCTGCAGATCCTGCGTGACAGCCTCGGGCTGGACTAGAACAATCCCACACCAATACAGGGTAAATCATACCAGATGAAGACTTCTATTGTTGCCAAACTGGAAGCCTTGCAGGAGCGCCACGAAGAAGTGGAAGCGATGCTTGGCGATGCCAGCGTCATCGCCGAGCAGGAGCGTTTCCGTGCGCTGTCGCGCGAATATGCCCAGCTTACCGACGTCAGCCAATGCTTCCGTCAGTGGCAGCAGGTGCAGGAAGATATCGCCACCGCCGAGCAGATGCTTAGCGACGCGGAAATGCGCGACATGGCAATGGACGAACTGAAAATCGCCCGCGCGCAGAGCGAAGAGCTGGAACAACAGCTGCAGGTGCTGCTGTTGCCGAAAGATCCCGACGACGAGCGCGATTGCTTTGTTGAAATACGCGCAGGCGCGGGCGGGGACGAAGCGGCTATTTTTGCCGGCGATCTGTTCCGCATGTATAGCCGCTTCGCGGAATCGCGGCGCTGGCGCGTTGAGGTGATCAGCGCAAACGAAGGCGAACATGGCGGTTATAAAGAGATGATCGCGCGCGTTAGCGGCGAAGGCGCTTATGGTCGGCTGAAGTTTGAGTCGGGCGGGCATCGCGTGCAGCGCGTACCGGAAACCGAATCTCAGGGCCGTATCCACACTTCCGCCTGTACCGTTGCGGTGATGCCGGAGCTGCCGGAAGCGGAGCTGCCCGATATTAATCCGTCCGATTTAAAAATTGATACTTTCCGCTCGTCGGGCGCGGGTGGTCAGCACGTTAACACCACCGATTCGGCTATCCGTATCACCCACTTGCCTACCGGCATCGTGGTGGAGTGTCAGGACGAACGTTCCCAACATAAAAACAAGGCCAAGGCGCTGTCGGTATTGGGCGCGCGTATCCATGCGGCGGAAATGGCCCGCCGTCACGAGCAGGAAGCCTCCACGCGTCGCAATTTGTTAGGCAGCGGCGACCGCTCCGATCGTATCCGGACCTATAACTTCCCGCAGGGACGTGTGACCGACCATCGTATCAACCTGACGATCTACCGCCTGGATGAGGTGATGGAAGGTAAGTTGGATAGCCTGATCGAACCGATTGTGCAGGAGCATCAGGCGGATCAGCTGGCTGCGCTTGCCGGGCAGGATTAATGGATATTCGCAGTTGGTTAAAAGCCGCCTGCGCCACGCTGTGCGGCGGCGAAAGTCCAAAGCGCGATGCCGAAGTGCTGCTCTGTTTTGTCACGGGAAAATCGCGCAGCTGGCTGATGGCCTTTGATGAGACACCGCTGGATGCGGCGCAGCTGGCGCAGCTCAATGCCCTGATCGCCCGGCGGGCCCGTGGCGAGCCGGTTGCGCATCTCACCGGCGAGCGCGAGTTCTGGTCGCTGCCGCTTACCGTTTCGCCGGTTACCTTAATTCCCCGTCCCGATACCGAAATTCTGGTGGAGCAGGCGCTGGCGCGTCTGCCTGATTGCGCCGTGGATATTCTCGATCTCGGCACCGGCACCGGCGCGGTGGCGCTGGCCATCGCCAGCGAGCGGCCCGATTGCCGGATTACTGGCGTGGATCGGGTGGCGGATGCGGTGGCGCTGGCGCAGCACAATGCGCAAAAGCTGCAGATCGCCAACGTCACCTTTTTGCTCAGCGACTGGTTTAGCGCGCTGAACGATCAAAAATTTGCGCTGATTGTCAGCAATCCCCCCTATATTGATGCCGCCGATGCGCACTTACAGCAGGGCGATGTACGCTTTGAGCCGCTCAGCGCACTGGTGGCACAGGAGCAGGGGCTGGCCGATATCCGACATATTGCCCATGCGGCACGGCATTATCTGCTGCCGGACGGGGCGATAATGCTGGAGCATGGCTGGCAACAGGGTGAGGCAGTGCGTACTATCCTCTCTGCTCAGGATTATCAGAACGTAAAAACCTGCCAGGACTATGCGGGTCACGATCGGGTGACGATCGCCAATTATTAAACAGGGAGATCATGATGGCTGCTTATTATGGCGTAATTAAACATTTCCATTTGCTCACCGTCGCCGTCACGGTGCTGCTGTTTATTCTGCGTTTTTTCTGGCTGCAACGCGGCTCAGCCATGATGTCGCAGCGCTGGGTGCGTATCGTGCCGCATATCAATGATACGCTGTTGTTTATTAGCGGGATAAGCCTGGTAATGATTACCCACTTCTATCCGTTTACGCCGCAGGGTTCCTGGCTGACGGAAAAGCTGTTTGGCGTTATTATCTATGTCGCCCTGGGCGTTGTGGCTTTTGGCCGTCGCCCGCGTGAGGCTAAAGTACGCTGGATTGCCTTTATCGTGGCGCTGGCAGTGCTGGGCATCATTATTAAGCTGGCCGTAACCAAACTGCCGCTTTTGGGGATTGTATGACATCAGTAACAAATATCGATTTTAGCGAAGCGCCGCTATGTGAAGCGGTAATCGCCACCTCGCGCGCTATCCGCCATGACTTTCCGGCAGATGCGGTTAACGCACAGCTGCAGGCGCTGGTAGAGGAAGCGCGGGACTACGTTTCAACGGTACAGGGGCCTGACTTTCAGCTGGAGAAGCTGCTGGAGCTGTTTTATAAAAAGTGGAAGTTTGGCGGTGCCAGCGGCGTCTACAAGCTTTCCGATGTGCTCTGGCTGGATAACGTATTGAATACGCGCCGGGGAACGGCGGTATCGCTCGGCGTGGTGCTGTTGCATATCGCGCATCAGCTGGAGCTGCCGCTGATGCCGGTAATTTTCCCGACGCAGCTGATTTTACGCGCCGACTGGATGGATGGCGAAATGTGGCTGATCAACCCTTTTAACGGTGACACGCTCAGCGAACATACGCTGGAAGTCTGGCTGAAAGGCAATATCAGCCCAACGGCAGAGCTGTACGACGAGGATCTGGATGAGGCGGAGTCATCAACCGTTATCCGCAAAATGCTGGATACGTTGAAAACCGCGCTGATGGAAGAGAAGCATATGGAGCTGGCGCTCAACGTCTGCAACCTGCTGCTGGAAATCGATCCGGACGACCCGTATGAAATTCGCGACCGTGGCCTGATCTACGCGCAGCTCGATTGTGAACACGTTGCCCTGACCGATCTGATCTATTTTGTTGAGCAGTGCCCGGAAGATCCGGTCAGCGAAATGATTAAAGTCCAGATCCATGCAATTGAACAGAAACAGGTGACGCTGCACTAAGCGGCGTAAGCCATTCAATGAAAAAAGGCGAAGGCATGAAAGAAAAAGTTGTCAGTATCGGTGATATTCAGGTCGCTAACGATCTGCCGTTTGTACTCTTTGGTGGAATGAACGTACTGGAGTCGCGCGATCTGGCGATGCGCATCTGCGAACACTACGTGACCGTGACCAATAAGTTGGGCATCCCTTACGTTTTCAAAGCCTCTTTCGATAAAGCTAACCGCTCATCCATTCACTCTTACCGTGGCCCAGGCCTGGAAGAGGGAATGAAGATTTTCCAGGAGCTGAAGCAAACGTTCGGCGTGAAAATCATTACCGACGTGCACGAAGCGTCACAGGCGCAGCCGGTTGCAGATGTGGTAGATGTGATTCAGCTGCCTGCATTCCTGGCGCGTCAGACCGATCTGGTTGAAGCGATGGCTAAAACCGGCGCGGTAATCAACGTGAAGAAGCCGCAGTTTGTCAGCCCGGGTCAGATGGGTAATATCGTCGAGAAGTTTGCCGAAGGCGGTAACGACAAGGTTATCCTGTGCGATCGCGGCGCCAACTTTGGTTATGACAACCTGGTTGTAGATATGCTGGGCTTCAATGTCATGAAGCGCGTCTCTAACAACAGCCCGGTGATCTTCGATGTAACCCATGCGCTGCAAACGCGCGATCCGTTTGGCGCTGCGTCCGGCGGTCGTCGTGCGCAGGTGGCAGAACTGGCGCGCGCCGGCATGGCGGTGGGCATCGCTGGTCTGTTTATCGAAGCGCATCCGGATCCGGCTAATGCGAAATGCGACGGTCCGTCCGCGCTGCCGCTGGACAAGCTGGAACCTTTCCTGGTGCAGATGAAAGCCATCGATGACCTGGTAAAAAGCTTCCCGGAGCTGGACACCAGCAAGTAATTGCCAGGCGTTCAGGATCAAAAAAGCAGCGGCCAAACCGCTGCTTTTTTATTGCTGCTGTTACGCGCTGGTGAGCGCCCGGACTACAGCATAATTGTCATCAGATAGCCGATAAATAACGCCAGATGCGCGCAGCCGTTCAATACATTGGTACGGCCGGTAGAGAACGAGATGTTACACAGGATCAGCACCGCGCCCATCATCACCATATGCGGCGGCTCCAGGCCAAAAATTAGCTCTTGTCCGGTCAGTGCGGCGATCAGCGTTACCGCAGGCACCGTGAGTGAGATGGTCGCCAGCACCGAACCAAAAAAGAGATTCATGGCGCGCTGCACCTGATTTGCCAGCACCGCTCTGATCGCGCCTAAACCTTCCGGCGATAAAATTAATAATGCGATCAGGAAACCGGTGAACTGTTTCGGCGCATCCAGCTCCGTCAGCAAATGTTCCAGCGGCCCGGCGTTCATTTTGGTTACGGTGATCACCGCTACAAGATGAATCACCAGCCAGACAGCGTGCCACAGGCTGCTGTGCGCGGAAGGTTTGCCATGATGCGGATCGTCATCATCGCCTTCATCCTCATGCTCATAAATAAACAGGCTCTGATGCGTTTTGGTCTGGATCAGCAGGAAAACGCCATACATGGCGGCAGAAATGGCGGAAATAATCAGTGCCTGAGTGGTGGTGAAATTGCCGTTCGGCAGGGCGTTAGGAAACACCAGCACCAGAATCGCCAGCGGGAAAATGGCAATCAGATACTGTTTCACACCGGCGAGGTTAACGTACTGCGTGGCAAATTTACGTCCGCCCAGCAGCAGTGCAAAACCCACCAGCCCGGCAGTGACAATCATAATGATCGAATAGAGCGTATCGCGCATCAGCGCAGGCGCTGCGTTGCCGGTTGCCATTAGGGCAGAAATTAAGCTGACCTCCAGAATCACCACTGACAGGCTCAGGATCAGTGAGCCGTAGGGTTCCCCCAGCCGGTGCGCCAGCACATCCGCGTGACGCACGACGCTAAATGCGCTACAGAGGATCCCCACCAGCGCTAACAGATTAATTGAAACAACCAGCGGCATCGTATCTGCGTTACCGTACAGCCACAACACGGCCAGCGCAGCCAGAGGAAAAAAGAGTGAGTATTCGGTATGGCGGGTTTTCTTGCTGTCATGCATACCCATAGGCAATATTATTCTCCTGTCTTAACGGTGCATCCCTTGTTACAGAAACCCAATGGTGAGCCTCTAAAGATTAAACGCTGTTATGTTTTTTACCAGCGCCCACAGTGTAATGACTCTGAATAAATGCGCATTGTTTTTTACTTTCTTTTACTTGTTCTCACAAATGGCATGATAAAGGGCGTTTTTAAATGATTTCCCTTTAAAGCACTTCTTTATCAGCTAGTTAAATTATTGTTAGGCAAAATAAATAAAACCTTTTCAGCGGGGAAGAGCCATGAAATCGGTATTTATGGCAGTTCTGCTGTGGAAAAAATCCGCGAGCGCTGGTCTGGACAGTTTGCGCAAAAAACAATGCCAGGCCACACTTAAACTCACTCATACAGGAGGAAATATGCCTTATAAAACCACAGCTTCACTGCCGGACAACGTAAAAAACGTTCTGCCTGCCCATGCTCAGGAAATTTATCAGGCAGCTTTCAACAGCGCCTGGGATGAATATAAGGATAAAAAGCAACGCCATGACGATGAATCACGGGAGGAAGTCGCGCATAAGGTGGCATGGGCAGCGGTAAAAAATAAATATGAAAAGGGCGATGACGATAAGTGGCATCCCAAAAAGTAGGCTAAGCGCCGGGTACGCCGCGCCGCGCGCCCGGCCCGCATCGGCTGCACTCTGCTTCCCGCCGTGAGTCGCATCAACTGCTGAAAAAATTCCCCTTAAATCCCTCAAGACTTGCGCTAAGCCGCCGATGCTTTTTATAACATCGTACTCTTATGTGATCGGCTTCACGCTTGCAAGCGCTGGCGGAAATGAATAAGGTCTTTTTAATCCTGACGAAACCACAGCGAAGCTATCGGCAACGAAATAAAAGCGGTTCGACAGAGGAAAGAAAGGTAAGGCTAAGGAGGTAAGGTTGTTAACACGCGAATTCTTATTAAAAGCAGACTGTAAAACCGCTTTTGGCGAAATTGAGGAGTCGCTGTTATGGACCTGTGAACAGCGCGCGGCATCGCTGGCAGCGACGCTGGCCTGTCGGCCTGATAACAGTCCGGTATGGATCTTTGGTTACGGCTCCCTGATGTGGAATCCGGTTTTTGAAGCGGAAGAGGTGGCGGCGGCGACGCTGCACGGCTGGCACCGCGCTTTTTGCCTGCGGCTAACGGTGGGACGCGGAACGGCACAGCAGCCCGGACGGATGCTGGCGTTAAAAGAGGGCGGCATTACCAGCGGGCTTGCTTTTCGGCTACCCAACGATCGCCTGCATGAAGAGCTGGAGCTGTTGTGGAAGCGGGAAATGGTGACCGGCTGCTATTTACCCAGCTGGCGCGAACTGACGTTGAAAGATGGCCGTCGCGTCACGGCGCTGGTATTTATTATGGATCCGCGGCATCCCCTGTATGAAGCGGACACCTGCTCAAAGACTATCGCGCCGCTGATTGCACATGCCAGCGGGCCGCTGGGCACCAATGCACAGTATCTGTTTTCCCTGGCGCAGGAGCTGCATCAGCGCGGTATGGAAGATACCGCGCTGTCCGATCTTGCCAGGCAGGTGCGCGAACTTCAGGTCTCGCATCACAGCTTACAGGGCTAGCCTGACAGATTATTTGCTGCGCGCCGGATTAATGAGCCAGGTGCCGGCGCGATTAATCTCCAGCTGCTGGCTGTGTACGCTATCCTCCTGATGCACTTCAATCAGATAACGGCCTGCGGCCAGGTTAAGCGCCGCATAGCCGTTATTGCTCGGCTTCACGTCCAGCGTTTCTCCGTTCAGGCTGACCGTTTCATTACTGCGCAAGCGGAGATAAACCGTGGCCATTGTCGGCCCGCTGCCCTGCGGCTGCTGTTGCGCCGCATCGGTTGTCGTGTTGCTCTCACGGGCGGTGCTGGTCTGCCTATTGCCGCCGCTGTTCACCAGAACGGCGATAGCGATCACCGCCAGCAACGCGCCGCCGCTCAACAAAATTAACGGCAGCGAAACACGACGCGGCGTGCGCGGCGTTAATGGCTCGGCGCTGGAGGCACCATGATTGACTGCCAGCACTACCGGCTCCGGCGTGGTGGCTGCTTCCGGCTCTTTCTCCTGAACCGCATTTACGGCGCTGACCAGCTGCTGTACATCGCTGACCGGCAGGGAAATAAGCGTCGCCAGCTCATCAACGGACTGCGGACGATCGGAGGGCTTCATCATCAGAGCGCGATCCACGGCATGCAGCAACGACAGGGAATAACCTGCGGGCTGACGCTGCGCCAGCGGCTGATAGTGGTCCTCGATACAGCGCACCACGCTGGCTGGCGGCGGGCTGCCGGTTATCAGCGTATGTAGCACCGCGCCCAACGCATAAATGTCGGTCCAGGGGCCCTGTTCGCTATCGGTCTCTTCGCTGTACTGCTCGATGGGCGCGAAGCCAGGCTTCAGCATGATCTCCGTTTCGTCAGAAAGGTTACCGATCTCTTTGCGCGCCGAGCCAAAATCAAGCAGTACCGGCAGCTGGTTATCCTGGATTTGAATATTATCCAGCGCAATATCACGATGCAGATAGCCCGCCTGATGAATGGTGCCAATTGCGCCAAACAGCGGAGGCAGCAGCTGACGTATCCACTCTTCATTAATGGTATCGGGATGCTGATGTTGCCACGCTTTTAACGACATGCCGCTATACCAGAGCGTGCCCATATAGGCGGTGCCGTTCTCTTCCCAGAAACGCAGCACATGCAGCAGTCCGGGATGGTTAAAGCGCGCCAGCAGACGCGCCTCCTGAATAAAACTGCTCAGCCCGGCGTTGTACAGCTTGCCGAATCGCTCGCTGCGCAGGCCAAGCGAAAGATCGTCATTGCGTATCGCCAGCGACGCCGGCATATACTCTTTAATGGCGATGGTGCGCTCCAGCAAATGATCCCACGCGCGGTAGACAATGCCGAAACCGCCGCCGCCAATCACATCCTTGATTTCAAATTCATTGAATCGATGACCCGCCGGGAGGGCGCCAGCCACCATATTCTGTTCTTCATTTGCCGACATAGTTACCACTCTCTGAGCGTTTACGGCCTGTTTACTGCAGGCACGCGCCTGCGTTTAATTTAAGGTGCGGTATGCGCCAATCGCCGGATCGGCGAGGTCGGGATGCAGCGCATCCACCAGCATAACGTTTATCTTTTGTTTGGCGGGCAGCATACCGGACCAAGTTTTGCGCACCGCGTTCACCCGCGCCCGGACCGCCGTAAGGTCCTGGGCCGTGCTTTTATCCATTTTTATCAGCAGCGTGCCGCTGAACTGCCACACATGAAGATGATTATCAAAAGGCAGGATCAGCCAGCTATCTTCCGCGCTGGTATTGGTCACCACCATGCGCTGGTTATTGATATTTACCATGCTTAGCGTGGCGTTGTCCGGCTTCAGACCGATCAGCGGATAACCCTGCCAGAAATTCACTGTGACCGGCTCGCTTTTGCCGTTGTTCACCAGCGTTAGCTCGCTGGCGCCCTCCAGCCAGCCCTCGGTCGAGCAGCTCAGGTTGCGATTATCGGGAATAAACATCGACTGACCGTTATCGTCCCACCAGGTGCGGAAATGGCAGCCGCCCGGCAGTTCGAAGTGCTGTAGCGGCTCCGTGTTGGCGGGGCGAGAGAGATCGAGCGGAGCAGCATTATTGGCGTTTGCCGTCGCGGTTGCATCAGCGGTAACGATGGGCCGCCAGTTTTGTGCTTTCACTGCGGTTCCGCTGGCCAGCGCCGCACCCTGGCTATCCATCATCTCCCACGGCAGCTCCTGCAATTTTCCACACTGATTAGCCAGCAGGGTACCGACGCGGGGCAAAAAGGAGGTTAACACCGTGGAATCTTTGCTTTCGCCGGAAACAATGCGCAGATGCAGCGTTTCCTTACACCAGTCCTGCGGCGCATTGCTGGCGACATTATCAATAAACACCTCCAGTGCCATGCTGGGGGAGTAAACCACGCGATAATTCTCGGCGTTGGCGGCGGAGGCCACGAAAAGCGCCATAACGCCATGCAGCCAAATAACTGCTTTATGGCCAGTCACCCCGGCGCGCAGGGCATGGTGGCAGAGGCGTAATGCGCCCCGCGTTACAGTTAACGCAGAACAATCTGTCAGGAACGACGTTGTGTGCGTGTTTACCATCGGGCCGGACACCCGGCGCAGGCACTTGGTCAGCAATTTCATAACGCTCCTTGAAATTAATCGCGAGGCGGCAACAGGCGTGCCGAATCAGCCAGCGACTGTAATAATGTCGTCTCCTGCGGCGACCCGACCCAAATGGCGATGGCGCTCAGGTTATCGTTTTTGCGGGCCCGGTCGATGGCCTGCTGCATCAGCGTTAACCACTCCTCGCAGCTGTTTACCATGCGCAGCGCCTGCTCCATTTCAGCGGTGGCCAGATGAAGCCAAAAGCCATCGCTGCACACTAAAAAGGCATCGCCATCCTCCAGCGTAATCACCTCGCTGTGGCTGACCTCGCGCATCGCTTCTGCCCCGAGCGCATTATAAAGTAAATTACTGTTAATGCCGGTATTTTCATAACCTGCATCCTTCATTCGCTGCGCCAGACTGTGGTCGTGCGTCACCTGTTTCAGGTAGCCACGGCGGAAATGATAAATGCGGCTATCCCCAGCGTGCGCCCACCATGCCAGCTGTTGAGTCCGGTCAATAAACAGCGCGGCGAGGGTAGTGCTCATGCGCTGTAATTTCGGATTTATCTGCTGTGCTTCGCGGATAGCGCGATCGCTTTTTTCAATTGCCTGATAGCTCGCCTGAACGGTGAATGCCGGAAGCGAACTCAGCGTATCCAGTAGCGTATCGCAGGCGATGCGCGCCGCCTGTTCGCCGCCGGGCAGACCGGCCACGCCATCGCACACCGCAAAGCAGGCGTTTTGTTCAGTCAGCAGATGGCCTACCCGATCCTGATTGTTCGTGCGCTCGCCCTGTTGCGAGGTAATGGCAAAGGCGATATTCATTCGTTCTCCGTTCGCGTCTGAGAGTCTTTGTACTGATTCACTTCCATGTCATAGGCGTGCAAAAAGGCTTCGCCGAACAGAGAGTGAAAATCATCCTCCAGCTCGCCGGCGGTGCGCTGGTAGCTGCGCATAAAATAGTCCCACAGCGCCGCTTTACGATGCGCGGTAAAAGGCATTTTTGGCAGTTGTCCATCCTGACGCGCATTCTCTTCCAGCCGCTGCGGATTAAATGACTGCAGCATGGCGGCGATAATCGCCCGGATCCCGGCGATCATACCGAGCTGATGCGCCTGTAAATCCACCAGCGCATCGCGAACCGCCTGTTCTGGCTGCATAAAGCCTGGCATCTGGCTCTGGTACATCTGCATCAGCACCGTTTTGCCCGACGGTAAAATTTTAAAGGGATTGTTGGCTTCATTCAGGATCATGGTCATTTCAGCCTTAACCCCGCGCTTAAGAATCGAGCGCGAAGAGAGCAGAGCAACAGTACCCTGAGAAAACAGGCTCAGCATGCGGCCCGTCATCCGCATCTGCTCTTCAGTCAATGCATCCTTGCCATGATTATCCAGCCCCATCCCATCCAACAGCGCCTGAATCAGCCGACCATCGCTGCATGGCTGCACGCCTTCAGCGCCTTCTGCCTGCTCGCTGCGGTCGCGCGGCAGCGGGTCGATATCCAGCCGTGCGCCGCTGTGCGCGTTTGTCCGGCTGGAAGCGCTGTCGCTCGCGGCAACGGGCTCCAGCGTGGAGGTCACCAGCGGAGAATAATCATAGTGCGCCATCCCCAGCGGATCGGAGCTCTGTGCGTTTTGCTGAAACAGCGAGAGCGGATCAAAGCTGCTGGCCAGATTCTCGCTGACGATATCATGGCGCGGATCGCGCACATCAATTTGATACTCGCCGATGGTCAGGGTATCGCCGTGCTGCAGCAGAACCTGACTGTCGCGATCCAGCGGGCGTCCATTTAACACCACGCTGGTGACGCTGCCGTGATTGGTTAATCGACATTCACCCTGCGCTGAAACATGAACCACCGCCTGCAGGCGGGAAATGGCACGCGCTTCATCCGGCAGGACTAAATCATTGTCCTGACTGCGGCCAATGGTCCCGCCGGGGGGTAAAAAGTCGACCGTCTGATAGGGCACGCCTGTCTGTTGCACAATGGTAAATCGCATGATGATTCCTGCATCAAAAGTCGGGACAAAAGGCACTACTCAAACATCGGTGGATAAAGACCGTTACGTCCCGGCTGCGCACCTGCGGCCGGGTTAAACAGCAGGGAAAAAAGCTGCGCGTTTAAAATGCCGCTGTGCTTGTGCGTGGCGTGAGGGAACCCGTCACAGCGGTTACTCCACCAGTAGCTGATAAAATGTTGTGGGTTAAAGCGATCGGCGACTTCGCGCCAGCTTAAGGTGCAGGGCAGATCCTGATAACCGATCACGTCCATAATAGCGGAGCGTTGTTTTTCTGGCACTGGCAGCGGGGGCAGCGCCAGCAGGTTTTGCTCCAGCGTATCGACCGGCTGCGATTCGCGTACCGCCTGCAGTAAACAGCCGCCCAGTTGACGATACCAGTCGCCGGCGATAATCAACTGCGCCGGATGCCACTGTTCAGGGGTAAAGGTTTTTACCGCCACCAGCGGCCAGCTGCGGCCTACGCGATCGCGGGAGGGCAGCAGGCAGCCCATCTGGATGCGCTGGAAACCGGGCGTGACTGGAATAATAAAGTTCCACACTGGTGCACGCTGAAAGGCTTCCGCCGTCACCTTTTGCTGGTGCCACTGGGTGATACCCTGCTGAAACCAGTTGGACCAGCCGGTGACCAGGCTATCCGACAGCCGACGCTGCAGGAAATCGCCGGTAACCGGTAGCTTGCCATACCAGCCCGGAGCTAATTTCTCCGCCATAACCGTTTCCTCACTGATGCCGATTGCCCGCTCGCTGCGTTGTTTCTGCGGACGCGATCACAAACTGACTGCCGTCCGGCGTTGAGTCCGCCAGACTGGCTGCCAGCTTGCGCATAATTAATGCGTTGTCGCGAGCGAAAGGCGACGACTGTATCTGCCGATCCAGCAGTTGGCTAAGATGCCAGTCAAGCTGCTGAAGATCGTGCGTGGTGACGTTCGCCGGCAGGGTACGCTGTAAGTTCTGCATCAACCAGCCGCGCAGGAATTCGCCGTCATAATTGCGCGGCTGATAAAGCATCTGATAGGCGCGCAGGGCATTACGGCTAAATTCGCTGTCATTACCTTTATCACTGCCTAAAATGCGCGTGATTTCCTGCGCCACGCGTGGCAGCAGCAACGATTTCAGGGCGTTCTGATAGAGTACCCCAGCGGCGTCGCTAACCTGATCGCCGCGATAGAGTCCGGCCCGCATACTGAGCGGCGGATTATCCAGGGAAAAACGCTCTACCTGCGGCAACTTCACCAGGCTATTCAAATAGGGTAGCAGATCGAAAATGGTGCCGGCGTTTTGCCGGGCAAGTTCCTCGCCCTGATGTGTCAACGGCGGGACGCGCTGTGCAATCTGCTGAAGATAGTGCTGGTTTTGCAGATAGCTGGTAAACCAGAGCCCGCAGGCCAGCAACAGCCCGGCGGCCATCGCGCCATAGGCGGTCCAGTGCAGCAGGCGATTACGGTCTTCCCAGCGGCTATCGCTGCCGGCCAGCCCGCTTTCTTCAAAGATCAGGTCGCTCAGCAAGTGGCGGATAAAATAACTTTGCCCTTTGTTACCGGGAATGGGCGCGGCACGGTTCACGCTGTCCCAGGCGGCAATAGAGTGTTCGCCGGTGCGCGGCAACTGTAGTTTACGCGTCAGCTGCCCCATAATGCGATCGAACGGCAGGCCTTCCTGCGTGCCGCTGGTAAAGAACAGGCCGCGCGGCGACCAGGCAACCGCGCCGCCGACCGGCGAAAAAACAATATCCAGGTACTCTGCCAGAAGCGGACGCAGCGAGGCGAACTCCTGCGGGAACAGGAAGCAATCGGCGCGCTGCATCAGCTCGTTCTGCTGTTCCATGCGGTGCGCCACGTCGCGCTGTAGCTGCTGCTGCAACAGGGTAAACTGCTGCTCGAAATGGCCACTAAGCGGCGTGCTGCCGTCGCGGTGCGCCTCCCAGGGGAAGGTAAAGCCCCAGATGCGGTCGCGCTGCTGCTTATCCAGCGTGGCGAAATAGCCCATAAAGCCTTTCAGCAGATCGGTTTTTGTCACCATGATATAGACCGGAAACGCAATGCCGGTCTGCTGATGCAGTTCATGCATGCGTTGCCGCAGGGCGGTGGCCTGGGCATAACGCGCTTCGGCAGCATCGCTGAGCAGATCGGCGACGCTTATCGTCATGATTACGCCGTTGATCGGCTGACGCGCCCGAAAGCGTTTCAGCAGGGCGATAAACGTTTGCCATTCGCTGGCGTCGCGGGCGCGCTGGCTCTCCTGCAGGGTATAACGTCCTGCGGTATCCAGCAGGACGGCGCGATCGGTAAACCACCAGTCGCAGTGGCGCGTGCCGCCGATGCCGCGCACGGCGCTTTTGCCGAGGCTATCAGTTAATGGAAACTCCAGACCAGAGTTCAGCAAGGCGGTGGTTTTACCGGCGCCAGGCGCGCCGACAATCATGTACCACGGCAGCTGATAGAGCCACGGCGCGCTGTAGCGCTGCCAGCGGCTGCCATGACGCTTACGGCCAAACTGCGTTTTTTTCAGCAGAGTAATGGCTTCGTTAAAGCGCTCGGTCAGCATGCTTTCCGTTGCCTGTTGCTCTGCCGGGTCAAGCATCGCCTGCTGCTGCAGGTTCGTCAGTAGACGATTATTGAACCAGGCGTTATACAGTCGGGGGATCAGCTGCATCAGGATCCAGAAAAAATAGGCGAGCCCAATCACCAGCTGGCGATTAAACACCGGCTCCAGCGGGCGCGCATCGTTAATGACCAACAGCGGGCCAACAATCCAGATCAGGCAGGCAAAGGCGCTAATGCCGATAAAGCCCCAGGCCAGACGACTGACAAGCAACGGGGGCCATGCTTTCTTCATTACGGCTTCTCCTTTTGCGCAGGGTTCACCGGCGCGGCGAACAGCGTAATTTCGATACGTCGATTACGGGCGCGATTTTCTTCACTGTCGTTCGGCAGGAGCGGATCGCTATCGCCGCGTCCCTCCGCCTTGATCTGATGTCCGGCGGTGAGTTGCTGATTCAGCAGGGCGGCGATGGTTTTCGCCCGTGCCAGAGAAAATTCATAGCTCGACGGAAAACGATTAGTGCGCGGCACGCGGTTATCGGTATAGGCGGAAACCAGCAGAGTGCCTTTAATATCCTGTACCGCGTCGGCGACACGCATCAGCAACGCGCGCCCTGAGCTATTCAGCGCGGTGGCACCCGGTTCGAAAAGTTTATCGGAGGAAAGAATAATTTTACTGCCAAAAGCACCATCACTGACTTCCAACTGACCTGCGGCCAGCACATCGCTTAAGCGCTGGCGTAAATTGAGTAGCGACTGCGGCGTCGCCGCGCCGCGTGACAGCGTCACTTCAGGCAACGGTGCCTGATAGATAGCGCGCAGCACCGGTTCAGCCTGGCTGCCCAGCCGCCAGTTAAGGCCGCTATAAATCAGCCCGGCAATTAAGGCGGTAATCAGCAAACAGCTCCAGATCGGCACCGGCGGTCGCCAGAACTGGCTGGAGAGCGGCCTGGCCTCAACCGTCACGCTGGTGGGGGTATTCTGATCCTGCCGGGTTTCGGCAATCAGTTGTCCAAGGCGAGTGCGCAGAGTATCGCGCTGTTGACGGCCATTTTCGATGCCGCGATAGCGGCCTTCATAGCCCAGCAGCAGACAATAGTGGATCACTTCCAGCAGCGCCAGATGCTGGGCCGGATTTTGCGACAGGCGGGAGAGCAGCTGAAAAAACTTCTCGCCGCCCCAGCTTTCGTTATGGAAGGTCACCAGCAGGCCGTTGCCCGACCAGACGCCACGAATGCCCCAGGGCGTCTGTGCTGCCGCTTCGTCCAGCGTGCTGCAAAGACAGTAGCGGGCGCCGATAATGGTTTCAAACGGCAACCCGGCCTGCTTGCAGCGGTTTTCAAACTGACGCACTTCTTCCACCAGTTGCAGGCGCAGCCCGGCCGGATCGTCATGCGTGGCAGCCATACGAATATGCACAATGGTATTCAACAGCGGGGAGGCCGCTGCCAGTAATATATTATCCGTGCTCGTGTTGTGTGCTTCACGGGCAGCATCTACAGGCGTCATTGAATCACATTATTCCAGACCGAAAATATCCCATTTTCAGCAGTAACCGGGAGTTCCTGCCGGGTTATGCACCGGCAGGCGTAGTTTAATCAAGGATCCAGGTAGCGGTATTGGCTTTGCGACAGGCTTTACTGGCGCCGCCGACATCTACACAGACTTGCTTAGTGGCGCGGCGTGGACGCGGACGATCGTTGCGCAGCGTCTGCTCATAACGATCGCTGGGCACGCCCGCTTTCATCGGCACATAGCCGATAAGCTGCGTATCATCAGGCTCGGCGATGGCCAGCCAGTTATTTTCCACCTTGCCCAGCACCTGGAAAGGCTTGCCGTTTTCCAGATAGCGCACCACTTTGCCGCCGTAGTCGGGCGTGGTCATCACCGAAGCGTTGTACAGCGCGCGATAGCTTTCATCAATCGGCGTAAACTCGCCGGGCGCACTGACCGCATGACGATGGACCAGCGTCATGCCGTTGACGGTGCTGCTAACCAGCGTGTCGTCATTGACGGGCGGTGCAGGTGGTTTACAGCCAGCAACGGTCATAACAGCGAGTAATGTCAGCGCGAAACGAATTTTCACTTTGATCCTCACGATCTCATCAGATTATCTGGACAAAAGCCAGAGCGTGTAGCGCAGAGACGCGACGGGCAAACCTGATGCTTGCCGAAATTTGACGCGGCTGGCTGGAAAAATTGCTCAGATTTACAGAAAGATAAAACCAGGCTCAGTCTACCTGACACTTTTGAGATTTCAAACCATTGCGCGAGTCTGTTTCTCATGTTACTTGCGCGCCGTGCGTCACCTTAGCGGCATCGCCCGACGGCAGCGTCAGAACATTATCTGGCAAGTATAGACAGCAAAGCAGGCGCGGCGCAGGCTTAATGCAACGCGCGAAAAAAGAAAGGGCAGAGGGAAAGGGATATCGCCCGACAGCGCGCATGCACCGCCAGGCGAACTCTTTCAGAATTTACAGACGGAAGTGGCCTGCAGTATCGGCCAGCTCGTTAGCCTGAAACTTCAGCGCGCCGGCAGCGGCGGTAGATTGCACCACCAGTTCGGCATTCTGTTGCACCATTTCATCCAGTTTGCCAATAGCCAGATGTACGCCCTGAATGCCGTGCAGCTGCGTTTCACTGGCCAGCGTAATACCTTCCATGATTTCAGAAACGCTGGCCACATTGCTGACGATATCATCCATGCTTTCGCCCGCCATGCGGACATAGTGTGAGCCGGTCGCCACGCTCTGCGTGGTGCTGTCGATCAGGGTTTTAATCTCTTTCGCCGCTTGCGCGCTGCGCTGCGCCAGATTACGCACTTCACCGGCGACCACGGCAAAACCACGTCCTTGTTCACCGGCGCGCGCGGCCTCGACCGCAGCGTTAAGCGCCAGAATATTGGTCTGGAAGGCGATGCCGTCGATCACGCTGATAATATCGCCAATTTTACCCGATGCCTGTTCAATGGTTTCCATGGTGGCGATCACGCTGGAGACCACTTCGCCGCCACGTCGCGCGGCTTCAGAAGCGGAGGCCGCCTGCTGATTCGCCTGCATTGCCGACTGGGTTGATTCGGTTACCGACTGGCTAATCGCATCCATCGCGCTGACCGTTTCGCGCAGGTTATTCGCTGCCTGCTCGGTACGCCCGGAGAGATCGGCGTTGCCGCTGGCGATCTCATTGGCGGCAACCTGCACTGAGGCGCTGGCGTCGCGCAACTGCGTCATCACCGTAGCCAGCTTATCGGTAAAGGCGTTAAAGGCGCTGGCGATTTGCGAGACTTCATCATTGCCGTTGACCGGCAGGCGCTGGGTCAGGTCGTTATCGCCAGAGCTGATCGCATGCATCGCATCACGAATCGACAGCAGGCGACGCATCAGCGCGCCAATCAGCAGACCGATTACCAGTGCGGCGACCAGCACCAGTAGGATCAGCGAAACCGCGGAGGCAGAAAGCAGCGAATGCATACCGGCGTACGCTTCCGCACGATCCAGCGCAACCACCAGATACCAGTCGGTGCCGCTAACCGGTTTCGCCAGCAGCAGCTTGTCCACGCCGCTCAGCTGTGCTGCCACCGGCGTGTCGCTGCGCAGCAGGGCGGGTACGTCAAGGTCGGGCAGCAGATTTTTCACCGGTTTCAGCGCCATATCCGCATCGCTGGTGGTCACAATCATGCCGTTTTTATCGATCAGCAGGCCGCTGCTGGCGGGCGTAGGGTGAATAGAGCCAACGTTTGCGACAACGCTATCCATGGCCACATCGCCGGAGAGCACCGCCTGCAGCGTACCGTTCTCTGTTACCGGAATGGCGAAAGCCACCACCAGCTTACCGCTGGTGACATCGACATAGGGCGGCGTCACGATCGGTTTTCCGGCTGCCTGCGCCTGCAAATACCACGGACGCCCCGTTGGATCAAAGTCAGGGGGAATGCCGGTCGCATCGGAAAATTTCGCTATTTTGCTGGCGTAGCCGGCATAAACGTTAGTAAAGCCGCCCGCAGCCGCCACCTGGCGGAACGCCGGGACCGGATCGGCCTCCAGCGCCACCGGCTGCAGCGAGGCGATCATGGTGGACTTGCTGTTAACCCATTCGGCAATCGCGGCATTATGGCTGTCGGCTACCGCTTCCAGCGTGCTGGTAATGGCCTGCTGATTATATTTTTCCGTTACCAGATAGTTCAGCGTGGCGTTGATTATCAACGCCACCACCACGCAGGCGGTAGTAATAGCAACAATACGGGCACGAATTGAAGAAAGCATGGTGGAGCCTCATGAAACCGAGATCAGTTCTTACGGTATCGGTTATCAGCCTCAACAACTTGAGACTGATGCGTGAAATATAAGCAAAACCTATCGCTTCCCTGATGCGATAAGCGGCACGTACTTTGCTTGATCCTGAGCGGGATAAGGTTAACGGGGCGGTTGATAATGCAAAACACCACCGATTATGCCTGGCGTTACTGGTCAGCGTCACGGGAAAGCGAGCGGTTAGCGTTACAGGAATTGTTAAATAGCGAGGCGCTACTCGATGCGATTAGCGCTTTAATTCACGCCCTCCAGCGCGAACGCGGCATCTCTACGCTCTGGCTCTGCCGCGACAGCGATTTAACGTTGCCGCAGCTGATCAGGCGGCAAGATGAAGTTGATAAGGCGCTGAGCGGCATGCTGACGCAGTTGCCGGAGCCGGAAAAGCGGGCCGCCGCCAGCGGTTTTTATGGGCGCGTGGCACTGACGCTACAGGCGTTAAGCGGGCTGACGGCGCTACGTAAAGAGGTGCTGCGCCATCAGCTGCCCTATAACGCGGCAATAGAGCAGTACAGCGAACTGATACGGCATCTGCTGCATTTGATATTCGAGGCGGCGGATAACGCCAGCCACAGCATGTCACGAGCGTTGCTGGCGCTGTTCAGCTTTATGCAGGGCAAAGAGCTGGCCGGGCAGGAGCGGGCAATCGGCGCGGCGGGCTTTGCCGCCGGCGCGTTCAGTAAAGCGGATCGTCAGCAGCTGGTGACGCTGCTGGAGAGTCAGGATCGCAGCTTCAGCACCTTTTGCCAGTTTGCCGACGAGCAGAGTCTGCAGGCCTGGCACGCCATCGCTGAAGCGGGACAGGAGACAGAAAAGCTGCGGCGCATCGCCTGTAGCGGGATGAGCACGCGCGGTGCTGATGCGCAGCGCTGGTTTCAGCTGCTCAGTGAGCGGCTGGATGGCATGAAGCAGACAGAACAGCTGCTCCGGCAGCAGGTCATGCGCACCTGTCGTGATGGCATTGCCCAGCTGGAAACGGCAAATGCCGCGCCGCTATGGGAAGCATGTCGGCAGCCGTCAGGCTACAGCCTGTATGTCACCAACACCCCCTGGCTGGAGGAGGGCGGCATGCTGGACGCAGCGGGGATTGCGCCGCAGCTGGGACGTTCGCTGCTGACGCTGATAGAGAATCAGGCTCAGCGCCTGCAGGCGCAAGACGATGAGCTGGCAGCGATGCACGCCACGCTGACGGAGCGTAAGCAGATCGACCGGGCCAAAGCGCTGTTGATGCAGCATTACCAGTGCGATGAGCAACAGGCATGGCATACGCTGCGCAAAATGGCCATGGATCAAAATAAGCGGGTCGGTGAAATTGCGCGGGCGTTGACAGAGGTTGCTGCCGTGTTCTCGCTACCTCATACCAGGTAGCTGCACAATCAGCGTGCGTAACATGTCACACCAGAGTGCGCCGCCTGGCGCTCACCCTCCTAAAGCCGCCTGCGGAGCGCATTTAAAAGCTGGCACGTCGCTTGCAGTAACCTAACACAATGGATGCATTTGTTTCGCCAACGGCGGTGAAACGAGTGCTTTGGATAAAGGCGTCCGCTCGCAGGCTTTCACTCCCTGCGATGGACGCCTTTTTTTATCTCTTTTATCAGGAAACACAAAATGAGCAACGCGCGTTTTATGTCGTCACGTCGCTGTTTTCTCGTTGGCAGCGCGCTGGCGGCGGGCAGTGTCCTGGTGCCGGGATTAGGCAGCGCGGTCTGGGCTGCAGGTTCTGACGCGCCGGAAAAGCCGCTGGTGCGCGTGGGCTTTATCCCGCTTACCGACTGCGCCCCGGTGATTATGGCGGCCCTGAAAGGGTTCGATAAAAAGCATGGCATCAACCTGCAGCCGTCGAAAGAGGCGAGCTGGGCGGCGGTGCGCGACAAACTCGCCTCCGGCGAACTGGATGCCGCACACGCGTTGTACAGCATGATCTATGGACTGCATCTCGGCATTGCCGGTAAGCAACAGGCGATGGCGAATTTAATGACGCTGAACAACAACGGCCAGGCGATCACGCTCTCCAGCCAGCTCAGGCAACAGGGCGTCCACGACGGCAACAGCCTGCAAAAGCGGGTAGCCGCCAGCGAACCGGGCACTTATCGCTTCGCGCATACCTTTCCCACCGGCACCCATGCCATGTGGCTTTACTACTGGCTGGCCAGCGTGGGTATCGACCCCTTCCGCGATCTGCGTCTGCTGGTGGTGCCGCCGCCACAGATGGTGATGAATATGAAAATCGGCAACATGAGCGGCTTCTGTGTGGGCGAGCCGTGGAACCAGCGCGCCATCAGCGAGCAGGTTGGCTATACCGCCGTCACCAGCCAGCAGGTCTGGCCGGATCATCCGGAAAAAATCCTCGCCACGCGCGCGCAGTGGGTACAGGACAACCCCAACACCGCCCGTGCCCTGACCGCTGCGGTGCTGGAGGCTGCCCGCTGGATCGATGCCTCAGAGGATAACCGGCGGGAAACCGCACGGGCGATAGCCGGGCGCGCCTGTCTCAATACCCGGGCGGAGAGCATTACCGGAAGAATGCTGGGCGAGTATCAGGATGGTCTGGGCCGTCGCTGGCAGGACGCGCACGGCATGCAATTTTTCCGCGACGGCGAAGTGAGTTTCCCCTGGCTGTCGGATGGCATGTGGTTTTTAACCCAGCTACAGCGCTGGGGCCTGCTGAAGCAGCAGCCCGATTACCAGGCGGTAGCGCGCGCCATCAACCGCACCGACATTTATCGTCAGGCTGCCAGCGCGGTGGGCAATATTTCGGTGCCGCAGAGTGAGATGCGCCGCAGCACGCTGATCGACGGCAACGTTTGGGATGGCAGCAATCCTGCCGCCTGGGCCAATGATTTCGCCATTAAACGCCGAGGAGAACCCGCATGAAGAACAAAGCTCAGATCGTACCGCGCGCAGAAACCGCGCCTGCGGTAGCGGAAGTGATCGTCTTGCCGCCCGCATTGCCGCGTCCCCGGCGGCGTCGCTGGTCGCTTAACGCGCTGCTGAAGCGGCTGATCCCGTTGTGCTGCGGCCTGCTGCTGCTGCTCGGCATCTGGCAGATTGCGGCGCTGAACAGCAACGGCTTTCCCACGCCGCTGGCTACCGGGCAGGCGGCGCTAACGCTGTTTGCCCATCCTTTTTATAACGGCGGCCCTAACGATCAGGGGATCGGCTGGAACATTATCGCCTCTCTGACGCGTGTTGCGGTGGGCTTTGGGCTGGCGGCGCTGGTGGGGATCCCGGCAGGTTTTCTGATTGGGCGCTTTCGCTTTCTGGCGCAGATGTTTAATCCGCTGATTGCGCTACTGCGCCCGGTCAGCCCGCTGGCCTGGCTGCCGATTGGTCTGCTGCTGTTTCAACGCGCCGAACCCGCCTCCAGCTGGACCATTTTTATCTGCTCCATCTGGCCGATGATCATCAATACCGCCGAAGGCGTGCAGCGTATCCCACAGGATTATCTCAACGTGGCGCGGGTACTGAAGCTCTCTGAATGGACCATCCTGCGCAAAATCCTGTTTCCGGCGGTGCTGCCTGCGGTACTGACCGGGGTGCGCCTCTCAATTGGCATCGCCTGGCTGGTGATCGTCGCGGCAGAAATGCTGACTGGCGGCCTGGGCATCGGCTTCTGGATCTGGAACGAATGGAACAACCTCAACGTAGAAAACATTCTGATCGCCATTTTTATTATCGGCGTGGTGGGTCTGCTGCTGGAGCAGGGACTCATGCTGCTGGCGCGTCGTTTTAGCTGGGAAAAATAGGGGAGTACGCCATGCAAAATATTATTCAGGTGCAGAGTGTCAGCCAGCGCTTTCATACTTCTGAGGGCGAATTTCTGGCGCTGGATAACGTCTCTTTTAACGTGCGCGCCGGAGAGACGCTGAGTCTGATCGGCCACTCTGGCTGCGGTAAATCAACTCTGCTTAACCTTATCGCCGGACTGACGCTGCCCAGCGATGGCGTACTGCTGTGTGATAACCGTGAGATTGCCGGTCCTGGCCCGGAGCGGGCGATGGTGTTTCAGAATCACTCGCTGCTGCCGTGGCTCACAGCGCAGGAGAATGTGGCGCTGGCGGTAGATCACCTCTTTCAACACAGCATGAACCGGGCGGAGCGACGGGAGTGGATTGAGCATAACCTGGCGCGGGTGCAGATGAGTCATGCAGCCCATAAACGACCGGCAGCACTGTCAGGCGGCATGAAACAGCGTATTGGCATTGCCCGCGCGCTGGCGATGAAACCGCGCGTCCTGCTGATGGATGAGCCCTTTGGCGCGCTGGACGCCCTGACGCGCGCCCATTTGCAGGATAGCGTGATGCGTATTCAGCAGGAGCTGAACACCACCATTGTGCTGATAACCCATGACGTTGACGAGGCGGTGCTGCTGTCGGATCGGGTACTGATGATGACTAACGGCCCGGCGGCGACGCTGGGCGAAATCCTGACCATCGATCTGCCACGTCCGCGTTCGCGCGTGGCGCTGGCGGACGAACCGCGCTATCACCAGCTGCGTCAGCAGATCCTGCATTTCCTGTATGAAAAACAGTGCCACGCGGCCTGAGGAGTCAGCAATGCCTGAACATCTGGTGGTTATCGGTAACGGCATGGCGGGAATGCGGATGGTGGAAACCCTGCTGCAGCTGGCGCCCGGACGCTATCGCATCACGGTGATCGGCAGCGAGGCGCAGGGCAATTACAACCGTATCCAGCTTTCGCCGGTGCTGGGCGGTGAAAAAAGCTTTCAGGAGACGCTTATCCACGCGCCGGAATGGTATCAGCAGCAGGGCATTCGCCTGCTGGCAGGAGAGAAAGTGCTGGCGGTAGATGTGCAACAGCACCAGCTAACCACGGAACAGCGCAGGCTGAACTGGGATCGTTTGGTATTTGCCACCGGTGCCGAGCCGCGCCTGCCCGCGATCCCCGGCATTGAACAACCCCATGTCGGCGGCTTTCGCACAGTGCGAGACGTGGAGCGGATGCTGGCGCTGGACGGGCCGGTGGTGGTGCTGGGCGGCGGCCTGTTAGGGATAGAGGCCGCCGCGGCGCTGCGTTTGCGCGGTCGCGACGTCACGCTGGTGCATCGTCATCGCTGGCTGCTGGATCGCCAGCTGGATGAAACCGCTGGCGGCCTGCTGGCACAGGCGCTGACGCAGCGTGGCATCCGCTGCCGTCCTGGCGCAGGCATTGAAGGTATTCATCGTGACACCGTCACCTTAACCAGCGGGGAAACGCTGCCTGCCGCCAATGTGGTTATCGCCATCGGTGTGCAGCCCGCTGTCGCCGTGGCACGTAAAGCCGGTATTCCCTGCGCTCAGGGCATTCTGGTGGATAGCCAGCTGCGCAGCGCGCTTCCGGGCATCTGGGCGCTGGGTGAATGTTGTGAAATTAACGGGGAAACGTTTGGCCTGCTGGCACCGTGCCTGGCACAGGCAGAAGTCCTGGCGCATCAGCTGGCCAATATGCCCATTGCTGATTTTCACCATCAGGCGCAGGGCACCCGATTAAAAGTCACCGGCATCGACATCTTTAGCGTTGGCGAGACCGGCAGCGCGCCCGGCAGCCGTTCGCTGACCGCCAGCGATCCGCTCAGCCAGCACTATCGTCGGCTGGTGCTGCGTGACGGCAAACTCACCGGCGCGATCCTTTATGGCGATACCTCAGCGGCAGCCTCGCTGCTGCAACATCTGCAACGCAGCGCTCCCGTTACTGAGGGCGCGCTGTTTGGCTTCACCTATCCCCACAGGCAGCCTGAGGCTGCGGAGAGTAAAGCGATGAACAAACCGGTTATGGTGGTAATAGGTCACGGCATGGTTGGCCACTATTTTCTTGAACAGTTGGTAAATAAGCAGCTGCATTTGCGCTATCAGCTGGTGGTTTATGGCGAAGAGCCGCACAGCGCCTACGATCGCGTACACCTTTCCGACTACTTCTCCGGGCGCGATGCGCAGGCGCTGTCGCTGGTAAGTGAAGATTTTTTTATCCGACATGATATTGAGTTACGTTGTCACGAAAAGGTCACCCATATTGACCGCCAGCGCCGCTGCGTACGCGACAGCAGCGGACGTGAGATGGCGTGGGATAGGCTGGTACTCGCCACCGGCTCTTACGCCTTCGTACCGCCGATTCCGGGCTTCGACGCAGACAACTGCTTTGTCTATCGTACCTTAACCGATCTGGATGCGATCAGGGCACGCGCTGCCAGTGCCCGCCGCGGCGTGGTGATCGGCGGCGGTCTGCTGGGGCTGGAAGCGGCCAATGCGCTGAAAACCCTGGGCCTGGAAACGCATGTGGTGGAGTTTGCCCCGCGTCTGATGGCGGTGCAGCTGGATGAGGGTGGCGCGCAGATGCTGCGGCGTAAAATCGAAGCGTTGGGCGTTACGGTGCATACCGCCACCGAAACGCGTGAAATTGAAACGCTGGCGGATGGCTCGCTACAGCTGCATTTTGCCGATGGCGGTACGCTGCAGAGCGATCTGGTGCTGTTTTCCGCCGGTATTCGCCCGCGTGATGAACTGGCACGCGAGGCGGGCCTCACGCTGGGGCCGCGCGGGGGCATCGTGATCGACGACGGCTGTCGCACCAGCGATCCGGACATTGCGGCGATTGGCGAATGTGCGCTGTGGCAGGGGCAGATATTTGGCCTGGTTGCGCCTGGCTATCAGATGGCGCGCGTGCTGGCCAGCACTCTGGCAGATGAACCGGCCGCCTTCACCGGCGCGGATATGAGCACCAAACTAAAGCTATTGGGCGTGGAAGTTGCCTCGCTGGGCGATGCGCATGGGCGCAGCGAAGGCAGTCAAAGCTACCACTGGATCAATGGCCCGCAGGAGATTTACAAGAAAATTGTGGTCTCCGCCGATGGCAAACGGCTGCTGGGGGCGGTGCTGGTAGGCGACAGCAGCGAATACAGCGAGCTGCAACAGATGATGCTGAATGCTATTCCGCTGCCGCCTCAGCCGGAAAGCCTGATCCTGCCGCGCACGTCTGGTGCGCCAACAAAAGCGTTGGGCGTAGCGGCGCTGCCGGAGAGTGCGCAAATTTGCTCCTGCCATAACGTCAGCAAAGGCGATATTTGCCATGCGGTCAGCAACGGCTGCGGGGACATGGCCTCATTGAAAAGCGGTACCAAAGCCGCCACCGGCTGCGGCGGCTGTAGCGCGCTGGTCAAACAGGTGATGGAACATCAGCTGGCGGCACAGGGCGTTGAGGTCAGGAAAGATGTCTGCGAACATTTCGCCTGGTCGCGTCAGCAGCTTTATCATCTGGTACGCGTGGGCCGGATCAAAACGTTCGAACAGCTGCTGGCACAGCATGGCCGTGGTCACGGCTGTGAAATCTGCAAGCCGCTGGCCGCCTCGATTTTCGCCTCATGCTGGAACGATTATCTGCTGAAACCGCAGCACTTGCCCCTTCAGGAGACCAACGATCGCTACTTCGCCAATATACAGAAAGATGGCAGCTACTCGGTGGTGCCGCGTATTCCCGGCGGCGAGATTACGCCGCAGGGGCTGATTGCCATCGGTCAGGTTGCTGAGCGCTTTAATCTCTACAGTAAAATCACCGGCGGTCAGCGCATCGATCTGTTTGGCGCGGCGCTGGATCAACTGCCCGCCATCTGGCAGGCGCTGCTTGATGCCGGATTTGAAACCGGCCACGCCTATGGAAAGTCGCTGCGAACGGTTAAATCGTGCGTCGGCAGCAGCTGGTGCCGCTATGGCGTGCAGGACTCTACCGGCTTCGCCATCCAGCTGGAGAATCGCTATAAGGGGCTGCGCGCGCCGCATAAAATTAAAATGGCGGTGTCCGGCTGTACCCGCGAATGCGCTGAGGCGCAGAGCAAGGATATTGGCGTCATTGCCACGGAAAACGGCTGGAATTTGTACGTTTGCGGCAACGGCGGCATGAAGCCGCGCCATGCCGATCTCTTTGCCAGCGATCTGGACGAGCAGACCTTAATCCGCTATGTGGATCGCCTGCTGATGTTCTATATCCGCACCGCCGATCGCCTGCAGCGCACCAGCGTCTGGATGGATAACCTGGAGGGCGGGCTGGAATACCTGCATGAAGTGGTTATCCACGATAGTCTGGGGATTGGGGCGGAGCTGGAGCAGGAGATGCAGCAGATTGTCGACAGCTGGCAGTGCGAATGGCGCACCACACTGGCGTCGCCGGATCGGCTGCGGCTGTTTCGCGCCACGCTGAACAGCGACGAGCCGGATGAAACGCTACAGTGGCAGCGGGAGCGCGGCCAAATCCGCCCGGCAACCGCGCCGCAGAGCGTGACGTTACCCCTGCCGCAAGAGCCCTGGAGCGATATCTGCACGCTGGAGGCGATTCCGCCGCAGGCGGGCATCGGCGCGCGGCTGGGCGGTCAGCGTATTGCGCTGTTCCGTTTTGGCGATGTGATTTATGTGCTGGATGA
Source organism: Pantoea sp. FN0307 (assembly GCF_050113815.1). Taxonomy (NCBI): domain Bacteria; kingdom Pseudomonadati; phylum Pseudomonadota; class Gammaproteobacteria; order Enterobacterales; family Erwiniaceae; genus Pantoea; species Pantoea sp. FN0307. The sequence goes on along the minus strand of NZ_JBNJSO010000001.1, from coordinate 1,380,819 downwards.
TAATGAACCCGGCACCAACGCCAGCGTAATGTCGCGTGGTATTTTGGGCGATGTTGCCGGTGAGCCGATAGTGATCTCACCGCTTTATAAACAGCGTTTTCGCCTGCGTGACGGCATCGCGCTTGATGGCGCAGATTTGCAACTGCGCTGCTGGCCGGTGCGTATTGTAGCCGGACGGGTGCTGGTCGGCAGCGAGCCGCTGGCAGTGGGTAAGCTGAGCGTGGCGGAGGCATCATGAAAACCACCTGTCCTTACTGCGGCGTCGGCTGCGGCGTAGAGGTCAGGGCGGACGTGCAGGGCTGGCAGGTCAGCGGTGACCTGCAGCATCCGGCCAATGCGGGGCGTCTGTGCGTGAAGGGCGCGGCGCTGGCCGAAACGCTCATCCCGGCGGGCCGCCTGCTGTGGCCGCTGGTGGACGGGCGGCGCGTCTCCTGGCAGAGCGCGCTGGATAGCGTCGCCGAACGGTTACAGAAGATCATTCAGCAGCATGGTCCCAACGCCGTGGCGTTTTACGCTTCCGGCCAGCTGCTGACCGAGGATTACTACGTTGCCAATAAACTGATGAAAGGGTTTATCGGCAGCGGCAATATCGACACCAACTCGCGTCTCTGTATGGCTTCGGCGGTAACCGGCTACAAGCGTGCGCTGGGGGCCGATGCGGTTCCCTGCTGCTATGAGGATTTCGCCCGCGCGGAGGTTATCGTTCTGGTTGGCTCCAATGCGGCCTGGACACATCCCGTGGCGTATCAGCGGCTGGTGCAGGCGAAGCAGCAGAATCCGGCGCTGCGCGTGGTGGTTATCGATCCGCGCCGCAGCGCCAGCTGCGATCTGGCCGATCTCCACCTGCCGCTCGCGCCGGGCAGCGACAGCGCGCTGTTTAACGGGTTGCTACACTGGCTGGCGCAGGGCGGCTACGGTGACAGCGCTATGCAACCGCACCTGGATCAGGTGCCGGAAACCCTGGCGGCCGCAGCCGAGTGGACATCTGAACGTGTGGCCCAAACCTGTGAGCTGCCGCAGCAGGATATCCAGGCGTTTTATCGCCTGTTTGCAGCGCATCAACGGGTATTAACGCTGTGGTGCATGGGCATTAATCAGTCTTCCAGCGGCAGCGACAAGTGTAATGCGATTCTGAATGCGCATCTGTTTAGCGGCAAGATCGGGCAGCCTGGCAGCGGTCCTTTTTCTCTGACCGGCCAGCCCAACGCCATGGGCGGACGCGAAGTCGGCGGGCTGGCAAATCAGCTGGCGGCGCAAATGGACTTCACTCCGGAAAACAGCGATCGACTAAAACGCTTCTGGCAGAGCGAGCGGGTTGCGACGCAGCCAGGCCTGAAGGCGGTGGAGCTGTTTCAGGCGATTGGGCGTGGCGAGGTGAAAGCAGTCTGGATTATGGGTACCAACCCGGCGGTCTCGCTGTCGGACGGCAACGCCGTGGCGCAGGCGTTGCAGCGCTGCGAGCTGGTGATTGTCTCTGACGTTATGCGCGCCACCGATACCAACGCCTTTGCCGATATTCTGCTGCCGGCCCAGGCCTGGGGTGAGAAAAACGGCACGGTGACCAACTCTGAACGCCGCATTTCACGTCAGCGCGCCTTTATATCGCCGCAGGGCGAAGCGCGTCCTGACTGGTGGATGCTGGCGCAGGTCGCGCAGCGATTGGGATACGGCACCGCGTTCAGCTGGCAGCATCCGGCGGAAATATTTCGTGAGCATGCCGCACTTTCCGGCTTTGAAAATCAGGGACGGCGCGCCTTTGATATCAGCGGACTGGCGCAGCTCAGCAACAATGAATGGGACGATCTGCAGCCGCTGCAGTGGCCGGTCAACGGTGACTATCCGCAGGGGTGCGCCCGGCTGTTTGCTACACGCCGCTTTTATCATCCCGACGGCAAGGCGCGCCTGCTGCCGGTAACGCCTGCCGGACCGCGCGTTGTCGTGAGCCGCAGCTGGCCGTTAATGATGAACACCGGCCGTATCCGCGACCAGTGGCATACCATGACGCGTACCGGACTGGTGCCGCGTCTGCTGCAACATTATTCTGAACCCTTTGTGGCACTGCATCCTGATGATGCGCTGCGCTATGGCATCTGGCCCGATGCGCTGGTGCGTATTCAGTCGCGGCATGGCTGGATGCTGACGCGCGCTATCCTGACGGAAGATCAAACGCCGGGCACGCTGTTTGTACCGATGCACTGGAATCAACAGTATAGCGCCGAGGGCAATGTGGATCGGCTGGTGGCGCCCTGGCGCTGCGAACACTCCGGTCAGCCGGAGAGCAAACAGACCCCGGTACGCATTCAGCCCTGGCAGAGTGACTGGCAGGGCACACTGTTTCTACGTGACAACGTCACGCCAGCGGCCGTTAACTGGTGGTGCCGCATACCGGTAGCAGACGGCATTGCCCGCTTTTCACTGGCACACCAGGGCGACCCACGTCGCTGGCTGCAGACAATGTTAAAGCCGGAATGGACGCTACAGCAGGCGGGCGATGAACAGGCTTTTTATCACCTGATTGCCTGGCATCGGGGCGAGGTTCAGCTCGCCTTCTATGCCGCTGCGCGCCGTCCGGTAACGGATGATGCCCTGATTGCCACCGCTTTTCAGCAGCCGCCCGCTTCGTCAGCGTCACGCTTTGCGCTGTTGGCGGGGCGCGCCATGCTGGAAGAAGCGCGTGGCAAAACCCTCTGCAGCTGCTTTGGCATTGGCGAACAGCAGATTACCGCTGCGATCCGTCAGGGCGCGTTAAGCTGTGCGGCGCTGGGGCAGCAGCTGAAGTGTGGTACCAACTGTGGCTCCTGCCTGCCGGAGCTGAAAAAACTTATTGAACAACATGCCCCTCAGCAGGCTGAGGCGGTAAGCGGGAGGTCAGCATGACACAACGGTTACCTGCACTGAACAGGCTTTTAAGCGGCGGCATTAACCAGGCGCAGGGCAGCGTCTGGCTGGTGGGCGCGGGGCCGGGTGATGCCGAACTGCTGACGCTGAAGGCGCTGCGGTTGCTCGGCGAGGCGGACGTGGTGGTTTACGATCGGCTGGTCAGCGAAGAGGTGCTGGCACTGATCCCCACCGACACGCTGGCGCTTGACGTCGGTAAAACGCCGGGTTTTCACGGCATGAAACAGCATCAGATTAGCCAGCTGCTGGTGGATTTAGCCCGCAGCGGACGCAAGGTCGTGAGGCTGAAGGGGGGCGATCCCTTTATTTTTGGCCGTGGCGGAGAGGAGATGCAGCAGCTGCAGGCGGCGGGCATCGCCTGTGATGTTGTGCCGGGCATCACGGCTGCGACCGGCTGTGCCGCCGCCTGCGGTATCCCGCTGACGCACCGGGACATGGCGCAGTCGGTACGCTTTATTACCGGTCACGGCAAAGAGGGCAAGCCGCACCTTGCCTGGGAGAGCTTACAGGATGCCAGCCAGACGCTGGTGTTCTATATGGGACTGACCTGGGGCGCGGAACTCAGTAGTCAGCTGCGTCAGCACGGACGCGCTGCTGACACCCCGGTTGCGGTGATTGAGCGCGGCACGCGGCATGACCAGCGCGTATTGATCACGACGCTGGCCCAGCTGCCGATGACCATCACGCACTATCAGCCACTGTCGCCTTCGCTCATTATTGTGGGTGAGGTGGTAAGGCTCTATCGTGCCTCTCAGGCGGCAGAAGCAGCACCATGCACGACAGGGGCTTCAGGGTGAGATTCGCGCTCATAACAGCGCGCTTTTCAGACTAATGACGCGTCGGGAAAATCATGATCCAGCTCACAATTATGCTAAGCTAAAGGCTTATTCACGCTGATTACGGCCACCCATGATGACAGCTTAAGTTAACCCCGACGCCGCTATGTTATTAATACACCGAGTTACCTTATCCACATTTTTGCTGCTGTTGCCCGGCACGCTGTTACTGAGCCGCGATGCCCATGCTTTTCAGCCGGAAAGCAGGGTGCCCGACGCCCCCTTTAACGATCCTGCGCGCTTTAGCGCTGTACAGGAGAGCCTTCCCAGCCTTGGCGGCGATGTGTCGTCAGAAGATGCCTTCACCACGCGCCTGGCGCAGATCGCCAAAAGCATCGGCGAAGCCAGTAACAGCTCCAGCGACGCAAACTTTGGCCAACAGGCGGGAGTCTGGGCGTTTAATCATTTGCGCGATGAGGTTACCGGACGACTGGTGGATGAGGGGCAGTCGCTGCTTTCTCCTTATGGCACGGCGCAGCTTTCGCTGCAGGTAGATATGGAGGGTAATTTTAATGGCAGTGGCGGCCAGTTGCTCACTCCCTGGCAGGATAACTATCACTATTTAACCTTTTCGCAGCTGGGCGTCACGCAAACCAGCGATGGGCTGGTGGGCAGTGCCGGACTGGGGCAGCGCTGGGTAGCGGACAACTGGCTACTCGGCTATAACGCGCTGGTGGATCGCCAATTCGATTCAGGTTTACAGCGCGCCTCGCTCGGTACCGAGGCCTGGAGCGATTTTCTGCGCCTCTCGGCAAATTACTATGCGCCGCTTAGCGGCTGGCGTAACAGCAGTGTTCTTCAACAAAACCGCATGGCGCGCGGCTACGATATTACTACCCAGGGCTATCTGCCGTTTTATCGCCAGCTGGGCGTTTCGGTAACCTGGGAGCAATACCTGGGGGATCAGGTGGCGCTGTTTAATAACGGCAGCCTGGAGAAAAACCCGGTTGCGGTGAAAGTCGGGGTCAACTATACCCCGGTGCCGCTGTTGACCTTTACCGCCTCGCATAAAGAGGGTGAAAGCGGCCAGTCGCAGGATCAGCTGGGCATGCGTATCAACTATCGCCCCGGCGTGGCGCTGAGCAAGCAGCTCTCCGCCGATAACGTCGCCGAGGCACGATCGCTGCGCGGCAGCCGTTACGATTTGGTTGAGCGCAATACCACGCCGGTACTGGAGTTCCGCCAGCGTAAAACGCTATCGGTATTTTTGGCGACGCCGCCCTGGCAGCTGAGTTCAGGTGAAGCGCTGGCGCTGAAACTTCAGATTCGCGCTGCCAATGACATTACTGCTGTGAGCTGGCAGGGCGATACGCAGGCGCTGAGCCTGACGCCGCCGCCGGACAATCGCAGCCCACATGGATGGACAGTGATTATGCCCGCCTGGGATAACTCGCCCGGAGCCAGCAATCAGTATCGCTTGTCGGTAACGCTGGAAGACAGCAAGCAGCAGCGCGTAACCTCTAACTGGATCACGCTGCAGGTCACGCCACCGATGACGCTGCAGACGCCCGCCGCAGACCGCTTCGACGTAATGCAGGCCGCACCGTAGCGCAGGAAGCCTGTATGAACTTTAATGCAGGCTACGTCCAGCTTAAAGCGCAGGGGCAGGCAGTGCGTTAGTGCGTTAGCTTTACGCAGACCACTCCTAACGTAAAGCACAGGGCGTTCAGGCAGAAGAGTAAAGCGTCCCGCGCCATGAAGGGCGCGGGACGAGCTGTCAGGGATGACGTTTTTTGCGTCTTTACGATCGGCCTGAACGCCCTGTGCAGGCACTGCGCTAACAGGCGACACCCCGCACTAACAGGCTATCAATGCGTTTTCAAACCGGCAGCGGACATCAGCACGCGGAACAGACTGGCCACCACAAACAGCGCAAGCACGCTGCCGCCCCAGATAATCACCATCCACAGCAACCGGCGCCACAGCGGCTGCTTCGTGGTTTTCCCGGTCATGCGTTGAATTGCCATCGCATACTCCTGTTAATGGTAACCCTGATTCGGATCGATCTTGCCGCGGAATACATAATAGCTCCAGAAGGTATACACCAGAATCAGCGGGATAATAAACAGCGCGCCAACCAGCATAAAGCCCTGGCTCTCCGGCGGCGCAGAGGCCGCGCGGAACGTAATATCCGGCGGGATCAGATTTGGCCAAATACTGATCCCCAGCCCGCTAAAGCCCAGGAACACCAGCGCCAGCGTCAGAATAAAAGGCGCATAGTGCGCATCCGGCAGCCAGGCGTTACGCCACAGCGCCCATGACACCAGCAACACCAAAACCGGCACCGGCAGGAAGAAAAACAGATTCGGCGTGGTAAACCAGCGGTCAGCAATCGACTGATGCGTCAGCGGCGTCCAGATGCTGACAATCGCCATTACTACCAGCAGCGCCAGCAGCAGCGGACGCGCCAGTTTACGCATGGTTTGCAGCAGATGGCCTTCCGTCTTGATAATCAGCCAGCTGGCACCCAGCAGCGCATAGGACACCACCAGACCCAGCCCACAGAACAGACTGAATGGGGTAATCCAGTCGAACACGCTGCCGCTCCATTCTCGTCCCTGCACCGGGAAACCGTTCAGGAACGCCCCCAGCACCACGCCCTGCGCAAAGGTCGCGATAAAAGAACCGGCGATAAAGGACTTATCCCAGAAGCCGCGATGCGACACCGTGGCCTTAAAGCGGAACTCAAAGGCGACGCCACGAAAAATCAGCCCGATCAGCATAATCGTCAGCGGCACCGCCAGCGCATCCAGAATCACCGAGTAGGCCAGCGGGAAAGCGCCGAAGAGCCCTGCACCTCCCATCACCAGCCAGGTCTCGTTGCCGTCCCAGACTGGCGCAACGGTATTCATCATTACGTCGCGGTCTTTAGTCTCGCGCACCATCGGATAGAGCAAACCGATGCCAAGGTCAAAGCCATCCATCACCACGTACATCAGAATGCTAAACACAATGATGATGAACCAGATCAGCGGAAGATCGATACCCATTATTTAATTCCTCCCAGTTCATCTTTCTTGGGCTCATCCAGCGACTCATCGGCGGCAGAGAGCGGACGGGCTGGCGTACGAGGCGTGCCCGGACCACCGTGCATCGCATGATCCACAAATGGCTGCGGCCCGCGCGCGACCAGTTTCAGCAGATAAACCAGACCCACGCCAAACACCGAGGCGTAAACCAGAATAAAGGCCAGCAGGCTTATCGACATATGCAGCGTACCGTGACTGGAAACCGCATCGCGGGTACGCATCAGCCCGTACACCACCCACGGCTGACGGCCAATTTCAGTGGTAAACCAGCCGGCCAGGATCGCCAGCAGACCGGATGGCCCCATCAGTAGCACAAAACGGTGGAACAGGCGCTGATCGTACAGCCGCTTACGCAGGCGCAGCACCAGGCTCCAGACGCCTGCCAGAATCATCAACAGGCCCAGCGCCACCATAATGCGGAACGACCAGAAAATAATGGTGGAATTAGGACGATCTTCCGGCGGAAAGCTTTTCAGCGCCGGGATCTGTTTGGTCATACTGTGGGTCAGGATAATACTGCCCAGCACCGGTATCTCTACCGCATACTTTGTCTCTTCCGCCTCCATATCGGGCAGGCCAAACAGAATCAGCGGCGTCGGCTCGCCAGGGGTATTCTCCCAGTGACCTTCAATCGCCGCGATTTTAGCTGGCTGATGCTCCAGCGTATTCAGGCCGTGCGCATCGCCAATACCGGCCTGGATAGGTGCAACAATCAGCGCCATCCACATCGCCATCGAGAACATCCGTTTAACTGCCGGGCTCTTGTTACCGCGCAACAGATGCCACGCGCCCGATGCGCCGACAAAAAAGGCGGTGGAGAGGAAGGCGGCGGTTGTCATATGCAGCAGACGATAAGGGAAAGAGGGATTAAAAATCACTTTAAACCAGTCAGCCGGGATCAGCTGGCCGTTAAGCACCTCATAGCCCTGCGGCGTATGCATAAAACTGTTGGAGGCGAGGATCCAGAAGGTCGACATCAGCGTCCCCAGCGCCACCATGCAGGTAGAGAAGAAATGCAGTCCCGGCCCCACGCGATTCCAGCCAAACATCATTACGCCAAGGAAGCCCGCTTCCAGGAAGAAGGCGGTCAGCACTTCATAGGTCAACAGCGGGCCGGTAATGCTGCCCGCATAGGCGGAGAACCCGCTCCAGTTGGTCCCGAACTGGTAAGCCATGACCAGGCCGGAAACCACACCCATACCAAAATTCACTGCAAAAATTTTCAACCAGAAATGATACAGGTCGCGCCAGGTGTTATTGCGGGTTTTCAGCCATAACGCTTCCAGCACCATCAGAAAACTGGCAAGACCAATGGTAATTGCAGGAAAAATTATGTGAAAAGAGACCGTAAACGCAAATTGTATCCTTGCCAGTTCGAATGCGTCTAAACCGAACATAGCCACCTCGAGATGTTCATTATTAAGCGTCCAAAGAGAAAGTCCTTGCTGATAACACAACAAGTGTAGAAGAGGGTGCAGTGAACCACAGAAATGATAGCTATAACAGAAACAGAAAATAGAAAATAACCTATAACAGTCAGGGCGCGTTGTGCACTGTTTTGATGCGCTTCGCCTTTTTACTGTGCCTGTTATGCCCTGTTTTAACAGCAAATGTTATTCAGGATCACAAAAGCAATATTTTATTTCATCGCTGCATAATTCCGCTGTTTGATCTGTCGTTTATGCCGCAGCCTCAGATATTTATTCACTATTTATGCATTTAGTGTGAATAGCATCGAATCGTAAGTGATTGATTTGCGGTTGATGAACCTGTTTTATGCATTTTTAACGCTGGCTGGCACACAGCATGCAATCTAGAGTAGAGCTGCAATGAATCATTTCATTAACATAATTTAAACTTTTGATTCGCCCACGGGTGATGCTATGAGGCCGCTATGCAACAGTCAGTTTCTCGTCAGGATTTCGATCGCTGGATGGTTCCCGCTTATTCTCCTGCCAGCTTTGTGCCGGATCGTGCGGAAGGCTCAATGCTGTGGGATCAAAACGGTAAGGAATATGTCGATTTCGCCGGTGGTATTGCCGTTAATGCGCTGGGCCATGCGCATCCCGAACTTCAGCAGGCGCTGCAGCAGCAGGCGGCCAGACTCTGGCACACCGGCAACGGCTATACCAATGCGCCAATTTTGCGTCTGGCGAAACAGCTGATTGATGCCACTTTTGCCGAGCGGGTGTTTTTCTGTAACTCCGGTGCCGAGGCGAACGAAGCGGCGCTGAAGCTGGCGCGTAAGTATGCTCACGACCATTTCGGGCCGGAAAAAAGCAACATTATCGCTTTCAAAAATGCCTTTCATGGCCGCACGCTGTTTACCGTCTCGGCAGGCGGTCAGCCCGCCTATTCCAAAGATTTCGCGCCGCTGCCGGGCGGGATTGATCATGCGGTATTCAACGATCTTGATTCGGTAGCGAGCCTGATCAATGACCATACTGCAGCGGTCATCGTTGAGCCCATCCAGGGAGAAGGCGGTGTGCTGCCTGCTGAACCGGCTTTTCTGCGTGGGTTGCGCGAACTGTGCGATCGCCATAACGCGTTGCTGATTTTTGATGAAGTGCAGAGCGGCGTGGGCCGCACCGGCTCGCTTTACGCCTATATGCATTATGGCGTGACGCCGGATGTGCTGAGCACGGCCAAAGCGCTGGGCGGCGGTTTCCCGATTGGCGCAATGTTAACCACAGAGAAGCTGGGCGCGGCGCTGAACGTTGGCAGCCACGGCACCACCTATGGCGGTAACCCGCTGGCGGGCGCGGTTGGCGGCAAAGTCATGGAACTGGTTAATCGTCCGGAGGTGCTGGAGGGCGTACATCTGCGCCATCGCTGGTTTACCGATGGTTTGAATGCCATTAACCAGCGCCTGCATCTGTTTAAAGAGATCCGCGGGCTCGGCCTGCTGATTGGCTGTGTATTAAATGAAGACTTTAGCGGCAAGGCGAAACAGTTCAGCCTGGCGGCGGCGGACGAGGGCGTGATGGTGCTGATTGCAGGCGCTAACGTGGTGCGCTTTGCGCCGTCGCTGATTATCAGCGAGCAGGATGTTAAAGAGGGGCTGGCCCGCTTTGAACGCGCCTGCGAGTCGGTTATTAAAGGAGCGTCGTGATGATGTATATTCGCCCCGTAGAGCGTGACGATCTGCCGCAGCTGATGGCGCTGGCGGGTAAAACCGGCGGCGGTCTGACCTCGCTGCCCGCCGACAGCAAAACGCTGGCGGCGCGCATTGAGCGCTCGATCCAGACCTGGCAGGATACGCTGCCGCGCGCCCAGCAGGGCTACGTTTTTGTGCTGGCCGACAGTGATACCCACCAGGCCTGTGGTATTTGCGCCATTGAGGTGGCGGTAGGGCTGGAGGATCCCTGGTATAACTTCCGCGTCGGCACCCAGGTACACGCCTCGAAAGAGCTGGACGTGTATAACAGCCTTGCCACGCTGTCGCTGTGCAACGATCACACCGGCAGCAGCGAACTCTGTACGCTGTTTCTCGACCCTGAACGTCGTGACGGTAAAAACGGCTATCTGCTGTCAAAATCTCGCTTCTTGTTTATCGCCGCCTTCCGCGAACGCTTTATGGATAAAGTGGTGGCCGAAATGCGCGGCGTCAGCGATGAGCAGGGACGCTCGCCATTCTGGGACAGCGTTGGCAGCCACTTTTTCTCTATGGACTTTACCCAGGCCGATTTTCTGAGCGGCACCGGACAGAAAGCCTTTATCGCCGAGCTGATGCCCAAGCATCCTTTATATGTTCACTATCTGTCGGCAGAGGCGCAGGCGGTAATCGGGCAGGTTCATCCGCAAACCGCGCCAGCCCGCGCAGTGCTGGAGGCCGAGGGTTTCCGCTATCAAAATTACGTGGATATCTTTGACGGCGGCCCTACGCTGGAGTGCGACATTGAACATATCCGGGCGGTACGCAAGAGCCGTCTGGTGACCGTCAGGGCGATCGATCAGGAGGCGTCCGCTGCTGATACGCTGCCGCTCTGCCTGGTCAGCAACGATAACTACTATCATTATCGCGTTCTGCTGTTGCCTGCCGATCCCAACAGCGGACAGATACGCATCCCGGCCGCCGCCGCCGAAATTTTACGCTGTCAGCCCGGCGATACGTTGCGGGCCGTGCCACTTTGTAGCGAGGAGAAAAAAGCATGACGCACTGTATCAATGGAGAATGGCTGAGCGGCCAGGGTGAAAGCCTGAGTAAAAACGATCCGGTGGATGGCGCGCTGCTGTGGCAGGGCAACGCTGCTGATGAACAGCAGGTGGCCGCCGCCTGCGCTGCGGCACGCGCCGCGTTTCCCGCCTGGGCGCGCCAGCCGTTCGCTGCTCGTCAGGCAATTGCAGAAAATTTTGCGGCTCAGCTGGAACAGCATAAAAACGATCTGAGCGAAACCATCGCCCGTGAAACCGGCAAGCCGCGCTGGGAGGCGCTGACTGAAGTGCAGGCGATGATCAATAAAGTCGCCATCTCCGTTAAGGCTTACCATGAGCGTACCGGTACGCATCAGCAGGCGGAGAGCGCACTACGCCACCGTCCGCATGGCGTGCTGGCGGTGTTTGGCCCTTACAATTTCCCCGGTCATCTGCCGAATGGGCATATCGTTCCTGCCTTGCTGGCGGGCAACAGCGTGGTGTTTAAGCCCAGCGAGCTGACGCCGCTGACCGCAGAAAAGACCATGCGACTGTGGCTGGAAGCGGGCATGCCGCCGGGCGTGCTGAACCTGGTGCAGGGCGCCCGCAGCGTTGGTCAGGCGCTGGCGCAGCAGCCGCAGATTGACGGCGTGCTGTTTACCGGTAGCGCCAGCACTGGCTATCAGCTGCATCGGCAGTTTGCCGGTCAGCCGGAAAAAATGCTGGCGCTGGAGATGGGCGGGAATAACGCTCTGATCGTAGAGGATGTGGCCGACATTGACGCGGCCGTGCATATTGCCGTGCAGTCCGCCTTTATTACCGCCGGGCAGCGCTGTACCTGCGCGCGTCGGCTGCTGGTGAAGCGCGGCGCGGAAGGCGACGCGTTCCTGCAACGTCTGGTGGAAGTGACGCAGCAGCTGCGCATCGGGCGCTGGAATGATGAGCCGCAGCCGTTTATGGGCAGCGTGATTTCGCCGCAGGCCGCCGGACATATTTATCAGGAGTGGCAGAAGCGCATTGCAGCAGGCGGTAAGCCGCTGCTGAAAATGCGCTGGCCAGCGCGTGACAGCGCGCTGCTGACGCCGGGGATTATCGATCTCACCGGCGTCAGTAACGTGGCGGATGAAGAGGTGTTCGGGCCGCTGCTGGCGGTGGTGCGCTACGACAGCTTTGAGCAGGCGATAGCGCTGGCGAACGCAACCCGCTACGGTCTGTCGTGCGGGCTGATCTCGCCGCAGCGGGAGAAATTTGACCAGCTGCTGATTGAGGCGCGCGCGGGCATTGTTAACTGGAACAAGCCGCTGACCGGCGCGGCCAGCACCGCACCCTTTGGCGGTATTGGCGCTTCCGGCAACCATCGCGCCAGCGCCTGGTACGCCGCCGACTACTGTGCCTGGCCGTTGGCTTCGCTGGAAACGCCCGATCTTACCCTGCCTGCGACGCTGTCGCCAGGTCTTGACTTCAGCCAGCCGGAGACGCGCTCATGAAAGCCAGAGAAGTGAATTTTGATGGGCTGGTGGGGCTGACCCATCACTATGCGGGCCTGTCGTTTGGTAATGAAGCCTCGACGCGTCATCAGCATCAGCTCTCTAACCCCTGGCTGGCGGCAAAGCAGGGGCTGCTAAAAATGAAGGCGCTGGCGGATGCCGGTTTCGCGCAGGGTGTGATCCCGCCGCACGAACGGCCCCATCTGCCGATGCTGCGTCGGCTGGGCTTTAGCGGCAGCGATGCGCAGGTGCTGGCTAAAGCGGCACGGCAGGCGCCGCAGCTGCTCTCGGCGGTGAGTTCCGCCTCTGCCATGTGGGTGGCGAATGCCGCCACGGTTTCGCCTTCTGCCGACAGCGCCGACGGCAAAACGCATTTCACCGTGGCGAACCTGAACAATAAATTTCACCGGGCCATTGAGTCGCAGACCACCGGCGCGCTGCTGCGCGCGATTTTCCGCGACGAACGCTACTTCGCTCATCACTCTGCACTGCCGCAGGTGGCGCTGCTGGGAGATGAGGGTGCCGCTAACCATAATCGTTTTGGCGGCGACTACGGTGAGCCGGGCGTGCAGCTGTTTGTCTATGGTCGCGAAGAGAGTCATGGCGGCCTGGTACCGGCGCGCTATCCAGCGCGCCAGACGCGCGAGGCCAGCGAAGCGGTGGCCAGGCTGCATCAGCTCGATCCGGCCCGCACGCTGTTTGTGCAGCAGAACCCGGCGGTAATCGATCAGGGCGTTTTCCATAATGATGTTATTGCCGTCAGCAACCAGCGCGTGCTGTTTTGCCATCAGCTGGCGTTTCTGCATCAGGATAAGCTCCTGACGGATTTAAGCGAAAGAGTGCCCGGCTTTACGCCAGTTATTGTGCCGGACAATCGCGTGTCGGTGACGGACGCGGTCGCCACATATCTGTTTAATAGTCAGCTACTGAGCCGGGACGATGGTACTATGCTGCTGATACTGCCGCAGGAGGCACGTCAGCATAGCGGCGTCTGGCAATATCTCACGGAGCTGGTGGAGAGCGGCGGGCCGATTCGCGAACTAAAAGTGTTCGATCTGCGCGAAAGCATGAACAATGGCGGCGGTCCGGCCTGTCTGCGTTTGCGCGTGGCGCTTAACGCTACCGAACAGCAGGCGGTTAACCCGGCGGTGATGATGAACGATCAATTGTTCGCCACGCTTAACCAGTGGGTCGATCGTCACTACCGCGATCGGCTTACTCAGGCCGATTTGGCCGATCCGCAATTACTGATCGAAGGGCGCGAAGCACTGGATGAGCTGACGCGTTTGCTAGACTTAGGAAGTGTTTACCCATTCCAGCAGGAATAAAGGCCCGACGGCGCGATGGTTTCGCGTCGTCGGTTTCCCGCGTCACAGGAGATTTCATGCAGGATTTGTTACAGCAAACGCTTTCCGGCAACCCGCCGACAATAACCAGTGGGACATTGCCAAATCTACACTGGCGATGGCTGGATGAGGGGATCCTTGAGCTGACCCCGCTGGTACAGGCTCAACAGGCCGTGGTTATTTCAGCCGGTATTCATGGTAATGAGACCGCGCCGGTTGAGATTCTGAATGCAATAGTGACCCGGCTGTTACAGGGGGAATTACCGCTGACGGTGCGGCTGCTGGTCTTGCTCGGCAACCCGCCTGCGTTGCGCGCCGGAGAACGCTATCTGCGCTGTGATTTAAACCGGCTGTTCGGCGGACGCTGGCAGCAGTTTGAAAATTGTCCTGAAGCGCAGCGCGCTTTATGCCTGGAGCAGGCGCTGGAGACATTCTGGCAGGCCGGGGCGCATCAGGAGACGCGCTGGCATCTTGATCTGCATACCGCGATCCGCGGCTCTTATCATACGCGCTTCGGCGTGTTGCCGTTCAGTACGCAGCCCTGGCCTGAGGATTTTTTGCACTGGCTGGCGGCGGCGGGCATGGAGGCGCTGGTGTTTCATCGCGCGCCAGGCGGCACCTTCAGCCATTACAGCAGCGAGCATTTTCAGGCTGCCAGCTGTACGCTGGAGCTGGGCAAGGCATTGCCGTTCGGTCATAACGATCTGGCACAGTTTCAGGCAGCGCAGCAGGCGCTGACATCATTGATCGCTGGCGAACCGCTGCCGGAAGCTACCGTGACACCGCGTCGTTATCGGGTTACGCAGCAGATAACACGTAACAGCGAGTATTTTCAGTTGCACATGAGCCCGCAGACGCTGAACTTCACTGCTTTTCCGCAGGGCACGCTGCTGGCGGAAGATGGTAAAACACGTTATTTCGTGCAGCAGGCGCAAGAGTATGTTCTGTTTCCCAATCCCAACGTTGCCCCTGGCCTGCGTGCCGGTTTAATGCTGGTGGAAGATAATGCTCATAACGCGGCGCTGAGCGGTGACGCGGCGGCGCAGCAATAGCCAAAGCGGCCCAGACTGACCGGGCCGTAGATACCGCGCTACGCCAGCGCGCGTAGCCTGGTTACGCTCTGTTGACGTACAAACAGCGCCAGCATCGCAATTCCGGTGAGCGCCAGTGCGCTGGCCAGCAGGAAGGCGGAAGAGTAGCCCCCGCCAAACTGGATCAGAAAGCCGGTGATCGCCGGAGAGAGGATCCCCGCCAGGTTTGCCAGTAAATGAACAAAACCACCCGCCGTGCCGATGCGTTCCGCCGGAACAATATCCTGCAACAGAGACCAGCACGCCTGCGGCGTCATATAGGCAAACACGCTGGCGAGCGTGATCAACGCCACGGCGAAGATGATGTTGTCAGTCCAGGCGGTAAACATTACGCTGACTCCCGCAACCGCCAGCCCGGCGAAAATCACCAGCTTGCGTGACAACAAAAAATTCCCGGTACGCCGGTAGATAGCATCAGAGATCAACCCCCCGCCAATAAAGCCTGCCGTTGCGCCCAGCCACGGCAGAATGCCGATCAGACTCATGCTTTTAATATCCAGATGCTGGTAATCGGTCAGATAGCTCGGCAGCCAGGAGAGGAAAAAGAACTGAATATAGTTAAAGCAGAAAAAAGCGGCGGCCACGCCCAATACCGGCAGCGAGAACACGTAGCGCCAGATGCCTGCGGGACGGGTTCCTGCTTCAGCGATGCGGGTAGCGGGGCGGTGCGCTTTAATCAGATGACGTTCAGCGTCGCTAACGCGCGGATGATCTTCCGGCTTATCCCGGAACAGCCACAGCCAGAAGCCCAGCCAGACAAAACCCAGTAGCGCAATCGCCACAAAGGAGAGGCGCCAGCCGAAATGCAGCCCCACCAGACCCACTATCGGAGCCGCCACCGCAGCGCCCAAAGGCTGCCCGGCATTGGTAAAGCCCACCGCGCGACCAGTTTCCTTACGTGGAAACCAGTTGGAGATCGATTTATTGGTGGTGGTGCCCATCGGACCTTCGCCAATCCCGAATAGCACACGCATGATCAGCAAATGGGTGAAGTTGCCCGCCAGCGCGGTAGCGCCGCAAAACAGTGACCAGACTGCTGCCGCCCAGCCAAATACCCGTCGCGGTCCAAAGCGATCCGCAGCCCAGCCGCCTAAAAAGCAGAACAGACAGTAGCCAATAAAAAAGCAGCTAAACAGGATGCCCATCTGCGCATCGTCAATATGCAGATCTTTTTTTACCAGCGGAGCCATAACCGATAAGGCTGCCCGATCGAGATAGTTCAACATTCCGGCAAAAAACAGAAGCAGAGCAACAACGCTGCGGTAATTTTTAAACATGACGGGTTCCCTCCATATCGATTTGCAAATGGCTGACGGTATGCTGTTTCATTACCTGCACATCAGGCGTAAAGCCCAGCCCCGGTGCGTCCGGGAGCACAAGGGTCGGCGAAAAGGCGAGCTGAGGATAGAGTGGGGAGGCGAAACGGATAAACGGCACTTCCAGCTGAACCTCGTCGGGCAGCGCTGCCACAATATGCGCCGTCGCCAGCAGCCCGGCGCCGTAATAGAAGCAGTGGGGAACGACCTTTACCCGATGCTTGTTCGCCCGTTGAATTACGCGTAGCAGCGCGCTAATACCGCCTACTTTCGCTACGCTGGGCTGAGCCACATCGATGGCGGCGTTGTTAAACAGCTCGGCGAAACCCCACTCGCCGCAGGCATTCTCTCCTGCGGCGATCGGCATTCCCGCACTGCGCACCCTTGCCAGACCATGCGCATCCTCTGGTGGCCAGACCGGCTCTTCCAGCCAGCCCAGCTTCAGCTCCGTGAGTTGCACCGCACGCAGGCTGGCTTCTTCCACCGTCCAGGGGCAGTTTACATCGACCATCAGCGTCGCTTCTGGCGGCAGGGCGGCGCGGGCTGCGGCAATCGCCGCATACTCGGTTTCATGCAGCTTCAGAGTACGGAACCCCGCCTGCCAGGCGCGCATGACCTGACGGGCAACCTCTTCCGGCTGGTTGTTATAGCTGACCAGGCTGGCGTAGAGGCCAATTTGCTGACGGCGAGCCCCCAGCAGCTGCCACAGAGGTTGAGCAAGCTGCTGTCCCAGCAGATCCCATAGCGCGATATCGATGGCTGACAGGCCAAAGCGCACCGGCCCGCCGCGACCAAAACCATGCAGCGCCTTTTCCGCCTCTGCCATTAGCGCCTCCAGCGCGGCACGGCTCTGTGGAACTGGTTTGCCTAAAAAGCAGGGGATCACCAGCTGCTGTAGAGCCTGAAGCGTCACCGGGTTGGCGAGATGGCCAAAAGCCTCGCCCCAGCCGTGGATGCCGCTGCTGGTTTCTATGCGCACCAGCAGCGTTTCCATCTGTTTAAGAGCCGGCGAGGCGGCGTTCCATGCGGTTTCCTGATCTGTCGCCGTGGGACGATCGCTGTCAAAAGGGAGGCTGAGGCGTATTACCTCAATGCTTGTTATTTTCATGCCATACACCTTAAAAGTAGGGGAAATAAGAGAGAGAGAGGCGTTTTAAAATATTTTTCAGCATTAACTGGAATTAACCGACAACAGTATAAAAAACAGGCGGGGCGGGGGCACTGTACAGGCGCATGAAGTTAGGGCGAGGAAACAGCATATCTTTTGGCAAATGAATAAGCGCTCGCGCGGCAGCTCACAAAAACAGCGCAGGAAAAATCTTCCCACAGGCGTTAACTTTTTCTTTCCTCTATTCTGTGCTCAGGGTTACACTTCTCCACTATTCCCTCTTTTTTCCGCATAGTGTCATATTCTTTTGCAATTCTTCACCCTAATCTTCTTATTCTCTCCAGGATTGCTGCATCTTTATCTTCTATGCTTTCAGGGCTTTACTCAGACTCTGAGTACTTGACGTTTGGTGTCGTAGACTCATTTCCGTAGCAGCGACATCAGCTGTCGTCATAAAACTGATAAGTAAGGACAATACAATGCGTAAACTCACCTCTATTTTGGTAGCATCGGCTCTGGCTTTCGGTGCGGCGACCGTTGCTCACGCAGCAGATGAGATCACCCCGCCGCCGGCAGGCAGCGAGCAGGCGATGCATCATAAAGGTCCGATGGGACATGGCCCGATGGGGATGTTCAAAAATCTGAACCTGACAGATGCGCAGAAACAGCAGATGCGTGACATCATGAAAGATGCCCGCAAAGATATGAAACGTCCGTCACTGGAAGAGCGCCGCGCTAATCACGCGATTATCGCCGCCGATAGTTTCGACCGCAGCAAAGCGGAAGCGCAGGCTGAGAAAATGACCGCCAATGCGAAAGAAAACGCTCTGGCGATGATGGAAACGCAGAACAAACTGTATAACGTGCTGACGCCGGAGCAGAAAAAGCAGTACAACGCTAATTTTGAGAAACGTCTGACTGAAAAGCCGATGCGTGACGGTAAGATGGCTCCACCGCCAGCTGACGAATAATCGCCGCGCGGAGTAATTCCTGAGACCGCCGACGTTGTCCATGGCCTTGTGCCGTGGGCAGCGTCGGCGGTTTTTTTATCAGAAGGTGCCGGTGCCGCCGTCAGAGCACCAGACCTGACCTGAAGAAAAGCTGCTTTCCGCTGAGGCCAGCGTGACATAGAGCGGGGCGATCTCAACCGGCTGCCCCGGTCGACCAAACGGCGCTTCCTCGCCAAATTTCATCACTTTTTCCATCGGCTGACCGCCGCTGGATTGTAATGGCGTCCAGTAAGGACCCGGCGCAACGGCATTGACCCGAATCCCTTTTTCCGCCACCTGTTTTGCCAGTGCTTTGGTAAAGGCAATAATCGCTGCTTTGGTTTGCGCGTAGTCCAGCAGGATAGCGCTGGGTTTGCCTGCCTGCACCGAAGAGGTATTGACAATGGCTGAGCCCGGCTTCAGATGCGCCATTGCCGCTTTGGTGATCCAGAACATCGCGTAGACGTTGGTTTTGAAAGTTTTGTCGAACGACTCGGTGGTCAGATCGGTAATCGACTCCACATACTGCTGTCGGCCAGCATTGTTCACCAGGATGTCCAGCCCGCCAAGCTGCGTTGCCGCATCGTTAACCAGCTTCTGACAAAAAGCCTCATCGGTAATATCGCCAGGGATAGCAACCGCTTTACGGCCCGCCGCCTGAATCAGATCGATGACCTCTTTGGCATCCGACTCTTCTTCCGGCAGATAGTTAATTGCGACATCGGCACCTTCACGCGCGTAGGCAATCGCCACGGCACGGCCAATACCGGAATCGCCGCCGGTGATCAGCGCTTTGCGGCCGGTGAGACGTCCGCTGCCACGGTAGCTTTCTTCACCGTGATCGGGGCGCGGCACCATTTTACTGGCCAGGCCCGGCGGATCCTGCGGCTGGCGTTCAAAAGGGGGTTTGGGAAAAGCGTCGAGCGGATTTTTACCAGTTAGCGGCGGAACGTTGTTTGGGGCTGCACCGGCGCTGCCGCTTTCCGCTGCGCTGGCGCTGCCCGCCATAGCCATACCGGTAACCGCCATGCTGCCCATCAGGCCGCCAACCACCTGGCGACGAGAAAACTTACTGTGATCGTGTTGAGACATGTGTTCTCCTTTCCATCAGTAAAGTGTCTAACAAACGGCGACACAACTGATTAAAAGGTAGACGCAAATCACAGTTCATGCGAAGCGGTGCCGGGATCAGAGCGGGATAATCGGATATTTTCCGCTCAGCATCGGGCGGCAAAGATATTTGTAGCCGTCATTATCAAAGCCCTTCGGCGGACTGGTGAGACTTTTCGCCTCGTCGAGGTGGCTGACGGAGCCAAGGTAGAACCAGTTATGGATAATGTGCATCTGCGTTTCCTGCGGGCCTTCCTCCACCAGCGCGACGGCACCCGGCCACGGCCAGCACACTACGCGGACTTTCTCCAGCGCGGCCAGCAATCGCTGGTGATGATCGCTCACCGACTCTTTGCCACAGCAGGCGCCAGCACAGCGTTTCAGGCTGGCACGGAAACAGGCGCGATTTTTACTGTGGCTTTCCAGCCCCAGCAGGCCATAACAGAGCTGATGTTCATCGGCGACAGACTTGAGCGTCTCCTGCGCCGCACGGCGGCTGGAATAGAGCCCAAACAGGTTAGGCGAGGCGGAGAAATCGAGATCGCGCGCATAAACAATGGCGGGCTGAGAGAGGCCGTCCCATTGAAGCGAACAGAGCTGCCGGTTGCGCCGCAGCCGTTTGTTGAACAACGGCTGTTGATTTTTGATCATCTGTGCTTCCAGCAGCAGCGCCCCCAGCTCGCCGGCGGTGGTTATCCAGCTCAGACGGCGCGTCAGGCGCAGCATTTTTGCCTCATCCGGCGTGCGGAAATGTGACATTACCCGCGTACGCAAGTTAATGCTTTTGCCGATATAGAGCGGCATAACGTCGCTGTCGCCGTGAAACGTATAGACGCCGGGCAGCTTCGGAATGTCGGCCAGGAATGAGCGAAGATGATCGGGATATTCATAAATGGCCGCCGCTTCAAATTCAAGGCGGTGGCTGGCAGCACGTCTTACCACAGGTGACTCCGTTTACTGGTTGCATATCCAGTCTATCAGCCGGGGCGGAAATTGAACAGCGCAAAAAAACGGCGCATTGCAGGTTTTATCATCGCCCGTAGAAGGGAGTCAGATTGAGCCACCTGCGCATATTGCAAACATAATGGGTAGCCTGGCCGGGCAAACGGAAGTTACGAAAAGGCTGAGCGGGGCGGAAAGAGAGAGAGAGCCAAAAGCGAGCAGGCCGCATGCGGCAGTCTGCCCGCAGAGCGATTATTTTTTCCAGTAATCGTCAAAAACGGTGACCGGCAGGCGACGCTTATGCTCGGTTTTCAGATACCAGCCTTCTATCGTTTTGGCGGCAGATTCATCGATCTGCTGGCCTTCAAGATAGGCATCGATTTGACCATAGCTAACGCCCAGCGCCACTTCATCCAGCAGGCCCGGGCGATCGTCTTCCAGATCTGCCGTTGGGTGTTTGAGATAGAGGTGCTGCGGGCAGCCCAGCTCTTTTAGCAGCATTTTGCCCTGGCCTTTGGTCAGGCGATGCAGCGGGTTAATATCAGTGCCGCCGTCGCCATATTTGGTAAAGAAGCCGGTAACCGCTTCAGCCGCATGGTCGGTACCCACCACCAGGCCCTGGGTCATGCCGGCGATGCTGTATTGCGCCTTCATACGTTCGCGCGCTTTTTCATTGCCGCGTACAAAATCGCTAAGCTCAATACCTGCCTCTTTCAGCGCGCGCTCGCTGGCCTGCACTGCTTCTTTGATGTTTACCACCAGCGTACGATCGGGCTGAATAAAATCGAGCGCATCCTGACAATCTTTTTCATCCGCCTGCACGCCGTACGGCAGACGCACGGCAATAAACTGATAGGCGCTGTTACCGGTTTCTTCGCGCAGTTCGCTGATAGCCAGCTGGCTCAATTTGCCGCAGAGGGTAGAATCCTGACCGCCGCTGATGCCCAGCACCAGGGTTTTTAAAAAGGGATGGGCTTTCAGATAGGATTTCAAAAACTCAACGCTGGTACGAATTTCCTCTCTGGCATCGATCGTCGGCTTGACATCCAGCGCCTTAATTATTTCCTGCTGCAGTGACATAAACCACTCCTTAAATCAGTAGCCTGATGGCTCGTTGCGAATGCGTATCTGTTAAAGCTAACGTGCATCAGGCAAAACGACAAGCGGGTTTGCGCCTGAGAAATGTTCAGGCGCGGTTAATTCAGACAGTTTGCGGTTTTTTTGCCAGCAGGATAAAGGTTGTGATTGCCAACACATAACAGCCAAAGATGGTAAAGGTCATGGTTAATACCGAGGTGCCGCCCAGGCCGGTAACCGGCACGCTGATCGCCCCAAGGGTAAACATGGTGACGCCAATCACCGCCGAGGCGCTGCCTGCGCGTTTGCCCTGGCTTTGCATCGCCAGCGATGCGGCGGTAACGGAGATGACGCCATTGCTGGCCACGGTAAAGAACAATGCCACCAGCACCAGCGGCAGCGCTGCGCCGGTGAGACCGGTTAAAACCAGACTGGTGGAAGCCATAAACGCCAGCATCAGACCGCCTTTCAGCACGCGATATTCACCCCACAGCGGACAGAGGCGGGCGCTGGTTTGTGATGCGATAATCAGCCCCAGCCCGTTCAGCGCAAAGCAGAAGCTGAACGCCTGCGGCGACAGGCCGTAGATCTGCTGCAGCACAAAAGGCGATGCGCCGATATAAGCGAACATCCCGGACATCATAAACCCCTGCGTCAGGCAGAACCCCATAAAGGGACGATGGGTGACCACTTTGCCCAGAGCTCCCCAGGCAGAGAGCAGGGAGCCATGGCTACGCTGCTCAGGCGGCAGGGTTTCATGCAGCTTAACGCGCACCATAATCAGCAGCAGCAGCGGGATCAGCGCCAGCACCATAAATAGCCCGCGCCAGTCAAGGACAGCCATCAACGCGCCGCCCATCACCGGTGCGGCAATCGGGGCCAGACCATTCACCAGCATCAGCAAAGCAAAAAAGCGCGTTAAATCGTGTCCGCTATACATGTCGCGGGCAATAGCGCGTGACAGGACCGCGCCGCCAGCGCCAGCCAGCCCTTCAAACAGGCGCGCCAGTAATAGCTGGTCGATGTTTTGCGCCAGCGCGCAGCCTACCGAAGCAATAATCAACAGGATCAGCGACAGATTCAGCGGTCGCAGACGGCCCATTTTATCGCTGAGCGGGCCAAACAGTAACTGTCCTACGCCCAGCCCAAGCAGACCGGCAGTGAGGCTTAGCTGCGCGGTAGCAGTGGGCGTGTTCAGGTCTGCAGCCAGGTCAGGCAACGCCGGCAGATAAAGATCGATGCATAGCGGCCCTAACGCCGCCAGCAGGCCAAGGCTTATCGCATAGCCAATAGGGTTACGATGGGTTGATGTCATGTTGTTTTTATCTCCCTGTCTAAAACGGTGTGGCATGTTGTGCATTTATTGCGCAGACCTCTGCGGACTGCACTATCGCTGCGGGGGCAGGCGGCGCGATTATACGGTTTTACGCCTGGTTTCCCCACGGTTTCGCCGGGCAATGATTTCGCCGGGCAATGACCCTTGCGCAACGCTAAATCGGAGTCGGCTGAAAACCAACAAATCTGCGGCATAAATTTGATAAATCAGTAGTTGTGTTCCAGGATTACTTCACATGGACAATGAATGAGGAACATAAAGATGAAAAAACTCACAGGATTTATTGGTGCTGCAGTGGCTTTAGCGGTGTTATCTGGCTGTACCGCTTACGATCGTGCTGAAAGTTTCGTTACTCAGCCCGTCGTGAAGGATGTGAAAAAAGGCATGACGCGTGAACAGGTTCGTCAGGTAGCTGGCCCGGCGTCTACTGAAATCACCATGGTACACGCGCGCGGTACCTGTCAGACTTATGTACTGGGCGAGCGTGACGGCAAACCGCAGACCTATTTTGTCAGCTATAACGACACAGGTCGCGTGATGAACTACGGCTTCCAGAGCTGTAAAGAGTACGATACCGATCCGCAGGCCAATCAGTAAGGTCTGAACGAAATTAGCAGGGGCGGCCTAAGGCCGCCCCTGCTGTTTCTGCTTTCTGTTTATCTTGATGGTTGTTCCATCAGACAGGGCCGCTGCACAACAGACTTTCCTGCGTCCTATATTATCCCGGTCTATAGCCCCGGCGGACGCGGTACCTCAAGATATTCCCCGTCAATATTGCGTTCATAGTAGTGCCCATCCTGCACATAATAGCGTCGCCCGTTGTAGTCAAGCGCATGCATGCTGTTGTCGAGCGTAACGCGTTCTGCAGGCGGTTTTACTACCACGCAGTTTTCTCCCTGGCGTTGGTAATAGGTGCCGTTGAGTAAGTAGTAAGTGAGGCCGCCAATCAACACGGCGGTTGCCGCCTCTGGCAGGAAGCTAAAGGGGGCCGGACGTCCCCAGCCGGGACCGCCGCCGCCATGGTGCCAGCCCGGGTCCGGTTCGCCTGGATGGGCCAGGGCAATAACCGGTGTGGTTAGCGTCAGGGCAAGTAGCGATGCGATAACCTTTTTCATGATAATTCTCCTGCATTAACTCACAGCAGAATCGATCTAAACGTGGGAATAAACAAGCGGGAAAGGGGGGATTTAGCGCATGGTTACTATGCTTAACGCTTCCTTAACGTGGCGGGCTAAATAGCCCGCCAACGGCATCAGGCTGGTACGCTTAGCGCTTTCTGGCTGCGAGACCAGATACGGTGCGCGCCGAGAGAAGCGATAAACTCGCTCATCAGTACTCCTTCGGCTTTCACATCCTCAACCAGTCCTTCTTCAGGCTCATCGTCGCCCAGGCCAAACTGCGCTTTGAAACGGCGAGCATCGCCGCTCAGGCCGATAACCTTCAGATGTTTATAAGCCTCCAGCAGATAATAGCGCGCATCGCCGCTCAGCAGCAGCGCATCAATATTACCGTCCGGCACAATCACCGCATCCACCGTAACCGAAGGCAGGCCGCTGAAGGTGCCGTCAATCGGCAGGCTGGAGCCATCATCGGCACGCACCTGTCCCATATGCGAGGCCAGTAGCCTGGCGTGCACGCCGTGCGCTTTCAACTCCTGCAAAATCGCCAGCACGTCGGCCGCTTTCACGCCGTCGCTCACCAGCAGAGCAACCTGACGGCCTTTGATATTGCCGTTCGAGATGGCATACAGGCTCAGGCTGGCATCCTTTTTCAGGCCGTTAACATCTTTAGGCGGCGCGGTATGCAGTTTTTCATCCGACAGTGCAATGCCCAGATTCTGCGCCACGCCGTGCGCCAGCGACACATCAATATGCAGCAGATGATCCACGACGCGCTCGCGAATATAGGCACGCGCGACTTTACCCAGCTCGAAAGAGAAGGCTTCAATAATATGCTGCTGCTCAATTGGCGTCTGGCTTAGCCAGAACAGACGCGGCTGGGAATAGTATTCGCCGAACGATGGGCTGCGCTCACGTACCTTGTGGCCTTCGATGCGCTCCTGATAACTTTCAAAACCGCCACGGCGCGGCTGCGGCGGCGTTTCGCGCGGCCAGTTATCGTTGATAGAGTTCGGTTCATAGTTCGCAGGATTAGTATCAATATCCATGCGATGCATGCCCTGGCGCTGGAAGTTATGGTAAGGGCAGACCGGGCGGTTAATAGGAATTTCATGGAAATTCGGACCGCCAAGGCGACTGATTTGCGTATCGGTATAGGAAAAGAGGCGACCCTGCAGCAGCGGATCGTTAGTAAAGTCGAGTCCCGGCACAATATGGCCCGGATGGAAGGCAACCTGCTCGGTTTCGGCAAAGAAATTATCCGGGTTGCGGTTCAGCACCATTTTACCGATCAGCTCTACCGGTACCAGCTCTTCAGGGATCAGCTTGGTGGCATCCAGCAGATCAAAATCAAACTTAAATTCGTCCGCTTCCGGGATCAGCTGCACGCCGAGTTCATATTCCGGATAATCGCCTGCCTCAATCGCTTCCCACAGATCGCGGCGATGGAAATCAGGGTCGCGGCCGGTCAGCTTTTGCGCTTCGTCCCACAGCAGCGACGCTTTGCCTGCCACCGGCTTCCAGTGGAAACGGACAAAGGTTGCTTTACCTTCTGCGTTAATCATACGGAAAGTATGAATGCCAAACCCTTCCATGGTGCGATAGCTGCGCGGAATACCGCGATCGGACATTGCCCACATCACGTTATGCAGCGTTTCCGGCTGCAGCGAAACGTAATCCCAGAAGGTATCGTGCGCGCTTTGTCCCTGCGGGATTTCATTATGCGGTTCGGGTTTCACCGCATGGACAAAGTCAGGAAATTTATGCGCATCCTGAATAAAGAACACCGGCGTATTATTGCCCACCAGGTCAAACACGCCTTCCTGCGTATAAAATTTGGTGGCGAAGCCGCGAATATCCCGCACGGTATCGGCGGAACCGGCGCTGCCCTGAACCGTGGAGAAACGGACAAAGACCGGGGTGACCTGACTGGGATCGCGCAGGAAATCCGCTTTGGTGATGTCGCTCATGGAGCGATAGGGCTGGAAATAGCCGTGCGCCGCTGAACCGCGCGCATGCACGATACGCTCAGGAATACGTTCATGGTCAAAATGCGTGATTTTTTCACGCATGATGAAATCTTCCAGCAGCGTCGGTCCGCGCGTTCCCGCCTTCAGTGAGTTTTGATCGTTGGCGATGCGCGTCCCCTGATTGGTGGTCAGCGGAAAGTTCTCACCGCCTTTGCGGTGCGCGTCCAGCTGATCGAGTTTGGCGTTACGCGTGGTGGGCGACTTGAGGCTTCCCGGCGCCGTAGGCTGTTTGCCTGGCGGCGTCGGTTCGGAAGAGGGTTGATGCGATCCATCCGCTGGGGCTAAAGAATCCAGACCTGGCCTGGCGGATTCGGGGCCTGTAGCCGGTGCGCTGTGGCTCAGCTCCTTATTATCGGTTTCTTTCGACATTAGCATTGCTCCTGTTGATGTCGTTTAAGGCTCCATTAACTATAGAACAGCACATTAGGTACGCCTGGAATTTCCGGGATTTTGTGTTATAGCGCATTAAGGCGGTTGAAAAGAAAATGTCTTCAGGCGAGCCACAGAGAAAAAAATAAGGGCCGGAAAATCCGGCCCTTAAGAGGTTTGTCCGACCTGAACGCAGCAGGCTCAGGTTCACTGTCAGGGCACAGCGGCGTTAGCGATGTGCCAGTTCGCTATGATCCTCGCTATTAAGCAGCGCCTTGTCTGTCTGGCGCAGCCAGCGGCTGGTGAGGGAACCGGCCGTCATTGAACCATTAACGTTCAGTGCGGTGCGGCCCATATCGATCAGCGGCTCAATAGAGATAAGCAGGGCAGCCAGAGTAACCGGAAGCCCCATCGCCGGCAGTACCAGCAGCGCGGCAAAGGTCGCACCGCCGCCGACGCCCGCCACACCGGCTGAGCTCAGCGTCACGATACCAACCAGCGTGGCGATCCATACCGGATCCAGCGGGTTGATGCCCATGGTCGGCGCAACCATTACTGCCAGCATAGTAGGATAAAGACCGGCACAGCCGTTCTGTCCGATAGTGGCACCGAATGAGGCGGAGAAGCTGGCGATAGATTCCGGCACGCCGAGACGCTGGGTCTGTGCTTCCACGTTAAGCGGAATAGAAGCGGCGCTGGAGCGGCTGGTAAAGGCAAAGGTGATCACTGGCCAGACCTTACGGAAAAAGCGCAGCGGATTAATGCCGTTAACCGACAGCAGCAGGGCATGTACGCCAAACATAATCGCCAGGCCCAGATATGAGGCCACCACAAAGCCGCCGAGCTTGATGATATCCTGCAGGTTAGAGCTGGCCACCACCTTGGTCATCAGCGCCAGCACGCCATATGGCGTCAGCTTCATAATCAGGCGAACCAGCTTCATTACCCACAGCTGTAAAACCTCAATCGCTTTCAGGACGCGCTCACCTTTTTCCCGGTCATCCTTTAACAACTGCAAGGCGGCAACGCCAAGGAAAGCGGCAAAAATCACCACGCTGATAATGGAGGTGGGGTTAGCACCGGCCAGATCGGCAAAGGGATTTTTCGGGATAAAAGAGAGCAGCATTTGCGGCGCGCTGAGATCGGCAACTTTACCCGCATAGTTAGACTGAATGGCCGACAGACGAGCCGTTTCCTGCACGCCCTGCACCAGACCTTCGGCGGTCAGACCAAACAGGGTAGTGACAAATACCCCGACCAGCGCCGCGATAGCGGTGGTAAACAGCAGGACGCCAATGGTCAGCGCGCTGATTTTTCCCAATGCGGAGGCGTTATGCAAACGCGCCACGGCGCTGAGAATAGAGACAAATACCAGCGGCATCACGATCATCTGCAGCAGCTGAACGTAACCGTTGCCTACCACGTTAAACCAGCTAATCGACTCTTTCAGTACCGCTGCGTTGTCTCCGTAGATCAGATGCAGCGCCAGGCCAAACAGCACGCCAATGACCAGACCCACCAATACTTTTTTCGACAGGCTCCAGCCCTGGCGGCCAAGCCGGGATAACACCACCAGCAGGACGATAAACGTCAAAATATTCAAAATAAGCGGAACATTCATTTTTTTTCTCCATGAGATTACCCCACCGCCGCGTTAAAACGCAGCCTGTGGGGTCGGAAGAAGTGTTTTTATCGGCGCAGTGTGTTGCGCAATGGGCGAAATGGTATCAGGTCAGCACCTGACGCCATTAGATCCGAATGGAATGGGTTATAACTTTTTGTCTGATTTTGTATGCAAATGCAGCAGGCGCTTAGTTCAACAGACGATCGATGCCCGTCTGTACATTATTCATTACGCGGGCAGGCCAGCCGTCCGCACCGAACTGGGGCATGCCAGGCGGAAACCATAACGCCCCGGCAACCAGCGCCAGGCAGAACAGACGTTCCAGCTGGTTGCCTGATTTTGTGTTTAATAGCGGCAGTCGAAAGCGCCAGCGGCATGGCCACAACAGCGGCACGCCAGCGGGCGTGAGCATATCAGCCGCAATATGACTGAGATAGCCTAATACCATGCCGTGCATGGCATCGCCCGGCAACGGCGAACCGTGCGGCAGATTAAACTGTAGCAGCACGATGCCGCCCAGCACCGCCAGTAAACTATGGGTAAAGCCCCGATGCCCGAACGCCCGCGCAATGGGCTGGGAAATCCAGCGAAAACGCTGCCCAAGGGTTGAGCGGGGATGATCGATATCAGGCAGCAGGCAGGTCAGCAGAACCGCCGGAATAATATGCCACCAGTCGCCGTTAGCCAGCTCTGGCGTAAGCTCAGCGCGCTTGGCAAAAATAGCGCTGGCAATGGCGAAAATAACGTGGCCTTCGGCCGTCATGGAGATAACCTGGATACATAACTGTCAATGTATCCAGTATAGGGGATTTATACAGTAGAATGGAAGTTGTGACGCTGTAACCAAAAGTGAATACCGGACAGAGCCAGGCCCTGTCCGGTAACCATTAGCGTGCCAGCCAGCCGCCGTCAACCGCCAGCGTATAGCCGTTAACATAATCAGAAGCGGATGAAGCCAGGAATACGACCGGCCCCATCATATCGTCCGGTTTACCCCAGCGTCCGGCCGGAATACGGCCAAGAATTTCCTGACTGCGACCTTCATCGTTACGTAGCTGCTCGGTGTTGTTGGTTGCCATATAGCCCGGTGCGATGGCGTTAACATTAATGTTATGCGCCGCCCACTCATTGGCCATCAACCGCGTCAGGCCCATTACCGCGCTTTTAGACGCGGTATAAGATGGCACCCGAATTCCGCCCTGGAAAGAGAGCATGGAGGCGATATTGATGATTTTGCCGCCGTTGCCCTGACTGATAAACTGACGCGCCACCGCCTGCGAGAGGAAGAATACCGTTTTGCTGTTGATATTCATCACGTCATCCCAGTTCTGCTCGCTGAATTCAATCGCGTCCTGGCGGCGAATAATACCGGCGTTGTTAACTAAAATATCGATACGACCAAAGGCGGCAACCGCCTGTTGCACCACTTGCGGGATGCAGCTGCTGTCCATCAAATTGGCATTGATGTTGATAAAGCGGCGGCCGGTAGCTTCCACCAGCGCGGGCGTGTCATCCGCGCCAGAGTGGTTAACGCCGACGATATCACAGCCCGCCTGCGCCAGCCCTACAGCCATTCCCTGACCCAGACCCGTATTACAGCCGGTAATCAGCGCCACTTTTCCTTCGAGGTTAAATGCATTCAGTATCATTTTTTGCTTCCTGTAATCGTCGTTAACGCAGTTCACTGACTTTGACGTGATCCATATCGTCAAAGACCTGATTTTCACCCACCATGCCCCAGATAAAGGTATAGCGTTTGGTGCCGACGCCGGCATGAATCGACCAGCTCGGCGAAATTACCGCCTGCTCGTTATGCACCAGCAGATGACGCGTTTCCTGCGGCTGACCCATCATATGAAACACGGCGGTTTCCTCATCCATATCGAAGTAAAAGTAAACTTCCATACGGCGTTCGTGGGTATGGCAGGGCATGGTGTTCCACAGGCTGCCTTCTTCGAGTTTGGTCAGGCCCATGGTGAGCTGGCAGGTTGGTAACACATCCGGCACGATAAATTTATTAATGGTGCGGCGGTTGCTGGTGGCGGGATCGCCCAGCGTGGCAGTCGAGGCCTCTTCCAGGGTGATTTTTTTATCCGGGTAACGCGTATGGGCCGGGGCGCTGTTGTAATAAAATTTAGCGGGCTGGCTGGCATCTACGCTTTTAAACACCACCGACTGCGCGCCCATGCCCACATAGAGCGCCTGCTGGTTACCAATTTCCCAGGCTTTGCCATCAACTTCAATCAGGCCCGGCCCGCCAATATTGATCACGCCCAGTTCGCGGCGTTCCAGAAAATAACTCACACCCAGTTGCTTACCCACTTCGCTGCCGATAGTGACGCTTTCACGCACCGGCATTACGCCGCCGACGATAATGCGGTCGATATGGCTGTAGGTCATGGTGTAGTTGTCAGCCGTGAATATGTTCTCAATAAGAAATTCGCGGCGTAAGCCAGCCGTATCAAGCTGACGGGCATGGTCGCTATGGATGCTTTGACGAACTTGCATGTCGATGCCTCTCTGAGGTTAGAACCTATAAATCAGGAATACGCTTGTCGTTAACAGAATCATAGGCAGGTCGGCATGCGAATTCAATAAAAATGAAATGGTGTTTTATTTATTTTGCACGTCGGATCATATTTGCGGAAAAAACAGTGGGGCTAAAGCAGGGCGTGGCAGCGATCGGAGACCAGCAGCAGAGTCAAAGTGACAGGGCGCAAAGGAAATAGCCTGCCTGCAAAGCGCAGGCAGGGTAAAAGTCAGTAGCCCTTTAACTGCTGGGCAGTGAGCTGTAACAGCGAATCCAGCTTAACGTCCGCCAGCGCCCAACGCCCATCGCTGCGATATTCAGCTGCGGGAACCACGACCGAGCGCATACGCGCCGCTTTAGTGGCAATCATGCCGTTAAAGGAATCTTCCAGCGTGACGCAGTTTAACGGATCCACGCCGAGACGTGCCGCGGCATCCAGATAGACCTGCGGATGCGGTTTGCTGTAGGGTAGCGCCTCGGCGGAGACCAGCACCTCGAAATAGTCGCGCAGATTAAACAGTGCCAGTACTTTTTCCAGCATATGCAGCGGTGAGGCGGAAGCCAGACCGATTTTTAAACCCTCAGACCGGCAGAGCTGCAGCGCCTGCTCCACGCCCGGCAACAGCGGTTTCTTCTCTTCCACCAGATTGATGGCGCGGGTAATGATGCGGTCGGTAACCTCCTGCTGGCTGGGTCCATTCCACGGCAGCGTTTCGAACCACATGCGCACCACCTGATCGATACGCAGGCCCAGCGTATCCGGCAGTTCGCTACGGCGCGACAGATCAACATCCAGCGTGGCGAATACATCCATTTCCGCCTGATCCCATAAGGGTTCAGAATCAATCAGCAAACCGTCCATATCAAATATCGCGGCCAGTACAGGTCGGGTGTAGGTCATACAAGGCTCCATTTTCACATTTTGTCTTTAACATAGCATGAAGCTTTCCAGCAGGCATGGTGGGACTCACAGGATAAAATAGTTAGCAGCGCTTTTTTCCAGGCGCTTTTCCCTGACAGCGGGTAGACTTACTGCCAGACAACAGGTGCAAGGAGAAACCATGACTTATCAACAGGCTGGCCGTGTTGCCATTATCAAACGCGTGGCTGGCTGGATTATTTTTCTACCGGCGCTGGTTTCCACGTTGGTATCGCTAATGAATTTTATGTTCACGCACAGCGAAAAGCGGCCCGGCATTGATGCAGTGCTGCTCGATTTTATTCACGTGATGATCGATATGATCCGTTTCAATACGCCGTTTCTTGGTTTTTTCTGGCGTAATTCGCCGGTGCCCGACTTTAATGCGGGTGGCAATATCGGTTTCTGGCTTATCTATATCCTGATTTTTGTGGGTCTGGCGCTGCAGGCATCGGGCGCACGTATGTGGCGTCAGTCGCGCCATATAAAAGAAGGGCTCGAAGATATGCTGATCCTGGAACAGGTAAAAGGTGAGGAAGGGCGCAGCCGACAGCAGCTGGAGGAAAAAATCGTGGTGCCACGGCACACTATTTTCCTGCAAATCTTCCCGCTCTATGTGTTGCCGATCGTTATCGCCCTGGCAGGCTACTTTGTACTGTCAGTAACCGGTTTTATCTGAACAGCGTAACGGGCCTGAACAATGATCGCTTCAGGCCCGATTTTTCTGTTGCTCATCCCGTTCCAGCAGCAGGCCCACCGCGCGCTGCGCCTCACTTAGCCAGGCACCGCCAAACACATTGGCGCGGTTGAGCAGGTAATAAAGCTGATAAACTGGCTGACGCTGTGGATAATCCTCCGGCAGCGGCCATTCCGACTGATAACCTGCCAGAATGTTTTCCGGAAAAGCAGGATAGCGGGAAAGCATCGCCAGATCGCATTCACGATCGCCCCAGTAGCAGGCGGGATCGTAGATCCACGGTCCGCTTTCGCTGCCCGCGCAGTTAGTGGGCCATAAATCGCCGTGCAACAGCGAGGGCTGAGGATGATGAGTCGCCAGTGCGCGCTGAACGCAATCGATAATCAACTCGGTATTACCGTACAAAATGCCTTTCTCCGCCGCCAGCTGGAGCTGCCAGCCTATCCGCTGCTCGGAAAAGAAGCGCGACCAGCGACGCACCCAGACATTGGGCTGAGGCGTAGTGGTAATATTATTGTCGAAATCAAGACCGAAATGGGGCTGTTCGCTCCACTGATGCAGGCGGGCAAGCTGCTGCCCCAGCTGAAAGGCGCTGGCTTCATCCAGCGAACGCGGCTCAATATATTCCAGAAGCAGAAAACTGTAATCGCGATCGCTACCGATGCCATACACTTTCGGCACGCGTACCGTCTGGCTGCGTGCCAGCAGCGCCAGCTGATCCGCTTCGGCGGTAAAGGCGCTCAGCATCTCCTGCGTATTGCACTTCATAAAGAGTTGATGTTCGCCATAGCGAATTTGCCAGGCAGCATGAACTTCACCGGCAGGCAGCTCCGTGCGCTGGGTAATTTCCGCATGTCCTAATTGTTCATTCAACAGACGACTTATGGCTGACCACATGGGGTTATCCTCATTCTCGCTGTGTAATGACAGAGCATAAAATCGGCGCCAACGCGCGGCTCGCTCTTCAGGCGTTAAGGGCGGTTCTGCTGGATATAATCCACAAAGGTTTGTACCTCCACCTCCGGCTCACTCTCCAGCGCGACTTCGCCGAGGCTGATGGCTTGCTGACGGATCTCATCAGCGCTTTTAGCGCTGACGATGCCGTAACTGTTGGTACCCAGCTCGTGCGTATGGCCCTCATCATCCTGCAGAGTAGCGCTAAAACCGCTGTTAGTCATCGCGCTGTTGAGTTCAAGACCGGCAGCCAGCCCCTTGTCCTGGTAACGAAAGGTAACAACATACCGGGTCACACTTGATGGGCTCATATTCACCTCGTTGTTCCCGAAAGAATTTTCAGCTTAGACCATCACTGCCAAAGCGGCGAATCAGTAACAAAACAGGTTTGATAATGCGATTAATTATCATTATTATCATGGCGCTAACCTTTTGAATAATAGTTGAACAGGCACCGTCTGTGACAAGGAGAACGATGTGCATCGCGCAATAAAATTTTCTGCCTCGGTTGTTATGCTGGCAGCTTCCGCATCGGCCGTAGCAACCACTTATCCCGTTACCCTGACTGATTTCGATGGGCAGAAAATCACCCTGGCTAAGGAGCCGCAGCGAATCGTGGTTCAGGACGGACGCGATATTCTTGCGCTGGCGCTGCTCGATCGCGCGGATCCTTTTCAGCGCGTCGTGGCCTGGA
Organism: Pantoea sp. FN0307; assembly: GCF_050113815.1. Classification (NCBI taxonomy): domain Bacteria; kingdom Pseudomonadati; phylum Pseudomonadota; class Gammaproteobacteria; order Enterobacterales; family Erwiniaceae; genus Pantoea; species Pantoea sp. FN0307. Next base: position 1,347,185 of record NZ_JBNJSO010000001.1, on the reverse strand, counting down.
ATAACCTGTTAAAGAAAAGCGACGGGCAAACCTGGCAACTGATGCTGGGCAAATGGCCGCAGGCTGAGCATATTACCGATATGGGCTTCAGCGATAAGGGTGAGGTAAATCTTGAAAGCGTTATCGCCCAGCGGCCAGATTTAATGATTGCACAGCTGCGCTCAAAACCGTCGTTAACCCAGACCGGCGTGCTGGCAAAGCTTAAGCAGTTGAATATTCCGGTGCTGTTTATCGATACCTTTAAAAACCCGGTAAAGGATGCGCCAGCCAGCGTAACGCTGTTGGGTGAGGCGCTTAATCGCGAGCAGGAAGCGCAGCAGTACACCGATTTTTATCAGCAGCACTACCAGGCAATTCAGGATAAGGTGCGGACGGTTTCCCCGAAACCGCGCGTCTTTATTGAAGCCAAAGCCGGGCTGGCCGGGCTGGAATCGTGCTGCTTTACCCACGGCCATGTTGGCTGGGGTTCTATGGTGGAAGCGGTCGGCGCGACCAATATTGGCTCAGAGCTGCTGCCGGGTGCAACTGGCGAGGTATCGCTGGAGAAGGTGATCGCCATGAAACCGGACGCCTATATCGTGTCGGGTTCACAGTGGGCAAGCAAAAATAATGCGGCCGTGCCGTTCGGCTATGGCGTAACGCAGCAGCAGGTTGATGTGGCATTTAATAAAATGAAACAGCGCCCGGGCTTTGCACAGTTACAGCCAGTGAAAGAAGGGCATTTTTATGGCGTTTATCATAATTTCTATAATCACCCATGGAATATTGTGGGTATTGAATATCTGGCGAAATTTATTTATCCACAGGCATTCGCTCAGCTTGATCCTGCCAACAGCTGGCATGAAATCGTCACGCGTTTTACTACCATCCCGGAAGGCCAGGGCGTATTAGGCTCGGCGGCTCCACAAAAGTAACTGCGGTTTTAAGCACGCTTTTCGGCGTGCTTTTCTTTGATAACAAAGGGAAATAAATATTTTTCCAGCCGTGCTGCGTTTCGCCTGATTACCCTTTATAATGCGCGCCGTTAATAAGAAAATTCCAATTCATGACATCTTTTCCTTTGGATGCTTAGGTATTCACGCTGTTTAACGCCTGTTTACAATATTTACGGTAAGTGACGTTGATTGCAGCGTAAAACCCTTCAGACTCTCCCTTTTTTAAACTGTCGTACGGATCACAATAAATGAATTTGCTTAATAAGTTTTCTGCTGCGCTATTACTTTCTGCGGGCGCTTTCTGTCATCAGGCCATGGCTGATAACACCGTATTTACCGTTATGGATGACCCCTCTACCGCTAAAAAAACCTTTGAAGGCAATGCGGCGGCGGGTTATTTAGCACAGACGGGAAACACCAAAAGTTCTTCATTAACCGCACAGACCAATATGACTTGGTATCAGCCGAATACCGCGTACAGCCTGTGGGGCAACGCAGCCAACACGTCTTCTAACGATGAGCGTTCTTCCGAAACCTATCAGGTAGGTGGACGTACACGTTATAACATGACCGACCATGACTATCTGTTCGGTCAGGCCAGCTGGCTTAGCGATCGTTTTAACGGCTATGATTCGCGTGATGTGCTGGCTGCCGGTTACGGTCGTCAAATCCTGAACGGCCCGGTGCATTCGCTGCGTGTGGAATTCGGTCCGGGCGTACGCTATGACGATTTCCATGACGGCGGACATGAAACGCAGGGACTGGGCTACGGTGCGATGAGCTATCAGTGGCAGATGACCGATACCACTAAGTTTATTCAGGGTGCCTCGGTGTTGAGCAGCTTTAATGACAACACCACGGTTAACTCTGAGACCGGCCTGCAGGTAGCAATTAACGCGCACTTTGCACTGAAGGTGACCTATAACGTGACCTGGAATAACAATCCGCCAGAGTCTGCGCCGGATCATACCGATACCAAAACGCAGGTTCTGCTCTCCTACGCGATGTAAAACCGGTTTTACTGCGTGTGATAACAAAGGGCTGCCAGAGGCAGCCCTTAAATATTCTCAGGCATGGCTGTCTTTACCGGTAAAGGCGCTGATGGGTTTGTCCGGTACCGGTTGCTCCATCGCGGTAGCGAACGCCTTTAAGCCGGCGACCAGCGGCATCACCGCATGCCACAGGCTCTCATCGTGCAGCAACTTCCAGGTGCCGCTGACGCCGGGTGCAACCTCATGGTGCTGTTGGGTTTCAGCGTGCTGGTTCACTGCGTTTAAGGCTGATTTCACCGCGTAAACCGTTTTATGAAACTGCCCTGGCGGAATATCAGACAGCGCCATCAGCAATACTGAAAGGTTTTGCATCGCATTCTGCGAGCCCGGTTTGTTTAATCCCTCTACCAGAACTTTGGCAATCTGCGTGTTGGCTGAAACCATATCGTTGGCCAGACGCAAAAAACCGTGATGGTGCAGGCTGTGCAGTAGCTCATGCAACGCATCGTGTGCATCAGGTTCGGTTTTGGGTGGCGGGACATCATAATTTATCGGTTCAGCCATTAAAATTTCTCCGGATGTTGGGTGTGTTCAGGGGGAAGGGTATAACCCTCTTGCTGCCATTTGATTTCGATCGGCAGTCGGGTTTGCGGCGTGCGGCTGCCGTAGCGGAAGTTTTGATGCGGCAACGGCTCGGCCAGCGGTGGGTGCGCCAGCTTAACCATTTTTACCGCAATCTCTTTATAGGCCGGAGTGTTTACATCTGGATCGTGGTGGTCGCCGGTCAGACCATTAACGCCCGGCTTGCCATGGTGGATCGGCATAAACAGCACGTTGCCCGCGACACGATCGCTGACAATCACCGGCACCTCAATTGCGTTACGGCGCGATGCGATGCTCACCCAGTCGCCCTGCTGGAGTTGGCGCGCCTCGGCCAGCTGTGGACTGATCTCCACAAAGCCGTTTGGCGAAAGCGAAAACATACGGTCGCCGCGTCCGGTCTGGTTGGTGGACTGAAAATGCTCCAGCATCCGGCCATTGTTTAACCAGAGATCGTATTCGTCATCTGGCGCCTCCTGCGGCGGCTGCCAGTGAATGGGATAGAGTACCGCTTTGCCGTCGGGAAATTTAAAACCGTCGGTATAGAGCAGCGGGGTGCTGCTGCCGTCCGGCTTCACCGGCCACAGCTGAGACCGCCAGCCGCTGAGCTGCTGATAATCCACCCCAGCGAAGATATCGGCGATGCGTGCGGCTTCGGCCATGATCTCACCCGGATGGGTATAATTCCAGGGATAACCCAGCCGGGCGGCGAGATCGGTAAGAATACGCCAGTCGGGCAGGCTGTCGCCCAGCGGCGGCATCACCTCGTAAAAACGCTGGATGCGGCGCTCGGTATTAACATAGGTTCCCTCTTTTTCTACGCTGGGGCAGCCCGGCAGCACCACATCGGCAAAGGCCGCGGTGCGGCTCATAAAGATATCCTGCACCACCATAAACTCCAGCTTACTGAACGCCTCATGCACCCTGGTGGAGTTTGCATCGGAAAAGGCGGTTTCCTCACCAATGATATACATCGCTTTTAACGCGCCCTGATGCGCGTGTTCGATCATTAAATAATTATCCGCTCCCGCCTGGTCTGAGAGCGTTTCTGGCGTAACGCCCCAGGCATGAGCCCACTTCTCCCGCACCGCAGGGTCGGTAACCTTTTCGTAGCCCGGATAAATATTGCTCAGACAGCCGAAGTCGCTGGCACCCTGCACATTATTATGTCCGCGCATCGGATAGCCGCCGGTGCCTGGCCGACCATAATTGCCGGTAACCAGCAGCAGGTTCGAGAGAGCGGTGCTGGTATCCGCGCCGTGGCTGTGCTGGGTAATGCCCATGGCCCACAGGATAGAGACCCGTTCCGCCTGGCCGATCATTTCCGCCGCGCTAATCATCTCTTCAACGCTCAGGCCGGTCTGCTCGCTGACCTCGTTCAGGGTAAAAGGCGCCAGCGAGGCGCGGTACTCCTCCAGCTGGTTGACCTTTCCGGCAAGAAACGCCGCATCAGCATAGTTATGTTCAAACATATAACGGGACATGGCCGAGGCCCACAGGCTGTCGCTGCCGGGTTTGATGCGCAGGTACAGATCGGCACGCTCGGCCATTTCATGTTTGCGCGGATCCACCACCAGCAGTTTTTGTCTGTGATGTTTTTGCGCGGCCTTGATGCGCGAGGCGATAACCGGATGGTTTTCCGCCAGGTTGCTGCCGACAATCACGATTAAATCAGCTTTTTGCAGATCCTCTATCGTGCCTGCGTCGCCGCCATAACCCACGGTGCGGAACAGTCCTTCGGTCGCCGGGTTCTGGCAGTAACGCGAAGAGTTATCGACATTGTTGGTGCCAAAAATCAGGCGGGCAATTTTCTGCGTCAGGTAAGCTTCTTCATTACTGCCTTTGCTGGAACCGATAAACCCGATACTGTCGCCGCCGTGCTGCGTGGCGATGGTTTTGAGCCGTTGTGCGACGAGATCCAGCGCCTCATCCCAGCTGGCCGGACGAAAGCGCCCGTTTTCACGGATCAGCGGTGTGGTCAGTCGTTGCGGACTGTTCACGAAATCCCAGCCAAATTTGCCTTTCAGGCAGGTTGAAATGCCGTTTACCGGCGCATCCGCCACCGGCTGAACTTTCAGGATATGGCGATCGCGCGTCCACATTTCGAAGCTGCAGCCGACGCCGCAATAGGTGCAGACGGTTTTGGTTTTTTTGATCTCTTTCTGCCGCATCGCCATATCTATCAGCGAAACGCCGGTAACAGGCTGCGCGCCAATGGTGTTTTCCAGCGACTTCACTAACTCAATCATGGGGCGTTTGAGATCTTCCGGCATTGCGGTAAAAGGCCCGGCGTCAGGCTGCATGGTTTTTTCCAGCAGTGCGTTACAGGGACAAACGGTAACGCAGTGGCCGCAGCTGACGCAGCTGGATCCAGCAATTTCGGTGCCGCCATCCCACAATACGCGCGGATGTTCCGCACCGTAGTCAATAGAGAGCGTTTCATTGACCTCAACGTTCTGACACGCCTCTACACAGCGCCCACACAGAATGCACTGATCGGGATCATAGGTGTAGAAAGGGTTACTTTCATCTTTGAGATAAGGTTTACGTTGATAGGGATAGTACTGAATAGGGATACGCATATCGGCGACGGTATTATGCAGCGTGCAGTCGCCGGTATTGTGTTCGCACAGGGTACAGTAGAGTTCGTGACGCGCCAGCAGTCGATCCATGCCTTCTTCCTGCGCGGCTTTCGCTTCAGGCTGATGGCTGGAAATCTCCATGCCATCCCAGGTTCGCAACGTACAGCCGCGCACCAGCTCACCCTGATATTCAACCCAGCAGACATCGCACGATTGCAGCGGAGGCAGGGCAGGGTGATAACAGACGTGCGGCAAGATTTTTTCCTGGGCTTGTAAAAAATCAATCAGAGGCTGGTCAGCTTCACCGCTCAGGTATTCGCCGTTGTAAATAATGGTGCAGGTGTTCTGGCTCATCAGGCGCTCTCATAAGGCAATGCATCATGACCACTTCCTGTGTGCTTTCCCTGTTTTCGTAAAGTTATGTCATTGAAGGTAGACCCTGACGCTATTCCCGGCAAAAGGGCTGTGATAAAAAACCTGATTTCAAATGATAAAAATTATTTCAAACAGTGGCGCGCCTGCGGTTGCTGCCTACGCTTTAAAGTAAGGCTGGCTAAAGCGGGAGGGCCTTATCATGAGTGAAGTTATGTCATTACTGTCCGGGGGCTGGAGTTGGATACTGGGAGGGCTGGCGCTTATTGCCGGGCTTGCCGGCTCTTACTTTGGTGGAAAAAAAATTGGCAAGACGCAAGAGAAGGCTCGCGGGGATGTGGCAGCGGCAGAGCTGCAAACCCAACAGGCTGAGGCGATTGCAAAAAAACAGGCGGATAATATTAAGGTGGCTAAGCATGTGGAAACGTCTAACGCTACTGTCAGTGACGCTGCTGCTCGTGACAAGCTGCACCGGTCGAAGTACAACGTCGATGATTGACCGCGCCAGCGTCGATTCATCCTGTACGTTATTTCAGCCTATCTATACGCATGGCAAAGATGCCGAGGTGATGGACGTTCGCACGATACGCGCGATCAATACGCATAATGAGCTGTGGGACAGGCTCTGCAGTGAAGAAAAACAGTAAGGAGAACCTTTTCCTGAATGTGCTAACGGCCCGCTGATGCGGGCCGCTTTCTTTTGTAGGTCACGGCAAACACCTGTTTAACATCATCCCTTTAGCGTGTAAGATGTCCGCTCTTCAACTCTTACCCGGCCGGGCACTTCTGCATCTTGTCCCTGGCTGCGTACCAAATTAACAACTGTGGGTTAGTTTTGGCCGGTAATCCGTTGAAAATTAACTTCTAACCAATGTTTGCATGTAATCTTTCGTGTGGGTTACCACTGCAATTAAGGATATGAAATGCCTGTAATTACCCTTCCTGACGGCAGTCAGCGCAGCTTTGACCGACCTGTTAGCGTGATGGATATTGCGCAAGATATCGGTCCAGGGCTGGCAAAAGCCTGTATCGCCGGTCGCGTTAATGGCGAACTGGTGGATGCGGTTGATCCAATCGCCGAAGATGCCAGCGTTGCTATTATCACCGCTAAAGATGACGCAGGTCTGGAGATTATCCGCCACTCCTGCGCGCATCTGCTAGGTCACGCCATGAAACAGCTCTGGCCCAACGCGAAAATGGCTATCGGTCCGGTTATTGATAACGGTTTCTATTACGATGTCGACCTCGATCATACTCTGACGCAGGAAGATCTCGATCGGCTGGAAAAGCGCATGCATGAGCTGGCCGAAACGAACTATGACGTCGTTAAGAAAAAAGTCAGCTGGCAGGAAGCGCGTGACGTCTTTGCCGCACGCGGTGAAAACTATAAAACCACCATTCTTGATGAGAATATCAGCCATGACGATCGTCCTGGTCTGTATCACCATGAAGAATATGTCGATATGTGCCGTGGGCCGCACGTGCCTAATATGCGTTTCTGCCATCACTTTAAACTGCAGAAAATTGCGGGCGCTTACTGGCGTGGCGACAGCAGCAATAAAATGCTGCAGCGTATTTATGGCACCGCATGGGCGGATAAAAAGCAGCTGAACGCTTATCTGCAGCGTCTGGAAGAGGCGGCCAAGCGTGACCATCGTAAGATCGGTAAGCAGCTTGATCTCTATCATATGCAGGAAGAAGCGCCGGGTATGGTATTCTGGCACAACGATGGCTGGACTATTTTCCGTGAGCTTGAAACTTTTGTTCGCAGTAAGCTGAAAGAGTACCAGTACCAGGAAGTTAAAGGTCCGTTCATGATGGACCGCGTCCTGTGGGAAAAAACCGGCCACTGGGAAAACTATAAAGAAGCGATGTTTACCACCGCTTCTGAGAACCGTGAATACTGCATTAAGCCGATGAATTGTCCCGGCCACGTGCAGATTTTCAATCAGGGTCTAAAATCATACCGCGACCTGCCATTACGTATGGCGGAGTTCGGCAGCTGCCACCGTAACGAGCCTTCCGGCGCGTTGCATGGTCTGATGCGTGTGCGCGGCTTTACCCAGGACGACGCCCATATCTTCTGTACGGAAGAGCAGGTGCGTGCTGAGGTTAACAGCTGCATTAAGATGGTGTACGACATGTACAGCACCTTCGGTTTTGAAAAAATCGTGGTGAAGCTGTCTACCCGTCCGGAAAAACGCATCGGCAGCGATGAATTATGGGATCGTGCTGAAACGGATCTGGCTGCGGCGCTGGAAGAGAACGCGATTCCGTTCGAATACCAGCCGGGCGAGGGCGCATTCTACGGTCCTAAAATTGAATTCACCCTGCATGACTGCCTGGATCGTCCATGGCAGTGTGGTACCGTACAGCTCGATTTCTCATTGCCGAGCCGTCTGAGTGCCTCTTATGTAGGTGAAAATAACGAACGACAGGTGCCGGTGATGATTCACCGTGCTATTCTGGGTTCAATGGAACGCTTTATCGGTATTCTCACTGAAGAATACGCCGGTTTTTATCCAACCTGGCTGGCACCGGTACAAGCGGTGGTGATGAATATCACCGACGGGCAGTCTGATTATGTCAACGAATTAACGCGAAAATTACAGAATGCGGGCATTCGTGTAAAAGCAGACTTGAGAAACGAGAAGATTGGCTTTAAAATCCGCGAGCACACATTGCGTCGCGTCCCTTATATGTTGGTTTGCGGTGATAAAGAGGTAGAAGCCGGTAAAGTGGCTGTACGTACCCGCCGCGGTAAAGACCTTGGGTCCATGGACGTGGATGTGCTGATCGAGAAGCTGCAGCAAGAAATACGCAGCCGCAATCTTCATCAATTGGAGGAATAAGGTATTAAAGGCGGAAAACGAGTTCAACCGACGCGTCCCAATCGTATTAACGGTGAAATCCGTGCTACCGAGGTGCGTCTGACTGGCGTCGAAGGCGAGCAGCTTGGTATTGTTAGTTTACGCGAAGCTATTGAAAAAGCTGAAGAAGCAGGTGTTGATTTAGTTGAAATCAGCCCTAACGCCGAACCGCCGGTTTGTCGTATAATGGATTACGGCAAGTTCCTCTATGAAAAGAGTAAGTCTTCTAAGGAACAGAAGAAGAAGCAGAAAGTTATCCAGGTGAAGGAAATTAAATTCCGCCCTGGTACCGATGAAGGCGACTATCAGGTCAAACTACGCAACCTGATTCGTTTTCTGGAAGAAGGCGATAAAGCCAAAATCACCCTGCGTTTTCGCGGTCGTGAGATGGCGCACCAACAGATCGGTATGGAAGTGCTTAACCGCGTGAAAGAAGATCTGAGTGAACTGGCAGTAGTTGAATCTTTCCCTTCGAAGATTGAAGGCCGCCAGATGATCATGGTGCTCGCACCCAAGAAGAAACAGTAGGCTTTCAAGTAATAATGTCGCGCAGCGTTCGCGCTGTGCGATTTTATTCGCCTGTCTGGTTCATTTTATTAACAATGCGAAGTGGATATTTTATAAATGCCTAAGATTAAAACTGTCCGTGGCGCGGCTAAACGCTTTAAAAAAACCGGTAAAGGTGGCTTTAAGCACAAGCACGCGAACCTGCGTCATATCCTGACCAAAAAATCAACCAAGCGTAAACGTCACCTGCGCCCGAAAGCCATGGTGTCTAAAGGCGATCTGGGTCTGGTTATTGCCTGCCTGCCGTACGCATAAGTTAATTTTTTCAATCAGAATATAGAACAGGAGAGCTCAAATGGCTCGTGTAAAACGTGGTGTAATTGCTCGCGCACGTCACAAAAAAATCTTAAAACAAGCTAAAGGCTACTACGGTGCACGTTCACGTGTTTACCGCGTTGCCTTCCAGGCTGTTATCAAAGCTGGTCAGTATGCTTACCGCGACCGTCGTCAGCGTAAGCGTCAGTTCCGTCAGCTGTGGATTGCGCGTATCAACGCTGCAGCGCGTCAGAACGGTATCTCTTACAGCCGTTTCATCAATGGCCTGAAAAAAGCGTCCATTGAAATTGACCGTAAAATCCTGGCCGACATCGCCGTATTCGACAAAGTGGCTTTCACTGCACTGGTTGAAAAAGCGAAATCAGCTCTGGCGTAAGTCAGATGGAAGAGGGAGCGTGCTCCCTCTTTTATTTTATGTAACCGTAGCAAAAGATTGACTTTTCCGCCTGCTGGCATTTCAATAGAGCCGTCTAACGCAAGCGACAAGGTAAACCAAGCATGCACGCTATTTTTCGTTTCTTTTTTTACTTTAGCACCTGAATTTTGGGGGCTTGTGCGCGAAAAAAGAAACGAAAAATCGCACTGAAAGCCTCCCTCGTGGAGGCTTTTTTATTTTCCGCGAACTGATATGGACTTCTGGTCCCCACCTGAAACAGCCCGGCCTTAGGCTGGAAGAAGAGGAAACAATGTCCCATCTCGCAGAGCTGGTTGCCAACGCCAGGGCAGCCATTGAACATGCGCAGGATGTTGCGGCGTTAGATAACGTCCGCGTCGAATATCTGGGCAAAAAAGGGCATCTGACCCTGCAGATGACCACCCTGCGCGAACTGCCGGCCGAAGAGCGTCCTGCGGCAGGCGCGGTGATTAACGAAGCCAAACAGCAGGTGCAGGAAGCGCTTAACGTGCGTAAAGACGCGCTGGAATCCGCCGCGCTAAACGCGCGTCTGGCTGCAGAAACCATCGATGTTTCCCTGCCCGGACGTCGGGTAGAAAACGGTGGCCTGCATCCGGTAACCCGTACCATCAATCGCATTGAAGACTTTTTTGGCGAGCTGGGTTTTGCTGTAGTTACCGGACCGGAAATCGAAGATGATTATCATAACTTCGATGCGCTGAACATTCCGGGTCACCACCCGGCCCGCGCCGATCATGACACCTTCTGGTTTGACGCCACGCGCCTGCTGCGTACCCAGACTTCTGGCGTACAGATCCGCACCATGAAAAACCAGCAGCCGCCGATTCGCATTATCGCGCCGGGCCGCGTTTACCGTAACGACTACGACCAAACGCATACGCCGATGTTCCATCAGATGGAAGGCCTGATTGTCGATAAAGATATCAGCTTCACCAATCTGAAGGGCACGCTGCACGATTTCTTGCGTAACTTCTTTGAAGAAGATTTGCAGATCCGCTTCCGTCCTTCCTATTTCCCGTTCACCGAGCCATCTGCGGAAGTGGATGTCATGGGTAAAAACGGCAAATGGCTGGAAGTGCTGGGCTGCGGCATGGTGCATCCAAACGTGCTGCGCAATGTCGGCATCGATCCGGAAGTCTATTCTGGCTTCGCTTTCGGCATGGGTATGGAACGTCTGACCATGCTGCGTTATGGCGTGACCGATCTGCGCGCTTTCTTCGAAAACGATCTTCGTTTCCTCAAACAGTTTAAATAAGGGCAGGTTATCCAATGAAATTCAGTGAACTCTGGTTACGCGAATGGGTAAATCCGGCTCTTGACAGTGCGGCCCTGGCGGAACAAATCACCATGGCTGGTCTGGAAGTTGACGGCATTGAGCCGGTCGCCGGCGCTTTCCATGGCGTAGTGGTTGGCGAAGTGGTCGAATGCGGTCAGCATCCGAACGCCGATAAACTGCGCGTAACCAAGGTCAACGTCGGCGGCGATCGCCTGCTGGATATCGTCTGCGGTGCGCCAAACTGCCGTCAGGGGCTGAAAGTGGCCGTGGCCACCGTCGGGGCCGTGCTGCCGGGCGATTTTAAAATCAAAGCGGCGAAACTGCGCGGTGAGCCGTCGGAGGGCATGCTCTGTTCTTTCTCTGAGCTGGGCATCAGCGATGATCACAACGGCATTATCGAACTGCCTGCGGACGCGCCGATTGGCACCGATATCCGTGAATATCTGCAGCTGAACGATAACAGCATCGAAATCAGTATCACGCCAAACCGTGCCGACTGCTTTGGCATTATCGGTATCGCACGTGACGTCGCGGTGCTAAATAGCCTGCCGCTCAACGCGCCGGAAATGGTTGCGGTGCCAGCGACCATCAGCGATACGCTGCCGATTCGCGTAGACGCCACCGATGCCTGTCCGCGCTATCTGAGCCGGGTGGTCAAAAATATCAATGTGAAGGCGGCCACGCCGTTGTGGATGAAAGAGAAGCTGCGTCGCTGCGGCATCCGCTCTATCGATCCGGTGGTAGACGTGACCAACTATGTGCTGCTGGAGCTGGGTCAGCCGATGCACGCCTTCGATCTGGATTGCATTGATGGCGGCATTGTGGTGCGCATGGCGCAGCAGGATGAAGCGCTGACGCTGCTTGATGGCAATGAAGTGAAGCTGAACAGCGACACGCTGGTGATTGCTGACCATCATAAACCGCTGGCAATGGGTGGCATCTTTGGCGGCGAGCATTCAGGCGTGAATGAAGAGACCACAAACGTGCTGCTGGAATGCGCCTGGTTTGCGCCGCTGGCGATTGCCGGCCGCGCACGTCGCCACGGTTTGCATACCGATGCCTCCCATCGCTATGAGCGCGGCGTCGATCCGACCCTGCAGCAACAGGCAATGGAGCGCGCGACGCGCCTGCTGCTGGATATTTGCGGCGGTGAAGCGGGCCCGGTTGTGGATACCAGCGCGCAGGATAAGCTGCCGGTACGCGCCACCATCACGCTGCGTCGTGAGAAGCTGGATCGACTGATTGGTCATCCTATTGCCGATGCGCAGGTTACCGATATTCTGCAGCGTCTGGGCTGTGAAGTAAGCGTAAGCGAAGGCGAATGGCGCGCGATAGCACCGGGCTGGCGCTTTGATATGGCGATTGAAGAAGATCTGGTTGAAGAAGTCGCGCGCGTTTACGGCTATAACAACATCCCGGACGTGCCGGTTAAAGCCTCGCTGGTGATGACGCAGCATCGTGAAGCGTCGCTGTCGCTAAGGCGCGTAAAAAATCTGCTGGTGGATAAAGGTTACCAGGAAGCCATTACCTACAGCTTTGTCGATCCCAAAGTGCAGGCTCTGCTGCACCCTGGCGAAGAAGCGCTGCTCCTGCCCAGCCCCATCTCCAGTGATATGTCTGCGATGCGTCTCTCGTTGTGGACCGGTCTGCTCTCTGCCGTGGTCTATAACCAGAACCGCCAGCAGAGCCGTGTACGCCTGTTTGAAAGCGGATTACGCTTTGTGCCAGATACTCAAGCAGATTTAGGTATCCGCCAGGATGTTATGCTGGCTGGCGTACTGAGCGGTAACCGCTACGAAGAGCATTGGGACCTGGCGCGTCAGACCGTCGACTTCTATGATTTAAAAGGTGATTTGGAATCGGTACTGGAACTGACCGGTAAACTGGATGCCATTGAATTTCGTGCCGAAGCTAATCCGGCCCTGCATCCGGGGCAAAGCGCAGCGATCTATTTACAGGGTGAACGCATCGGATTTATCGGTGTGGTGCATCCGGAGCTGGAACGCAAGCTGGATCTCAATGGCCGCACCTTAGTGTTTGAACTGCTTTGGAATAAGGTTGCAGACCGCGTCCTGCCTGATGCGCGCGAGATTTCGCGCTTTCCGGCAAACCGTCGCGATATCGCCGTTGTGGTGGCTGAAACGGTTCCCGCAGCAGATATCATTGCGGAGTGTAAGAAAGTTGGCGCAAATCAGATAGTTGGCGTAAACTTGTTTGACGTGTACCGTGGTAAGGGTGTAAACGAAGGTTTTAAGAGCCTTGCGATAAGCCTGATTTTGCAAGATACCAGCCGGACACTCGAAGAAGACGAGATTGCCGCAACCGTCGCCAACTGCGTTGCGGCATTAAAAGAGCGATTCCAGGCAACCTTGAGGGATTGAACCTATGGCGCTTACAAAAGCTGATATGTCGGAATACCTGTTTGAAAAGCTGGGGCTGAGTAAACGGGATGCCAAAGAGCTGGTTGAACTGTTTTTTGAAGAGGTAAGAAGAGCTTTGGAAAACGGCGAGCAGGTCAAACTGTCTGGATTTGGCAATTTTGATCTTCGCGATAAAAATCAACGGCCGGGGCGTAACCCGAAAACCGGTGAAGATATCCCTATCACCGCGCGTCGTGTGGTGACATTTCGTCCTGGACAAAAGCTGAAAAGCCGCGTCGAGAACGCTTCCCCTAAAAACAGCTGATCTGTCAGCACCATAAAGGCCGCCTCGTGCGGCCTTTTTTATGGGTGTTTTACCGGCTGCTTCATCAGCACGGATTTTCCGCCTTTTCCATAAAGTCACCACAATGTAAGGAATGCGTAAGGCGCGGGAAAATAAGCCGAAAATCGGCTCAGGCTGATAGTGACAGCTACCTGATCACAGGTATAAACAGGGGATGAAACATGATGAGGTTACCCCGATGAACATAAAAAAATTACTTCCAGGTATCGTGCTGAGCATCGTGGCGGCGCTGCCCGTTGTCGCCAGCGCTGACGTTTCGTTTGATCTGACACCTGCTGGCGTAACGATCCATATTGGCGATCGCGATCATCGAGGCTACTACTGGGATGGTTATGACTGGCGAGCTCCAAAATGGTGGCAGGAGCATCATGGACGTCATATTGGCGAGAAGGGGCCGCGCGGCTACTGGAATGGCAACGGGTGGCAGCCACATCGACCTGAAGCGCATCAGCAGCAACCCGTGCGTAAAAAGCCGGTTACGCATCATCAGGAACCGGCACGCGATCGCCCGACGGCGCACCGTGACGCATCCGGTAGCGATCGACTGGCCGCAGATCAGCAGGCTCATGGCGCAGCAGGCCATCGTCCCGATTTCCAGCCGCACGGTTAAGCACATTATGCCGGACGACTGTGTCCGGCTTTTCTTATTCCTTTCTTTTTCTGCCTTAGCCACTACAATCAAATCTCTGTTTTCCTTATAAAACTATAGCTATGTCGCTGCTAACTGAACTCTCCCGTCAGGCGGATCGTCGCGCTTATCGCTGGCTGGTCTGGCTGAGCGCTATGCTGCTGGGCGTTACGCTGGTAAGCCTGTGCGCGGGAGAGACGTGGATTCTGCCTGACCGCTGGCTAAGCGAGGAGGGCAAGCTGTTTGTCTGGCAACTGCGTCTGCCGCGCACGCTGAGTGTGTTGCTGGTTGGCGCCTCGCTGGCAACGGCGGGGTGCGTAATGCAGGCGCTGTTTGAAAACCCGCTGGCGGAACCCGGCCTGCTTGGCGTATCAAACGGCGCGGGGCTCGGCCTTGTGCTGTGTGTGCTGCTGGGAAATGGCGATTTCTGGGCGTTCAGCCTGGCAGCCATTGCCGGTGCGCTGCTGGTCACGCTGATCCTGCTGCGTTTTGCCCGTCGTCATCTTTCTAACAGCCGACTGCTGTTAGCGGGCATTGCGCTGGGGATTATCTGTAGTGCGGCGATGACCTGGGTGGTTTATTTCAGCAGTAATCTCGATCTGCGACAGCTGATGTACTGGATGATGGGCGGCTTTAGCGGCATTGACTGGCGCTACCGCTGGCTGATGCTGGCGCTGCTGCCGGTGCTGATCTGGCTGAGTGGGCAGGCGAAAATTCTGAATCTACTGGCACTGGGCGAAACCAGCGCCCGTCAGCTTGGCCTGTCACTTTATCTCTGGCGCAACCTGCTGGTGGTGGCGATTGGCTGGTTGGTTGGTGTTAGCGTAGCGCTGGCCGGGGCAATTGGCTTTATTGGGCTGGTGGTGCCGCATTTGCTGCGGCTGAACGGGCTCACCGATCATCGTATGCTGCTGCCCGCCAGCGCACTGGCCGGGGCCGCCGTATTGCTTGCTGCCGATATCATTGCCAGACTGATACTTACCGCAGCGGAATTGCCCATTGGCGTTGTCACCGCTACGCTGGGGGCGCCGCTGTTTATTTGGTTATTACTCACTCAGCACCGTTAAGGGCTGTACCACACACCGAAACAGGAAACGCGCATGAGCATTTATGATACTGAACTGGTTATGCTGGATGGTAAACGCACCACGCTGGGACAATGGAAAGGCGATGTACTGCTGATAGTTAACGTCGCTTCTCAGTGTGGACTGACGCCACAGTATAAAGAGCTGGAGAACCTGCAGCGCGCCTGGAATAAGTCCGGCTTTAACGTGCTCGGTTTTCCGTGCAACGCCTTTCTTGGTCAGGAGCCAGGCAGTAATGAAGAGATCAGGGAGTTTTGCGACACCAACTACGGTATCAGCTTCCCGATGTTCAGCAAGATCGAAGTGAACGGTCCTGAGCGTCATCCGCTGTATCAGCAACTGATCGCCGCCTGCCCTGAAGCGGTCGAGCCAGAAAACAGCGGCTTCTATGAGCGTATGGCAAGTAAAGGACGTGCGCCGAAAGAAAAGGGCGATATTTTATGGAATTTTGAAAAGTTCCTCGTGGGGCGCAACGGTGAAGTGGTACAGCGTTTCGCGCCGGATATGACGCCGGAAGATCCTATTGTGATGGAAAGCATCAAGCTCGCGCTGGCAAAATAATGTTGTTGTCCATTGAGCAGGCGACCGTCCCGGGACGCCTGCAGGCTTTTAGTGCCCAGGTGAAAAGCGGCGATCTGGTTCATCTGCTTGGTCCCAATGGTGCCGGTAAAAGCTCCTTGTTAGCGCGTCTGGCCGGGCTGTTACCAGGCGCAGGCGTGGTGCGTCTTATCGGTAGGCCGCTGGAGGGGTGGCCGCGGGCGGCGCTGGCGAGACGGCGTGCCTGGCTACCACAGCAGCAGCAACAGTTGGGGCAGATGGCGGTTTTCCACTATTTACAGCAACATCTGATCGGGGCAAAACCCGGTCAGGATATGCTGCTGTCACGTCTGCTGGCTGCTTTTCAACTGCATGATAAGCTTACGCGTTCGTTAAGCCAGCTTTCCGGCGGTGAATGGCAGCGCGTCAGGCTTATGGCGGTATTGCTACAGGTTTGGCCGTGCGTCGCGCAGCCGGCAACGCTGCTGCTACTGGATGAGCCTTACGCCGGTCTGGACGTGGTGCAGCAGCAGGCGCTGGATCGCGAGTTAACCGCTTTTTGCGAGGCGGGCGGCGCGGTGATCACCAGCGGTCACGATGTTAACCATAGCCTGCGTCATGCGCGCGACGTATGGCTGATGCAACAGGGTAAAGTTATCCGCCAGGGACGGGCTGAGGCGGTCCTGCAGCCTGATACGCTGCGTATGCTGTATGGGCTGACGTTTCGTAAGCTACAGTCGGAAGGAGAAAGCTGGTTAGTGGCTGAAGAGGCGCGCTGAGAAGATTGCCAGCGTCAGGACTTACCGTTACAGTTAGCCCGGCTCCGCTCATACAGGATGGACTCAGGTTATGCGAATCGGTGTATTACTTTTGCTTAGTGTATTGCTTGTCGGCTGTAGTCATCATGCGCCACCGCCTAATGCGCGACTTTCTGATTCAGTTACCGTTATTGCCGAGCTGAACGATCAGCTAAGCCGCTGGCAGGGTACGCCCTATCGTTACGGTGGCCTGAGCCGCAGAGGTATCGACTGCTCTGGATTTGTTTATCTGACATTTCGCGATCGCTTTAATTTACAACTGCCGCGCAGTACACGCGACCAGAGCGATACCGGCACGCGCATCGATAAAGATCAGTTACTGCCGGGAGATTTGGTCTTTTTTAAGACTGGCCGTGGTGAGAATGGTCTGCACGTAGGCATTTATGACAGTGATAAAAGGTTTATCCATGCCTCTACCAGCAAAGGGGTAATCCGCTCTTCACTGGATAACAGTTACTGGCAAAAAGTATTTTGGCAGGCGCGAAGAATTTAAGATTAACCTGTTGAAAAAGCATCAATCGATTCAGAAAATGCTCATTTAATCAGCGCTTAAAATATGGAATGATATACCGGTAATGCAAATCGACAATGAATGAAATTTCAGCTTTACATAAGCAGTCTTTTTAATTGCTCAGTAAGTAAGATATTCCCGAAAACAACGAGAATGATCACTAAATCTTATTTATTTGGCTGATTCAGCGTAGAGAAACATAAGCGGTCATAAAGGTAAATTTGCGTTATATAGTTTAGTATCAGTAGTTTACTGCGTTAAAAGAAGCAGGGGCGGGCATTACTTATCATTAAATATACTATTGATTGTAATATTTCCTTGGTATAGGATGCGCGAATTGCCACTTTTTTATGGCTAAAAAAATGACAACAACAGTTTTTGCTGATTATTTTATTCATACAGCCTTCAACCCTGTTTATGCTTTAAATGGCCGATTACTTGCCGTAGATTTGCTATCCAGCTTTACACATACTTCTCTTAATGTTGTTGTGCCGCAGGATATTCTGTTACCTCAGTTCGACGGCGAACAGCGCTTGCAAACCTTACAAAAGCAGATCAGCGTTATTGAGCAGTATCACGACTTTTTCCTGCGGAATAATGTTGCAGTAATTTTGAACGTGGATGAAGAGATGGTTGAAACCCTTTTATCCAGCGAGTTTTTGCTACGTAAATTGCGACCGCTGCAGGCGCTGGAATTAGGGCTGAGTGAGAGTTTTCCTAACTTCAGGGCGGGAAAAGATAATCCGTTATTAAGCAGCCTGAACGATAATTTTAAATTAACCCTGACTAATTTTGGCTCAGGCAAAGCGCCTGCAAAAGCGGTTTACGATAATTTGTTTCATCGCATCCGGCTGGATAAATATTTTTTGCAGCAGACGCTGAAGCGCGCCTCATATCATTCCATGTTAAAGGCGATCGTTTATCAGGTAAGCGATCACTGCCAGCAATTTATCGTATCGGGCATTGACGATCTCACTACCCTGGAAAAAGTCGCCCCATTCGCCTTTACCGGTATGCAGGGCGCGCTGTTCCCCCCGGTTCCAGACAGCGAGCTGGCCGCTCTGATGGAGCCACCTCACGGCTTTTCTGACGGTCAATGCTGATAAACCCACGCGGTTTTCTGTTTACCACGGCATAACAGGGTTACACTTAAACTCTACTGCGGTAAACGGAGGCAGCATGGAGTTTAATAACACCTGGCATAACGAACTAAGCGGATTTTATACCGCGCTGAAGCCAACACCGCTGAAACAGGCCCGCCTGCTTTATCATAGCGAGGCGCTGGCGCGCGAGCTGGAACTGGATGAAAGCTGGTTCAACCAGGAAAATACCGGCGTCTGGAGCGGTGAAACGCTGTTACCTGGCATGCAACCGCTGGCGCAGGTCTATAGCGGCCATCAGTTTGGCGTCTGGGCCGGGCAGCTGGGCGATGGTCGCGGCATTCTGCTGGGCGAGCAGCAGCTGAGCGATGGCAGAAAATTTGACTGGCACCTAAAGGGAGCAGGCTTAACCCCATATTCACGTATGGGAGACGGGCGCGCTGTGTTACGTTCAACCGTGCGTGAGTTTCTCGCCTCTGAAGCCCTGCATCATTTAGGCATTCCCACCAGCCGGGCGCTGACCATTGTGACCAGCGATGATCCTGTTTACCGTGAAACCAAAGAGCGCGGGGCGATGCTGTTGCGCGTGGCAGAAAGCCATGCGCGCTTTGGTCATTTCGAACACTTCTTTTATCACGGCGAACCGGAAAAAGTACGCCAGCTGGCAGACTACCTCATCCATCATCACTGGCCGTCACTGGCGTCAGAGCCGGATCGCTATCTGCTGTGGTTTAGCGATGTGGTGGAGCGCACAGCACGCCTTATCGCCGCCTGGCAAAGCGTGGGCTTCGCTCATGGAGTGATGAATACCGATAATATGTCGATTCTGGGCCTGACGCTGGATTATGGGCCCTACGGTTTTCTGGATGACTATCAGCCTGGCTTTATTTGCAATCATTCGGATTATCAGGGACGTTACGCCTTTGATAATCAGCCGATGATCGGTTTATGGAATCTTAACCGGCTGGCGCATGCGCTGTCGGATCTGATGACTACCGAACAGCTTAAGCAGGCACTGAGTCTCTACGAGCCGGCATTAATGACGGCATGGGGCGAAAGAATGCGCGCGAAGCTGGGCTTTTTAATGCCGCAGGCGGAAGATAACGAGCTGTTGACCGGATTGCTGGCGTTAATGAGCCAGGAAGGGAGTGATTATACCCGCACCTTCCGTATGCTAAGCGAGACGCAGCAGCAGGAGAGCCGCTCACCGCTGCGTGACGAGTTTATCGATCGTGCCGCGTTTGACCAGTGGTATCAGCGCTATCAGCAGCGCTTATTAAAAGATGAGTGCAGCGATGCTGAACGCCAGCAGCGAATGAAAGCGGCGAACCCGGCGGTTGTTTTACGTAACTATCTGGCGCAGCAGGCGATTGAAGGCGCGGAACGCGATGACATCACCATGCTGCGACATCTGCATCAGGCGTTGTGTAATCCGTTCAGCGATGCGCCAGAATATGCTGATTTAACCCGACGTCCGCCGGATGAAGGTAAGAAAATCTCGGTAAGCTGTTCCAGCTAATCGCAGGGTGTCAGCGGATCTGGTACGGAGGTTCACTGCACTGAACTCAGGGCGCGGTGAGTGCAGGCAGAAAAGTAAAGCGGCCCGCGTCATAGAGGGCGCGGGCCGGAGAGCTGTTTTGCGTGTTTACGCTCGGCCTGTACTCCCGGGGCCGGTGCCGATTTTTTAACTAAAAGCGGCTGTCGACTGCATCGGCGAGCTGTGCCAGGACCGCTTCGCTATCTTCCCAGCTAAGACAGGGATCGGTAATGGACTGACCATAAGTGAGTGGCTGTCCGCTTACCACTGGCTGATTGCCTTCCTGCAAAAAGCTTTCAATCATCACCCCGGCAATGGCGCGCGATCCGTCACGGATCTGCTGCGCTACCGATGCAGCTACGTCACGCTGGCGGCGATGCTGCTTCAGACAGTTGCCGTGGCTGAAATCCACAACCAGATGCTCTGGCAGATCAAAGGCACGCAGGCTGGCGACCGCATCAGCAATATCCTG
Source organism: Pantoea sp. FN0307 (assembly GCF_050113815.1). Lineage (NCBI taxonomy): Bacteria > Pseudomonadati > Pseudomonadota > Gammaproteobacteria > Enterobacterales > Erwiniaceae > Pantoea > Pantoea sp. FN0307. The sequence continues at coordinate 1,326,888 of NZ_JBNJSO010000001.1, read as the reverse complement.
TGCATGGTAGTTTGGCACTTTTCCACCGCGCATAATGATATGGCCGGAAGGATTACCGCTGGTCTGATAAATGGTCATCTGGCCATGCTTGTCAGGCGAAAGGAACATATGGCTTACCCGTGCCGCCCGGATGGCATCGACGGCAATGCGCGTATTGCCATCGGTACCGTTTTTAAAACCAACCGGGCAGGAGAGGGCGGAGGCCATTTCACGATGGATCTGGCTTTCCGTGGTGCGCGCGCCAATTGCCCCCCAGCTTACTAAATCGGCGATAAACTGGCCGATCACCATATCAAGAAACTCTGTCGCGGTAGGCAGGTCCAGCGCATTGATATCCAGCAGAAGCTTACGCGCGATAGCAAGCCCTTCATTAACACGAAACGAGCCGTCAAGATCGGGGTCGGAAATCAGCCCTTTCCAGCCAACAACGGTACGGGGCTTTTCAAAATAGGTGCGCATCACGATTTCAAGGCGGGAATGATATTTATCATGCAGCGCCTTAAGTTTAGCGGCATATTCCAGCGCGGCGCGCGGGTCGTGTAGCGAGCAGGGGCCTATAATCACCAGCAGGCGCGCATCCTCGCCAGAAAGAATGCGCGCAATGCGCTGGCGCGCCGAGGTGACATTCGCAGCAATAGCTTCGCTTATCGGATATTGCTCTGCCAGCGCTGCGGGCGTCACCAGCGTATCGATGCGAGCAGTACGCAGTTCATCAGTTTTGTTCATTGAGATCTCAAAATAATGTCTTCACAGCGGCAGAAGTACCGGGAAGTGATGGCGATCACAATAAACCAACCAGCAGTAAATTCAACCGTCCGGAAGGGGTAAAAGCGTGTTTTGCAGCACAATACGCGCCGGATTCTGGCCTAATACATCCGGCGGCTCAGCCCCATAATATCGAGAATTTTGGTGGCGATTTCTTCAACCGAATAGTTAGTGCTGTTGAGATAGCGTATTTGATGCGAGCGAAACAGCGCCTCCACTTCCCCTACTTCCAGCCGACACTGACGCATCGAAGCGTAGCGTGTGTTCTCGGCGCGCTCCTGACGAATCGCCGCCAGCCGCTCCGGATCGATTGTTAAGCCGAACAGTTTGTGCTGGAAGGGCTTCAGGGCAGGCGGCAGCTTCAGATTATCCATATCATCGGCGATAAAGGGATAATTTGCGGCGCGCACGCCAAACTGCATGGCAAGATAGAGGCTGGTTGGCGTTTTACCGCAGCGGGAAACGCCCAGCAAAATCACCTGCGCCTCATCCAGACCGCGAAGTGAAATGCCATCATCATGCGCCAGGGTATAGTCGATAGCGGCGATACGCGCGTCATACTTGCCCAGATTACTGGCCGTCAGACCGTGGGTACGGTGCGCCACCGGCGCAGGCGCGATGCCCAATTCCTGCTGTAGCGGTGCAACCAGCGCCTGCACTATATCCTGACAAAAGCCGTCGCTCTGTAGAATAATGTCGCGCACTTCCGGCAGTACAATAGAAAAAAACACTAAAGGGCGTAAGCCGCTTTGCTGATAAATGGCGTTGATCTGTGCTTTCACCGCCTGGGCGCGCTGCACGTTTTCAACAAAAGGCAGGGTAAAACTATTGGCCATTACCGGAAACTGCGACATAACCGCATGTCCCAGCACCTCTGCGGTGATGGCGGTGCCGTCAGAGATATAAAAAACGCTGCGTTCTGCCGTCATACTTATTCTCTCTTATCCAGGGTTAACCGAGCCTGACAGATAATCGCAGCGAAAATCAAGCGGGAAGTTCGTATAATTATTGAAATTAATTTTTCAAAAATAGTTAATATGAATATTTTATTCTTTCTGGGTTTTATCCCGTACCGAAAGCATAAGAAAATGAAATGGCGTTCCTGTTTTCATTTATCGACAGGGCGGAACACAACAAACAAATGGATAAAAACAGGATTGTAGCGTTGCGCAACGGAATAAATAAGGTTAAGCGATTACATTAATTTATCCCGATGAAATGTTTGGGTTTTTTATAAAATAATATTGTTGCGCAAACGCACTATTATAGGCGGAGTTTTCTTAAAAATCTTTTTTTACTCTGCTTTAACGATTCAACACTTTCGCTTTTACATTCTGCTGTGCCAGGCTGAATAAGCGTTATCAGCGCTATTTTTCCGTGTGCCCCTCAAATTTATCATAAAAGGATTGTCCCAATGTCCAATCAAGGCGAAATGCCGCTAGTGCTCTGGTATAGCCAGTTAGGCATGAACGATGTTGATCGCGTGGGAGGAAAGAATGCCTCTCTCGGTGAAATGATTACTAACCTGTCGTCGCTTGGCGTATCCGTTCCAAACGGTTTTGCGACCACCTCGGAAGCCTTCAATCAATTTCTCGATCAGAGCGGCGTTAACCAGCGTATTTATGCCTTGCTGGATGAAACCGACATTGATGATGTGGATGAACTGGCGAAAGCGGGTAAACAGATCCGTCAGTGGATTGTGGAGACCCCTTTTCAGCCGGCGCTGGAAGAGGCCATACGCGAAGCCTATCAGCAACTCTCGGCAGATGATGACGAGGCCTCGTTCGCCGTGCGATCTTCAGCGACCGCTGAGGATATGCCGGATGCCTCATTCGCCGGTCAGCAGGAAACCTTCCTTAACGTCCAGGGTATTGATGCCGTCATGGTGGCGGTAAAACATGTTTACGCGTCGCTGTTTAATGACCGCGCCATCTCTTATCGTGTGCATCAGGGCTACGATCATCGTGGCGTGGCGCTCTCCGCTGGCGTACAGCGCATGGTGCGTTCCGATGAGGCCGCTTCCGGCGTAATGTTTACCATTGATACGGAATCGGGCTTTGATCAGGTGGTCTTTATTACCGCCGCCTGGGGGCTGGGCGAAATGGTGGTGCAGGGCGCAGTTAACCCGGATGAATTTTATGTGCATAAGCCGACGCTGCAGGCTAACCGTCCCGCCATTGTGCGCCGTAATATGGGCTCAAAAAAAATTCGCATGGTCTATGCCGATTCGCAGGAGCACGGTGAACAGGTAAAAATCGAAGACGTACCGCAACAGGATCGCGATCGTTTCTGCCTCAGTGATGACGAAGTACAGGCGCTGGCGCATCAGGCGCTGCAAATTGAGAAACATTATAAGCGTCCAATGGATATTGAGTGGGCGAAAGATGGCCATACCGGCAAGCTCTATATCGTTCAGGCGCGTCCGGAAACTGTGCGCTCTAACGGGCAGGTCATGGAACGTTATACGCTACAGGGCAAAGGCAAGATTGTGGTCGAGGGACGTGCAATTGGTCATCGCATTGGCGCCGGTGAAGTAAAAGTCATTCACGATATCAGCGAAATGAATCGCATTCAGAAGGGCGATGTGCTGGTCACCGATATGACCGACCCGGACTGGGAGCCGATTATGAAAAAAGCGGCAGCGATCGTCACGAACCGTGGCGGGCGCACCTGCCATGCGGCCATCATTGCCCGCGAACTGGGTATCCCGGCAGTAGTAGGCTGCGGCGACGCTACCGATCGACTGAAGGATGGTCATAAGGTTACCGTTTCCTGCGCCGAGGGCGATACCGGTTATGTTTACGACGACCTGCTCGACTTTGAAGTAAAAAGTTCGCAGGTGGATAAAATGCCTGATCTGCCGCTCAAAATCATGATGAACGTAGGTAACCCGGATCGGGCTTTTGATTTTGCCTGTCTGCCTAACGAAGGGGTGGGCCTGGCGCGTCTGGAATTTATTATTAACCGCATGATCGGCGTGCATCCAAAAGCGCTGCTGGAGTTCGACCAGCAGACGCCGGAGCTGCAGCAGAAAATCCGCGAACTCATGAAAGGTTTCGACGATCCGGTCGAGTTCTATGTCGGGCGTCTGACGGAAGGGATCGCCACGTTGGGTGCCGCTTTTGCGCCGAAGCGCGTGATTGTGCGGCTGTCGGACTTTAAATCTAACGAATATGCCAATCTGGTTGGCGGCGAACGCTATGAGCCGGAAGAGGAAAACCCGATGCTGGGCTTCCGAGGTGCCGGACGCTACGTGGCAGATCGCTTCCGCGACTGCTTTGCGCTGGAATGCCAGGCCGTTAAACGCGTGCGCAATGAGATGGGGCTGACCAACGTCGAAATTATGATCCCGTTTGTACGTACCGTTGCGCAGGCGGAAGCGGTTATTGAGGAACTGGCGCGTCAGGGACTCAAGCGCGGCGAAAACGGCCTGAAGATTATTATGATGTGCGAAATCCCCTCTAATGCGCTGCTGGCGGAGCAGTTCCTGGAGCATTTCGACGGCTTCTCTATTGGCTCAAATGATATGACGCAGCTGACGCTGGGGTTAGACCGCGATTCCGGCGTGGTTTCCGAACTGTTCGACGAACGTAACGAAGCGGTAAAAGCGCTGCTGTCGATGGCAATTCGCGCCGCCAAAAAGCAGGGGAAATATGTGGGTATTTGTGGTCAGGGGCCATCCGATCATCAGGACTTTGCCGCCTGGCTGATGGAGGAGGGTATCGACAGCCTGTCGCTTAACCCTGATACGGTGGTTCAGACCTGGCTAAGCCTTGCAGAAATAAAGTAAAAGATCCCTTAATAATGTTACTTAACGATAAAGGCCGGAATTTTCCGGCCTTTTTACTCGAAAAAAGCATAAAAAAAAGCCCATCACATGGGATGGGCAAAGACTACACACAGCAATTCTTCACTTTACTCAGGGGAAAAAGGTTGTTTAAAAATCATAGGTTTGATCCTAAACATGGCACTCATAGTATTCAGCTACAGCTTGCCAGTCTTTAAGAATCCTCTTATTAGTTAATCATGCGTTACATTAAATGCGCCACTTTACTCTTTTAAGGCCCGAAAACAGTGCCAGTGGTAATCAGTTTCACGCAGGCACTACCTCATAAGATATAAAGCAGGGTAAATATTAAGAAGATTTAATATTATTCCGGGGGATTTACACAGGGGGAAAAGCCGGGCAGCGCTAAATGCCCGGCGGGAGGGTTAATTTGTGGTTGTGGTGTTCTTTACATCTTCTTCATGTTCAGCCAGTTCCTCTACCACATCTTCAGGATCTTCTTGCGGCATTGGTGCTTCATGCACCCAAACAGTGACCAGACGATAGGAGACTGCCAGTACCACCGGCCCAATAAACAGACCAATCATGCCAAAAGCCACCAGGCCGCCGATAACGCCGGAAAGGATCAAAATCATGGGTAAATCTGCGCCCATGCGGATCAGCACCGGACGCAGCACATTATCTAGCGTACCGACCACGCAGCTCCAGACCAGCAGCACTGTGCCCCATGTGGTATCGCCGCTCCAGTAAAGCCAGATAATCGCCGGGATAAGTACTGGTAGTGGCCCCGCCTGCACCAGACAAAACAGAATCATCAGCACCGTCAGCAGTGTGGCATAAGGTATCCCGGCTACGGCCAGGCCGATGCCACCCAGCACGCCCTGCACCAGTGCCGTAACCACGACGCCCAGCGCGACCGCACGAATCGCCTGTCCGGCAAGCAGCACCGATGCATCGCCCCGGCGACCGGCCAGACGGAAAGCGAAGTGGCGAATGCCGTCGCCCACCTGCTCGCCGCGCCAGTAAAGCAGCACGCTGAACAGCAGCATCAGGCCGAGATGCAGCAAAAATCGGCCAAAATGGCCCGCCTGAGAGACAAAAAAGCCGGTGGTGCGTCCAATATAAGGCTGTACTTTTGTCATCACTGCGCCGCCGCCGCCGTCCAGCAGCAGGTGATAGCTGTGATAGAGTTTTTCACCAATCAGCGGCACCTCATTCAGCCAGGTCAGCTGAGGAGGATGAAGGTTTCCTGAGGTCGCCCAGGCGACCACTGGCCCGGTATTATCGATCAGGCTATTTACCAGCAGCGCGACGGGAATAATGAACAGCAGAAGCAGGATAAGCGTCATAGCGATAATCGCCAGCGTACGTCGTCCCCAAAGCAGAGCCTGTAGCTTGATCATTAACGGCCAGGTGGCAATAACCACCATCGCAGCCCAGGCAAATCCCAAAATAAATGGCTGCACTACCCAGAAGCAGGCAACGATCATCAGCAGGATGAACATCAAAGAGAAGAGAATCTGGGTTAAATCCATATCCTGTTGCAGTTTTCTCATACGAAAAAAGGATCCTTAATTTACGCCTTGCGATTATGAACAGCCCATTGCCGCTCAGCCCATAATAATGCGTGATTTCTTTACGTTGCGACAGAGTTAAGCGCCGGAAGTTTTTACGTTTCCTGAAAAAACAGCGGGGCATAAAAAAATGTGATACAACGAGATTTCGCAGATAAAACAGCAAGCGCAAACGATACACAACATTTGGTCACCCGATAATGATCCCACAGATTTCTCAGGCGCCAGGCCTCGTGCAACTGGTGCTTTCATTTTTGGACACGCTTAAGCAACAAGGCTTTACCGGCGATACGGCCACCAGCTATGCCGATCGTTTAACCATGTCGACCGATAACAGTATTTATCAGCTGTTACCGGATGCCGTGCTTTTTCCTCGCTCTACCGCTGATGTCGCTCTGTTAGCCAGAGTGGCGGCGATGCCGCAGTTTTCCCGCCTGATTTTTACTCCGCGTGGCGGCGGCACCGGCACGAATGGTCAGTCGCTAAATCAGGGCATCGTGGTTGATATGTCGCGCTATATGAACCGAATCCTGGAGATCAATCCAGAGCAGGGCTGGGTGCGGGTTGAGGCGGGCGTGATAAAAGATCAGCTCAATGCCTTTCTTAAGCCTTACGGCTACTTTTTCTCGCCGGAGCTGTCAACCAGCAACCGCGCCACGCTGGGCGGCATGATTAATACGGATGCTTCCGGTCAGGGCTCGCTGGTATACGGCAAAACCTCCGATCATGTGCTGGGGCTGCGGGCGGTGGTGCTGGGCGGTGATATTATCGATACGCGCGCCATGCCGGTTGCACTGGCAGAACAGCTGGCCGCTGAGCAGACAACGGAAGGGCGTATCTATCACACTGTGCTGTCACGCTGCCGCCAGCAGCGCGATCTGATTACGGAAAAATTCCCGCCGCTGAACCGTTTTCTCACTGGTTACGATTTACGTCATGTATTAAGCGACGATCTGCAGACGTTCGATTTGACCCGCATTCTGTGCGGGGCTGAAGGCACGCTGGCCTTTATCAGTGAAGCCCGTCTGAATATTACGCCGCTGCCTGCGGTGCGGCGTTTAGTGAATATCAAGTATGACTCGTTTGATTCGGCGTTACGTAATGCGCCTTTAATGGTAGAAGCCAAAGCGCTGTCGGTAGAGACCGTTGATTCAAAAGTGCTGAATCTGGCGCGTGAGGATATTGTCTGGCATTCGGTTCGCGAATTAATTACCGATGTGCCGGGCAAAGAGATGCTCGGCATTAATATTGTGGAATTCGCCGGAGACGATCCTCAGCTGATCGACACCCAGCTAACGGCCCTGTGCCAGCGTCTCGATGCGCTGATGGCGCAGCAGCAGGGCGGCGTGATCGGCTATCAGCTTTGTAACGATATCGATGCCATCGAGCGCATCTACAATATGCGTAAAAAAGCGGTAGGCCTGTTGGGCAATGCCAAAGGACGCGCCAAGCCCATTCCGTTTGTGGAAGATACCGCCGTGCCGCCAGAGCATCTGGCGGACTATATTACCGAGTTTCGCACCTTGCTGGATAATCACGGCCTGAATTACGGCATGTTTGGTCATGTGGATGCGGGCGTGCTGCATGTGCGGCCTGCGCTGGATATGTGCGATCCGCAGCAGGAGATGCTGATGAAGCAGATCTCCGATGAGGTCGTGGCGCTGACGGCGCGCTATGGCGGCCTGCTGTGGGGAGAACACGGCAAAGGGTTCCGTGCGCAATATAGCCCTGCCTTTTTTGGCGAAACGCTGTATGAAGAGCTGCGCCGGATCAAAGCGGCCTTCGATCCCGCCAACCGCCTTAACCCAGGCAAGATCTGTACGCCCACTGGCGTCGATGAGCCAATGATGCAGGTCGATGGTGTGAAACGCGGCTATTATGACCGTCAGATCCCGCTGGCGGTGCGTAACGAGTGGCGTGGCGCGATGGAGTGCAACGGCAACGGCCTGTGCTTTAATTTTGATGTGCGCAGCCCGATGTGTCCCTCGATGAAAATTACCCGCGACCGCATCCATTCGCCGAAAGGGCGCGCCACGTTGACGCGTGAATGGCTGCGTTTGCTGGCGGAGAAGGGTATCGATCCGCTGACGCTGGAGCAGCAGATCCCGGAATCGGCTATTAGCCTGCGGGGGTTAATCGCCCGCACCCGCAACAGCTGGTATGCGCGTAAAGGTGAATATGACTTTTCGCATGAGGTGAAAGAGGCGATGTCAGGCTGTCTCGCCTGTAAAGCCTGTTCAACGCAGTGCCCAATCAAAATCGATGTGCCGGCCTTCCGCTCGCGCTTTTTGCAGCTTTATCACACGCGTTACCTGCGCCCGCTCAGCGATCATCTGGTGGCGGCGGTAGAAAGCTATGCGCCGGTGATGGCGCGCGCGCCGCGCACCTTTAATTTCTTCCTGCGCCAGCCCTGGCTGAGGACTTTGAGCCAGCGTCATATCGGTATGGTTGATTTGCCGCTGCTTTCTTCACCAACGCTAAAACAACAGCTGGCGGGCCATAGGGCGGCGACCACCACGCTGGAACAGCTGGAGAGGCTCGACGCTGCACAGCGGGAAAAAACGGTGCTGGTGGTTCAGGATCCCTTTACCAGCTATTACGAAGCGCAGGTAGTGGCGGACTTTGTGCGCCTGATTGAAAAACTGGGTTATCAGCCGGTACTGCTGCCGTTTTCGCCTAACGGCAAAGCGCAGCATATAAAAGGCTTCCTGAAACGCTTCGCCCGCACCGCACAGAAAACGGCAGATTTCCTTAACCGGCTGGCGCGTTTGGGGATGCCGATGGTCGGCGTCGATCCTGCGCTGGTGCTGTGTTACCGCGATGAGTATCAGCAGACGCTGGGCGATAAACGCGGCGATTTCCACGTTCAGCTGGTGCATGAGTGGCTGCATCAGGCGCTGTCGTCGCGCGCCATACAGCCACCTGGTGGCGAAGCCTGGTATCTGTTTGCCCACTGTACCGAGGTCACTACGCTGCCCGCAACGCCGAATCAGTGGGCCGCTATATTTGCGCGCTTTGGTGCGCGCCTGGAAAATATCAACGTGGGCTGCTGCGGCATGGCGGGTACCTACGGGCATGAGGCGAAGAACCTGGATAACTCGCTGGGCATTTATGAGCTTTCCTGGCATCCACAGTTGCAAAAACTGCCGCGTCAACGCTGCCTGGCCACCGGCTATTCCTGTCGTAGCCAGGTTAAACGTATCGAAGGCAATGGGATGCGTCACCCGCTGCAGGCGCTGTTGGAGTTAATATAATGGCGATCTGGCAACGACAGGCCACCCTCGAGCAGATCAACGCACAGAGCGAAGGCTGTATGGTAGGGCATTTAGGCATCCGCTTTACGGCGCTGCATGATGACGGCCTGGAGGCGGTGATGCCGGTGGATGCGCGTACGCGTCAGCCGTTTGGGCTGCTGCACGGCGGTGCTTCCGCCGTACTGGCGGAAACGTTAGGCTCAATGGCGGGTTATCTCTGCACGCAGGAGGATGACATGCTGGTGGGCCTGGAAATCAATGCCAACCATCTGCATGCGGTACGTGAGGGCGAGGTGCGGGGCCGCTGTCGGCCACTGCATCTTGGCCGCATGCATCAGGTCTGGCAGATTGACATTTATGATGATGAAAACCGTCTTTGTTGCAGTTCCCGGCTCACCACGTCAGTAAGGCCTGACGCAGCCAGAAACTGAGATTTACCAGATCCAGCCAGCATGCCTGACGAAATCGCTTTGCAGAACGGTGGCCTTTTCCCAGTCACCGCTCATTGTCAGGTGCTGGCAGAGTTTAGTCAGCGTATGGCGTGCCAGCTGGCACGCCTGCATACGGAACAGCCGTTCCCGTTGGCTATTGTTCACCTCCTGCAGCAGCCGATGATGAAGTTTTCCCAGCGCATGAAGATAACTTTGCTCATCGCCATTGAGCTGGCAGAGTTCGGCCATATCTAAACAGGTATCATTGAAATTACGAAGCTGATCGAGGGAGCAATCGGGACGGTTCAGTTTGGCCTGCGCCAGATAAAAATCCACCGTCATATCACGCACGGCAAATTTATATTCATCGATTTTATGCTGTAGCCAGGCATTAACGGAGAGGTTCATGCTTTACCTGAGATGTGTTAATGATAATCATTATCATAATAAAATTGCTGCAGGTTGCAATGGCGCGGCGGAAGAATTTATCGATTAATGCTTCCTGTTGATAAAATCGGCAATAGCAATCCCAACCTTCTTATACAAGCGTAAAATAGCTGGTGGAGCAGGTTAACTCAGGTAGCACTTTTTAAATGAATGATTTTAAAATATTATTCCCCACCAACAGGCGCGTTATGATGGTCTGCGCAATCTGGTCTGGCAGGGACTATCCTTAGTTAATGGGCCTTAAAACGTCAATTTTGCGCTTATCCCTGCAAAACAAGAGGTTGAAGCAATTATCATTATCACTAACATAGTGGGATAAGCCTGTAAGGCATCGCATCGCGAGGTAATAAACAATGCAATCTGCAAATCCGGCCTCTTTCTCTCCAGATGATTTTATCTGGAAGGGTTTGACCCTTACTGACAGCGCAGCGCAGCAAATCAAGGCGCTTACCGCTAACGATCCGCAAGTGTTAGGACTCCGGCTGGGCGTAAAACAGTCCGGCTGTGCGGGGTTCGGCTATACCATGGACCTGGTGAAAGAGCCTGTAGCAGACGATCTGCTGTTTACTCATCAGGGCGCAACGCTGTACGTGCCGCTTCAGGCGATGCCCCTTATTGACGGTACGCAGGTAGATTTCGTTCGCGAAGGCCTGAATCAGGTATTTAAATTTAATAATCCTAAAGCTCAACACGCCTGCGGTTGTGGTGAGAGCTTTGGCGTTGAGTAATAGTGCTATGTCCCGAAACAGTGAAGCATCAGACGACGTACAAATCTGGGAAGGCGGCCGCAAAAATTATAAAGAAGGCTTCTTTACCCAACTGCAAACCGATGAGCTGGCGCACGGCATCAGCGAAGAGGTGGTGCGTGCCATTTCCGCGAAGCGCAACGAGCCGGAGTGGATGCTGGAGTTCCGCCTGAAAGCCTATGAAGCCTGGCTGCAAATGGAAGAGCCGCACTGGCTGAAAGCCCATTACGACAAGCTGGATTATCAGGATTACAGCTATTACTCGGCGCCTTCCTGCGGCAACTGCGATGACAGCTGTGCGTCAGAGCCGGGTGCGCAGCAAACCTCCGGCGGTCAGGCAAGCAGCAGCTACCTGACGCAGGAAGTCGAAAAAGCGTTCGAACAGCTCGGCGTACCGGTGCGTGAAGGGAAAGAGGTGGCGGTCGACGCCATTTTTGACTCGGTATCGGTAGCCACCACCTATCGCCATAAACTGGCGGAGCAGGGCATTATTTTCTGCTCATTTGGCGAAGCTATTCAGGAACATCCGGAACTGGTAAAGAAATATCTTGGTACCGTGGTGCCGCATAACGATAACTTCTTTGCCGCGCTGAACTCGGCTGTGGCCTCAGACGGCACCTTTGTTTATATCCCGAAAGGGGTGCGCTGCCCGATGGAGCTTTCCACCTATTTCCGCATCAACGCGGCGAAAACCGGACAATTCGAGCGCACAATTCTGATCGCTGATGAAGAGAGCTACGTCAGCTATATCGAGGGCTGCTCCGCGCCGGTACGTGACACCTATCAGCTGCATGCGGCGGTGGTGGAAGTGATCATTCATAAAAACGCCGAAGTGAAATACTCTACGGTACAGAACTGGTTCCCGGGCGGCGAAGGGGAAGGCGGTATTCTGAACTTTGTGACCAAGCGCGCGCTGTGCGAAGGCGAGGGCAGCAAAATGTCCTGGACGCAATCGGAAACCGGCTCTGCAATTACCTGGAAATATCCAAGCGTGATCCTGCGCGGCGATAACTCTATCGGTGAGTTCTATTCTGTCGCGCTGACCAGCGGTCGCCAGCAGGCGGATACCGGCACCAAGATGATCCATATTGGTAAAAACACCAAATCGACCATCATCTCCAAAGGGATCTCCGCCGGTAAGAGCCAGAACACCTATCGTGGACTGGTAAAGATTATGCCAACCGCCACCAACGCGCGTAACTTTACCCAGTGTGATTCCATGCTGATAGGCCCGGACTGCGGGGCGCATACCTTCCCGTATGTTGAGACGCGTAACAACACCGCGCAGCTGGAGCATGAAGCCACCACCTCACGTATTGGCGAAGATCAGCTTTTCTACTGCCTGCAGCGTGGGATCAGCGAAGAGGATGCGATCTCCATGATTGTTAATGGTTTCTGTAAAGATGTCTTCTCTGAACTGCCGCTGGAATTTGCCGTTGAGGCGCAAAAGCTGTTGGCCATTAGTCTGGAACACAGCGTTGGCTAATGCCAGCGCGATGCATCGTTGCCTGTGGGCAAGCGAAGGATAAAACATGTTAAGCATTAAAGATTTACAGGTAAACATCGAAGATAAGGCCATTCTGCGCGGACTCGATCTTGAAATAAAGCCGGGTGAAGTTCATGCGATCATGGGACCTAACGGCTCCGGTAAGAGCACGCTTTCCGCGACTCTGGCAGGTCGCGAAGAGTATGAAGTGGTTGGCGGCTCGGTGGATTTCAAAGGTAAAGATCTGCTGGAGCTGTCGCCGGAAGATCGCGCGGGCGAAGGCATCTTTATGGCTTTCCAGTATCCGGTGGAAATCCCCGGCGTCAGCAATCAGTTTTTCCTGCAAACCGCTGTTAATGCGGTACGTAAATATCGTCAACAGGAAGAGCTGGACCGTTTCGATTTTCAGGACTTTATCGAAGAAAAAATCGAACTGCTGAAAATGCCGGAAGATTTGTTGACCCGCTCGGTTAACGTTGGCTTTTCCGGCGGCGAAAAGAAACGTAACGATATTCTGCAGATGGCGGCGCTGGAGCCGGACCTGTGCATTCTGGATGAAACCGACTCCGGTCTGGACATCGATGCGTTGAAAATTGTCTCTAACGGCGTGAACTCGCTGCGAGATGGCAAACGCGCCTTTATTATTGTTACGCACTATCAGCGTATTCTGGACTATATCAAGCCGGACTATGTTCATGTGCTTTATCAGGGCAAAATTGTGAAATCTGGCGACTTTACGCTGGTTAAACAGCTGGAGGAGCAAGGCTATGGCTGGCTTACCGACCAGGAGTGAAAACGCGCTGCAGCAGTGGCACCATCTGTTTGAGTCGCGCGGCGACGTGCGCTCGCTACAGGCACAGCAGCACTGGCAGCAGCTGATGCGGCTGGGATTGCCGACCCGCAAGCATGAAAACTGGAAATATACGCCGCTGGACGAGCTGCTCAGCCAGCAGTTTGTATTGCCTGAAGCGTCCGCGCTCACGGCTGAAGATGTTACTCGCCTGGCGCTGCCGCTGGACGCAGTGCGCCTGGTGTTTGTTGACGGGCATTTTAATGCTGCGCTGAGCGATACTCAGTTCGATCATTTTGAGGTGCAGGTAGCCAGCGCGGCGGAAAGACGCAATTTCGCCACTCCCGTGCAGCCGGAGGTGTTTCTGCACCTGACCGAGAGCCTGGCCGAGCAGGCGACCATGCTGCGCCTGCCGCGTGGCAAAGCGGCTGCACGTCCGCTCTATTTGCTGCATATCAGCAGCGGTCGGGCAGAACAGCAGCTGAATACGGTGCATTACCGTCATCATTTGCAGATTGATGAGGGTGCTGAAGCGCAGGTAATTGAACATTACGTTAGCCTGGATGCGCAGCCGCATTTTACCGGCGCTCGTCTGACCATGACGGTTGGTGACAATGCACAGCTGACGCATACCAAACTTTCGTTTGAGAATGCCGCCAGCTTCCATTTTGCGCATAACGATATCGTGACCGGGCGCGATGCGCGCGTCAGCAGCCACAGCTTCCTGCTGGGCGCTGGCCTGAGTCGTCACAATACCAGCGCGCAGCTGAACGGCGAAAATAGCGACCTCTCTATCAACAGCCTGGTGCTGCCGGTAGACAAAGAGGTATGCGATACCCGCACTTACCTTGAGCACAACAAAGGCTACTGTCAGAGCCGTCAGCTGCATAAAACCATCGTGCGCGATCGCGCCCGTGCGGTATTTAACGGCATGATCAAGGTGGCTCAGCATGCGCTGAAAACGGATGGTCAGATGACCAACAACAACCTGCTGTTGGGGCGTCTGGCGGAAGTGGATACCAAGCCGCAGCTGGAAATCTATGCCGATGACGTTAAATGCAGCCATGGCGCTACCGTGGGACGCATTGACGAAGAACAGATGTTCTACCTGCGCGCGCGCGGCATTAGCGAAGAAGCGGCGCAACGTATGATCGTCTACGCCTTTGCTGCGGAACTTACAGAAGCGATTGACGATGAAACGCTGAAAGATTTTGTTCAGCAGCGCATCGCGCAACGTTTTCCCGGAGGCATTCAATGAGTTTTGATCTCGCACGCGTCAGGGCCGATTTCCCGATTCTGGCACGCGAGGTCAACGGACAGCCGTTGGCCTACCTTGACAGCGCGGCCAGCGCGCAAAAACCGCTGGCGGTGATTAACGCGGAAAGTCATTTCTACCAGCACGGCTATGCGGCGGTTCACCGAGGGATCCATACCCTCAGCGCTGCCGCCACGACGGATATGGAAAACGTGCGCGCCCAGGCGGCGCGTTTTCTTAATGCTGCCTCGCCGGAAGAGATTGTTTTCGTTAAAGGCACCACAGAAGGCATCAATCTGGTCGCCCACAGCTGGGGCGGCAGTCAGCTGCAGCCAGGCGACAATATTATTATCACTGCTATGGAGCATCACGCGAATATCGTGCCGTGGCAGATGGTGGCTGCCCGTACCGGCGCTACCATTCGTGTATTGCCGCTGACGGCGGATGGGGAGCTGGATAGCTCGCAGCTCGCTTCGCTGATTGACAGTAAAACGCGTTTGCTGGCGGTGACGCACGTTTCCAACGTGCTGGGCACCGTTAACCCGGTTAAAGAGCTGGTTGCGCAGGCGAAAGCGGCAGGGCTGGTGACGCTGGTGGATGGCGCGCAGGCCGTGATGCACCAGCGGGTAGATGTGCAGGACATTGACTGCGACTTCTATCTGTTCTCCGGGCATAAAATCTACGGGCCGACCGGCATTGGTATTCTGTATGGCCGCTATGCGCAGCTGTCAGCGCTGCCACCGTGGGAAGGCGGCGGCGCGATGATTGAGCACGTGGTGCTGCCGGAAGGCACAACCTACGCCAAAGCGCCCTGGAGCCTCGAGGCGGGCACGCCTAATACCGGCGGTATTATTGGACTGGGCGCTGCGCTCGCCTATGTGGAAGCGCTGGGGCTGGATAATATTCAGGCCCGTGAACAGGCGCTGATGCGTTATGCGCTGGATAAGCTGGCGTCGGTACCTGAGCTGACCATTTACGGGCCGCAGACGCGCGCCGGGGTGATCGCATTCAATCTTGGCAACCATCACGCCTATGATGTGGGCAGTTTCCTCGATCAGTACGGGATTGCTATTCGTACCGGTCACCACTGCGCAATGCCACTGATGAAGCACTATGGCGTTCCTGCTATGTGTCGCGCATCGTTCGCCATGTATAATAGCGAAGAAGAGGCCGATCGGCTTGCCGCTGGGCTGACACGTATTCATCGCTTGCTGGGAGGCTAAGCCATCCGGCGGGCAAGGGAGGAAGGAATGGCGATACTGCCAGAGAAAGAGAAGCTGGTGCGCAATTTTAATCGCTGCGCCAACTGGGAAGAGAAGTACCTGTATGTGATTGAACTGGGAGGGAAGCTGCCAGAATTGTCTGATTCCTTCCACCAGCCGGAATACAGCGTTTCCGGCTGTCAGAGCCAGGTCTGGATTGTCATGCAGCAGGGCACCGACGGTACCGTCGAACTGCTGGGCGATAGCGATGCGGCCATTGTTAAAGGCTTGATTGCGATTGTATTTAGTCTTTATCAGGGCATGACGCCGCAGCAGATTGTAGAATTTGATGTGCGTCCCTGGTTTGAACAACTGGCATTAACGCAGCACCTTACTCCGTCCCGTTCTCAGGGGCTGGAAGCCATGATCCGCACTATCCGCGCCCGCGCGCAGAGGCTCTGCTAAGCTACACTTCTCTCACACCCCGTTACGGTTAGCGGGGTGCGTTATTCATCACGAGAGAAGCCTACATGAACGCTCACCTTCCTTTTGCCGGCTGGTTGATATGCGCCGCGCTCTTTGTACCGCGCCTGGTCAGCGCCACTGAATATCCTTTGCCTGCCGAAAACAGCCGCCTGATTGGCGAAAACACCACGGCGCAGGTGCCGAACGATAAGCGGCCGCTGGAGTCGATTGCCGCGCGCTATCAGGTCGGTCTGTTAAATATGCTGGAAGCGAATCCCGGTACCGATCCCTGGCTGCCTGCCGCAGGCAGCGAGCTTACCATCCCTCATCAGATGCTGCTGCCCGATACCAAACGCGAGGGCATCGTGGTCAATCTGGCGGAGCTGCGTCTTTATTACTATCCGAAAGGGGAAAACAAGGTGATTGTCTATCCGATCGGCATCGGCCAGCAGGGGATTATGACCCCTTCGATGGTTACCCGCATTAGCCAAAAAATTCCTGGCCCAACCTGGACGCCAACCCCCAATATCCGCAAGCGCTACGCGCAGGAAGGGGTGAAACTGCCAGCCGTGTTTCCCGCCGGGCCTGATAATCCAATGGGACTGTTTGCGCTGCGTCTGGCCTGGGGTAGCGGTCACTATCTGATTCACGGCACTAACGCTGATTTCGGCATTGGCATGCGCGTCAGCTCAGGCTGTATTCGTCTGCGGCCTGATGATATCGAGACCCTGTTTAACAGCGTGTCGGAGAATACGCGGGTGCAGATTGTCAACCAACCGGTGAAGTACGCTATTGAACCCGACGGTAAGCGCTATATTGAAGTACATCAGCCGTTATCGCGTAATGAGCAGGATGACCCACAAACAATGCCGCTGCCGCTTAGCAAAGCGCTGAAGCGTTTTATCAACAGCAGCGAGAGCGATAAAGCGATCATCGAGGCGGCGTTAAAACGACGTTCAGGCATGCCGGTACTGGTTAACCTTGGCGAAGCGGTAAACCATGACCAGATAGCGCCGCAGAATGCACTGGAAAGCGCGCAGGAGCATGAGACGGGTCAAGAGAACGCTACGATGGGGAAAAGCTGAGAGGCACTTACAGCGGGCTGTTCAGAAAGCACAAAAAAAATGGTGCCCATTGGGCACCATTTTTATTACACCAGTACTCTTACTTACGGTAAGAATGAGCCTGGTTGTCCAGACGCTGGTTAGCACGAGCTGCGTCATCTTTAGCAGCCTGTACGTCAGAACGCATTGCGTTCACGTCGTTGCTCAGCTGGTCAACTTTCGCGTTCAGAGTCTGAACGTCGCTTGACAGCTGGTCGATTTTAGCATTGCTGGAGCAACCAGCCAGCAGAGTTGAACCCAGAATTACCGCGCCCAGTACCAGTTTAGTACGATTCATTATTTATACCCTCTAGATTGAGTTAATCTCCATGTAGCGTTACAAGTATTACACAAAGTTTTTTGGTATGAGAATAAATTTTTGATGAGAACATGCTTATTTTTACTCGTTCGCTCAAAGAAACATCTGTTAAGCCAATAATGCCAAAAAATAAGTTAAAACAGTCAGATTTAATTGATTTTATCTTGCCTGAAAGGCAGATTTTATTGTTATTTTCAATTGGAATTTTTGGAAATAACCGTTACGACAAAATAAAAAAGCGCCTTACGGCGCTTTTATCTGCAGGGCTGTGATTATTTACAGTACATGTACAGAAGCAGTATTTGTTGTTCCGCTTGGTACCAGGGCACCTGAGACCATTACCACCACATCACCTTTCTGGCCGTAACCGCTCTCCAGCGCGATTTCTTTACCAATACGGTAGAAATCATCGGTAGAGGCGATCTCATTCACCACGCGCGCTTCAATGCCTTTGCTCAGCAGCAGCTGGCGTGCAGTGATTTCATTGGTGGTTAACGCCAGAATGGTGGCATCAGGGAAGTACTTACGCACCGACTTCGCGGATTTACCGCCTTCGGTCGCAACCACAATCAACGGGGCTTCCAGTTTCTCAGCGGTCTCAACTGCGCCGCGACATACCGCTTCGGTGATACGCAGTTTGCGGTTGTCGTTCAGCGTATCAATGCGTGATTTCATTACGCGATCGGTACGTTCGCAGATGGTCGCCATAATGCGTACCGATTCCAGCGGGTATTTACCTTTAGCACTTTCACCAGAGAGCATGACCGCATCGGTACCGTCAAGAATGGCGTTCGCCACGTCGCCGGCTTCCGCACGGGTAGGGCGTGGGTTTTTGATCATGGAATCAAGCATCTGAGTGGCGGTGATAACCACTTTGCGTGCTTTATTACATTTCTTGATCATCATTTTCTGCGCGAAAATCACCTCTTCAACCGGGATTTCTACGCCAAGGTCGCCACGGGCAACCATGATGCCGTCAGAAGCATCCAGGATCTCATCAAAGTTATTGAGGCCTTCCTGGTTCTCAATTTTAGAGATGATCTGGATATGCTCGCCGCC
Organism: Pantoea sp. FN0307; assembly: GCF_050113815.1. Classification (NCBI taxonomy): domain Bacteria; kingdom Pseudomonadati; phylum Pseudomonadota; class Gammaproteobacteria; order Enterobacterales; family Erwiniaceae; genus Pantoea; species Pantoea sp. FN0307. Next base: position 1,308,205 of record NZ_JBNJSO010000001.1, on the reverse strand, counting down.
GTGCTTTTTCAGATGCTCACGAATTTCCAGCACGTCTGAACGCTTACGAATAAAGGAGGCTGCAACGAAATCCACACCCTGTTCGCAACCGAAAATCAGATCGCGTTTATCTTTCTCAGCCAGCGCAGGCAGCTGAATGGAAACGCCCGGCAGGTTAACGCCTTTGTTTTCACCCAGATCGCCATTGTTCAGCACGGTACAAACCACGCTGTTTTCAGTGACTTCAGTGACTTCCATACCGATCAGGCCATCGTCGACCAGTACGGTATTACCGATTTTCAGATCGGCAGCAAAACCAGCGTAAGTCACGGCAACGCGCTCGCTGTTGCCAATCACGGACTGATCGGTGGTGAAGGTGAACGTCTGGCCCGCTTTCAGCGAAACATCGTTACCGCCTTCCAGTTTCATGGTGCGAATTTCCGGACCTTTGGTATCCAGCAGGATAGCTGCCTGATGACCCGTTTTTTGCATAACCGCGCGGATATTGGCGATACGACGACCATGCTCTTCGTAGTCACCGTGAGAGAAATTCAGACGCATAACATTCATGCCCGCTTCCAGCAGGTTGGTTAGCATCTCTTCTGATTCAGTTTTCGGGCCGATGGTACAAACGATCTTGGTCTTTTTCATGACAAGTTATCTGTAAGTTGTGATGGATGATTAAGGTTTGAGGTCGATGCCTGGTGCATCGGGGAAATATTCATGCTCAGTGAGCGGACTGCGATACAAACTAAGAATAGGTGACAGATATGAAGCGTGCAGAGGAAGTTGAGCGATGATGTTCCGTGGCCCCTGTGGGCGAGTTGCGCAACTGGTTGTGAGTGTAGGTAAGGGCACGTCAATTGGCTGAAACCATTCAAGTGAAACACCGAAGGATAGTATAGACGCTAAGTATACGAAAACCAATCAAAAAGGGTGGAAGCAGCTGGTGCAAGATCAAGGAAAGTGACGTTGCGGCAACTGTATTTTGCCTTTGCGCGGGGCGGAATTAGCGATAGCGATCGTCTCGGGCATCCAGACAGAATGCCGGTTGTATACCAGGAAAGTTCTGATATGGCGGATTTTTATTAAGGCAGAATTGGCTGATAAAAAACTTTTTTTAACGGGATAAATTATGAATAAAATTACACCTGCTGTAGGCCGTACAGATAAAAAACCGGCGTAAACAGAACAAGGCTGATGAGAGAAACAGAGAAAAGGGAGAATACAAGAGAGTGGTGCGTTCTAATGGACTCGAACCATCGACCCCCACCATGTCAAGGTGGTGCTCTAACCAACTGAGCTAAGAACGCAGCGTAATTTTTGGTGCGTCCGAGTGGACTCGAACCACCGACCCCCACCATGTCAAGGTGGTGCTCTAACCAACTGAGCTACGGACGCACTTTGGTGCGTTCTAATGGACTCGAACCATCGACCCCCACCATGTCAAGGTGGTGCTCTAACCAACTGAGCTAAGAACGCATCTGCCGTCTTGGGTGACGGCGGGGACGAATATTAGCGACACTGCTCACCGCTGGCAAGCAGAAACATGCAATTTTCTGCGCAACTGCCCATCAACTGTGCGACCCGCCGTTTTTTTAGACGCGGCGGGCGTTTAACTTAATGCGCCGCACGGCTCAGGATCAGTTCAGCCGGTAATTTTTGCAGTCGGCGAATGCGCCACAGCATCATTACTGCCGCTGAGGTTAACCCAAGAATAAAACCGCACCAGAAGCCTGCCGGGCCCATAGGCGGCACAATCCAGTCGGTCAGCGCCAGCAGATAGCCGCTGGGTAAGCCAACCACCCAGTAAGCCACCAGCGTAATAAAGAAGATCGAGCGCGTATCCTTATAACCACGCAAGATACCGCTGCCGATCACCTGAATGGAATCAGAGAACTGATAGAGGGCGGCCAGCATCATGAGCTGCGCGGCCAGCGCAACGACCTGCGGATTATCATTATAGAGCAGGGCAATCTGCTCTCTGAAGGTAACCGTAAACAATGCCGTCGCGGCAGCCATCATGATGCCCACGCCCTGACCGGCCCAGGCCGCGACTTTTGCCGCATCGACCGAACCCTGCCCAAGGCGGAAGCCGACGCGAATGGTTGTTGCTACCCCCAGCGAAAGCGGAAGGACGAACATCAATGAACTAAAGTTAAGCGCAATCTGATGACCGGCAACATTAACGATGCCCAGTGGAGAAACCAGTAGGGCGACCACGGCAAACAGGGTAACTTCAAAAAACAGCGCCAGCGCAACCGGCAGGCCGAGACGGGTTAGCCGCGACAGAATCGTCCAGTCTGGGGCGCTGAAGTAGCCGGGCAGGGTAATATCGCGCATGGAGCGCGCCCGACGCACCCACAACCGCATAATGATAAACATCACCCAGTAAACCGATGCCGTTGCAACACCACAGCCAACCCCGCCTAAGGCGGGCATGCCCAGATGGCCATAAATAAACACGTAGTTAACCGGAATATTGACCAGTAAACCGATAAAGCCCATCACCATGCCGGGTTTGGTTTTTGATAATCCTTCGCACTGGTTACGGGCGACCTGAAAAAACAGATAGCCCGGCGCGCCCCACAGCAGCGCACGCAGATAACCCACCGCCTTATCAGCTAAAGCGGGATCAATATCGTGCATTGCATGGATCATATAACCGGCATTCCACAGCACAATCATAATCAGCACCGAGACCATCGCCGCCAGCCAGTAAGCCTGACGCACCTGACTGGCGATGCGTTCACGATGTCCGGAACCGTTAAGCTGCGCCACCACCGGCGTTAAGGCTAAAATAAGTCCGTGACCAAACAGGATAGCGGGCAGCCAGATTGAGGTGCCGACTGCAACGGCGGCCATATCGGTCGCGCTAACCGATCCCGCCATAATGGTATCGACAAAACCCATAGCTGTTTGCGCAACCTGCGCCAGAATAACCGGAATGGCAAGAGCCAGTAATTGACGCGCTTCTGTCACATACTTCTGCACGTATACACCTTTTTATGTTTTAAGAAATGGATAGATAGTGTCCAGAGGAACAGGATAATTAAGAATAGATAATGATGCACAACGCTGGTGCAGGATCATAACCACATCAGACGGTGAAGGAAACCGCATTTTATGGTACCGGGGTGGCGCTTTTCACGCTTCTGCCGGCCTGCTCTGCGTTGGAGAGTATGTTAATATCAGCAAAAACTCACTGAGGCCGATCTATGTTTACCGGAATTGTGCAGGGCACCGCAGAGGTGGTTGCCATTGAAGAAAAAACTAACTTTCGCACTCATATTGTTAAAATGCCGCAGGCGTTATTACCGGGTTTGGAGCTGGGCGCGTCGGTAGCGCATAACGGTTGCTGTCTGACCGTAACGGAAATTAATGGCGATCGGGTCAGCTTCGATTTGGTAAAAGAGACGTTACGCATTACTAATCTTGGCGATTTGCAGCCGGGCGATACGGTAAATATTGAACGCGCGGCGAAGTTTAGCGACGAAATTGGCGGTCATTTGATGTCCGGTCATATTATGACCACGGCAGAAATCAGCAAAATCATTAATGCGGAAAATAACCGTGAGATCTGGTTTAAACCGCAGGACAGTACGCTACTGAAATATATCCTTCACAAAGGTTTTATCGGCATTGATGGTATCAGCCTGACCGTAGGCGATGTCACTAAAACTAAATTTTGCGTCCATCTTATTCCTGAGACGTTGATGCGTACCACGCTGGGCGCAAAAAGGCTGGGGCAGCGGGTCAATATTGAAATCGATCCGCATACGCAGGCGATTGTGGATACGGTGGAACGCGTACTGGCGCAACGTGATGCGGCGCTGGCGACCAGGCTGCAAAACAACGCGGAATAAGCTGGCACACCATAAAAAAACAGGCAACCGGGTTGCCTGTTTTTTTATTTGCCCGGCATACCGTTAATGGGGTACGCGTAATCCGCCTTCGATGCCGCGACTAAATAGCACCTGCCATAGCTGAATATCACGTGCACGAAACGCGCCAGCACAGGCGTTAAGGTAATAGGTGAACATGCGTTTAAAACGCTCGCCATATTTCTCCGCAAGCTGTGGCCACGCCGCGAGAAAACGCTCATACCATGCCATTAACGTAGTATCGTAATCAGCGCCAAAATTATGCCAGTCTTCCATAATAAAATGCGGTTCGCTGGCTTCGGCAATATGACGTACCGACGGCAAACAGCCATTGGGGAAAATATATTTATCAATCCAGGGATCAACATCCATATTGGTTTTAATCGCGCCAATGGTATGCAGCAGGAACAGACCATCCGGTTTGAGATTGCGATCGACCACGTTGAAATAGGTGGCATAGTTTTTAGGGCCAACATGCTCAAACATGCCGACCGAAACGATCCGATCGTACTGGTTATCTAAGTCGCGGTAATCCTGCAGCAAAATGTTCACGTCCAGCCCTTCGCAGCGCAGCTGGGCCATTTTCTGCTGTTCGGCAGAAATCGTGACGCCATCAACCGTGACGCCATAATGACGCGCGGCAAACTCAGCCAGCCCGCCCCAGCCGCAGCCAATATCCAGCAGCTTCATGCCCGGTTTCAGCGCAAGCTTTCCGCAGATCATTTTTAGCTTCGCCTGCTGCGCCTCTTCCAGCGTTTGGGCGGTTTTCCAGTAGCCGCAAGAGTATTGCATGAAGGGATCAAGCATCAGCGAAAAAAGATCGTTGCCTAAATCGTAGTGCTCCTTGCCTACCATCCAGGCGCGTTTTTTTGACTGTAGATTGGTCAGGCGCGCTGCTGCAATCCGCAAGGTATCTTTAAAATGATGAGGGAGTTGTTGATCCAATTTGTGTTTCAGCACGCGATGGAAAAACATATCAAGGCGTTCGCAATCCCACCAGGCGTCCATATAACTTTCGCCCAGGCCAAGGGATCCCTCCTGTAAAACCCGTTTAAAAAAGTCAGGATTCTTTACCTGAATATCCCAGGGGCGGTTACCGTTGATTTCAATATCAGCCATCTCCAGCATTTCATGGACGATACGATACCAATGGTTTTCCTCCAGGTTCACTTCTTCTATGCACGATGAACTCATAGCTTCTCCATCACCTGTGTGATACGAACCTGAGAAAGAGAATAGTCAATTTCTCAGGATTGTGAGAAATCTCACGGAAGACCGTGTGCCAGATATCCGACGTTAAACAGAGGATTGAAACTGAATGAAAGCCCGGCCAGGCACGACATTGTCGCCTGAAAAGCGCAGGATGACCGGGAAAAAACACGCTGATTATTATAAGTCACTGCCTTGCAAGGAGTATATGCTCCCGCAAGGCAATATACAACGGCTAATAGTTAGGTTGCTAACTATGCCTGAAGCCGCGAGGTTTAATCGCTAAGATCAGCGCTGGCGCTCTTTTTTGTGTCCGCAGCGCTGTGGCGCGCAACGTACTGTAAAGCGTAACCCACCACCACCAGCAGAATGGTCGACAGCATAACCGTGCTGGTGGTCAATAATGGATGAGTCAGCCAGGATGAGACGGCCAGGCTGGCGAAAAAACAGAGACCCAGCTGTAAACAGTTCTGCAGCGCTGCCGCTTTACCTGTGTCATCCGGAAAAGGCAGCAGGGCGTTAGCCACCACGATGGGATAAATCGCGCCATTTGCCAGCGCCATGCCGCAAAAAGGAATCAATAAACCCCAGAGCGTAACCTGACCGCTAATCGATACCATAAACAGCGCCGCAACGCTTAGCGCGTAAAAAACCAGCAGGAAGGGCAGGAGCGTACGACCGCTACGGCGCTGCAGCGCCGAACGGCAGCCAAAGCCGCCGGCCAGAAACGCGACGGTTTGCGGAAGATAGCTCAGGCCAATATCGGCAGGCGTGAGGCCAAGATCGTGCAGAATAAAGGGCGAACCGGTCAGCCAGGCGAAAAAGCTGGCGGAACAGGCAGCATAAATCAGCACGTTGCCGCTATAAATACGAGACGTCAGCAGGCGGAAAAAACCGCTGCGTTGCCGCGATGGATCGGAAGCGGGCGCGGTTTTTTTCAGGTTTGCCGTGGCGAACAGCAGCGGTAGCGTAACCAGAAACAGCGCCAGAAAAATCGCGCGCCATGAAAAATGGCTGAGGAGCCAGGCGCCCAGCAGCGGCGCCAGCGCCGGCGACAGGGCTACCAGTGGCATAATGGTGGCAAAAACCCGATTCGCCTGTGCGCCCCGATAGCGATCAACCACCAGCGCCTGCCAGCTTACCGCCGCCGCGCAGACACCCACCGCCTGAATAAAGCGCAGGGTCAACATCTGCCAGGTGGCATCCGCCCACAGCATGCCTGCGCAGCCCAGCGCAAACAGCGTAAGGCCCAACAGCAATATTGGCCGACGACCATAACGATCGGAGAGCGGCCCCCACAAAAGCTGAGCGCAGGCAAAGCCGCCTAAAAAAACGGTCAGGCTGGCACTAATCACGCCAGCGGAAGTGTGAAAACTCGCCTGCATGGCAGTAAATGCAGGCAGATACATATCGGTGGCCAGAAAACCCAGCGTGCTGAGTAGCGCCAGATAGAGCATAAATCCTTTTGAAGCAGACATCTCTTTCTCATTTATAAGCAGGTGAACAGACGGCGCGAGGGTAAAGGATGTTTTTCTGAATGTGAAACGCTAAAATTTGCCGATTGATATCAAAATTTTTGCAGGCAAAAAATGTGGTCTGAATATGCACTGGAAGTGGTGGATGCTGTCGCACGCAATGGCAGCTTTTCCGCCGCCGCCGAAGAGTTACATCGCGTACCCTCCGCTATCAGCTATACGGTTCGTCAGCTGGAATCCTGGCTGGCGGTGCCGCTTTTCGAACGGCGTCATCGGGACGTGGTATTAACAGAGGCGGGAGAGCTTTTTATTCGTGAAGGGCGGGCTGTTATCAAAAAAATGCTAGCCACGCGCCGCCAGTGCCAGCAGGTAGCGAACGGCTGGCGCGGGCAGTTAAGCATTGCTGTGGATCGCATCGTTAAGCCGCAGCGTACCCGCCAGCTGGTGCTGGATTTTTACCGACATTTTCCGGATATGGAGCTGCTGATCACGCCGGAGGTTTTCAACGGCGTCTGGGATGCGCTGGCGGATGAACGGGTTGATGTGGCGATCGGCGCAACACAGGCGATCCCGGTGGGAGGGCGCTTCGCCTTCCGCGATATGGGCGCGCTGAACTGGCGTTGTGTGGTTAGCGTTGATCATCCTTTAGCCAGCATCACCACCGCGCTACAGGAGGATGATATTCGCCCGTGGCCGTCGCTGGTGCTGGAAGATACTTCCCGCGCGTTGCCCCGGCGCACGACCTGGACGCTGGATAATCAGCGTCGGCTGGTGGTGCCGGACTGGGAAAGCGCGTTTGATTGCCTGCGTGCCGGCCTGTGCGTGGGCATGGTTCCCGGTCATTTTGCCGCGCCGCTGCTTAAAGCCCGGCAGCTAACGGAGCTGAGGCTGCCGGTGCCTTTCCCCGACAGCTTCTGTTGCGTCAGCTGGTCAGAGCAAAGCGCTTCACCTGCGCTGCGCTGGTTACTGGACTATCTTGGCGATACGGAAACAATCAACCGGGAATGGCTGCGTGAAGAGTAGTAGGCTCAGAAAAGGAGGTTTTCTGAGCCATCACATTAACGACGGTAGTCGCGGAAAGGGCCGTCGGCGACGGAGCGACGTTCAATCAGCGTGGGATGAACCTCTATGGTTTGCGGCTCTTCGCGTTTGCTGGTAATTCTGTCCAGCAGCATATCAAAGGCGGTTTCGCCCAGCTGCTCTTTGGGCTGGTGGACGGTGGTCAGCGCCGGGGTAAAATAGCGAGCGTTGCGCACATTATCGTAACCGATAACCGAAATATCCTGCGGCACGCGCAGCCCCATTTCATCTGCTGCGCAAATCGCGCCCATTGCCATAATATCCCCGCCGCAGAACACGGCGGTAGGGCGCTGCTTTTGCGCCAGAATTTGCTGCATGGCGCGATAGCCCGACTCAGGTTCAAAGTCACCCTGTACAATCCACTCTTCGCGTACCGGGATATTAGCCTCATTCAGCGCTTTTACAAAGCCGGCAAAACGTCCGCTACCGGTATTGCGCTCCATCTGGCCTGGGATCACGCCGATGTCGCGATGACCGCGCTCAATCAAATAGCGCCCGGCAAGATAGCCGCCTTCGAAAGCGTTATCCAGCACGGTATCGGTAAAATCGCCGCGGGATTCGCCCCAGTCCATGACCACCATGGGAATATTGCGGTTTTCCTCAAGCATTTTCAGCAGTGCTTCAGGATACTCTGAACACATCACCAGCAGGCCATCCACGCGCTTTTGCGCCATCATTGACAGATAAGCCTGCTGTTTTTGCAGATCGTTATGGGCGTTGCCCAAAATCAGGGTATAGCCACTGGCGAAACAGCGCGTTTCTACCGCTTCAATAATTTCAGCAAAATAGGGCGCTTCACTGGAGGTTGCCAGCAGACCGATCGATTTAGTGTGGTTAACCTTCAGGCTGCGTGCGACTGCACTGGGCGAATAGTGTAGTTCTTTGATGGCTGCCCACACGGCCTCACGGGTTTCTTCCGCGACAAAACGGGTTTTATTGATGACGTGCGATACCGTGGTGGTGGAAACGCCGGCACGCTTCGCGACATCTTTGATTGTTGCCATTAAAAAGATACTCCTGCGCCTATCCTAATAGTTTGATAAGGCTAATGTTAATCGTTTGCGTCCACATGGCGTTATTCAGCGCGCGTTGAGGTTGTCATTATGCGGGCTGAGGTACGTCTGACAGGCGGGACGTCTTTAAAAAAGGGTGCCAACGGTTGTTTTTTGTCGTTGCGCAACGCAAGGCGGGGATTCTACCAAGCTGGCGCAAAGAAAACGAGATTTTTACCAGGGAGTATGGGAAAATCTATACCGTTACATTTTATGTGGGTAAAGGAGAGACCAGATGAGCACCGATTTGAAACTATCAATAGGCACCACAGTCATGGCATTGCTGATGATTATGGCGTTTAGTTTCACTGCCGTTATGCACTGAGCGTTGCGCAATAAAAAAAGCCTGTCTCATGACAGGCTTTTTTTATTGCGCAACGCGTTAGCGAATGGTGCGCGGCGTCATAACGCGGCGCGCGCCGACATAGTGCCGCTGCCAGTAATCATCACTAAGCTGGCTAATCTGGATATCTTTACCGGTACGCGGCGACTGGATAAAACGACCATTGCCCAGATAGACGCCAACGTGATCGGCTGCGCCACGGTTATTGATGCGGAAAAACACCAGATCGCCTTTTTCCAGCGCTTCACGATTAATGGGCGCTGCATCTCGCAGATGATACATCTCATTCGCGGTGCGGGGGATCTTGAATTTTACCACATCTTTATAGGCATACCAGACCAGACCGCTGCAGTCGAAGCCGGTATGGGGTGAAGTGCCTCCCCATAAATAGGGCTTCCCTAACTGGCTCATCAGTTTGTTCATCGCGGTTTCACGCGCTTTTTGATAGCGTTCACGGTGCGCCTTGCTCATCTCCAGCGGCCCGCGCCTGGTCGCTGCCGTTTTCTTATCGCCACGCTGGCGACCATAGCGCTGCGTGCCTTTTTTGCTGCTGCTTTTCTTGAAGCTGCTTTTTTTCACGCTGGCGGTTTTCACCGATGCGCGGCTTTTCTTTACGCTGGCGGCGGCAACGGCGGCCGGCTTGCTTTTTTTCTTTACCTTGTTTTTTTCAACGCTGGCCGTACGGGTTTTTTTACTGGTTGTTTTTACCGTCCGACGCTTGCGGCGGTCATCGTCACGGGCGGCTTTTTTATCAACTTTATGCTGACTGGCCTTTACCGGGGCCTGCGGTGAGGCATGGGCAACGTTGAAAAACAGTTGAGCTATAGCCAGCATAAAAAGCGTAATCAATAAACGCATGGTGTGGTTACACTCAAAGCGCAGTGATAGCGCAAGGTTAATCTTATTTCTGCCACATAGGGCAGACTCCTGGTGGGCAATTCTAATCGAACTTTTTCCGAAAAGATAAAGCCTTTTTTAATCAAATAAACTTTAAATGCATACAGATGTAAAAATAAGCATAGTCAGGTGCTTATCTCAGCGAATTTATTGCCAGGTATTAATCGTCGCTGCGGAAAGCGCCCAGGCTGGTGTTATTTTGGCCTGATAAACCGGTACAATAACCTGCATTATTTAACCTTACAGAAAATGTCGTTTTCAGCAACCCGCTACAGTCGCTACAATCAATAGACACGAAGCATGCTATTTAAGGAAGGCAATTATGAGTACTGTTGAAAAAATTCAACGCCAGATCGCAGAAAATCCGATTCTGCTCTATATGAAAGGCTCGCCAAAGTTACCAAGCTGCGGCTTTTCTGCGCAAACGGTCCAGGCGCTTTCTGCCTGCGGTGAGCGCTTCGCCTATGTGGATATCCTGCAAAATCCTGACATTCGTGCTGAACTGCCGAAATATGCTAACTGGCCGACTTTCCCGCAGCTGTGGGTAGATGGCGAGCTGGTTGGCGGTTGCGATATCGTAATCGAAATGTTCCAGCGCGGCGAACTGCAGACGTTGATCAAAGAAACTGCCGAAAAATATAAAGAAGCGGAATAAGCTGTTATCCCGCATTAAATCACGAAGGGCGCCTCAGGCGCCCTTTTTTTATGGCTGCTTAACGCTTATTCGCTGTCGCTGATTTCTGCATCGACAGGTTGTTCATCCACGGGCTGCTCATCGGCCACCGGCAGCGGCGGCCAGCCGCCCAGACGTTTCCAGCGGTTGACCAGTTCGCAAAACAGTTCGGCAGTGCGCTCGGTATCATACAGCGCCGAGTGCGCCTGACTGGCGTCAAAAGCGACGCCCGCCGCCTTACAGGCTTTCGCCAGCACCGTCTGGCCGACCACCAGCCCGCTCAGGGCGGCGGTATCGAAGGTGGCGAAAGGATGAAAAGGATTACGCTTTAATGCAGTACGTTCGGCGGCAGCCATCATAAAGCTGTGATCGAAATTGGCGTTATGCGCCACGACGATAGCCCGATTGCAGCCCTGATCTTTCATGCCTTTACGCACCTGCTTAAAGATAGCGTGCAGCGCATCGTATTCGCTAACCGCGCCGCGCAGCGGATTATCAGGATCGATACCATTGAACGCCAGCGCCTCCGGATGCAGAATCGCGCCCTCAAAAGGCTCTACGTGAAAATGCAGCGTCTGGTCAAGCTGTAACCAACCCTCTTCATCCATTTTCAATGTAACGGCGGCAATTTCCAGCAGTGCATCGGTTTTGGCATTAAATCCGGCGCTTTCAATATCAATCACTACCGGATAAAACCCGCGGAAGCGGTCAGATAAAGCGTTCAGTTGTTTCGATTCAGACATCAGGATCTCATTGGCGAAAAAATGCAGCGCGCATTATGGCAAATTTCCACAGGGGTTGCAGCAGCGGGAAAAAGCAGGGCGCCACCAGGCGCCCTGAAAAACTTAGTTGCCGAGGCCATGCCCGGCGTGTTGATTTTCAATCAGTTCGATTTTATAACCGTCCGGATCTTCTACAAAGGCGATAATGGTGCTGCCGCCTTTCACCGGGCCAGCTTCTCGGGTCACCTTACCACCAGCCTGACGAATTCTTTCGCAGGTGGCGGCAACATCGTCTACCCCAAGCGCGATATGACCATAGGCGTTGCCGAGGTCATATTGATCAACGCCCCAGTTATAGGTCAGCTCAATCACTGCGCCTTCGCTTTCGTCGGTGTAGCCTACAAACGCCAGGTTGTATTTATATTCCTGGTTTTCGCTTTCACGCAGCAGACGCATGCCCAGCACACGGGTGTAAAAATCAAGTGAGCGCTGCATATCGCCAACGCGCAGCATAGTATGAAGTAAGCGCATAATAGTCTCCAAAAGGGTGTCATCATCCGATGACGGTCAAAAAAGCTTAGTATAGCCGTCTGTGGCCAACCGGGAGTGCCGGCCAATAATGAGTAGACCGGTCTTCTTGAAAACAGGTTTTTTTATTAACTTTCCGGCAAGAGCTGTAAAATTGCCTGGAACGCATGGGTTAACGCACTGCCATCGCGCCCTATTTTGCTCTGCAGACTGGCGCCCAGCCAGAGAGAATAGAGCGTTTGCGCCATAGCCTCAGGCGGGCAGGGAAGGTGAACTTCACCCTGCAAAACGGCGGTGCGCAGCGTCGTGGCCAGAATTGCTATCTGAGCTGCGGCACCCTGTTCCAGCGCCACTCTCATCTCTTCTGACAGGTCGCAAACCTCGGCGGATATTTTAACCGCCAGGCAGTTTTCAATATGACCGGTTTCATGAAAACGTTGTTCCGCCTGACGATAATAGTCAAGCAGACGCTGGCGCGGCAGCACAGGTGAATCGAACCAGGTCAGCATGCTACGTTGCACAGCGCTAAAATAGCGCTCAAGCATGGCGATGCCAAAAGCTTCCTTGGATCGAAAATAGTGATAAAACGATCCCTTCGGCACGCAGGCCTGACTGAGCAATTCATTCAGGCCCATGCCGGTAAAGCCACGTTGCAAACAGAGCTGCTCGCCAATAGCGAGCAGCTGTTCACGAGTATCATGTCGGATCGATTTACTCATAGGGCTCAGGGTAATAGACCAGTTGGTCTAATGCAACCCTAATGCGCCTGACAGACCTTAAGCAAGTCAAGACGGGGCTGATACAATGCAGTCTCAATGTTGACCATGCCGAGCAGCGTATGGAAAACATTATCCTGTGAAACCGCATCCTGCTGCGCATGCTGGCGCAGACAGGACTCATCAACGCCATAAGTTCGGGCATAATCGGAAGAGAGCCATAGCAGGAAAGGTATATGCGTCTGCTGGCTGGGAGCAAACAGATAAGGCGTGCCGTGCAGATACATACCGCGTTCGCCCAGTGATTCGCCATGATCCGAAAGATAGATCAGCGCCACATTAAAACGATCCTGATAAGACTTTAACAGATCGATGGTATCGCTCAGCATGGCGTCGGTGTAAAGCAGCGAATTATCATAGGTGTTTACTAACGCCTGATGATCGCAATCCTGGATTTGTTTACTGTCGCAGGTAGGAGTGAACTGCCGCATAGCCGACGGATAACGTAAATAGTAAGCGGGGCCGTGGCTGCCCATTTGATGCAGTACAATCACCGAGTCATCCTTCAGACTATCAATATAATGCGATAAACGGTGCAGCAGAACCTCATCCAGGCAGTAGTCGCTGCGGCAAATATCCGTGAGTTTCCATAAGGTCATATCGGTGTGTGGAATACGGTTGCAGGCGCCTTTACAGCCGCCATCGTTCTCGCGCCACATTACATTGACGCCAGCATGTGCCAGGACATCCATCAGCCCTTCCTGATGTCGCGCCAGGTTAGCGTTATATTGCGAACGCGGCATGCCTGAAAACATACAGGGCACGGAAATAGCGGTTTCTGTTCCGCATGAGCTGGCGTGCGGATAGTAAATGACCTGCTGCTGTTTCAGTTTGGGATTGGTCTCACGGCTGTAGCCACCGAGTGAAAAGTTCTCCGCACGCGCCGTTTCGCCCAGCACAAAAATAACCAGCGTCTTTTTCCCGGCTGCTTTGACCAGTGGGCCTTTATGAGCGTCCTGACCAATGCGCACCAGATCTTGATTACCCTGCAACCAGCGGTCGTCGGCATAGTGCATTACGCCGCTGACTACGTTCACTGGCGTTACCATTTTCACCAGCCCTTTGTTATTGCGAAACAAAGAGGCGTAGTCTTTATACATCAGCGCCGCTATCAGCAAAATCATCAGGATAGAGCCGACACACCATAACGCCCGTTTCGCCAGCGTAAACCACCACGGGCGCGTCCGCGTGATGCGGGTGGCACTTATCACTAATGCAGGTATCACGCCCAGTAACAGCAGCCAGAGCATGTAGCGCAGGCTAAGCAGGGCAGAGGCCTCCTGTAAATCTGTCTCAAAAACGTTTTGCACCATATTGGTGTCAATAACCGTACCGAAGCTATACATAAAGTAATTTGCCGCCGCGCCGCATAACAGCAAAATAATCAGCAGCGGCTTTTGGATCCAGGGCAACGCCAACAGATTAAAAATCAGCATAAAAGCGCAAAACAGCACCACTGGAATGGTGGCGAGGAACAGATAATCGTGCAGACGGAGAAGAGGCGTTTTTTCTGCCGCACGAATAATAAACTGCGCGTTAAGAATAAAAGTAAAAAACAGGGCGCAACCAATAAGAAACACAGAGTCATTACAGCGTATTTTTTTCAGCATCTGCATAATCAAAATAAAAGTGGAAGAGTTTCGCGCAGACTATTTTAAAAACCTTAGTAAAACCTTAACGTGGACTAACAAAGGCGCCGCTATCCCCCCGCAAGTCACAGATGCTGGCTTATTGGCAGATAACATGAATTTTCTGAACAGGCTTGCGCTCCAGCCAGAAGCTGTCTTGAATGAAAGAAGACAATGACTCAGGAGGCGATGTGGCAGAGCAGCTTGAATTTTTCCCGGTGCCAAGCCCGTGCCGCGGTATTTGTCAGTCCGATGAACGCGGATACTGTCGTGGCTGCCTGCGCAGCCGTGAAGAGCGTTTTAACTGGATGAAATACAGCGATGCGCGCAAGCGCGAAGTGTTGCGCCTTTGTCGGCAGCGCTGGTTACGGCTGCATCGCAGCGAAAAACCCTCTTCACCTGAAGAACCCCAACAACCGTCACTGTTTTGATATCTTTCCCTTTTTTTCTCTGACGCCAGCGTATACTGCGGCCTAAAAACGTTAGTCGCAAAGGTGAAAAAATGACAGAACGAGTGCGTATCGCGCCGCAGGGGCCAGAATTTTCCCGTTTGGTGATGGGCTACTGGCGGTTGATGGAGTGGCAAATGTCCGCGCAGCAGCTGACAGGCTTTATTGAGCAGCATCTGGCGTTGGGCATTACCACCGTGGATCATGCGGATATTTATGGTGATTATCAGTGTGAAGCCGCTTTTGGTGCGGCGCTGCGCCTGCAGCCTTCGCTACGTCACCAACTGGAACTGGTAACCAAGTGCGGCATCGCCACTACTGCCAGACCAGAAAATGCGCTGGGCCACTATATTACTGATAGCGACCACATTATCCGCAGCGCAGAAACCTCCTTACGCCATTTCTCTACCGATTATCTCGATCTGCTGCTGATTCATCGTCCCGATCCGTTAATGGATGCGGACGAAGTGGCGGAAGCTTTTAGCGCGCTGCATCAGAGCGGTAAAGTGCGCCATTTCGGCGTATCCAATTTCACGCCAGCGCAATTTGCACTGTTGCAGTCACGCTTACCCTTTACGCTGGCGACTAACCAGGTGGAAATTTCTCCGCTTTGTCAGGATACGCTATTGGACGGCACGCTCGATCAATGTCAGCAACTGCGCATTAAACCCATGGCCTGGTCCTGTCTCGGCGGGGGACGGCTGTTCAGCGAAGATAAGTTTGCGCCGCTGCGTGCTGAGCTACAGACCGTTGTCGAAGAAACGGGGGCCGAATCGCCGGATCAGGTGGTTTATGCCTGGATTATGCGTCTGCCCTCTGTGCCGCTGCCGGTTATTGGTTCGGGTAAAATAGAGCGGGTGCGCGCCGCACAAAAGGCCGCTTCATTGCAGCTTAGCCGCCAACAGTGGTTCCGTATTCGAAAAGCTGCGCTGGGTTATGATGTGCCGTAAAGAAACGCAAAAAAATGCTGCATTGTTCAGCTTATACGTGATTTTCAGCCAGGCTGGAAAGGTAAGCTGACATTAATCTGCAGGAGGTTAGATGAAATATTACGGCTTGGCAGCGTTAACGCTGCTGGTATGTGGCTACGCACAGGCAGCTAGCGAAGAGGTGACGCTGCATAGCGTAACCAAAGAGGGCGTCGGCGCGGTTGTCGGCACGGTAACGATTGACGAAACGGCCTATGGCTTAACCTTTACGCCTAATCTCAAACGGCTACCGCCGGGCATTCATGGTTTCCATGTTCATGCCAAAGGCAGCTGTGAACCTGCCACTACCGACGGCAAAACGGTGCCGGCGGGCGCGGCGGGCGGCCACTTTGATCCGCAGAACAGCGGTAGTCACCTGGGGCCATGGGGGGAAGGTCATCTGGGCGATCTCCCGGCGCTGTATGCTAACGCCGACGGTGATGCCACCTATCCCGTACTGGCACCGCGTCTGAAAAAAATCAGTGACATTTCCGGTAAGGCGCTGATGGTGCATGCGGGCGGCGATAACCACAGCGATCACCCACAGCCTCTGGGCGGCGGTGGCGCGCGTTACGCCTGCGGCATTATTAAGTAAGCTTTGGTTGATATTGCTATGCCTGATTTTGGGATCGGGCAGATTTTATGTCGAACCTGGGTTCTGTTGCGGTAAAACACGCCAGGTTTACCGCACGATAGCCTGAACAGCCTACTTTATCGACCCTTTGAGACGATACCCATTGATGTAACTGCCTGTCCCGGCATGATGACCGGGACGCACGCATCTGAATGCGCCGTGCGTGACGGTAAAATAACTCTTCATTTGGGCGTCTAACGCCCCGATCGGCTACAGCAAAGCCATCCTGGGCGATCAAGGCAAATGGATGAGCTGATACAGTACCGGCCAGTCACGCAGATCATTCTGACTTCCGCGTTGACGGTACTTAACTGAACCACAGCGTCTGGTCGGCCAGGTGAAAATCTGAAAAACATTGCTAAACAGCAGGATAGGCCAAACAAGCGATCCCTATTCACACAGAGATGCAAGGTGTTGAAATCAGAAACCAACGCCCGTTACACAGCGTGCTGAATTTGTATTTTGCCCGTTAAACTCGCAGAATAGACTAAAATCACGCTTGATTGCTAGCAAGCTAATTATAAGGAGATGAAATTGGATACGCCATTAGGAACGGATTTAGCACGCTTAGTGCGCATCTGGCGTGCGCTGATCGATCAACGTCTTAAACCGCTGGAACTGACGCAAACGCATTGGGTTACGTTGCATAATATCCATCAATTACCCCCGCATCAGTCACAAATTCAGCTGGCTAAAGCTATCGGCATTGAACAGCCTTCGCTGGTGCGTACCCTCGATCAGCTGGAAGAGAAGGGGTTGATTATGCGCTGTACCTGCGCTAACGACCGCCGGGCGAAACGCATCAAGCTAACGAAAGCGGCGGAGCCGGTTATCCAGCAGGTGGAACATGTTATTGACGCCACGCGTGATGATATTTTAGCGGGTATTTCGAAGCGCGAAGTTGAGCAGCTGATTACGCTTATTGCCCGTCTGGAAAAAAATATTGCCGAACTGCAAAAGAAAAGCGAGTGACAGGCGATAAAAAACCGACGCGACGCGTCGGTTTTTTGCGCAACAGGATTTAACGCGGAGAAACGGTCACCTGGCTGCCGTTTGAGGCAAGCACCACGCGCTGGCCCACAGAATAGCGGCTGGCAGCCTGTTTCTGTACCACCATAATGGTGTTGCCGTCATCCTTACGAATTTCCAGCTCGACGCCGTCCGCTTTATTCATCGCGCCCTGAACGCCCTGACCAGCCACGCCGCCCAGCACTGCGCCGCCTGCGGTCGCCAGACTACGGCCAGTGCCGCCGCCCACCGTATTACCCAGGAAGCCGCCCAGCACCGCGCCACCGATAGCGCCGATAACGTTACTGTCATCACCACCCTGAATTTTAACCGGGCGAACGGATACCAGCGTCCCGTAACTTACGCTTTGCACCTGTTTAGCTTCGTTAGCGCTGTACACGTCACCGGAAAGCGTATCCGTGTTAGCACAGCCTGCCAGCGTCATGCCTGCCAGCGCCACAACTAATAAACGCTTCATCATTATAAAGCTCCTTTCATGATTGTTGACTGCACTGTAAAGCAGCCACAGATGACCTAATTATACGGCAGAACCTACGCCTGTTTTAAAATAGTGAAAAAAAGACGAGGGCTGAGCATAGACCGTATCAGATAAACAAAGATTCAATTACGCCAGCAAAAAATCATGCCTGAATGTAAAAGCGTCGGGTCGTACATGAAAAACAACAATTAATCATAGAATTACCCAGCCTTTTTTGCCAGGCTGAGAGCTGTTTGAATTCTCTTCCAGAGCGGAAGTAAGGTCAGTTGATGAAATCGGGACGCTATATTGGCGTAATGTCCGGCACCAGCCTGGATGGCGTGGATGTGGTGTTAGCCGCGATTGATGAACGAATGGTGGCGCAACAGGCGAGCTATTGTCATCCGGTGCCGCAGGCGATACGCCAGCAGCTGTTGGCGATCAATCAGGGGCAAACCCTGACGTTGTCGCAGCTGGGGCAGCTGGATACCCGTCTTGGCCGCCTGTTTGCGGAGGCGGTATTAACGTTAATGAAACAGCAAAACCTGAGCGCCGATGATATCACCGCCATCGGCTGTCATGGCCAGACGGTATGGCATGAGCCCTATGGCGATGCGCCCAGTACGCTGCAAATTGGCGACAATAACCAGATTGCCGCTGCGACCGGCATTACCGTAGTCGGCGATTTCCGTCGGCGCGATATGGCGCTGGGCGGACAGGGTGCGCCGCTGGTGCCCGCTTTTCATCAGGCGCTGCTGATGCATCCGCAAGAGCGTCGCATGGTATTAAACATTGGCGGCATTGCGAATCTTTCGGTGCTGATCCCTGGCAGAGCGCCGGGCGGGTACGATACCGGCCCTGGCAATATGCTGATGGATGCCTGGATTTGGCGTCATCGTGGTCTGCCTTATGATAAGGATGGCGCATGGGCAGGCAGCGGAAAGGTCATTCTGCCGTTACTCAAGCAGATGCTGAGCGACGGCTGGTTTGCGCTGCCGGCACCGAAAAGCACCGGCAGAGAGTATTTCAATTTCGGCTGGATCGAAAAGCAACTAAGCCATTTCCCGGGCCTGGCTGCGCAGGATGTACAGGCTACGCTGCTGGAGCTGACGGCGATGACCATCAGCGAACAGGTGCAACTGAGCGGTGGCTGCGATCGCCTGTTGGTATGCGGCGGCGGGTGCCGTAATCCGACGCTGATGGCGCGTCTGGCGGCTTTATTAGCAGGTACGGAAGTCTCAACCACGGATAAAGTCGGCATCAATGGCGATGATATGGAAGGGCTGGCTTTCGCCTGGCTGGCTTTCCGCACGCTATCAGGATTGCCAGGTAATTTGCCGTCGGTTACCGGCGCTCGCGAAGCCAGCATACTGGGCGCTATCTATCCGGCCAATCGGCCACCGCTGTGAGGTATCGTAAGGAGATCGCATGCACAAGTATCTGATACTGATTCCGATCATGCTGCTTTCCGGCTGTGGCCTGTTTGGCAAACATCAGCCGCAAGAGCAGACGTTACACTATCTGTGTGGCACGCTGCCGCTGACGGTTAAAATCGCGCAACAGCAGGCGCATTTTATTATGGACGGCCAGCCGCTCACGCTGACTGAGCAGCAATCCGCTTCCGGCGTGATTTACAGCGACGGTACCTACCGTTTCTGGTCAAAGGGCAACAGTGCGTTTATCGAGCGTAATCAGCGCATTATTGTCAATGATTGCCAGCTGCAGCACGCGCCTGCGCGTTGAATATTATCAGGGTGAATAGCACAATAGCGGCACCCTATTGCTATGGTTGGATCCGGTTATGAGTGACAATGAGAGTTTGCAACAGATAGCCCATTTGCGCCGTGAATATACCCGCGGCGGTCTGCGTCGTAAGGATCTGCCTGAGCAGCCGCTGGCCTTATTTGAACAGTGGCTGCGTCAGGCGTGCGATGCCCGGCTGCCCGATCCCACCGCGATGTGCGTGGCGACGGTTGATGCGCAGGGTCAGCCTTATCAACGCATTGTGTTGCTTAAGCATTACGATGAGCGCGGCATGATTTTTTATACCAACCTGGGCAGCCGTAAGGCGCAGCAGCTGGCTGAAAATCCGCGCGTGAGTTTGCTGTTTCCCTGGCATTTTCTGGAGCGTCAGGTGATGGTGCTGGGCCAGGTAGAAAAGCTGTCGACGCTGGAGGTGGTGAAATATTTCCACAGCCGTCCGCGTGATAGCCAAATTGGTGCCTGGGTTTCGCAGCAGTCCAGCCGCATTTCAGCGCGCGGGGTACTGGAAAGTAAATTTCTTGAGCTGAAACAGAAATTCAGTCAGGGCGAGGTGCCGCTGCCCAGTTTCTGGGGCGGATTTCGCATAAAAATCGACGCAATGGAGTTCTGGCAGGGCGGCGAGAACCGGCTGCACGATCGCTTTTTCTATCAGCGCGACGGCGAGCGCTGGAAAATCGATCGGCTGGCGCCCTGATTCACTAAATATCCGCCTGAGGCGCTGGCGCTGGCGACAGCAGCGCTTTATTCTATAGGCCTTCATTTCTCCGCACGTCAGCGGAAAGCTGTGTACCAGCATAGGTGCAGTCGTTACAACATGGAGTCTTTAATGACCAGCAGTAACCTGATTAAACAATTGCAAGAGCGGGGCCTGATCGCCCAGGTAACGGACGAGGATGCGTTAGCAGAGAGACTGGCGCAAGGGCCAATCGCTCTCTATTGCGGCTTTGATCCCACTGCCGATAGCTTGCATTTGGGCCATCTGGTACCTTTGCTTTGTCTGAAACGCTTCCAGGATGCGGGACATAAACCGGTTGCGCTGGTGGGCGGAGCCACCGGTCTGATTGGCGATCCCAGCTTTAAAGCGGCAGAGCGCAAGCTGAACACGACTGAAACCGTAAATGAATGGGTAGATAAAATCCGCAAACAGGTCGCCCCGTTCCTGGATTTCGACTGTGGTGAAAACAGCGCTATTGCGGCCAACAACTACGACTGGTTCGGCAGCATGAACGTGCTGACTTTCCTGCGTGATATTGGCAAACACTTCTCTGTTAACCAGATGATTAACAAAGAGGCGGTGAAGCAGCGTCTGAATCGCGAAGATCAGGGCATCTCCTTTACCGAGTTCTCCTACAATCTGCTGCAGGGTTACGATTTTGCCTGCCTGAACGAACGCTACGGCGTGGCGCTGCAGATTGGCGGCTCCGATCAGTGGGGTAACATCACTTCCGGCATCGATTTGACGCGTCGTCTGCATCAAAATCAGGTGTTTGGCCTGACCGTACCGTTGATCACCAAGTCTGACGGCACGAAATTTGGCAAAACGGAAGGCGGCGCGGTATGGCTGGACGCCGCGAAAACCAGCCCGTACAAATTCTATCAGTTCTGGATCAACACCGCCGATGCGGACGTTTATCGCTTCCTGAAATTCTTCACCTTTATGAGCATTGAAGAGATCAATGCGCTGGAAGAAGAAGATAAAAACAGCGGCAAAGCGCCGCGCGCTCAGTATGTGCTGGCTGAACAGGTTACCCGTCTGGTGCATGGCGAAGAGGGGCTGACTGCGGCGCAGCGTATCACGCAAAGCCTCTTCTCCGGCAGCCTGAGCGAGATGACCGAAGCAGATTTCGCACAGCTGGCGCAGGACGGCATGCCGACCATTACGCTGGAGGCCGACGCCGATCTGCAGCAGGCGCTGGTTAATGCGGAACTGGTGCCGTCCCGCGGCCAGGCGCGCACCATGATCAATTCTAACGCGGTTACGGTTAACGGTGAAAAACAGTCTGATGCGGAATACCGCTTCAGCGACAGCGACAGGTTGTTTGGTCGTTATACCTTGCTGCGTCGCGGTAAGAAGCACTATTGTCTGGTGTGCTGGAAATAAAGATAAAAGGCCGGTTCGACCGGCCTTATTTTTTGGCAGGGCTGTGCAAGGTTTAACATGAAAAATATTCTCGCTATTCAGTCTCACGTAGTTTTTGGTCATGCCGGCAACAGCGCGGCGGAATTCCCGATGCGTCGTATGGGCGCGAACGTCTGGCCGTTAAATACCGTTCAGTTTTCCAACCATACGCAATACGGGCACTGGACCGGCACCGTTATGCCGGCTTCACATCTGACCGATATCGTGAAGGGCATTGCCAATATCGATCGCTTAAAAACCTGCGATGCGGTGCTGAGCGGCTATCTCGGGTCTGCCGAGCAGGGTGAACAGATTCTGGAGATTGTACGCCAGGTCAAACAGGCCAATCCCGACGCCTGGTACTTCTGCGATCCGGTGATGGGACATCCGGAAAAGGGCTGCATCGTGGCACCGGGCGTGGCGGAGTTTCACTGCAAAGCGTCGCTGCCTGCCAGCGATATCATTGCGCCGAACCTGCTGGAGCTGGAGATGCTCAGCGGCAGCAGCGTGACATCAGTCGATGAGGCGGTGACAGTGTCACGCAAGCTGATTGCGCAAGGGCCAAAAATTGTGCTGGTTAAACATCTGGCGCGCGCCGGACGTCGCAGCGATCGTTTTGAGATGCTGCTGGTTACGGCCCAGGAAGCCTGGCATATCAGCCGTCCCCTGATCGATTTTGGCGTCAGACAGCCGGTAGGCGTTGGCGATTTAACCAGCGGCTTACTGCTGGTGAATTTGTTAAAGGGCGAAACGCTGAAGCAGTCGCTGGAGCATATCACCGCAGCGGTGTATGAGGTGATGCTGAAAACCCATGAGATGGGCGAATATGAACTACAGCTGGTGGCGGCCCAGGATTTGATTGCGCAACCACAGCAGCATTTTGTCGCTGAGAAACTTTAAGCGGCCAACAGACGAAAAAGAAAAATAGCGGGACGCGACAGCGTCCCGTTCGATATCAGGCCAGGCCTTCCGCTTTCAATGCGGCAATCACGGCGGGTCGTTCAGCCACGCGCGCCTGCCAGGCCGACAACGCTTCCAGCGTGCTCAGGTCTAGCTGCACCGCGTTTGCCCAGCGCAAGACAACAAAGAGATAGGCATCCGCCACGCTAAAGCGCGAACCCACCAGCCACTGTTTATCCTGCAGCTCATCATTAACGTAGCGGAATTTGCGATCCAGCTGCTGACGCTGTTGCACCTTAACCTCTTCTGGCGTATCGGGGCGGAACAGCGGGGTAAAGCCTTTATGCAGCTCAGTGGCGATATAGTTCAGCCATTCCAGCGTATGGTAGCGTGTCAGGCTTCCGGCTGGCGCCAGCAACTGACGATCGGGCTTTAAATCGGCCAGATATTGTACAATAGCCGGGCCTTCAGTGAGCAGCGTGCCATCATCCAGTTCCAGGGCCGGAACCTGCCCCTTGGGATTGATCTGCCAATAGTCTTCGCCGCGCTCGGTTTTTTTGCTGGCTAAATCGACATTCACCTGGGTGAAATCAAGGCCGCACTCGCGCAGGATGATATGGGGAGAGAGGGAACAGGCACCGGCTTTACTGAACAGTTTCATACAATGCTCCTTGTTGCATGCGGGGGTGAGCCTCATCCTACTGCGGGCTTTGGCAAATGTCAGCGTAAAAAAACAATAAAAAAAGCCGTCACGAGGACGGCTTTTTTATGCATCACACCAGCCGCTTATGGCTGTTTAGGTGCATCATGATCGATAGTCATGCGGTTCAGGATCGGCGCGGTCAGCAGCATCAGCACGGCGATAACTGCGGTGGCGATACCGATCTTCTGGAACACATCGCTGTAGATTTGCAGCGACTGCAGCGGATCGTTGATGCCTTCCGGGACTGCCATCAGGTTAGCAACCTTACCGGCAATCATGGCGGCACCAGCGGTGGTCAGGAACCAGGAGCCCATAATAAAGCCCATCAGACGCTGCGGCACCAGTTGAGCAACCATTGCCAGACCCAGTCCGGAAATCATCAGTTCACCGATACTTTGCAGCCCATAGCTCAGGATCAGCCAGCTAACGGATACGATGCCTAACTGATTGGCGAAGCTTGCGCCCAGCGGCAGCACCAGGAAGGCACCAGAGCAAAGCACCATACCAATAGCAAACTTATGCGGCATCGGCAGGCGGTCGCCCATTTTGTTATAGACGGCGGCCAGGATTGGGCTGGCTACCATGATCCAGAACGGGTTCAGCGCCTGATACTGCTCAGGTTCAAAAGCAATGCCCAGAATACTGTGTTCTACGTTACGAATGGCGAAGAAGTTAAGCGAGGTCGGCATCTGCATATAGAGTACGAAAAACACAATCGCTTCGACCATCAGCAGGAAAGCAACAATCATGCGGCGACGCGCCGCGCCTTTCAAGGCGAATGCTTCTTTCGCGAAGACCAGCAGAATGCCCAGCGCAATCACGCCCAGGACGATGCGGGCAATAAACTGATTATGCAGCAGCCAGGTGGCGATAGAAATAAGCACCACTACGCCGACCAGCGTTACCAGCAGTTTACCGATATTCAGCGGCGCGAAATCGGGTTTAGAACCATAGTCTTTCACCATTTTCTGACACAGCAGGAAGTTAATAACCGTGATTGCCAGGCCGACCACGGAAAGGGCAAAGGCCACGCTCCAGCCGTAGCGCGCCGCCAGCCATGGCGTCAGCATCATTGAAACCAGCGAGCCCACGTTGATCGACATATAAAACATGGTGAAAGCGCCGTCGATACGCGGGTCATCTTTGTCATAGCAGGTGGAAAGCAGCGAAGATGGGTTAGCTTTAAACAGGCCGCTACCCATGGCGATGGTAGCCATGCCGATATAGACCATTGACACATCATGCCCTGACCAGGCAATCAGGCTGTAACCTACCGCCAGCACCAGCGCACCAAGCACGATCACACGTTTGGTGCCGAGCACTTTATCCCCCAGCCAGCCGCCGATAGCGGTCAGGCCGTAAACCAGCGCGCTGAACGATGAGAAAAGCGTGATGGAGTCAGATTCGGACATACCCAGCTGTTTAACCAGATAGACCGCCATAATGGCTTGCAGACCGTAGTAACCGAAACGTTCCCAAAGTTCGATAGAAAAGATCAGATAAAACGCTTTTGGTTGTTTGAACGCATTAAGGCTTGCCGCCTTGTCAGTGTGTTTGTTTGCTGTAGACACTGTTACCTCTGTTGTTTCAACCTGATTTTCATCAGGAAATAAGACTGCGTCGCTGGCGAAACCTGCGCGCGGTTCTGTAATAAAATCTGAAAAAACGGCGGTTAATTTCTCTTATCCCGCCACGAGTGGCAAGTGTTTTTTTATTTGCTATCCCAGCCTTAGCGCATAGGGTTAACAGCAAGAGTTAAGCGTGTTAAATAGTGTTAAGTACTATTTGGTAATTTATTGACGGAACAATATGTCATTTTAACCTGAGGGGCAGGGCTGAAGGGCGATTGTTTTCTGGTAACGCTATTAACCTTATGACACGCAAAAATTCACTAAAAACGCAGAATAAATCGCTAATAAAACGCTTTTAGTGAAAATTTTATCAATGTTTATAGAGGGTTGCACAACGGTGGAAATTAAGCAGCTTCAAGATGTGAACGGGATCACAATTTAACCGATTAATTCAGGATTCAAAATAAGTGGTGATGAATTAATAAACTATAAAAGCCGGGCATAACACTATTATGCCCGGCTAAAGATACAGATTAGCGAATTAAATGCAGGAACTGCAGATGTCGCTCATAGTGATCCAGAATATCGTTAATTATCTGCTCTTCGGTATAACCCACCAGGTCATATTCCTGGCTGCCCTCCCATAAATGGACTTCTGCACGATAATAGCGGCTGGCAGTAGGTAAATTACCGCCGCGACGCATAAAGGACGGGGTGCTGTAACCCTGCATCTGCACGCCGTATACAAAAGGCGCTTCCTCGCCGTGTTCGACGCGAATGCTCATTGAAAAATCCTGCGGCGACAGATCGCTTTCCACCTGTAAACCTTTCTCTTCCAGGACCTCAACGACCTTACTCAGCGCCGGACGCGCCGTCTCATCCATAAAACGATAAACCATATCGCGTCCCGGATAAGAGATAGCCCGGTTCAGGCGTCGACGCCAGCTGCTGGTATGGCCCGGACGATAACGCCCGTTAAGCAGCGGTGAGGCAATGGCCAACGAGCGGCTGCGATCGCGCTGTTTTTCATGATGCAGCGCACGATACATCGCCACCACAAACAGCACCAGTACCAGAGAAAAGGGCAAGGCGCTCAGCACCACTGCGGTTTGCAACGAGGTATAGTCGCCGGCAAACAGCAGAGAAAGCGTGAGCATACAGACCGCCGCTGCCCAGAAAATTCGCAGCCAGTTGGGCGCATCGCTGCTGCTGTCGCCGGTGCAGGAGAGATTAGCCACCACCAGCGCGCCGGAGTCGGCTGAGGTTACAAAAAAGATAAAGCAGATGGCTACCGCCAGCACAATAAGCGGCGTCGCCAGCGGATAGCTGGAGAGCATATGGTAAACCGCCATCGCCGGCTCGCTCAGAGCAATATCGCCCAGCTGTTTCATTCCATGCTGGAAGAAACTCAGCGCGCTGTTGCCGAATACCGACAGCCAGGCCAGCGTAAAGCCCATCGGGATCAGCAGCACGCCAATAACAAATTCGCGCAGAGTACGGCCACGGGAAATACGCGCGATAAACATGCCGACAAACGGCGACCATGCAATCCACCAGGCCCAGTAAAACACCGTCCAGCTGCCCAGCCAGCGCTCTTTACCACTATTGCCGTAGGCGTAGAGATCGAAAGTTTTACGCGGCAGGCTGGTAAAATAGTCGCCGAAGTTTTGCACCAGCGTGTTCAGCAGATGGCTTGTTGGTCCGGCAAACAGCACAAAAAAGAACATCAGCAGTGCCAGCAGCATATTCAGCTCCGACATCCGACGAATGCCTTTATCGACGCCGCTGACGGCGGAAAGGGTCGCAGCACCCATTACCACTACAATCAGAATCACCTGCATAGTATGACTCTGCGCGATGCCGGTTAAAAAGCTAATGCCGGAATTAATCTGCATTACGCCGATGCCCAGACTGGTTGCCAGGCCAAACATAGTGCCGACGATGCCGAATATGTCGACCGCATGGCCCACAGGGCCGTTGATACGATCGCCAATCAGCGGATAAAACGCGGATCGCAGCGCCAGCGGCAAATTATGACGATAGGCAAAATAGGCCAACGCCATCGCCACCAGCGTATAAATGCCCCAGCCGTGCAAACCCCAGTGCATCATGGTCAGCACCATGCCGTCGCGCGCCGCCTGGGCGGAGCCTGCAACCCCTTCCGGCGGCAGCAGCAGGTGATCCAGCGGCTCTGAAGCGCCAAAAAACAGCAACTCGGAACCGATGCCGGCGGAAAATAGCATCGCTGCCCAGCTGCCATAGCTGAAATCGGGCGTCGCGTGATCCGGGCCCAGTTTGATATCGCCATAGCGGGAAAGGGCGACAAACAGCACAAAGCCCAGATAAAAAGCCACCACCAGCATGTAATACCAGCCGAAGGTGGCGGAAGCCCAGGTTTGCGCCTTACCCAGTATCAGGCTCGCCTGTTCAGGAAAGGCGAGTACGCAAGAGGAAAAAAGCACAATGATCAGCGCAGCGCCATAAAACACTGCGCGGTTAAGCGTAACGGATTGAATGGTATCTCGGTCTTGTGACCCCGGCATGCAAGCTCCCCATCAAATTAAGTGAATCATCCCTGCCTGAAAGCCCCTGTAAAGTTCAAGGTTTTGTTATCCATTTGTTATAGATAGTAGGTTTTATTGATTGAACGTTCAATATAAAAAAGCTAGCCTATAGAGACTTTAGTGGTGAAAAGTGACAGCACGATGCCAAAAGTCGGAATGAAAGCCATACGCCAGGCGCAGCTAATCAAAGCGACCCTGACGGTAATCGATCGGGTAGGATTGGCGGAAGCCAGCATTGCGGTTATTGCCAAAGAGGCGGGTGTCTCGACCGGCATCGTCAGCCACTATTTTGGCGACAAAAATGGCCTGCTGGACGCCTGCATGCGGCAGATACTGGCCGATCTCTACCTGGCGGTAGAGCGACAAAGACGTCAGGTGCCGGATACGCCGGAGGCGCAGATACGCGCCATCATCGACGGCAACTTTGACCTTTCGCAGGTTGATGCTCCGGTATTAAAAACCTGGCTGGTGTTCTGGACGAACAGTTTGCATCAGCCCAGGCTACAGCGCCTGCAAAGCATCAACGATCGGCGGCTGTGGTCGAATCTGACCGCTCAGTTTGCCCGCGCCATGCCGCGCGAGCAGGCGCGAGCGGCGGGCAGCAGCATGGCGGCAATTATTGACGGATTGTGGCTGCGCATGACGTTATCGTCAGAGTCCATCGAAGATGGGCTCCGACGGGCCCGAACGCTCTGTTATCAGAATCTCGCGCTCTGGCTACGGTCGCCGGAGCAGAACCCGCATTAACAGGAGGAATCATGGCTGAACGCCGCGGAAACTATATTAACGGTTGCGAAGAGCAGGGTCAGGGCGCAATTTTTACCAGCGTCAACCCCGCTAACGGCAAGGTGCTGGCGGAAATCAGCGCCGCCAGCCGTGAGGATGTGGATCGCGCCGTGGCCAGCGCCCAGGCTGGACAGCGTATCTGGCGCAGCTATACGCCGGTTGAGCGTAGTCGCGTGTTGCTGAAGGCGGTTGCGCTGCTGCGGGAACGCAATCAGGCACTGGCTGAGCTGGAAACTGCCGACACCGGTAAGCCGATTAGCGAAACGGCCGCTGTGGATATTGTGACCGGCGCTGATGTGCTGGAGTATTACGCAGGCCTGGCGCCTGCGTTGCAGGGTGAGCAGATCCCGCTGCGCGACAGCGCGCTGGTGTACACCCGCCGCGAGCCGCTGGGCGTCTGCGCCGGGATTGGCGCATGGAACTATCCGATTCAGATCGCGCTCTGGAAAAGCGCGCCCGCGCTGGCTGCCGGTAATGCGATGGTGTTTAAACCCAGCGAGGTCACGCCCTTAAGCGCGCTGGAACTGGCCAAAATCTATAGCGAAGCGGGCCTGCCGGACGGCGTATTTAACGTGGTGCAGGGGGCTGCCGAGGTCGGTCAGGCGCTGAGCCAGCATCCCGACATCGAAAAAATCTCGTTTACCGGTGAAGTGAACACCGGCAAACGAGTGATGGCGGATGCGGCGCTGGCGAACCTGAAAGAGGTCACCATGGAGCTGGGCGGTAAGTCACCGCTGATTGTGTTTGATGACGCTGACCTGGAGCGCGCCGTTGATGGCGCCATGATGGCCAATTTTTATAGCAGCGGTCAGGTTTGTACCAACGGCACGCGCGTTTTCGTTCAGCGCTCACTGCTGTCGGCATTTGAACAGCGTCTGCTGGAGAAAATGGCCCGTATTAAAACCGGCGACCCGCGCGATCCGGCGGTGAATTTCGGTCCGCTGGTCAGCGCACAGCACTGTGAAAAAGTGGTCTCTTACCTGCAGCTGGGCAAAGAGGAGGGCGCGCGCCTGCTGGCGGGCGGGCAGCGCATTACGGAAGGCGAGTTGGCTGCGGGTTACTACGTAGAACCCACGGTATTCAGCGACTGTGATGATGAGATGCGCATCGTACAGGAAGAGATCTTCGGCCCGGTTATGAGCATTCTGGTCTTTGACCACGAAGACGAGGTGATTCAGCGTGCTAACGCCACCGGCTACGGTCTGGCGGGCGGCATTTTTACCCAGTCGCTGAACCGGGCACACCGCGTGATCCATCAGCTGGAAGCAGGCATCTGCTGGGTTAACAGCTGGGGAGAGTCCCCGGCCCCGATGCCGGTTGGCGGCTATAAGCAGTCTGGCGTAGGTCGTGAAAACGGCATCGATACGCTGCAGCACTATACCCGCACCAAATCCGTGCTGATTGAGCTGGGCGACTACCCGTCAGCGTTTTAATGCATACACCGGCGGCGCAGGCCGCCGGATTCTGGAGGTTTAATGCAGGAATTTGATTACATTATTATTGGTGCTGGTTCAGCGGGAAATGTGCTGGCGACGCGCCTTACCGAGGATGCTGACGTATCGGTACTGTTACTGGAAGCAGGCGGACGCGATCACCGCTGGGACTTCCGTACCCAAATGCCAGCCGCTTTGGCTTATCCGTTACAGGGTAAACGCTATAACTGGGCCTACGAAACCGATCCTGAACCCCATATGAACCATCGCCGGATGGAGTGTGGACGCGGCAAAGGGCTGGGCGGCTCCTCGTTAATCAACGGTATGTGTTACATTCGCGGCAACGCGCTGGATTACGATGGCTGGGCAAAAAAATCGGGGCTGGAGAGCTGGTCTTATCTGCACTGTTTGCCCTATTTCCGCCGGGCGGAAAAGCGTGATATCGGCGAAAACGACTATCATGGCGGCGAAGGCTATCTGAGCGTAACCACGCCGAAAACCGGCAATAATCCGCTTTATCGCGCCTTTATCGAGGCGGCAAAACAGGCAGGACACCCTGAAACCGACGATCTGAACGGCTATCGCCAGGAGGGTTTCGGGCCGATGGATCGCACCGTTACGCCACAGGGACGTCGCTCCAGCACCGCGCGCGGCTATCTTGACGTGGCAAAACAGCGTTCAAACCTGACGATTATTACCCATGCGCAAACCGATCGTATTCTGTTTGAGGGTAAAACCGCCAGCGGCGTAACCTGGCTGCGCAAGGGCGCGCGTCAGCAGGCCCGCGCACGGCGAGAAGTGTTGCTGTGCGCGGGCGCCATCGCCTCGCCGCAGATCCTGCAGCGCTCCGGCGTGGGGCCGGAAGAGTGGCTGCGCGAACTGGATATTGATGTAGTGCATGCGCTGCCGGGCGTAGGGCGTAATCTGCAGGATCATCTGGAAATCTATATGCAGTTTCGCTGTAAAGAGCCCATTTCTCTCTATCCCGCACTGAAATGGTGGAACCAGCCGGCAATCGGTGCCGAGTGGCTGCTGAAAGGAACCGGCATCGGCGCCAGCAATCAGTTTGAAGCGGGCGGTTTTATCCGCAGCGATAAACATCCGGAATGGCCGGATCTGCAATATCACTTCCTGCCAGTGGCAATTAACTATAACGGCAGCAGCCCGGTTAAAGAGCATGGTTTCCAGGCGCACGTCGGGCCGATGCGTTCCATGAGCCGCGGGCGTATTAAACTCAAGTCAAAAGATCCTTATGACGCGCCGTCAATCTTTTTCAACTATATGTCAGAAAAGCGCGACTGGGTGGAGTTTCGCGCGGCGGTGCGGCTGACGCGCGAGATCATGCGTCAGCCGGCGCTTGAGCCCTACTGTGGCGCGGAAATCCAGCCGGGCATCGCAGTGCAGAGCGACGATCAGATCGACGCCTTTATCCGCGAGCATGCGGAAACTGCTTACCACCCCTGCGGCAGCTGCGCGATGGGTTACGGTGAAATGGACGTGGTAGACAGTGAAGGACGGGTACATGGTCTGCAGCGGTTGCGCGTAGTGGATGCCTCGATCATGCCGCAAATCACCACCGGTAACCTGAACGCGCCAACGGTAATGATCGCTGAAAAAATCTCCGACTTGATCCGTGGCAAACAGCCGCTCACGCCATCGCAGGCGGACTATTACCGCCTGCAGCGCGAACAGGAAATAGCCGAGGCGGATGCGCAGGAAAGCGCGTAAGCAAAGCCGGCCAGCATCACCGGGCCAGTCAGTTCAGGCTGACTGGCCTTTTTTATAAAGAAGAAAGCGGTCAGGCATCCTGTACTCAGGAAGCCCGCTCTCCAGTAAACCCGATTGCAATGCCTGCCTGTCAGCAGGTGATTTGGCACAAAACACAACGTTTCAGAGCTCGACTTTCTCTTTATATTCGCACAGATCTTCAATCAGGCAGGAGCCGCAGCGCGGTTTACGGGCAATGCAGGTATAACGTCCGTGTAAAATCAGCCAGTGGTGGCAATCCACTTTAAATTCAGCGGGCACCACTTTTAGCAGCTTCTCTTCTACCTGCTCAACGTTCTTGCCAGGCGCAAAATTGGTACGGTTACAGACGCGGAAAATATGGGTATCCACGGCGATTGTCGGCCAGCCAAAGGCGGTGTTCAGCACCACGTTGGCGGTTTTACGCCCAACGCCGGGCAGGGCTTCCAGCGCGGCGCGATCTTCCGGCACTTCGCCATTATGCTGCTCCAGCAGTATGCGGCAGGTCTTGATCACGTTTTCCGCTTTGCTGTTAAACAGGCCGATGGTTTTAATGTACTGCTTTACGCCCTCGACGCCGAGCTCCAGCATCCCTGCGGGCGTATTGGCGACCGGATAGAGCTTCGCCGTTGCCTTATTGACGCTGACATCGGTGGCCTGCGCCGAGAGCAGCACCGCAATCAGCAGCTCAAAAGGGGAGTTAAACTGTAGCTCGGTTGTGGGATGAGGATTGTTATCCCGCAGTCGTGACAGAATCTGATAGCGTTTTTCTTTATTCACACCGCTTTCCCGGCTGGTTCCTGTGCAAGGCTCTGCTGCGCGGCGGCACGCGCCTTCAATTTCTGATCGATGATATATTTGGCCGCCAGCAGCATACCGAGGCCAATAAAGGCGCCCGGTGGCAGCATCGCCAGCAGCATTGGCGAATCGAAATGTACGACTTCGATGCGCAACACTTTCGCCCAACTGCCCAGCAGCTGATCGGCACCGTTAAAAATTGTACCGTTGCCAATAATTTCACGCAGGCAGCCCAGCACGAACATCGCGCAGGTGGCACCCATACCGATGGCAAAGCCATCCAGCGCCGACAGCGGCACAGAACTTTTTGAGGCGACCGCCTCCGCGCGTCCCACTACAATGCAGTTGGTAACAATCAGCGGGATAAAGATCCCCAGCGACTGATACAGGCCGTAAGCGTAAGCGTTAATCAGCATCTGCACACAGCTCACCACCGAGGCGATGATCATAACGTAAATAGGAATACGGATTTCCGACGGCACCCAGCGGCGCGAGGCGGAGATAGCGCTGTTGGTGATGGTCAGCACCAGCGTGGTCGCCAGCCCCAGCCCCAGCGCGTTGGTAGCAGTGGAGGTCACGGCCAGCAGCGGGCAGAGGCCCAGCAGCTGCACCAGCGAAGAGTTGTTCTTCCACAGGCCGCCGATTAATAAATTTTTAGCTTCACTCATTAGCGTCTCCACAAACGGGTAGCGCAGAAATTTTTTCTGGCAGAGTTTCTATAAGCAGCGTAGCGCGTTTAGCCGCGTTAACCACTGCACGTGGGGTAATGGTCGCGCCGGTAAACTGATCGAAATCACCGCCATCTTTCTTTACCGCGAAATGGGTATCCTGTGCGCCGTTCAGTTGCACGTCACTAAAAGCCGTGATCCAGTCGGAAATGCGCAGATCGATTTTATCGCCCAGGCCTGGCGTTTCATGATGTTCAACCACCCGTACGCCCAGTACTTTGCCATGGAAATCGGCGCCAACCAGCATCTGGATCGCGCCGGAATAGCCGTCTGGCGCGGTGGTTTCCAGCGCTGCTGCGACCGGGCGATCGTCTTTACGCGCCACGTATAAACGGTGGGGCTTGTCATTGCCTAACGCGCTATCGGTGACAACGTAACATTCATCCTGCATTACGTTATTATATTTTTCAGGCGGCACCACCTGATCCAGCAGGATTTTTTGCTGCACTGCGGTTTGGTGAGCAATAGTCGGCCTGGTAACCGTATTGATCACTGCGGTCAGGCCGGTGGTTACAGCGGCAAACAGCGCCAGCCTTACGCCATTTTTACGTATGGTATCCAGCATGCTTTACTCCTTGCGGTGGCCGTATACGCGCGGCTGGGTATAGTAATCAATCAGTGGCACGCAGATATTCGCCAGCAGCACCGCAAAGGCAACGCCATCCGGATAGCCGCCAAAACTACGGATTAGCCAGACCAACAGACCAATCAGTGCGCCATAAAGCAGGCGGCCTTTATTGGTCGTGGAGGCGGTAATCGGATCGGTTGCGATAAAAAACGCGCCCAGCATGGTTGCGCCGGAAAAGAGATGAATCATCGGCGACGCCAGCGTAGCGGGAGAAAACAGCCAGCCCAGCGTGGCGCAGAGCAGCAGCGCAAGCAGAAAGCTCAACGGAATATGCCAGCGGATAGTGCCTTTCGCCAGCAGAAACAGCCCGCCCAGCAGAAAAGCCGCATTTACCCATTGCCAGCCGAGGCCGGCAAGCACGCCGCTGTAGATCGGCTGGGCCAGCAGCTGATCGGCGCTGTGGCCGGCGCGCAGGCCGGTTTTAAAATTATCCAGTGGGGTTGCCTGGCTAATGCCGTCCACTCCCAGCTGCAGCTGTTGCATGGTATCGCCTGCCAGCGTGTGATGCGTAAAGATCATGCTCAGCGAGTCAGCCAGGCCGGGCGTGACGGATTGCAGCGCCTGTGGCGGTAGCCAGCTGGTCATCTGCACCGGGAAGGAGATTAACAGCACCACATAACCGATCATCGCCGGGTTAAACGGGTTTTGTCCCAGCCCGCCATATAGATGCTTGGCGATGATAATGGCAAAGGCAGTGCCAATAACGATCAGCCACCAGGGAGCCAGCGGCGGCAGGCTAATGCCCAGCAGCACCGCGGTCAGCAGGGCGGAGTGATCTTTCAGGTTTACCAATACCGGCTGTTTACGCAGATGTAAAATGGCCGCCTCGGTGCCCCAGGCCGTCAGCGCCGCCAGCGCTATCTGAATAAGGTTGCCATAGCCAAAGAAATAGCACTGGGCAATGATGCCCGGTACGGCGGCCAGCAGCACCAGCAGCATAATGCGGCTGGTGGCGCGATGGTTATGCGTATAAGGGGAGCTTGCAATACGAAACATTTAATCCTCAAGGCTCTGCTGCTGTGCTTTACGCGCTTTGGCGCGGGCAACGGCGGCGGCAACGGCAGCCTTACGGCGCGCATCCGCATCCGTATCCGTTTCCATGTTGTTGTCCGCCTGCTGTTGCTGCTGTTGCTGTGCTTTTTTCGCTTTGGCACGGGCAATGGCGGCTTCTACCGCTGCCTTGCGCGGATCGACCGGCGCTTCGTCAGCCGCCGGAAGACGTTGCGGCTGCCCGTCAACGCCTGGTGCATCAGCGCTGGCGGCCTGCGCCTGTGCCGCTTTTTTCGCTTTGGCACGGGCAATGGCAGCCTCCACCGCTGCCTTGCGCGGATCGACCGGCGCTTCGTCAGCCGCCGGGGGACGTTGCGGCTGCCCGTCAACGCCTGGCGCATCAGCGCTGGCGGCCTGCGCCTGTGCCGCTTTCTTCGCTTTGGCGCGGGCAATGGCAGCCTCCACCGCTGCCTTGCGCGGATCGACCGGCGCTTCGTCAGCCGCCGGGAGACGTTGCGGCTGCCCGTCAACGCCTGGCGCATCAGCGCTGGCGGCCTGTGCCTGTGCCGCTTTTTTCGCTTTGGCGCGGGCAATGGCGGCTTCTACCGCTGCCTTGCGCGGATCGACCGGCGTGGCGGCGTCGGCAACCGGAGAGGTCGCATCGGTCGCTGGCACGCTGTGACTTTCCGCATTCATGTCATTCTCAGCTTCTGACCGCGCGACGCCTGCCGCCTGCGCTTTTTTCGCTTTGGCGCGAGCGATAGCGGCTTCCACTGCCGCCTTGCGCGGATCGCCTGCCTGACGCGACAGCGGCTCGGTTTCCGCCTGTTTTTCCGCCTGACGGGCGCGGGCCATCGCCTTACGCGCTTCGCGTTGCGCAATAACCGCAGCGTTGTCAGGTTCCTGTCCGGCTTGCACTTCAACAGTTTCGGCTGCTTTCCTGGCCTTCACGCGCTCAAGCGCGGCGGCGATTTCATTCTGCTCGCTGGCGCTGACCCGGCGTTTCGCCTGGGTATGACGCGCTTCGCGCTCCAGCTTTTCACGCTCAAGACGCGCCTGGCGCGCTTCAAAACGCGCTTTGGCCTCAGCGGTACGCTTCGCCTCCAGATCGATAGCGCGCAGTTCTGCTTTTTCCTGACGGTAATACTGCACCAGCGGGATATTACTGGGACAAACCCAGGCGCAGGCGCCGCACTCAATGCAATCGTCAATATGATAAGCCCGCGCTTTGTCATGATCGCCCCCCTGGCTGTACCAGTAGAGCTGTTGCGGCAGCAGATTCGCCGGACAGGCATCAGCGCAGGCGCTGCAGCGAATACAGGAGAGTTCCTGTTGGGGCGCGCCCATCTCGCTGGCAGAGGGTGCCAGCAGACAGTTGGTGATTTTTACTACCGGCACATCCAGCGCGGGCAGGGTAAAGCCCATCAGCGGACCGCCCATAATCACCATCTGCTGCGGCTGCGGCTGGAAACCCGCCTGATGCAGCAAATGGCTGACGGGGGTACCAAGACGTCCCCAGACGTTACCGGGCTGCGTCACCGCTTCGCCAGTCAGGGTCACCACGCGTTCGGTTAGCGGCTCGCCGTCGATAATGGCGCGCTTAACCGCCCAGGCGGTGCCGACATTTTGCATCAGCACGCCAATATCAGAAGAGCGCCCGCCGTGTGGAACCTCTTTGCCGGTAAGAATTTTAGTTAACTGTTTTGCACCGCCGGAAGGGTACTTGGTAGGGATCACGCGGAGTTGCAGATCGGTGCTGTTGCCCAGCGCACGCTTCAGGGCGGCAATCGCTTCTGGCTTATTGTCCTCAATGCCGATCAGTACGCGTTCCGCCTGCAACACCCAGGCAAGAATACGGCTGCCTTCCAGCACCTCATCGGCACAATCCTGCATCAGCCGATCGTCGGCAGTGATATAGGGTTCACATTCGGCGGCGTTAATAATCAGCGTACGAGTGCTGTTAAGCCCGCCTTTTAACTTGGTTGCAGTAGGGAAGCCTGCACCGCCAAGACCTGCCACGCCTGCCTGATGAATACGTTTTATCAGCTCTTCACGCGGCAGCTGGCGATAATCGGTCAGCGGTTGGCGCTCAATCCAGCGATCTTCACCGTCAGGAATGATAAATACAGAGATCTCAGCCAGCCCGGAAGGATGCGCAGTCATATGCGGACCAATCGCCTCTACCGTGCCGGAAGTGGGCGCATGTACCGGCAGCATTCGACCATTGCCGAATGTCAGCGGCTGGCCGCGCAGCACCTTGTCGCCTGGCTTAATGCAGAGTTCGCCTTCATGGCCGATGTGTTGTTTCAGCGGGATAATAAAGCGGTCCGCCAGCGGCAGATGACGCAGCGGCGTGCCGTTTGACTGGGTTTTCATTTCAGGCGGATGAATGCCGCCGTCGAAATCCCAGATTTTATCTTTACGGAATAGATTCAGAAGGTTAAGCATGATGTTCCACAGGAATAACCCGAACAGGGATAGTGTGCAGATCCCATTTCCAGTTGGCTGTCGTGGTGGCAACCGGGCGCATTTCAATACAGTCGGTCGGGCAGGGGGCGACGCAAAGGTCGCAG
Source organism: Pantoea sp. FN0307 (assembly GCF_050113815.1). NCBI lineage: Bacteria > Pseudomonadati > Pseudomonadota > Gammaproteobacteria > Enterobacterales > Erwiniaceae > Pantoea > Pantoea sp. FN0307. The sequence continues at coordinate 1,271,119 of NZ_JBNJSO010000001.1, read as the reverse complement.
CCGGTACACACATCGCTTAGCACGGTGTGCATGGCACGGGTGGCGCCGACAATAGCATCTACCGGACAGGCCTGAATGCACTTGGTACAGCCAATACAGTTGGCCTCGTCGATCCAGGCAACGGTGCGTACCGGCTCTTTGACGCTGGCAACGCCATCCAGCGGCTGCGGCTCAACATTCAGTAGCTCTGCCAGTTTCAGCATGGTTTGCTCACCGCCGGGGGCGCATTTATTGATCGCCTCGCCATTGTTGCCGACCGCTTCGGCATAAGGGCGGCAGCCGGCGTAACCGCACTGCCCGCACTGGCTCTGCGGCAGAGTTGCGTCGATTTGTTCCACGATGGGGTCCGCTTCTACTTTGAAGCGGCGCGAAGCGTAGCCCAGCAGCCCGCCAAAAATCAGGCCCAGGGCGCTAATTGCAATAACAGCTATCCAGATAGCGGACATCAGAATTTCACCAGACCAGAGAAGCCCATAAACGCCAGCGCCATCAGGCCAGCGGTAATCAGGGCAATAGAAGAACCTTTGAACGGCGCCGGCACGTTAGCCAACACCAGACGCTCGCGCATCCCGGCAAATAACACCATTACCAGCGAAAAGCCCAGCGAAGCGCTGAAGCCATAGAGCGCCGCCTGCAAAAAGGTATGGTTGAGGTTAACGCTCAGCAGAGGCACCGCCAGCACCGCACAGTTGGTGGTAATCAACGGCAAAAAAATACCCAGCAGACGATAAAGCGGCGGACTGGTTTTACGCACCACCATTTCGGTGAACTGTACGGTTACCGCAATCACCAGAATGTAGGAGAGCGTACGCAGGTAAACGAGATCCAGCGGCAACAGAATCAGATGGTTCACCAGCCAGGAGCAAATTGAGGCCAGCGTAATCACAAAGGTGGTCGCCAGCCCCATGCCTATCGCCGTTTCCAGCTTTTTGGAGACGCCCATAAACGGGCAAAGGCCGAGAAACTTCACCAGAACGAAGTTATTCACCAGCACGGTGCCAACAAAAAGAAGCAGGTAATCGGTCATCGTTTCGCCCGGAGTAATAAAAGCCGCTTATTATCAAATATTCCCGACGCTATCACAACGGCACCGCGCCGTTAAAAAAGCAGCAAAAGCACTCAGGATTAAATTTAAAGTAATTTTCATGGCGCTCAGGGCGCGATAAACGTCGCTTTTACCCGTCGGGAACGTCTGAAATAGGGCACCAGTACCGCCGCCGCCAGCAAAGCGATCAGCAAAGAGCGCACCGCCGCGCCATCGGTGACCGGCGAAAAGGCGAAGGTTTTCAAAGCCAGCACCACCGTTAACAGCAGCCAGATAACATAATGACGTGGCAGGCGCCGCGAGCGCAAACAGAAAATCCACGTTACCCAGGCGCTGTAACACCATACGGCCAGCGAAGTTGCCAGCGATAATCCCCACTGTAAAAGAAACGTATGGTCATGACTGAACAGCAGTTCGCGCCACGCGGGATTAAACAGGGCGCTAATATACATCACCACGACCAGCGCACTGGTTATCAGGGTCACAATCAGCCAGGCGAGCGGCAGCAGTAGCCAGCCGCCAGGACGCGGCGGGGAAGAGGTTAATGACATAATGCATTCCTTACAGCAGAAACGGAGGCGTGAGACAGGCGTTGTCCAAGCGAATCACGCCTGTTGGACCGGGCATTATAGGGGAAAGAAGCGGAAGGAAACAGGCAGGATTAAACCACGTAGCGCCAAACCGACTTAGGCACTTCGCCTAAATTAAATAACCGTCCGCCGGAAACCAGCTCTGCACGACGATGATCGGCAGCGCGGTACATATTCATTAATTCCCGATCGTCAGTCAGCGAGTAATTAAGATGATCAAATAATTTTTCCAGACTTTCAGAGGTATTCACTTTACGAAATTTTAACAGGTAATCTTGCGCTGTCATAATAACCATAATTATGGAAAGAAGAATGAGCGACTCAGTATAGAGAGGCCGCGCCATCTGTCCAGATCCTGCCGGATAAAAATTGGTTAAATTCAGAAAATAGCGCTGTTCAGAAAGAGTTAAGATTCAAACTTAACCTTTGATCGGCTTTTTTATTATCGCAAACGATTACGCAGCGACTTATTACCAGAAATGAAGCGAGGGCTAGGATTTTTCCTAATAAATAATATTTAACTACAGAGTTGTCATATAAGGAAAAAGTGACAGATCCTCTGTCACAATAAACCTCTATATTCTTACATTCTGGCCATTTGCGCCTTAATTGTTAACATTTTTGCTAAAAATCACGCACTCCTGCATTGTGCGAATCATCACAAAACCATTATTTAACTGCCCGAATCTGGCGTTAACGCTGACGACTGAAGTTTACACGACTTTGTAATCGGTTCCAAAGATGGGTGCGCTAAGCGCTTTTCTTTATTACATTTATTTAACAGTCTCGCCATTCAACTTCAGGTAAATTGTCCATATTGCCCACAGAAAATTATCAAACATGAAACAGTTAACTCATTTAATTAATTGAATTTTGTGAAGTATATCCAAATCTGACGTAGCCGAATCGGCCAGGCTGTAGGGGCTTTTGTACCTGAACATCTGAATCCCATCAGAGGAATAAATATTATGTGGAAGCGTTTACTTATCTCAGCCATGGTGAGCGCTGCGCTCGCCGCGCCGGTGCTGGCGGCAGATTTAACCGTTGGCTTTTCCCAGGTTGGCTCTGAATCAGGCTGGCGCGCCGCTGAAACCAGCGTAGCGAAAAGCGAGGCGGCAAAGCGTGGCATCACCCTGAAAATTGCCGATGGTCAGCAGAAACAGGAAAACCAGATCAAGGCGGTACGTTCGTTTATTGCGCAGGGCGTAGACGCCATCTTTATTGCGCCGGTGGTGCAAACAGGTTGGGAACCAGTACTGGAAGAAGCCAGGGATGCGGAGATCCCGGTGTTCCTGCTTGACCGCGCTATCGTAGTGAAAGATCCGTCACTCTATATGTCAGTGGTCACGGCGGACAATGTGTTGGAGGGTCGGCTAATCGGCGACTGGCTGGTAAAACAGATGAACGGCAAGCCTTGTAACGTTGTGGAGCTGCAGGGAACGGTAGGGGCCAGTGTGGCTATCGATCGCAAAAAAGGCTTCGCTGAAGCGATCGCCAATACGCCGGGGATCAAAATAATTCGTTCGCAGTCCGGCGACTTTACCCGTAGCAAAGGTAAAGAAGTGATGGAAAGCTTTATTAAGGCGGAAAATAACGGGAAAAATATCTGCATGGTTTATGCGCACAACGACGATATGGCGATCGGCGCGATTCAGGCTATTAAAGAAGCCGGATTAAAACCGGGCAAAGATATTCTCACCGGCTCGATTGATGGCGTACCCGATATTTATAAAGCGATGCTGGCAGGCGAAGCCAACGCCAACGTTGAGTTAACGCCGAATATGGCTGGCCCGGCATTTGACGCGCTGGAGAAATTCAAGCAGAACGGCACCGTACCGCCAAAAGTGATTAAAACCGTGACTACGCTCTGGCTGCCTGCTGATGCACAAAGCGAGCTCGATAAGAAAAAAGATATGGGCTATTAAGGCGAGCTTAACCCCTGCTGTCGGCCAGGCATCGCTGCCTGCGCCGACCTTCTTATCTACCGAGGCGCATTATGAACGAGCAAACCGATCGGCTGCTGGATATTCGTGGCGTCAGCAAATTCTTTCCCGGCGTAAAGGCGCTGGATAATGTCTCTTTTAGCCTGGGGCGTGGAGAGATCATGGCGCTGCTGGGCGAAAACGGAGCGGGAAAATCAACCCTGATTAAAGTACTGACCGGCGTTTATCAGCGTGACGCCGGTGAGATTATCCTGGATGGTCAGCCGATAGCGCCGCGCAATACCGCGCAGGCGCAGCAGGCAGGGATCGGTACCGTTTATCAGGAGGTCAATTTGCTGCCGAACATGTCGGTGGCGGATAATCTGTTTATCGGGCGCGAGCCGCGCCGCTTCGGGATGGTTGATCGAAAGAGAATGGTCAGGGAGGCCCGCAGCCTGCTTAATCGTTATGGTTTCGAGCTGGATGTTAACCGCCCGCTGGGGCACTACTCTGTGGCGATGCAGCAAATTATCGCTATCTGCCGTGCGGTAGATCTCTCTGCTCAGGTGCTGATCCTGGATGAGCCCACCGCCAGCCTTGATGCCAGCGAAGTTGAAATGCTGTTTACCTTGATGAATCAGCTCAGAGCCAAAGGCATGAGCCTGATCTTTGTCACGCACTTCCTTGACCAGGTTTATCGCGTCTGCGATCGCATTACCGTACTGCGTAACGGGCAATATATCGCTACCCGTGACACCCATACGCTATCCCAGCTGGAGCTGATTAAACTGATGCTGGGCCGCGACCTGCTGCAAACGGCGCTACAGCGTGCCGGACGCACGCTGCGCAGTGAAAAACCGGTAGTGGAATTTCATCATTACGGTAAGAAGGGCGTGGTTGAGCCGTTTGATCTGCAGGTGCGCCCCGGCGAAGCGGTGGGGCTGGCGGGGCTATTAGGATCGGGCCGTACTGAGACAGCTGAACTGCTGTTTGGCATTCGCCGTCCCGATAGCGGTACGGCCATTATCCGCGGTAAAAAGCAAAATATCCGTAGTCCGGCGCAGGCTTCGCGACTTGGCATGGGATTCTGTCCCGAAGATCGTAAAACCGACGGTATCATCGGTGCCGCTTCGGTCCGGGAAAATATCATTCTGGCGCTACAGGCGCAGCGGGGCTGGCTGCGTCCAATCAGCGATCGTGAACAGAGTGAGATCGCCCAGCGTTTTATTCGCCAGCTGGGTATTCGTACACCCAGCGACGATCAGCCTGTTGAGCTGCTCTCAGGCGGTAATCAGCAAAAGGTACTGCTTTCGCGCTGGCTGGTCACCCGACCCCAGTTTTTGATTCTTGATGAGCCAACGCGTGGCATTGACGTTGGCGCACATGCGGAAATTATTCGCCTGATCGAGACGCTTTGCGCTGACGGGCTGGCGCTACTGGTGATCTCTTCAGAGCTGGAAGAGCTGGTGGGTTACGCCGATCGCGTGGTGATCTTGCGCGATCGACAGCAGGTCGCGGAAATTCCGCTGGAGAAACTGTCGGTGGCGGCGATCGTCAGCGCAATTGCGGATGGAGGAACTCAACATGCCTGAAAGCCACCTGTTATCGGAGAAACCCGTGATGCAGAAGCGTAAATTCCCCCCTGGTATGCCACAGCTGGCGGCGTTGATTCTGGTGCTGCTGGTCGACAGTCTGGTAGCACAAAACTTTTTTGCGCTGCATTTGCAGGATGGGCGACTGTTTGGCAGCCCGGTTGACATACTTAACCGCGCAGTGCCGGTTGCACTGCTGGCCATCGGCATGACGCTGGTGATCGCCACCGGGGGCATCGATCTTTCCGTGGGCGCAATTATGGCGATTGCCGGTGCCACGGCAGCAACCTTAACGGTAGCGGGGCATAGTTTGCCGGTGATTATTCTGGCCACCTTGGCCAGCGGCGCGCTGTGTGGCCTGTGGAATGGCATTCTGGTGGCGCTACTGAAGATCCAACCGTTTGTTGCCACCCTGATCCTGATGGTGGCCGGGCGCGGGATTGCTCAGCTGATTACCCAGGGGCAAATCGTGACCTTTGACAGCGACGCGCTGGGCTGGATCGGTAATGGCGCGTTTGCGCTGTTGCCGGTGCCGGTGTGGATCGCTGCGATCGTCGCGCTGTTGGTTTGGCTGCTAACGCGTAAAACCGCGCTGGGGCTGTTTATCGAAGCCGTGGGCATTAATTTGCGCGCCGCACGTAACGCTGGCGTCAACGGCTGGCTGGTAGTGATGTCTGTCTATGTGATTAGCGGACTGTGCGCGGCGGTGGCCGGGTTAATTGTTGCAGCGGATATTCGCGGGGCCGATGCCAACAATGCCGGATTATGGCTGGAGCTGGATGCGATTCTGGCTGTGGTGATCGGCGGCGCTTCGTTGATGGGGGGGCGCTTTAATCTGTGGCTCTCGCTGCTGGGCGCGCTGATTATTCAGGCGATGAATACCGGCATTCTGCTTTCTGGCTTTCAGCCGGAGCTGAATCAAGTCGTCAAAGCGGTGGTGGTGATGGCGGTCCTGCTGCTGCAGTCACCGCGTTTTCTGCAATTACTGAAACGGCGAGGCAAAAATGCTTAAACGTCATTTACCCCTGATGATTACGCTGTTGGTGTTTGTCACGGGCTATCTGTTTTGTCTGACACAGTTTCCCGGCTTCGCCTCTACCCGCGTGATTGGCAATATTCTTACCGATAACGCGTTTCTTGGCATAGTCGCCGTCGGCATGACCTTTGTGATCCTCTCCGGCGGGATCGATCTCTCTGTGGGTGCGGTGATCGCCTTTACCGGCGTTTTTCTTGCCAGAGCGATTGGCGACCTCCATCTTTCCCCCTGGCTGGCTTTCAGCATTATTTTGCTGGCGGGTGCCGCTTTCGGCGCGCTGATGGGATGGCTGATCGATGCGCTGAAGATCCCGGCATTTATTATTACTCTGGCGGGGATGTTTTTCTTGCGCGGCTGTAGCTATCTGATCGCGGAAAGTTCGATACCGATTGATCATCCCCTTTACAGCACGCTTTCCAGTATGGCGTGGAAAATGCCGGGCGGAGGGCGGCTGAGCCTGATGGCGTTAATCATGCTGATGGTGGTGGCGCTGGGAATTATGCTGGCGCATCGTACGCGCTTTGGCAATCAGGTATATGCCATCGGCGGCAGTATGCATTCGGCGCAGCTAATGGGCGTTTCAACCCGCGCCACCACCGTGAAGGTTTACATGCTTTCCACTTTACTGGCAACGCTGGCGGGGATTGTTTTCTCGCTCTATACCTCGGCGGGCTATGCGCTGGCGGGCATGGGCGTGGAGCTGGATGCTATCGCATCGGTCGTTATTGGCGGCACGCTGCTTTCCGGCGGGGTAGGCACCGTGCTGGGCACGCTGTTTGGCGTGCTGATTCAGGGACTGATTCAGACCTGGATTAATTTTGACGGCACCCTGAGTTCATGGTGGACCAAAATCGCCATTGGCATTCTACTGTTTGCTTTTATCGCGCTCCAGCGTCTGCTGACAGTGATATGGGATCGGCAGCAGAATGCACCGGTGAGGCGTATTACGCTAAAACCCTAGCTATGGCGCACCATGTCTGACGGTATCCTTTGGCATGCCAGCCAGGGGTTACCGTTCATACGTGGTGTGCTTTTTAACAATATTAATTAGTTACAACATACTATGGAGTGGATTTCCGACCCGGTTTCAGCATGCACCGAACCCAAGTCATAAAAAAGCCGCATCATTGATGCGGCTTTTTGCTCAGCTAATGAAGTTAGCGGTTCAGGCGGTAATACACCTCATTCCAGCGCAGCGCATCCTTGAAAGCAGGCAGCGTAGTGTCATTATCAATCACCATCACCTCGATACCGTGCATCTCTGCATACAAACGCATATCATCCACATCCAGCGCCTGGCTGAAGACAGTATGATGCGCGCCGCCGCCGAGGATCCAGGCTTCAGACGCCGTGGCAAGCGAAGGCTGCGCTTTCCACAAGGCGTTGGCCACCGGTAGCTTCGGCAACGGCTGCGGCTGTTCAATCGCATCCACCACGTTGACCAGCAGGCGGAAGCGGTCGCCCATATCGATAACACTGGCGTTAACCGCCGGGCCGGCAGGCGTCGAGAAGATCAGGCGGGCCGGGTCGGCTTTGCCGCCAATGCCAAGGAACTGTACATCCAGCAAAGGTTTCTCTTCTTTAGCGATAGAGGGGCAAACCTCCAGCATATGCGAACCCAGTACCAGCTCATTGCCCGGCGAGAAGTGATAGGTGTAGTCTTCCATAAAGGAGGTGCCGCCAGGCCGATCTCCCGCCATCACCTTGAAAATATGCAGCAAAGCGGCGGTTTTCCAGTCACCTTCACCCGCGAAACCATAACCCTGCGCCATCAGGCGCTGAACCGCCAGGCCCGGCAACTGAGTCATGCCGTGCAGCGTCTGGAAGTTTGTTGTAAACGCGCGGCAGCCTTCATCGTCCAGAAAACGTTTCATACCCAGTTCGATACGTGCCGCATCCAGCACGTTCTGGCGTTTCTCGCCGTTAACGGCGGCGACGGCACTAAACCGGTACTGGCTTTCATATTCATCAATTAACGCGTTAACATCGCCATCGCTGACCTGATTAATCACCTCTACCAGATCGCCCACGCCCCAGCCGTTAACGGCATAACCAAACTGGATCTGCGCCGCAACTTTATCGCCCTCGGTTACCGCGACTTCACGCATATTGTCGCCAAAGCGCGCCACTTTCAGCTGCTGACTGGCGTGACGCGCCGCCGAAGCGCGCATCCACTTACCGATACGCTGATGGCTCTGGCTCTCCTGCCAGTGGCCGGTTATCACACTATGAGAAAGACCCATGCGCGCGCCGATAAAACCAAACTCACGGCCGCCGTGCGCCGTCTGATTCAGGTTCATAAAATCCATATCCATGGTTTCCCACGGGATCTCCGCGTTAAACTGGGTATGGAACTGCAGCAGCGGCTTATTCAGCACCGACAGACCGCCGATCCACATTTTGGCCGGCGAGAAGGTGTGCAGCCAGGTAATAATACCGATGCAGCTGTTGTCATAGTTAGCGTCGCGGCAGAGCGCCAGCGCTTCGTCCGGACTTTTCACCAGCGGCTTCAGGACCAGTTTTACCGGCAGGCCCGCTTCGCGATTCAGCCCATCGACCACCTGCTGCGCATGATCGGCGACCTGGCGCAGCGTCTCCGGTCCATACAGATGCTGGGTGCCAATCACAAACCACACGCTCAGCGAATCGAACTGTTGCATAAAAACTCCTTAAATAGCGGAAGAGGGACGTGCGGCATAATTCGGTTCAGCTGTCGCACACCACTGTTGATAACGTTCATAAAGTTGCTGATAGCGCGCCACGCGCGACGCATCGGGCTGCAGCGTTTTCTCTACCGGGCTGGCCATCTGTTGCTGGGCGCTGGGAACATCGTCATACACGCCCGCCGCTACGGCGGCAAAGATCGCCGCGCCCAGTGCACAGCACTCATCGGATGCCACAATATCCAGCGGTCGATTCATCACATCGCAGCAGACCTGCATAATTGCCGGAGATTTACGGGCGATGCCGCCCAGCGTCAGGATGTTCTCTACCGGGATCTGCTGCTGTTCGAAACACTCCATAATGGCGCGTGCACCAAAGGCGGTGGCGGCGATAAAGCCACCAAACAGGGTGGGCGCGTCGGTACCCAGATTGAGATCGGTGATCACGCCTTTCAGACGCTGGTTGGCAAACGGCGTACGGCGGCCGTTAAACCAGTCCAGTACCACGGGCAGATGATCCAGTTGCGGGTTAGCGACCCAGGCATCGGTTAACTGGCGCAGCAGGTCCTGCGACAACGCCTCAAGCTGCGGTTTTAACTCTGGCTGTTGACGGGCGGCCAGCTGCAGCGGCCAGTTCAGCAGACGACTGAACCAGGCATACATATCGCCAAAAGCGGACTGGCCCGCTTCCAGCCCCATCGCGCCTGGCGTGACGCTACCGTCAACCTGACCACAAATTCCTTCAATCGCACGGCTGCCGACGCGTTCGCTGTCAGCAATCAGAATGTCGCAGGTGGAGGTGCCAATCACTTTTACCAGGGTATAAGGCTGGGCACCGGCGCCCACCGCGCCCATATGGCAGTCAAACGCGCCGCCGGAGAGCACCACGGAGGTAGAAAGGCCGAGACGCTGCGCCCATTCCGGGGTGAGCGTGCCAACGGGTTTTTCCGCGGTAAACGTATCGGTAAACAGGGGATAATCCAGCTGTTGAGTCAGCATGGGATCGAGCGCGTTAAAGAATGCCGCTTGCGGCAGGCCGTCCCACTGCGGATGCCACAGGGATTTATGACCAGCGGCGCAGCGCCCACGACGAATGGCTGCCGGAGCGGTGGTGCCGCTCAATAATGCTGGCACCCAGTCGCACAGTTCAATCCAGGAAACGGCGGCGTCGCGCACGGCGGCGTCAGCGCGGGAGACGTGCAAAATTTTTGCCCAGAACCATTCAGAGGAGTACACGCCGCCAATATAGCGCGAGTAATCTTCAAACTGGCCGCTGCGACAGAGTTGATTAATCTCCTCCGCTTCTTCAATGGCGGTGTGATCTTTCCACAGCACAAACATCGCATTGGGGTTATCAGCAAATTCAGGGCGCAACGCCAGTACGTTACCGTCACGGTCGATCGGTGCCGGCGTTGAGCCGGTAGAATCCACACCGATGCCGACAACCGCAGCGCGCTGCTCTTCGCTCAGGCGCGCCACCACGCCACAAATTGCTTTTTCCAGCGCCTCAATATAATCCAGCGGATGATGACGGAACTGGCTGACCTGCGGCACGCTATACTGGCCGGCCATCCAGCGCGTATAGGGCGCCACCTCTTTTTGTAGTTCCTCGCCGCTTTGGCAGTCTACTGCCAGGGCGCGAACCGAATCGCTGCCAAAGTCCAGACCAATCGTTATGGCACCAGCACGCATTCGGGCTCTCCTGTTAATGAACAATCGCAGGCTCTAACACTAAAAAGCGTGGCGGTTTTCGGTTAGCCCTTGCCAGCTGCATATATGCATTTTTCTGTCATCGTCATGGGTTATGTGAAGCCGGTCAAAAGTTAATGCTCGGTTAAATCTGCTGAATTTATGGATTAAATTGCTATTGTTTTGCTATGTGATACCGCTCTACATTTCCTGGTGCATTTCCCGCTAAAACTAGCCCAGCGTTTGTTCAGGTAACGCGCAATATTAAAGCTAATTACCTGATTTGCCGTTTTCATAATCTTTTTAATCCGATTGGTATCGTTTACACCGTTTCGTTGCGCACAACGAAATAATTACACTGCGCCGGAGAACACCATGCACAAATTCACTAAAGCGTTAGCCGCCATTGGACTGGCTGCCGTTATGTCACAATCCGCTATCGCTGAGACGATGAAACTCGGCTTCCTGGTTAAACAGCCGGAAGAACCCTGGTTCCAGACGGAATGGAAATTCGCTGATAAAGCGGGCAAAGATTTGGGCTTTGATGTGATCAAGATTGCGGTGCCTGACGGCGAGAAGACGCTGAACGCCATTGACAGTCTGGCCGCCAGCGGCGCGAAAGGCTTTGTTATCTGTACTCCCGATCCCAAACTGGGATCGGCGATTATGGCAAAAGCCCGCAGCTACGATCTGAAAGTGATCGCGGTGGACGATCAGTTTGTTACCGCCAAAGGCAAACCGATGGATAGCGTGCCGCTGGTGATGATGGCGGCGACCAAAATCGGCGAGCGTCAGGGCCAGGAGCTGTATCAAGAGATGCAGAAACGCGGCTGGGATGTGAAAACCTCAGCGGTCATGGCGATCACTGCGAACGAACTGGACACCGCACGTCGCCGCACCTCTGGTTCCATCGAGGCGCTGAAGGCAGCCGGATTCCCGGAAAAGCAGATCTATCAGGTTCCTACCAAATCTAACGATATTCCCGGCGCTTTTGATGCCGCTAACTCGCTGCTGGTCCAGCATCCGGAAGTGAAAAACTGGCTGATTGTCGGCATGAACGATAACACCGTGCTGGGTGGCGTGCGCGCCACTGAAGGTCAGGGCTTTAAAGCGGCCAACGTTATTGGCATTGGCATCAACGGCGTGGATGCCATCAGTGAACTCTCTAAAGGTCAGGCGACCGGCTTCTACGGGTCGCTGCTGCCCAGCCCGGATGTACATGGCTACAAAAGTATCCAGATGCTGCACGACTGGGTGACCAACGATAATGAGCCACAAAAATTCACCGAAGTAACAGATGTGGTGCTGATTACCCGCGATAACTTCAAAGCTGAACTGGCGAAAAAAGGGTTGATGTAACGCGTGGTTTCATCGACGGGCGGCATGCGTCGCCCGGTAAGCAGGCCCGCACGGTTGATGCGGGCAGGTTGCGCTCATCTTACGCCGACTAACCGGCGTTCACAGTGAACAGGCAAAGCGGAGACACCATGAACACTGATTCAGCCTTTCTGTCGTTTCATGGCATCAGTAAAACTTTTCCCGGCGTAAAGGCGCTGCAGGATATCAGCTTCAGCTGCCGTGCAGGCGAGGTGCATGCGCTGATGGGAGAAAACGGCGCCGGTAAATCGACGCTGCTGAAAATCCTTAGCGGCAGCTACCAGCCCAGCGGCGGCACCATTCAGATTCAGGGCAGGCCGGTAAATTTCAGTCATACCACCGACGCGCTGAATGCTGGCGTGGCCATTATCTACCAGGAGCTGCACCTGGTGCCGGAAATGAGCATTGCGGAAAATATCTACCTTGGCCAGCTGCCACAGCGCGGCGGACTGGTTAACCGTAAGCTGCTGCGCTATGAGGCAGGGCTACAGCTGAAAAACCTCGGCATGGATATCGATCCCGATACGCCGCTGAAATATCTGTCGCTTGGGCAGTGGCAGATGGTGGAGATTGCCAAAGCGCTGGCGCGCAACGCCAAAATCATCGCCTTTGATGAACCCACCAGCTCACTGTCGGCGCGGGAAATCGAGCAGCTGTTCCGCGTTATTCGTCAGCTGCGTGCGGAAGGGCGCGTGGTGCTGTATGTGTCGCATCGTATGGAAGAGATCTTTGCGCTTAGCGACGCCATTACGGTGTTTAAAGATGGACGCTACGTGCGCACCTTTGACGATGTGCCCAATACCAGCCACGACATGTTGGTACAGGCGATGGTCGGGCGCGATCTGGGCGATGTCTATGGCTATGCGCCGCGTGAGCATGGCCCGGTGCGATTGCAACTGGAGGGCGTACATGCGGTCGGCGTGCGCCAGCCGGTCTCGTTCAACGTACACGCCGGTGAAATCGTCGGGCTGTTTGGTCTGGTTGGCGCCGGACGCAGCGAGCTAATGAAAGGGCTGTTTGGCGCGACATGCCTGAAGGCGGGACGTGTGCTGCTGGACGGCAAAGCCCTGGCTATCAGCGAGCCTTCAGATGCCATTCGCGCCGGGATTATGCTCTGTCCGGAAGATCGCAAAGCCGACGGCATTATTCCCGTCCATTCGGTGCGCGATAACATCAATATCTCTGCACGACGTAATAACCTGACGGCGGGGTGTTTGATCGATCGGCGCTGGGAATCGCAGAACGCCGATAAGCATATCCGGTCGCTGAATATCAAAACTCCGGGACCTGAACAACTGATTATGAACCTCTCCGGCGGCAACCAGCAGAAGGCGATCCTCGGCCGCTGGCTGTCAGAAGATATGAAGGTCATTCTGCTGGATGAGCCGACGCGTGGGATAGATGTCGGAGCAAAGCATGAAATCTATAACCTGATCTATGCGCTGGCGCAACAGGGCATTGCCGTGCTGTTCGCCTCCAGCGATCTGCCGGAAGTCATGGGTCTGGCCGATCGTATTCTGGTGATGCGCGAAGGTGAGATCGCCGGTGAATTGTTACATGATGAGGCAACGGAACAGCTTACGCTGAGCCTTGCCATGCCGAAAAATACGCAACAGACGGCCGCCGTGGCCTGATGCAGGAGTAATGCTATGTCTTCCACGACTTCAAATACGCCGCCGGTAGCGCGTTCCGGTTTACGTTTGGGCCGTATCTGGGATAACTTCGGGATGCTGGTGGTTTTTGCCGTGTTGTTTATCGCCTGCGTACTGTTTATCCCTAACTTTGGCTCCTTTATCAATATGAAAGGGCTGGGTCTGGCGATGTCGATGTCCGGTATGGTGGCGTGTGGCATGCTGTTCTGCCTCGCCTCCGGCGACTTTGACCTCTCCGTGGCGTCGGTGATTGCCTGCGCCGGGGTGACCACGGCGGTGGTGATCAATATGAGCGAAAGCCTGTGGCTGGGCATCGGCGCGGGTCTGCTGCTGGGGATGCTCTGCGGCTTCGTTAATGGCTTTGTCATCGCCAAACTGAAAATCAATGCGCTGATCACCACGCTGGCAACCATGCAAATTGTGCGCGGCCTGGCCTATATCTTTTCCGATGGTAAAGCTGTGGGTATTGAAGATGAACGTTTCTTCGAGCTGGGTTATGCCACCTGGTTCGGCTTGCCGGCACCTATCTGGCTGACCATCGGCACCATGATTATCTTTGGTTTTCTGCTGAATAAAACCACCTTTGGCCGCAATACGCTGGCGATCGGGGGTAACGAAGAGGCGGCACGGCTGGCCGGCGTGCCGGTGGTACGTACCCGCATCATTATCTTTATTCTTTCCGGACTGGTTTCAGCCGCTGCCGGGATTATCCTTGCTTCACGTATGACCAGCGGTCAGCCGATGACTTCGCTGGGCTATGAGCTGATCGTTATCTCCGCCTGCGTGCTGGGCGGCGTATCGCTGAAAGGCGGAATTGGTAAAATCTCCTACGTGGTGGCAGGCGTACTGATCCTCGGTACCGTTGAGAATGCGATGAATCTTCTGAATATCTCACCTTTCTCACAATATGTGGTGCGCGGTCTGATACTGTTGGCAGCGGTGATTTTCGACCGCTACAAACAGAGCCATAAAGCGGCCTGATCGTCGTGGGCAGCCGCACGGCTGCCCGCAATTTCGACGCTTCGTTACGAGGATTATTATGTACCATCGTCAACCGATTGAGTCACAGCCCAACCCTTTACTACCGGGCTATGCGTTTAATGCCTGGCTGGTGGCCGGGCTGACGCCGATTAGCGCTGGCGGCGCGCTTGATTTCTGTATCGACCGCCCGCACGGCATGAAAGGCTATATTATCAACCTGACGATAAAAGGACGGGGCCGGGTATTTGACGGCGATGCCTCTTTCGACTGCGAGCCGGGCGAAATGCTGCTGTTTCAGCCCAAGACGCCGCACTATTATGGCCGGGCGCCCGATAGCGACTGTTGGTATCACCGCTGGATCTATTTCCGTCCACGCGCCTACTGGCATGACTGGCTGCGCTGGCAGGATGAAACCAATGGCGTGGGACGCCTGCGGCTGCCAGAGTCGCTGCGCGGTGAGTTTGATCGTCTGTTTGCTAATATTGAACAGACGCATAATTCCGGCCGTCGCTTTGCCGAAGAGCTGGCGATGAATTTGCTGGAGCGGCTCCTGCTGCGGGCAGTAGAGGAAGATCCGCGCTCGCATCAGCAAATTCGCGATCCGCGTATTATTGAAGCCTGTCAGTATGTGACCAGTAATCTGGCTGGCGAGCTAAAAATTGAGGCGGTGGCGAAGCACGTTTGTCTGTCGCCGTCGCGGCTGGCGCACCTGTTTCGTGAGCAGATGGGGGTAAACCTGCTGCGCTGGCGTGAAGACCAGCGGGTCATTCGTGCCAAGCTGCTGCTGCAAACCACCCAGGAGCCAATCGCTTCTGTGGGCCGTGAGGTCGGTTATGACGATCAGCTCTATTTCTCGCGTGTGTTCCGCAAACGCGTCGGTGTCAGCCCTAGCGATTTCCGACGCCGTAGCCAGGACGCGCATGACGCGTTGGTAGCACAGGAAACCTGGCAATTGCCAAAGCGAGCAGGGGAGTAAAAGGTTTGTTGGCCCGCGTCAATCGCATCGCGGGCCTTGTATTGAAAAGAAACAGTAGCATCGCTCATCTTTTTATCTGAAATATTCTTCTTTCTCTTTAGGCGTTACCACTCTTGCGCCTTACATCGACTGGCTTAGCGCCGCCTGTTTGCCGGAACTCTATGTTCAGGATCACAGGATATATATTGCATGATATTAATCTTTTATTTTTCGCTCTACATTATACTGTGCAATAAGCAGGGATTTCAGGCGGCTTACCGTCGTTATCTTTCAGGCAATAACCATGCGAAGGAGAAGGTATGCTTACTCATAACCACTATGGCCAGGCTTTAGGCAGAGAAATTAAAGATTGGGTGAAGAGAGCCGCTCCTGAAAAAGTCACGCTGAAAGGCGATTACTGTATCGTTTTACCGCTATCATCCGATCATGCCGAAGATCTCTTTCCTGAATGGCACAGCATTGACGATGACCGGGACTGGACCTATCTTTCTGATGCCAAACCTGCCACTAAAGAACAATGCTATCAGTATTTTAGAAAACTCAGCGCAGATAAAGATAAACTCTACTTCGCCGTGAAAGATATTCATGATGGTCACATAAAAGGCATGCTTTGCGTCACCCATATTGACCCGAATAATGGGGTATTTGCGCTGGCGGAAATCAACTGGACGCCGCTGATGAAAAGAACACGGCTCAGTACGGAGTCGCTTTTTCTGATCATTAGCTATTTTATGGATAAGCTGCATTACCGGCGATGCGAGTGGCAAACCAACAGCCTGAACACTCAGTCCATAGACTCGGCCCAACGTATCGGGTTTATCAGAGAGGGAATACTGCGTGATAAAAGGATCAGTAAAGGTTATGCCGAAGATATCGCGTTTTTTTCCATCACCGCTTCTGACTGGGTTGATACGGCTGCCGCACTTAAAGCCTGGCTGAGAAAAGAAAATTTTGATGAGCGTGGCAGGCAGATCCATAAGCTTGAGAGCTTCCGCGTTGCAGTGAACAGTGGCGAGGCATAAGCCGGGTTTAGGTTGAGTGCGCTTTGCGGCCTCTGCGCTGGCAACGCTCAGACGGCCATTTAATCAGCAGTTGGTTTAACATCTTGCGCAATTATCTGGCATAGTTGCGCAACTTATTTTTATACTACTCTGCACTTTACCTTAAAGATTAAAAGTGAGTGCATATGATCGACGCCCGCCTTCCGCTTACCGATATTCATCGCCATCTTGATGGCAATATTCGTGCCGCCACCATCCTTGATTTAGGTCGTGAGTTCAACATTGCTTTGCCAGCCAACAGCCTGGAAGCACTGCGTCCTCATGTTCAGGTGGTCGAAAACCAGCCCGACCTGGTAAGTTTCCTGCAAAAGCTTGACTGGGGGGTAAAGGTGTTGGGATCGCTGGAGGCCTGCCGTCGCGTGGCGCTGGAAAACGTTGAGGATGCCGCCCGCGCCGGAATCCATTATGCCGAGCTGCGTTTTTCGCCAGGCTATATGGCGATGAACCATCAATTGCCCATTACCGGCGTAGTGGAAGCGGTAATTGATGGCGTACGTGCTGGCTGCCAGCAGCATAATATTGATGTACGCCTGATCGGCATTATGAGCCGTACCTTTGGTGAAGAAGCCTGCCTGAATGAGCTGGAAGGACTGCTGGCCCATCGCGATGGCATTACCGCTGTGGATCTGGCCGGTGACGAGCTGGGATTCCCTGGCAGTGAATTCCTCAGCCACTTCAATCGCGCGCGTGACGCAGGCTTTCGAATTACGGTACATGCCGGTGAGGCTGCCGGTGCGGAAAGTATCTGGCAGGCGATTCGTGAACTGGGCGCCGAACGTATTGGTCACGGGGTTAAGGCAGTAGAAGATCCGGCGCTAATGGATTTCCTTGCCGCGCAGGGGATTGGTATTGAGTCCTGCCTGACTTCAAATATCCAGACCAGCACCGTAGCGCATCTGAGCCATCATCCGCTGGTGAAATTTCTTGATCATGGCATTCTTGCTACGCTGAATACTGACGACCCGGCGGTGCAGGGGATCGAAATTGCTCATGAGTATCAGGTTGCCGCACCGCAGGCTGGGCTGACGGCTGAGCATATTCGTACCGCCCAGGAAAATGGCCTGAAGATCGCCTTCCTGAGCGAAGAAGAGAAGCAGCGTATCCGTCAGCGTGTAGCGGGCTAAGCGGAACTGAGCCAGGGCCAGCCCGCAGCGTAATACGCTACGGGCTGACTAGCGCGGACGGGCAACCACAATGCCTGGCCGCGTTTTAATGTAAGAGAGCAGCGGTGTATCGACAACCTTCATATTTTTCTTTAAAGAAGAGGCATTACGTAACCAAACCTGATTACCTTTTTTAATGATAATTCCGGTATGCGAAACATCCAGACCCGCCAGCGGCGAATAAATTCCCACATAGTCGCCCGTTTGCAACGCTTTTAAAGTTCCCTTATTAATATTATTAGCTGGAATATAATTAATTATTCGGGGCGTTATCGGCAAGCCAGGTAAATATTTTCCGCCGTCGGCTTTTAAATTAAGCTGTTTAGTAATTTTAACCGTCGGGGTATTCAGTTTATCGGTAATATCGCGCGCATTTAAGGGGGCCAGGCTAAACCAGTCGGAGAAAAAATGTTTACGATAGACGAAACTCACCTCTCCCTGGTGATAACGCGTGAGGCGCAACTGAGTAAAGAAGTCGTCTCGGCTGCTGGCGTGGCTGAGCGCGGCAACATAATCCAGCAGCGTAAAGCAGTCGACGCCGTTAAAATTGACAACCAGCTGCTCTGGAACGTTATCCGATCCCGTTAGCGTATCTGCCTGATAAGGCGTCCCGAGAAAAGCCGCAGAGATATCGGCAATGCGCTCTCCCAGTGGTTTATTATGTGCGGGAATAACCTGCTGTTGCAGGATCTCATCAAGTCGCTCAGAGGTTTGTTTATCTATTACCGGGCGAGATGTAGTGGTGCAGGCGGCAAGAGAAAATATTAATAATAACGATGCTATTAATTTCATTTTTAATTCCTTCTGTATTATTTCTGTCAGGCAAGAAATAACCTCAATCCTGAGGATGGAGTGGCATAATTATTAAATAATCATCTGAGCGCAAATTTTATTCTTACGAATGAGAGGGAACGCGCAAAAAAACGCTGATATAAAAAAGGGCGACATGATGTCGCCCTGAGCGTGAATAGCGCGTTAAAAGCGCAATAACCTTATTCCGGCAGGTTTTGTGCCGGCGCGCCCAGCATATAACGGGAGAGAAAGCCGTCGAGCGGCATATTTTCACCGTTCATCGTCACCTGAGTGCCGTTAAACTGCAGGCTGGTCACGATGTTATCATCCTGCTGCTGGGTCAGGCGGAACATTTGTCCCATCGCCGCCAGGCCTTTAACCTGCTGTTCAGCCAGCTTGCTGGCATCAGATTCCTGATAACCTTCCGCCATAGCAACCTGTTTCATCAGGGCGGTCGCCATCGGCATATTAATCACCAGTTTACCTTCCAGCGATTTTAGCATCCGGCTCAGCGCGTCAGCCGGCGTTTGCGCCACGCCCTGAGCAGTAGCGGGATCTTTAAAATGCGCGGCTAAGTTAAAGGTGCTTTCTCCTTTATCATTTTTCCAGCTTAGCGGAGCCACGGTCACCACCGGATCGCCTTTCAGCAGCAGCGGCAGGTTAGCGGCCATAATCTGACGTACGCCTTCCTGATAACGCTCGGGATCCTGTTCAATGCCGGGCTGATTGATTAATGCCTGCATCTGGCTGCGATAGTTATCCGAAGCCGTTTTCAATGCCTGTCCATCAAACTGTGACAGCTTCAGGGTCATCTTGCCGGAGCCAAAACTCTGTTTTTCCAGCATGAGGTTATCAATGGCGTAATCCATCTGGCCAGAGAGCGTATTGCCGCTGGAATCAAACTGCGTTTTGATATCCATGCCTTCCAGCGTTGCTGTTTCCTGGCCGTTAACCGCCGTGGTCAGCTTTTTCAGATTGAAGTGTTGATCGCCAATACGCACACCCTGCGGGCTAAGGTGGGTTTTACCGTTAAGGCTAATGCCATTCAGGGTGAACAGCACGGGCTGATTTGCTTCGTTTCTTATTGTCAGCGCCACGCTGTCAATATCGGAATCGAAATTAACCCGATCGCCTTCGGCATCGCTGTCAATGCCCAGCGTGCCGCCGTTCCAGGCGTAGCGCTCGCCGGTTTCACTGTTTTGATAATCCAGCGGCAACAGACGAATCGTTGAAGCGGTAGCGCCGCTGTAACCGATACGGGTATCCGCATCAATCACCGATTTACCTTTGGTCAGCTCAAACAGCTTTTTCAACGCGGGGGTATTTTCCAGCTCGCTGTGTACCGAGGCCATGCTGGGGATCAGATTAAAGTTTTTCAGCTGAGCGAAGGGGAAAGGGCCATGATCGATGGTCTCATTCAGCACCACGCTCTGGCCCGGCTTCAGCAGCGCATTATCTTCTGTCTGCGAACTGGCCTGTACTACCAGCTGAGTATGGCTGGTAAACAGGCCGCGCTGATAATTTTGGTAACTCACTTTCAGACGGCTGTCGGGCGCAAGCTTTGTCAGCTGCGCATTCGCATTTTGCACGATCTGATCCATGTGGCTTTCGATCTGCTTGCCTGTTAGCCAGGCCGCGCCCGTCCAGACCACTCCCAGCGCGACTACAACGCCAACCGCAATTTTCGTCTTGTTCATCGATTCGTCCTTTTTACGGCATCAATGCCTGATATTAATTTATTGAATAATCATAGCATTTGCAGAACTGGCCGTCAGCCTGGCAGGTTATAAACTCGGGCAAGTTGTCCCTGACCGCAAGCCGTTATCGGTGATTCGCTGGCGGCGACGAAACAGGATTCGCCTGCCCTGAGCGTCAGCGGCTGTTGGCCCGTCAGCCGGGCTTCGCCTTCAATACAGAACAGGATTGCCGCGCTCTGCTGGCAGAGCGTTATCGGTGTAGCGTTCAGCGCGTGAATTGCGAAAGCGAAATCATCCACCGGAACGGGAAATTCGCGCGTATTTCCCTGCTGCACCGGCTCGGTGAGCAGGGTATCCGCCGCGCGGGGCGTAAATTTTATGTTGACCATCAGTTCATCAACATCAATATGTTTCGGCGTCAGCCCGGCGCGTAACACGTTATCTGAGTTTGCCATCACCTCCAGCGCCACGCCGCGTAGATAGGCATGGGGCGTCTCAGCAAATAAAAACATCGCTTCGCCCGGCTGTAGTTCAATCAGGTTTAGCAGCAGCGGAGAAAAAAGCCCGCTGTCATCAGGATACTCTTCAGCGATGTTGCGAATAGTCCGCCAGGGTTCGCCGTGTTGCGTATGCAGCGTGGCTTTAAGAATATCAATCGCACGTTGTTTCTCTGCCTGCTGTAACGAGAGCAGCGAGGAAAACAGTATGGCCAGGCTCGCCTCATCCGGCTGCTGTAAGAAGTGGGCGATGGCCGGATGCGCACCGGCAACCGGCTGCAGCAAGGAAATGATCTCCGCAAAAGGGCGAAAACCGTTAATGGCTAAAAAAGGGGTCAGCGCATAAACCAGTTCAGGCTTATGGTTAGCATCTTTATAGTTGCGTTCCGGCGCGTTCAGCGGGATGCCCGCTGCGTTTTCACGTGCGAATCCAGCCTCGGCGGCGGATTTGCCAGGATGCACCTGAATCGATAGCGGCTGTTCGGCACACAGCACTTTAAACAAAAAGGGGAGCTCGCCAAAACGTGCCGCCACTTTTTCTCCCAGCAGGCCCGGCTTATCTGATTCGATCATCTCCCGCAGTGAGCGCAATTCGCCGTTCACTTCAATCCCCGAGCTGCTTTTAGGGTGTGCGCCCATCCATAGCTCAGCCATCGGCTGCTGCGTCGGATTCTCAATGCCATACATCTCAGTTAGTGCCGTTTTACTGCCCCATGCATAGTTTTGCAGCGAATTGTGAAGCTTAAACATGATCTCTCCTTTTACTGGCGGCTGACCGCAGGTATTAAAGCAGAACGTGTTTTCGAAACCTGGACACAAGTCAAATAAGGACGATTGGCTCGCAGAATGTTAAATTATTGTATGTCACACTATGGCCCATGCCCGCTGTGTCGGATAGTCACAGGTCAGGGCTTTTTAAATCATATGTTTGTGCTAAAGGAGAGAAGTAATGGCAGCCAACCGCATTGAAAAAGATTCAATGGGACCTATTGATGTACCGGCTGATAAACTGTGGGGCGCGCAGACGCAGCGCTCGCTGGAACACTTTCGCATCTCTACAGAAAAAATGCCTGCCGAGCTGGTGCATGCGCTGGCGTTAACCAAACGCGCCGCCGCAAAAGTTAACAGCGATCTCGGCCTGCTGCCGCAGGAGAGAGCGGAGGCGATTATTCAGGCTGCGGACGAAGTATTGGCGGAAAAGCATACCGCTGAATTCCCGCTGGCTATCTGGCAGACCGGCTCCGGCACACAAACCAATATGAATATGAACGAGGTGCTGGCCAACCGCGCCAGTGAGATCCTCGGCGGTGAGCGTGGCATGTCTCGCCTGGTGCATCCAAATGATGATGTCAATAAAAGCCAGAGCTCCAATGACGTTTTCCCTACCGCTATGCATGTGGCGGCGGTGATCGCTCTGCGTGAGAACCTGGTTCCGCAGCTCAATATACTGAAGCAAACGCTGCAGTCTAAAGCGGAAGCGTTTAAAGATATCGTTAAAATTGGCCGTACCCACCTGCAGGACGCCACGCCGCTGACGCTGGGCCAGGAGATTTCCGGCTGGGTAGCGATGCTGGAACATAACCTGAAGCATATCGAGCAGAGCGTGCCGCACATAACCGAGCTGGCGCTGGGCGGCACCGCCGTTGGCACTGGACTGAATACGCATCCTGAGTATGCAGTGCGCGTTGCTGAAGAGCTGGCCGCGCTGACGCGTCAGCCGTTTGTGACCGCGCCGAATAAGTTTGAAGCGCTGGCGACCTGTGATGCGCTGGTGCATGCACACGGCGCGCTTAAAGGTCTGGCGGCCTCGTTGATGAAAATCGCCAACGATGTGCGTTGGCTCTCATCTGGCCCGCGTTGCGGCATCGGTGAAATTGCCATTCCGGAAAATGAACCCGGCAGCTCTATCATGCCAGGCAAAGTTAACCCGACCCAGTGCGAAGCCATGACCATGCTTTGCTGTCAGGTGATGGGGAACGATGTGGCGATTAATATTGGCGGCGCGTCCGGCAACTTCGAACTGAACGTGTTCCGTCCGATGGTCATTCATAACTTCCTGCAGTCGATTCGTCTGCTGGCGGATGGTATGGATAGCTTTAATCATCACTGCGCCGTAGGCATCGAGCCAAACCGCGATCGTATTACGCAACTGTTGAACGAGTCGCTGATGCTGGTGACCGCACTGAATACGCATATCGGTTACGATAAAGCCGCTGAAATTGCTAAAAAGGCGCATAAAGAGGGGCTGACGTTGAAAGCGTCCGCGTTGAAGCTGGGCTATCTCACGGAAGAAGAGTTTGATGCCTGGGTTCGACCAGAAGAGATGGTTGGCAGCATGAAGCAGTAAATTATCTCCCGGGGCCAGCAGGCCCCGGCTTTTCTCTTTGCATCTGACCATTTAGCGCCGTTATGCCCTCTCTCTTTGCCTGTGATCTTTCCCTTAAACCGAGCTTACTGGCCTGTCGCAATAAAGATGCAGTCGCGGGATCAACAGCCACAGCGGATCCGCCTGCGGCTTATAGCGATGGGTAATATTTTCCGCATCATAATTTAACAGCTCACCTAATACCGGCACCTGTTGCCGATCCGGACAAAGCACCAGCAGCGGAGAAGGGCAGGCCAGCTGCGTCTGTTTTTGCTGCTCTTTATCCCAGATACGTGCAATCGGCTGCACTTTAACCGGCCGCTTGATTTTCAGCTTCGCGCCCGCAGGCAATGACTGCACCGCGATCAGCTCCTGCTGTACCTTCTCCGCCCATTGCTCACGGGTCCAGGGCGCCTGCGCGCGGCCCGCCTTCAGGCTCTTTTCCAGCTTTGCCACAATCTCCTGCGACGTTACATTTTTAATAATATGTTTGTTGGCCCAACCGAAGCGCACGCTGTCTGGCGCATCCAGCAAGGTAATGGCGCGGTAGGCGTTTAGCGTGAGCAGACCGTGCAGATGCGTATGCACAAATTCAAAACGTGCTTCACTCGGTAAGCCCGATTCCACGGTAATGATCTGCTCCAGCCGCGCCTTAAGCAGATTGATTTTATCAACCTGCTGATGGAGAAGGGCATGCTGGTGGCTGTCTGCTTCAAAGCAGAGTGCGCCGGGCAGGCGAACAGCGGCTTTGGTGCTGATATTTTCCGACTGACGTTGAATAAACAGACGACAATAATGCTGCAAAGCAAGCTGTCGCGCCTCATCCCCCAAATGCTGCGTTACGCTGATTTGCGCTATGGGATCGTGTTCAGCGCCTTTTGCCACTGGCGGTAACGAGAACACCCGGCCGACCAGCAGCGGCAGCGGCGTTAATTGTTGCTGGAGAACGCTAAGCTCCTCATCAAGCTGATTAGCGCACTGACGCAAATCTTCCACTAAGTCATAGCGAGGCATGGTAGCTCCTGCGGTGAAAAATATTATTAGTTACAACATACATTTTAATAACCAAAAATACCAGTCCAGCAATGGGGAAATCATCAGTCAAGCAGAAAAAAAGGCCGCGCCAGGGCGGCCAGAAGAAGACGAGGTGAGGCTAGAGTTTTTTACTGTGGAGTTGGCTGGCGACAAGCAACGCCAACAGCAGCATTATGGCAATAAATGTTGTAATGCCAGGCCAGCCCCAGGCGTGCCAGAATACGCCGCCCAGGGTGCCCGCAATGCTGGATCCCGCATAATAGCTGAACAGATACAGCGATGAAGCTTGCCCTTTGGCGCGACGCGTACGTGGTCCAATCCAGCCGCTGGCAACGGAGTGGGCGGCAAAGAATCCGGCGGTAAACAGCATCATTCCTGGGAAAATCAGCCACAGTGAATTGAAAAGCGTGATAAGCAGACCACACAGCATCAAAGCCGTAGAGAAAAACAGTACCGGGCCACGCCCATAGCGGGCTGTCATCGCCCCCGCTTTGGGTGAGCTCCATGAACCGGTGAGATAAACCACCGACAGCAGGCCAACAACCGCCTGGCTGAGAAACCAGGGCGCGCTCAGCAAACGATAGCCAATGTAATTAAATAGCGTAACGAAGGCGCCCATCAGCAAAAAACCTTCCGCAAACAGCAACGGTAAACCGCGATCGCGCCAGTGCAGGCGAAAGTTAATCGCCAGGCTACGGGGATTAAGTGAAGCTGGCCGAAAATGACGCGACGCAGGCAGAATTTTCCAGAACATCAGTGCCGAAGCCAGGGAAAAACAGCCGATCACGGCTACCGCCACGCGCCATGAGCTAAAATCAGTAATAACCCCGCTCAGCAGACGACCGCTCATCCCGCCAATAGAGTTGCCGCTGATATATAAACCCATGGAAAAGGCAACTACACTGGGATGAATCTCCTCACTCAAATAGGTCATACCGACCGCAGCCACGCCGCTTAGCGATAAACCAATCAGCGCCCGCATAATTAAAATACTGTGCCAGCTGTGCATGGTGGCGGAGATCAGGGTGCATATCGCTGCCAGTAACAGCGCGATCACCATTACCGGCTTGCGGCCCACGGCGTCGGAAAGCGGTCCGGTTACCAGCAGCCCCAGTGCCATAAGAGCGGTTGAAATTGACAACGAAATGCTGCTTGTTGCGGGTGACACGCCAAATTCATGGGAAAGCACCGGCAAAATAGGCTGAACGCAGTAGAGCTGGGCAAAGGTGGCAAGACCTGCGGAAAACAGCGCCAGCGTTACGCGCATAAACTGCGGCGTGCCGCGTTTGATATAGAGGTTTTTATTCACGACAGCGGGCGAGACACGCTGAACCTCGTCAGCGGGTAACGTCGCACCCTGAGATGAGCGTTCCACAATAGTTCCTTATTTAAACATCAACTATTTAATTGTGGGGCGACCTTATTATACTGTCTAATATATTAATTATCTGAATTGATACATGTAAAGTATGAATATCGAACTTCGTCATCTTCGTTACTTCATCGCCGTTGCGGAAGAGCTGCATTTTGGTCGAGCGGCGCTGCGATTGAATATTTCACAACCGCCGTTAAGCCAGCAAATCCAGCAGCTTGAACAGCAGGTAGGCGCTTGTTTGCTGGCGCGCACCAATCGTAGCGTTCAGCTTACCGCAGCTGGACGTCAGTTCCTGCAGGATGCGCGCGTGATCCTGTTGGATGTTGAGCAGGCGGCCAGCCGCGCCGCGCGTTTGCATCAGGGGGAGGAAGGGGAGATCCGTATCGGCTTTACCTCATCGGCACCTTTTATTACCGCCGTTTCCGATGCGCTGTTTACCTATCGTCAGCGTTTTCCGCAGGTGCATATTCAAATGCAGGAAATGAACACCCGCCAACAGCTGACGCCTTTAAGCGAAGGGCGACTGGATTTTGGCGTAATGCGTAACACGCCTCTGCCGGAAACGCTGGCATGGCAGCTGCTGCTGCGTGAGCCGCTTTGCTGCATAGTGCATCATGCGCACCCTTTGGCGAGTCAGCAAAGCGTCTCGGTTACTGCCCTGGCCAACGAACCTTTTGTTTTTTTCGATGCGCAAAGCGGCACCGCACTGTATGGCGAAACGATGGCGCTTCTGCAGCGCTACCAAATCCAGCCTTATATTACGCAGGAGGTTGGCGAGGCGATGACCATCCTTGGCCTGGTTGCCACCGGGCTGGGCATATCTATCTTGCCCGCCTCTTTTCGCCGTGCGCAACTGGCTGGCGTGGTCTGGTTGCCACTACAGGAGGCGGATGCCTGGTCGGAAATGTGGTTGGTCTGGTCAAAACAGCGTGAAATCAGTGCGCAGATGAAGCAAATGAAGTCCTTGTTGCTAAGCGAAAGCTGGCGGCGCTGAGTTTGCAGCCCATTTATTGCTTACAATGGCGGATAGCTCCCGATTTATTCACATGCGCCTTGCAATATTACTCGGCGGGCCGCAGGCCTAATCGATCACAGCCTCTCTGCCTGGTCCTGTTTTTGTGCAGTAAATCACATTCCGAATCAAATAGTTGACGCCTGTTAATATCTCATCCACCATAGCCTGAGCAGGTTTATTTTGAAGCGCGAAAATAAGTGGGAGCAGGGGTAGTGATAGCGGACAGTCAACCTGGTCATATCGACCAGATCAAGCAGACAAACGCTGGGGCTGTATATCGCCTGATCGACCAATTTGGCCCGATATCGCGTATTGAGCTTTCCCGGCGGGCTCAGCTGGCGCCAGCCAGTATCACCAAAATTGTCCGTGAAATGCTGGAAGCCCATCTGGTACAGGAAACGGAGTATCAGGAGCCGGGCAGTCGTGGTCGGCCTGCGGTTGGCCTGATTCTGGATACCGTAGCCTGGCACTATCTGGCCGTTCGTATTGGCAACGGCGAGATCACGCTGGCGCTACGCGACCTCAGCAGCGCGCTGGTTACCGAAGAGACCCGGTCGCTGCCGGTGCAGAGCGAGACGCCGCTGCTAAACCGCGTGATCCTTGAAATCGATCAGTTTTTTATCCGCCATCAGCACCAGCTGGAGCGGCTGACCGCCATCGCCATTACCTTGCCCGGTATTATTCATTCCGGCAAGGGAATGGTTCATCGCATGCCGTTTTATCAGGTCGCTGATATGCCGCTGGGGCCGGAACTGTCCGCCCATACCGGTCTGCCGGTTTATATTCAGCATGATGTTTGCGCCTGGACCATCGCTGAATCGCTGTTTGGCGCATCGCGCGGGGCCAGCGATGTTATCCAGATCGTCATCGATGACAACGTCGGCGCAGGCGTAATCACTGGCGGTCGCCTGCTGCATAACAGTCGCAGTTCGCTGGTTGAAATTGGGCACACGCAGGTGGATGCGTATGGCAAGCAGTGCTATTGCGGCAACCATGGTTGCCTGGAGACGGTCGCCAGTATCGGCAGCATTCTGGAACTGACGTCACAGCGCATGCAGACCGCGCTCAGTTCTATTCTGCATCATCAGCCGTTAACCGTGGAATCACTGTGCGATGCGGCACTGAATGGCGATCCGCTGGCGCGCGATATCATTACAGGGATTGGCAATAGCGTCGGGCGCATTCTGGCCATTATGGTCAATCTGTTTAATCCGGAAAAAATCCTGATTGGTTCTCCGCTTAACCGCGCCGCCGAGGTGCTGTATCCGGCAATCGGCGCCTCGATCCGCCAGCAGGCGCTGCCAGCTTACAGCGCCGATATTCATGTTGAACCCACCCAATTTCCCAACGTCGGCACGATGCCTGGCGCTGCGCTGGTCAAAAACGCCCTGTATAACGGTGAACTGCTTATCAAACTGTTGCAGGGCTAATCTAATTTCAGTTATCACTAAAAAATTGCGCTAACGCAAGCTGTGCAAAAGCGCGATTTCCTACACTGTGCGACATAAACCGATGATTAATGTTTAACTATTTCAGGCCGACAGCCTGCCGGAGTGTTGCTATGCTGAGTCGTCTTTTCATTACCGGTACGGATACCGCCGTCGGTAAAACAGTTGTTACACGTGCCCTGATGCAAAAACTGGCGGAAACGCACCCGGCGGTAGTGGGATATAAACCGGTAGCCAAAAGTAGCCAGATGACGGCAGACGGGATACGCAATAAAGATGCGTTGATATTACATCGTGCCTCCACGCTTGATGTGCCTTATGAAGCGATAAATCCCGTTACGCTGCTAGAAGATGAAATCAGCACCCATCGCGGCGAAGCCATTAACTATGCGTGTCTGAGCAGCGGCCTGCAGGCGCTGGAAGCGCAGGCCGATGTGGTGGTGGTGGAAGGGACCGGCGGCTGGCGCAGCCTGATGAACGATCTGCGGCCGTTATCCGACTGGGTTATTCAGGAGCAGCTGCCGGTGGTGTTAGTTGTCGGCATCAAGCTGGGTTGTATCAGTCATGCCTTACTGACGGCGCAGGCAATCATTAACGATGGTCTGCCGTTGATGGGCTGGGTCGCCAACCGCATCAATCCGGGGCTGGCGCACTATGCGGAAATTATCCAGGTACTGCAGGAGAAAATCCCGGCGCCGCTGTTAGGCGAGCTGCCTTATTTGCCACGGGCTGAAGAGCGCGAGCTGGCAGGTTATATCGATCTCTCCTCGCTTTTACTGCCGCAGGCTGTCGCCTGATTCACAGAGGGCATACGCACAGTTATCGAATAAAGCGCGGGGGCAGGAAGAAAACGCCCCACGCAAACAAGGTAATCATTTTTTGATGCGCCCTCAGGGCGCAATCGTATGTTTAGCGACTGAGTGCGCGACGCGTACGGCCTGAACTCAGATAATCAGCGATATAATCCTGCGAAATTTCGCCGCTGTAGCGGCCTTCTTCATCCACAATGGGCATCCATACCAGATTATGTTCATAGAGTTTTGACAGTACCACACGCAGGTTTTCTTCCGCTTTGCCGGTTACGGTAAAATTGTGCAGTTTCTCTTCGCAGTAGCCGCTGGCTCCGCGCGCTTCACGCCGTTTCACAAAGCCCAGCGGGCGATCGTCGCTATCAACCACGGTAATGGAGCGCATATCATTATCATCCATGATCACAAATGCTTCTGACAACGGCGTGGACCGCTTAACGGTAAGGGTTTGCTGTTGATCGGTCACGTCGCCAGCCTGGACCAGCAGCAATCGTTTCAGTGTGCGATCCTGACCGACAAAAGAGCCAACAAACTCGTTGGCCGGTTTCGCCAGGAGTTCGTCAGGCGTGGCGCACTGCACAATTTTTCCCTGACCGAATACAGCGATGCGATCGCCCAGCTTGAGCGCCTCATCGATATCGTGGCTAACCAGCATGACGGTTTTCTTTAACTGGCGCTGCATTTCCAGAAACTCGTTCTGAATCGCCTCTCGGTTAATCGGATCGACCGCACCGAAAGGCTCATCCATCAGCAGGACCGGCGGATCCGCCGCCAGCGCACGAATGACACCTATACGTTGTTGCTGTCCGCCGGACATCTCTTTCGGATAACGATGCAGAAACTTATGCGGATCGAGTGCCACCATATTCATCAGCTCGCTGGCGCGATCGCGGCAGCGTTTTTTATCCCAGCCGAGCATGCGCGGCACGACAGTGATGTTTTCTTCGATAGTCATGTTAGGGAACAGGCCAATCTGCTGAATCACGTAGCCGATATTGCGGCGCAGGGTAACGGTATCCTGAGTGCTGGTATCTTCACCGTTAATGGTAATTTTACCGCTGGTTGCCGGAATCAAACGGTTTATCATTTTCAGCGTAGTGGTTTTCCCGCAGCCGGACGGACCAAGCAGCACGCACATTTCTCCCGCTGGCACGTGCAGGTTGACATTATCCACCGCATTAAACGTCGTGCGATTTTTCTGAATGAAGGTTTTAGTCAGGTTTTCCAGCTTTATCATTATCGAATCCCCTTCGGTGTCAGCACCAGCTGCAAGCGATGCAACAGCCAGTCAAGAATAATTGCCAGGAAGCAAATCAGCACTGCGCCTGCGATCAGCATACGAATATCGCTGCCGCTAATGCCGTCCAGCAACAGCAGGCCCAAACCGCCAGCACCAATAATTGCCGCAATCGCCATAACGCCTACGTTCATCACCACTGCCGTACGAATACCGCCGAAAATAATCGGGAGGGCAAGCGGGATTTCCACCCAGCGCAGGCGCTGCCAGAAGGTCATGCCGATACCGCGCCCGGCTTCGCGCAGGCCAGGCGGCAGACTTTCCAGCGCGGTATGGGTATTGCGTACAATCGGCAGCAGGGAATAGAGGAATACCGCTGTAATCGCCGGCACCACGCCAATACCCTGACCAATAAGGGAAAAAAGTGGGATCATCAGACCAAACAACGCGATCGAAGGGATAGTAAGCACAATGGTGGCGATCCCCAGCACCGGGGTCGCCAGCCATTTAAAGCGCACAATTAAAATGCCCAGCGGCACGCCGGCCAGAATAGCGCAGCCAACCGCCACCAGAACCAGCCACAGATGTTGCCAGCTAAGGGCGACGAGGTGAGGCCAGTTGTCGATCATATAGTGAATCGTATCCATAGCATCTCCTTACAGCATGCCTTTAGACTGCAGAAAATCGCGGGCGACCTGCTGCGGTGACTGATGATCGATATCGACCCGTTTGTTGAGTTCGGTAATTACGTCATCTGTGATCAATGCAGAAAGCTGATTGAGCGCCTCCGCCAGTCCTGGATTCGCCTCCAGTACCTCTTTACGCACCAGCGGCGTCACGTTGTAGCTGGGAAAGAAATGCTTATCATCCTCCAGAATTTTCAGGTCGAAGCCTTTTACCCGTCCGTCGGTGGTATACACCAGTCCGGCCTCGACAAAACCGTCGCGAATGGCGTTATACACCAGCCCCGGATCCATCTGGCGGATTTGCGGACGATCCAGCGTTAATCCATACAGTTTTTGCAGCGGCTTCAGACCATCGGCGCGCCCGGCAAACTCCAGGTCCAGACCCAGCATCCAGTTATGGTCCGGATCCTGTTTGCGGATCTGCTCAATACGCGCCACCAGCTGTGAAACCGTGGTGATATGCTCTTTTTCGGCGCGTTGACGCTGCATGGCAAAAGCGTAGGTGTTATTCATGGGTGCCGGATTAAGCCAGATCAGACCTAATTTGCCATCCAGACGCTTTACCGTTTGGTAGGCCTGCTCAGAGGACATCCGGGTCGTAATATGATTAAAGACAATCAGTGAGGCGCCGGTATATTCCCAGGTCATGTCGATCTGTTTGTTCAGCATTGCGCTGCGCCCGATCGACACCGGGATATTCGTTTTAGGGATCACCTGAAAGCCTTTTTTATTCAGCCACAGCGTGGTCATTGCTGACAAAATATGTTGTTCGGTAAAGCCTTTGGTAGCCATGGTAATCGGTGCGGCCTGCACGGAGGAGAGGCATAGTAATAGCGTCGCCAGCAGCGTACCCAGCGCCCGAGTCAAAACAGAAATAGTCATAAGGCTCCTTTTTACAGCGCATGTGGACTTAACCAGCGACCCAGAGCCGCCAGCAGCATATCCAGAATCAGCGCAAACAGCGCCGTCGCCACCGCGCCTAAAATCAGGACGGGGAAGTCATTGAGGTAGATCCCAGGGAAGATCAGCTCGCCGTAGCTGCTGGCACCAATCAGGAACGCCAGCGGCGCGGTGCCAACGTTAATTGCCATCGCGATGCGAATACCGGAAAGGATCACCGGACAGGCGTTAGGCAGCTCTACCTGACGCAGACGCTGCATTTTTGTCATGCCGATGCCGTTGGCGGCTTCCCGCAACGATTCCGGTACGCCAATCAATCCTGCATAGGTGTTACGCACAATAGGTAATAGCGAAGCAAGAAACAGCGCGAAAATCGCCGGCCGATCGCCAATGCCGATCACTACCATCGCCAAAGCCAGCACCGCTAGCGGCGGCAGCGTATTGCCGACATTAAAGATCTGCATAATGTATTCCGCCCAGCGGCGCATATAAGGCCGACTGAGTAAAATACCGCTGGGAATGCCGACCAGTAGAGCGAACAGCATCGACCAACCCACCAGCCAGAGATGTTGCCTGCCAAGGTAAATTAAATCGACCTGACGCGCTTTAATCACCTCAGGGCCGACACCGTAAATCAACAGCGCAGCCACCAGCGCTATCACCAGCAACGCCAGAATGATTCGCTTAATCGCGGGGGAAAAATGCATGAACAGCGTTCTCCTGGGGATGACCTGAAGCGCACCCCTGCAGGATGGCTCAATTGTTATATTAATCCGTGTGCATAGCGCCGTGGAAAGCGGTACGCGTCAGCGACGCCGGACGATAAAGATAAACTGCTGATTTTTACGTCTTTATCAGCAAAAAAAACGTGGTGCCTTAAATCTATAGCAGCGCGCAGACGGGTTCGCCAGTTTTGCGGCAGGATCAGCAGGATAGTTTTTCCCGGCAAGGGGAGAAAACATGTTTTCAAACGCCAGCGGCAGACAGGAAACAACCAAAGCAAACTTAAGTGACAACGTCACTTAAGGGAGTGTACGCAATGCCCTGCGTTGGGCTACGCTTAGGAAATTAACAGGAAGGGAAAACATGGCAGAAACTCAACATCAGACGGTCGCACACCGTCACTGGATTTTAATTGCCTGTATGCTGGCGATGTTTATGGCGGCAATTGAAGTCACTATTGTCGCGACGGCGATGCCCACCATCGTTGCTCAACTGGGCGGCTTTTCGCAATTTGGCTGGGTTTTTTCCATTTACCTGCTAACCCAGGCGGTAAGCGTACCGATCTATGGGCGGCTCGCCGATCTGTGGGGACGTAAACGCATGTTCCTGATCGGCGCCTCGCTGTTTTTACTGGGTTCGGTGCTGTGCGGCATGGCGCACAGTATGACCTGGCTTATTCTGTTCCGTGCTTTTCAGGGGCTGGGTGCAGGAGCGATTATGCCGATCACCTCGACTATTGTGGCGGACATCTATTCGCCTCGCGAGCGGGCGGGCATTCAGGGCTGGCTTTCCAGCGTCTGGGGCGTTGCGGCGATTATCGGCCCGCTGACCGGCGCCTGGATTGTGCAACATTTCAGCTGGTCGCTGGTTTTCTGGGTTAACGTACCCTTGGGCATTATTTCAATGCTGATGCTGGCGCGCTGGCTGCCAGCGCATCAACAACCTTCAGAGCAGAGCCTTAACGTATCCGGCAGCGCCTGGCTGATGCTAAGCGTCAGCGCGCTGCTGGTTGCGCTGCTTCAGGCTGAGGCGCTGGGCTACTGGCTGTTGTTGTTTCTGGCCGTGGCGTTAATCGCCGGTTTTATTCTGCTGCGCCATGAAAAAAAAGCCGAGGCGCCGCTGTTTCCGCTGGCTATCTGGCGGAGCCGGGTCATTGTTGCCGGTAATGCCGGGAATTTGATTATTGGCGCGGCGATGATGGGCATCAGCGCCTTTTTGCCCACCTGGATTCAGGGCATCAATGGCGGTTCGCCGTTGCAGGCGGGCAGCGCGCTGGCCATGATGTCGATTGGCTGGCCGCTTGCCAGTACCTTTAGCGGCCGTCTGATGCTGCATACCTCTTATCGTTTTACCGCTCAGCTGGGCGCGCTGTTATTGATTGCGGGCACGGCGCTGCTGTTGACGCTGCATGCCGGGAGCAGCCTGTTGCAGGCTGGCTTTGCCGCTTTTGTGATCGGTACCGGAATGGGCATGACCAGCACCACCTTTTTGGTCTCGGTTCAGAACAGCGCCGATTTCGCTATTCGCGGTATCTGCACCGCCTCGATTATGTTTAGCCGCATGCTTGGCTCCGCATTGGGTACAGCCATTATGGGCGCGGTACTCAATTATAATTTGCTGCTGCGGTTGCCTGACGCGCAGGATCCGGTGCAGCAAATTATGTCGCCGGAGCGGCGGCAGGCGTTAGACGGGGGCACCCTGCATCAGATGACGCTGCATATCGCTGCTTCGCTGCACTGGGTATTTATTGTCTCGCTGGTGATTGCCGTTGGCAGCCTGTTTATCGCCTGGACCATGCCACGACGCAGACCGGAATAGGAACGCGTGAAACAAGAATCTTAACCCTATTCACTATTGAAAAGTACCGGTACAAATAACCGGTAACTATCAGCTTAAATGTGATTAATAATTCGCTTGAGAAAAAACAGGCGCCGTTCAGGCGCCTTGAGGATAAATCAGGAAGCGGGGGCATCCTGTGCGGTACCGGCATCGGCAGGCACGTTAGTTTCACCGTCGACGCCGGTACGTTTATAAACGATTTTCTGTGAGTCGTTGTCACAATGTCCAACCACCTGGCCACCGGCAGCCTCAGCCTGATCGTTAGGCACAATATCCAGCGTAAAGCCTGATTCAGGCACGCCGTTATTGATGATCTTCTGACTAATATCCGCTTTTACCGATTCGCAAGATGCCTGGGCTGCCAGCGGAGCAACAACCAACAGGGCGCTTAACATCCACTTCTTCGCTCTCATCACATCATCCTTTTGCAATAAAACCAGCGGTAACTATAGCAGTAAAGTAAGATCAGGGTGTTACGGGGCGTCCGGTGCGTCGATCCAGGCAGCGCAGGGTATTGGCTTCCCAGTATGCGTTGACGTTATAGCTTTTTTCACAGGCGTCACGGCTATCAAAGGCACGATCGGTTTTATCAAACTCTTTTTCGACGCGGCTGTTGAGCTTTTTACGCAGCATTCGCGTGTCATCCCACTGTTCTTTATTCTGACGCGCTTCTTCATTGCTTAACGCATTACTTCCGTTTTCAATGATCAAACGCTCGGTGCGCGCCTGGGCCGACGCAGATGACAGCGCCAAAGCGCTGAACAGCGTAAACGGAAGCAGGGCGACAGCCAGACGGGTAAATAATGTTTGCATCATCGGTTCCTTATCTTTATGGCAACCTGCCATGAGGTGATACCGCTTTTAGTATATCATCGTCGCTTGTTTACTCACCAGCGAGCCAGACGCTTCGTTTAGCTTTGAGAACGCTTTTTTATGATCAAAACCACGCTGCTTTTTTTTCTTACCGCACTGGCGGAAATTGTGGGCTGTTTTCTTCCCTGGCTGTGGCTAAAAAAGGGCGCGTCGGCGCTGCTGCTGGTTCCGGCGGCGCTGAGCCTGGCGGCTTTTGTCTGGCTGCTGACGCTGCATCCCGCCGCCAGCGGGCGCGTTTATGCGGCTTACGGCGGCGTTTATGTGGTCACGGCGTTGCTGTGGTTGCGCTGGGTGGATGGCGTACGCTTAAGCTACAGCGACTGGCTGGGCGCGGCGGTGGCTTTCTGCGGCATGCTGATTATTGTGGCGGGATGGGGCAAAGCGTAACCTTACGCCGGGCAACTAAACCTGAGGAAATCAATCAGGCTTAGTTGCCATACACCTCGCAGTGCCAGAGCCGGACGGATGTTCGTCCGCCTCTGGCGTCAGGATTCTTTCGCCACTTTTAGCCCGGCGGTGGTCTGGCTAACCGGCATCATTTCCAGCGTATTAATGTTCACATGCGCTGGCAACGTCGCCACCCAATATACCGCTTCGGTCACATCTTCTGGCGTCAGCGCGGTAGTACCGGCATACACACTTTCCGCCCGACTATCATCGCCTTTAAAGCGCACGTTGGAAAACTCGGTGCCGCCCACCAGGCCTGGCTCGATGTCAGTCACACGCAGCGCTGTGCCGTGCAGATCGGTGCGTAAATTCAGGCTGAACTGACGTACAAAGGCTTTAGTTGCGCCATATACGTTGCCGCCCATATAAGGCCAGTTACCGGCAACCGAGCCGAGATTAATAATATGCCCGGTATTACGCTCTACCATGCCAGGCAACAGCGCGCGGGTCATGTACACCAGCCCTTTATTATTGGTATCGATCATGGTTTCCCAATCGTCGATGCTGGCCTGATGGGCAGGTTCCACACCCAGCGCCAGTCCGGCGTTGTTAACCAGAATATCGACCTGTTGCCATTCAGCCGGCAGAGTAGCCAGCGCAGCATCGATTGCAGCACGATCGCGGACATCGAATTGCAGGGTATACAAATTTTCACCCAGTTCAGCCTTTAGCGCATCCAGACGATCCTGGCGACGTCCGTTAGCAATCACTTTATGTCCTGCTGCGATAAAACGACGGGCGATCGATTGACCAAAACCGGCAGTCGCACCGGTAACAAAGATTATCATCTCGCTGTTCCTTAACAGGTTTTTCAGGATAATTACCATAACACTTCGTTTTGCTGCTGCCCAGTACCGGTTAATGATGAACAAAAAGCACTGTACTGGTGCGCATTGCACCAAAAGTTTGCCGACATAACAGGTCGTTCAGACGTTCCGGCAGGGGCTATCTGAAAGGCCTGGGAAATATTAACGCTTTAAAGGCAGGCAAGCGTTTGCGCAATCGTTTGGGATAGACAGAATGAGTGTTATTTATGATAAATCATTGATTTTAAATATATTTAAACAAATAACCGGCTGGCATAACTCTTGCAGTTTGCTAAATACCCGCTCATTTGCCATAACGAAAATTTGGGTTAAGGAAGTTTTATGTCTGTGCCAGCCACTGAAACTTACGCCATTCGCAGTAGCTTTTTTGATATAACCGCTACGGTCAGCAATCCACAGGAGATCGAGCAACGGGCACGCTATATTGAAGACGGCCTGCTGCTGATCACAGCGGGAAAAATTGCCAGCCTGCGCCCGTGGCTGGAAGCGGAGGGCAGATTGCCTGCCAATTGCCCCATGCTCGATCGACGCGGAAGCCTGATCGTTCCCGGTTTTATCGACTGCCATATCCACTATCCGCAAACCGAAATGGTCGCTGCTTTTGGTGAACAGCTGCTGAGCTGGCTGGAAAACTACACCTTCCCGGTTGAAGGGCAATACCATTCAGCCGGGCACGCAGCAACAATGGCCGCCTTCTTTTTACAACAGCTGCTCAGCAACGGCACCACCAGCGCGCTGGTTTTTGGCACGGTGCATCCCGAGTCAGTCGAGGCGCTGTTCCAGGCGGCCGAACAGCGGGCGATGCGCATTATCGCCGGTAAGGTGATGATGGATCGCAACGCGCCAGATTATCTGCTGGAAACCCCGGAGCAGAGCTATCAGCAAACGCGCGCACTGATCCAGCGCTGGCACAAGCGTGGCCGCCTGGGATATGCGCTCACGCCACGTTTTGCGCCGACTTCATCACCAGAACTGCTGGAAAAAGTCACGCAACTTCATCAGGAGTTTCCTGATACCTGGATCCATACCCATCTGGCGGAAAACCTGCAGGAGGTGGAGTGGGTGAAAAAGCTGTTTCCACAGCAGGCAGGCTATCTTGATGTCTATCACCATTATCAGCTGACCGGCCCGCGCAGCATCTTTGCGCACTGTTTACACCTGGAGCCTGAAGAGTGGCGCTGCCTGCATCAGACCGATTCCGCCATCGCCTTTTGTCCAACCTCGAACCTGTTTCTTGGCAGCGGACTGTTTAATTTACAACGCAGCTGGCAGCAGCCGATCAAACTTGGTATCGGCACGGATATTGGCGCGGGCACCACCTTCAGCATGCTGCAGACGCTGGGCGAAGCCTATAAGGTCAGTCAGCTGCAGAACTATAAGCTGCATGCCAGCGAAGCTTTCTATCACGCCACGCTGGGCGGCGCACGGGCGCTAAGCCTGGATCATCTGATTGGTAACTTTATGCCCGGTAAGGAGGCAGACTTCGTGGTGCTGCAGCCTGAAGCTACGCCGCTGCAGAAAATGCGCTGGCAAAACAGCCGCGACATCTGGGAAAAACTGTTTGTGCTCATGACGCTTGGCGACGATCGTACTATCGCCGAAACCTGGGTAAACGGCCAGCTTGCCTGGCAACAACCCCATCAAGAGGCAGCGATATGATCCAGTTCCTGCTCAACCAGACGCTGGTAAGTGAGCATCAGATTGATGCAAATACCACGGTGCTGAACTATTTGCGCCAGCAAAAAGGGCGCTGCGGTACAAAAGAGGGCTGTGCCTCGGGCGACTGTGGCGCCTGTACCGTTACGCTGGGCAGCGTAGTGGATGGCAAAATGCGTTATGAGACAGTTAACAGCTGCCTGCTGCCGATTGGCGCGCTGGATGGCAAACAGCTGATCACCGTAGAGGATCTACGCCAGGGCGACCAACTGCACAGCGTACAACAGGCGATGGTTAACTGTCACGCCTCGCAGTGTGGTTTCTGTACGCCAGGCTTTGTTATGTCGCTGTTCACACTGCAAAAAAACAGCAACGGCTGGGATCGCCAACAGGCGGAAAGCGCGCTGGCGGGCAATCTCTGTCGCTGTACCGGCTATCGGCCTATTGTGGAAGCGGCGCGCCTCGCCTGCAACCAACCGGAAAAAGACAGCTTTAGCCAGCGCGAGCAGGAGACCATCATGCGTCTGCAGGCGCTGCATCAGCACGCCATGAGTGACGTTGTCACGGATTCTGGTCGCTATGTGATACCTGAATCCTGTGCGCAGTTGGCAAGCTTTTATCTGGAAAACCCACAGGCGGTGCTGCTGGCTGGCGGTACCGATCTGATGCTACGGATTACCCAGCAATATCAAAAGCTGCCGCTGATGATTGCGCTGGAAAAGGTAGAGGAACTTCGGCAGTGGCAGGAAACACCGGAAGCGATTGTGATTGGCGCAGCCGTGCCGCTCAGCGTTTGTCAGCAGCGCCTGCACACCACCATCCCGATCTTTAGTGAAATGCTGCACCGCTTTGCTTCATTACAAATTCGCAATCGCGGCACGCTGGGCGGCAACATCGCCAATGCTTCGCCGATCGGCGATTGCTCACCAATGCTGCTGGCGCTGGGCGCATCGCTGATTTTACAGCAGGGGGAACGCCTGCGTCAGCTGCCGCTTGATCAGTTTTTCCTCGGCTACCGGCGTACGGCACTGG
Source organism: Pantoea sp. FN0307 (assembly GCF_050113815.1). Taxonomy (NCBI): domain Bacteria; kingdom Pseudomonadati; phylum Pseudomonadota; class Gammaproteobacteria; order Enterobacterales; family Erwiniaceae; genus Pantoea; species Pantoea sp. FN0307. The sequence goes on along the minus strand of NZ_JBNJSO010000001.1, from coordinate 1,232,119 downwards.
AAAGCGGCGAGTTTATTCGCGCGATCCATATCCCCAGAGTGACACTGTCACCTGATTTCCGCGCCTGGAAAGTCTCAAAACGCCGTGAGGATGATATTTCTGCGGTATTTGCCGCTTTTAATCTCAAACGAGATGACAGTGTGATCACCGAAGCGCGGCTGGCGTATGGCGGCATGGCCGGGGTACCGCGACGCGCTTTCGCCTGCGAAGCCGCACTCATCGGACAGACAATGTCAGCGACCACGCTGGAAAACGCCTGCCGGGCGCTGGAACAGGATTTTCAGCCGCTAAGCGATGCGCGAGCCAGCGCCGCCTGGCGCATGCAGCTGGCAAAAAATCTACTGCGCCGCTATTTCCACCAGCTGAACGGCGAACTGGCCGTGAACGAGGTATCCCACTATGTCTCATAATCGTCCGCCGGTTAAGCAAGAGGTTCTTGAAGCACAGTATCTGGCTGGCATCCAGAACGGCGTTGGCCGCGATCGGCAGCATGAAAGCGCAGAAAAGCACGTTAGCGGCGAAGCGCAATATATTGATGACCGGTTAGCCTTTCCGGGTCTGTTGCACCTTTGCCCGCGTCTGAGCGCTCAGGCACATGCGCGTATCCTGCATATCGATACCGCAGCCTGTTATGCCATTCCCGGCGTGATTGAGGTTCTCACCTGGCGCGACGTGCCCGGCGAGCTGGATATTGGTGCGCTGGAGCCGGGCGATCCGCTGCTGGCGGGCGACACGGTCTGTTATGTGGGACAGATAGTGCTGGTTGTGGCGGCGGAAAGCGAAGAGGCAGCACGGCGGGGCGCGGCAGCTGCCCATATTGAATATGCACCTTTGCCGGCAATTCTTGATGTGGAAACGGCTCTGGCACAGCGCCATTTTGTGCAGGAGCCACATATCCATCAGCGTGGCGATGTCGATACCGCGCTGGCACGTGCGCCGCATCGCATTCAGGGGGCGTTTCATATCGGTGGGCAGGAGCACTTCTATCTGGAAACGCAGATCGCGCTGGTTGCACCGGGCGAGGATCGCTCTTTTCAGGTCTGGTCATCAACGCAGAATCCGACTGAAGTTCAGAAACTGGTTGCTTCAGTCATGGGCGTGGGGATGAATAACGTTACCATCGATATGCGACGCATGGGCGGCGGTTTTGGTGGCAAAGAGACCCAGGCGGCGGGTGTTGCTTGTTTATGCGCGCTGGCAGCGCATAAAACCGGGCGACCGGCAAAAATGCGTCTGGCGCGGCGCGACGATATGCATATCACCGGCAAACGTCATCCTTTCTTTGTGCGCTATGACGTGGGCTTTGATGATGACGGCCTGTTCTGTGGGGTAAACATCGAGCTGGCGGGCAACTGCGGCTATTCGCTCGATCTTTCCGGGTCAATTGTCGATCGTGCGATGTTCCATGCTGATAACGCCTATTATCTGGGCGATGCGCGCATTACCGGCTATCGCTGCCGCACCAATCTGGCTTCCAATACCGCCTATCGCGGCTTTGGCGGCCCGCAGGGCATGGTGGCGATTGAACAAATTATCGAAGCCATCGCACGCCACCGCCAGCTGGATCCGCTCACGGTACGTAAACGTAACTACTATGGACAGCAGACGCGTAATATTACCCATTATCATCAGCGGGTTGAGGATAACCTGCTGGAAGAAATTACCGCACAGCTTGAGCAGAGCGCTGATTATCAGACGCGTCGGGAAGCGGTACGGCGGTTTAACGCCGCCAGTGCGATCCTGAAACGTGGCCTGGCGCTGACGCCGGTGAAATTCGGTATCTCTTTTACCTCCAGCTTTCTAAACCAGGCCGGCGCGCTGATCCTGATTTATACCGACGGCACCGTTCAGCTGAACCACGGCGGCACCGAAATGGGCCAGGGGCTGCATACCAAGGTAGCGCAGATCGTAGCGGAAGTGTTGCAGATTGATGCAAGCGCCATTCGTATTACCGCGACCGATACCGGCAAAGTGCCCAATACCTCGCCGACGGCAGCCTCCAGCGGCACCGATCTTAATGGCAAGGCCGCTCAGCACGCGGCGGAGATTTTGCGCCAGCGACTGACGGAGATGCTGTGTCGCCTGCATCAGTGCCAGCCGCAGGAGGTAAGCTTCAGCAACGGCATCGTGCGGGTGAAGCAGCACTATTTTACCTTTAGTCAGGTCGCGCAGCTCGCCTGGCTGAATCAGGTGCCGCTGTCTGCCACTGGCTACTATCGTGTTCCCGGTATTCATTACGATCGTGAGGCGGGACGCGGTCAGCCCTTTTATTATTTCTCTTACGGCGCGGCCTGTAGCGAAGTACTTATTGATACCTTAACCGGTGAATATCGCCTGCTGCGTGCAGATATTCTGCACGACGTCGGTGCATCGCTGAACCCGGCTATTGATGTGGGGCAGGTCGAAGGAGGCTTTGTACAGGGCATGGGCTGGCTAACCTGCGAAGAGCTGGTCTGGGATAGCCAGGGACGCCTGATGACCGATGGACCGGCCAGCTACAAAATCCCTACCCTGGGCGATCTGCGCGTGACGCTGCTGGAAAACCGTAAAAATCCTCAGCAGACGGTATTTCATTCCAAAGCGGTGGGCGAACCGCCGTTTATGCTGGGTGTTTCCGTCTGGGTCGCACTACAGGATGCGATAGCCAGCGTGGCCGACTATCGTCAGCATCCGCATCTGGATGCGCCCGCCACGCCAGAAAAGGTTTTCTGGGCGGTAAACCGGCTGGCGGGAGAAAGTAATGCTTGCTCATGAGTGGATTGAAACGCTGCAGCGGCTACGAGCGCAGCGTCAGTCGTGCGTGCTGATTACCGTGCTTAACGAGCGCGGTTCAGTGCCGCGCGATCGCGGCAGCAAAATGATCGTGACGGCGGATGGGCAGTTTTTTACCATCGGCGGCGGACATCTGGAATTCCAGTGTATTGAGATAGCACGCAATGTGCTGATGCAGGGCCGCGAAAGTCTGCACAGCGAACAGTTCAGCCTGGGCGCGCGGCTGGGGCAGTGCTGCGGTGGTAGCACCACCATTTTGTTTGAGCCGCTGCTTTATGTACAGCCGCACATCGCTGTTTTTGGTGCGGGACACGTCGGCCAGGCGCTGGTCACGCTGCTGGCGACGTTACCCTGTCACATACAGTGGATCGATCAGCGTGCAGAGCTGTTCGCGCAGGTGCCAGCTGGCGTCAACGTCTGTCAGGTAGAAGAGCCGGTGGAGTATGTTTCGCAGCTGCCGCCAGAGAGCTATTTTGTGGTGATGACGCATCATCATCCGCTCGACCTGGCGCTGTGCGAGGCCATTCTGCGCCGCGATGACTATCGTTATGCCGGGGTCATTGGTTCAAATACCAAGCGTCAGCGCTTTGAGTATCGTCTGAGCGGCAAAGGATTCAGCCAGCAGCAGCTGGCGCGCCTGCGCTGTCCGGTAGGGCTGCCGCAGGTCAAGGGCAAACTGCCGGCGGAAATTGCCGTCGCCGTAGCGGCAGAAATTATCGCCGTTTATCAACAGACGCAGAATGCTGGCACCATCGGTTAACTGCGCTTATGATTCTGACTTTACAGGCAAGGAACAGGAGAGTAAGGATATGCGGTTATCGGTGTTATTTTTGGCCATTGGCCTGGCGCTGAGCGGCTCAGCTCAGGCAGCCGGTGCGACGGCGAATCACGATCAGGAGAAGACCATGTCCGGCGAACAGCACAATCCCTTCAGTCAGCCCAGCGCTCTGCCTTTTCAGGCACCGCCTTTCGACCGTATCAAGGACAGCGATTATCTTCCTGCGATTGAAGCGGGCATCCGCGATAAGCAGCAAGAAGTGGCGCGTATCGCCAACGATCCGCAGCCGCCTACCTTTGAAAATACCTATGTGGCGCTGGAGAAAAGCGGCCAGATGCTGAAGCGGGTGTTAAACGTGTTCGGCGCCATGACCTCTGCCAATACCAACGACGAATTACAAAAAATTGATGAAGAAACGGCCCCCAAACTGGCGGCGCTGGACGATGAAATCCACCTTAACAGCAAACTTTTTGCCCGCCTTGATGCGGTTTATCAGCAGCGCGACAAACTCCAGCTGGATGCGGAATCCCGTCGTCTGGTTGACGTTACCTGGCAGTCATTCCAGCTGGCTGGAGCCAGCCTGAGCGACCAGCAAAAAACCGAGCTCAAGGCGCTGAATCAGGAAGCGGCGACGCTGAGTACCCAGTTTACCAATCGTCTGCTTGCGGCTACCAAAGCAGGTGGTCTGCTGATTAAAGATAAGGCGGCGCTGGCTGGCCTGAGCGAAGGTGAAATCGCTGCCGCCGCCGAAGCGGCCGGGGCGCGCGGCCTGAAAAACCAGTGGCTGCTGGCGTTGCAAAACACCACCCAGCAACCGGAACTGCAAAGCCTGTCGGATCGTCAGACGCGTGAAGCGTTGTTCAATGCCTCCTGGCAGCGCGCGGAAAAAGGCGATGCCAACGATACACGTCAGCTGATTGCGCGTCTGGCTGCGGTACGGGCGCAGCAGGCGAAGCTGCTGGGCTTCGACAGCTATGCCGCATGGAAACTGCAGGATCAGATGGCGAAAACCCCGCAGGCGGCGCTGGACTTTATGCGCAATATCGTTCCGGCTGCCACAGCACGCGCGCAGCGCGAAGCGGCTGATATTCAGGCGGTGATTGATCAGCAGCAGGGCGGCTTTAAGCTGGCGCCCTGGGACTGGACCTTTTACGCAGAGCAGGTGCGTCGCGCTAAATACGATCTCGACGAATCACAAATTCGCCCTTATTTCGAACTGAACAACGTACTGGAAAACGGCGTATTTTATGCGGCCAACCAGCTTTACGGCCTGACCTTTAAGCAGCGTAACGATTTGCCGGTTTATCAGCCTGACGTACGCGTCTATGAAGTGTTTGATAAGGATGGCTCCTCGCTGGCGCTGTTCTATACCGATTTCTTCAAGCGTGATAACAAAGGCGGCGGGGCGTGGATGAGCAACTTCGTCGACCAGTCGAAGCTGCTGGGAACCAAACCGGTGATTTATAACGTCGCTAACTTCAGCAAACCGGCGGCGGGCCAGCCTGCGCTGCTGTCGTGGGACGATGTGATTACAATGTTCCATGAATTTGGTCATGCGCTGCACGGAATGTTTGCCGATCAGCAATATCCGAGCCTGTCCGGCACCGAAACCCCGCGTGATTTCGTGGAATTTCCGTCACAGTTTAACGAGCACTGGGCCAGCGATGATAAGGTGTTTAAACACTTTGCCCGCCACTATCAGAGCGGCGAACCCATGCCGCAGACGCTGCACGATAAGATCCTGAAAGCCAATAAGTTCAATAAAGGCTACGACATGACCGAGCTGCTGGCGGCGGCGCTGCTGGATATGCACTGGCACAGTCTTCGCGCCGGAGACGCGCAGCCAGATGTGGATGCTTTCGAGCAGAACGCACTGGCGCAGGATAAGGTCAACCTGCCGCAGGTGCCGCCGCGCTATCGCTCCAGTTATTTCCAGCATATCTGGGGCAACGGCTACGCGGCAGGCTATTATGCCTATCTGTGGACCGAGATGCTGGCGGATGACGGCTTTGCCTGGTTTAAAGAGCACGGCGGCCTGACGCGTGAAAACGGCCAGCGCTTCCGCGATATGATTTTGTCACGCGGCAACAGCAGCGATTTAAAGCAGCTCTATTATGACTGGCGCGGTCACGATCCTGACATCGAACCGATGCTGATCAACCGGGGGCTGAAGGAAGCACCTTAAACCGCCTCCTCATCATCAGGGGAAAAAGGGCAGCAATGCCCTTTTTTTCCATCTGAAAACAGTCGTTTGATGTACAATAACGTTCAGGCACCAGGCTAACCTAAAAGGACGTTCCACATGCAAAAAAACTGTTTCTGGCGCTATTCGCTGCTGGCCGGATTGTTTTCGTTATGGTCGCTCAGCGCGATGGCTGATGAAGCCACTCTGACGCAAAAGTTGGCCGGACTGGAGAAAGCCAGCGGCGGGCGGCTGGGGGTGGTATGGATTGATGGCGATCGACGCTACGGCTATCGCGCCAATGAACGTTTTCCTTTGACCAGCACTTTTAAAGCGTTGGCGGTATCGGCCATTCTGCATAAAAGCGTCAGCCAGCCCGGTTTGCTGGAGAAAAAGGTGATGATCAACAACGCGGACAATGTTCCCTGGACGCCCGTCACCGGTAACTATATCGGCAAGGCCATGAGCATTGGCGCGCTGTGCGCCGCCGCCATTGAATACAGCGATAATCTGGCGGCCAATTACCTGCTGCATGAGCTGGGCGGCCCGCAGGGCGTTACCGCATGGGCGCGTCAGCTGGGCGACCGGATAACCCGGCTCGATCGCTACGAGCCCGATTTAAACAGCGCGGTGCCGGGCAATCAACGCGATACCAGCACGCCAGCGGCAATGGCATCTAACCTGAATCAGCTGGCGCTGGGCGATATCCTGCCGGTAAAGCAGCGCCAGATGTTTAACCGCTGGTTAAAACAGAACACCACCGGCGATGAGAGTATTCGTGCTGGCGTACCCGAGGGCTGGGTGGTTGGCGATAAGACTGGCGCCGGTGATTATGGCACCACCAACGATCTGGCCGTGCTCTGGCCTGATAAAGCACAGCCGAAAATTTTAGCCATCTACTTTACCCAGCCGCAGCGAAAAGCTGCCAGTAATAAAGCGGTGCTGGCCGCCGCCACGCGTGCGGTTATCGCTGAACTTCACCCATAACGGGCCGGGCCTGAAGCCCGGCTTTTCACGCCAGCGGGCCGCCGACAATGGTCTCCTGCATACCGCTCAGGATCTGTTCGCCGGTTTCCCGCTTCAGTTCTTCATACCAGGCACGCGTTACCTCAGGCTGTTTACCGTGGGTCACATCGCAGCGTTTACGCGCCTTCAGCACCAGATCTTTGACCCGATCCGCGCGGCGAGCCTCATAGCGCCGCAGCGCATCCTCGATGCCCAGCGAGTGCGCCTGAAGCGTTAATGCCAGCACCACCGCATCTTCCATTGCGGCGCAGCCGCCCTGCCCAATATCCGGCGTAGTGCTGTGTCCGGCATCGCCCAGGAGCGCAACCCGACCTTTGACCAACTGCGGGAAAGGATCGATATCATGAATTTCAATACGGTTGGTGGTTTCCGGGTTAATCACGGCGATCAACGTCTGCACCGGTTCGGCCCAGCCGCTAAAATAGCGGGTTAAGTCCGCTTTTACAGTGCTGCGATCTTCCGCCAGCCCCTGCGGCAACGGCACATCAAAGAAAAAGTAAAAGCGGTTGCCGCTGACCGGCATCAAAGAGACGCGTTTGCCTTCACCGACAAAGGTGGTCCACTGATCGGCGGGAGCAATGGTTTCATCAATGCTCACCAGGCCGTTCCAGTTAACGTAGCCGGCATAACGCCGCTCAGCGTGCTGACCGGTTACCGAGGGGCGGATTACCGAATGCGTGCCGTCGGCAGCGATCAAAAAATCGCCGCGCGCTTCGCTACCATCCTCAAACCAGGCGGTAACGCCCGTGGCGTCCTGTTCAATATGGCTGACGCGTTTGCCGAAATTAACGCGCTGTGCGCCGTAGCGATCGAGCAGCATCGCCTGCAAATCAGCGCGCGCTACCGGATAGGGACGTTCACCAACGCTTTCCACCAGCGGCATCATGGAGAAGCGGGTAAGGGTTTGTCCGTGCCGGAAATCGTTATAGGCCATAAAAGCCATATTGCCGCCCAACGCCTGCAGCTGCGCTTTCAAACCCAGGAAGTTCAGGCATTTAACGCCGTTTGGCCAGATGGAAATCGCCGCGCCTACCGGGCGAATGGTTTTTACCGCTTCGTACACCTCGGTTTGATAACCGCTCTGTTCCAGCGCCAGCGCTGCGCACATCCCGCCAATACCGCCACCGATTACGATCGCTTTCATTGCTCTCTCCTTGCTGTTGATAGCAGGAAACTGCAACTTTTGTACCAGCTATGCAGGTGCCAAAAAGGGCGATGTTACCGTTGCGATTGCGCATTTACAGGGCAGGAGGCATGTTCAACGCTGCTTTAAGGTGCAACTTGCCTGTTGAACGCCCCTTAAAAGATTGAACAGCCGAGCCGCTCGGAAAGCAATTCCAGCACCGCAGTGCCTGCCAGGGAGTTGCCGGACGCGTCAAGGCCTGGCGACCAGACCGCGATCGTCATCTCCCCGGGTATAATGGCAATAATTCCTCCGCCCACGCCCGATTTCGCAGGCATTCCTACCCGCCAGGCAAATTCGCCTGCGCCGTCATACATTCCGCTGGTGATCAGCAGGGCGTTGATCTGGCGCGTCTGCCGTACCGTCAGTATTGGCGTTGTCTCGCCCAGCGGGCAGCCCTGGTTGGCGAGGTAGAAGAAGCAACGCGCCAGTTCCTTACAGCTCATCGCCAGCGAACAGTAATGAAAATAGGTTTGCAGCACGCCGGGTACATCATTATCAAAGTTTCCAAAGGACTTCATCAGCCAGGCGATAGCGGCGTTGCGCGCCGAGTGATCGAACTCGGAGCGGGCAACATAACGATCGTAGTTAATCGATGGCTCGTCACACAGCTGACGCACTACCTCCAGCATCCTTTGACGCGGGGCGGTCAGACGGGTTTCCAGCATGTCGCAAATCACCAGCGCGCCCGCATTGATAAAGGGATTGCGCGGCTTACCGCGTTCCATCTCCAGCTGCACCAGAGAATTAAACGGCTGGCCGGAAGGCTCTTTACCCACGCGCTGCCAGATCTCCTGTTCCTGATAACGCGTTTGTGCCAGCGTCAGCGACAACACTTTGGAGATCGACTGAATAGAGAAACGGACATCAGCATCGCCAGCCTGATACAGCGTGCCTTCGCGGGTGAGCACAGCGATACCCAGATAGTCAGGCGACACCTGCGCCAGCGCCGGGATATAGTCAGCCACTTTTCCCTGACGCGTTAAAGGGCGCACCTGCTGCAGGATCTCTTCCAGTAAAGCATTGCTGAGTTCAGCCACGACAATCTTCTCCGTTACGTTAGATGCGCAGCATAATGGGAGGTTGTCTTCACGGCGTCAATAAATTCAGAAAAAAGCGTCTGGCGCAGGAAAAGGTAGAAAGAAGGGATGGCCGGATCGCCTTGTAAACTGTCGCGTTCCGGCCTGTGTTTTGCGTGTGATCAGGATGGGATAATACGGTTAGCCTTCAGCTTATCAAACAGCGTAAAGAAGGCATCGCGCGTGGAGCGGTATCCGGTAAAGCCCGCCTTGCGACTTTTGCTGATGTCGGTAAAGACTTCCATCGGGCGACCGAGATCGGCATCGGTATGCCACCAGGAGGCGAGACGGGAAATCTCTTGCTCGCGCAGCTGGTACTTCTCAGCAATTTTTTCCCAGTCATGATCGGCGTTCAGCATGCGGCCTTCCAGCGGCTGCATCTCACCGGGGAACGGCGCTGCTTCAATTCCAAAGTAATCGGCAATCTGCTCCCACATCCATTTCCAGCGGAAGACGTCGCCGTTTACCACGTTATAATCCTGATTTTGTGCTGCGGGAGACGTCGCGGCCCATTCCAGCTGCTCCGCCAGCAGGCTGGCATCCGTCATATCAGTTACGCCATTCCACTGCGCTTCTGAACCCGGGAAAATAAAGGGCTTGCCGGTTTCTTTGCACAGGGTAGCGTAGACGGCCAGCGTCTGCCCCATATTCATCGCATTGCCCAGCGCATAGCCGATAATGGTATGTGGACGATGTACGCTCCAGGTGCAACCATATTTGTTGGCAGCGGCGAACAGCTCATCTTCCTGCGCATAGTAGAAGTTATCGACCGGCTGACGCCCCTGTTCTTCGCGGAACGGCGTCATTGGCACGCTGCCTTTACCATAGGCGTCAAACGGGCCAAGGTAGTGCTTCAGACCGGTAACCAGCGCGACATGGCTGCCTTTCAGGCGCTCGCCCATCGCTTCCAGAACGTTGCGCACCATCGCGCCGTTTACCCGGATATTCTCTTTCTCATTGGCCTGGCGCGACCAGACGCTAAAGAACAGGCTGTCAAAATGGAGATCTTTTAGCGTGGCGTTAACCGATTCCGCCGAGGTGAGATCGGCGGTCAGAGAGTGACAGCCCTGCGGCACCGGCGCGCGTCCCCGCGACAGACCGTAAACTTGCCAGCCATCCGCCTGTAGTTTTTCTGCCAGCGCGCTGCCAACTACGCCGCTTACGCCGATAATCAATGCTTTTTTGTTCATTACGCCTCCTGTAACAGATGCTGTTAAGCATAGTTCGGAATTAATTTCATATCTGAGGTATAAATTCACAAGATTTCGGAAAAGGATTCATGAATCATGATTGGCAACGATCTGCTTAAGGGCATTATGCCGTTTGTGGCAACGGTAGAAGCGGGCAGCTTCAGCGCGGCAGCGGAGCGGCTGAATCTGACCAGCTCAGCTGTCAGTAAAAGTATAGCCAGGCTGGAGCAGCGCCTGGGATCGCGGTTGTTTGAGCGCACCACGCGTACTCTGCGGCTGACCGACGCCGGAGAAGCCTATTATCAAACCTGTCAACGGGTGGTGAATGAACTGAGCGAGGCAGAAACGGTGCTGGCGGCACAGCGTACCCATGCGGTTGGACGCTTGCGCGTCGCAGTGCCGATGACCTTTGGCCGCACGCACGTCATGCCGTTAATCAATGACTTCTGCCGCGATTATCCCGACTTGCAAATCAACATGACCTTTGCCGATCGCTTTGTGGATCTGTTTGAGGAGAATATCGATATTGCGGTGCGCATTGGCGGCCCGGCAGATTATCCCGCCTCGCTGGGGATGCGCTATCTGGGCAACGAGCAGCTGGTATTTTGCGCCGCCCCGGACTATCTGCAGCGCTACGGTACGCCGCAGAGTTTCGATGAGCTGCAGCAGCATCGCGCTGTGGCCTATGAACGGGTGGACGGCACCACCACGCCCTGGCGCTTTATGGCAGCCGACGGCCGTGTCGCTAGCCGGACGGTAAACGCCAGGCTGGCCTTTGGCGATAGCGAAGCACAGCTAAGCGCAGTCAGCGCCGGTTTGGGTATCGCCCAGATGGCGACATGGCTGATACGGGAAGCAGAGCAGGCGGGCAGGGTAAAGATCATCCTGCCACAGCTAATGCTGGATGGCCTGCCGCTTTGGCTGGTTTGGCCGCGCAAGAAACAGCTGCTGCCAAAAGTGGATGCGCTACTGAAAACCTTTCATGATCTGGTGATTCGTTAGCAGCCCGCTGCAATAAAATCTCCGCTCGGGCTGACCGGCACTACGGTCAGAAACAGGATCAGAGCAAAAAGCAGCAGCAGTACGCCACCGGCAATGCGGACCAGCGCCATAATACTGGCGGCGGCAGGCGAATCGCGAAGCCAAACAGCGGTGACGGTATCGCGTAAACGGCTTACCGCCATAGCCAGTAATAACAGGGAAAGGCCGGTGCCCAGCGCCATGGTCATCACCGCCAGCATGCCCCATGTCACAATGCCAATTGCATTTGAGAACAATAAAACGGTAATCGCGCCGCTACAGGGACGTAAGCCGATGGCCATCATTACGCCAGGCAGCTCTTTCCAGTTTGCGGGCTGAGCCAGCGGCATATGATGACCGCAGCCGCATGGCTGATGGGTATTATGATGAGAGAAAGAAAAACTGCGCAATCCACGTAGCAACATCCAACCGCCAAAAGCGGCGATCAGCAGCGCGCTGACCTTTTCCATAACCCAACGGCTAAGGCTTAAGTCACCAGCTACCAGGTTAAAACCCACGGCCAGAATAAACACAAACAGAATGGCGCTGAGTCCCTGAACCAGGCTGCCAACCAGCGGCACCGCTCGCCGCGCGGCAGATGCATGCTGCGGTTGGGTACTCAGCCAGGTAGTGACAACGAACTTACCGTGTCCCGGTCCAACCGCATGCAAAACGCCATAGAGAAAGGTGAAGAACAGCAGCCACAGCCCACCGCTGTACTGACCGTTGTTGATTTGCAGCAGATGCAGTACCAGGTAACGATGCAGAGTAATCTGCGTCGCCAGACTCCAGGCGAGGAAATCATCCCAGTTCCACCAACAATACAGCGCCAGCAGCACCAGTGGCGTGACGACAACCATCAGAGCGTGCTTGCCAGAAGAGAGGGAGCGACCAAACATAAAGCATCCTGATTAAGAAAAATCCGCCTTCAGTATACGGAGTCTGGTGCTCAGTGGAACGAAAACTCACGTTAAGCTATAAACGTCAGCCCGGAGCAATGATGGCGACAGAAGAGCATTATGGCCGAGTGCCGGCAAATACATCACCGGTTCGCGTCTTAATCCCGATATAAGGTCTGTAGCTTAGATCGGGACGCCTGCCGGTACTGGTAGAGCCGATCTCTGGCAAGGTTCTTCATTTTCACCTCGCACATAATATCGAAATCAACAAACGATAATGCCCAGTCATTTAGCGTGTTGTTGAAATAATAGTCTGAATGGGAACGGAGTTTCATTTTTGATAAACCCAATGCAGCCTGATCGGGAAAACCCTCTTCAGGAATCAAGCCTTCCTGCGATATTGAATAATGCAAAACGGGTTGCACACCGCGCCATGATTCCTTTACCTGTTCAATACGCGGATCATCAGGCTTAATAAATTCATTTTCCTTTACCCAGTGATGATGAATATCTAAAACCACCGCGCAGAGCGCTTTGGCCTGTAATACATCGTCCAGCGAACAGGAAATTTCGTCATTTTCAACGGTCAGCATTAATCGCGCTTCCGGGCTCAGTTTACCGAACGCCTGTTGAAAACCGGTAAATCCTTTTCGTCCGTTCATATGGATGTTGATTTTAAAATCCTGAAATGTGCGGCCATAACCCATTAATTTTGCACAAAGCGCATGATATTCAACATCTTCAATGGCCCGGATTACCACTGACTCATCCTCTGAAGCCAGCACGGAATATTGTCCCGGATGGAAAGAGAGACGGATATTATTGCCTCTGGCAAAATCACCGCACTTAATAAATAACGGATAGAGGTCAGGTAAAAATTCCTGATATAAATCTGTTGCTTCGGGAACGGTATATAACGGCAACAGATCGCTGCCAATACGCATCATGCGTAAATCTTCGGGAAGCAAAGCCAATTGCTCCAGGGTTTGAAATAAATTAACCAGGTTGTTCTTAGCTAACTCATAAATAAGAAGGGTTCTTTGTTCATTATTCAGACTCAGAAAACGCTTCCTGGTGGTGGCTTTGAGCGGAAAAGGCTGTTTTAAATCAGCAGTAAGATATTTGCAAGCAAAGCCTAATTTCATAATTTCTCCTGTCTGTCGGGCATACTTAAGTGTAACAGCTAACAGAGAAATGAGATCATGCCGCAAGCAGTGTTACCGTACCGCTCGGGTCGGACAAGAAACAGATGAGCAAAAAAAAGCCGCGCAAGCGTGGTTTACGCGGCCTGTATCAGGGGAAATTACCAGCCTTTGATGATATCGCCTTTGTACAGTTCGTTGGCTTTGTCGAGCACTTGCTGCGAGCGGAAAGCCTCTTTCAGCTTCTGAACATTCGGGCTGTCTTTGTTGTCTTCACGCGCCACAATAGCATTCACATAAGGAGAGGCTTTGCCTTCCATAAACATACCATCGCGAGAGGCAGACAGATTCACCAGCGCGGCGAAGTTGTTATTGATAATGGAGATATAAACCTGCGGATCGTCCAGGGTACGGGCCAGCTGCGGCGTATCCACCTCAACAAACTTAAGTTTTTTCGGGTTAGAGGTAATATCCAGCGTGGTTGGTAACAGGCCAGCCTCTGGCTTAACGGTGATCAATCCCTGCGCCTGTAACAGCAGCAGGCTGCGGCCCAGCGTCGTAGCCTCATTGGAAATCGTAATGGTTGCGCCATCCGGCAACTCTTTTAATGTTTTGATTTTGTGTGAGTAACCCGCGATCGGGAAGACGAAAGTGTGGGTGATCACCGCAAAGCGATAGCCACGCTCTTTCGATTGTTTTTCCAGATAGGGCAGACTCTGGAAGGCGTTAGCGTCAACATCTTTGTTAAACAGCGCTTCGTTCGGCTGCACATAATCATTAAACGCCACCACATCCACATCCAGCTTATATTTATCATGAGCGACCTGTTTAACAGTTTCCCATAATTGCTGGTCGGGTCCGGTGTTAATCGCGACTTTGATTTTATTATCGCTGTCTTTATCACAGGCGCTGAGCAACGTTACTGATGCAGCAAGCAGGACCGTGAGCAGTGTTTTTTTCATTCTGTAGTTCCCTTATACGTGTTAGAAAAACACTATAATATACATCCAGACGTCTGTACATCCATAAGCGTTACGTTTGATGAAAATTCCGTCAGATTGCCAGGTTGAACTGACGGGGGGTTAACGCTGGCCGCTTTTCTTTTCCATCAGATCGATCATCGCTCCGGCATGGGCATCAACATTACGAATATAACGCATCAGCGTTTCCGGTTTTTTCCAGGTGCCTTCCTGCATAATCTGCGCTACGGCATAACCCTGTTTTGCCATATCCTGAGCGGCACCAACGCGAGCGCTGTGTCCGCTCCAGCCACGATAGCGATTCTTGTTGCCCTTTGGCCGACTCTGTCCGATCTCTCGCCAGGCATGAATAAAAATATCCTCCAGCGCCGGCGTGCTTAAAGGCCGGTGCGTGGTGATCAACGCTTTATTGGTGCGATGTACCGGACAGAAGAGGAAGGCATCCGGTTCGGCAGCAAGACCGGCAAGTTGTATCCATTCCGTGAGGCGCTGTGACGAGAGCGTGCTGAGTGCTTTGATCAAGCCGCCGGTTTGAACAATGGTTTTTGTCCAGGCGACGTCCAGAATAATGCGACCATCTTCGGCGCGCGTAATATCACTGACCCGCAGACGCGCCAGTTCGCTGACGCGTAATAGCGTACTGTATGCAACATGCAGAAATGCCAGATTACGCATCTCTTTTAATTGCGATGAATTTTGCCAGCGTACATCCAGGGCGTTTAAATCTGACAGGCAGAAAGGGACGGCCTGTCCGGTTCGTTCTCCTGACACCACAGCCATGCGGTTGATCTTCTTCATCGCCCGGAACACCGCAGGAGAGGTGTTAGGCGGCAGCAGCCCGGCATTACGATGAAGCATGGAAATCAATGATGCATGGGTGGCGATAGTGGAAGAGGCCCGTCCGTTCGCCTGTAAAAACGTCAGATAATCCCGCAAATCTTCCGGTGCCATTGGCAAAAAGCGGCGATCGTTTTCCGTGGCCCACTGATGGCAAATTCGCATAACGCTCAGTAACTGACGCCAGGTATTAGGCGAAAAGGCTTCCCGATCCTGCACAAAGGCACGCAATTGCCCGGCGATATCATCATCGGCGCTTAACGCCGGTAATTGCGCACTCTGTTGAATAATTTTTGTCATTTTTTGCCCGGTAAATAACCGCTTTAACGGCGATCGCGCTACGTGAAATCTGAGCCAGAAGCAGGGCAGTTACCCTGCAGAATTTACGTAGCGACGCCAAAACAAGGACCAGATATCATCCTCTTAAAAGAGCTGCCCATGATACCTGTCTGAAAAAACGCTGTCCTGACTTTATATAAGTCCCATTATATAAAGCTAATCAGTTCAGATCGCAAGGATCGGGATCGGGCTGGGGATCCAGGTTAGTCCCAGCCCGATTACGGTTACATGCTTATCGGTTATTTAATGTTTCCGACAGAGCCGGGATTTCACCAAGTCCGGCACCTTTGATTTTCATCGTCAACTGAACGTTGCGATGCGTCACAATGCTGATGGCGGCAAGCAGCGCGGGCAGGGCAAGGATAAAGAAGATGGCAGACTGGCCAGGAAACGCCCCCATTAACAGACCGCCCAGGGATGAGCTCAGGATAGCGCCAATGCGACCTTTGGGGGCTACTGGCAATTGGGTGGAGCCTAGAAAACTCTGGCGCACGTTTGATTCTGGCTCCGGACTGGCAGACGATCGTATGGACGGAGACCAAGCGTAAGAAAGGGCAATCATGGGGGCTCTTTCTAAATTGCTCTAACAACCTTGGTGCGCATAATGTGCCACACGTTATGTAGAAAAGCCGCCTGCGAAAATAGAATCCCGCAGGCGGCTCTTTTACATAATTTAGTATGTAACCCGTACTTTATCGCCTGCGTGTATCCTCAAAAGTTTCCTTTATCAGCGCAGGCAAGAGACAAGTAAGGTTGATGAGCCATTGCATTGCCACAAAATTTATCCAGCCTGTGTCGTCGCAGACGCTTTGCCATGTCTTAGCCGGTGCCGCAGCAACATGGACATCCACTCAGCATAATCGCTTACAAGCTGCATCTGCGATGATAGAGCAAAGCACCGGCGTTGTCGCATTAGGTCAGTGACGACCACAGAACCGTTAAATTCCGTCTATCTCTACATTTGTTATTGCAAGATTAAAAAGTCACCCGTTTTAGCCAGTTTAAAATGTCACCTGAAGTGACATGGACAGGGGCGGAAGTTTAGTTCTGATAGGGAAAGGGTGATAAGAGATAAAATATCTGGCCTGCGGTAGCAGACCAGATTTATTAGTTTGAGCGGGAGTCGTTACTCTACACAGTAATCAATTCTGCAATTTTTGTTGCGACAACTGCCAGCGTATCTTCTCCCGTGTCCAGACCGCTTCGGGATGCGAGCAAGGGACTGACATTGCGGAGAGCTTCATACGTTGTGTTATGAACGATCGGTACGAGTTGGTTCCCGGCCAGTAAAGCTGAAAGCTCTTTATCAGCAACGCCTTCTTTGGGCAGTCGGTTTAACAGCGCTGGAGTCACTAATACCAAACCGATTCGAGAATTTGCTAATCCTTTATCGATGGCACGCATCATAGGAACGCCAAGAGCAAGATCCTTTTCGCTAAACCATACTTTGACGCCTGCAGCCTCGAGCAAATCGTGTAGCTCTTTGGCTACGCCTTGTCGATCATCCCAAGCGTGGCAAAGAAATACATCACGCAAATCCGGCTTCTCTGCGACAAGCTTCTCTACCGTTTGGCGAATTGGTGTGAGAGATTGTACTTGGGCGGTTGTGTAGGAAACGGAAGAACCCGATTTTGACCAGCGGGGCTTTGTACCGCTGCTGGATCCACGACTTCCTCCAGCGCTGCCTGACGAGGAGTAGGACTCATAACTGTAGCTGCTGCGGCGATAACCACTGCGATTGCGACAGGCTGGACAGGCAGCAGCGGCTGCTGCTGAGCTATGTCCACGTACAGGAGCCGTACATCTGGCCATGTTCTTATTTCCCCTTAATATTCTGGAATATATCCGCTGTGATAGTAAAACCAGATAAGTAATGGGGATTATTGATTACAAACTCAACTGCGATGTTTTCAAAAGCTTGCACTTCATCACACTGCCACAGCTGAACTATCCAAAAAAACTAAAAGAGCAGGGGCTAGCGTTTCAGACTGGCCCTGAACTCGTTTGTTATCGACGATTTGCCCCTGGTCGAGACATTCCAGTTTGTCGAACACCTGATATTTGAGTGAACGGTAACCGTATTTGAATGCCAGCGTGCCGTCTGGATAGTCGTAGACTGTTATTTTCTCGCCAGCGATGCGTGTATTTTCTTCAGTAGGTTCGACCAGATATATCATTTTGTCATAGCGGAATTCTTCGTTGCTTTCAGCCACAGGTCGGTGCAGATCTTTGGGATATTTTGCTGGTCTTGCGAAGCGACGATTGAAGTCAGCGATGAAGGTATTCAGCCAGGCGTTGGCTGCTTCATCAGTGACTTAGGAAGCCTATGATTACCGGGTCGTCCACGCCGAAGGTTTGCCAGTCCTGCAGCGCCAGACTCGCGAAAGCAGTTCATTAAACGCTGTGTCTGACGTTCGGTAAGAGCAAGCTGATAGCAGCATCACGACGGCGCATGCGCTTTTCAACAACTGACTGAATGATGTTGATCCGACTGATTTCTTTATCTGACATGGTCACAAGCATCCTGATGTCTCCGTGGCCTGGGGATTGGTTCCTTTATGCCAGAAAAAGTGACATCACTAAATGGGTTAAAAGTGACATCAGAATATTGCAGTTACAACATTGGTGCGCATAATGTATATTATGTTAAATTTAATATCGTGATGCTTATGCAACCTCTACATCCAGCGTTATTGTGCCCTTGCTCTTCACTCACCCATCCAGATGGATATGCTTTTCACTATTTGATAAAGCAAATGGTCAGGAGCAGAAAAATTCCCACTCCTGACCAATCAATCACACAATGCGGGTATCCAGATATTAGAGGAATTAATTACTCGCCGAAAACAATGGGCTTTAGATCCGACTATAATCGGCAAAATCTTTAAATAAGCTGGAGAGACATTGCTTTTATTTATATCGAACTAAGACTGGAGTAGGAAAATTCTTACTGGTTTATTATTGGCTGGACTTGAAAAAAAGGCATTGCCCCGCCCGGCCAGAATATGATTTTGTGATAACGACTGCACTTCCTCTTACTCACTGGAGATAATAAGAACGTCGCGATAAAGCAGACTGCTCGCGCGGAGCTAACGAGCCCGGCCTGAAGCCGGTGCTCATATTAACGCAGAATACGTTTTGCTTTTGCTGTATCGATCCACTCTCTGAATTCAATCAACAGTTGATCGTAGAGCGTCTCATCGCTGACCTGTTCATAATCATCAACGGGGAAAAAATGAGTATTATCAACAAGTCTGTCGGAAAATTTATCCAGTGATTCAAGGATGCCATAATTTGAGCCACCCAGACCGAGGAATTTGTAAAACACCGGCAAGTTTGCCGATTCACGCAATTTGTCCTTGATCAGGCGCGTCTTACTGATTCCACCGTCAGTAATGAACACGACATACACAGGCAGCGTTGAGTCCTTAAATTCTTTATTAACAGCGTCCAGCACAGGCGGTTCATTGTTCGTACCGCCCAGCCCCGGCAGCACTTCCCACATGCTGCGCTTGCCCTCATTACGGATGCGATCGATATAGCCCTCAATATTATCCAGCGTCACATCGTCATAGCGCTTGAACTTTTCCCCAAAAGCCCAGACGGGCATCACGCCGTCATCATCAAACTGCACGGCCAGCGCCGTAACGCGTTCAAGAACCGCCTGCACATTACCCCGCCTGAATTGCCCCGACATTGAACCAGAAGCATCAAGAACAAAGGCCACCTGCGCCTTCACTTCTTTTAACCGGTGTTTTTCCAGACTAACGGTTATGGGTTTCGCCAGACTGACTAGCTTCGGTGCTTTAGAAAGCTTTTTCTCAAGGCTGACTGTGGGTACCGGGGCCGGTTCGGGATTTGATACATCCACGCCAAAATGCAACGCCAGCGGATGTAATCCGCCATTAAAGCCCTGACCAACAGCACGAAGTTTCCACATACCGTTATGTCTGTAAATATGTGCGACAATCAACGCCTTCTCTGTTCGTCCTGCAATTGGGATCGGAAACGTATGTCCGTCACACATAAGTTTCAGTTCCTGAAGGCCATCCAGCGTATCTTTCCCGTCAATAACAACCGTCACGGCAATTTTATTAACCGTAACAGGGACGCCTGCCAAATTAATTCTAAAGATGGCTTCACCTGGTTTGCTCTCCATCACCACGCTTTGATTTGCGTTTTGTGGCTGATTGAAGAAAATCATATCCAGATCGCCTGAAACCTTTTCATCGGCATCCAGCAAAAAGGCGGAAGCATCTATATCACTACAAAAATCATTTCGCTGGAGGTAGGTGAGTTTTACTTCGATATCGTTCACATGAATAGCTGTATTCTGACCGGGAGCCAGTTCCATATCCTTCCCCTTTGTTAACCCTGCTCACGCAGGCAAAAAAAAGCCCCTTCACAGGGAAGAGGCTTGAAATTTGCTCTCGCTTAAACAGAGACGCCATGCTGTGCAGCCAGCGCTGCCAGGCCACCCGCAAAACCCTGCCCAACGGCCTTGAATTTCCACTCACCGTTGTGACGATACAACTCACCGAAGATCATCGCCGTTTCAGTGCTGGCATCTTCAGACAGATCGTAGCGAGCGATTTCGGTATTATTGTCTTCGTTAACGATACGGATGTAGGCGTTAGATACCATACCGAAGTTTTGCTTACGGGTTTCCGCATCGTAAATGGTTACTGCGAAGACCGCTTTTTGCACGTCAGCCGGTACGGTAGAGAGCGAGATTTTAACCTGCTCATCATCGCCCGCACCTTCACCGGTACGGTTGTCGCCCTGATGGACAACTGAACCATCCGGGCTGGTGCTGTTATTAAAGAAAACAAAGTGCTGGTCGGAAAGCACTTTACCTTCCGCGCCTACCAGGAACACCGACGCATCCAGATCGAATGACTGTCCGTCAGTGACGCGCGCATCCCAGCCAAGACCTACAATCGCTTTGGTCATGGTAGGTGCTTCTTTGGACAGGTTTACGTTACCGCCTTTAGTCAGATTAACTGCCATTATGAAATCCTCTTTGCTTTGGTCTGTTGCCCCGATAATGTGGGCGTAAGTTACTGCGTAAATGCGAAACGCGTTTTATGACGCGTTGATACCATACTGGGCGCACACGGATGCCAGTCCACCAGCATAGCCCTGGCCTACGGCACGGAACTTCCACTCACCGGCATGACGATACAGCTCACCGAACAGCATCGCGGTTTCGGTGCTGGCATCTTCGGAGAGATCATAACGTGCGGCTTCAACGTTTGTATCGTTGTTTACCAGGCGAATAAAGGCGTTGGCGACCTGGCCGAACGACTGACGACGAGCTGCAGCATCGTGAATGGTGACCACAAAAACAATTTTGGTCACCTCCTGCGGAACACGATTCAGTTCGATCACCAGGGATTCATCATCACCTTCACCCTCGCCCGTACGGTTGTCCCCGGTATGGGTAACGGAACCGTCTGAAGATTTCAGATTGTTATAGAAAATGAAGTCGTTATCACCGCGAACCTTGCCTGCGTCGGTCAACAGAAAAGCGGATGCGTCCAGGTCGAAATCCTGACCGTCAGTAGAACGCGTATCCCAGCCCAGACCGATCTTCACGTTTTTCAGTGACGGATCCACTTTAGCCAGGGATACGTTACCGCCTTTAGAGAGAGTCACTGCCATGTTGTTTTCCTCAAATCGTCGTGATGCATACTCGGTATGCTTTGATTAACGACGCGGCTTAGCCGCGTTCTTCGTCATTCTGCTCTTCTTTACCCGGGAAAAGCAGGCTTGCAATAATGCCCAGTACCAGAACCCCCATTACCACATAAAGGCTGGCGGTCGCACTGATTGAATAACCGTGATGGAAGAAGTGATCTGTTGCGTTCAGGCCCAGTTTCACCGCGATGAAAAAGAGCAGGACAATAACCGCTTTTTCCAGATGAACGAGATATTGCTTAAGCCCTTCCAGTACGAAATACAGGGTACGCAGACCAAGAATAGCGAACATCATTGCGCTGTATACAATCAGTGGCTCACGGCTGACCGCGATAACGGCTGGCACAGAGTCGAACGCAAACATCACATCTGAAAGCTCAACGACAGCTAAACAAAGCAGCATTGGGGTGGCGTAACGTCCCGCTTTGGTCAGGCGGCCAACCTGAACGTCGGCGTTTTCGGGTTTAGCCAGCTCCGCATCAACCTCTTTCTGGCTCAGCACAAATGCGCTGCCTTTGAGTTTTGGCCAAATTGGATAGAAGCGTTTCACCATTCGGTAAGCAAAGTGCTGAGAGTAATCCTCGATCTCGTCACCGTCATCGCCGCTTTTCAGCATCATTACTGCTGTCCAGCCAACAATAAGGGCAAACACAACCTCAACCCAAGGGCCAAGCGCAAGCAGACTGGTGCCGATGGCGACAAAAATACCACGGAACACAATCGCCCCGATGATGCCCCAATACAGCACGCGGTGGCGGTAATTGTTCGGAATAGCAAACCACGAGAAAATAGCCATCATGACAAACAGGTTGTCTACTGAAAGCACTTTTTCAAGCGCGTAACCGGTAACGAACAGACTCGCGACTTCCGCACCATGATGAACGTACAGGAAGCCCGCAAAAGCAAGCGCCATCAGGATCCAGAAAACCGACCATGCAGCAGCGCTTTTCAGGGAGATAGGCTTGTCATGACGGTGCATAAACAAATCGATGAAAATGGCACCAACTGAAAGCAGTAAAAACACCGCGACCGTTTCTATCGGGAACCCAATGTGGGTGGATTGCATGTGATCAACTCCAGAGACTTAAAATTATTACCCGTTAAAGGCCAAATTCGCTTGTCTGGAAGCCCAGGGCTTCGATAATTTCGCGCGCATTCGCTTTTTCGGTTTCATCAAAATTGCCGTCGCTTTTGGCAACGGCGATACCTACGCGTACAGCCAGTTGTGCCTGTTCCGGCTTGTTTTTTAATGCCAGAATGTATTTCATGGTTTCGCCCTTCCCAACTTCCAGATCGAAAGAAAAGGATGTCACCAGTTTTTCGAAAAATGTAATCACTTCTGTTGTATCGAAAATGCTGAGTTCAGGCGAAGCACGAAGAAAGCCCATCATTTTTTGCTTTTCTTCTGTGCTCACGCCATCGCTCGAAACTGCAATGCGTGCGCAGACGGCAACCGTACCTTCCAGAAAGGCGCGATTTTTATATCGGCCTACCTGTTTAGTTAGCTCATCGCGACCCGCGTTAAATTTCTCTTTAAGCGTATTAAAAAAACTCATGTTTACCCCCAGGTTACTTTGAACCCGCTTTCCAGTTAAATCCCCAGCCAAAAGCCTGATCAAGCTCCTGGTGACCGCTGAAATAGCGATTGATACGTTCTACACGGATTGCGCCACCTTCGTTTATCAGACGTGCAATGGCGCACATATTTTGACGGTTGTTCCCTTCCGTCATAAAAGTTTCCACAGGGGGCTGATCCGGAACGTGGATAGTAACGGAACCGTCCGTGCTCTCCCAGCTCGGCACGCCCTCATAGATGAAAGCGAAGATCAGCACTTCACGAATGTGCTTCCATTCAGTACCGTTGATATATATCCATTCGCCGTTACTGACTGCACCGGTACGATCGTCCCCCTGAAGCTCTACATAGGGTTCATCACGCACGCTGCCAAATTTGTTGCCAAGCGCCTGAACAATAGTGCGATAGCCGTTTGACAGTTCAACATACGCGGCAAGGTCAAGATCGATGCCTTTATTGTTATTGAACATGCTTTTGAAAAAGCCACCGTTGTTATTGCCCACGCGCTGATTCCAGTTAAGGTTCACGCGGATCTGGCCGTAATCATCCTTCTTTTTAAGGCTAATAGACGGCTTTTCTTTGGTAAGGCTCACCTTGCTGAGATTCACCGTAGGGGAAGACGTTGGCGTTGGCGTTGGCGTTGGCGTCGAACGAGCTGATGGCGCATCGGCAACATCCACACCAAAATGCTCGGCCAGCGGTTTCAACCCGCCATTGAAGCCCTGTGACACAAAGCGGAACTTCCATTCCCCGTTACGACGATACAGCTCACCCAGAATAAGCGCGGCTTCAGTGCGACCAGCCAAGTCAACATCACAGAGAAGGATGGCATTGCCGTTCGCTTCTACCTGTATGGCAAGACGCTCGACCTGAGAGACGTTTTTGCCGGCGTCACACGTAGCCGTAAAAGCAATTTTCTGAACGTTAGATCGCAGCTGCGGCAGGCTGACGGTAAACATGGTTTCGTTACCGGATGAAGAGTAACGAACGGTGCTATCGTCATTTTCACGTTGACCGTAGAAAACCATATCCAGATCGCCGCGTACCTTACCGGTGTCGTACAAACGGAAAGAGGAAACATCAATGGGGGTGCCAGCGGAAATCCGCACCACCAGCGACTGGTTGGGAACGGGGGCATTGCCCCCCGGCATCAGGTTCATTAGCGTGCTACCGCTTTAATGTCGGACGCCATGTCCTGAATGGTACGACCACGCGATGCATTACCGTGGGCGGTAAAATTCCACTCACCGCCGTTGCGGTGCAGGGACGCAATGATGACCGCCGTGTGAGAGCCTTGTTCAGTCAGCGTGTACCTGGCAAGCTCTTTACCCTGCTGATCAACCACACGACAGAAAGCATTTTCTACATCATTGAAAGACTGGCCGGTAAAGCTGTTCACCGTCAGAACCAGATGCTCAACGTTAGCAGGCAGGCGGGACAGATCAGCTATAATGGTTTCATCATCGCCATCGCCCTCACCCGTGCGGTTATCACCGCTGTGCTTCACGGAGCCATCATTAGACTGCATCTGGCGGAACCAGACGGTATCCAGCACGTTACCGGCATTATCGAGCAGCACGCAGCTGGCATCGAGATCGATGCTGTCACCACCGCCGAGAAGTTTGCCAAACAGTCCCTTTTTTTTAGCAGGATCCCAGCCAAGGCCGAAACGAATTTGTGAAATCGCGCTGCTGGATTTAGCCAGCGAAATCGTCTGATTCTTACTGAGAGATACCATCATGTCCCCTTACTGATAGGTGTTTTGCCGTAGTAAAAATTGCCGATTAATTTCAAAGCTATGAAATCATAACATGACGTTTTTATAGTGCAAGAAAACAATCATCATATGACAACTTTCTATTTATATATGTATGAATAAAAGGGTAAAATAAGTTAAATTTGCGTTATGGAAGTTATTGCAATTCAAGAAAATCACACATTTGTTACAACGCTCAGTTAATAATCATATTATGATTGATAAAAGTTGTGCTTATGCCTACACTTGACCCTCTTGTGTTTTTAACGTGACGTAAGGACTTCGACAGAATGGTTAGACCTGCTGCTGTTTGGTTTATGGAAGGTGTTTCATCACAGAAAGATATACTTAAGCAGGTCAAACAGGCCCGCACTGAGGGAGACTATGTCTTCACCCTGATTGCTTCTCATCGTAATGAGCGGCCTGAAATCCTTTCTGAAGCTGACTTTTCATATATCGAACCCGCCGACAATGATGATCTGTTGTCTTTCATTACCAGCGTATGTGAGAAACACAATGTGGTTGCCATTCATGCAGGCAAGCGTGGCTGGCTGATGGAAAAAATGCGGGCGGATATTGAAACACTTGGCGTTAAGTTAACGACCGGCGCTTGTCACGTAGATACTTTTGAGCTGGCTGATAACAAAACGCTGTTCAGCGAACAGATGTTTTGCGCAGGGCTTGCTTCCGTTAAGTCAATTCAGGTTCAGACGCCTGAAGAAGTGTCCGATGCCATTTCCAGTCTGGAGTCCAAAGGGCTGCTTCCCTGTATTAAGCCCGTTCGTGGCATATATGGTATGGGTTTCTGGGTGCTGAAACGTAGCGTTAAGCAACTTGCGTTTTTTAATAATCCTGAGCATCGCCATATGCATCCCGACATCCTTCTTACTGCTTTGCGCAGCGCCGTAGCTGCGCAAGAAGAATTGCCGTTACAGATTGTGATGCCTTATCTGCCTGGCCCGGAGCGCTCAACAGATATGCTGGTTGAAAAAGGCCGTGTCATTGCCGCAGTGGCAAGACGCAAAGCCGGGTCAGTGCAGGCATTTGAAAATGAGGGTGCTGCATTTCAACTGGCACAGGCATGTGCACACAGACTGGGGGCTGACGGCCTGATCAATATACAGACGCGGGACAATGACCAGGGCGAACCGGTGCTGCTCGAAGCGAATCTTCGGCCTTCTGGTGGCATTGGATACACTGCCTTTAGCGGTATAAATCTGCCCGGCCTGTTTGCCTTGCGCCAGCTGGGCTTGTTAAACGACAGCGAAACGACCGAGAAGCTGGGGTTATTCAAATCTCTACAGGTCATTTCCACTCACAATGCCAAACCGCTGCCGGTCGTTGAGATCAGCACGCCAGACAATGTTTCATCTGAGGTTTAAGGCAGAGATATGTCACAGTCAAAACAGCAGATTTATCAACGAGAACTGGCAAGCGGTACGTTAACGGTTAAAACCACCAGCGACGTATGTCTGGACACCTTATTTGACATTGCTGAGCGCAGAAATCCCAGGCGGGCTTTTTTATTTGTCAGCAAGGTATTGGGACGTCATATCCCTGTTTCTCCCACCGTGATGAACAAAAGCTACGTTAATCTTGCCGCGGGTATGCCAGCCAATCTGCCTGAACCCGTGCTGTTTATCGGCATGGCCGAAACGGCCGTTGGCCTCGCAGCCGGTGTCTTCCGCGAGGCCAGTAAGTGCATTGCACAATCGGTTTTCCTTACCAGCACCCGACATCCTGTAGACGGTGATTTGCTGTGCGAATTTAAAGAAGATCACAGCCATGCCACCGATCATCTTATCTACCATCCTGAAGATACAACGCTGCGTGAGCGTGCGAAAAATGCCCGAACGCTGGTGTTGATTGATGATGAAGCCACAACGGGTAAAACGTTCCTTAACCTTCTCCAGGCATTACGTGATGCCGGCCTGGACACCCTGGCTCGCGTTGTCACCGTGACGCTTACCGACTGGAGTGGAGACGCTATCTCACAGAATTGCCCTCTGCCTGTTGATGTCGTGTCGCTGGTTAAAGGTAGCTGGAGCTGGACACCTTGCCCGGACGCGCCGGTACCGGTGATGCCCTCTGTAAACGTCACGGCACGCGGGTCTGCTTCGCTCGCTAAACGTCAGGACTGGGGACGACTTGGAATGCATGAAACATCGTGCAATCTGGGGGATGCATTACGCACCGAGAAAGGAGAAAGAATTCTGGTTATTGGTTCCGGAGAGTTCGTCTGGCAGCCTTTCCTGCTCGCTGAGCGTCTGGAGAACGACGGCGCTGAGGTTCGATTTGGTTCGCTTACCCGATCGCCTATAGCCATCGGTATGGCGATAAAATCTGTCATCGCGTTTACAGACAACTATGGGTTAGGCATCCCTAACTTCATTTATAACATTGCTCACCACACTTACGACCGAGTGATTGTGTGTGTGGAAACGCCGGTTGATACAGTTTGTCCGGAGCTGCTCGCCCAACTCAGAAAAATCTCCCCCCGCGTAGAGGTTATCAGTTATGAATAAGCCCGTTGCCCTGTGTGACCTTGACGACACCCTTTTTCAGACCAGACGCAAAATGCTCAATGAAATGCACCTGGAGCCTGTTCGTATTGGTGCATACGATCGTGAACGCCAGCCCAGAAGCTTTATGTCAACTGAGCAGGCGATGCTGGTTGACTGGCTTCTCTCTACCGCTGAGCTTATTCCTGTCACGGCGCGTGGGACGGAAGAAACCGCCCGCGTCGCCGTGCCCTTCACATCATGGAAAGTGATGACGCATGGTGCGGTAATCGCTAATCCGGACGGCACGGTTAACCGGGAATGGCAGGATATTATCATGTCCGGACTTGCCACCATGCATGACCGGCTGGTGAGCTACCGGCAGATGCTGAGCGACAAGCTGGCTGAAGCGGGTATTGATGCATGGTGCAGGATGAATGTTGAATATAACGGCACGCCGGTTTATTTCGTCATGAAACACAGGGACAGCACGAAAATTCAGACGCTTTATGATTTCAATAAGGTGATGATGCAACAGCTTGATACCGAAGGCTTTTACATTCATTCGAACGGGAATAACATCGCCTGGATCCCGGCTGGCGTGCAGAAGGGACTGGCCGTGGAATGGTTACTGAAAAAACTGCGGGATGAGCGAGGGGCGTTTCCGGTTTTGGGGCTGGGAGACAGTTTAAGCGATCACACGTTCATGAAGCACTGCCACTGGTTTGGGATGCCTTCCCGCAGTCAGTTTGCAGAGGCCATTAACGAAAGATTGTTTCGTGAGGATAAGACAATATGACGGGCAAGACACTTAAACCGTTTCATGGCACTTACCTTCCTTCTGATATTCAGTTTCTGCTGGAACCGGTAGAGATCGAAATGACTTCAGTGGAAGAAAAAGAGCGACTGATCCAGTCCGGCCAGAAGCATTATTCCGATATGTTGAGTCAGGAGCCGGCCCCGACCCCGGCCCATCTTGAGTTGTTTGGTAAGGCTCTGGACGTTGGCGCGGGCAGAATGGCGCGCGAAGTTATCGCATTGGCCAAAGGACTGACAGAACAGGTTCAGGCTCGCCCTGTTATTCTGGTGAGTCTGGTGCGCGCAGGCGTGCCGCTAGGCGTGATGCTTCAACGCGCCATCACGGATATGGGGCATCTCTCTTTTCATTACGGCATCAGTATTATCCGTGACCGCGGTATCGATACTGAGGCGCTCGCTGTGATCGAAGCCCGTCACGGTACTGATGGGATTGTCTTTGTGGACGGCTGGACGGGAAAAGGCACCATCACCGGTCAGTTGACGGAAAGTCTTAAAAACCGTCCCGGTTATCCTGAAATGCCGCGCCTGGCTGTCCTTGCCGATCCTGCTGGCTGCGCATGGATAGCGGCCTCAGATAATGACTGGCTCATCCCTTTTGGCATTATGGGCGCTCCCGTTTCCGGCATGGTATCCCGATCCATATGGACTGAAACCGGCTTCCACGGCTGCGTTTTTTGTGAGCACCTGCGTGAATATGAGTGCAGCACCCTGTTGGTGGACACCGTTGATCAGTTCCGAAAGCAGATTAATGTCGGTACCGTGCCCGCTGCCCTTCCCTTCTCAACCCAATGCCATAACCAGTCCGGCATCAGCCAGAAGGTCATACAAAAGCTGGCAGAGAAATTCCACATAGCGAACATCAACCGGATTAAGCCAGGTATTGCGGAAGCGACTCGGGCGGTTTTGCGCCGCGTTCCGGATCATGTCCTGGTGAGTAATAAAGCCGATCATGATGTCTCTCTGCTGCTTTATCTGGCTGAACAGAAAGGGATCACGGTTGAAGAAGTTGGCGATACTATTGGGTTTTACCGCGCCGTAACCATCATCAAAAAGGTGGCCTGATCATGAAAAAATGCATTTCCCCTTTCATGCTGGGTGCAACCCTCTATATGCCTGCCACGCGTAGCGACCTTGCTGAAATCATTCTGCACGGAAAAATACCCGAACTCCGCTCGCTGGTTGTCTGCCTGGAGGATGCGGTAAGCGAATCCGATCTTGAACCGGCCTTAATGAATCTCGACGCGCTGCTTCAGGAGCTGAGTGAAAACGTCGGCCCCGATGAGGCCGCTCAACGTCCTCTTGTTTTTATCCGTCCGCGTCAAGAAGAGATGGCAGCGATGCTCGTCAGCAAATATAAACTGACCGGTATTGATGGTTTTGTTTTGCCAAAGTTTACACACGCTAACTTATCCTGCTGGTGGCAAATTCTCGGGTCAACCCATCTCGCGATGATGCCAACGCTTGAAACGCGAGAGGTCTTTGACGTGAATGCGATGAACGCGCTTGCCATTGCGCTGGAGCAGCATCCCGCGCGGGAGAGAATCGTTGCTCTTCGTATCGGTGGGAACGATTTGATGAGTGTGATTTCAATGCGACGCCCGAAAAATCTGACGCTTTACGACGGGCCTATGGGATATGTAGTGAAAATGCTGGTTGCGGTTTTTGCGCCTCGCGGTTTTTCACTGACTGCGCCAGTTTGTGAACAGATCGACAATATCGAACTGCTGGAGCGGGAGCTGGCGCTGGATATCGCCCACGGCTTAGTGGGTAAGACAGCGATTCACCCTTCGCATCTTGAACTGATTCATCGTGGTCTGATGGTTGAAAAAGAGGAATATGAAGATGCGCTGCGCATTCTTAACTCAACCCAGGCTGTGTTTAAATCTCAGGGAGCAATGTGTGAACCGGCGACGCACTGGCGCTGGGCGACATCGGTCCTTGAGCGCTCGAAGCATTGTGGAATTGTGAAACAGTTTGACAATGTGTTTTTTGCCACGCGCCAGTAGGTGCGTGCTTATTATCACTATGGTGTGTTATGTCCCTGAGCGCTAAACAGTACAGACAATACAAACTGATCGTTTTATTAAGCACGGGAAAACCCGTGAGTAAGGATGCGCTGTTTCAGGAAATAGACTGTTCCGAACCTACATTTATTCGCGATTTAAGGGACATCAGAGAAGAATTTCATGCCGAAATAAAGTTTCACAAAGCCAGCGCTAAATACCAGATGATCGGGGCAGGTGCGATTACGCCCAAGCTTGTAAAATACATGCGCGAGGCGATGACCATGCGTGAGCAGTCCAGGTCATCAACAACCGGTCAGAGTGTTGTGCTGGACAAGGAAGGAAAAAAACCGGTCTCTCTGTCGCTGCGTTTTTCCGTGCTCCGCAAAATAGAGACGTATGGCTATCGCAACGGAATGAACCGCAGCCAGGTCGTTGAATGGCTCGTGGAAAACCACTTTGGCAGTAAGAAAAAATAGCTGAAGATCGGTAGTGCGTCGTATAAAGCGGGCAATAAAAAGGCGGGGTTTTAAACCCGCCTTTTTACTTGCCATACCAGGGAATGCAAAGCTTACTTATTGATGCACTCGCCTGTTAAGCTCGCCTTACAGAGCCATATTATACTGCGGCTCTGACGCTTTTGACGTCTCTGCTGCCGGTGCTTCAGCGGATTTACCTGCCATATTAATCACCGGCGGTTTAGTCAGTTGCAGAGTAGCTGCCGTGTCGTTCCACACCTGCTGTGCCAGCGCAGGATCGTCGTTCAGTTTCTTGCCGTAGCTCGGCACAACCTTACGAATTTTTTCCTGCCATTCCGCAGATTTGAACTGCTCCGGGAAGAGTTGCTTAACCACATCCAGCGCAATCGGAGCTGCAGTTGATGCGCCCGGGGAAGCACCTAACAATGCCGCTACCGTTTTCTGCTGATCGGTCACAATTTCGGTTCCCAGTTTCAGCACGCCGCCCTTCTCTTCATCTTTCTTGATGATCTGTACACGTTGACCTGCCTGGATCAGTTTCCAGTCTTCTTTCTTCGCGTTGGGATAATACTCTTTCAGCGCGGCGAAACGGTCTTCTTCACTCAGCATAACCTGACCGACCAGGTATTTAACCAGATCAAAGTTATCCATGCCCACGTTTGTCATCGGAATAACATTCTTGGTAGTGGTGGTGCTCAGCAGATCAAACAGTGAACCATTTTTCAGAAACTTGGTTGAGAACGTTGCGAACGGTCCAAACAGGACAACCTTTTTGCCATCCAGATAACGGGAATCCAGATGCGGCACAGACATTGGCGGTGCACCAACGGAAGCCTGGCCATACACTTTCTGGTTATGACGTTGCGCAATTTCCGGGTTTTCCGTTACCAGGAATGAGCCGCCGACCGGGAAGCCTGCATACTTATCTGCTTCAGGAATGCCGGTTTCTTGCAGCAGCTTCAGAGCCCCGCCACCAGCGCCGATAAAGACATATTTGGCGTCAACGCTACGCGTTTCACCATTTTTGGCGTCTTTGATGGTGACATGCCAGGAATTATCGCTGTTACGTTTGAAATCGGTAACTTCAGAAGAGGTTTCCAGCTTGAAGTTATCATTCTTCTTCAGGCTGCCAATCAACTGACGGGTAATTTCACCATAGTTAACATCGGTACCGACCGGCGTCCAGGTTGCGGCTATTTTCTGCTTCGGATCGCGGCCTTCCATAATCAGCGGAGACCATTGCGCAATCTGCTTAGGATCGGTAGAGAATTTCATGCCCTGGAACAAAACGGTTTTTTGCAGAGCCTGATAACGACGGCTCAGGTAATCAACGTTTTTATCGCCCCAGACAAAACTCATATGATCAGTGGAGTTAATAAATGAGTGCGGATTATTCAGCACGCCCTTTTTAACTTGTGCAGTCCAGAACTGACGGGAAATCATAAAAGCTTCGTTGATTTCTAAAGCTTTCTTAACTTCGATTGAACCATCCGGACGCTCTGGCGTATAGTTCAGCTCCATATTTGCTGAATGGCCGGTACCCGCGTTGTTCCAGCCATTGGATGATTCCAGCGCGACACCGTCAAGTTTTTCAACCATGATCTGTTTCCAGTCAGGCTGAAGTTCTTCAAGGAAAGTGCCTAATGAGGCGCTCATGATGCCGCCGCCGATCAGTAAAACATCGGTTTTCTCTGGTGCAGTTTCAGCATGCGCTGCAGAAGTTACTAGCAGAGCCAAAAGGGAAAGCGAAGGCAGTACTTTTGTTGATTTAATCATGCTTAGTCTTCAATATGTCGCAGTTATGGTTAAAAAAAGCTGATTAACTTTAAATTATTGTTACTTAATAGTTGATTTATTTTTAGTTATTTAATTAAAAAAACAGCACCGCCTGTTACTTTAGTTACTAAATGCGCTACGCTAAGAACCTTATTACCTTAATGAACCTGTCACCACAGCCAAAGCCCGCGCCTAAGCGTCCAATGAAACTCAGTACCCTGGCCATGTTAATGATGGGCGGGGTCATATTTACGGTGCTGTTAAGCGTTCATCTGCTCTACTTTATTCAAATTGACAACTTCACGCATGATCATGTGAAAGACAAGGCGCTTGCCGTAGCGCGAACGCTGGCCGAAGATCCACAAATTCAACACAGCCTTACCCTGCCCGCTAACGATGGCGTCATTCAGTCCATTGCTCAGGCGGCAAAAAAGCGCAATGACTTACTGTTTGTCACCGTTACCGATATGAACGGTATACGTTACTCACATCCCAACCGCGCCTTAATTAATAAACGTTTTATTGGCGAAGACCTGCAACCGGCGCTGGCCGGGCATGAAAACGTTGCGTTCAATCAGGGGACGCTGGTAAAAGCATTGCGCGTATTCACCCCGGTATTTAACACCCGGCATCAGCAAATCGGTGTCGTGGCGATTGGGATTTCACTCAGCGATGTTACGGCGCAAGTCAGTAAAAGCCGCTGGAACATTTTCTGGACCACCTTGTTAGGCGGCACAGTGGGATTATTGGGCGTCTTGATGCTGGTCAGGCGCCTGAAAACAATTCTGCTTGGTCTGGAGCCACATGAAATCTCCAGCCTGTTTGAACAGCGGCAGGCCATTCTTGACTCGGTAAAAGAGGGCGTGATTGCGGTTGATGCCCATGCGCGCGTGACGCTGATCAACCAGGCAGCGCAGCAGTTATTGCGCAAAACAGCCATCGAAGCACCGCTCAGTGGCGATCGGATCCCGGAAAACTCGCTGATGTTAAGCCACCTGCGGGAAGCCCTGCATGACGGTAAGGCGCGACATGATGAAGAACTTAACGTGCGCGGGCGCATTATGATTAGCAATACCGTGCCGGTTCGCAGCCGAAAGCGTATTATCGGCGCGGTGTGTACCTTCCGTGATAAAACGGAAATCAGTCAGCTGATGTTGCGCCTGGACGGCATGGTAAACTATGTCGATGCGTTACGTGAACGCTCCCATGAGTTCATGAATAAGCTGCACGTCATTCTCGGCCTGCTGCATATGAAAAATTATGCGCAGATGGAAGCCTATATTTTAAAAACGGCAAATAATTACCAGACGGAAATTGGGTCGCTGCAGCAACGCATTAAGTCACCGGTAATGACGGGATTTCTGTTAAGTAAAATCAACCGCGCCTCAGATAAAGGGCATCGCTTGATTCTCAACGATGCCAGTTATTTGCCGGATAGCGGCAGTGAGGAACAGGTTGCGGCGCTGATTATTATTCTGGGAAATTTGATTGAAAATGCGCTGGAAGCGTTAGATCAGCAGCAGGAAGGTGAAATTCATCTGTTGCTGCACTACCAGAATGGGTGGCTATCCTGCGAAGTCAGTGATGACGGTCCTGGCATTCCTGCCGCCCTGGAAAAATCTATTTTCGAAAAAGGCTTTTCTTCAAAAGGCGACGATCGGGGAATGGGTTTGTTCCTGGTTAAACAACAAACAGAAACGCTTGGCGGAAATATCAGCGTCGAATCTGAACCGGGTATCTATACCCAATTTTTTGTACAGCTCCCCTGGGGCAAAGGAAATCAGGCTTTATGATGAATGTGTTAGTGGTCGACGATGATGCTATGGTCGCTGAACTTAACCGTTGCTATATAGAACAGATCCCAGGGCTAACCTGTTGTGGTATCGCGTCAACCTTACAACAGGCAAAAGAGCGATTACTCCAGACCGAGCCGCCGGTTGATCTGATCCTGCTCGATATCTATATGCAGCAGGAAAACGGGCTCGATTTACTGTCAGAATTGCGCAATTCTCACTATCCCGTTGATGTCATCATTATCTCTTCCGCGGCAGATGCGGCAACGATTAAAACCTCGCTTAACTATGGCGTGGTTGATTACCTGATCAAGCCCTTCCAGTTCTCGCGTTTTGAAGAAGCGCTAACCCACTGGCGACAAAAAAGATCGCAGATGGATAATCAACAATATTATCAGCAGGCGGAACTCGACCGCATCATTCATGGCCGCTCACCAACCACCAGTGAGCAGCAACGCCTGCCTAAAGGGTTAACGCCGCAAACCTTACGCACTCTGTGTCAGTGGATTGATGCCCATCCGGACACGGAGTTCTCTACCGATGAATTAGCCGCAGAAGTCAATATCTCGCGTGTATCCTGCCGTAAATATCTGATCTGGCTGGCGGAAATTAAAATTCTTTTCACCACCATTCATTACGGCGCCACCGGCAGGCCGGTTTATCGTTATCGTTTGCAGGCGGAATATCACTCCCTGCTGAAACATTACTGTTAACAGACGTGGCCGGTAAGGGTTCCCCCTTACCGGCCTGCTTAGCGCCAGCCCAGTTCAGGCGCGACCTGAGTTAACACTGCTTCCAGCACGTGCGCGCAATAATCCACGCCCAGCTGATTAGGAATGGTTAGCAGCAGCGTATCCGCTTCGGCAATTGCTTCATCCTGCTTCAGCTGCGCGATTAGCGTCTCTGGCTCTGCGGCGTAACTGCGGCCAAAAATTGCCCGCGTTTTCTCATCCAGATAACCGACCTGATCGCCTTCCTGACGGCTGGCACCAAAATAAGCGCGATCCTTTTCATTCACCAGAGGAAAGATACTGCGGCTTACCGAAACCCGTGGCTTGCGCGCATGCCCCGCTTCCAGCCAGGCGGCGCGATAGGCGCGGATCTGCTTCGCCTGTTGAATATGAAACGCCTCACCGGTTTCATCATCTTTCAGCGTGGAGCTTTGCAAATGCATTCCCAGCCTGGCCGCCCAGATTGCCGTGGCGTTGGATCCCGATCCCCACCAGATACGCTCACGCAGGCCTTCAGAAAAAGGTTCTGGTCGTAACAGGCCTGGCGGATTGGCAAACATCGGCTGCGGATTGGGTTTAGCGAACCCTTCACCGCGCAGCACATCAAGCAGCACTTCGGTATGGCGTCTGCCCATGTCCGCGTCGCTTTCACCCTCCTGCGGCTGATAGCCGAAATAGCGCCAGCCATCAATTACCTGCTCTGGCGACCCCCTGCTGATGCCCAGCTGTAAACGTCCGCCGCTGATTAAATCGGCGACGCCCGCCTCTTCCGCCATATAGAACGGATTCTCATAGCGCATATCGATCACGCCGGTACCGATTTCAATACGCCGGGTACGGGCACCAACCGCTGCCAGCAAGGGAAACGGCGCGCTAAGCTGGCGGGCAAAATGATGTACGCGGAAATAAGCGCCGTCTGCGCCTAAATCTTCAGCCGCTTCGGCCAGCGCGATCGATTGCTGCAGGGCATCAGCGGCGGTACGCGTTGCCGACTGGAACGACGGCCCCCAATGACCAAATGAGAGAAACCCGATTTTTTTCATGCTGTTGCCTTTTATAAAAATGCAGGATACCCGGCACGATTAATACCGGCTTTTTATCTGTTAACTGTAGCGGCCCGGTAGCCGGAAAGCATCTCCCTGCACCAGCAATCAGCCATTTTTATCGGGTAAAAAATGCTGTACAGCGGCAAGAAGAATATCTGTAAGCAAGATTTGACGCTCTGTAAAGATTACCTTACTCTGCGCGCATCGTGATGTAAGCGGAACCGTACATTCAGGGGAAAGCGTGAAGAACCGTACTTTGGGCAGTATTTTTATCGTGGCCGGTACCACCATTGGTGCCGGTATGTTGGCCATGCCGCTGGCCGCTGCGGGTATCGGCCCCGGCGTGACTCTGCTGCTGTTGATAGGGCT
The DNA here is from genome assembly GCF_050113815.1 of Pantoea sp. FN0307. Taxonomy (NCBI): domain Bacteria; kingdom Pseudomonadati; phylum Pseudomonadota; class Gammaproteobacteria; order Enterobacterales; family Erwiniaceae; genus Pantoea; species Pantoea sp. FN0307. The sequence continues at coordinate 1,196,143 of NZ_JBNJSO010000001.1, read as the reverse complement.
TTGGGCGCTGATGTGTTATACCGCGCTGCTGCTGGTTGAAGTCTATCAACACGCATCGGCGGATACCGGACTGGGCACGCTAACGCGCCGTTATCTGGGTCGTCCCGGTCAGTGGCTGACCGGTTTTAGCATGCTGTTTTTGCTCTATGCGCTGACCGCCGCCTATATCAGCGGCGCGGGCGAACTGCTGGCAGCCAGCCTGAGCCAGTGGTTCTCTACGGAAATTTCCGCCAGCAGCGGCGTGCTGCTGTTTACGTTGATTGCCGGCGGCATCGTTTGTGTTGGCACGCAGATGGTGGATATGTTTAACCGTGTGCTGTTCAGCGCCAAGATAATTTTGCTGGTGGTCATGCTGGGCCTGATGATGCCGCATATTCATCAAACCAATCTGCTGACGCTTCCGCTGGAGAAAGGCCTGGTGCTGGCCGCTATCCCGGTTATCTTTACCTCTTTTGGTTTTCACGGCAGCGTGCCCAGCATTATCAGCTACCTGAACGGCGATCTGCGTAAGCTGCGCTGGGTGTTTATCATCGGCAGCGCCATTCCGCTGGTGGCCTATATCTTCTGGCAGCTGGCGACGCTGGGCGCCATCGACCAAAGCGCTTTCAGCGCCCTGCTCGCCAGCCATGCCGGGCTGAACGGTCTGCTGCAGGCGATTCGTCAAATTGTGGCTTCGCCGCACGTTGAGCTGGCGGTACATCTGTTTGCCGATCTGGCGCTGGCAACATCCTTTTTAGGCGTGTCGCTGGGCCTGTTTGATTATCTGGCGGATATCTGTAAGCGTAACGCCAGCGTTACAGGGCGTATGCAAAGCGGGCTAATGACCTTTCTGCCGCCGCTGCTGTTCGCCCTTTTCTATCCGCAGGGTTTTGTGCTGGCGCTTGGCTATGCAGGCGTGGCGTTGGCGGTGCTGGCGCTGATTATTCCCGCTCTGCTGGTATGGCGTAGCCGTCAGCAGCACAGCGCGGCGAGTTATCAGGTCGTGGGCGGCAGGCCATTGCTGCTACTGGTGTTTCTCTGCGGTATCGGCGTTATCGTTATTCAGCTATTGATTGCCCTGGGCTGGCTGCCGGAAGTGGGATGAGATCAACCGGACATTAACGTTATTCCGCTGTTCTGATCTATTGCAAGATTAACCCGGATATAACCTGCCTCAGAGGCAACCGTTAAAGGAATAACATGCTGACTAAAAAATTTAAACACCATTTTGCCTGGTGCCACACTGTAGAACAGTCGATCCGGCATGCCGATGTAAAAGCTCTGGATGCCACCCGGGAGCAGCTGATGGATAAGATGGGACAGCCGTTTGGCGTGCATACGCGCGGCGTGCCCTTGATCATTGCCACATTAACGCTGTTGCTGGGGTTTGCTATGGTGCAGATCCGTTTATGGGAGCTATTGTTCAGCGGATTTTCCGCCGGCCCACACAATCTGTTTTTTGGCATTTTACCCACGGCGCTGATCTTTGCTGTTGTGCTGAGCGCCACAGTTTACTTCATTGCCCAGGGATATATGGCGGCCGTCAGCCTGTTTTTAAGCATGGCGAAAACGATCCTGATTCTGGATCTGCTCTATTTTGTTTTGTCGCTGTATGACTTTATGCTAAACAAGCCTTATGCGGGAGCGCAACTTATCAGCGCACTACTCGGCATCCTATTTATTATTCTGGCTTTTCTCACTGTCAATGCCCCCTCTTTCAGGGTCATGCTGACCTTGATGTTACATAACCGTATCTGGCGCAGACAGCTACAGTTAAAACGTCAGGCGCTAACCCGGCGCTGAAACAAAACGGGCCAGACGGCCCGTTTTGTTTTCAAAAGGAATAACCTCAGCCCGGCGGGCTTATTTATCTTTGCCGAAGCCCTGCTTTAACAGTGCCGGCAGTACGTTCGGGAAGTAGATGTTTTTATAGTAGTTGGCTACGGTCTGGCTCCAGTTTTCGCCGCCGTCGCGCTTGATATCACGCCAGTGCTGCTCCAGTTCGTGGTTAAACTGACCAATCTTCTCCACCAGGCCTTCCGTCTGATATTTCTCTTCATGACGGAAAGTGGACATCGGCAGGCGCGGCTTGAGATCGGCAGGACGATCAACATAGCCCAGCGCCAGGCCCACCAGCGGGAAGGTCAGCGGCGGCAGCTCAAACAGTTCAATAAACTCTGCCGGGCTTCTTCTCATCCCACCAATCGGCACCACGCCCAGCCCCTGCGCACGCGCGGCGGCCATTGCCGATGCCAGGGCAATCCCGACGTCGGTGCTGCCGGAAACAATGCTTTCAATACTTTCATGCGCGATCTGCTGCTCATCGATCAGGCTCATCGCCTCGCGCGTCTTATGCATATCCAGAACAAAAGTGATAAACACCGGTGCCTGCGCGATCCACGGCTGACCGCCTGCCAGCTCGGCGATTTTAGCTTTGGTGGCTTTGTCACGCGTAACGATCACAGAGACCTGCTGTGAATGAACAGAGGTCGGCGCCCGATAAGCAGACAAAATAATATTATCCAGAACGGCATCCGAAACGGGTTTATCAAGATAGCTGCGATCGCTGCGGTGATTAATAAATGTGTCAATAACCGGATTCATTATATTTCCCTTGTTATAAATATCTGGCGCAGTGTAGAGGAGCGCAACATTAGCGGCTTCGCACTCTGTGCCGCCTGATATTTTCAATTTGCCTTCCCTGTCGCAGGATTTGCCGCTCTGATGCTCAGACATCGCGGCGGTTTTGTGGCCTATTTTTCTGCTAACTTCCCGTCACGCACCTGATACATTTTTTGATTATCGGGTCCGATAAAATCACTGGCCGGCTTGCCGATAATCAGCCGATCATAGGCGCTGGATTTTACGGGCTTATAGTTTTCCGCCTTATTCACCGCCCCTTTACCGGTATAGCGGGCAATATAAGGATAGGGCCAGACGGGGCGCGTCGATGTTACGGCAGCGGCCGGTGTTGCATAAGGCTGACTGGGTCTCTGTAAACCATGAAATTGTTTCTCTGCCGAAGCGCCTGGCTCAGGCGGCATTCCCTGGGGTTCTACCGATGCAGCCAGTTTGCCGGTAATGATTTTTTCCGGTGCCTGCCCTTGCTCAGTCCAGCTTATCAGCGGCGTCAGAAGATCGATCTGATCGTATCCTTCGCCATTGCCACAGTGCGCAACGCCCGGCAACAGGAAGAGACGCAGGAACTGATTAACCGCAGCTGCGCCAAGGGTTTTCTCAACGCCGCGATAATAGGCGATGGAAAATGCCGGACTAATGGAATCATCGGCCAGACCGTGCCAGATAATCAGTTTTCCGCCCCGCTGCTGGTAACGATGTAAATTGGTATTCGCTGCGTTGTACAGCGGTGCCAGCTCAGCGACCGCCGCAAAATTATGGCTGTTAAGCGGGAAATCCTTTATTGAGGTAAGAGTGCGTTTTCCGCCAGTCAGCAGCACCGACTGCAGCGCAGGCAGTACCATCATTTCGGACATAGAATGGCCCGATGCCGAGTCAGGAACGGGCCAGCGCAGCTCCGATCCCAACGGCAGACCGGCTGGAACAAACTGATTGCCAGCGCTGTCGTGCGCGCCACGATAGAGATTTTCTGCCACGGTAATCTCTTCGCGGGTCAGGCAGTCTGATTTATCCTGCTGTTTTTCATCACACTGTTTTACCCAGTTTGCTGAGAAGGTGCAGGCATAAGGATTTTGCAAGATACCATCGTCCACCCCTGACAGCGTAGGGCAATGTTGCAGAACCGCCCGATGCAGAACAGGCAAACGATCCTTTAACAGAATAGCGCTGCCGTCCGGACGTAAGTTCGCCGCCACATTCCAGCCATGATAAAAGGAGTTCTGGAACTGGAAAAATGCCGCAGGCGCGCCGGCAGAAATACCGTCGAAATCCTCCGGATACCGCTGGGCCTCCATTAGCGCTTCACGACCACCATCGGAACAGCCCATAAAATAGGCATACTTGGGCTGTTGACCATAATAGGCAGCAACGAGTGCTTTGCTCAGCCTGGCGGTCAGGTGATTGGCACGCCAGGCAAAATCGATACGTTTTTGCGGATCTTCGGCCCAGCTGGCGTCCATCATGCTGCCGCTGTGCCCCATATTGGTGGCGGCAACCGTAAACTCGCCGTTGGTGGCAGGCGTACAGCCGCTGGCATTAGAGAACGTAAGATTAATATTGCCGCACAGCCCGCCGCAGCCCACCTGCAGAAAGCGCTGCGTCCACTTCTCCGTCGGCAGCGCCACTTCTATGCCGATCGCTGGCGCAATGGTTGCGGCTACCTTACAGAAGCTTCCCTTTTCTGTTTGTATTACTGAGGCAGAAGTTATGGTCACCGGCGCGCCCACCTTTTCGCTCAGTGAAAGCGTGCTTAACTGCGCACAAGCCATTACTGGCTTAATAACCGGAAGATTTTCCGCCGCGCCTGCAGGCATCATTGCCAGCCATAGCCAACCACAAGCCAGCACCAGTGCCGCCTGATAGCCTTTCTTTACCCACTGTGCCATTTTCATATCCAGTTTATCTGTTTGTCTCGATTTCGCGATCTGACGGTTCTCTCTTTGCCCTGTCTGGCAAAAGCGATGGAGGAGATAAATAGCATTTTTTTCACGGCTACGTCGGACGGAAATGTGAAGAAAACGTCAGGATTGAGCCAGCAAAGCGGAAAAGCATAGTCAGGCAGAAAGAGACAACGAGGGAAAAGTAAGCATCAGGCCACTTTTCTTGATAAATTTTTGTTATCAACCACTTAATTACCACCCCGCATTCAGTACCAGTGATAACTGGACAAAAAATAACCATACAGGCGATGTGGACATTGATTTCCCGGTAATCTTGGCTAACTTTATTTACGAGTTCCTGTGTAACCCTTTGCTGTAGACGCCTTTCGTCGTCCGGCACCGCTCATTGCCACGGTGCCGGATTTTTTTATGCCCTAGCGACGAGCCCGTACCAGTTGATAGCGGCGAGTGAAGTATTCAAACGGCGCACTCCAGACATGTACCAGGCGGGTAAAGGGAAAGATCAGGAAAATCGTCATCCCCAGCACCAGATGGACGCGATAGATCCACTCGACGCCATCCAGCCAGGTTGAAGCGTTACCCTGGAATGTCACCACTGACTGTGCCCAGCCTACCAGTTTCATCATCCCTACACCGTCCAGATGGCGTAACGAGAACAGAATCGACGTCAGCCCAAGGATCAGCTGGATCATTAAAATACCCAAAATCACAATATCGGCCCGGCTTGAGGTCGCCCGTACGCGAGGATTAAACATGCGTCTCTTCAGCAGCATCAGGCCGCCAACCAACGCCATCAGACCAAATACCCCGCCCGCCGCCATCGCCAGTTTCTGCTTGGTGGCAATGGCCAAAAAAGGCTCATACACCCAGTGTGGCGTCAGCAACCCGAACAGATGACCAAAGAAAATGCCGATAATGCCGATGTGGAACAGGTTAGAGGCCAGGCGGAAATTCTTTTTATCCAGGATCTGGCTGGAACCTGCGCGCCAGGTGTACTGCCCATAGTCATAGCGTAACCAGCTGCCGATCAGAAACACCGTCCCGCACAGATAGGGATAAATCTCGAAAAAGAAGATGTTCAGATAGTGCATTATTTCGATCCTCCGGCTGACAAATCCAGATATTGCGGGATGGGCTGCTGTTGAAAACGCTGCTGATGCGCTTTCTCCAGCGAGGCGTCGCACGCCTGCGCCCGATCGTCGATAAACTTGATCTGCGCTTCTTCCCAGACGGCATCCAGAGCCTGACGGGTATCATCGCGAGGCTCCTTGCTCACCTGTCCGGCCACGCTGCTGCTGCGCAACGGGCTGCCTGCCCAGATTAATAAGGAATCAAACAGCTGGCTAAAGGCGCTGGCACGCTGTTGCAGCCGCCCGCCAATCAGCGCCAGGATTGGAGCCACATCTTGCACGCCCTGACGCGCCGCCGCCTCTGGCTGCTGGCTGAGATATTCAAGATAGAGCGGCAGATAGTCCGGCAGCTCACGACAGTCGAGCAGCAGCCCCGCCTGCTCATACTGCGCCAGCAGGTCAACCATCGCCTGACCGCGATCGCGTGATTCGCCATGTACATGTTCAAACAGCAACAGCGAGGTGGCGCAGCCGCGATCGAAAGTTTCACACCACTCCGACTGCCGATCCAGCAGCTCGCCGCTAAGCCAGCGGGTTGCAAATGGCTGCAGCATTGGCGTCTGCTGCGCCACCAGCGCGTTCAGTTCATCCTTCTCCTGCCACAGCGCCTTATCCGGATATTCCAGCAGCAGCGCCACTACTTTTAGCATCAGCATTATTCCCCCTCCGCCCGGTGCGTAATGTTAATGGCGTCGATACGACGGCTGTTGAACAGGTTGAATTTGCTGTCGCTGCCGTGGCAGCCGTCGCCAAAGGTAAAGCCGCAGCCGTTGCGCTCCGGGAAGGCATCAGCCGCCAATTCGCGGTGGCTGGTGGGGATCACAAACCGGTCTTCATAGTTGGCAATCGCCAGATAGCGGTACATCTCTTCCACCTGCGCCACGCTGAGTCCGACCTGTTCGATGGCGCGGGTATCGGTCTCACCCTCCACCGTTTGCGCGCGTTTATAGTGGCGCATCGCCATCATTCTTTTTAGCGCCCGCAGCACCGGTGCGGTATCGCCCGCGCTCAACAGGTTTGCCAGGTACTGCACCGGAATACGCAGGGTTTCTACCGCCGGCAGCGCGCCATCCATTGGCAGCGCGCCCGCATCAGCCACCGACTGAATCGGCGACAGCGGTGGTACATACCAGACCATCGGCAGCGTGCGATATTCAGGATGCAGCGGCAGCGCCAGCTTCCAGTCCATCGCCAGCTTCCAGACCGGCGATTTCTGCGCCGCATCCAGTACGTTCTCCGGAATGCCCTGCGCCAGCGCTTCGGCAATGACTTCCGGGTCATTGGGATCGAGAAACACATCAAGCTGACGCTCATAGAGATCGGTTTCATTTTCTGCGCTGGCGGCCTCAGCGATGCGGTCGGCATCATACAGCACCACGCCGAGATAGCGAATGCGTCCGACGCAGGTTTCTGAGCAGACGGTTGGCATGCCCGACTCGATACGTGGATAACAGAAGATGCACTTTTCTGATTTCCCGCTCTTCCAGTTAAAGTAGATTTTTTTATAGGGGCAGCCGCTGATGCATAAGCGCCAGCCACGACAGCGGTCCTGGTCAATCAGTACGATGCCATCTTCTTCGCGTTTATAGATTGCGCCGCTGGGACAGGTCGCCACACAGCTGGGGTTCAGACAGTGTTCGCACAGGCGCGGCAGGTACATCATAAAGGTGTTTTCAAACTGGCCGTACATCTCCTTTTGCATCGCCACAAAGTTGCTGTCCTGAGATCGCAGGCTGAACTCGCCGCCCAGGATCTCTTCCCAGTTTGGCCCCCACTCTATTTTCTTCATGCGTTTGCCGCTGATCAGCGAACGCGGGCGGGCAATCGGCTGATGTTTGCCTTCTTTGGCGTTATGCAGATGCTGATAATCAAAACTGAACGGCTCATAGTAGTCATCAATGCCCGGCACCTCCGGGTTAGCGAAAATCTTGGCCATTACGCCCGCTTTGCCGCCAAGCCGCGGCTCCAGCTTGCCGTTGATTTTACGGATCCAGCCGCCCTTCCATTTATCCTGATCTTCCCAGGCTTTTGGGTAGCCGATGCCCGGTTTGGTTTCAACGTTATTGAACCAGGCGTACTCCATGCCTTCACGTCCGGTCCAGACGTTTTTACAGGTAATGGAGCAGGTATGACAGCCGATGCATTTGTCGAGATTCATCACCATCCCGACCTGTGAACGTATTTTCATTGCGCTTCCCCCTGCACCTGGTCCTGGCCTTCGCCATCCAGCCAGTTAATGTTTTTCATTTTACGGATCATGATGAACTCGTCGCGATTAGAGCCGACGGTGCCGTAGTAGTTAAAGCTGTAGGCCAGATGCGCATAGCCGCCGATCATATGGGTCGGTTTCGGACAGATGCGGGTAACGGAGTTATGAAAACCGCCACGGATGCCGGTAACCTCCGAGCCGGGAATATTGGTGATGCGCTCCTGCGCGTGGTACATCATGGTAGATCCAGGCTTCACGCGCTGGCTGACCACCGCACGGCAGGTCAACGCGCCGTTGGCGTTAAACACCTCTACCCAGTCGTTGTCTTTGATCTGCAGCTCACGCGCATCCTCTTCGCTCATCCAGATAATCGGCCCGCCGCGCGACATGGTCAGCATCAGCAGGTTTTCGCTGTAGGTAGAGTGAATGCCCCATTTCTGGTGCGGCGTCAGGAAGTTCAGCGCTTTTTCCGGATAGCCGTTTGAAGGGATATGCTGTAGCTGAGTGACGCTGCGCGTATCAATGGGCGGACGGTAGGAAACCAGGCTTTCGCCAAAGGCGCGCATCCAGGGATGATCCTGATACAGCTGCTGTCGCCCGGAAAGCGTGCGCCACGGGATCAGCTCATGCACGTTGGTATAGCTGGAATTATAAGAAACATGCTCATCCTCCAGACCGGACCAGGTGGGACTGGAGATGATCTTACGCGGCTGTGCCTGAATATCGCGGAAGCGGATTTTTTCCTCTTCTTTGCGTCGCGCCAGATGGGTATGCTCGCGCCCGGTGATTTCGCCCAGCGCTTCCCAGGCTTTTACCGCCACCTGACCGTTGGTTTCCGGTGCCAGCGTCAGGATCATTTCCGCCGCATCGATGGCGCTGTTGATCATCGGCTGCCCTTTCGCCGGCCCCTCCGCCTTGACGTAATTCAGCTTGCGCAGCAGCTCAACCTCATTTGCCGTATGCCAGTTAATGCCTTTGCCACCGTTACCGATGGTTTCCAGCAGCGGACCCACGGAGGTAAAGCGCTCCCAGGTGGCCGGATAGTCGCGCTCAACCGTAATAATATTGGGTGCGGTTTTGCCGGGGATCAGATCGCACTCGCCTTTATGCCACTCCTGGATTTCATAGGGCTGTGCCAGCTCAGCGGGCGAGTCGTGCTGAATTGGCTGTAGCACCACATCGGTCTCCTGACCGAGATGGCCAACACAGAGGTCAGAAAACGTTTTGGCGATATCTTTGTAGATTTCCCAGTCGGAGCGCGACTCCCAGACCGGATCCACAGCGGCGGAGAGCGGATGAATAAACGGATGCATATCCGTGGTGTTCATATCATCCTTCTCATACCAGGACGCGGTCGGCAACACCACATCCGAATAGAGACAGGTGGTGGACATGCGAAAATCGAGCGTCACCAGCAGATCCAGCTTGCCTTCCAGCGCTTTGGTTTGCCACTCCACCTCTTCCGGGATCGCATCGCCTTTGCCGATGCACTCTTCGCCCTGAATGCCGCTGTCGGTGCCGAGCAGGTATTTCAGCAGATATTCATGCCCCTTACCGGAGGAGCCGAGCAGATTAGAGCGCCAGATAAACAGGTTGCGCGGGTGGTTATTACCGTCGTCGGGTTGTTCACAGGCGAAGCGCAGCTTGCCGCTTTTCAGCGCGTCAACGGTATAGTCAACCGGTGACTGGCCCGCCTCTTTTGCCAGTGCAGCGATGCGCAACGGGTTAGTATTTAGCTGCGGCGCTGAAGGTAGCCAGCCCATGCGTTCGGCGCGTACGTTGAAATCGATCAGCTGGCCGGTGAATTTTTGCTTTTGGGCAATAGGTGATAACAGCTCGCTGATGCTCAGTTTCTCAAAGCGCCACTGGCTGGCGTGCGCGTAAAACCAGGAGGTGCTGTTCATCTGACGCGGCGGCCGCGTCCAGTCCAGCGCAAACGCCAGCGGCATCCAGCCGGTTTGCGGCCGCAGCTTTTCCTGACCAACATAGTGTGCCCAGCCGCCGCCGGTTTGTCCCACGCAGCCGCAAAACACCAGCATATTGATCAGGCCACGGTAGTTCATATCCATGTGATACCAGTGGTTGAGACCGGCTCCCACAATGATCATCGACCGTCCTCGCGTTTTATGGGCGGTCCCGGCAAATTCGCGGGCGATATGCTCCAGGTTTTTGCGCGGCACGCCGCTGATCTGCTCAGCCCAGGCAGGCGTGTAGGCTTTGATCTCATCATAGCTTTGCGCGCAGTTGGCATCATCCAGACCGCGATCCAGCCCATAATTCGCCAGCATCAGATCGTATACCGTGACCACGCGTCCGATGGTGCCATCCGCCAGCGTAATTTGCTTAACCGGCAGCTGGTGCAGCAGGATGGGATCTTGCTTAACGTGGCGGAAGTTGGGGCTTTCATTACCGCCATAGTAGGGAAACGCCACCGGAACCACTTCATCACGATCGTCAATCAACGACAGGCGCAGCGCGACTTCGCTGCCTGCTGCCTGTGGCTCAAGGTTCCACTTCCCTTTTTCGCCCCAGCGGAAACCGATTGATCCATTAGGCACCACCATCTCACCGCTCTCACTCAGGGCGACGGTTTTCCAGTCGGGATTGTTGGCCTCGCCCAGCGCATCGGTGAGATCGGCGGCGCGCAGCAGGCGGCCAGAGGTGTAATAGCCGCTCTCTTCCGGCTCCAGCAGCACCAGCATCGGCATATCGGTATAGCGCCGCGCATAGTTGAGGAAATAGTCGCTGGGGTTTTCCAGATGGAACTCTTTCAGGATCACATGCCCCATCGCCATCGCCAGCGCGCTGTCGGTCCCCTGTTTTGGTGACAGCCACTGGTCACACAGCTTGGCGACCTCTGAATAGTCAGGGCTGATGGCGATGGTTTTGGTGCCTTTATAGCGCACCTCGGTAAAGAAGTGGGCATCTGGCGTGCGGGTCTGCGGTACGTTCGAACCCCAGGCGATGATATAGCTGGAGTTGTACCAGTCGGCGGATTCCGGCACGTCGGTCTGCTCGCCCCAGGTCATTGGCGACGCGGGCGGCAGATCGCAGTACCAGTCATAAAAACTCAGGCTGGTGCCGCCGATCAGCGAAAGATAGCGCGTTCCGGCTGCATAAGAGATCATCGACATGGCCGGGATCGGCGAAAAACCGGCCACGCGATCGGGGCCGCAGTGTTTGATGGTCCAGATATTGGCGGCGGCGATCAGCGTATTCAGCTCTTTCCAGTCGGAGCGGATAAAGCCGCCGTGCCCGCGCGCCTGTTTATAGCTGCGGCTTTTTTCGGGATCGGTGACGATAGCGTTCCAGGCCAGTACCGGATCGCCGTGCTGCGCCAGCGCCTCGCGCCACAACTCCACCAGCCGTCGGCGCACCAGCGGATACTTTAGCCGGTTGGCGCTGTAGATATACCAGGAGTAGCTGGCGCCGCGTGGGCAGCCGCGCGGTTCATGATTGGGCAAATCGGGGCGGGTGCGTGGATAGTCGGTCTGCTGCGTTTCCCAGGTGACCAGACCATTTTTGACATAAATCTTCCAGCTACAGGAGCCGGTACAGTTTACGCCGTGGGTGGAACGTACAATTTTGTCGTACTGCCAGCGCTGGCGATAGCTGTCCTCCCAGTCGCGGTTGCTGTTCATCAACTGCCCGTGTCCATCCGAGAAGGTGTCGCTTTTCTGGCGAAAATAGCGAAACTTGTCCACTAGCTTACTCATTACCCACTCCTGGCAGAGAGTTTCCCTGCGGTTACATGGCTCAAATTACATAACCTGAAAAACAGATCGAAGAAGATGCCGTGCTTAGTCTTTAGTAAAGCGGCGCCCGTAAACCAGCCAGGTCACCAATGTGCAGACAACGTAGAAGACCAGGAAAACTTTCATCGCTCCGACCGGCGAGCCGGTCATCGCCAGCGATGTGCCGAAGGCTTTTGGAATAAAAAAACCGCCGATAGCGCCGATGGCGGAGATAAAACCCAGCGCAGCGGCGGTCTCGGTCACCGCCACATGTTGCGCCTGCGCTTCAGTGCCGCCAGCCGCCAGCACGCGTTTGCGCGTCAGGGTGCGGAAAATCACGGCGATCATCTGAAAGGTTGAGCCGCTGCCCAGGCCAGCGGTGAGAAACAGACCCATAAACACGGCGTAAAAGGCAGTAAAACTGCCGGTGCCGTGTCCTGGCAGCGTCGAAAACAGCAGCAGCGTAAACAGAGCCATCAGCATAAAGTTCACCAGCGTGACGCGAATGCCGCCGAGCTTATCGGAGATAATGCCCCCAGCCGAACGCGCCAGCGCGCCTAAAAATGGCCCAAAAAAGGCCAGTTTCAGGATATCGACATCGGGAAACTGCGTTTTTGCCAGCATGCCAAAACCCGCTGAAAAGCCGATAAAAGAGCCAAAGGTTGCCAGATAGAGCAGGCTCAGCAGCCACATATGGCCGCGCTTCAGTACCGTAAGCTGCTCGCGTAGCGACGCCTGCGTGCCTGCCAGCGTATCCATACAGAACCAGGCGGCCAGTACCGCGATCATCAGCAGCGGCACCCACAGCCACGCGGCATTAGCCAGCCACAAACGGCTGCCGTCCGGCTGCTCTACGCCATGAACGCCCAGAAAGGTAAAAATCGGTAGCGAGATCACCACAGGCGTCAGCAGCTGCATCACGCTGACGCCCAAATTGCCCAGCCCGCCGTTAATGCCCAGCGCGCTGCCCTGACGTGCCCGGGGAAAGAAAAAACTGATATTGCCCATGCTGGAGGCGAAATTCGCCCCGGCAAAGCCGCACAGCAGCGAGATTACAATAAATACGCCGTAAGAGGTGTCAGGATTTTGTATGGCGAAACCCAGCCAGGCGCAGGGAATAATCAGAATGGCGGTGCTGATCACCGTCCACTGCCGACCACCAAACAGCGGCACTGCAAAGGAGTAAGGTACGCGCAGAATCGCTCCGGAAAGTGAAGGCAGCGCGGTAAGCAGAAACAGCTGATCGGTCGTGAAATGAAAGCCAACTTTATTAAGGTTTACCGCTACGGCGCTGAACAGCATCCAGACGCAGAAGGCTAACAGCAAAGCAAAAACAGATGTCCATAAATTACGTTGCGCGATTTTTTTGCCGGTTTTCTCCCAGTAGCGCGGATTTTCGGCATCCCAGCCGCGCAGCGCGGCATGCGTCGATTTCTCATGTGTGGCCATATTCACGTTCCATGGTAAGAATCAATGAAGGCGGACTGAAGCAAAGCGACAAATCCCCGTAAGCGTAGTCGGGTTATTTAGAGTGATCAATAATCAATCAGTAATTATGATTAGGGTAATAATCAGGCATGAAGGGAAAATTTACGTAGTTAAAACAAGAAACTAAAAATGAGACTCTTGTCTACCTCTAAAGAATTAATCGCCCCGCTTTGGGCATAAGGAAAAAGGAATGGTACGCAGCGGGCCGGTTTACCGCGCTGACCATTTCCTTGAAAAATGAAGGGATTTTATAGGGGGTAGCAATGGCTTATTTCTCACGAACGCACTGCATATAATTGTGGATTGACAGGGAACTGACTAACAACTTAGCGTGGCCCTGCCGCTGTTGTTTACTTGAACAATGTCACATTTTTAGCCTGTAACTTTCGCTCCAGAACAAAATACCGGACGGGATTTTAAACGCCGGTAGAGAAGCAGCGACAGCATGGCCGATAACGACAGCAGCGCGGCGGGCAGAGCCACATAGTTATAAGGAAAATGGGCGGTAAGCATGGCTCCGCCGCAGAAGGCGCCCAGGGCGCTACCAAGGTTAAACGCGATTTGCCCGCCCGCCGCGCCCAGCATCTCACCGCCTTTGGCATTTTGTAGCAGAAGAATTTGCAACGGCGCAGAGAGCGCAAACAGTCCGGCGCAGATAATAAACGCCAGGCTGAGCGAGGCGATATTCTGATAAGCGAAAAACAGAGTTAACGTTAACGCGACGGCAATCGTGAAGTTCGTTATCGCTGCAATGCGCAGCGGCGAAAATCGGCTGGATAACCTCCCGCTTACTATATTGCCCAGTACCATGCCCAGCCCTGCCAGCATCATAATCAGCGGCATCACCTGGTCGGAAAAGCCAGAGACGTAGATCATCACCGGCTTGATGTAGCTGAACCAGGCAAATACCCCGGCGTTGCTGCACAGGGTAGCCAGAAAAACCAGCCACGGCGCGGCTGATTTCAGGAAGTGGAACTGTTCGCTGAGTTTGGTTGGCGCGTTATCAGAAATATCAGGTATCCAAAAAACAATAGAAGTGATTACCGCGATATTAAAAACAGAGATCAGCAGGAAAGTTGATCGCCAGCTAAATTCATGGCTCAGCAATGTGCCCAGCGGAATGCCAATCAGGTTCGCCAGCGTCATTCCGGATACCATGCCTGCTACCGCTGCGGTCACTTTACCCGGCCTTATTACCCGGGTCAGGATAATCGCGCCGACGCCAAAGAATGCGCCGTGCGGAAAGCCGGAAATCAGGCGAGCAATAATCAGCATGGTATAGGAAGAGGAAAAGGTGAAGATAGCGTTGCCAGTAATGCACAGCGCCGCCAAAAATAGCAGAATCGTTTTCAACGAGAACTTATGGGAGATAACGGCAATCACCGGCGCGCCGATAACCACGCCGAGCGCATAAAATGAGATCATATGACCTGCGGAAGATACCGGGATGTCTATATCACGAGCCAGTTCGGTCAATATGCCCATAATTCCGAATTCGGCCATGCCGAGTCCGAATGTTCCCAGCGCCAGGGAAATAATCACTTTGTTCATACTGCTAACCCTCGAGCTTTTTTTTATGGTGTCACGAATGGAGTTAACAGAGCATTCACTATTCTCGTGATGTTATTAATAAACTTGCTAATAAAAAATCTTAAGGTAAAGGATGTCATATTTTCAGCCCGTAGCGCTTAACCATGCCAGCCGTCTGCTTAATCACGGCCCTACCGTTCTGATCACCAGCTTCGATGCTGCCTCCGGCAGACGTAATGTTATGGCCGCGGCCTGGTCAACGCCGGTTGAGTTTGTCCCGGCGCGTATTGCTATTGTGGTGGATAAAGGCACCTGGTCGCGAGAAATCATTGAGCAGAACCAGGCATTTGCTATCTGCGTACCTACCGCTGCCATTGCTGATTTAACCTGGGCGGTTGGCAGCGTTTCCGGACGCGATAAGAATAAGTTTGAACACTACAATATTGAGGCTAAGCGTGGACCCGAGCTCGGCCTGCCGGTGATCGAACAGGGCTGTGCCGCCTGGCTGGAATGCCGACTGCTGCCGGAAACCCAGGCGCAGCAGCAGTACGATACCTTATTTGGAGAAGTGGTCGCTGCCGCCGCCGATACGCGTATTTTTAACCAGGGCCGCTGGCAGTTCTCAGCCGAACATCCTGAGCATCATACGCTGCATCATTTAGGCGCCGGAAGCTTTGTTACCAGCGGGCCGCTGATACAGGCAAAGCCGCTCTGATCTTTCAGCTATAAAAAAAGCGCCCTTGCAGGCGCTTTTTACTTTTACTTCGCGTTAGTTATTTCAGGCGGAACGCCACTACGCTGTCTCCGGCTTTGGTACCCAGCGAACCGTGGCCGCCTGCGGCGATCACTACATACTGTTTGCCATCGCTGCCCTGCCAGGTCGACGGCGTAGCCTGCGCGCCAGCGCTCAGCTCGGTCTGCCACAGCAGTTCGCCAGTATTGATATCATAGGCGCGGAAGAAGTTATCCGCCGTCGCGCCGTGGAATACCACATCGCCTGCCGTCACCAGCGGACCACCATGCGCCACCATTCCCATCGGGAAACCGATCGGGAAACGCCCCGGCAGGAAGCTGGTGTTGAGGTTTTTCGTGGTGCCCACGCGGCGCAGCCATTCGGTTTTACCGGTTTTCAGATCCACGCCAACCATACGTCCCCACGGCGGGGCGATACAAGGAATGCCCAGATCGGAAGCCAGCTGCTGAATATGAATGGCATAGTCGCCGTGGAAGTTCTCATTCCAGTAAGGCTGTCCATCCTGAGTGAACATACGTTTCGTAGCCGTTTCCGGCGTACGCTTGATCAGCGTATATTTATAAGCCAGGCGCACCGGCGAAGCGATCAGGATCTGTCGCTCTGGATCAACCGCCACGGAACCCCAGTTAAACACGCCGATATTACCCGGGAATATGATAGAACCCTGCTCGGTAGAAGGCGTCCAGGGATTACCGTCATAGCGCAGCGATTTAAAATCGATACGGCAGGCCATCTGATCGAACGGCGTAATGCCCCACATCGATTTTTCAGTCAGCGGCTCCGGCAGGAAGTTCAGGCTGGAAACCGGCTGGGTCGCGGCAAATTTCTCACCGGCAACGCCATCGGTCGAAACCGGTACCTGCCTGACGGGATAAACCGGCTCGCCGGTCAGACGATTAAGAACAAAAAGGTTGCCGGTTTTGGTCGGCAGGATCACCACCGGCTGTTTGCTACCTTGATAATCGATATCAAGCAGTGACGGCTGCGACGGGTTATCGCGATCCCACAGATCGTGGTTAGAGCTCTGGAAACGCCATTTAAAGGTGCCTGTCTGCAGATCCAGCGCCACCAGCGCATCGCGGAACTTCTCGGTATTGCTGTTGGCATCGCGCTCGATACCCAGCTCATCCGGCGAGGCATTGCCAAACGGCACATAAACCAGGCCGTTATGCAGATCGGCGCTCAGAGTACCCCAGGCGATCGGCGTATCGTAAGGATAGTTTTGGTTAGCGGCAATCGGCTGGGTTTGCGTTGGGTTGGCAGGATCGAAATTCCATACCAGGCGACCACTCTGCACATCATAGGCACGAATCACGCCAGATGGGTTGCCCTTATCAAAACCGTTATCCATGACCGAGCCGCCAACAATCACCAGATTGCCCGCTACCAGCGGTGCGGCGGTCTGCATCAGCGCATGCGGACGGAGTTCGCCCATATTGGCGCGCAGATCCACAATGCCGTCCTGGCCGAAATCGGCGCATCGCTTGCCGGTATCCGCATCCAGCGCCACCAGTTTGGCATCGGTGGTAGCATTAAAGATACGCTTGCGGCAGATTGCCGGCGCATTACTCTGCGGCTGAGCGGCGCTGGCTTCATAGTAGCTAACGCCACGGCAGGTCTGGTGCTGCTGCAGATAAGAGCGATTCTTTTGCGGCACATATTTCCATTTCAGCTTGCCGGTTTCCGGCACCAGCGCATGGATTTCATTATGCGGCGTACAGAAATAGAGCGTGTTATTTGCCTTGAGCGGCGTCGCTTCAAAGGTATATTCGCTGGCATCATCGCTTTGACGCAGATCGCCGGTGTGATAAGTCCAGGCAACCTCCAGATTATTCACGTTTTGCTTATTAATCTGGTTCAGAGCTGAAAAGCGCAGGCCGTTGTTAGTGCCACCGTAAGCGACCCAGTCATCGTGTGCGACGGCGGCACTGCTGGGCTGGCGGGCATTGGTAATTTTACCTTCCTGCGGCAGCGGATCGTAGAACATCAGGCCAATTACCACCGCGATAATAACAATCAGGGTAGACCCCAGGAACGGATGAAACTTACGTCCGGTCAGCGGACGTACCACCCACGGCATCGCCAGCCAGACGCCGATCAGGCCGAGGATATCGCCACGCGGGATCCACTGCCATTTATCGAAGCCCACCTCATAAATAATCCAGAACAATGTAATCCACAATAAAACGGCACAGGCGGTTAAGGCGATTTTCTTATTCATCGCCAGGGTAATGGCGATAATCAATAGCCCGATGGCCATGACTGCGTAAAATGGGCTTCCCCCAAGCAGTAACAGCCTGCCGCCCATATAAAGCATAGCTATGCCGATCAGGGCGATAACTATCCCGGTAATTTTGTTAACCATGTTTCCCTCATAACAATTTACAAAAATTGAAAGTAAAACTAAAAAACATTACATCAAATCAACACAATTTTAACTTTGAAGCACGGGCATTAAAATCCCACAAAATCTTATCTGTTAAGAGCATTTGATGATTTTCCCGGTGAAAGATCGATCTCGCTTGCGCCTGCCGCTTCCAGCCATACATTGAAATTAATAAATTAGCGAAAATAATAAGACAGGCTGTAAAACATAGAAAAGAATTGCCACGTAATGCTAAAAAAGTTGGCTTTCAGCGGGCGGGCTCTCTGATAAGGAAGGTTTTTTTGCCTGATAAAACGGCTGCGGGAAAGCGAGAGATGCAGGCAATTAATCAATTGCCGCAATAGTGTGCGCATCCCTGCGAATGGCACCATCCCTCTTCTTACAATGAACAACCTCTATGATTTTACACATCCTCCCTGGTACGCCCCGGCTGTTTGGCGCTGGCGAGTAATCTGCGCCCTGACTGCGCCCCTTTTTGGCTGACCGCTTCTGCACTAAAAAGATCTGGATCGTGGCGGGGGGCCTCTGGTCGATACTGGAAATTACCATCGCCTGGGCAGGCGAGATGGGAATGGCGCTGGTGGGCGAATTAGTCATTTGCTGCTGCTGATTGGCAGCTGTTTTCTGGCGATCCCGTGGATGCCCTCCGCCAGTACAGTTATTTTGATGATGACGCTGGGCAATGCGCTGAATGCGTTGGTCAATAATGTCTACTGGTCAGTGGTGATTGACGTTACGCCGCATGCCAGCGTGGGCGCTTATAGCGGCATTACGCTGGCAATAGCAAACCTGGCAATAGCAAACCTGGCATCGATCATTTCGCCCATGCTAAGCGGTGGGCTGGCGCAATATCAGGGTTATAACGCGATCTTTACCGCTACCGCGCTGATTGTTTTCGCCAGTATGCTGGAAATGTCGCTGCTGCAACCAGAAAAAAGCTGGTTATGACTGTGCGGGAGCCAGTGCCCGTTAGCCGGGTAACCACCTCTTAATTAACCGCGCCGCACGGACCCGCGCGTCAGCACAGAAAAAGCAGGCACTCGTTCCACCATGGAGGGGAAGAATACCTGCTCTGTTTCTGTTTTATCGCACCGGGATATTATTTTTTCTGGTTAAGGTAATCGGTCAGGAAATGCTGTGCATTGCCATAGGATGAAAGTGATTCGCTGTAGTTAATGCGGTAAGGCTGCTTCTCATCGGGCAAATAAAGTTCGCCTGAATCCCTGCCAAAGACATTTAACACCACAAAACGATTACCATTAACCGTAAGTGAATAGCTGATCTTTTTATCACTCTTTTGCACATCCATTATCTGAATGCGTTGACTCCAGGGATGATCGATATTTGTGATCTGTACCAGTGCTTTATTATCCTGGCGCGGACCGTAGCGCAATATCCAGACCTGAACGCCCTCTTCGCCCTGCCAGGCCATCACTTTTTCAGCAACTTCCGGACGGGAAAATGATGCATTCTGAGAGGCTATTTTATCCTGCGCAATCACCTGGCTGGACAAGGGTATAAATGCCAGTACAGCCAGCATAAAAGCAATATTTATTTTTTTCACCGACAAACTCCTTTTTTGTTTCGGGGCGGGGAAAATAATAATCAATAAATATCTGTCGTCAATGGGGTTTATATAAATTAGCGACACTGGCCGTTAAAACGGCGCGCGAATTTATTTCGAATGTATATAATTGGCATGTTTTTATTAGTGGATTAATTAAATAAAACCGGCCAATGAAAGGCCGGCTTAAATTAATTATTTTTTTAATGTCAGAACGCTTCCCATCCCTCTGTCGTGGAATTCTCTTTCGGACGCGCAGGCACAGAATATGCAACCTTTACAACCGGTTTTTTTGCGGCTGCTTGTGACAACGTCACGCCTGTGGCAAGACGAAAGGTCGCTACCATCTGGTTCAGATGTCGGGCCTGATCTTCCAGCTGGCTGGCTGCCGAAGATGACTCTTCAACCAGCGAGGCGTTTTGCTGCGTGACCTGATCCAGCTCGACCACCGCAATGCCTACCTGGCTGATGCCACGGCTTTGCTCTTCAGAAGCAGAGGAAATTTCATCCATAATATCGCGCACCTGCTTAACCCCAACCACGATGGCTTCCATCGACTCTTCAGCGGCAACCGCCAGCTTTGTGCCTTTTTCCACACGTGAAGAGGACTCATCAATCAGCCCTTTAATATCTTTGGCCGCTGCCGCGCTGCGCTGGGCCAGATTGCGCACCTCTCCCGCTACCACTGCAAAGCCGCGCCCGTTTTCTCCGGCGCGTGCCGCCTCTACTGCAGCATTCAATGCCAGGATATTGGTCTGGAAGGCGATGCTTTCGATCACGCCGGTGATCTCAGCGATTTTCTTTGCGCTTTCTTCCAGGTCGTAAATGGTCTTGATTACCCCATCAACAATATCTCCGCCTTTCTCAGCGGTCTCTGACGCCGATAACGCCAGTTTGGATGCCTGCAGCGCATTATCCGCATTCTGTTTTACGGTAGCGGTGATCTGTTCCATGCTGGCTGCCGTCTGTTCCAGTGAAGCGGCCTGCTGTTCCGTACGCGATGAGAGATCGGCATTGCCTGCGGCAATCTCGCTAACGCCGGTAAGAATGGTTTCAGAGCCGCTGCGCACGTTGCTGACGGTATTGACCAGCGCCTGTTGCATACGCGCCAGGCCATTATGCAGTCGCCCCATTTCAGTACGCGCCAGCGGATCTATTTTTACCGGCTGCGTGAGATCGCCATGTTCAATCGCATTAATATGGTTAAGCGCGGCAGTGAGCGGCTGCAACAGCACGCGCTGCAGCACACGCCAGCTAAGCGCAACGCAGGCTAATACCAGTAGCATCACGCCTGTCAGCAACATTTTCATTCGCTGGAAATGTTGGCTGCTGTCCTCAGCGGCCTGGCTGGTCAGATAATTGACCGCGCTGCGCCAGCGCTCGTAATCTTCCAGCATCGCCTGCTGTTTCGGCGCGGCATTAATGGCAAACATTGCGGCCAGGCTGTGCGTATCCGCCGTGTCCATGAGTTGCTGCAACAGTGTCGAGTAAGCTTTATAGCTGGCGTTAAGTTCAGCAGTCAGATGCGGGTCAAGCTGTTTCAACGGCGCGCCAGACTGATATTCCTGATACCAGCGCTCCGCCTCCTGCAGCTGTTGGCGTCCATGCTGGATCATCCCCGGCACTTTTGCGCTGGCTGGGCCTTCCTGCTGGATCCAAATAACGATACGGTTAGCATCGGAGCGCACCGCATTCAACGCATACCAGGCGTTGGTCAGCGCAGTGACCTTGTCATTGGCCGTGGTGGCAGTAAGGAAATTTTCCTTGTCATTGCTGAGTGAATTAAGAAACAGTCCGCCGGAAGCGAATTGCAGCAGGCCAAACAGAGCGATACAGCAAATCAGAAAGGTGGATGTTTTAATACGGCTAAAAAAGGACATAGCTCCCTCAAATAAAGTGATAAACATCACATTTATCGGCAATTTTACCGGTAACATTAGCATCATTGCTTAATCATCAGGCAGTCGAAAAGGCGGATTATGCTGTAGCCTGTTGCTGTAAGAGATGATGGTTACGAGAGAGTACAAAACCCGGTTAGATTATCCGTTAATCTGACGATCACCACGGGCCATTGATCCCTGGTTTATTTATGCATTTTGATCGGGCTGGATTGTCTGGTCATGAACAACGTATGATGACGCCGGTCATGCAGTGTTGTTACCCTGCTGGCCCAAACAGGGAAACCCTGTATAAATCAAACGCAGCGTAATGGCTATCTGTCAGAGCCGCTAACCTGTTGCAGCGCCAGAGCTACCGAAGCATATAGGATTGAGGGCAGAATTTGTCCATAATAAGTAATGCCTTAGCTGTTGTTAGGTTTTACTTATTGATTCAATAATGGATACGCATTAGATCTCAATCACATTTTTCGGTAACTTTCACGCTAACCAATATGAAGGAGTAACTGATGTCTATCATTAACACCAAAATCAAACCGTTCAAAAACAGCGCGTTCAAAAACGGTGAGTTCATCGAAGTGACTGAGAAAGACGTTGA
The DNA here is from genome assembly GCF_050113815.1 of Pantoea sp. FN0307. Lineage (NCBI taxonomy): Bacteria > Pseudomonadati > Pseudomonadota > Gammaproteobacteria > Enterobacterales > Erwiniaceae > Pantoea > Pantoea sp. FN0307. The sequence goes on along the minus strand of NZ_JBNJSO010000001.1, from coordinate 1,174,335 downwards.
AGGTAAATGGAGCGTATTCTTCTTTTACCCGGCTGACTTCACCTTCGTTTGCCCGACTGAACTGGGTGACGTGGCTGACCACTACGCAGAATTCCAGAAAATGGGCGTAGACATTTACTCTGTTTCTACTGATACCCACTTCACGCACAAAGCCTGGCACGGCAGCTCTGAAACCATCGCGAAAATCCAGTACGCGATGATCGGCGACCCGACCGGCGCGCTGACCCGTAACTTCGACATCATGCGCGAAGATCAGGGTCTGGCTGACCGTGGTACCTTCATCGTTGACCCGGAAGGTATCATCCAGGCAGTAGAAATCACTGCTGAAGGCATCGGCCGTGACGCCTCTGACCTGCTGCGTAAAGTGAAGGCAGCTCAGTACGTTGCCAGCCACCCGGGCGAAGTGTGCCCTGCAAAATGGAAAGAAGGCGAAGCAACACTGGCTCCGTCTCTGGACCTGGTTGGCAAAATCTAAGTTAGCCTCGCTCTTTATATTTTCATCGGGTGCTGCGGCACCCGATTTTTTGCCTGGAGACCCTCATGCTCGACACCACGATGAAAAACCAACTCAAGGCCTATCTTGAGAAATTAACCAAGCCTGTTGAGTTAATCGCGACGCTGGATGACAGCGCCAAGTCCGCTGAAATCAAAGCGTTGCTGACTGAGATTGCTGAGCTGTCTGAAAAAGTCACGTTCCGTGAAGACAACACCCTGCCGGAGCGTAAACCCTCATTCCTGATTACTAACCCAGGCAACACTACCGGCCCGCGTTTTGCCGGTTCGCCGCTGGGTCACGAATTTACTTCGCTGGTGCTGGCACTGCTGCAGACCGGCGGACATCCGTCAAAAGAGACACAGGCGCTGCTGGATCAGATCCGCCAGCTGGATGACGACCTGCATTTTGAAACCTATTACTCGCTTTCCTGCCATAACTGCCCTGACGTGGTACAGGCGCTGAACCTGATGGCGATTCTGAATCCGCGCATCAGCCATACGGCGATCGACGGCGGCGTATTCCAGAGCGAAATCCAGGATCGCAATGTGATGGGCGTTCCTGCGGTGTTCCTGAACGGTAAAGAGTTTGGTCAGGGTCGCATGAGTCTGGCGGAGATCGTCAGCAAAGTGGACGTTAACGCAGATAAACGCGCGGCGGAAGAGCTGAATAAGCGTGACGCTTACGACGTGCTGATTGTCGGCAGCGGCCCGGCGGGCGCAGCGGCAGCGATTTACTCAGCGCGTAAAGGCATTCGTACTGCTCTGCTGGGCGAACGTTTTGGTGGACAGGTGCTGGATACGGTGGATATCGAAAACTATATCTCCGTACCGAAAACCGAAGGTTCTAAACTGGCCGGCGCGCTGAAAGCGCACGTAAGCGAATATGCTATCGATGTTATCGACAGCCAGAGCGCCAGCAAGCTGATCCCGGCCAGCGTTGAAGGCGGCTTGCATACCATTAAAACCGCCTCCGGCGCTGAGCTGAAATCACGCAGCATTATCGTGGCGACCGGCGCACGCTGGCGTAACATGAACGTGCCGGGCGAAGAGCAGTACCGCACCCGTGGCGTTACCTACTGTCCACACTGCGACGGCCCGCTGTACAAAGGCAAACGCGTTGCGGTTATTGGCGGCGGTAACTCCGGCGTTGAAGCGGCGATCGATCTGGCAGGCATCGTTGAACACGTTACCCTGCTGGAATTTGCCCCAGCGATGAAAGCGGATGCCGTGCTGCAGGAAAAAGTACGCAGCCTGCAGAACGTGGACATTATTCTTAATGCGCAAACGCTGGAAGTGAAAGGCGACGGCAGCAAGCTGACCAGCCTGGAATACAAAAACCGCGTAAACGACACGGTTCATCAGCTGGACGTTGCCGGTATTTTCGTACAGATTGGTTTGTTGCCGAACACCACCTGGCTGGATGGCACCATTGAGCGCAACCAGATGGGCGAAATTATGATCGACGCAAAATGCGAAACCAGCGTGAAAGGCATCTTTGCTGCCGGTGACTGCACCACTGTACCGTACAAGCAGATCATCATCGCCAGCGGCGAAGGCGCAAAAGCCTCACTGAGCGCGTTTGATTACCTGATCCGTACTCAGCCGGTCGGCTAAGGCCCACCCGCAAAAAAAAGCAGCGGCATCTTCGGATGCCGTTTTTTTTGCCCGGGGTTCAGCGGTCGAGAAAGCGTTGCGGATGATCCGCGATGAGAGACTGGACATTGTCGTAGCGCCCAAAGAGACGGTAGCGATTGCTGGCGATCAAATCATAGCAGCGGTTGCTGAGGGTCGCAGGCAGCAGACGCAACAGCGCCAGGATACGCCACGGCCAGGGCAGCCCGGCCATGACACGAAATATTGCTTCCGCGCGCAGATAAACTTTCCCCTGCCTAATCAGCACAATCGTACTGATGTTTTCTGTAGAGAGCCCTGCCCAGCGCAGTAGCGCTTTGCCCTGCTCGCTCTGCACCGCCGCCAGCCTCACCGTACGATATTTATCGTAGCGTAGCAGGAAATTCACCCACCCGTTACAGAGCCGGCAGGTGCCGTCATACAGCACTACCTGCTCGTCAGGTGAAATCAATGGCGGTGCGGCGCGATCACTCATTGCGGATGCCAGGATCCTCATCGCTAATCGACACAGGATCTTCATCTTCGGTGCCGCTATCCAGCTCATGCAGGCTAATCAGCTGTACCGGCGCATCTTCCAGCCTGTCCAGCCAGCGTTCGCTCACGTCCGGCAGGCTGGTAAACTGCCCGTCAAGAAACAAGAAATCGAGCTGCTCACCCAAATCTTCCAGTAATTCTTCTGGCGCGCTGTAGTTTTCGCCATGCAGATCGCTGCCATCAATTTGATACCCGATCAGCCCATCATGCACGTTCGCCTGGCCCAGTTCGATAACGTGGCCATCGATATTCTGCGCCAGTATGGTACCGTCGCAGTAGAAAAGGTTATAGGGCATTAAGTCCTGGTTACGATTATCGGGCATAATTCCTCCTGTATGGCATTCAGGTTGATAAGTATAGCCAGGCTCTGCAAGGACGCTTATTGTGTGTTGTCCAGCCGCGTCATCGCCTCGATAAACGCCTCTTCGCTCACGCCATACAGCGAATGCTTAACCCCAAGGCGGAACGCATCCTGCAACAGCTGATAAAGCGCGCGCAGATCATCCAGCGTGCGCCGCTCCGGCTGCGCGCCATAGCGGCTAAAACGTCGGTTCTCCAGCGACAGCTGACCGCCGTCCGGCAGATAACGTGCCGCCAGCAAATGATGCCGAAAGTGCGAGTGCGGCCAGGTCGAGACGAAATGATTGGCCATCAGGTAATCGGAAGGATACTGCGTCACCAGATCGAAGCGATAGAGCGGCAGCCACTCCTGGTTACGCCGCTGGCACAGCAGCCACTCTTCACCCAGCGACTGCAATTGATATTCGCCGTGCGGCGTGGTCTGCACCCGATCTGCCTGCAGGCGAATCGGCGCGCTCAGCGTCGGGCCGCCAAAGCCTACATCGGCAATCCAGAAATCCTCTTCCAGTTGCACCAGCAGCAACATATGGGTACGCGGCGGCACAGACGGCGGCTGGGCAATCACGACTCTGGCCGCCAGCCCGCGTGCATCGAACCCCATCTGCTGCAGCGCCAGCAGAAACAGCGCGTTCTGCTCATAGCAGTAACCACCACGCCGCGCTACGACCAGCTTCTCCTGAATTGCTTCGGTTTCAAGGTGAATCGGGCGATCAAGAAGCACATCCAGGTTTTCAAAGGGTATAGCGCATACGTGCGCCTGATGCAGCTGTGCCAGCGTCGTTAATGAAGGGCGCGTCGCGCCGGTAAAACCGATACGCGCCAGATAAGCGTGAAGATCAAACGGCATAATTTCTTCCTGGTGAAAACGATGCTTATCTTATAGCTGATTTCTGGCGCGGGGTTTGATGCCAGGTGCGCGAGGCATCCATTCATTTTATTTGACTAATCCCACGCTGTTTTTTAACAGCTGACGCGCTCGCCAACAACTTATAATCATTTCGTCGTCGTCCGCGTTGTCGGCCAGGCCGCCCAAACGCGAACAGAGCGCATCGTAACTCAATGCCCGCCTTTCCTGTGCTAACGCTACGACAGCCCGACCCACTAACGCCAAAAACTCGGAGTCATGCTCTACATCTTCAGATAACCAGGACAATTTTTTTTCCCTCCTTCGGTGAAAAAAGACCCCTTAACTATGAACGCTCAAAAAATTTGGGGATCCCTGTAATCGATTTCTGAGACTTATCTCACGTTGAAGATTGTCAAGGCGCAGCGGCGGCTGGGCAAAGCGCTTAGATAAATCTATAACATTTTAATAACCTACCTGCGGTTAATAAAAAAGAGGCAAAAATGAAATGGCGTTCTGGCGTCCAGCATGGATTGAATTTGTACAGAAGCTGTTCCGCCAGGCTTTCGCGGCAGCAGCCTGTCAGCGTCGCGAGCAGCGCCTCCGCTCCGTAAAAACATATCTCAGCTATGCTTAAGTAACGATTTAACAAGGCAAAAAGGAGCAAGAATGAAAAAGCGACTGGCGATACTGCTGTTGATGGCAAGCTGCGGCGTGGCACAGGCAGCAGACGAAGCAAGCAGCGAAGCGCAATCCTATATTGCGGGACTCTGCACCATCACCGGTGAACAGCAAGCGGCGGACGCATCACAGGAAGAGTATGTGCAGAAGCTTAAAAATATGGTGATGCGCGGTTCGGTTCCTTATGGCATGGACACGCCTGAATTTAATCAGGACGAAGCGGAAAAGGTAGCGGATGCTTATAGCAAACTGCCTGACGAGGTGAAAAAAAGTAATCTTAAAGATGTCGCCGCCTGTAAAAAAGCAACGCTGGCGCAGTATCAAAAAGCAGAGTAAATGGGTTAACAGAGCGGGCTACGGCCCGCTTCTGCCGGACAGGCTTTACTCTTTGCCAGTCAAAAACCGATAAATCACCGCAAGATCCTGCTCGCCATAGCCCGCTTCCACGGCCTGCTGCCAGAGCTGAGCAATATGCTGAAGTCCCGGCATCGACTGATCTTCCGCCGCGCTCAGCGCCAGCTGCGCATCTTTAAGCGCCCAGACCAGCTGCATTTGGGGCGTATAGTCGCCGCCCCTGATGGTCTCCAGCTTTACCTTTGCATAGGGCGCTGCTAACGGCCCGCCTTCCAGCACCGACCAGAGTTCGTCAGGAGTAAAACCAAACTGTAGCGCCAGACTGGTGCTTTCCGCCAGCCCCTGCATCATGCTAATCAGCCAGGCGTTTACCACCAGTTTCATTCGCGAACCGGCGCCCGCTTCACCCAACCAACGCGCGCCCTTGCTGATAGCGGCAAACACAGGCTCCAGGCGCGCCGCACGCTGCCGATCGCCGCTGGCCAGCACCAGAATCTGCGCATTTTCTGCAGGCGCTTTGGTGCCGGAAACCGGCGCATCGATATAGACCACATCCGGGCGCGCCGCGACCAGCTGAGAAATGAGTTTGTCGGTGGCTTCCACACCGATGGTGCCCATCTGGCAGAAGATAGCGTTGGGCTTTAACGCTGGCATTATTTCTTGCAGAACGCGTTCGGTGGTTGCGCCGTCTGACAGCATCGCCAACACAACTTCAGCCTGTTCTGCCGCCTGCTGCGGCTCATCACACAGCTGCATGCCCGCTGCCGCCAGATCCTCACCGCGTGCCCGGGTGCGGTTCCAGCCTGCTACCTGAAATTCTTTCTTTACCAGGTTAGCAGCGAAAGCATGCCCCATGGCGCCTAATCCCAATACCGCTACCGCGGGACGTTGATTCATGGTGTAAATCCTTCTGGTTAAATGTCGGTTAATACTGACCTGGGTCTTGATAATAGTCTCGTTTTATATCAGCCAGATTATTAGCTGTTTTCTGCGGCATTCCGGCGGTTTATGCGTGATTTGTCACCGCTGGCCTGAAATATTTTATTAGCGCTTTTTGCAAAATATGACCGGGCTGCCAGGCTTAAACGCAGATGTTACGGAACGTTATCAATTATTTCTGCCGCAGGACGCCTTTATGAAAATCATCCTTCCTCCCTCTTCTGCCCGCTTTATAGCAGCACCCACCCTGCTGGTTTTTAGCTGCATCTGCGCAGCGGCCAGCGATAAATCGACCCTGGTGGTGAGCGCCTCCCCTGGCGGCCTTTCCGAACTGGACACGCCAGCTGCCGTGAGCGTGATCAACGGCGACGATCTGCGTCTGGCCGCGCCGCGCGTTAATCTGTCGGAGAATCTCTCCGGCCTTCCTGGCGTACAAATCCAGAACAGACAGAACTATGCGCAGGATTTGCAGATTTCGATTCGCGGGTTTGGCTCGCGCTCTACCTATGGCGTGCGCGGTATGCGTATTTATGTGGATGGCATCCCGGCAACGATGCCGGACGGTCAGGGCCAAACGTCTAATATCGATCTCAATTCGGTGGATCGCGTGGAAGTGCTGCGTGGTCCCTTTTCCGCGCTCTACGGCAACGCCTCGGGCGGCGTAATCAACATTGAGACCCTGAAAGGCAGTCAGCCCGCCAGCATTGAGGCCAGTAGCTATTATGGCAGCTTCGGTAGCTGGCGCTACGGCCTGAAGGCACAGGGCGCAACCGGCGATGGCAGTCAGGTGGGTGATGTTGACTATGCGGTTTCCACAACCCGTTTTAGCACTCACGGTTACCGCGATCACAGCAGCGCGCAAAAGAATCTCGGCAACGCGCGGCTGGGGGTGCGTATTGATGATGTCAGTACCTTAACGCTGCTGTTTAACAGCGTGGATATCAAAGCCCAGGACGCTGGCGGCCTGACCAACACAGAATGGCACGATAACCCGCGCCAGTCTCCGCGCGCGGAAGAGTACAATACGCGCAAAACAACAAAGCAAACGCAGGCCGGGCTGCGCTATGAACGTCAGATAAGCGAAAAAGATGACTTCCGCCTGATGGCGTGGGCGGGCGAACGTGAAACGGTGCAGTATCAGTCGATCCCGCGCGCGCCGCAGCTAAAACCGACCCATGCCGGCGGCGTAATTGATTTAACCCGTCACTATCAGGGTATCGATGTGCGCTGGACGCATCGTGACGCCATCGGCGCGATCCCCGTAACGCTCACCGGCGGGATTGATTACGAAACCATGAGCGAACGTCGCAAAGGCTATGAAAACTTCATTATGCAAAACGGCACGCCAGCTTTTGGTCATAAGGGCGACCTGCGCCGCAACGAGCGCAACCTGATGTGGAACCTCGATCCCTATTTGCAGACCTCCTGGCAACTTACGCCTGAGCTGACGCTGGATGCGGGGGTGCGTTTCAGCACGGTGAATTTTGATGATAATGATCACTACATCACCGCTGACAACGGCGACGATAGCGGCGAAGCGCGCTATCACCGCTGGCTGCCTGCCGCCGCGCTGAAATATGCGCTGACGGATGCCTGGAATATCTACACCTCTGCCGGACGCGGTTTCGAGTCGCCGACCATTACCGAACTTTCCTATCGCAACGATGACCAGGGCGGTCTGAATAACCTCCTGCAACCCTCAACCAGCGATACGCTGGAGATTGGTAGCAAAACCCGTATTGGCAACGGTCTGTTCAGCGCCGCACTCTTCCAGACCGATACCAAAAATGAAATTGTTGTCGCCAACAGCGAAGGCGGACGCAGCAGCTATAAAAATGCCGGGCAGACGCGGCGACGCGGTCTGGAGCTGGCGCTCGATCAGCAGTTTGCCCTTGACTGGCGACTGCGGCTCTCCTGGACACTGCTGGATGCCACCTATCGCGACAGCAGCAGCAGCGCCAAAAATCCGGTGACGCGCGGCAATCGTCTGCCCGGCATTGCCCGCAATATGGCCTGGGCGGCGCTGGAATATGCGCCAGAAACCGGCTGGTACGGCGGTGCCGAGCTGCGCTATATGGGTGAGATTCAGGCCAACGATAGCAACAGTGAACAGGCTCCGGCTTATGCGGTGACCGCGCTGAACGGCGGCTATAAGTACCGCGCCGGGAACTGGGTACTGGATCTGTTTGGCCGCGTTGATAATCTGTTTGACCGCCGCTATGTGGGTTCGGTGATTGTTAATGAAGGCAATGGCCGCTACTTCGAACCGGCGCCAGGACGTAATTACGGCGTGGGCGCTTCACTGAGCTGGGAATTTAATTAATTCTGCGTTTAGCCTGCACGCGGATAATGTATCAGGTCGTGAATTAACGCTGGCTGGTCGCTGCTATTGCGGTAGGCGTGCGGCACGTCGGCGTTAAAACGCAGCACTTCGCCCTGTTTCAACAGATGCCATTGCTGCGCAACCCGCACCTCCAGCGTACCGGCAATCACCACCACATGTTCTGTTACCCCTGGCGCGTGGGGAGCCGACTCGCTAAACGCACCGGCGGAAAAAGTAATCCCCAGCAGATCGAACCCCAGCAACGGATCGAAATCAGCCAGCGGCCTGACCTGCATCTGTGCATTGCGTTGCAGAAACGGCGGCCGTTCACCGTCGCGATAGTGCGTTACCTCCGCTGGCGCTTCAGGCGGCGTGATAAACAGCGAAAACGGCACGGCAAAGCCGGTGGCGATTTTCCACAGCGTGGCAACCGTAGGGCTTGATTCGCCGCGTTCAATTTGCCCCAGCATCGCCTTACTGACGCCGCTGTGTTCTGCTGCCTGCGTCAGGCTCCACTGGCGCTGCACACGTAAGGCTTTTAGCGTTTGAGCGAGGTGTTGCGTGAGTGTCTGCATCCTTTTCCTCCCGAATGTTATCTTGTGCGCTATAACGCACAATGCTACTGTGTGCGTTATAGCGCACAGGAGAGAATACTATGTTATCGGTGCCGCATGCACGTCAGATTGCTTTCCCGGCTGCGATCGCCGGGTTTATCGCAACGCTTATTGGCTACGCCAGCTCAGCGGCGATTATTTATCAGGCTGCCGCCGCTGCCGGTGTCAGTGCGGATGAGATCGGTGGTTGGTTTACCGCGCTGGGCCTGGCGATGGGCATCAGCTCCCTTGGCTTTTCTCTCTGGTATCGCCAGCCGATCCTTACTGCCTGGTCAACCCCTGGCGCCGCCATGCTGGCAACCAGTCTTGATGGCGTTACGTTGTCACAAACTATTGGCGTTTTTATCTTTACCAATTTGTTAATTGTGCTGTGCGGCATTACCGGGCTGTTTGCCCGCTTAATGAAAGTGATCCCTCAGGCGATTACCGCCGCCATGCTGGCCGGGATTTTATTGCGCTTTGGTCTGCAGGCCTTCGGCGCGCTGCCTACCGATCTGCTGTTATGCGGAATAATGTGTGTTAGCTGGCTGCTGGCGCGTCGGCTGCTGCCGCGTTATGCGATTATTATCACTCTGCTGGCAGGCCTGTTGGTGACGCTGGCGCGCGGCGATCTGCATTTGGCCCAGCCATTGCTGACGCTGCGCTGGCCATCATTTACTATGCCGTCATTCTCCCTGTCAACGCTACTGGGCGTTGGGTTGCCTTTTTTCCTGGTGACCATGGCCTCGCAAAATGCGCCGGGCATCGCTACGCTGCAGGCGCATGGCTATAACGCGCCGGTTTCACCATTAATTGGCTGGAGCGGCATGATTGCCCTGCTGCTGTCGCCTTTCGGCGGCTTTTCCGTTTGTCTTGCCGCCATTACCGCCGCTATCTGTATGGGTGAGGAAGTGCATCCCGATCGCACTAAGCGCTGGCTGGCTGCAGCCTGCGCCGGCATTTTTTATCTGCTGGCGGGCCTGTTTGGCGGTGCCGTGGGCCTGCTGTTGACCGCCCTGCCGATGGCGCTGATTCATATCCTTGCCGGGCTGGCGCTATTGAACACGCTGACCAGCAGTATTCAGCGAGCGCTGCATCAGGAAGAGACACGCGATGCGGCTATGGTTACCTTTTTAGTGACCGCTTCCGGCATTTCGCTGGCAGGCACAGGCGCGCCATTCTGGGGTTTATTAACAGGAATGCTGGTATGGCTGATATTATCAGCTCATCGGCTTCGCTAATAAGAACAAGCGTTTATTTAACGTGCGCGTTCAGAGGTAATGGAAATAATTGTACAGGTTTGTTATTTTTTGTCCAGGTATGGGCGTTTGCCGCTTGATCATCACTTGCTTGCCGGATGAACAAACAATTAAATTACCTGTGGGTTATTACCCTGCGAAATATTCATCAGGGAAACAATAATTGAATAAGCTGATTAACCAGAAAGAGTGAGTTAATAGTAAAACAGCCGGGATAAAAAAACACTCCGACATAATTACAAAAATTATGTCGGAGTGAAGAGGCGTAAAAAATTGGAATTGCCGTGGGCGTTACTCTGCTGGTTTACGCCCTCCGCCATGGCTGTTCTGGCCGCCTTTGCGCCCAGCTTCTGAAGCTTTCTGCGGGTTATTCTTGAAGTTGCCCCCGCTACGCTGACCGCCTTTTTTGCCAGCCTCGGAGGCACGTTGCCGATCGTTTGCGAAATTACCTGCACCACCACGATACTGAGTCATAACAATTCCTCTTTTCTTAACATTAAAGGGGGCAACTCACTCTCCCAGTGGGAGATAAGTAAGCGTAACAACGTTATTAAATGTAGAAGCTCAGTAACGAAGTGCAACTATTTCACCTTCCCTTAAAAGCGCCTCCGTCTGATAAAACTGCTCAGCCTGCAATTGTTTTAATTAATAATTAATCCATAAATACATAATAAGAATTGCTGTTTAAGATTTTTCCTAAAATGAGCACAATTAAGCTTGCGTCTGATTTTTTTAGATAATTTCCACTTTGTTAACATTCATCTATAGTTACTCAGGGACAGGGAGAGAGCATGTTGATAAAAAGGTTGCGCTGCGAAAAGGCGTACCGCGAGAGAGAATTGTTTCTGGTGAGGATGGCGAATACGATCTCTTGCTCTTGTTGATCAACGCGCCCCGGCTGTTATGGTGATCAACTGGGCGTTTTTCAGGCAATGACAGTGCCTCCTGATGCCTTATTTTACAGCCACCTGTCGCATTTTCTGTGCTGCTTGCCTTTGCAAGGGGAATATCAATCAAATACGCGCTCTTTTCCGGCGTTTGATTTATCTCATGTAAAGATAAGATCATTCGAATAGCAGATACCATACGATTTTCTGCCTCTGGCAGCGTCAAATAAGGGCCCTTACAGGTGGCAAAAACATTTTTACGCAGTGGGAATTTGGATGCCGTACTTGCTTTAGGTGAGAATGGTCAGCCGGTTTACCTTTCTGCGCTTCAGTTGCGCGAAACTCTGCGCCTGCGCAAGCAGCAAAAACTTGCCGATTGTCTGGCGATCCCGCAGACCAACGAACGCGGCGACCGGCTGGACTGGTACGCCCCTTTTAATGGCCGGGTAAAATCCTGGCTTAACGCCAGCGAAAGCGAGCGTCGTCAGGCGCTGGCCGAGCTGGAAAGCTATCAACAAACGCTGACTGCCATGAGCCAACGCGCGCTCAGCGCGGACAAGCCAGCACTTAAACTCTTCGGCGCTCTGCTTAGCAAAGCCTTCCAGTTTCCCGATCGTCAATATGTTTATCTGGTAAATGGTCGCCCGGTGCTGACTTTCTGGGGCTTTGTCGATCTGGATAAGCGTTCACGCAGCGATGCGCTTGATTGCCTGCGCAGTTCGCTTCAGCCTGAGCCGATCTCCGATGCTCCTTTGATTAGCACACCTGTGGCTGAGATTTTACCGCTGCCGCCAAAAGCTGAACCCGAACCTGAACCGGCAGCGCAACCGGTAGCCCCCGCCGCCTCCATTAGCGCTTATCAGGCAATTAATGAACTGCATGAGGAAGAAGAACCCTCGGTCGAGCCGCAGCCGGTACCTACACCGAAGCGTTCGCGTCGTCTGCTGTGGGTCGCTGCGCCTCTGGGGTTGGCTATCGCCGCTGCGCTGGCGTTCACCTTCTGGCCTGCTCAACCGGAGCCTGTCACTGCCGAATCAGCCAAAACAGCAGAGACACTGCCAGCGATCAAACCGCGCGTGGTGATCCCGGCGGCCACCCAGGCACAAACTCTTGCGCTGCATAAAACCCTGCCGCTCAGCAACGCGGCGGTGGTGCCCGCGCAGCCGGAAACGCCTGTGTTACCGGATCCCGCGCCGGTTACCGCGCCGGCGGCCAAAGATGATCTGGTAATGCCGACCAACGCAGTACGAAACGGTTCGGTTGCATTCCTTGACGGTAACTGGCGCGTTTCGTTACAGCTTCGCAATATGCCTGGTTTCAAAGCACCTACCGTGCGTTATCAGTTCCGCGACGGTAAAGGCTCCGCAACCCTTGTTCAGGGCAATGGCACCCGCTGTAAGGCAGAAGCCACCGCTGGCCTGATGAGCTCAGGCAATCTGATTATCAACAGCCGCTATACCGCCCGGTGCGCGAACGGTACGCGTTATAAAATGCCGCAGCTGGTGTGTAAACAAGGGGATGGCGCCGCCGTGTGTGAAGCGCAGTTTGGCAGCGATGCCGCATTTCCAATGACGATCAAGCGTGAGAGTAAATAAGAATGCTGGCGCCCATCACCGATTTTAAACAAAAAATTACCCTGATTGCCGAAAGCGGTATTCAGTTTCTTGATTTTGCTATTGCCGTTCAGGAGAGCCAGTCGCGTAAATTTGTACGCCAGACGGCGAACGGCCCGCTGCTGCGCATTACGCATGATGCCGCCAGCGGCCGTTTTTTGCTGCCGCTGGAAGATGGCGCTGCGCCAGAGGTGGTGAAGCCAGAATGCAGCACCACTCAGGAGCAATCGCTGAACCTGCTTAACGGGATTTGGCTGCCTGTACCGGTTCTGCGCTGCGCTCCGCCGCGCCAGTTTATCGGCGGCCCGGAAAACTGGGCGCGCATGCAGATTGCCGCGCTGGATAAACCGGATGTGGAAGGCCATACCCATCGCGTGATCCTTGCATTTGATACCCAAACTGCGGCTGACGACAGCGATCAGGCGCAGCTGGCCCTGACCCCTTCTGACGCCAATAACGGCGTGGGCTTTGCCCTTGCCTGGCAAAACTATGAACTCGGCGACTTCCTCGACCTGACCTGGGTTGACGGCTGGCTACGTGAAGTTTTTACCCAGCGTGCCACTGAGCTGGAGTCGCGTCACGACAGCGACATTAAAATGGCGCTACGCGAATTTGAATATCAGGCGCACTACCTGAACCTGCTTGAACTGCTGGGCACCCAGCTGGCGCTGACCGATATTCGTGTTCTTACCGCCACGCTGCAGGAGCCGGTCGTGAATGTCGATCTGATCCTCGACGTTGGCAACTCCCATACCTGCGGCATTTTGGTGGAAGATCATCCCGACGAAGTCAACGGCCTGAAGCAGACCTACGAACTGCAGCTGCGCGACCTTTCGCAACCGCACCGGGTGTATAACGAAATGTTCGACAGCCGGGTTGAATTCGCGGAAGCGCATTTCGGCAAAAAGAACTTTTCCGTGGAGAGCGGGCGTGAAGAGGCATTTGTCTGGCCTTCATTAACCCGCGTGGGCCGCGAAGCGAGCCGTATGGCGCTGCAGCGTGCCGGAACCGAAGGCACCACCGGTATTTCCAGTCCGCGTCGTTATTTGTGGGATGAAGCCCGTTACGCCGCAGGCTGGCGCTTTAATCACGCCGATCGCGCGGGCGCAGAGCCGCAGGCGATCGCAGAACCGCTGATGACCCTGATTAACGATGAAGGCGAGCCGCTGTGGCAGATCGAGGAAGATGAGCGGCTGCCGGTGTTTTCAGCGCACTACAGCCGCAGCTCCCTGATGACCTTTATGCTGAGCGAACTGCTGGCTCAGGCGATGATGCAGATGAACAGCGCCGCTCAGCGGCAGAAAATGCCGCACAGCTATGCGCCGCGTCAGCTGCGTCACATTATTCTTACCCTGCCCTCAGCGATGCCGAAGCCAGAGCGGGAGATTTTCCGCAGCCGTATGCAGGATGCGATTGGTCTGGTATGGAAAGCGATGGGCTGGCATCCCGCCGATGCGCCGTTTGACAGCCTGAGCGATAAAGCACTCAGCAGCCGTCCGGTGCCCGATGTGCAGATGGAGTGGGATGAAGCCACCTGTGGACAGATGGTTTACCTGTTCAATGAAACCCAGGTTAACTTTGCTGGTCGCGCGGAAGCCTTTTTCGCCAGCATGGCGCGCCCCGATCGTCTGCGCGACGCCAATGAGCCTGCCGGTAAAACGCTGCGTATCGCCTCCATTGATATCGGCGGCGGCACCACAGACCTGGCGATTACCCATTACGCGCTGGACGACGGTCAGGGCAACAACGTAAAAATCAACCCGCGCCTGCTGTTCCGTGAAGGCTTTAAGGTGGCTGGCGATGATATTTTGTTGGATGTGATCCAGCTTTATGTCCTGCCTGCGCTGCATTCCTCCCTGAAACAGGCCGGACTGGGTAACCCTGATATTCTGCTGGATAAGCTGTTCGGCTATGACGGGCGCATGGATGGTTTTTCCACGCTGCGTCAACAGGCGACGCTGCAACTCTTTATCCCGCTGGCACAGGCGATTCTTGAACGCTATGAGAGCTATGATCCGCTGGATGTCAGCGCGGAGATCGAAGCGCTGTATGGCGAACTGCTGACGCAGCGTCCCGGCGCGGCGGTGCTTGATTATATTAATGGCGAGGTGCAGCGCGCGCTTGGCGGCCAGCTGGCGTTTGATATTTTGCAGGTGCCGCTGGTGGTAAGCCTCAGCAAGCTGCACGGCGAATTTTTGTCGCACCGGATGGCAATTGTGCCTGCGCTGCGCTCGATGGCAGAGGTGATTTCACTTTACAGCTGTGATGTACTGCTGTTGACCGGTCGCCCTTCCCGTTTCCCTGGCGTGCAGGCGCTGTTCCGTCATCTGCAGCCGCTACCGGGCAGCCGCATTCTGTCGCTGGAGGGCTATCACACCAGCGACTGGTATCCGTTTAACAAAATGGGCCGTATTGATAACCCGAAATCAACTGCGGCGGTGGGCGCAATGCTCTGCCTGCTGGCTCTGGATTTACGTTTGTCGAGCTTCTGGTTTAAGGCCGGTGATTTCCAGCCTTACTCCACTATTCGCTATCTCGGGATGCTGGATGATAACCATGCGTTGTCCAGTGAAAACGTCTGCTACAGCGAAATCGACCTGGATGACCCCAGCTGGACGCCCGATCGCAAAAGCAGTTTCCAGATCCGTGGCAATGTTTGCCTGGGCTTCCGTCAGCTGGATAATGACCGCTGGCTGGCGTCGCCGCTATACAGTCTGACTATTAATGATGCGCAGCTGGCGCGTAAGGTCGCTGGCGACAGCGTACTGCGTGTAAAGCTGGCGGTGGAGCCTGGCACCCAGTCAGGATCGCCGGAGCGCTTTGTGCTGGCTGATGCCCGGCTGGATGACGGTACGCGCGTACCGCTTTCCCAGCTCAGCCTGAAACTGAATACATTGTCCGCCAGTGGCAATGCCAATGCCCAATACTGGATCGACAGCGGGAGCGTATTTAAGAAATGACAGCCTTTACGCTGAAACAGCAGGTTTCTTCGTTCAGCCAGCAGTTAGTGGAAATGAACGAAGGCATCGACCTCGCCCTTTCATGGATCGATGCACAGCGCGTGCAGTCGCCGCGCCTGGATATAGAGGCAGATGGCCTGAAACTCGCTCTGCGCCGGGGTAAATATCGGCTGCGCCAGATGCAAAAGACGCAGCCTGACGAAAACACGCTCGGCTTTTATGGACTTTCACAGGCGGGAAAAGCCTCGCTGCTGCAGGCGCTGGTAGGCGATGTTCAGGGAAAGTTAACCGCCAGTTTTGGCGGTAAAGCCCTTAACTATCTCACGCATATCAATCCCGGCAATCAGGATTATGGCATGGCAACACGCTTCAGCCACTGCCGCGAGCCAGAAGATGCCAGCCGGCCCCTGTGCTTAACGCTGTTAAGCGAAGCGGAAATGACGCGCATGGTGCTGATGGCCGCCTTTCAGCAGCCGCAGGGCGAACCGGAAGCGAAACAGCTTGAGGCGCGGCTGGAACATTTGCAGCGTCTGCGTCAACCGCAGCCGGTTAAAGGCGCTGCCAGCGATGAGCTGGTTGCGCTGTGGGATTTTTGCCGACGTCATGATGCAGGTCGTGCCGCGCTACTCAACCGCCATTTCTGGCCGCAGGCCTGTGAACTGGCACCGCTGCTCAGCGTGGACGACCGCGCCCAACTGTTCGCGTTACTGTGGAATGATGATGAAACCCTGACCGCGCTGTGGCGACAGCTGGCGCATACTCTGCATGCGTTACAGCATGCGCCATACGTACTGGCGCCGCTTTCGCTGCTGGTTGATGACTCACTGCTACCGGCCGAGCTGCTGTTCAGTACCGCCGCCACGCCAAACCATGCCACGCGCCGTGCGGAAGTGGTGCCCTGGCTGGCTGGACGCGCCGCCAGCCCGGTCACGCTGTCACTGACGGAACTGCAGTTGCTGACGCTGGAAGTGCAGATCCCATTATCTACTCCGCCGCGTCAGGCCCTGTTCGATCAGGTGGATGTGGTAGATATTCCCGGCTACGGCGTTGCACTGGATGAAGATACGCGCCAGGAGCAGGCGCAGGCTGCTCAACGCGATCCGCTGCTGGCACGGCTGATGCAGGCCAGGCGCGCGCTGTTTCTTGAGTTTTATGGTGAACGTCATGGTCTGGATCTGTTGCTGGTATCTACTGCCGCCAGCCAGCGCCATGACGCCAGTTTCGTTGCACGCATGTTAACGCAGTGGCTGAAAACCATGCGTCTCGGTGAAGGCGAACAGCAAAGCGGTCATAAGCCAGTGCTGGTATGGTCGGTAACCCGTTTCGATGGCCGTTATGTGCAGTCAGCGAATATCGACGAAGCGGTACAGCGCCAAACGGGCACCGCTGGCAGCGACTGGGGATCGATGCTGGCGCAGGATGCGGGCGGCATTGAGCGTATGGCAAGCTGGCTGCAAAACGAGATCAAACCGGAAAAAAAACAACAGCGCATGCAGGAACAGACGCAGCGTCTGAGCCGCGAGCTTAGCGATCGCCTGTTGGCCAGTTGGGCGCAGCCGGTTGACGATGTACAGCAGAAACAGCAGATTGCCGATGATCTGTTAAAAGCGCTGCAAACCCGTACCGGCCTGCACGGCGAATTACTGGAGCGATTACAACCCTCGCGTGAGCAGCTGCGCACGCTCTATTTGTTGCCGCAGCAGCAGGCCGCCGCCGGAGCGCATGCCACGCCAGCCGCGCCCAATTTACCGGGCAGCCATTTTGGCATTGGCTTTGAATTCGACCTGTTCAGCAATCAGCCAGAACCGGCGCTGGATGGTGAAAGCGAAGAACCGGTATTGGATAACGACAGCCTGTTTGCTCATAACGTGCAGCGCTACTGGATCTACCATTTGCGCAGCCTGCCGGATAACGATGGTCTGCTCTCGTTGTTGGGCGTAAGCAAAACAACGTTGCAAATGTTAACAG
Source organism: Pantoea sp. FN0307 (assembly GCF_050113815.1). Lineage (NCBI taxonomy): Bacteria > Pseudomonadati > Pseudomonadota > Gammaproteobacteria > Enterobacterales > Erwiniaceae > Pantoea > Pantoea sp. FN0307. The sequence goes on along the minus strand of NZ_JBNJSO010000001.1, from coordinate 1,156,893 downwards.
AGGAGCTGATCACCGCCAGTTTCCGCCTGGATATCGCAGGCAGCCTGTTACGCACGTTAACCGAGCATGAAGCCACCAACGCGCCGCGCGAAGGCAAGGTGGATCGTCAGGTTTCACGAGCGTTGACGGTGCTGGGAGACTTTGTCGCCTGGCTCGGCTTCCTGAAGCGCGACGCGGCGGAACGGCCCGACAGCCGCGTGAATCGCGGCCAGAAGATTTTTGCCCAACCGCAAACGCCTGCTGTGACTTTTGGCAGCACGCAGCGTCTGACGCGCCTTTCCGCTGCGCCAGCCAATACTACCGCCTTTTATATTTATGACTGGCTGGTTGGCCTGAATACGCTGATTGTAGAGAACAACGGCTATGCGGGCGGCAGTGAGATTGCCGATAGCGCACGACTGCCGTTAAAGCAGGCGCTGAAACTCATCCGCGCCTAAAGATCCTGCAGGGCAACGCTGCCCTGCAGTTTTTATTACCCGCAAACCTGAACCCGCTGCACAATAAACTCCCCCTGTAATTCGCGCGCCGCCTCTTCCAGCAGCTCGATAATCGCCGCCAGATCTGCACGCTGCTGTACAGAAGGTAAATGATAAAGCCACGCGCGCGCCGGTAGCCGTAATTCGCCCGTCAGCATATCCCATAGCGCATCGATGCTGGCGCCTGGTTTTCCGGCGATGCCGCTCTGCTCAGTAAAGCAGCGGTAAAACTCTTCGCCGCTGCGGATTGCTAAAAAATCGAAGTGCATTTCCAGCACAGATGACTCCACGCAGTGAAATTGCGGTTATGGTCGGTTGTCAGATAGATTAGCCCATCGCACAGATAAAGTGCCCGCCTTCCGGCTGAAAACTTCTTCTTTTTTTATTCTAATCAAGCTCAACGATAAGCTGCGGATTCCAGCCTGGCGGCAGCGGATCTGGCCGATGAATGGCTATCTGACTGAGCGACAGCGCCGTGACGCCCTGGGCAAACAACCCTGGCATCCCGCCAGGCCAGGCCTCCACGCCCCAGGGGCGGTCCGTTGCGGGATTAATGGCATAGGCATTATCCAGCCCCATGCCGGTCGGGTTCGCCGGATTGCAGGGTGGCCGAATATCATACCAGCCCTGCTCCGGATGCTCGCTGGGAAGCTGGTCGATTAACACGTGATCGAAGCTGATATGATGCAGCGCGCCGGGCGTTTCACAGTGCAGATTAATCGCCCCCTGCGTGGTACCGGTAAGATGGCTGAACTGTACCCAGGCAATTTCCCCGGGCGTAACCTCAGGATGACGCGGACGAACCGAGATAAATACCGGATCGGCTTTGCCCCAGTGAACCGGCGGCGCATAGACGCAATTAAAGGTGATATGGCTAAAAGAGAGACGGCGAAAGCGCCCGCCGTCGCGACTCAGCAACCCGATGCCGCGGTTTGAATCGATGATAGTGCAGCCGGTCACCACGACATCTTCAATATCATCCCAGGTTTCCGTGCCGATCTTTAGCGCGCAGCTGTTGGAGCGCAGAATGGTGCCGGTAATGGTAATATGCGCCGCCGGACCGCGCAGCGGCGTCGGCTTGTGGGTGGTTTTGATGCAGATGCCATCGTCCGCCGCGCTAAAATAGCTGTCGCTGATGTGAACATAGCGGCAGCTATCGATATCCAGCGCATCGGTGTTCGCCATCGTCAGATCGTTATCAACGCAGAGGCGGCTAATCCTGACCTGCTCGCAGCTCACCAGATGGATTGTCCACACAGGTGCCTGCTCAATGGTAAAATCCTGTAGCGTGACCTGACGGCAGGCTTCCAGTACCAGTATGCGTGGCCGTTGCGCCAGCGGCAAACGGTAGCCCATCTCATCTGCATGCGCAGCAAACCAGGCGCTGGCATTGCCATCTATGCGCCCTTTTCCTTCAATGGTGATATTTTTCTGACCGTACGCATACAGCAACGCCCGCGAGGAGCATTCCGCCTGGCTCTGTGTCTGCGTGGTATAATCTTCTGCCCGACAGCTGGCGATTAACGTTGCCCCAGCGGCAAGATGCAGCGTGAAATTTGCGGGAAGCGTCAGAGAGCCGATCAGGTATGGTCCGGGAGGAACATACAGTGTGCCGCCGCCCTGGGCGGAAATGTCATTAATAGCGCGTTGAAAATGGGCGGTGTCGGCTGTTACGCCATCGGCTGCGGGATGATAATCATCCAGTGAAATAAGCATCGGTGCGTTTCCGGAAAAAACGATGCGTTAATCCCAACACAGATTATATTGAAATGCCATTTCAGCATTGGCTGAATAAAAAGGAAATGTGAGATGTTTCACAACGCGGGCCGGAACGATCCGGCCCTGGCGATCGCTCAGCTCTGTAGTGATTTACCGTGCTGCTGAACCACGCTGCGACGCCATGCGCCAGGTGCCTGGCCGAACTGACGTTTAAAGCTGCGGTTAAAAGATTGCTGAGAATCGAAACCCAAAGAGATCGCTACGTTAAGGATCGGTTCATTGCTGCGGGTAAGGCGATCGGCTGATTTTTTCAGCTTTTGCGAACGGATATACTCGCCCAGCGGATGGCCGGTATGCTCTTTGAACATCCGCTGCAGATGCCATTTTGAATAGCCTGCACGCTCGGAAACGGTATCCAGGTCCAGTCGGCCTTCGATATTGTTGTCAATCCAGTCAATCAGATCGTGAATAAACGCGTCACTTCTCATCTTCTCTCTCCCGTCGCCAGGGCTAATAGTATCAGTATCAGTTGCAGTTACACTTTAACGGTGACTGATTTCACGGAAAATTGCAAACTATATTGATACATTAAATTGACGCCGACGTGCTGAGTGTTTAACGAATAGTAACAAACTCCATATAACGCATTGAAATCATTGATATATAAATGCGCACCCCTGTTTAGCATGCTTCTGCCAATAGCATTGATAGGCATACTCTGGCAGGCGTCGAACAGGTGTGACGATTTAAGCAAGAGGAGTGAGACGATGCTTCCAACTGGTATAGACGTCAGCAAAGGCGCACTGACGCCCTACATGGTTTACAACGGTATCAAAGGCTGCATCAAGACACTAAATATCCGGAATGGCTGGTGCGTTGTACAAAACATATTTCATTGACTCAGGCTTCGCACTGCAGTCTGGAGGACGTACACGGGGTGACAGGTACACTCTTATGTTTATTAAAAACCAAAGAATTATTACAGGCGGCCCAGGTTCAGGTAAAAGCAAGTTACTGCGATCACTGAGTGCACAGGGTTTTCTCACTTCGGCTGAAGCAGAACGAGCAATAATTTGGGATCGGACAGCGACTGGAGGAATGCTCTATCGTGGGTAGATTGTGAAACTTGTGCAGAAAATATGCTGAACTGGGAACTCTGCTCATGGCATGCGGCCGAAGGCAGCATCTCTCCATAACATTTCGGCGGCGAACGCTGCATAAGCCATCTGGTGTATGCTGCGTAAGTCAAAAAGGATAAGAAAAATGGCTGACACGAAAGAGCCCTACTGGAACCGCATGGTTCCCGAGTTGACCGTAAAGGATTTTCCAGCCTCCCTGCACTTCTATACCGACGTGCTTGGCTTTAGTGTCATGATCAGGCGCACAGAGCCGGATTTTGCCTATATCAGCCTTGGTGAGGCGCAACTGATGCTTGAGCAATATCATCAGGGCGGATGGAACACGGCAGAACTCGCCAGACCGCTGGGGCGTGGCGTTAATTTCCAGATAGAAGTGGACGACATTAAACAGATATTCAACCATATAAGAGCGCATGGCGTAACGCTGTACCGGGATCTCCGAGATAACTACTACAACACCGGAGAAGCGACCGCCTGCCAGCGAGAGTTTCTCGTGCAGGATCCAGATGGATACCTTTTACGCTTCAGCCAGTACATTGAGTAGTGCTCCGATGGTTCTCCCGGGAATCTGCCGGTCACTCCTATTTAACATAAGAGATACGCAGACCAGTGTCCACTATGAGCGTAAGCGGACGTTTAGCGCATGGCGTTTGAGTATATCCATTACATCGAACAGCCGGCTGGGAGGGGCCTAAAAGTTAATACAATACAGAGAAAGCAGCATGAAACTGGCAGTAATATCAGATATCCATGGAAACCTTCCGGCGCTGGATGCTGTGCTGGCAGACATTCAGTCTCAGGGTGTCGATAAGATCGTGAATCTGGGAGACATCGTTTCGGGAGGGCTGTTCCCTGCGGAAACCGCTGACAGGCTGATACCTCTTAACATTCCGACTATAAGAGGTAATCACGAAAGGCAACTCCTTGAACAGGATGTTTCAGATATGAGCCTGTCCGACAGGCATGCGTTTGATCGTCTTCACGCTACACCGCTATGCAATTGTGGAACGACATAACGGGTTATGGAATGCAGAACTTAAAGCGATTGATTATGACTGGGAGTCAGCCGCTTCAGTTGCGAGCGCGAATAACCGTCCCGACTGGTTAAATGCACTCAGAACAGGACGGATGTAAGCTTTGTGCTGCTTTATTTCCTGTCATTTAATCGATCTAAGGTTTTTTAATGTCCCCTTCTGGCAAAAGCGGATGTTGTACGTTGAACTGCAATTCACAGCCTGATTTGGTGAGCAGGCTTTACGACATAAAGGACGTGATTTCGGCTTGCAGCTGAGGCTTAGGGGGTTAGCAACTACCTTCAGCGACATGTACAGAAATTAACGCAGTAGCTGCAAGGCAATGTAATCCTCGGTGCTAAGGTATCTTATTGGCATCTCTAATTAGTATGTTGTAACTAAAAACAGTGCGGGCTATGCGGCAGGCAGATTGGTTACACAGTAAGGATCAACAAAGATAAAAAAAGCCGCATTTAGCGGCTCTTTTTGCATGGTGTTTCAGCTTCTGGTTCAGGAACGGCCTCGCAGCCGCTGGTATCTCTGATTTTTAGCTCTTCCAGCGCATCGGCGACTGTGCGCTTTGCCAGCACCTTCAGCGAGGCTTCTTCCGCCTCCTGAGCAATGGCTTTGAAATACCAGCAGGCATTTGCGCTTACCACACAACGCGCGGGAACTTCAGGTCGCGATGCCCAAATTTTCTTGTCTTCAATTACTGAGACATAAATATCACGCAGCGTTATTTGATCGGCGGGCCGTCCGAGGTGAATCGAACCGGTACGGCCTAACGTGGACACGATAATGCCATCGCGCGTCAGCGGCACCATCAGCTTACGAATAAAGCTTGGGTTAGCTTCCAGACCATACGCCAGAATGGCGCTGGTGGAGCGTTTGCCTGACTGCTCCGCCATCGCTACGCTCAAAACCATCTGCAAAGCTGTCGGGAAGCGGTAATCTAACATTTCATCATCCTGAGTTGCGGCGAATCTTATTCTTTTTGGCACCGCGGCTGTGAAGAATCATACGAAATAATATAACAAACACAGTTGCTTTTATGAAGCCAACTAAGGGCGCAAGGCACATAATCACAATTCTTCGCTGCTTTTTCGCTGCGAAAAGCGGGCAACGCGGGTTGCGCCCTGCTGCCCTGCCGTTACGATTTCTCAGGCATTGCCCGCTGCTGCGGCAGCCGCATTTTTAACAGTACGGTTAGCAACACATTGATCAGCGCCAGCGCGCACAGCAGCAGCAAGGTAGCCTGCGCACCAAAGTGTTGAAAAACCCAGCCACCGATTAATGGGGTTAGCGCCTGCCCAATTAGCGCTGGCCGCGCCATCCGCCCGGCGACAATGGCATACTCTTCCGGTTTTACCAGCGCCAGCGGCAGCGTGCCGCGCACAATCGCCCGAAGACCGTTACCCGCCCCGTAAAGCAACATGCCGATTATCGCCAGATGGGGAAACAGCAACAGAATAAGCAGCCCCAGCGCGACCAGCCCCACTGAAAACAGCGTGGTCCAGAGCGGATGACCGCGCCGGAATGCCATATCCACCACGCGCGAAGCCACCTGGCACGGCCCCAGGATGGCGCTTAACGCCAGCGCGGCAGCCAGCGTATAGCCCTGACTCTGCAATAACGTAATCAGCTGTACCGAAATGGCGGTCATGATCACCGACGCCAGGGTAAAGATAGCGCACAGCAGCCAGAAGAGATCCTGCGCTATCGCCTCCTGTTTGCCTGATGCCGTGTTAGTGACCAGGCTGATTTTGCGACCGCCTCCGGCCGGTAAAGAAAACAAACAGGCCGGGAGGACGCTAACCACCAATAATGCAGCATAAGCAAAACAGGCATGCCGCCATCCCAGCCATTCAATAAGCAAAGCGCAAAACGGCCATACCAGCGTGGTACAAAAGCCGGAAATGAGCGTAATGCTGGTAATGGCGCGGCGTGCCATTCCACCATACAGCGTGCCTAGCGTGGCAAACAGCGCATCATACAGCCCCATTGCCATACCCACGCCGATAATGGTCCAGGCCAGCAGAAAAAGCCACAGCGAATGACTCAGTCCGACCAGTACCAGACCCGCAGCCAGTACGCCGCCGCTGGCAGCAAGCATAGTGCGTCCGCCGGTGCGGGCGATGATACGGCCGCATAAGGGTGCCAGCATGCCGGAGATCAGAATTGCCAGCGACAGCGCACCGTAAATCCATTGCTGCGACCAGCCTGTCTCCCGGCTTATTGGCGCGGCCAGCACCGCCATAATATAGAAAGATCCGCCCCATGCGATGATCTGTACCATGCCTAACATAACGATGCCGGCCAAACCGGGATAAGCGATCTTCTGTTGCAATCCGTTTTCTCTTAGTTAGCCGTGGTGATGATCTTCAGCGCAGCCGCGCTGGCCTCATCGTCAGGAATATAAACCAGCAGGCGATCGCCGTTACGCGGTGCCGACCACCAGTTATTCTGCCGCAGCGCCAGCCTGCCGGCCTGAGGATGAGAAAAATATTTCACCCGATTTTCAATGCTGCGTAGCTCATAGCGTTGCCAGGTATCGCGAAATTCGGCTGAGCTGGTGAGCAGCCGTTCCAGAAAATCTTCCCAGTGCGGATCGCCCAGGTGCTCGCCCATTTGCGCCCGAAACATTGCCACCATATGCGGCATCACCTCTTCCCAGTCGGCGACGGCGCTGCGCCAGCCAGCATGATTAAACGCCAGCCACATACAGTTGCGTTGCTCTTGTGGCAGGGTTTCCACATCAACATTCATCAGGCGCGCCCAGGCCTGATTGTGTCCCATAATATCAAAGCGCTGGTTTTGCACCACGGCGGGCAGCGGATTCAGGCTGTCCAGCATAATGCGCGTATGGGCCGACAGTTTGGCGCAGGCTTTAGCAGCCTGAGACGCCGGATACGCTTGCCCGGCAAGGCGAAACAGATGCTGCGTCTCCGCTTCGTTACACTGTAACGCCGTAGCGATAGCAGCAAGGGTTTTAGCTGACGCTTTAATCTCTCTGCCCTGCTCCAGCCAGGTGTACCAGGTTACGCCGACATCAGCCAACTGCGCCACCTCTTCCCGACGCAGGCCCGGCGTCCGACGATGGCGCATACGCGGCAGGCCAAGCCGCACCGGATCGAGACTCTCACGTCGGCTCCGCAAAAAGTCGCCTAACAGGCGGCTGCCCGATTTTTCCGGCGTTTCCGCACGGCTTGCGTTTGGCATTTTCTCTTCTCCCTGGTCAGGCTGGTAGCACTAATACCATGATAAGCAAAAACTGGTACCCGTTTAATCAATGGTTGATGCTAAGCCCCACCTGTAACAAAAACAAGAGAAGCGTTATGAACACGACAACGTTAAGAAAAGCCGGACTGATGGTTTTGCTCGCCGGTCAACTGCTGCCAATGATTGATTTCTCCATTGTTAACGTTGCGCTGGATGCGATGGCCGCCAGCCTGCACGCAACCGCCATTGAGCTGGCGTTGATCGTCGCGATTTATGGCATCACCTTTGCCGTCTGTCTGGCGATGGGTAGCCGCCTGGGCGATAACTTTGGCCGTCGTCGCCTGTTTATCAGCGGCGTTTGGTTATTTGCTCTGGCCTCGCTGCTGTGTGGCCTGGCAAACAATGTTATTACTCTGCTGCTGGCGCGCGCGCTCCAGGGCATTGGCGCAGCGCTGGTGGTGCCGCAAATTCTGGCCACGCTGCACGTTACGCTGCAGGGACGCGAACATGCGCGGGCGATTGGTCTGTATGGAGGCATTGGCGGGCTGGCCTTTATTATCGGTCAGGTGCTGGGTGGCTTTTTGATCGGCGCAAATATTGCCGGTTACGGCTGGCGCAGCGTATTTTTGATCAACCTGCCGGTTTGCCTGGTGATCTTATTGACCGCAAGGCGTTTTATCCCTGAAACCCGCAATGCTCAGCCGTTGCCGATCGATAAAGCCGGAACGTTGCTGCTCGCGGGCGCAACCGGCAGTTTGATGGTGGCGCTGGCACTCGGGCCGGTGCTGCACTGGTCATGGCCGTGCCTGTTGCTGTTGATGCTGTTCCCGCTGCTGCTGATACAGCTGTGGCGAACAGAAATCGCGCTGGAAAAGCGTGGCGGCGCGCCGTTGCTGCCTCCGGTACTGTTGCGCTTGCCCAGTATGCGTTTCGGCATCAGCCTGGCAGTGCTGTTTTTTAGCTGCTGGAGCGGTTTTATGTTTGCCGTCGCTCTCACGCTGCAGTCAGGCATTGGTATGAACGCTTTTTCATCCGGCAACGCTTTTATTGCTTTAGGCGCGACCTACTTTATCGTTTCCGTCAGTTCGACGCGGATTGTGGAAAAGCTGGGTAAACGCCATACCCTGCTGCTGGGCTGCGTTATACAGATGAGCGGCTTATTGTTATTGATGGCAACCTTTTACTACGGCTGGTTAACGGTAAATATCTTCACCCTGATACCCGCAACAGCGATTATCGGCGGTGGTCAGGCGCTTATTGTCAGCACGTTTTATCGTATTGGCATGGCTGACGTCCCTACCGATTATGCCGGGGCCGGTAGTGCTACCCTGTCTACGGTGCAACAGGCTGCATTTGGTATGGGCCCCATGGCGCTGGGCTCGCTGTTTACGCAAATGCTACAGCAGGGAGATTATCAACAGGCAGTGCTGGCTACGCTGGCAGCGGAATGGCTGCTGATGTTGGTTCTGGTGCTGCGTACCTTAGGCTCAAAACGCACCTTTGTCGCTTCCTGTCAGGCAGCCAGAACGTCCAGGTAGTACCAGGATGGATTATCCGGTCTTTTATTATTATTGACCGGATAGTCGCTGATGAAATATTAACAACAAGCAACCACTCATAAATATTGAAAAATATTAACAATTCTCATTCAATTAATTTGACGCTAATGTTCTTCACATAAAAATTACCGTCTCATTTTTCTTTTCAACATCCATTAAGTCATGATAAATAAACTTAACTATCTGTTTATTAGAGTATTTTATAAATGAAAAAACGTCTGTCATTATTTTTTTAGCGTCCTGAGAACGCTATTTTTGTTTTTACTGGGCTTTTTAAAAAAACGCACTATATTAAATAACCATGTTGCAAAATATTTCATCAACAGAGAACGCATCATGGGGAAATTTTATTACGTTAATATCAAGGCTGGCTCGTCAGGTGTTTATCGGGTTCATTCCGCCCACTGTGCTTCGCTCGCGCCTGAAAACGATCGCTTTTTCTTAGGCACTTTCTATGCGCCGCTTGATGCGATCAAGCAGGCAAAAAAGTATTACGCCCGTGCTGAAGGATGCAAAAACTGCTGCCCTCTGCCAAAAAAGAAAAAAGAATCCCATAAAAATCAGACATCTATTACTGCACTCTCTTCCTGCTAACGTTGCAGACTACACACACAGCTTCAGGCTCTGGCGCCGCTGAACCCCTTCAGACTGCCAGAGCCGGATATCCTACCGTCGCGCCCTTTCAGGTTAGACGGATGTTTGTAAGGATATTTTTTTATCGCACTGTTTCACTCTTGCTGTAAATCGACCACAATAGTCATTAAATGTGATGTAAATCACCTTTTGGTGATGAAATCATCAATTCTGTTAACACGTCTGGCATCCATTTATTCCTATGCAAACATCTGTTTCCCGTAAAACGGCCTGGCTACGCGTTGTTCTGCTGGCTGTCGCAGCTTTTATATTCAACACCACCGAATTTGTGCCGGTGGGTCTGCTTTCTGATATCGCCGCGTCATTTTCCATGGAAACGCCTGAAGTAGGCATTATGTTGACCATCTATGCCTGGGTAGTGGCATTAATGTCGCTCCCGCTCATGCTGGCAACACGCAATATAGAGCGCCGGCTGTTGCTGACGGTACTTTTCCTGCTGTTTACCCTGAGCCATATCCTGTCGCTGCTGGCCTGGAGTTTCCCGGTACTGGTGCTGTCACGCATTGGTATTGCGCTGGCACACGCTATCTTCTGGTCGATTACCGCCTCGCTGGCGATCCGCGTTGCCCCTGCCGGCAAGAAAACTCAGGCGCTCAGCATGCTGGCTACCGGCACCGCACTGGCGATGGTGTTGGGCGTGCCGATTGGACGCATTATCGGCCAGTATCTTGGCTGGCGTATGACCTTCGGTATGATCGGCGCGTCGGCGTTGGTACTGATGCTGATGTTGATTAAGCTGCTGCCGAAGCTGCCAAGTGAGCATACCGGCTCGCTCAGTAGCGTGCCGATGCTGTTCAGACGTCCGGCGCTGGTCGGCATGTATCTGCTGGTTACGCTGGTGGTCACCGCTCACTATACCGCCTACAGCTATATCGAACCCTTTATGCAGGTGATTGCCTCACAGGGGGAAAACTTTACTACTTTCCTGTTGTTGATTTTTGGCACAGCGGGCATTGTTGGCAGTATTATCTTTAGCCTGCTGGGCAACAGATTCCCTTCCGCGCTGCTGCTGAGCGCTATCGGACTGATTACATTGTGCATGGGGCTGTTGCTGTTCGCAGCGGTTCATCCGGTTGCGGTTTCCGTGCTCTGTGTGGTCTGGGGTATGGGCATGATGACCATTGGCCTGGCGATGCAGGTACGCGTGCTGTCGCTGGCCCCGGACGCTACCGATGTGGCGATGTCGCTTTTTTCCGGCATCTATAACATTGGCATAGGCGCAGGTGCGCTGTTAGGTAATCAGGTCAGCCTACATTTCAAAATGGCAGATGTCGGCAATGTCGGCGGTATCCTTGGCCTGCTGGCGCTGTTCTGGTGCATCTTTATTTTCCGGCGCTATCCTCAGCTACGCAGCAATGGTTAAATGAATGAAGGGGCCATTCGGCCCCTTCATTATTGCGTCCGTTTAACGTCGTGCGGGGTGATAATCTGCCCGCTACTCCAGATAAAATACGGGCTTCAGCGGCTGGCTTACCGGACTATTATCTGCATTTGAGGGCATAAGCTCACGCATTGATGCCCACCAGCGCTGGCAGATCTCAGTCTGCGCTATCGCTTCCCAGCGTTCTTCCGATTCAATTTCCACACAGGCAAACAACAGGCTGCGCTGCTCATCCAGAAAAATGCTGTAGTGATGCGCCCCATGCGCCTTTAGCGTCTGCTCCAGTTCAGGCCAGACAGGCGAGTGGCGCTGCTGATAGGTTTCATGGCAGTCTGGATAAACCTGCATCACAAAGGCTTTACGCAACATGGGCCGGTCCCGTATCCAGTGCGGCCTGCCAGGGATTAACGTTAAAGCGTTTACCCAGCGCCACCAGTTGTTCAGTGGTTATGCTCTGGCGCAGCCCCCCCATAGAGATGACCTTTACCAACACTTCCGACGATTTCTCAGCGGTATCGATCAGGCCGAAGGTTTCATCCAGCGTCGGCCCTGCGCCGAAAATACCGTGAAAAGGCCACATCACCAGGCTGTGCGACTGCATCTGTTTAGCGGTGGCATCGCCTATTTCATCGGTGCCCGGCACCATCCAGGGCACAATGCCAACGCCATCCGGGAAAACCACCAGACATTCAGTGCTGCCTTCCCACAGCAGGCGGGTAAAGCGTGCCGGATCCAGCTCCACAACATAGCTCAGCGCCATAAAGTTGGTGGCATGGCAGTGCATAATCACCCGATCGGCGCCGTTGGTAAGCTGCTTGCGCACGCTGTGAGACTGGAAATGGGAGGCCAGCTCGGAAGTTGGCACCCCACCGTTCACCAGCCCCCAGTGAATTTTACAGGAGAGGCCTTTATCATCCACCTGCAGCAGCGCCAGAGAGTCAGCGGGATCGAGCTGCACGTTGCGAAAAAACTTGCCGGAACCGGTCACGATAAACCAGTCATTGGCCAGCCCCGGTGCCGCCCGGCTCAGTTCAATGCAGCGCGGTTCAGCCACGAAGTCGTGCTGGAATGCGGCTACCTCTTCCGGCAGCAGGCGCAGGGTTATATTACCGCCGTTGCGCTCATCCCAGCCTTTTAGCCACATGTCGCTGGTGGCCTTAACCATTCCCTGGACAAACCAGGAAGAAAGAATCGATTGCATAAGTGTCATCCTTACCGTTGACTGAGGATCTGCTCTTCATAATCGCGCACGCTGCGCAGCCAGCCTGCATCCGCCGGCACATCGTGGCGCAAACAGTAACTTTCCCATACCGCCTGCCACGGCAGTGATTTTTGCTCTTCCAGCAGCGCCAGGCGTGCCGTGTAATCACCGGCAGCTTCAATGGCGTGTAGCTTCCCGGTTGGCTCCAGCAGCGCACGCAACAGCGCTTTTTTGGCATTACGCGTCCCGATAACCCAGGCGGCGATGCGGTTGATCGAGGCATCAAAGAAATCGAGGCCGATATGCACCTTATCGAACAGCTTCTGACGCACAATTTCATGCGCTATTGCCTGGGTTTCATCATCCAGCAGCACCACATGATCACTGTCCCAGCGCACCGGACGGCTGACGTGCAGCAACAGACGCGGCACATAGAGCATCACGGCAGAGATTTTGTCGGAGATCATTTCGGTAGGATGGAAATGGCCAGCGTCCAGCGTCAGCGCGGTCTGGCGACTGGTGGCATAGCCCAGGTAAAACTCATTAGAGCCCACGGTATAGCTCTCTGCCCCGATGCCGAACAGCTTGCTCTCGACAGCATCGATATGATGGGCCGGATTCAGCTTTTCGCTCAGCACCTCATCCAGCGCCTGCATCAGCCGCTGACGCGGAGCCAGACGATCCACGGTTACATCTTTCATGCCATCCGGCACCCAGATATTCATGACCGAGGGCGTACCCAGCTGTTCGCCGAACCAGGCGGAAACTTTGCGGCTTGCTTTGCAGTGATCGATCCAGAACTGACGAATGCGCTCATCCGCATGCGATAGCGTAAAGCCGTCGGCGCTCAGCGGATGGGAGAAACAGGTTGGGTTGAAGTCCAGTCCCAGCTGACGCTCTTTCGCCCAGCTCACCCAGTTAGCGAAGTGCTGCGGTTCGATCTCATTACGCTCCACCGGCCCGTCGCTTTCCAGATAAATCGCGTGCAGGTTAAAGCGTTTCGGGCCGGGGATCAGCTCCAGGGCCACATCAACATCTGCCCGTAGCTCAGAGGCGTTACGCGCGCGGCCCGGATAGTTACCGGTGGCCTGAATACCGCCGGTCAGCGCGCCCTGCGGATTTTCAAAACCGCGTACATCGTCCCCCTGCCAGCAATGCATAGATACCGGGATGGTATCCAGCTGCTCCATTGCGGCTTCGACATCGACGCCGTTATCAGCATAGCGCTGTTTCGCCAGTTCAAAAGCCTGTTCTGTAAGCCTGGTCATAAGCATAGTTCCTTACGCGGTTGTTTCAGCGCCTGAAAACGCAACCAGCCGTCGGTTAGCGCGCTGTCTGAGAGAGGTTGAATAAGATGAGAAGGAAAATTCCGGGCAACGCAGCGGCGGAAAGCGTTAACATCCGCCATTTCGCCGTGAGCAATCAGCTGGCTGCCGACATTGCCCAGCGTTGAGGCCTCAACAGGGCCAACGCTAATCGGCAACTGGCAGGCGTTGGCGCAGAGCTGATTCAGCAACGGATTCTGACTGCCGCCGCCCACAATATGCAGACGGGTAAAAGCGGTGCCGCGCAGCGCGGCCAGCTCCTCGCTGACCTGCCGATAGAGCAGCGCCAGACTATCGAAAATGCAGCGCGCCAGCGCTACCGGACTGTGGGGCACCGGCATCGCCTGCTCTACGCAGGCATCCTGAATTTCCCGCACCATACTGGCCGGATTGATAAAGCGCGCATCGTTGGCGTCGATAATCGACAAACAGGCGGGATAATGCGCAGCCTCATCAATCAGTGCGCAAAGATTGTCGATTTGCAGCTCATCGCAGATGCGCTGCAGCAGCCAGAGCCCCATAATGTTTTTCAGAACGCGATAGCGCCCCTCCGCTCCGCCCTCATTGGTGATATTGGCCTCCAGCGCGGCGTGGTCATTGAACGGCGTGCGGCTTTCAAAACCCAGCAGCGACCAGGTGCCTGAACAAAGATAGGCTTCATCGCTGCGGGCGAGCGGTGTCGCCAGCACGGCGCTGGCGGTATCGTGTGTGGCGACGGCGACCACCGGGATGCGTGCGCCGCTGCGGCTCTGCCATTCCCCTACCGGCATACCGGGCAGCTGCGGCTTGCCAAACCACCCGGCGTGCGCGCCAGCCCAGTTCAGCAGCGTGCTGTCCCACTCGCCGGTAGCCAGATTCAGCAGTTGCGTGGTGCTGGCGTTGGTATATTCCCAGTTCAGCTGACCGGTCAAACGGTACTGCAGATAATCGGGGATCATCAGGGCGTGCGCGACGCGATCCCGCTGTTCAGGATGTGCCTGGCTGAAGGCGCGTAGCTGATAAAGCGTATTAAAGGGCAGGAACTGGATGCCGGTATGCTGCCAAATAACATCACGACCAAGTTCGCGCTGCGCCTGCGCCATTAGGCCGTGAGTGCGTTTATCGCGATAGGAAACCGGCAGGCCGACGCGTTCGCCGGCCTGGTCGAGCATGATCATATCCACGCCCCAGGTATCGATGCCGATGCTGTCCGGCACCACGCCGCTCGCCAGCAGCTGCTCCAGTCCTGCACGAATCGACTGCTCCAGCGCGTCGATAGCCCAACAGTCATACCCGTCAATCTGACAACGTTGATTCGCAAAGCGGCTAACCTGCTCCAGCGTAAGCGCCTGCGTTTCCGGCTGGTAGCGCGCCAGCATAATACGGCCGCTGGAGGCGCCGAGGTCGATGGCAACAAAATTGCGGTGCGTCATAAGATTCGCTTCCTGATGAAACATGCTCACCAGTGTAAAAAGCTGTGAATTCTGCACCTTGCTGCCAGTGCCAATGTTTTAATCCGCCTGGCAGGGGCGTAAAGAAGAGCGTGAAGCAGCTCACAGATCTGTTGTTCCCTGTTGCCGCAACACGATGTGACCCTTGCCGCAATTCTGAAGATTTCCAGCTGTTTCTTGAAAAATTAACCGGTTAACCCTGTTTTGCGGTGCAAAATTCAAGGTAAGTTAAGCACGCGCTGGCTAGTATCGGTCACACAGAGGTCAACGAGGACGCACCATGACCGTATTACATAGTGCCGATTTTTTTCCAGATGGCGATCTGCCGGTCGCGATTGAACCCCGCGCCCCGCAAAGCGTGTTCCCTGAACATCATCATGATTTTCATGAAATCGTGCTGGTGGAACAGGGTGCCGGCATTCATATCTTTAACGGCCAGCCCCAGTCGCTGTGTGGCGGCTGCGTCTGTTTTGTTCGCGATCACGATCGTCATCTTTATGAGCAAACGGAAAATTTATTTCTGACCAATGTACTGTGGCGCGGTCCGCAGGCGTTTCGCTTTCTGACCGGGCTGGAGGATTTACTGCCGCAGGAGTGCGATGGTCGTTACCCTTCCCACTGGCGCATCAGTAATCGGGTGATGGCACAGGCGAAAACGCTGGTAGCGCAGCTGCAGGAGCCTGACGGCAGCGATGCCATAGAGCAGCGTGTGCAACAGGAACTCACCTTTATGCAACTGCTGGTTTTGCTGCGTCAGGGCTGCCGGGAACAGGGGAGCGATGCGCAGGAGGCTCGTCTGTTGCGCCTGCTTGACTGGCTAAACGAACACTACAGTGAAGATATTGACTGGGATGCGTTGGCCGATCGCTTTTCACTTTCGCTGCGCACGCTCCATCGCCAGCTTAAACAGCAAACCGGCAGTACACCGCAGCGCTACCTTAACCGGCTGCGCCTTTTGCAGGCGCGTCACCTGCTGCGCCACAGCGAAATGCGGATTACCGATATTGCATTTCAGTGCGGCTTTGGCGACAGCAATCATTTTTCGACCCTGTTTCGCCGTGAATTTGGCTGCGCCCCGCGCGCTGAGCGACAACAGATGTGGTAACAGGAGAACAGCATGGGGTTAATTCTGGCGAAGGCGGACTATTTTCCCTCTGAAGCGATGCCGGTGGCGGTAGCCGACCGGGCGCCGCAGCCCTCTTTTCCGCCTCATCGTCATGAATTCAGCGAAATTGTCATCGTCTGGCGCGGTAACGGTCTGCATGTGCTTAACGATCGTCCCTGGCTGGTGACCTGCGGCGATCTCTTCTATATCCAGCACAGCGACTGCCACAGCTATGAGTCGGTAAACGATCTGGTGCTGGATAATATTCTCTATTGCCCGGAACGCTTTCGGCTCGGGCTGGACTGGAGCCAGCTGCTGCCGCTGGATGACGCGGACTATCGCGCCCACTGGCGCTTAACCACGCGCGGCATGGCGCTGGCGCGCGGCGTGATTGTACAGCTGGAGCAGGAGAGCCGTAAAACCGATATGCTCTCAATGCAGCTGGCGGAGGCGCTGTTCCTGCAGCTGGCGCTTATTCTGCGGCGGCATCGCTACGTGGCCGAACGCGCCGGCGAACTGCCGGAAGGCGAGCAGCTCGATCTGCTGATGTCCGCCATTCAGGCCAGCACCGCCCGCCCCTTCGATCTTGCCGCTTTTTGTCAGCATAACCGGCTCAGCGAACGCGCTCTGAAGCAGCTGTTTCGCCAGCAAACCGGCATGACCATTGGTCATTATCTGCGTCAGCTGCAGCTCTGCCAGGCTAAATATCTGCTGCGCAATACCGATCTGCTGATTGGTGAGGTGGCGTTCCGCTGCGGCTTTGATGACAGCAACTACTTTTCCGCCGTTTTTACCCGCGAAACCGGGTTTACTCCCAGCGCCTGGCGTCAGCGTTTTGAGCGCACCAGCAAGCCACAGCCGCTGCCGGAACAGCAAAAATAGCCCGGTTTTGCTTTTAACGCCGCTGTGTGAAAGCCTTCGCCGCTCTCCCTGATGCCACCTCAAACCCTGCATTCGCTCAGAAGAGCCTGCCGTGCGGCCAGGCTCTTCTGCCCGTTAGCCTGCCATTCCCATCCCAACGACATTTGCCGCCAGAATAATGACCAGGCAACCTACAGAGAGTACACGAACCGGACGACGTCCTACCGCATGCCACTCTTTCATCAGCAACCCGACTATGCCGCCGCACAGCACATACAGGCTCATATGCAGCATCCAGCTGACAAAGTCATACTGCGCCGGAATGTTGGCGTGACCCCAGGCATAGAAAAAGAACTGCAAATACCACATCAGGCCGCCCAGCATAGCAAAGGCAATATTCGCCCCCAGCAGCGGCTTCGCCAGCGAGAAATCAGCTTTTAGCGACAGCGACGGCTTCACTGCCAGACGGACAAAGCACCAGGCCAGGTTTACCAGCGCTCCGCCCCCCATGATCACCACATAGCTTGGCAAAGCGACGTAGAGGGGATTGATGCCGGCAGCGGCGGCAGCCTCATGCATCGGTTTCGCCGCATCCATCGCGAATGACATACCGGCGGAAAAAATCCCGCACAGCACCGCCAGCACCAGCCCCTTTTTCAGATTGAACTCTTCCGCGTTGATACCCAGCGCACGCTCTTTCAGGAAACCGGCACGGGAAACAATAATCACGCCGATCAGCGCAATCAGGACGCCCAGCAGCGTCATCCGTCCGCCAGCGGAGCTGAACAGCACCATAAAACGCCCCTGCAAAAGCGGCGTCATCAACGTCCCGACCACCAGCGTAATGCCGATGGCAATACCAATCCCCATCGACATACCGAGATAGCGCATGGTTAGCCCGTAGTTAACGTTGCCTATTCCCCACATGGCGCCAAACAAAAATACCGGCAGCAGCTGCGCGGCGCTGAACTGTTGAAAATAGCCCCAGAAATCGGGCAACAGCACCGCGCTGACCGCCCAGGGCAGAATTAACCAGGACATCAGGCCGCCCACTGACCACATGGTTTCCCATGACCAGTGTCGGACGCGTTTAAAAGGGGCATAGAAGCAGGCGGCGCTGGCGGCACCGACCAGATGCCAGAGAATGCCGGCAAGGATTGCGTTGTTCATCGTTATTCCTTCGTAAGGTTGAGGCCAGCAGGAGAAGACTCTCCCGGTTACCGCGAGTCTAAAGAGTTCATTTCCTCACCAGCCTTTCGCTGGCTGCCCGCCTGTGTCCCCTTGTGGCAAAAATCAGCAGATGGCCGCGATAACGATCACAAATTCATTACAATCACCCTGTTGCGTCCATTGCAGCCGCCGCCGCGCTAACCCCTTGCTTCAAAAGATGAATTTCAGGTTATGCCAGCCTCGTCAGGTTAATCCCTGTATTTTTGCCAGTTCCTGAAGCGCAATGGCATTCAGCGGAAGGTCAAATCTCTGCGTCCAGGTCAAGGTGGCAAAATCAAACAATTCCATATCTTTTTATTAACCAGAAAAAGCAGAATTGATAACGGAGAGCGGATGAATGGCAATTATTCAAAAACAAATGTATATCGACGGCGAATTTCAGTCTCATCAGGGTGCCTGGATTGAGGTAATCAATCCGGCAACGGAAGCGGTGATTGCTCAGGTGCCGGAAGGTAGCCGCGAAGATGCGCAGCGCGCTATCGATGCGGCTGAGGCGGCACAGCCGCAGTGGGAAGCGTTGCCGGCGGTAGAGCGTGGCGTCTGGCTGCATAAAATCGCCGCCGCCATCCGTCAGCGTGAACCGGAGCTGACCGCAACGATTGTTGCCGAAGGGGGAAAAACCCGGGGCCTGGCGCAAACCGAAGTGCTGTTTACCGCTGACTATCTTGACTATATGGCGGAGTGGGCACGCCGTTACGAGGGCGAAATCGTGCAAAGCGATCGCCCTGATGAAAATATTTTCGTCTTTAAAAAGGCGATTGGCGTGACGACCGGCATTTTGCCGTGGAACTTTCCTTTCTTTCTGATTGCGCGTAAAGCAGCGCCAGCACTGATCACCGGCAATACCATTGTGCTCAAGCCCAGCGAAGTTACTCCCCTCAACGCGGTGATATTTGCTGAGATTGCGCAGCAGGTGGGGTTGCCTAAAGGGGTGCTTAATATTGTTTTCGGCTACGGTCCGGTGGTGGGCCAGGAGCTGGCCGCCAATCCAAAGGTAGGCATGGTCAGCCTTACCGGCAGCGTCAATGCCGGAATTCAGACCATGACGGCGGCGGCGCAAAATGTGACTAAAGTGTCGCTGGAGCTGGGCGGCAAAGCGCCAGCGATTGTGATGGACGATGCCGATCTCGATCTGGCAGTAAAAGCGATTGTGAGTTCACGCATCATCAACTCCGGCCAGGTCTGTAACTGCGCCGAGCGCGTTTACGTACAGGAAGGCATCTATGACGCCTTTATGTCGCGTCTGACCACGGCCTTCAGCAAGATAACCTGGGGTAATCCGGCGGAACAGCAAGATGTGGATATGGGGCCGTTGATCAGTGCCGCTGCCCTGCTGCGCGTGGAAGAAAAAGTGGCGCATGCGCTGCAACAGGGCGCTCAGCTGATTACCGGCGGGAAGCGCGCTGGCGAGACCGGCTATTTCTTCCAGCCCACGATCCTGAGCGGCGTTAAACAGGATATGGCGATTATGCAGGAGGAGATCTTCGGCCCGGTCCTGCCGGTTACCACTTTCCGCACGCTGGACGAGGCGATTGCGCTGGCTAACGACAGCGAATATGGCCTGACCTCCTCGCTCTATACGCAAAACCTTAATACCGCGATGATCGCCCTGCGCCAGCTGAAATTTGGTGAAACCTATATCAACCGGGAAAATTTTGAGGCAATGCAGGGTTTTCATGCGGGCTGGCGTAAGTCAGGTATCGGCGGTGCCGATGGCCGTCATGGACTGGAAGAGTATCTGCAAACCCACGTAGCCTATTTGCAGTTTAAATAAGTGGATAAGCGAGCGGCGTGGCGCTATCCACGCTACTCGCCTTATTCTGCCGGGGTCACGCACTCTATCAAGCCGGGCTGCCAGTAAGTGACATTGTCACACAGAGAAAGTGACAATGTCACAACCTCTGAGCTCATCTCTCAGGGCGCAATCAGGCTGCCACGCAACGGAGGAAAACAGGCCTGCTCTCCGCTGATCAACTGTAGCGCCCGCTGCGCCAGCATATCCAGCGGCCACGCCATTTGCGGCATATCTGGCGCGCCGACCACCGGCACCGCGCCGTCAAGGCTGAATACCATCACATCCTGCGGCACCTGACGCTGATAGCGACGCAGCAGCGCAATCGCCTCACGGCTTTTGATATAGTCGGTCACCAGTAAGGCATCAAATGCAGTATGACGATTGATAAGGGCTTGCAGCGCAACGCTGACCGATTCCTCCTGGCCGCAGATAAGCTGACGGTTATAAGGCAGCGCGACGCTCTCCAGCGCATCGCAATAGCCTGCCAGCACCTGCTCCGCCGCCTCACCGTGGCTAAAGTTAAACAGCACGATTTTGCGTCGCTGCTGGCTGAAAAGGTAATGACAGGCGGTCAGGCTGGCGAACTGGTAGTCAATGGCCAGCTGTGGCCCTTCACCGCCGTCGAGACAATCAATCAGCACCGCCTGCTTTGCTTCATCCGGCAGCGCAAAGCGCGCCCCCACCACCATCACCGCATCGCAGCGCCCGGATCCCAGCTCTTCCATCGCCTGCGCAACCGCCGGCGCGCTGTTGGCAAAGCGCAGCAGCAGATGTTTACTCTCCTGGCTCAGCGCCTTTTCCAGTGCCTGCAGATAGCCGGTAGCCTGCTGCACATGTTCAGTTGCGCAGATCACGCCGATACAGTGGGTTTTCTGATAGCTTAAGGATTGCGCAATGACGTTTGGTTTATAATTCAGCTTCTCAACGGCGCGCAGCACGGCGTCGCGGCTCTCTTCCTTAACGCCGCGACTGCCGCTGAGCACCCGGGAAACGGTGGCTTTTGATACTTTTGCCAGGCGCGAAACATCATTAATACTCGCCATAAGGGTGCTTATCTCTCCGCTCAATCGCTGTTTTGCGTAAACCCATGCTCGCTGGCTACGCGCGCAAACCACTCACCGCTTTTTTTCACGCGGCGCTGCTGACTGTCAAGATCGAGCTGCACAAAACCATACCGGTTTTTATAGGCGTTGCTCCATGACCAGTTATCGATAAAGGTCCATATATGATAACCCAGACAGTGCGATCCCTCCTGCAATGCCCGATGCAGCCAGATTAAATGTTCGCGCACAAAGTCGATGCGATAGTCATCCTGGATCTGTCCCTGCTGCTCAAAACGCTGCTCATCCTCAACGCCCATGCCGTTTTCAGAAATAAAACAGCGCGGGTTGCCGTAATGCTCACGCAGATTGCTGAGAATGTCATAAATACCCTTTTCGTAGATTTCCCAACCGCGATACGGATTCATCTTGCGCCCCGGCATCGCATAATGTTCGAAAAACCACTCCGGCATAAACGGACTCTGTGGGTTGACCAGCGAATCACGGCATTTCACCCGACGCGGCTGATAGTAGTTGATGCCCAGTAAATCGACCCGCCCTTCCGCCAGCAGCGCCTGATCGCCGGGCTGGCTGGCAGGTAATTGCTGATGCTCTTCCAACAGCACAACCAGCTCAGCCGGATAGCGGCCCAGCAGCGCCGGATCGAGAAAGCTGCGGTTAAAAAAGAGATCGGCGATATGCGCCGCCTGCTGGTCAGCCGGATGCGCTGAGCGTGGGTAAGAGGGCGTCAGGTTAAGGATAATGCCAATTTCACCCGGATATTGCCCTTGGCGGAACAATTGCACCGCGCGCGCGTGCGCCAGCATGGTGTGATAGGCCACCGTCGCCGCACGCCGAAAATCCACCACGTTAGGGTAATGGAAATCATACAGATAGCCGCCTTCCACCGGCACAATCGGCTCATTAAAGGTGAACCAGTGTTTCACCCGATCGCCAAACAGGCGGAAGCAGGTTTGTGCGTATTGCGCATAGGCCTCAACCACTTCGCGATTTTCCCAGCCGCCTAGCTGCTGCATCACCATCGGCATATCAAAATGGAACAGATTGATAAAGGGCGTGATGCCCTGGCTTAACATCTCGTCAATGATTTGATTATAAAAGCGCACCGCTTCGGGGTTAACCGCGCCGCGCCCGTCCGGGATCAGGCGCGACCAGGCAATCGAAGTACGAAAAGTGTTATGCCGCAACTGTTTCAACAAGGCGATATCTTCACGCCAGTGCTGATAAAAAGCTGAAGTCTGTGCTGGCCCCACCTGTTGATGAAAACGGGTCGGCGCTTCAGCAAACCAGCGATCCCAGATGGTTTCACTTTTGCCAAAGTTCAGGCTTTCGCCTTCAGATTGTGGCGCGCTGCTGGCGCTGCCCCACCAAAAGTCTGCGGGAAACTGATAGTGCATAATGGTGCTCCTTATGGGGTTTGCAATCCGGCGCCGGACGCCGCTGCGCTTTGACTGGCCTGTGCTTCCTGCTGTAACAGACTACGCTCCCACGCTTTAACAAACGGCAGATAGATCAGCGCGGAAAGTGCCATACAGAACAGACACATTATTACCGGACTAAATGCCCAGTTTGCCGCCCAGGAAGCGCCAATCGGCGCAGGCGTCGTCCAGGGCGCCATTGAAACCACCTGCGCCACCCAGCCCAATTTGGTGGCGGTCCAGGCAAACACGGCATTGATCATCGGCACCAGAATAAACGGCAGGAAAAAGAGCGGGTTCATGATAATCGGCATGCCGAACAGAATCGGTTCATTGATATTAAAGAAGCTTGGCACGATGCCCATTTTGCCAATGGTACGCAGGTGCGCTGCCCGGCTTCGCAGCAGCAGGAATGCCAGCGGCAGCGTGGAGCCGACGCCGCCAATCAACAGATAAAAATCCCAGAAGCCCATCAGGTAGGTGTGAGGCAGAGCCTGCCCCGCTTCCAGTGCCGCCTGGTTGGCGGCCAGGTTGGTAAGCCAAAAGGGATTCATTATGCCGGTGACAATCAGCGCGCCGTGGATGCCGGCAAACCAGAGGATCTGGCAAATCAGTACCGAAAGCAGCACCGCCGGCAGGGAATCGGAGGCGGAAACCAGCGGCTGCAACAGATGCATAATCGCCTGTGGAATGATCATGCCGGTCCAGGAGGCTACCAGCAAATTAAGCGGATGCAGCGTGGCGACAATCACGATCACCGGAATCAAAATTTCAAACGAGCGCGCAACCCCGGTAGGCACCTCTTTCGGCAGGCGGATGGTGATATTTTTCCGCTTCAGCAGCGCATAAATTTCGCTGGTATAGATAGCGGTAAGAATGGCGGTAAAGATCCCCTGGCCAGAGAAATAGTCGGTGGCGATTTTACCATCCTGATAAGGCGCGGCCACCAGCAGAAAACCCATAAAGGCCAGCAGGCCGGTCATTACCGGATCGAGCTTGTAGTGTCGCCCCAGGCTGGCGCCAATGCCAACCGAGATAAAAAAAGTCATTACGCCCATGCTGAGATAGTACGGCAGCATCAACTGGTCGCGATAGCGCAGCGAGAGATCGAGCCAGCCGCGCGCAAAGCTCCACTGACTGTCGGCGGCAAAGGGCGGAAAAATAAATACCAGCATAAAGGAGCCGATTATCATAAACGGCAGCGCAGAGACAAAGCCGTCACGGATAGCCACAACATGGCGCTGCTGACCGACAGCACCGGCCAGCGGCGTAATCTTGCGCTCAATGATATTAATTAAGCCCTGATAAAGTGATGCCATTATGCCACCCCTTTCTGCTCAATCAGCTGGATCGCATAATCCAGTACTTTATCACCGCGCATCGTGCCGTAATCCATCATGTTAATGGTGGCAACCGGAATGCCTTCGCTAACGGTTTTCGCCGCCAGGCTTTCCTGCATATATTTTACCTGCGGCCCCAGCAGCACCACGTCATAGTGGGCAAAGCGTTCATCAAACTCGGTGGCGCTGAAGGCGGCGATTTCCGCTTCCAGCCCACGATTTGCGGCTTCATCCTGCATTTTCTTTACCAGCATGCTGGTAGACATTCCGGCAGAACAGCAAAGCATAATTTTATACATGATCCTGGCCTTCTCACGGTTTCGACCTGCCTATAGGAAACAAAATGGAAACCGGTTTCCATAGCGGCCATATTATTTTGCGAGAGAGTTCATGTATTGGGTTTGGAAAAAAGAATGGGCTGTGAGTTTGTTCACGATTATTAATGTAATAACGGCCATTCCCTGGGTAATAAAACTGTTTCAGAAGCGATACAGTACAGCGCGGATCAATCCCCGCGCTTTACCTGAGTGAGTGTGCAACGGCCAGCGTTTAGTTTTTAAGATCGACCTGATAAAAGATATGTTTGCCAAAAGGATCGATTTGATAGCCGATGACTTCCTTACGTACCGGTTCAAACAGGGTGGAATGGGCGATCATCACCGCTGGTGCCTGATCATGCATCACCTGCTGCGCCTGCTGATAAAGCTGAATGCGCTTGTTGTGGTCCTGCTCGGTACGCGCCTGGTTAATCAGCTTTTCAAACGGTTGATAGCACCATTTAGCCGAGTTGGAGCCGCCATTGGCGGCGGTGCAACTAAACAACGGACTGAAGAAATTATCCGGATCGCCGGTGGCGGTGGTCCACCCCATCAGCGCCGCCTGATGTTCGCCGTTTTTTACCCGCTTGAGATATTCGCCCCACTCATAGCTGACAATGCGCGCCTTGATGCCCACTTTGGCCCAGTCGGACTGGATCATCTCCGCCATGCGCCGTGCGTTGGGATTGTAAGGACGCTGCACCGGCATCGCCCAGAGATCGATAACGGTGCCCGGCTTAATGCCCGCCTGCGCCAGCAGCTGCTGCGCCTGCTGAGGATCCCAGGCATAATCCTTCAGCGCACTGTCTGCGCTCCAGACATCAGGCGGCAGCAGATTTTTGGCAACGCTGCCGGTCCCATGAAAAATCGCCTCGATAATCGCCGGTTTATTGATCGCCATGGTTAATGCCTGACGCACTTTGACATTATCCAGCGGCGGTTTTTGCGTGTTAAACGCGAGGAAACCGGTATTCAGCCCTGACTTTTTCATCAGCACCAGATCCGGGTTTTCCTGCATGCGCGGCAGATCGGCTGGATTAGGAAACGGCATCACCTGACATTCATTCTTTTCCAGCTTGGCATAGCGCACTGAAGCATCCGGCGTAATGGTAAACACCAGCCGATCCAGCTTCGCTTTGCCCTGCCAGTATTCCGGGAAAGCCTTATAGAGAATGCGCGAATCCTTTTGATACTGCAGCAACTGGAAAGGGCCGGTGCCAACCGGATCTCTGTCGACGCGCTCCGGCGTGCCCGCCTTCAACATTTTATCCGCGTATTCGGCGGAATGGATTGAGGCGAAATACCATGCCAGATCGGCCAGAAACGGCGCTTCAGCATGTGCCAGGGTAAAGCGCACCGTATGGTCGTCTACTTTTTCAATCTTCTTGATCAGGGTGCCAAATTCCAGGCTTTCGAAATTGGCATAGGTCCCGCCAGAAACGTTGTGGTAAGGATTTTTACTATCCATCTGGCGCATAAAGGAAAAAATCACGTCGTCAGCATTGAATGTGCGCGTCGGCTTAAAATATTTATTGCTGTGAAAGTGAACATCCTGCCGCAGATGGAAGGTATAAACCGTGCCGTCAGGGCTGATATCCCAGCGTTGCGCCAGGCTCGGCTCCAGTTCAGTGGTGCCGGTTTTAAACTCTACCAGTCGGTTAAAGATGGGAACCGCGCTGGCGTCAACGCTGGTGCCGGAGGTGTAAAGCTGGGGGTTGAAGTTTTCTGGCGATCCCTCTGCACAATAAACCAGCGTTTTCGCCGCTGCCGCCGTGCTGAACAGCATCATGAGCGCTACGCCCGTTACCGTTTTTTTCATCTCGGTCCTCGCTTTTAGTTGACTTAATCCGCTGGCAATGTGTAAAACAATTTAACATCTGGTTAATAAATAACATGTTTCTCCCTTTCACAGAACACTTAATAACCATGGATAAGGAAGCGCTATGAATCACAGGCTGGCTCGTCAGTTAACCGATCGCTTTTACCGCTATCTTGCTGTCAGCAGCCAGAGCAATAGCGCCGCACACACGTTGCCCAGCACGCCGGAACAGCATCAGATGGCGCGTCTGCTGGCGGCAGAGCTGGCGTCGCTTGGCCTGCAGCAGGTCATCATTGATGAGCATGCAACGGTAACCGCCGTAAAGCCCGGAAACCGGACCGGTGCGCCACGCATCGGCTTTATCACCCATATTGATACCGTTGATGTCGGTCTGTCGCCGCATATTCATCCGCAGACGCTGCGCTTTACCGGTGAGGATCTCTGTTTGAATGCGCAGCAGGATATCTGGCTACGCGTCAGCGAACATCCGGAAATCCTGCCCTACCGCGACCAGGAGATTATTTTCAGCGACGGCACCAGCGTACTGGGCGCAGACAATAAAGCGGCGGTGAGTGTGGTGATGACGCTGATGGAAAACCTTAACGGCGATCATGGTGACATCGTGGTGGCCTTTGTGCCGGATGAAGAGATAGGCCTGCGCGGCGCAAAAGCGCTGGATCTGGAAACGCGCTTTAACGTTGATTTCGCCTGGACTATTGACTGCTGTGAGCTGGGCGAAGTGGTTTATGAGAATTTTAACGGTGCGGCGGCGGAGATCCTGTTTACCGGCGTTCCGGCTCATCCGATGTCGGCAAAAGGGGTGCTGGTGAATCCGTTACTGATGGCACACGACTTTATCGCCCGTTTCGATCGCCAGCAGACGCCGGAGCATACCGCCGGTCGCGAAGGCTATATCTGGTTTAACGAAATCAACGCCAACGCCAGCGAGGCACGGCTAAAAGCCTCGATTCGTGATTTCGATTTAGCCGGCTTTAATCAGCGCAAACAACAGATCCACGACGTAGCGCAGCAGATTGCCGCACGTTATCCCACCGGCAAGGTTGCGGTGACGATCAACGACATTTACAGCAATATCAGCAATGCCATTGGCGACGATCGTCGTGCTATCGATCTGATTTTTACCGCACTGGCGGAGCTGGAGATTGAGCCGAAAGTGGTGCCGATGCGCGGCGGTACCGACGGCGCAGCCCTGTCGGCAAAAGGTTTGCTAACGCCTAACTTTTTTACCGGCGCGCATAACTTCCACTCGCGGTTTGAGTTCCTGCCGGTTCCCTCGTTTGTAAAATCTTATCTGGTAGCGGAAAAGCTCTGCTATCTGGCGGCCCGATAAACAAACGGTCACCCCCGAGTGACCGTTTCTGAGTTAGCCAAAGCGGGCGTTTTTCATCAGTTCGCTATGGTTTACTGACGCTGACGTTGATGCCGGGAAAATATTTCGCCGCCAGCTTTTGCAAGGTGCCATCCTGCTGCACTTTAACGATCGCCGCGTCCAGCTCGCTTTTCAGCTGACTGTCATCCTTACGCAGACCAAAACCGATGCCGGAGCCAAGGATTTTGTCATCCTCCACCGCCTTGCCGATAAAGGCGTATCCCTTGCCCTGCGGCTTATTCAGAAAGCCAGACTGGCCGGCCGCCGACATCACCAGCGTACCGTCCAGCCGTCCGGCCAGCATATCGTTGTACACCTGATTTTGATCCTGATAGGAGGTTACCGTGACACCGTGCGGCTCCCAGTGCTGCTTAGCGTAGGTTTCCTGAATTGATCCCTGTAGCACACCGATATTTTTGCCTTTCAGCCCGCCGGCGTTGGGCTGTAGCCCGGCATCCGCCTTGCCGACCAGCATGCTGGGAATGCGGTAAATGGGCTGGGTAAAGGCGATGCTTTTCATCCGCGCCTCGGTGATATTCATCGCTGAATTAATCGCGTCGAACTTTTTTGCCGTCAGCCCAGGAATCAGCGCATCGAAACTGCTCTCTACCCAGCTGCAGGCGAAATTTCCCGCCAGGCAAATCGCATGGCCCAGTTCAATATCAAACCCTTCCAGCTCGCCTTGCGCGTTGCGGCTCTCGAACGGCGGATACTGTGATTCCACCCCGTAGCGCAGCGTTTGCTGTGCCGTGGCCTGCGTCGCTGCAAACAGGCCGAGCGCCAGCCAGAGAAAAGAGCGTTTTTTCATGATTTTTCCTCGCAGTGATTAGCGCGCCTTTAACAAACAGAGCGCCTGCGCGCCCGCCTGCAATGTTGCCTCGTCTTTGGCAAACGAGAGCCGAATTAACCGGTTATCCGTTCCGTCGGTATAAAACGCAGAGAGCGGAATGGTAGCCACGCCGTGCTCGATAATCAGCCGTTTCACCATCTCGCTGTCGCTTTCGTCGCTAAAGTGCCGATAGCTTGCCAGCATGAAAAACGAACCGGCGGTGGGCAGCAGCTCGAAAGGCGACTCCTGCAGCATCAACGCCAGCAGATCGCGTTTCTGCTGCCAGAATCCTGCCAGCGATTGATAGTGAGCTGGCTCACGCAGCCAGTCGGCGAAAGCAACCTGCATGGGCGTGTCCGCGGCATACATCAGAAACTGATGCACCTTCACCACTTCATTCATCAACTCAGCAGGTGCCAGGCAGTAGCCGACGCGCCAGCCGGTTACGTGAAAAGTTTTGCCAAACGAGGAAACGATAACGCTGCGCTGCGCCAGTTCAGGATGGGTAGCCATACCATGATGACGGCGTCCGTCGAACAGAATATGCTCATACACCTCATCAGAAAGCACAATGATGTCACTGTTGCGCGTCAGCGCAGCGAGCTGTGCCAGATCTTCGGCGCTCAGCACCTGCCCTGAGGGATTATGCGGCGTATTGATAATGATCATGCGGGTACGCGGCGTAATGGTCGCGCGCACTTCATTCCAGTCAATGGCAAACTGCGGCACCTTCAGTTTTATCGCAATCGGCGTGGCCCCCTGCAACCGGACCACCGGCGCATAGCTGTCAAAGGCGGGTTCAAAAAAGATCACCTCATCGCCGGCATGAACCAGCCCGGAAATCGCCGCATAGAGCCCTTCGCTGGCGCTGGCGGTGATCAGCACTTCGCTGGCAACATCATAGTGCTGGCCGTACAGCGTGCTTACCTTTTCCGCCAGTGCCTCTTTTAATGGGGGATAGCCGGTCATCGGCGCATATTGATTATGCCCGGCGCGCATCGCCCGATCGACGCTGGCGATCAGCGCCTCATCACAGGGAAAATTAGGTGCGCCCTGTGCCAGATTGATGGCGCCATACTGCGAGGAAAGCTGTCCGATGACGCTGAAAATAGTGGTGCCGACATCCGGCAATTTTGAGCGATGCGTTACGGTTGAAGATAAAGCCATCCTGCTCCCCAGTGGGTGAATAAATATACATAATAATTATATAAGCATTCAAACCGAGCCTGGTTGTGACGGCAAGCGAATTGTTGTCATAATAGCTATGCACAAAATTCATAGCTCAGGATCGCCCTATGGTTCATCAACCGCTGCCGCTGAATGCCGTTCATGCTTTTCTGATCACCGCGCGCCACCTTAATTTGACCCGCGCCGCCGATGAGCTCTGTCTGACGCAAGGGGCCGTAAGCCGTAAAATCGCGGCGCTGGAGAAGTGGCTGGGCTTTGCCCTGTTCGATCGTCACGCACGGGGTCTGCGTTTGACAACGCGTGGCGCGGCGCTGCTGCCGCAGCTTCAGCAGGGTTATGAGCTGATGCAGAGCGCAACTGAACAGGCCCGGCAGCAGCCTGATAATGCCCTGCGCCTGCGTGCGCCCAGCTGCGTAATGCGCTGGCTGCTGCCAAGACTGGTACAGCTGGAGCAGCAGCATCCCGATCTGCATGTGAAGCTGACCACCACCCTGGCGCATAAAGATCAACTGGAAAATTTTGATGCGGCGATTGTCTACGGCACCGCGCCGACGGGCAGCCATCTGCTGTTTGAGGAGCGGCTGACGCCGGTTATGGCCGCAGCGCTGCTGGACAACCGTCCACTGACCGTCGCCGATCTCGCTGGCTTTACTTTTTTACATCCCAACAATGACGAACGGGACTGGCAGCTGTGGCTGCAGGCGCAGGAAGTGAAGCTGCCGATGCGGCGCAATCAGCATTTCGCCACCATGGATTTGGCGATTGGGGCGGCAATGCAGGGATTTGGCGTTACCGTTGCGGATATTACGCTGGTGAAAAGCGATCTGGCGGCTCAGAGACTGATTGCCCCTTTTACCTCTGCGGTCAGAACCGGGGCGACCTACAGCTTAATCAGCCGGGAGGGAAAAGAAACGCCACCGCATCTTACAACGCTGGTGGCGTGGCTCTGTCAACCCACTGACCAAAGCGCGCCCTGAGTGCGGGCGCGCGCAGGATTAGAAGGAGACCCACTCATCCGCCGAGCTGGCGGCGGTTGGGGTTTTCTGGCGTGCGGAGGCCGTGGTCAAAACCGGCGTCTTTACCGACTCTGGCTGCTGCTGCCGATCGTCTGCTGACAAACGGAAGCGGGCTACCGAGCGCTGTAGATCTTCGGTTTGACGCTCCAGCGCAGTGGCGGCGGTGGACACCTCTTCCACCAGCGAGGCGTTTTGCTGCGTTACGCTGTCCATCTCTGCAACGGCGGTGCCAACCTGTTCAATGCCTTTGCTCTGCTCTTCTGACGCGGCGGCAATTTGCTTCATGATTTCAGTGACATCGCCAACCGATTTCACAATGGCGCTCATGGTGCTGCCCGCTTCGTTAACCAGTTTCGAGCCGCTATCTACCCGCGCCACGGAGTCGCTAATCAGCGACTCAATCTCTTTCGCTGCGCCGGCGCTGCGCTGTGCCAGATTACGTACTTCACTGGCCACAACCGCAAAGCCGCGGCCCTGCTCGCCCGCACGTGCGGCTTCCACCGCCGCGTTCAGCGCCAGGATATTGGTCTGGAAAGCGATACTGTTGATCACGCTGGTGATCTCTGCAATTTTTTTCGAGCTGTCAGAAATACCGGACATGGTCTGCACTACATCATTAACCAGTTTGCCGCCCTGTCCTGCCGTCAACGAGGCACTGTCCGCCAAATCGCTGGCCTGGCGCGCGTTATCCGCGTTCAGCTTCACGGTAGCGGTAAGCTGCTCCATGCTGGCTGCGGTCTGCTCCAGCGCTGCTGCCTGCTGTTCGGTGCGCGAAGAGAGATCATTATTTCCCATGGAAATTTCTGCCGCGCCACGATAGATATTTTCCGTACCGCTACGAATGGCGCTGACTGCTTCACGCAGACTATCCTGCATGGCGCGCAGCAGCGGTACCAGTTTCCCGACGCAGTTACGGCCTAAATCATGAATCGGCTGGCTTAAAT
This sequence comes from Pantoea sp. FN0307, assembly GCF_050113815.1. NCBI lineage: Bacteria > Pseudomonadati > Pseudomonadota > Gammaproteobacteria > Enterobacterales > Erwiniaceae > Pantoea > Pantoea sp. FN0307. The sequence continues at coordinate 1,125,464 of NZ_JBNJSO010000001.1, read as the reverse complement.
CACCCTCAGCAATTTTACTGAAATGTCCACGCAGCAGTTCCAGCGGACGTACCAGCATCGTCACCAGATAGCGATCGGTAAACAGCAAAATCAGCAGACCGCAGATAACCGCCGCAATAATAGTGATCCGGGTAATAATGGTGATGCGGTCAACGGTAACGCGGGTTTGATCGAGCATCAGGCCCGCTGCGGCGTTATATTTTTCCGCAACTGCACCAAACTCGCGGCTGAAGGTCGGCGTTACGCTGTTCGCATGACGGCGATAATCTTCTACTGAGGCCTGCTGCGCCAGTTGCATCTGGGGTCTGACGCCCTGTTCCAGCAACTGCGTCCATTTTTCTTCTACCGCCGTTGAAATCGCGGCATCCATCGGTCCTGGGGCTGCGGCTTTAAACTGCGCCAGCTGCTCTTCCATACCGTCAAGCGCTTTCTGTACGTTGGCAAACGCTGCCGCATCCGGCGTACCGCCAGTGGCGCGCACTTCCATCACCCGCGATAAACGCGTAACAAAACGAAAATATTGATCGTTACCTTTGCTCAGGATAGTCATTTGCGACACCAGTTGCCGGTCGACGCTGTTGCCTTCGCTCAGGGCGTTTAACGAATGGACGCTGTACATGCCAACCGCAGACCAGAGCAAACAAAACAGGCCCAGGATTGAAAGCATAACGGCGCGTATGGTGAAGTTTTTTAATAGCTGCATAGCTGCCTCAGTTCGGTCATAACCGTAGAATATTCCGCCAACTCTGGCGGGCTTATCGAGGGTTATCGGCAGCAGCGGCGGAAATTATACTGTTTTATAACATCCGCCCTGCCTGATTTTTTGAGGCTGCACTAAAAAGAAACCGTTTAACTTTATGATATTTATAGAAAAAATCAGTTTTATGTTACCGGAAACGCACAAAATTTTGTCACTTAAAGTGACGATTTTGTTAAGTAATTAGCGCAGTTTGACCATCGCACGCATCAGCAAACGCAACAGGCGCAGGCGTACACGCATAAAACGGTGCTGCGGGATGACCGCCGCCTCGCCTTTAACGCCAAAACGCAAGGTAACGTCTTCGCCAGGGCGCCAGGCTGGCCAGCTGATTTCACCCGTAAGCTGATGCGAAAATTCCGTCGCGTCATGCGCAAAACGCAGCCAGTATTCGCTGATTCGCCGGGCAAACTGACGATCCCCTGCGGTAAAGGGACGATCCGCCATCTGTGGGTTCTCAGCACGCATTGTTTCCATCACGTAAGGGATTTCGTTTCCATGCCAGCTGCCATAGCGGCAGAGGTCACGCGCGTTTTCCGAAACATAGTCAAAATAATAGCGCCAGCCCGGCACGCCGCGTCGATGCTGTGCCTGCACTGCCAGCCAGGTAATGGTGCCAAAAGCCATATCACGCGCAACTTTACGTCCAAGACGATGATCGTCATGTTCGTCATAAAGCGATTTAATCAGCTTCAGCAACAGCGGACGTCGCTGACGTAAACGGGTAATAGTGCTGGTGGGATCCATACCGAAATACTCCAGCACGCTGGCCTCATCACTGTTGTAACCGATCATCAGGGGATAACGGTGCTGGCGAGCAGCGGCAAACACCTCTACCATCGGTTTCGGCAGTACCCGGTCGCCAGCGATCGCTACCGGCCCGTTGCCCAGATGCGGCGGCAGCGAACAAAAACTGTCGGCAGGCAAGGCGCGCAACGCTTCCGCGCTGGCGTTTTTCAGGCCGAGATGATGCGCCACCGCCACGCCATTGGTCAGCGCCTCATCACGCTTTTTATCTGGCAGACTGTAGGCGCTCTGCACAATACCTTTGTGAAATAGCCCTGCCGCCAGCGGTGAAGCAAACAGCGACAGTACGCTGCGTCCGCCTGAGGATTCGCCAAAAATGGTAACGTTGCGTCGATCGCCGCCAAAGGAGGCAATATTACGCTGTACCCACTGCAGCGCTGCAATTTGATCGAGCAGTGCGAAGTTATTGATCGCTTCGCCAGGCGGGAACTCAGCATCCAGCGCCGGATGAGCAAAAAAGCCCAGATGCCCAAGACGATAATTGAGCGTTACCACTACCACGCCACGCGCCGCTAATGCTTTACCGTTATAAGGTGCCAGGCTGCCCGCGCCGATAGTAAAGCCGCCGCCGTGGATCCAGACCATAACCGGCAGTGGACGCGACGGCTGGATCTCCGGCGACCAGACGTTGAGATAAAGGCAATCTTCGCTGAGGTTGCCGGGATCGCCGCCGCCCGCCAGCACGCAATATTCACGCTGCTGCCAGCTGGCATTGCCCCACTGTGTGGCGTCACGCACCTCTTTCCACGGGGTGACTGGCCTGGGGGCACGCCAGCGCAGTGCGCCTGTCGGCGGAGCCGCATAGGGAATGCCCTTGAAAACAAAAATGCCTTCATCAATTGCGCCGCGTAATGCACCTTCTGCCGTGTGTATCCTTAAAGATTCATTCTTCATTATTTTTTCCAATGTGAAGCTCCGGCTTATTATTCGCAGACACGGTTTTAATGTCTATGCTGATGGCAATTTTGCAGATTATGCCGAGGCGAAATCAGCCTGATGAACAGCATTTCGGATAAACAGCGGGTTTAAGTAGCACAAAGGAACAGACAGAAGCGATAAAAACAGGAAATGCTGAGGGGCGTATCCAGCCTGAAACGCGGGCTGAATACGCCTGAATGATAAGGATCGTGATACTGTTCGCGCTGGCTATCAATGCCCGCCTGCACGAAATATTAGCGATTCAGCTTAATCCGCAGCGTTGCAGGCTTGCTGTCTGTCGCGCCTCATACAGCGTCATCTCATCGATAACGGCACCGCCTAACGCCTCTTCAAAACTGGCGCGGCTGGCGGCGGCTGAAAAAGATTCCTGCGCCTGTTCGCCCAGATTGGACTGGAAGATACCGGCGGCGCTGACGGGCAAGAAATCTTCGTAAATCTGCGGATCGGCCACCAGCAGCCCCTGGTCAATCAGCGCTTCTTTATCCGCATCGGGCGGAAATCCCTGCTGTCGGCCCTTTTCCGTTAGCCTGTACTCAAACCAGGCGAGTTGTTGCTGACGCAACAGCCGTTCGTTATCGGGAAAATCCTGAAAGATGTCGGCAAGATGCTGCTGATGCTGCTGGTTATCGCTGCCGCTGCCCGCCTGCGACAACAGGCTATCGTAACGCTGCCGTCCTGCGGGCGTCAGCGCCACGCCACGCTGTTCGATCTCACCAAAGCGCGCCGTGTGGCTGCCCTCGCCGCCATCACAAAACGTTACCGGCTCTTCCAGCGCTTTGAAACTGGTCTGGCGCAATAAAATGGGTACCTGGCGGCGCGGCGGCCCTTCAATGATCGCCTTGGGTACTATCCCCCGCTCTGGCATCAAGGCCTGAGCCCGATCGATATCCAGCGTGCGCGGCGTAAGGTGATTGATATGACATCCCGGAAAACTGACCACGTCGGCTATCAGACGGTGCTGCTGATGCAGCGCGTAATAAGTCGCACGGTCAACGGTGGTTTGTCGATGCCAGCGGAAAGTTTCAAGCGCCTCGCGCACAAACTCAGCGGCTGTCTGCTCATCGAAACCGCCCTGCTGCTGATGCTGCTCTATCAACGCCAGGCAGCGCGGCGTAAAAATCTCACGGGCCGCAAGTATCGACTGCGCCTTTTGCCGTAACGCCGCGTCCTCAATCAGCTCCAGCCGCAGCAAAGAGGTGAACAGCCGAAACGGGTTGCGACGCAGCGCGTCCGCGTCTACCGGACGAAAGGCCGTTGAGTGAACCGGCACGCCCGCCGGAGCCAGATCGTAATAACCCACCGGATGCATGCCCATAATGGCAAACAGCTGGCGCAGCGTATTCAACTCTTGCGCACTGCCGACCCGAATCGCGCCGTGACGCTCCACGCTCAAACGCGACAGCTCATCCGCCGCGGTAAGCCGCTCCGCCAGAGCGCTGTCCTGCGCCAGTACCTGCTGATTGACCTCCGCCACCAGCGTTAATAAGGTGCCATACTGCGGAACCTCCTGCTGATACATGGCGGACATCGCCTGAGAAAAACGTTCCCGCAGCGCATCCGCGCTAACAAACTTTTGCATAACTCCGCCTTATTTTGCGTTTCTCTGTTGCCACTGTAGAGCAAGCAAAAAAGGGGCGGAAAAAAGTTGTTAAATTTGTGATCGCGACGGTGAAAGCGGCGCAACGCTGGCTGTCACGCCCTCTTTACAAGCGTGGCCGCGTTAGCCCCAGCGCTGTTTCGCCAGCAGCATCAGCGTAGTAAACACCGCAGGCAACGCCAGCAGCATGAAAATTTGGCTAAACGACCAGCCCAGCGCCAACATTTGTGCGCCGGCGAAGGCGCTCAGGATAGCGCCGATGCGCCCGATACCGTGCATCCAGCTGGAGCCGGTAGCGCGCGCCGCCGTGGGATAGTAGCTGGCGGCCAACGCATTCATCCCGGTATTAGCGCCGTTGAAACAGAAGCCGCAGCAAAAAGCGATCCCCGCCATTAACAGCGGCTGGGCGGGTACGCAACCCAGTAAAATCGTTGTCAGCGCGCCACCAAAATAGATAGCCGCCAGCGCCAGGTTGGCGTTAACCCGATCCATTAACCAGCCAGCGAACAGCGATCCCACGGTGCCTCCTGCCTGATACATTGCGGTAATCAGCGCGGCGGCGGTCACGCTTAAACCCAGATCGCCTATTAGCGCAGGCATCCAGCTACCAATCAGGTAAACCAGAAACAGGCCCATAAAGTAGCCGCCCCACAGCATCAGGCTACCGAAACGGTATTGCCCGGAAAGCACAGTACGGATACTGCCTGCGCCCGGGACCCGGGTGGGATACAGGAAAGTGCTGTATGGCGTGGTACTGCCCGGCCACATCTTTTCGACGATTGCGCGGATGCGCCAGTGCGGTGCCTGATGCGCCAGCAGGAAACGTACCGATTCAGGCAGGTAACGCAGCAGCAGCGGCAGCAGCAACAGGGGTAAAATCCCTCCCAGCAGCAGTACCGCTTGCCAGCCGAAAGCCGGGATAAGCCAGGAGGCGGCAAAACCGCCGCTGGCCGCGCCGAAAGTGAAACCGCAAAACACCACGGTAATTAAAAATGCCCGCTGTCGCTCAGGCGCATACTCAGATACCAGCGTGCCCACGTTGGGCATCGCAGCCCCCAGCCCTAATCCGGTCAGCAGACGGAATAACATCATCTGCTCGATGTTTTGCGCCAGCGCCGTCGCCAGCGTCCAGAGGCCAAAAAAGAAAACGCTGCAGATAATGATCCAGCGTCGCCCGTAACGATCGGCCAGCGGACCGGCAAACATCGCGCCCAGCGCCAGCCCAACCAGGGCGGCACCGATCGCCATACCGAGTTGGTGACTGGAAATGTGCCAGGCGCTGCGCAAAGCGGGCGCAATAAAGCCCATCAACGCAATGTCCATTCCATCCAGCGCAACGATAATAAAACAGAGGGCAATAATCCGTCGCTGAAATGCACTTAAGGCGTGCTGGTTAATTTGTTGACGAACATCAATGGCCTGTGTGCTGTCCAGAACTCTACTCCCTGTGGCTGGTTAACGGATAAAGCGCCCGCGCAAAATAAAACGCCTTATCATAGCGAAACGCTGCGCTCTGCGGCTATGACTTTGCGCCTGCCTGAAATTTTCTCAACCAGCTTGTTTTGCCCGTGGCCGCTGCGGTTAACCATGCAGAAAAGTTATGGTGGCGTGCGAAAAGATTACCTTCGGGGCATTAAAAGCAGACGTTTTTCTGAACAAAGCACGATAATGTTAAATATAATTTGCAATAAAGTTAACAGAATTACAGCTTATTGCTTGCGTTCATTCTGCAGGTCTCTCTACTCTTTCTCTATGGACAAAAACTATCTGTTTAATCAGCGCATTCGTCTGCGTCATTTACATACGTTCGTGGCGGTTGCACAGCAAGGTACGCTGGGCCGCGCGGCGGAAACGCTCAGCCTGAGCCAGCCCGCGCTTTCTAAAACCCTTAACGAACTGGAAGAGCTGACCGGAGTACGCCTGTTTGAGCGCGGGCGGCTTGGCGCGCAGCTTACTACCATCGGCGAACAGTTTTTAACGCACGCCATCAAGGTCCTTGATGCGCTTAACCATGCCGGACAGTCCTTCGCTAATCCCGTCAGCGACAGACCGGTAGTGATCCGCCTTGGGGCGCTGACTACGGCAGCGATGGGCATGCTGCCGCAAATTCTTGACCGTTTTCATCAGCAGCAGCCGCAGGCCACGGTGCAGGTTGCTACGCTGCACAACAATGTGCTGCTGGCGGGATTGAAAGCGGGTGAGTTTGATATCGGCATTGGCCGCATGGCGGATGCCGATATGATGGCCGGGCTCTCTTATGAACTGCTGTTTCTGGAGTCCTTACGGCTGGTGGTCAGGCCCGAACACCCGCTTTTAAGTGACAACGTCACGCTTTCCCGGGCGCTACAGTGGCCGGTGGTGATTTCACCGGAAGGAACTGCGCCGCGTCGTATTGCTCAGGCCATGATGGATGAACAGGGCTGCCAGCTGCCCGCCAGCTGTGTGGAAACCTCTTCTACCTCGCTGGCGCGCCAGCTTGCGCTGCGTTATGACTATGTATGGTTTGTGCCGTCGGGCGCGATAAAAGAAGATTTATCACACAGTTCGCTGGTGGCATTGCCTGTCGCCTCGCACGGCCCCGGGGAGCCGGTAGGCATTATCACCCGTTCCGGCAACCCGCTCTCTCTTAGCGCCGAGATCCTGCTGGCGACCATTCGTAAATGTCATTCAGGATAACAGCGGCAGCATGAGTGCAGGCGGACAAAGGTATTAACATCTGGTCAACGCCAGCCGCAGAGGTTATCGGCTGCGTTTTGCGTGCCGTTCGCGGTTATCCAGCCGCGCCTGTTCTGTTTTACGCATCCCAACATATATTGCGCCGCTGCCGCCATGCTGTGGCTGGGCGATACAGTACGCCTGTACATCGTCAAACTGCCGCAGCCAGCGCGCCAGATAGCTGCGCACAATATTAGCGTGAGATTCATCCTGCCTGCCTTTGCCGTGCACAATCAACAGATTGCGCAGGTTATCCTTTCGCGCTTCCATGATAAAGGCAAAGAGCGCCTGTCGGCAGGACTCTACGGGTTGACGCAACAGATTAAGGCTGGCGTCGGGCTTGTATTTACCCAAACGCAGCTTATCAAGCACGCCCTGCTGGATGCCTTCGGCTTTATATTCCAGTGGCTCGTTCAGCGGAACAATATCGAGGTAGCCTCGGGTAAGGAAGTTCTCTACTTCCTCATTAACCGGCTGACGCGGCGCTTTTGGCGTCGGCGCTTTTAGCCAGTGAATATTAGCGCAATCTTTCAGCGGAGTGACATCTTCCATGGCGTCACGAAACAGATCTCTATCGTCAAGGTTCATGGGGCTTACCTCACGCCTGATATGTCGTGGCAATGCACGAAGAAGGAAATGACCGTGCGTCCCGGCAAGTTTAACCGATTGGCGAGGCGTTGCCAAAAGCCAAAGCTGCGCTTGAGCAGCGCGTTAACCAGTGTTGATTTATTAACCTTCCTGCCGATTATTTTTTGACAGGTTAGTTAAGTGTTAACAACAGGTTTCTGTTCGGCAACATTAAAAAAGTTGTTTTCCCTCATCAATTAACAAAATAACGCCTGAAATTTACCCTTATTATTACATTCAGGATATTAATCGATAACGTCCCTGCTTTTTATGCGGTTAAATGTGCGCTTATGCATTCCATTTCGCTCATGAAGAATGTTAAAATTGACCTCAGTCAATTATTGTCGAGGATGTATCATGATCCCGGAAAAACGAAGCATTCGTCGCATCCAGTCTGGTGGATGCGCAATTCATTGCCAGGACTGTAGCATCAGTCAACTGTGTATTCCCTTCACGCTGAATGAGCACGAACTGGACCAGCTGGACAATATTATCGAACGTAAAAAGCCGATTCAGAAAGGCCAGGCATTGTTCAAGGCCGGTGATGAACTGCGTTCGTTATATGCTATTCGCTCCGGAACCATTAAAAGCTACACCATTACCGAACAGGGCGATGAACAAATCACCGGTTTTCACCTGGCGGGCGACCTGGTGGGCTTCGATGCTATCGGCTCCGGGCATCACCCCAGCTTTGCTCAGGCGCTGGAAACCTCAATGGTCTGCGAAATTCCTTTTGAAACGCTGGATGACCTCTCCGGCAAAATGCCTGCCCTGCGCCAGCAGATGATGCGTCTGATGAGCGGCGAGATCAAAGGCGATCAGGATATGATCCTGCTGCTGTCCAAGAAAAATGCCGAAGAGCGTCTGGCTGCCTTTATCTGGAATCTGGCGCGCCGTTTTGGTCAGCGTGGCTTCTCACAGCGCGAGTTCCGTCTTACCATGACGCGTGGCGATATTGGTAACTATCTGGGCCTGACGGTAGAAACCATCAGTCGTCTGCTGGGTCGCTTCCAGAAAAGCGGTATGCTGGCGGTGAAAGGCAAATATATCACCATCGAAGACCATCCAATGCTGGCCGAGCTGGCTGGTCAAAGTCGCGGCGCTGCCTGATAAGTTAGCCGGATCACTAATTGTTATTTTATTGATCCGGCTACAACTTTTCCTCTTTTGCCTGACCCGCTAATGGGCTATCTTTAGCTGACACGCTCTGGTGTTTGGAGAAGCCGTTATGGTTAAGTATCAAAATATTCTGGTGGCGATAGATCCTGAACAGGACGATCAGCCTGCATTGCGGCGGGCTGTTTATCTCAACCAGCGTATCGGCGGAAAAATTAAGGCTTTTTTGCCCATCTATGATTTTTCCTACGAGATGACCACCCTTCTTTCACCCGATGAACGCGTCACCATGCGTCAGGGGGTGATTAGCCAGCGGACAGAATGGATTCGCGAGCAGGCACACGCTTATCTCGAAGCGGGCGTAGATATCGATATCAAAGTTGTGTGGCATAATCGTCCTTTTGAAGCGATTATTGAGGAAGTCCTCACCGGCCAGCATGATCTGGTGTTGAAAATGGCCCACCAGCACGATCGGCTGGAGTCAGTGATTTTTACCCCTACCGACTGGCATTTGTTACGCAAATGTCCCTGCCCGGTCTGGATGGTGAAAGATCAGCCCTGGCCAGAACAGGGTAAGGCGGTGGTTGCCGTTAACCTCGCCAGTGAAGAACCTCATCATGACGGTCTTAATCAAAAGCTGATTCGTGAAACCACCGAACTGGCCGCTATGGTTAACCATACTGAGGTGCATCTGGTAGGTGCCTACCCGGTTACGCCAATCAATATTGCCATCGAACTGCCTGATTTTGATCCCAGCGTCTATAACGATGCCATTCGCGGCCAGCATCTGGTGGCAATGAAAGCGCTACGGCAAAAGTTCTCTATTGATGAAAAGTTTACTCACGTAGCTAAAGGTTTGCCGGAGGAAGTGATTCCCGATTTGGCAGATCACCTTAACGCCGGCGTTGTGGTGTTAGGCACTATTGGGCGTACCGGGCTGTCGGCGGCATTTTTAGGTAACACCGCTGAACAGGTTATCGATCATTTACGTTGCGATTTGCTGGTGATTAAACCAGACAATTTTACCTCGCCGTTTGAGCTGGATGATGACGAGGATGATTAAAGCGCGCCGGTAATTACAGCGCAAACAAAAGCCGCTGTTGGCCCGATGCCAACAGCGGCTTTTACTTTTTAGGGGAAGCTGGCGAATCAGGCTCGCGAGTAATGATCAGGTCCAGACATTAGTCTCAGAAATGTTTACTGTCGCTGTACAGAGAGGGGAAAGTATTAATATAAATTAATAATTTTTATCAGCTCGCTTCAGCTACTGGCCTTTTCACACAGATAAAAGAGGCCAGGGTAAATGTTATTGCTGCTTATAAACGTTGCAAAAAGGAAAGCAAAATGGCGCTGCCAGGATTCGCAAAAAGTACCCTCCCTGACTATAGCTTTACCCGTTTAACCCACAAAGGCATCTCTGATTTCGATTTTGCTGCTTTGGGCGCCGCTATGGATTGCACCCGCGATTTCAGCCTGGCAGGCATTATTTATGCGGAAGGCGAGCAACGTTATCTGGTGCGTCCTGGTAAACGTCACCCTAATGGACAAAGTGGGATAATAACGCATGTTATTGTAACCAAAATGCCTGAAAAAAGTACCACTCATAGCGTTGGCAAATCCCTGACCGCGGCGGTTTCCTCATCATCATTCTATATTAATGGCACCATTCAGTCGCTGGCGGTGCTGTAATGCAGTTGACACACTTTCTCTCGGGCCGATATTTCAGCGATTTGCTGCAGCATGGTCGTGAAGTGGACATAACGATCTCGCGTAAAGATGATAGCCTGCTACGGCACTCCACCATTGATATGGAACGCTGGTTCGCTAAGTCCAGCCATGAGATGCCAAAACAGAATGGCTTTCCTTTAGCTTTGGCGCTGCTGCTGTTTTTATTGGTTTTTGCGCTGGATATGTTAACTATGTTGGCAATGGTGCCATCGTTACCTTCTCCCCTGCACGCGCTGTTATTTTTCGCTCCCTCAATACTGTTTATATTGAGTAATCTCACCGCGACCTACCTTATCGCGCGTGGGAAAACAGCAGGCTTGCTCTGGTATAGCGGCGTTTATCATAGCCTTGCCCTGGTATCGTTACTGTTACTCTTCTGTGCTCTGGTTACTGGCGATATGCAGCATTGCCTGCTGATGGTAATTGCGCTGTGTTTATGGTTCGGATGCCGCTATTTGTTTAACAGCAGAGCATTTATTGCATTTGTTCTTTTTTGCCGGACTCAACGTATCGCTGCGCTGGCACGTGCTATGCGGCTGGCAAGAAATTGATGTTGAGTTAATTAGCCGAGCCTCCAGCGTCGATATACTGTGAGAGAAAATGTTCTCTGTGCAAGTTCGGGACTCGCAAACAAAAGCCGCTGTTGGCGTGACGTCAACAGCGGCTTTTTTGATTGCCTTACAGCGCTTTAAGGATCGCTTCTACGCTGACTTTGGCATCGCCAAACAGCATCTGCGTATTCTCTTTAAAGAACAGCGGATTCTGTACGCCCGCGTAGCCGGTGTTCATTGAGCGCTTAAACACCACTACGTTTTGCGCTTTCCAGACTTCCAGCACTGGCATACCGGCAATCGGACTGCGGGGATCTTCCTGTGCAGCCGGGTTCACGGTATCGTTCGCGCCAATCACCAGCACCGTATCGGTATTTGCGAAGTCATCATTGATTTCATCCATCTCCAGTACCACGTCATACGGCACTTTTGCTTCTGCCAGCAGAACGTTCATATGCCCCGGCAGACGACCAGCAACAGGATGAATACCAAACCGCACATTGATACCGCGCGCACGCAGTTTCTCCGTGATCTCAGCTACCGGATACTGCGCCTGCGCTACCGCCATGCCGTAGCCCGGCGTAATGATCACCATGGAAGAGTTTTTCAACAGCTCAGCCGTATCCTGCGCGCTGATCTCACGATACTCGCCGCTTTCTTCGCCCTCACCTGACGCCGCGCTACTGTCAGTGCCGAAGCCGCCGGCGATGACGCTGATAAACGAACGGTTCATCGCCTTACACATAATGTAAGAGAGAATTGCCCCTGAAGATCCTACCAGCGCGCCGGTGACAATCAGCAAATCGTTGCTCAGCATAAAACCTGCCGCCGCTGCCGCCCAGCCGGAATAGGAGTTCAGCATCGAAACCACCACCGGCATATCTGCGCCGCCGATCGAGGCGACCAGGTGCCAGCCAAAGGCCAGCGCAATTACCGTCATGATTAACAGCGCAAAGATTTGCAGCCCAACGCTGTCGGTGCGAACAAATATCCACAGCAGCAGGAAAGAAACCACCAGCGCCAGCAGATTAAGCTTGTGACGATGCGGCAGCATCAGCGGGCGCGACGAAATCTTTCCGCGCAGCTTGCCAAACGCCACCAGCGAACCGGTAAAGGTCACCGCGCCGATAAAGATGCCGAGGAAAATCTCCGTCAGGTGAATATTTTCCATCACCGGCTCCAGGCCGGGACCGTGATCGATATAGCTGTTCAACCCTACCAGCACCGCCGCCAGACCAACGAAGCTGTGCAGGATCGCCACCAGCTCCGGCATTTCGGTCATTTCGACCTTTTTCGCCAGATGAATACCGATAGCGCCCCCGATAACCATCGCCAATAAAATCCAGGCGATATTGCCGGTATCCGGGCCAAAGATAGTGGCAAAGAGCGCGATGCCCATGCCCGCCATGCCAAAAATGTTCCCCTGTTTCGAGGTTTCATGCTTCGAAAGCCCCGCCAGGCTACAAATAAACAGGATTGCGGCAACAATATATGCTGCAGTAACTAATCCGCCAGACATGTTGTTACCCCTTAATTTTTACGAAACATTTTCAGCATGCGCTGAGTTACGGTAAAACCGCCAAAGATGTTGATGCTGGCAATCAAAACGGCAATAAAGGACAGGAAAGTGACCCAGCCGCCGTGCCCCATTTGCAACAGCGCACCCACAACGATAATCCCGGAAATGGCGTTGGTTACTGACATTAAAGGGGTATGCAGCGAGTGGCTGACATTCCACACCACGTAATATCCCACCACACACGAGAGCGCAAAAACGGTAAAGTGTGAAAGGAAAGCCGCCGGAGCCACGTTAGCAAGACAGGCGAACAGCACAATCGCCAGCGCCAGCAGCAGATATTTACGCCACGGCGAGGCGGGTGTTGTCGGCACCGCCTGCGGCTCGGCTGCGGGTTGTGGCGCTTTCGGGGCGGCAGAAACCTGAATTGGCGGCGCAGGCCAGGTCACTTCGCCAGCGCGCACCGTGGTTACGCCACGGATCACCACATCGTCAAAGTTAATGTCGATTTCGCCGTTTTTCTCTTTGCACAGAAGCTTTAATAGATTGACCAGGTTAGTGCTGTAGAGCTGGGAAGACTGGGTGGGCAGACGGCTGGGCAAATCGGTATAGCCAATGATTTTTACGCCGTTGGCGGTGGTGGTAATGCTGTCCGCAACGGTGAGTTCACAGTTACCGCCGGTTTGCGCCGCCAGATCCACCACCACGCTGCCGGGCTTCATGGCGGCAACCATATCGCGAGTAATCAGGCGCGGTGCGGGTTTACCAGGAATAAGCGCCGTGGTGATAATGATATCCACCTCTTTGGCCTGGGCGGCGAACAGCGCCATTTCCGCCTCAATAAAGGCCTCTGACATCACTTTGGCATAGCCGTCGCCGCTGCCCGCTTCCTCTTTGAAATCAAGCTCAAGGAATTCGGCCCCCATGCTTTTGACCTGCTCTTTGACTTCAGGACGGGTATCAAAAGCACGTACAATAGCGCCCAGGCTACGAGCGGCACCAATAGCGGCCAGTCCCGCTACGCCTGCGCCGATGACCATAACTTTGGCTGGAGGCACCTTTCCTGCGGCAGTGATCTGGCCGGTAAAGAAGCGCCCAAACTCATGCGCCGCTTCCACCACTGCACGGTAACCGGCGATATTCGCCATGGAACTCAGCGCATCCAAAGATTGCGCACGGGAAATTCGCGGCACCGCATCCATCGCCATCACGTTGATGTTGCGCGCGGCCAGCTTTTCCATCAGCTGCGGATTCTGCGCGGGCCAGATAAAGCTTATCAGGGTGCTGCCCTCACGCAGCAGAGCGATCTCTTCGTCATCAGGTGCGTTAACTTTCAGCACAATATCGGCCTGCAAAGCCTGCTGGCGATCCACCAGCGTGGCACCTGCCTGCTGATAAGCGCTATCGGCAAAGCTTGCCGCAATGCCTGCCTGCTGTTCAATTGCCACGCTAAAACCCAGCTTCAATAGCTGTTCCACCGTTTTCGGCGTTGCAGCCACGCGGGCTTCATTTGGCAACCGCTCTTTGGGTACTCCAATTAACATAGTTTTCCCTTTCATCGGTTAGTGATGATATGGAAACGCAACGACAGCGCCGTTTTGCGTCCCGGACTTTGTATCAAAGTGTTTATAACCTACTGAATATATGTCGCGTAATCTACCCGCTACAGGCTGCGTTAAAAGTTTTCATGCAAAAATCCCTTGCCGCTGCGCTCATCCACTATATTTGCCATGTTACCTGCGCGTCATAAGCCATAATCTGCTGCAGAAGAGGCAATAAAAAAGCACATCGACCGCCACATTATTCTTATTTAACAACTAATTAACTAAATAAGTTGTATGATTAACCGCTTAAATCGATAACGGCGCCCTAATCCCGGGCAAATTGCGTTCATTGCAGGCGCACTTTTTAGTGATGAAATCTCAAAGCCTGAATGGCATAAATTGCCTGAGACAGCGACCATTATTACATGCAATAATCTCCAGCTAATCTGTTACACATCAAGAGTCCAGCACGTTTTCGTACTCAATTTTTGCGTAAGGCGAAGGATTATTTTTATGAAGCTGAAGAACACTCTTCTGTTGACTGCTCTGCTGTCATCAATGGCGCTGACCGCCCAGGCGGCGCAGGAGCTTTCACCAGAAAAAGCGGCCGCGTTGAAACCATTCGAACGTATTAATATTAGCGGTCGTTTTAATTCTATTGGTGATGCCAGCGAGGCGGTCTCCCGACGTGCGGATAGCAAGGGCGCAGCAGCCTTTTATATTCAGGGAATTAACGACGCAACGGGCAACGGCGGCAACTGGCGCGTTACGGCCGATCTCTATCACGCCGATGCCCCTGCCGCAGACAAAACACCAGACTATCGTTACTTTAGCGGCGTAAAAGAGCTGCCTAAAACGGAAGCTAATACGCTGGAGCCTTTCGATACCGTTTCCGTCAGCGGCTTCTATCATAGCCAGCCGGAAGTGAATGAAGCGATTGGCAAAGCAGCTAAAGAAAAAGGCGCCGCCTCTTTCTTTATTGTACGTCAGATTGACGCCAACAGCGGCGGCAACCAGTATGTCACCGCGTATGTCTATAAAGCCGATGCGCCAAAACGTCAGGTGCAAAGCCCGAATGCTATTCCACGTAACTCGGAAGCGGGTAAAGCGGCGCTGGCCGCTGGTGGCGCTGCGGCGAAACAGGTAGAGCTGCCCGGCGTAGCCTCGTCAGAAACGCCAAGCAACAAAGTTGGTCGTTTCTTCGAAACCCAGAGCTCTTCTGGTGAGCGTTATACTGTGCGCCTGCCGAACGGCACAGAGATTCAGGAAGTGAATGCGATTACTGCTGCGCAGATGCAGCCGTTTGATACTGTTACCTTTACTGGCCACTTCGGTACGCCAACGGAGATCTCTGAAGCGGTCGCCAAGCGTGCTGCAGAGAAAGGCGCCAGGTTCTATCACGTGACGCGTCAGTGGCAGAACCAGAGCGGCGGCAACCTGACCGTTACTGCCGATCTGTTTAAATAACCTTCTTCCCGGAGCGGCGCTTCTGCCGCTCCGTCATATTCTGAATAATCTGTAGCGCTTTTTGCATAGACACGCATTGCGTGACGCCTTCGCACTCCGTAAAATCCCCGCCTTATTTCAGCGGAAAAGAGGGATTTCATCTCTTTCTGCCTGATTAAAAGTCAACCGCTACGCGGTTCCCTGGTTATTTATTCTGTTTCAGGACGGTTTCTTGGACAAAAAATTAGGCCTTAGCGCGCTGACCGCGCTGGTACTCAGCTCCATGCTGGGCGCAGGGGTTTTTAGCCTGCCGCAAAATATGGCTGCGGTAGCCAGCCCCGCCGCGCTTCTTATCGGTTGGGCCATTACCGGCGCGGGTATTCTGTTTCTTTCGCTGGCGCTGTTGCTGTTGACGCGCCTGAAGCCGGAGCTGGACGGCGGAATCTTTACCTATGCCCGCGATGGATTCGGCGAACTGGTCGGCTTTAGCTCCGCCTGGGGTTACTGGCTGTGCGCCGTGATCGCCAATGTTTCCTACCTGGTTATCGTTTTCTCTGCGCTGAGCTTTTTTACCGACTCCCCGGGGCATGTGATTTTTGGCGATGGCAATACCTGGCAGGCGATGCTCGGCGCTTCGCTGCTGCTGTGGCTGGTACACTGGCTGGTTTTACGCGGCGTGCAGACGGCGGCCAGTATTAATATGCTCGCCACGTTGGGCAAACTGGTGCCGCTCGGCCTGTTCGTGGTGCTGGCGATAATCGCTTTTAACCTTGATCGGTTCCGCTTCGATTTTACCGGCGTTGAGCTGGGGCAGCCGGTTTGGGAGCAGGTCAAGCAAACCATGCTGATTACGTTGTGGGTATTTATCGGCGTAGAGGGTGCGGTGGTGGTTTCAGCCCGGGCGCGCAATAAGCGCGACGTCGGCAAAGCCACGCTGCTGGCGGTACTGGCGGCCCTTACCGTTTATCTGCTGGTTACCCTGCTCTCGCTGGGTATTGTGCCACGCGCTGAGCTGGCGGAGATGCGCAATCCTTCTATGGCCGGATTGATGACCAAACTGATTGGCTCATGGGGTAATGCAGTTATCGCGCTGGGGCTGGTGGTTTCCGTATGCGGCGCCTATCTGAGCTGGACGATTATGGCTGCCGAAGTGCCTTTAATCGCGGCGCAGCAGGGTGCGTTTCCGCGTAGTCTGAGCAGACAAAACCGTCATAACGCCCCTTCTGCCTCGCTGTGGTTAACCAACGGCAGCGTGCAGGTTTGCCTGATCTTAATCTGGTTAACCAATTCTGATTACAACACGCTGCTGACCATCGCGTCGGAAATGGTGCTGGTGCCCTATTTTCTGGTAGGCGCGTATTTGCTGAAGCTGGTGTGGAACAAAGGCGAGGCATGGATGACGGCGGTGGCGCTGGGCGCCTGCATATATGGCCTGTGGCTGCTTTATGCCTCCGGCCCGCTGCATCTGCTGCTGTCGGTGGTTCTCTACGCACCGGGTATGCTGCTGTTTCTGTTTGCCCGCCGTGGCGGTCGGGCATTCAGTGCGCTGAGCGTGGTTGAACGTGTCGCGATCGCTCTGCTGGTGGTGGGCGCCTTTCCGGCGACATGGATGTTAATAAAGTAACTAATGTGGAGCGGCTGGAAACTGAATGGTCAGCCGCTCCTCCTGCTGCGACAGCGACAATGGCTTGCGATATTCCTGATGAATAGCGTCAAGCTGTTCGCTGGAGAGCGGATAAGGCAATAATATATCAAACTGCGCGATATGCTGCTGTTCGGCTAAGGTGATCAGCCGGGCGATGTTGATTTCATCGCTTACCTGGGTCGAAATGATTTGCAGCGCTAATTCTTTTAAGCGCTCGGAAGGCGGCCGTTGCGAATCCGCCGGATTACGCGTCACCATGCCGAAAATAGGCATTACGCCATAAATTGCATCAACAAAGCTCCAGCGCTTTTTACAGGATGCAGCAAGAAAATCGGTATAATTGAAGCAGATGCGGTCGCTTAGCCCCGCAGACGCCAGCAGTTTATCTGACACCCTCACTCTCCTCCTGGCCAGAAAAAAGGGTTACAACCTACATTAACAACCCTGCAGATATAATGGCATAGTTTCCCCGGCTTGTAATAGACATCTTACGTCATTTAAGTGACGTTGATAGTTGTTATTAACTGAAAAGGTTATGCTGCTGTGATCTGCAGCCTGAATTCCCGTATCATGAATAAAATAGTTTTCGTAGAAGATGATCCCGAGGTAGGTGAGCTGATCGCCGCCTGGCTAATCCGTCACGGCCTTGAGGTGATTATTGAAAGCCGTGGCGATCGCGCTGAAGAGGTTATCGCCCGCGAACAGCCTGATCTGGTGATGCTGGACATTATGTTACCCGGCAAAGACGGCATGACATTGTGCCGTGATTTGCGTGCCAGCTGGCCTGGTCCGATTGTGCTATTGACCTCGCTGGACAGCGATATGAATCATATTCTGTCGCTGGAGATGGGCGCGAATGACTATATCCTGAAAACCACGCCGCCAGCGGTGCTGCTGGCGCGTCTGCGGCTGCATTTACGGCAGGCGAGCGTGGCACAGCATGATGAGTTTGCCCCGTTGGTTAACAGCCAAAAAGCGCTGCGCTTTGGCTCGCTCACCATCGATCCTCTTAATCGCCAGGTTACGCTGGGCGATGAGGTTATCGCGCTTTCCACTGCCGATTACGATCTGCTCTGGGAGCTGGCTATCCATGCCGGACAAATCCTGAACCGCGACGCCCTGCTGAAAACGCTGCGTGGCGTTAGCTATGACGGCATGGATCGCAGTATCGATGTGGCTATTTCGCGCCTGCGGAAAAAGCTTCAGGACAGCGCAACTGAACCTTATCGCATTAAAACCATTCGTAACAAAGGTTATCTGTTCGCGCCCCATGCCTGGGATATCCACGCGTAATGAGAAAACTTTTTATTCAGTTTTATCTGCTGCTGTTTGTCTGTTTTCTGGTGATGACCATGCTGGTGGGGCTGGTCTATAAGTTTACCGCTGAACGCGCCGGGCGGCAGTCGATGGATGACCTTATGAAAAGCTCGCTCTATTTGATGCGCAGCGAGCTACGGGAAATTCCGCCGCGCGACTGGAACAAAACCATCAACAATCTCGACCTTAACCTCTCCTTTAAGCTGCATATCGAGCCGATCACCAAATATCAGCTTGATGCTGGCAACATGCGCCGCCTGCGCGCCGGAGAGATTGTCGCGCTGGATGACGAGTACACTTTTTTACAGCATATTCCCCGCAGCCATTATGTGCTGGCGGTCGGGCCCATCCCCTATCTGTTCTTTCTGCATGAGATGCGGCTGCTGGATATTGCGCTCCTGGCCTTTATCGGTATGTCGCTGGCGCTACCGGTGTTTATCTGGATGCGTCCCTACTGGAAGGATATGCTGAAGCTGGAGTCGGCGGCGCAGCGCTTCGGTAAGGGCCATCTTGATGAACGTATCCATTTTGATAACGCCTCGAGCCTGCTACGCCTGGGAGTGGCTTTTAACCAGATGGCGGACAATATCAATACGCTGGTGGCCAGTAAAAAACAGCTGATTGATAACATTGCCCACGAGCTGCGTACGCCGCTGGTGCGGCTGCGCTACCGACTGGAGATGAGTGATAACCTTAGCGCGACAGAATCCACCGCGCTTAAGCGCGACATTGGACAGCTGGAGTCCCTGATCGAAGAGCTATTAACCTACGCGCGCCTCGATCGCCCGCAGGTAGATCTGTTTCTTCAGCCGGTCGATCTTGCCAGCTGGCTCAACGAGCGTATTGCTGACATTCGCTCTGTTCACCCTGACTATGACATCGCCCTGGATCTGCCGCAGCGCGACAATTTTGGCGTCTCCGATACGCGACTCATGGAGCGCGTGCTGGATAACCTGGTCAATAATGCGCTGCGCTATACACAGCAGCGATTGCGGGTTGGTCTGTGGTTCGACGGCAATCTGGCCTGTTTACAGGTGGAAGACGATGGTCCGGGGATCCCGGCAGAGGAGCGGCAGCGCGTTCTTGAGCCGTTTGTCCGGCTCGATCCCAGCCGTGACCGGGCCACTGGCGGTTGCGGTCTGGGTTTGGCGATTGTGCAGTCCGTGGCGCTGGCGCTTGACGGTCACGTTACCATCGACAGCAGCCCGCTGGGCGGTGCCAGCGTTCGCTTTTGCTGGCCGGTTGATTTACCCTTGCGAGATACGGCGAGCCGCCTTAACTGAGCAAGGAGATTTGCGTGACATCTGCTTATCAACAACTTACCCAAACCTTTCAGCGCCTGTCGCGCTTTGGACATCTTTCCGCCATTGCCGGCTGGGATATGCAAACCATGATGCCGCCCGCGGGTAGCCTGGCGCGCGGTGAAGCGCTGGCCGAGCTAAGCGTGTTGCAGCACCAGTTGCTCACCGACAGCCGGGTTAAAACCCTGCTGGAGGCGGCGCAACAAGAATCGTTGAATGATGTGGAGCAGGCCAACCTGCTGGAGATGCAACGTGCCTGGCAGCAGGCGGCGCTGCTTCCCGCTGCGCTGGTGGAAGCAAAATCGCTGGCGGGTTCACGCTGTGAACATGCCTGGCGGCAACAGCGGCCCGCGAATGACTGGCAGGGTTTCGCCGCCAATCTGAAAGAGGTGGTGCGTCTGAGCCGCGAAGAGGCAGAAATTCGCGCTCAGGCGGCGGGCTGTTCGCGCTATGACGCGCTGCTGGACCTTTATGAGCCGGGTATGACCAGCGCTCAGCTTGACGTAACCTTTGGCGATCTTATCCAGTGGCTGCCGGACCTGCTCGCGCGCGTAGTGGAAAAACAGGCTGCCGAGCCGGTTGATACGCCCGTCGGCCCTTTTCCAATTGAGGCGCAGCGTCAGTTGGGTTTGCAGTTGATGAAACTGCTTGGATTCGATTTTAACGCCGGTCGCCTGGACGTCAGCGCGCATCCTTTCTGCGGTGGCGTACCGGATGATGTGCGCATCACTACGCGCTATAACGAAAACGAATTCGTCAGCGCCATGATGGGCGTGATCCATGAAACCGGACACGCGCGCTATGAGCAAAATCTGCCGAAAACCTGGCGTGGTCAGCCGGTAGCGCTGGCACGATCCACTGCGGTTCATGAGTCGCAAAGTCTGTTCTTTGAAATGCAACTGGCGCGCAGCGCACCGTTTCTGCAGCACATACTGCCGCAGGTTATAGCGCAGATGGGCGAACAGCCCGCTTTGACGCCCGCTAATTTTGTGCGACTTAACCAGCGCGTGAAGCGCGGTTTTATTCGCGTTGATGCCGATGAAGTCAGCTATCCGCTGCATGTTATCCTGCGTTATGAAATCGAACGCGCCCTGATCGCCGGTGATATTGAGGTGGACGACATTCCGGCGCTGTGGGATGAGAAGATGCAGCGCTATCTGGGTCTGGATACCAAAGGCAACTACCGTGATGGCTGTATGCAGGATATTCACTGGACCGACGGCGCATTCGGCTATTTCCCAACCTATACGCTGGGCGCAATGTATGCGGCACAGCTGTTCCAGGCGCTGAAGCGCGCGCTGCCGCAGCTGGAAGCGCAGATCGCTGCCGGTGAACTGCAGCCGATTTTTAACTGGCTTTCGCAGAATATCTGGCAGCACGGCAGCCGCTTCCCTACCGCCCAGTTGATCACTCAGGCGAGCGGTGAAGATCTCAACCCGCTGCATTTCCGTCGCCATCTGGAACAGCGCTATCTGGCTTCTGCATAGCCTTCTGCCGTTAACTGGCCTGCTGACAGGCAGGCCAGACTTCTTCCGCGCTGTACATTCGGTTACACGCCGATACCAATCACTCACGGAAAGCCCAACCGCGTTTCTCTATAGTCTCTTCACCGGCCCCGCAGTGGGCTAATGATAAAGAAATAGAGGGTCTTGCAATGAAAAAATTATTTGCTCTGGTTGTAGCCGCTGCTATGGGTATCTCTTCCGTGGCTTTCGCAGCGGATACTGCCGCCGCTCCGGCTGCCACCGCGACTACGACCACTGCTGCTCCGGCGAAAGCCTCACACAAAGTGGTCCATCACAAACATAAGAAAGCCGCCGCGCAAAAAGCGCAGGCCGCGAAAAAGCATCACAAACATGCCGCTAAGCCGGTAGCGCAGAAAGCGCAGGCGGCGAAAAAGCATCATAAAAAAGTTGTTAAGCCTGCCGCAAAATAAACATCAAAGCTCCTCGCGATGACCGCCTGACGACGCCCGGGTTACCGGGCGTGATAAGCGGCGACGCTTAAAATCGCCTGAGGCGCAGCTGCCTGGTTATCCATCTCAGACACCCGGTTTGCCGGGTGTTTTATCCTGGAGTAGCAGAAGTGGTACGTCGCTATCGTTTCGAAATTATTCTCTTCGTCATGATCCTCTGCGGTGTCATTGCGGCCTGCTTCTACGTTTGATGCACGTAGCGTACTGATATTCCGAATTAAACTCCCTTTTTTGCTTCTCACCGTCTATAGTTACGCATGACGCGTGTTAATCCTTTTCTTCTTATAATTCTCCCCTTGTTTGAGTGAGATATGCGCATAACGGCTGTGTTAGTAGTGGGTTTACTCTGTTTTTCCTGCTTTTCTCATGCGGATGATGAGAGCGATGATGCCCCAGGTCCTGAAGAGCTCAAGACCCTGTTCTTTGGTCATGACGATCGTCAGCCCATTGCGCATCCCGCCAGCGTGCCCTGGGAAGCAATTGGGCAACTGGAAACCGCCAGCGGTAACCTCTGCAGCGCAACGCTTATTTCAACACATCTGGCACTGACCGCCGGGCACTGCCTGGTTACGCCACCGGGCAAGCTTGATAAGCCAGTTGCGCTGCGCTTTATTGCCAGCGATAACGGCTGGCGCTATGAGATCCATGATATCGAAGGACGCGTAGATCCAGGTCTGGGGGAAAAACTCAAGGCGGATGGCGATGGCTGGATTGTGCCTGCGGCAGCAGCTCCGTATGACTATGGTCTGATTGTGCTGCGCAACCCGCCTTCCGGTATTACGCCAGTGCCACTGTTTAGCGGCTCGCGCAGCGATCTGACCGCCGCGTTAAAAACCACTGGCCGGAAAGTCACTCAGGCGGGTTACCCGGAAGATCATCTTGATGCGCTCTGGTCACACAGCGACTGTTTGATTACTGGCTGGGCGCAGCGTTCGGTACTGTCACATCAGTGCGATACCCTGCCTGGCGACAGCGGATCGCCTTTACTGCTGCAAACGGCCGAAGGCTGGCGGCTTATTGCAGTACAAAGCTCGGCACCGGCGGCAGCAGATCGCTACCGCGCCGATAACCGGGCGATAGCCGTGACCGCGTTTCATGACGAGCTGGAAGCGCTGGCCGCTGAATAACCCAGCGGCCAGGGTGCCTCAGGCGGCAATCTGCTCCATTGCCTGCAGGATGCGTTTATCAGAGACAGGATAAGGCGTGCCAAGCTGCTGAGCGAAATAGCTGACACGTAGCTCTTCGATCATCCAGCGGATTTCCTGCACATCCTCATCATCGCGACGGGCAGGCGGCAGCTTATTCAGCCAACTCTGCCAGGCCTGCTGCACCTGCTCCACTTTCAACATACGCGCCCGATCGCTGTGCGGATCAACCGGCAGTTTCTCCAGCCGCCGCTCAATCGCCCGCAGGTAACGCAGCGTATCGGGCAGACGTTTCCAGCCGTTCTGGGTCACAAAACCACGGTAAACCAGGCCGCTCATCTGCGCTTTAATATCTGACAGCCCCAGCGCCATGGTCATATCCACGCGCCCTTTCAGCCGTTTGTTGATATTAAATACCGCGGTCAGGATTTGCTCGACCAGTTTGGCGATCTCCACCACCGTGTCGTTCAGCCCGGCACGTACCTTCTCATGCAGCTGTTGATACTCTTCATGTTTCCAGACCGGCCCGCCATTTTCCGCCATTAGTTTATCAATGCCGCAGGTAATGCAGTCATCAATCAGCTCCAGCACCTTGCCGTAGGGATTAAAGTAAAGCCCCAGCTTGGCTTTGTTTGGCAGCTTTTCATGCAGATATTTGATTGGCGAAGGAATATTCAACAGCAGCAGACGGCGCTGACCACGCCACATCATTTTTTGCTGCTCATGCTGACTGTCAAACAGACGAATCGCCACGCTATCTTTTTCATCCACCAGCGCCGGCCAGGCCTTCACGCTGTAGCTGCCGCGCTTCTGCTCAAACTGGCTGGGCAGATCGCCAAAGCTCCAGATATGCAGGTTGCTCTGCTCCAGCCCATCGTCGGCCACTTTCGACAGCGTCTCCTGCACCTTGCTTTTCAGCGCCGTCTTCAGCGCTGTCAGATCTTTGCCCTCTTTCAGCTTGCGGTTATGCTCATCCAGCACGCGGAAGGTGATTTTCAGGTGATCGGGTACCTGATCCCATTGCCAGGCGTCGCGGTCAATAGTCACGCCGGTCATGCGGCGGAACTCCCGCTCCAGCGCATCCATTAACGGCATTTCAGTACTGGTCACGCGCCCCAGGAATGCCTCGGCGTAGTTGGGCGCAGGCACGAAATTACGTCGAACCGGCTTCGGCAGCGATTTAATCAGCGCCACAATCAGCTCGCGGCGCAGACCGGGAATTTGCCATTCAAAGCCGCTCTCTTCGACCTGATTTAACAGCGGCAGCGGAATATGTACGGTTACGCCATCGGCATCAGCGCCGGGCTCAAACTGATAGCTCAGGCGTAGCTTGAGATTCCCCTGTTGCCAGAAATTGGGATAATCCAGTTTGCTGACCTTATCCGCGCCCTGCTTAATCAACATCTCTTTATCGAAGCTGAGCAGATCGGGCGTTTGCTGACTGGCCTTTTTCCACCAGCTGTCAAAGTGACGAGCGGAAACCACTTCATGCGCCACGCGGCTGTCATAAAAGGCAAACAGCGTTTCATCGTCCACCAGAATGTCGCGGCGGCGCGATTTATGCTCCAGATCTTCTACTTCGCTGCGCAGCTTCTGGTTGGCCTTAAAGAAGGCGTGGCGCGTTTGCCAGTCGCCCTCTACCAGCGCATGACGAATAA
The DNA here is from genome assembly GCF_050113815.1 of Pantoea sp. FN0307. Taxonomy (NCBI): domain Bacteria; kingdom Pseudomonadati; phylum Pseudomonadota; class Gammaproteobacteria; order Enterobacterales; family Erwiniaceae; genus Pantoea; species Pantoea sp. FN0307. The sequence goes on along the minus strand of NZ_JBNJSO010000001.1, from coordinate 1,101,080 downwards.
ACAATTCACGCGACAGCTGCGGATCGATTTTGCCATAGTTGACCTTGCGCGCGTTCACGATCGGCAGGCCGTACAGCGTCACTTTCTCCATCGCCATCACCGCGCCCTGCGCTTTCTCCCAGTGCGGTTCGCTGTAGCTGCGTTTCAGCAGATGCTGGGCAATCGGCTCGATCCATTCGGGATCGAGCCGCGCGGCAATACGTCCCCAGAGTCGGCTGGTTTCCACCAGCTCCGCGACCATGGTCCATTTTGGCGGCTTTTTAAACAGCGACGAGCCGGGGAAGATGGAGAAACGAGCGTTACGCGCGCCGCTGAACTCCTGTTTCTCAGCATCCTTCATGCCGATATGCGACAGCAAACCGGTCAGCAGCGCGGTATGAATTTCACGGTACGGTGCCGGTTCGCTGTTTACCGGCATGCCCAGTTCACGTACAACCTGGCGCAGCTGGGTATAAATATCTTGCCATTCGCGCACGCGCAGATAGTTGAGATAGTCTGTTTCACACTGGCGACGAAAAGCGTTGCCGGACAGCGCTTTCTGCTGCTCCTGGAGATAGTTCCACAGGTTAACGAAGGCGATAAAGTCAGATTCTTTATCGGCGAAGCGGCGATGTTTCTCATCAGCGGCCTGCTGCTTTTCTACCGGTCGCTCACGCGGATCCTGAATTGAGAGCGCCGCGACGATAATCATCACTTCGCGCACGCAGCCATATTTCTGCGCTTCCAGCACCATCCGCGCCAGACGCGGATCCACCGGCAACTGCGCCAGCTGGCGGCCCGACGGCGTCAGGCGATAGCGGCCATTCTCCTCTTCGGTAATCGCGCCCAGCTCTTCCAGCAGGCGCACGCCATCCTGAATATTGCGCTTATCGGGCGCTTCAACAAACGGGAAGGCGCTGATATCGCCCAGCCCCAGCGCGGTCATCTGCAAAATAACCGATGCCAGGTTGGTACGCAGGATTTCCGGGTCGGTAAATTCCGGGCGGCTTAAAAAGTCCTCCTCGGAATAGAGACGGATACAGATCCCTTCAGAGACGCGGCCACAGCGTCCTTTACGCTGATTAGCCGATGCCTGCGACACCGGCTCGATCGGCAGACGTTGCACTTTGGTACGGTAGCTGTAGCGGCTGATACGTGCGGTGCCGGGATCGATAACATATTTAATGCCGGGCACCGTAAGCGAGGTTTCCGCGACGTTGGTGGCCAGCACGATGCGACGTCCGCTGTGTGACTGAAACACCCGGTTCTGCTCGGCGTTGGACAGGCGGGCGTAAAGCGGCAGGATTTCCGTATGCGGCAGGTCGCGCTTGCTTAGCGCATCGGCGGTATCACGGATTTCACGCTCGCCGCTCATAAAGATCAGGATATCGCCGCTGCTCTCCTGTGCCAGCTCATCGACCGCATCAAAAATTGCCTGCAGCTGATCGCGATCGCTGTCATCCACATCGTTAACCACCGGACGATAGCGCACCTCGACCGGATAGGTGCGCCCGGAAACTTCTACCACCGGCGCATTATTGAAATGGCGTGAAAAGCGCTGCGGATCGATGGTCGCCGAGGTAATAATCACTTTTAGATCGGGACGGCGCGGCAACAGCTCACGCAGATAGCCCAGCAGAAAATCGATATTCAGGCTACGTTCATGCGCTTCATCGATAATGATGGTGTCGTACTGCATTAACAGCCGGTCCTGCTGAATTTCCGCCAGCAAAATACCGTCCGTCATGAGTTTGATCTGCGTATTGTCGCTGACCTGATCGTTAAAGCGCACTTTATAGCCGACGCAGCCGCCCAGTGAGGTTTCCAGCTCATCGGCAATACGGTTGGCTACCGTGCGCGCCGCCAGACGACGCGGCTGCGTATGGCCGATCAATCCTTTGACGCCGCGCCCCAGCGTCAGACAAATTTTCGGCAGCTGGGTGGTTTTACCGGAGCCGGTTTCACCCGCCACGATAATCACCTGATGATCGCGAATGGCGTCAGCAATCTCCTGCTGTTTCTGGCTAACCGGCAGATTTTCCGGAAAGCGAATAACGGGTGTCGCCGCCTGGCGCTGCTGCAAACGCTGTTCGGCCAGCGCAAACTCTTTCTCCAGCTCCTCGGCGATACTCTGCCAGGCCGTTGGGTTTTTTACCTTTTTAGCACCGTGCAGGCGACGTTGCAGGCGCTGGCGATCCCGCAGCGTCACCTTATCCAGCCGCGCCCAGAAAGGGGCCAGCGGCGATGTGTTTGATTCGACAGACATAGTTATTACCTTATTAACACAACGGCTTCTGATTGCTGTTATGGCCGCCGCGTGGTCGGCACGGGCCGACATTGCGTTCATTTATTGCGGCGTATGGTAACACAGGCCGCGTGTTGACAAAGATTGCCTCTGGACTTGTTCAGGAATTTTGAATATAGGACTCGAAATATTGCGCTTTCACTGCTGAGTCAAACTCCCTACAGTGTAAACCATTGAGCAAACAGACTTCCCTAATCAGCAGACAGGAAAACAGCATGAGCAAAGTATTAGTTTTAAAATCCAGTATTCTTGCCGGTTACTCTCAGTCAGGCCAGCTGGCCGATTTTTATGTCGCCGAGGCCAGTGCGAACGGCGATCAGGTAACGGTGCGCGATCTGGCTGCAAACCCGATCCCGGTACTGGATGGCGAGCTGGTCGGCGCACTGCGTCCTTCCGATGCCGAACTGACACCGCGTCAGCAGGAAGCGCTGGCGCTCTCTGATGAGCTGATTGCTGAGCTGAACGCGCACGATGTGATTGTTATTGCGGCGCCGATGTACAATTTCAATATCCCTACTCAGCTGAAAAACTATTTCGATTTGATCGCCCGTGCTGGCGTCACTTTCCGCTATACCGAAGCGGGCCCGGAAGGTCTGGTTAAAGGGAAACGTGCGGTAGTGATTTCCAGCCGTGGCGGCATTCATAAAGATACGCCTACCGATCTGCTGACCCCTTATGTGCAGTTATTCCTCGGCTTTATTGGCATTACCGACGTGAGCTTCGTTTTTGCTGAAGGTATCGCTTACGGCCCGGAAGTGGCCACCAAAGCCACCGCTGAAGCAAAAGACGTTTTGCAGCAGCTGGCAACCGCCTGATGCTGGTGCTGGCCGCTGCTGCAGCGGCCAGCATGTTATTCTCACGCCTGTGCTTTATCCTGGGCTCTCCGCCGCGTTACTGTTTTCTTACCCACCTGCCGTTAATCCCCTGCACATACTCCCCGGCGGCGGCGCGCTGCACCAGCTTTTCTCCGGCAATACGCGCAACTTCGGCGGTAGAAAGTTGGTTACGCTGCGCAACTTCCCGATAACGCTGCTCACGTTGCTGATTGATGTGCGTGATTAGCGCCTCTGTCTCTGCGTCATGCTGACGTGCCGCCAGATAGCCGCTCAGGGTTTCGCCGACGCGCCCCTGCTGACGCGCCTCATCCAGCGTTAGCGCCTGCGCCGGCGTTGCCGTCAACATGCAAAGCAGAAAGAGTGCGATCCAGCCTTTCATCATGCTGCTCCTTAAAAAAGATTCTGATCTTTCAGCAGCGCTTCCACATCTTTATCTACCCGGATATGGATTTCATGCTCGATTTTCACATTCATATTGATGGTAATCGGTTCCTTTGGCGCCGCGACTTCAATACGCGGTACGCAGCCCCCTAACCCAAAACAACAGGCCAGCAGCAGCATCCGATTAATTCTCATGCTTTGAGTCCTTCTGTGAAGGCAGAGCCGCGTTTTGCTCTACCCAGGATTGCAAATTATCGCCAAAACGCAGGCTACGCCACAGCTGAAACAGGTTCTCCTGATGGCGATAGTTCAGATTTACATGCTGATCGCGATTGCTGAAACGACTGGTGCCGTTAACTTCCGCCTGCAGGGTGAGATCGCCGATGGTATTGAGATTCAGCCTGGCCCAGCTACGGGAGATTTCCATATAACGCAGCCAGTCCAGTGCGGCACCGGCGGCAATATTATTCTGCGTTATGGTGTCAGCCATCTGTTTATCCAGCCGCAGCGTCAGGTTGCCGCTGTTAGCGATCCAGCCATCCTTAACCAGCCAGGCGGAATTATCCAGCCACAGCGGCAGCTCGCCGTTGATGCGCCCGGACATGGCGATCTGCTTTGGCTTAAGGGCGGTGATCAGCTCGCTCAGGCTAATCTCGCGCAGACGAATAACTGCGGGCTGATGCTGCGGCAGACGCAACTGCTGCAGGCTTAGCGTGCCGCCCAGCAGCGCCAGACTGACGTTGCTCAGCGTAAGCGGTTCGCTCTCCTGCCACGGCCAGCTGCCCTGGAGCTGGGCGGTAACATCATGGATCAGAAACTGGTTATTGATTTTTTTGATGCGCAGCGATACGGGACCATGCGTGCCCAGTGACCAGCGGCTCTGATGCAGACGAAACGGCAGTGAGAAATCAACCCCTTCAATGCTGTTATCCGGCATCCATAACGCACCCTTTTGCACCACCCAGTGGCCACCTGCGGTAAAGCCCTGCTGTTCAGCAGCGGAAAAGGCCACCTGCGCCCATAGCGTGCCGCCGGTAATTTTCATTTTCAAATCGGGGCTAAGCAGAGGCTGGAAAACCGTCAGGGATTGCGCCGGCCACCAGGCCTGTCCGCGCAAACGCTCGCTGTCCCAGCGACCATGCACGCGAATCGGGCCGATCGACTCCGCCTGTAGGCTGCCGTTAAACAAAAAATGCGCCGGATCGCTGCCTTTTAGCGAGAGTTCCAGCCGCGACGGCGGCAGATAACCACCGCTTTCAAAGCGGGTCGCTGCAGCATCAAGCGTGATTTTACCGTGAAACGTGGCCTGCCCGGTATCGCGCTGCCAGACCAGCGGCTGCGCCAGCCGCAGTCGGGGCTGATTCACCCTGGTCATGTTGTAGCTGAGCCGGTCAAATCCGGTAGAGAGCGTCGTTAACGCAATTGCGCTATCCTGCCAGTTGCCGGTGCCCTGCACATCCCATTTGGCATCCAGCGGCGCCAGATAGCCGTTGCCCCAGTAGCGCCATGCCCAACGCCCACGATCGGGCCAGAATTCGCTGGCGCGACCATCCAGATGCAGCGTAAAGCGCCCTTTCTGGGTATCGTGTGCGCGCAAAATCGCCTGCAAACGACCATTAATGCCGGAGGCGGAAAGGCTTACCCCAGCCAGCGGCCAGCGCGCCTCGTCAACTTCCAGCGTGGAAAGCAGGCGTCCACGCATACGCAGCAGCGCGCCCGGCGCGACAGATAACTGCGGATCCAGCAGGGAACCTTGCAGCGTGCCGGGTAGCGAGGCATAAAACTGCAGCGCCGCCAGCTTGCTTTCTCCGGTAAGGCGCAGCGGTAACTGGCTGTCGGTAAGGGATAAATGCCCTGGCCCCAGCGTCAACACAATGTTGCCTTTGCCGCCACGGCCCTGCGTCAGCATATTCAGCCGTCCGCTAATTTCAGTGGCTTCCAGTCCCTGCTGCCAGTGAAAGAAGGCCAGCGCGACGCCACCCGCCAGCGGCTGCGCTGCCCACGGCCAGCGCCAGCGTCCGCTTTCAATGCGGATCTGCTCCGGCGTCACCTGCCAGGGAAGATCCACCAGCGGCTCGGCATCCTGCGGCGTTTGCAGTACCAGGCGACCCTGCTGCTGCTGCCATGTCAGCGTAAAACGCAACGGATGCGGTACTTGCGTCAGGGTAAAATTGCCGCCGAGCTCGCCGCTTTCCGGCACGCCGTTGGCAAATTCTGTCAGCATCAGCGAACCGTGCAGACTAACCGGTTCGCTAAGCGTGGGCGCCTGTAGCGTTAGCTGGCGCAGCGAGAGACGCTGCCCCTGCAAATCGGCCAGCAGACGCAGATTATCGCCCTGATAGTCGAGCCGTTGCGCATCCGCATCCAGCGTCAGCCGCAGCGCGCCAGACCAGCTCTGATAAGGATTAATGATGAGACGATCGATAGCAACATCGGCAGATGGCAGCATCGCCTGCCACTGCGCCAGCGAACGCGGCGCAATGGCAGCGTCACTGTCGGCGGGTAAACGGCTCAGGCAGGCGGTGTCCAGCACCAGGCGTTGCGCACGCGCCTGCCAGCGCGAGCCCAGATACCCCAGGGAGAGATGCTGTAGCTCAGCCAGCTGGCAATCAGCAACCAGATAGCGCACCGCCGGAAAATGCAGCGCCCCCTGTTGCCAGCGTGGTGAAGCATCCAGCGCAATACTTGTGCCCACAGGCAGCCAGATTCCCGCCAGGCGCGGCAGCCAGTGCGTCACGCTGCTCAATAGCGCCAGCACCAGCAGAACCAGCGCCAGCAGCGAGGCCAGAGCGAAAGATAAGCGCCATCGCATTGCCATAACGGTCCTGTTTGGTAAAAAATCCTGCGGCTATGATGGCATGTTCATTACCCAGGGTGAAGGTTTCGCTACGCTTTTCTGTATTGCGCAGCGCCGGATGCGCGGGCAGCAGATTAAAAGTTACGTCGCAGGCCTGCCAGTCTAGAATGGATCAAGAGACAATAATAAGGAGTCGACAATGAAGCTTGCGGTCTACAGCACCAAACAGTACGACAAAAAATATCTGGATAACGTTAACCAGCGCTTTGGTTTCGATATCGAATACTTTGATTTTTTGCTGACCGAACGTACTGCGATAAACGCCGTCAATTGTGAAGCCGTCTGTATTTTTGTTAATGATGACGCCAGCCGCCCGGTGCTGGAAATCCTTAGCGCCCAGGGTGTAAAAATCATCGCATTACGCTGCGCCGGTTTTAATAATGTTGATTTAGCGGCGGCCGCCGAGCTGGGCCTGAAAGTGGTACGCGTACCGGCCTATTCGCCGGAGGCGGTGGCGGAACATGCGGTAGGCATGATGATGACGCTTAACCGTCGTATTCATCGCGCCTATCAGCGCACCCGCGACGCCAACTTCTCTCTGGAGGGATTAATCGGTTTTAATATGCATGGACGTACCGCTGGCGTGGTGGGCACCGGTAAAATCGGTATCGCGACGCTGCGGATTTTAAAGGGTTTTGGCATGCGTCTGCTGGCGTTCGATCCTTACCCAAACCCACAGGCGTTGGATCTGGGCGCAGAATATGTCGATATCAAAAGCCTGTTTAAAGAATCCGATGTGATTACCCTGCACTGTCCGCTGACGGCGGATAACCATCATTTACTGGATGCCGCTGCATTCAGCCAGATGAAGGATGGAGTAATGATCATCAATACCAGCCGTGGCGGACTGGTGGATTCTCAGGCCGCGATCGAGGCATTGAAACAGCAGAAAATTGGTTCGCTTGGCATGGACGTCTATGAAAATGAACGCGATCTGTTCTTTGAAGACAAATCCAACGACGTGATTCAGGACGATGTGTTCCGTCGCCTTTCAGCCTGCCATAACGTTCTGTTTACCGGTCATCAGGCCTTCTTAACCGCTGAAGCGCTCACCGCCATTTCAGAAACCACGCTCTCTAACCTGCAACAGCTGGCAAAAGGCGAGGCCTGCCCGAATGAGGTCAGCGTTTAGTCACTCTTTCTGGTGCGCCCTGTGCGCACCAAAAGGTTAAAAGCGCGCGCAGCTTCCGCTTTCCAGCGCGCGCTCACTACAGCGACGCCCGTTGGCTAACTGACACATTCCCGTACTGCTGCCGTCCAGCTGACGAGAAAATGCCAGGGTTCCGCCCGCGAGGGCGCAGTTGCTTTCTGCCAGAGAGGACATACTGACTCTGGGCTGAACATGCGCGGCAGTAGCCTGCTGTGGCGGCTCATTGTCACTGCTGCTGCATGCGCTAAGCAGCAGCGCAGCGCCAGCAAGCAGAAAAGTGGCTGCTTTCATTGGTCGGGCTCCGGGAATGATGGGGGTCAAGGCTTTGCCAGCATAAGCGACGTTAATGCGGGCGTCGAGACAGGAAACATCTTTTTACGTTATTTTCCTGTTAGAAAGTCACCAGGAATATTCTCGTTTCGCTTATAGAATTCACTGAAAATATGATGCCATAGGCAGTCAGCCCCCATCGGGTAAACAAGATTTACCTGGAAAAATTGCATTTTTCTCTAAAAAATCCCTTTATCGGAGCAAAAAAACATAAATTTATTACATCCCGGGTTTAACTATTTCATACTGATTGTTACATTTAACGCAGTTTCAATCGCGTCAAAGGTAAACAATGAATCAAAATGAACCCGTACTTAAAGCTAAACGCAGCCAAATCAATCCGCCGGTTTTTTATACTTCCGCAGTTTTAATTTTCCTGCTGGTCGCCTTCTCGGCGATGTTTCCTGAACAGGCTGAACGCCAGTTAGGCGCGTTGCAAAGCGCCCTGTTTACCAATGCGAGCTGGTTTTACATTCTGGTTGTCGCCCTGATCTTACTGACCGTGACCTACCTGGGCATGTCGCGTTATGGCGATATCAAGCTGGGCCCCGATCATGCCGAACCCGATTTTAGCTATATCTCCTGGTTCGCGATGCTCTTTTCTGCCGGAATGGGTATCGGGCTGATGTTCTTTGGGGTGGCTGAGCCTGTGATGCACTATATGGCGCCGCCCACCGGCACACCGGAAACCATTCAGGCCGCGAAAGAAGCGCTACGTATCACCTTTTTCCACTGGGGGCTTCATGCCTGGGCAATTTATGCGATTGTCGCCCTGATACTGGCCTTTTTCAGCTACCGTCATGGTTTACCGCTGACGTTGCGCTCGGCGCTCTACCCGATTATTGGCGATCGTATTTATGGCTGGATGGGACACGCCGTCGATATTTTTGCCGTTATCGGTACGGTGTTAGGTGTCGCAACATCACTGGGTTATGGTGTTTTGCAGGTTAACGCCGGACTGAACCATCTTTTCGGCCTGCCGGTTAATGAAACCGTACAGGTTATTTTAATTGTGGTGATAACCGCGCTGGCAACGCTTTCAGTGGTATCGGGGCTCGATAAGGGGATCCGTATACTGTCTGAAATCAACCTGAGCCTGGCCGTATTACTGCTGATTATGGTGGGTATTCTTGGTCCAACCGTCCTGCTACTGAAATCTTTTGTAGAAAATACCGGCGGCTACCTTTCTGAGATCGTAACCAAGACATTCAACCTTTATGCCTATGAGCCTAAGTCCAGCAAATGGCTGGGTGGCTGGACGCTGTTTTACTGGGGCTGGTGGCTGGCATGGTCGCCGTTTGTCGGCATGTTTATCGCTCGTGTCTCACGTGGCCGAACCATTCGTGAGTTTGTTTCCGGCGTCCTTTTTGTTCCTGCGGGCTTCACCCTGCTGTGGATGACCTTTTTCGGCAACAGCGCTATCTGGCTAATTATGCAAAAAGGCGCGCGCGACCTGGCCGAAACCGTTCAGGCCGATCAAACGTTGGCGCTGTTTAATTTCCTGGAGCACTTCCCTTTTAGCTCGGTGCTCTCTTTTGTCGCGATGGCGATGGTCGTAGTCTTTTTCGTTACTTCGGCTGACTCGGGTGCGATGGTCGTAGATACGCTTGCTTCCGGTGGGACAGATAAAACACCGATCTGGCAGCGTATCTTTTGGGCTGGATTGATGGGTGTGGTTGCCATCACGCTACTGCTGGCCGGCGGCATGAAAGCTTTGCAAACCGTGACGATCGCCAGTGCACTGCCCTTCGCTATCATCCTGCTGATATCGATGTATGGACTTTTAAAAGCGTTGCGTCTGGATGCATGGAAACGCGACAGTAAACAGATAGCGACTATCGCGCCTACTGCGGCACGCAATCCTATTTCCTGGCAACGCAGGCTGCGTAATATCGCCTATTTCCCGAAACGTTCGCAGGTCAGACGCTTTATGAATGAAGTGATTACCCCAGCGATGAAGATGGTTGAAGCGGAGCTGGCCAAGCAGAATACGCCTTCGCGTACTGAGGATGGTGACGATCGCATTCATTTCGAAGTTGATCTGGGCAACGAGCTGAACTTTGTTTATGAGGTCCGGCTACGCTCCTATTTGCAGCCAACTTTTGCTCTGGCGGCAATAGGCGATAGCGAAAAGGACGATGAACAAAAGTATTATCGGGCGGAAGTTTACCTGAAAGAAGGTGGCCAGGATTATGATGTGATGGGCTGGACGCAGGAGCAGATCCTTCACGATATTCTGGATCAATATGAAAAACATCTGCACTTTTTACATGTGGTCCGTTAATCACGCGTTCTGATAACAGAGCAACTGCCGACAGAGGGATCTGTCGGCACGTTACCCGCTTTTGCTTACTTCGCTTTGCTACATCTTGTTCCCGCTTTTCAGCCATCCGTTAAACGATGAAAAATCGTTTTCATTCAGCTCAGAAATAAAGCGCATCGGCTAAGGCAATAAAACATACTGGAATTCGGCGGCGTAATCCGTACCATACGCGGCATACTTTCGCATGTTGGCTGTTATCTGCCGGCGCTAACCCGTTATTTATAGCTCACCAGATGGGGCTTAAGAACGCGCAGAGGATGCATGAAACCTATTCTACCTGGTTTGAAGAGATGAACGGGAAACAGGTAGAGAAGCTGAAAATCTGGCTGGTGCGGTAAGAAACTTTGCACTGTATGCCCCATGGTTATTGAGACACTATAAAATGCAACAAGATCAAACCGTTAATAAGAAAGAACAATACAATCTGAACAAACTGCAAAAGCGCCTGCGTCGTAACGTGGGCGAAGCGATTGCCGATTTTAATATGATCGAAGAAGGCGATCGTATTATGGTTTGCCTGTCCGGCGGTAAAGACAGTTACACCATGCTAGAGATCCTGCGTAACCTGCAGCAGAGCGCGCCGGTTAATTTCTCACTGATTGCGGTTAACCTCGATCAGAAACAGCCTGGCTTCCCGGAACATGTGCTGCCGCAATATCTGGAATCGATCGGCGTTGAATATAAAATCGTCGAAGAAAACACCTACGGCATCGTTAAAGATAAAATTCCGGAAGGCAAAACTACCTGCTCGCTCTGCTCTCGTCTGCGTCGCGGTATTCTTTACCGTACCGCTACAGAACTGGGCTGCACCAAAATCGCCCTGGGGCATCACCGTGACGATATTCTGCAAACGCTGTTTTTGAATATGTTCTACGGCGGGAAAATGAAAGGCATGCCGCCGAAGCTGATGAGCGATGACGGCAAGCATATTGTGATCCGCCCGCTGGCCTACTGCCGTGAAAAGGATATCGAACGCTTTGCCATTGCGCGTCAGTATCCGATTATTCCGTGCAACCTGTGCGGTTCGCAGCCGAACCTGCAACGTCAGGTGATTGCCGATATGCTGCGCGACTGGGATAAACGCTATCCGGGTCGCATTGAGACCATGTTCAGCGCCATGCAAAACGTGGTTCCGTCGCATCTGGCCGATACGACGCTGTTTGATTTTAAATCGATTAAACATGGCAGCGAAGTGGTGGATGGTGGCGATCTGGCTTTCGATCGTGAATCTTTACCGCTTCAGCCGGTTGGCTGGCAGCCGGATGAAGAAGAAGATGCGCCTGTGGGACAGCGCCTGGATATTCTGGAAATCAAATAAGCACGCTGGCGCCATACCGGTAACAGCCAGTATGGTGCCAGTATAGTGCCAGGATTGTGATAAATTATTTCATATGCGGCGGCGGATCGAGAATCGGCTCGGGATCCGGCATTGGGTCGGGAACGGGCTGCGGCTGCGGGATAGGCTCAGGAACAGGGACCGGATCGGTGGGTATCGGGTCGGAAGCGGAAATCGGGTTGGTCATCCACAAAATCGGCATAGGTTCTTCCTCAGGTTGCTCGGTTTCTTAAGCGTAGAAGAAATTGCGCAGGGATGGCGAAGCGGCAAAAAAAAGCCGGCTTTAAGGCCGGCGTCGTACGAATCAATTGTGCTATGCAGTAATTCAAAAAAAGGAAGTAAGACAATATGGAGCGCAACGCCCATCGCTTGACGTTGCATTCACCTGCGGAAGAGAGTTTGCCCCAGCCCTGCCTACAGTTTATTGACGTCGATCAGCTTTTCTCCCCTTTTCTGGTTACCCGTTTGCTTTTGCTATAGCCACTTACGTTTATGTAACCACAGGGCAACGCCAGCCACCAGCAGCACTAACATCAGGCAGAAAATCGCAAAGCCATAGCGGCTTTCCGCTCCCGGGATACCGCCCAGGTTGACGCCAAACAGACCGGTAAGGAAGGTTGTCGGCAGAAAAAGCATCGCCAGCAGCGACATGGTGTAGGTTCGCCGGTTCATCGCCTCCTGCATTATCGATGCGATCTCATCTGCCAGCACCGCCGTGCGCGCCACGCTGGCGGCTAAGTCATCCAGCCCACGGCCAAGCCGGTCAGCAATTTCCTGCATGCGACGACGTTCATTGTCATCCATCCAGCCCAGCTTTTCGCTGGCCAGACGCGCATAGACATCACGCTGTGGCGTCATATAACGGCGCATCACTATCAGCTGCTTACGCAGCAGCGCCAGTTCGCCACGAGCCGGTACGCGCTGATCCATTAACGCATCTTCCAGCTCAATAATTTTATCCTGCAGATCTTCGATAAATTCACTGGTGTGATCGGTCAGCACATCGCAAAGCTCTACCAGCCAGCTTCCGCCATCCACCGGACCATTGCCGTTTTGCAGCTCGGAGAGCACTTCATCGATAGCGTTCACCTTGCGCCGCCGCGTGGAAACAATCAGCTTATCGTTAATAAAAACGCGAATAGCCACCAGCTGTTCAGGTCGTGAATCGCTGTTGCGGTTCACGCTGCGTAGCGTAATCATAAAACCATCGCCCAGACGGCTAACGCGTGGGCGCAGACTGTCTCCGGCCAGCGCATCGCGTACCGCATCCGGGATGAGCGGCGTAGAAGAGAGCCACTCGGCGCTTTCGCGGTGGGTATAATTGAGATGAAGCCAGCAGGGGCGCTCGCAATGAATCACATCTTTATCTTCAATCGGGATCAGGCCGCCCTGCCCGTCAAGCTGGCAGGCGATAATCGCACCTGAAACCTGTAGCGCTTTTCCTTCAATGACGTTCACGTCATGCCTCATAATCAGCTGAATTCAAACGCTACAGTCTAGCCTGACGCCAGGCAGAATCAATCTTTCGGCGTCGCGGGCATGTTCAATAAATAGCGTCGCGGTCTGTGCGAAAAAAGAAAAGCAGCGGCGAGACGGTCATAGCGCATAAACCACGCGCTATGACCGCCCTGTACGCTTAGTGTTTGAGGATATAGAGCTGGCGACTGTAGGCAACGTCTTCAGGGTTATTAATGGGATAGCCTTTCACCCAGGGCTTGATTAAGCGCCCGTTGGTATATTGATAAATCGGCGCGATCGGCGCCTGCTCATCAAGGATCTGCTCTGCGCGATTGTAATCCTCGTTACGCGCCTGCGCGTTGTTTTCCCGGCTCGCCTTCGCCAACACCGCATCGTAATCCGCATTATGGAACTTAGCGATATTACCGCTGTGGCTGGAAGTCAGCAGGCTAAGAAAGGTGGAAGGCTCATTATAATCGCCAATCCAGGAGGCACGGATCACGTCGAAATTGCCGCTGTTGCGGCTGTCGATATAGGTTTTCCACTCCTGATTTTGCAGTTTCACCTCTACGCCGAGGTTTTTCTTCCACATTGAGGCCACCGCAATGGCAATCTTCTGATGGTTTTCTGATGTGTTATACAGCAGCGACAGCCGCAGCGGCCGGTTTGGCCCATAGCCAGCCGCAGCCAGCAGCGCCTTCGCCTGCATATTCAGTTCGGCCTGGGTGTGCTGCTGCAAAAAGGAGGGTTTGGGATTAAAACTGCTTACCACCTCCGGGGTGAGATGCCAGGCAGGTTTTTCGCCGGTGCCCAACACTTTTTCGGCGATAATGCGACGGTCAATGCTCCAGGAGAGCGCCCGACGCACGCGCGCATCGGCGGTCGGCCCGCGCTGCGTATTAAACGCATAGTAATAGGTTCCCAGCTGATCGGGCGTATAGACCTCATCCGGAATGTTTTTCTTTAGCATGCCGTAGAGGTTTTTCGGGAAGGATTCGGTAATATCGATATCCCCTGCGCGATAGCGTTTGGTGGCGCTGGACTCTTCGTTAATCGGCAAGAACGTAACCTGATTCAGTACCGAATGTGCGTTATCCCAATAATTCTGATTACGCACCAGCACAATTTTTTCATTTACTACCCGTTCCTTTAGCTGATACGCGCCGTTGCCGATCAGATTACCCGGTCTGGTCCAGGCATCGCCCCACGCCTCAATCGCCTTTTGCGGTACTGGATAGAGACTGACATGCGCGGTGAGACCGGGAAACCAGGCAACAGGTCGATCGAGCGTTACCTTAAGATGGGTTTTATCCAGCGCGGTGACGCCAAGGCTCTCGGGCGGCAGTTTACCCTGCGTTATCGCCCCGGCGTTATGAATAGCCGCCAGCCCGGCAAACCAGGCGAAAGGCGAGGCATTTTTACTGTCAACCAGACGCCGCCAGCTGTAGACAAAATCCTGGGCCGTTACCGGCTTGCCGTCTGACCAGCGAGCATCCTCTCGCAGCGTGAAGATCCAGCTCTGGTTATCATTGCTCTGCCAGCTTTGCGCCACGCCCGGCACAACGTTTCCCTGCGCATCCTGGTTGGTTAACCCTTCGAACAGATCGCGCATTACCTGGATTTCAGGGAGTCCCACAGCCTTTTGCGGATCGAGCGACGCCGGTTCATCTTTGATATGGCGCACGATATTCTGCCGTTCCGCCAGCTGGTCGCCAGGGGCCACCTGTGCAGCCTGCGCCGTGGTTAACAGCGAGGCGGTTAAAAAGGTACCCAGCGCAATGCGAAATGATTTCATCTTGTCCTACCCTTAAAGCTGCCGGTTTGGCAAAACATATTGGTGGCTTATGCTAACCGGCACTTTAGCGCAAATAATTGATCCTGAACCAGCTGTTTTGCTTATTGCAGTGGCCGCGCCGCCGGTTCTGCGACTTTTTTCACAGGAGCGAATGATGACAATGCAACAGCCGCGTTCACAACGCGGCGCACTGACGGCGGAGATGACGCGTTACGGCACCTCGGTATTGGGGGCGCCGCTGCTCTGGTTCCCGGCGCCGCTGGCGGCACGCGATAGCGGGCTGATTCTGGCCGGCACGCACGGTGACGAAGGCGCTGCCGTGGTAACCCTTTCCTGTGCATTGCGCACGTTGCCTGCCCGTCTGCGGCGGCATCATCTGGTACTGGCGGTTAATCCCGATGGCTGCCAGCTAGGCTTGCGCGCCAATGCCAACGGCGTCGATCTTAACCGTAACTTTCCGGCAGCGAACTGGCAGGCTGGTGAAACGGTATATCGCTGGAACAGTAGCGCTGAACAACGTGACGTAAAGCTTTCTACCGGTGCGCGTGCCGCCTCAGAGCCGGAAACCGCAGCGCTCTGTCAGCTGATTCATACGCTGCGGCCTGCCTGGGTAGTCTCCCTGCATGAACCGCTGGCCTGCATTGAGGATCCGCAGCATAGCCAGCTCGGCGGCTGGTTAGCTGAACAGACAGGGCTGCCGCTGGTCTCCAGCGTTGGCTACAGCACCCCCGGTTCGTTCGGAAGCTGGTGCGCTGATATTGGCCTCCCCTGCATTACCGCCGAGCTGCCGCCGGTTTCTGCCGATGAGGCGACGGAACGTTATCTGCCAGCCTTAACCGGACTGCTTTACTGGCAGCCTGAGACACAAAAGAGGCGTTAATCCGTAGAGGTAAGGTCAATTTCTCCGCTGCTAAAGCGCAGGCCAGGATCCACATCCACCGCCAGCCATGTCGGGCCATCAAGATCGATAAGGCGCGCGCGCGGCACCAGCGGCAGCGCGGCGCTGACGGCGCGTGAAGTGCAAAGCATACAGCCCAGCATAAGCGTAAAGCCCGCCTCTTCCGCTGCGCTGGCCAGCGCCAGCGCTTCGGTAAGGCCACCGGTTTTATCCAGCTTGATATTGATCATTTCATAGCGCTGGCGCAATGCCGGCAGACTGCTGCGCGTATGGCAGCTTTCGTCGGCGCAGACCGGTAACGGATGAATAAAATTTGCCAGCGCTTCATCCTCGCTTGCCGGTAGCGGCTGCTCCAGCATTTCAACCCCCAAATCGGCCAACAACTGGCAGCGCGCCGCCAGCCCTTCGCTATGCCAGGATTCATTGGCATCCACAATCAGCCGCGCCTGCGGGACCGCGCTGCGAATCGCCATTAGCCGCTCAGTAATCAGATGGTCATCCAGCTTGATTTTTAACAGCATGGCCCCATTTTCCCAGAGCGCCAGCGCGCTGCTTGCCATTGATTCCGGCGTATCCAGCGTAACGGTTTGCGCCATACTCACCCGGCCGGGCAGCGTAACACCAAGCAACTGACACAGCGTCTGCTGCTGCTGGCGACAGGCGAGATCCCACAGCGCAGAGTCAATGGCGTTGCGCGCCGCGCCAGCCGGCAGCGCCTCCTGCAGCGCTTCGCGTGTCATGCCCATTTCCAGCTGCGGCAGCAGCAAGCTAATTTGCGCCAGCACCGAAGCCTCGCTTTCGCCATAGCGCCGGTAAGGCGTGCATTCCCCTACGCCTTTGATGCCATTTTCTTCCAGCTCTACCACCACTACACCCGCCTGCTCACGGCTGCCGCGCGAAATAACAAACGGCTTATTAAGCGGCCAGTCCTCGGGATAAACTTTAACCGTCCTCATATTTTTTCTCTCGTTAGTCAGAAGAGGCGTTCAGCGCAGTTGCGCTATGTGCAGCAAACAGGAGATTGCCGACGCGTGCCATAACCGGCGTTGTCTGCTATATAATTTCACTGTCTCACCTTTGCTCGTTCCTTTACACTGTGAATCTTGTTAAGCAAAAGTAAAAGGATAGATTATGTCTCAGACCGTTCATTTTCAGGGTAATCCGGTTAGCGTAGCAGGCCAACTGCCGCAGGCTGGCGAAAAAGCGAAACCCTTTACGCTGGTTGCTAAAAACCTGGCTGACGTTTCCCTTTCTGAGTACGTCGGCAAACGTAAAGTGCTGAACATTTTCCCCAGTATCGATACCGGCGTTTGTGCCGCATCGGTGCGTAAGTTTAATCAGCTGGCGGGCGAAATGGATAATGCCGTTGTTCTCTGTATTTCTGCCGATCTGCCTTTTGCCCAGTCACGCTTCTGCGGCTCCGACGGCCTGTCAAACGTTGTCACGCTCTCTACTCTGCGCGGCGGCAGCTTTAAAGATGATTACGGCGTAGCGATCGCCGATGGTCCACTGCAGGGCCTGACGGCGCGTGCGGTTGTGGTGCTGGATGAAAACGATACGGTGATCTATAGCCAGCTGGTTAATGAAATCACCACCGAACCAGATTACGACGCGGCACTGGCTGCGTTGAAATAATTGATAAATAATTTTATCGCCTCCTTTTGGGGGCGATTTTTTAATAACGCCGATCGCCTTCCCTTTATCAGCCGGTCTTTATTCTTCGCGTCATTTAATTAACGCATCGCGTTACCATTGATTTTATTTAATAATAAATTATACGCCCGCTAGCGAAAACGGCAATTTACAACCCGCCGGCAGCCGATTATTATTCCAGCGCAACACGCAACATGGATGATAAAACAGGATGGAATCGCAATGGATGCACTAACCTTTCCCTGCAGTCTGTTTAAAACCCAAAAAAGAATGGATGACTATGGTGCCAGCAATATGCGCTGCGGTGATTTAACAGAAACACAATTAAAAAGAGAATTCCAGCTGGTGGATGTTTCTACCCAGGCGGATCCTTATACGCTGACAACGCTTAGCCCTTTCAGTCAGCCGCAGTCCATGTTTCATGGTTCTCACCGTCCAGGAAAAAAAATCACGCCGCAGGCGTGCGCCCGCATTCTGTTTGCTGAGTTTCGACATCTGGCACAGGCCTTTGCGCTTTTTGGCCCCTACAGACAGGTAATTGATGAGATGATTACGCATATGGAGGATAACAGCGGTTTTCCATTCGAAAGCCTGTATCTTAACAGCGCGTTAAAACAGCATATTATGAATGATAATAATATTGAGAACAGTACGATTCTAAAAATAAGCAATGCCCTGTCTAAAAATATTGACTGAGAAAACGGCTGTTTTTCATTGGAACTTAAATACAAACATGAAGAGAGCATTCAGGAAGGGCGCCTGCCTAAGTTTAACAGATTACAGGACAGCTTTAACGGGTTGGGCATCAGCGTTCACGATACCTGGGCAACTCATATTACGTTAAAATCCCTACATATTGAGAAAAATCATTACTGCGCGAGGGTGCATTATAAGGTGTAGGATCACTTCGGACTGGACTCTGAGGATATACATAATATCCTGTTTAGTAATTTCCGACTGTTCCGCATCTGGTTTGTGCTACAGCGCTATC
Organism: Pantoea sp. FN0307; assembly: GCF_050113815.1. Lineage (NCBI taxonomy): Bacteria > Pseudomonadati > Pseudomonadota > Gammaproteobacteria > Enterobacterales > Erwiniaceae > Pantoea > Pantoea sp. FN0307. The sequence goes on along the minus strand of NZ_JBNJSO010000001.1, from coordinate 1,082,788 downwards.
ATCGCTTTGGCTTTAAGCCTTTTATGACCAGTATGAGTGCCGATATTAAAATTACCGGAGGGTCCAATGCAGATAAGTAAAAAACACGCTGTTCTGCTGCTGGCCGCTGCCGCGCTGCTGATTTACCTGCTCTGGTTCTTTTTGCGGCCAGTAGAAATTGTTGCTGTTCACAAGAGAGGCAGAAGTTCAACAGCTGTTCTGGTTAAAAACTTCCCTTTTACCGATAAGGGGAAAATCAGCTGGTGGCTGGAAAATCGTGCTATGTTAAAAGAGAAGTATAACGCCCCCTATCTTGATGAGGATGGTACTTTTTGGGCCACCATTTTTCTTTTTGGTGATGGTTATCAAAAGGATATAATTGATGAGCGGCTCTGCTTTGATGAAATCAAGAGCGAGCTGCGCTGCATTAATAAGAATGCCGTAATGACCGTTTACAGCAACCGGGATAAACAGGTTTTTTTCAGTTTAGGCAAGGGGAAATATATATTAATAAATAACGGGAAAGTTGATAGATCCGAGTCATTTAAGGTCACGAACCCTTGATAAAATATGCATTTCCGATGTTTGAATTACCGGAGAGCGTAATGACAATAAATAATAAAAAGCGCGCAATTCTTTTGCTGGCTGGTACCGCGCTGCTGATTTACCTGCTCTGGCTCTTTTTGCGGCCAGTAGAAATTGTTGCTGTTCATCAAAGAAGCACTAATGACAGTGCTATCCTGGTAAGGAATTTCCCTCTAAGCGATAAAGGTAAAATAAACTGGTGGCTTAAAAACCGAGCCATGATAAAAGAAAAATACAACGTCCCTTATCCTGATGAAAATGGTTTTTTTTTCTGTAACCCTATGGCTGTTTGGCGAGGGATATAAAGAGGATAAGCAGGACGATGATCAATACTGCTTTAATGATATGAAAGTTAAAAAAAGATGTATCGAAAAAGATGCTGTTTTTATCATCGGTAGTAGCCCAGGGAACCAGGCATATTTTGGCGTTGACAACGGGAAATATAGATTAAGAAATAACGGCGAGGTTGATAAGGTCGAATAACCCCACTGTCTTCCTGCTTAGCACACTTCCATCCTCTGGAAGCATTATCAACTGGCGCCTGAAGCGCCCGTGAACCACCAGAGGAGACCGCGCTTAGCTTTCAGGCTCGCCCTTTTTCTGACTCAGCCCATATTCGCGCAGCTTATTAGCGATAGCGGTATGGGAAACGCCCAACCGTTTCGCCAACTTGCGCGTGCTGGGATAGGAGAGATAAAGGCGCGTCAGCACTGAGCGTTCGAAGCGGCTGGTGATCTCATCCAGCGAGCCTTCCATTGCTTGTTCATCCAGCGCCAGCTGTTCAGTGAACTCCGGCAGCATGATGTCCTGCGGACGCAGTTCATAACCTTCCAGCTGCGCCAGCGCGCGGTAAAGCGCATTTTTCAGCTGACGCACGTTGCCCGGCCAGTTATAACGCGCCAGAAAGGCGTTTAGCTGCGGTGACAGACGGGGACGCGCGACACCCTGCTCATCGGCAAAGCGCGCCACGAACAGTTCGGTTAACGGCAAAATATCCTGCGGTCGGTCGCGCAGCGGCGGCAGATTTAGCGTCAGCACGTTCAGGCGATAGAACAGATCTTCACGAAACTCGCCGCGCTGCACCAGCTCGGTGAGGTTACGCTGTGTGGCGCAGATCACCCGTACGTCTACATGCACCTCATGCTCTTCCCCGACGCGACGGAAAGTGCCATCGTTCAGGAAACGCAGCAGTTTTGTCTGCATGCGCGGCGACATTTCCCCAATTTCATCCAGCAGCACCGAACCGCCATTGGCCTGCTCAAAGAAGCCTTTTTTCCCCTCCAGCGCGTTGGGGTAAGCGCCTGGCGCATGGCCAAACAGCTCACTCTCCGCCACGTCATCCGGCAGCGAAGCGCAGTTCAACGCCAGAAACGGCTTTTTACCGCGCGCGCTGCGCAAATGGCAGGCGCGTGCCAGCATATCTTTTCCGGTTCCGGTATCGCCGACAATCAGCAGCGGCGCATCCAGCATCGCCAGCTTACGCGCCTGCTCGATAACCTGACGCATTTTCGGGCTGACCGCCACAATATGCTGGAATTCAGTGTCATCGTTGACCGCAAGCGTTTGCAACTGGCGTCCCATACGCGCGGTGGATTTCAGCATCACCATCGCCCCAACCGGCAGCGTAGCGCCCTCTTCTTCGGCAGTATAGACCGGGCGAGCCTCCAGCAGAAAATCACGCCCCTGGATCACCACGCGCTGCGTCTGAGCCTCTACCCGTTCGCTTTCCAGCCAACGGGTAAAGTTAAAACCGGTGACCAGAGAGGTAATCGTGTGATTGCGTATTTTATGTTCATCTATATCAAACAGGCTTTGCGCTGCCGGGTTTGCCAGCTCAACTTTGCCTTTCATATCAATGGAAAATACCGGTTCCGGCATGGCGGTCAGCAGCGCGCTCAGCGCCCGATGCTCACGCTCAGACGGCATATAGGAGATGGTGCGTACGTCCGTCACCCCCGGGATGCGGCGAATTTCCGCCATCAGCTGGCTGAACTGCTCAAAGGCGATAGCGGAAAAACTAAGATAAATGCGGCCAATCGGCGCAATTTCGATACCCCGTAAATCAATGCTGCGTTCAACCAGCAGATCGAGCAGTTCACGGGCGAGACCAATTCGGTCCTGACAAAAGACTTCCAAACGCATTCGGTGGCCTTATTGGGTTTGGTAACAGCGAATTATGAAATAATACGCCAACTTGCGATGAGCCAGAAGCACTCTGTCAGGATAAGTTGACAGAGTGCGGCGATGGCGAAAAGGAGTGTAGCGGAAGTGTTAGCGATAATCATGCGCTTACACCATTTTTTAGAGGTTTATAACAAATCTGCTACATCCTGCAGAACAGTGCCATATAAAATGTACTTTTTATCTCTATTTATGCCGCTGAAGGCTCAGCGGCAAAGCGCTCTGCGTTTTGTCGTTCCGCCCGGGATCAGGGCTTTTTAAACTGATTAAGCAGCTCACGGCGAAAATCGCCAAGTTTAGGACGGTCGTCGATCCACGGCAGTGGACGGCACAGCTCCATTGCCTTAATCCCCAGACGGGCGGTCAGCAGCCCGGCACCAATCCCCTGCGCGGCGCGGGCAGATAGCCTGGCGGCCAGATCCTGCGACAGCCAGTCCATACCTACTTCGCGCACCAGCTCAGAAGCACCGGCAAAAGCGATATTCAGCAGCACCAGACGAAACAAACGAATACGACTGAAATAGCCAAGATGGATACCGTAAACCGCTGCAATGCGGTTGATCATACGTAGGTTACGCCAGGCGATAAACGCCATATCCACCAGCGCCAGCGGGCTCACGGCAATCATTAGCGTTGCTTCTGCGGCATTACGACCAATTTCAGCACGCGCCTGGCGATCGAGAACCGGCTGCACCAGCTGAGCATAGAGCGCCACCACTTCGCGATCGTTATGCGTTTCATGCAGCGACGCCTGCCAGCGCTGCAACGCAGGATGCCCCTGATCCAGCCCGGCCTGCAGCGCCAGCTTTTCGCAGAACGCGCGCCCGCGCCCCATTCCATGACTGTGTAACAGCTCGCGCCCCACTTCGCGCTCTTCAGCGCGCTGGCGTAGCTGATAAAGATGCCGCCATTCCGTCACCAGCGCGCCCACGCCCGCCAGGATAATCAGTAAACCGGCCGCGCCCGCGCCCAGCGCAAACCAGGCCTGACTCTGCCAGGCATCCAGCATCCACTGCACGCTCTGGGCCACCGTGCTGGCGACAAACAGCCCGACGCCAGCCATAGCGATGCGCCGCCAGATGCTACGCTTTGGCCGTAACGCGGCCTCGACCACCTGCTCGCCGCTCTGCTCCTCCAGCAACGGATCCGCCTCTTGCTGGAGGGTAAAGTGTAAATTCTCCGCAGCGTCAAAATGCTGTGCAGGTTTCAGAACGCTTTCTTTTTCGCTTTCCAGCGGTTGCGCAAAATCGATGCGCGATTTCAACGGTGGTTGACTCATCGCAGCTTATCTCCCAGTAAAAATTCCAGCGCAGCATCCATGCGGATATGCGGCAGCGGTTGATCAACATTGAGCGGCTGCGGCCGGAACTGTTCAAAATGAAAACCCTGCTCCTGCCAGAAGCTGTGTTCTGGCAGACGTGACGGCACCTCGCCAGGAAATACCGTCAGCGGTGCGCCGTCGCTGAGACGATCTCCGCGCAACGCGGGAATTTTTTCGCCCTGATGATCCACTATGCCACTTTGCGTCGCCTGCACCGAAGCCAGACCTATACAGTCCATATTAATGCCTTCGAAAGCCGCATTTTGCCAGGCGTCCTGAACCAGTTGCTGTAGCAGTGAGACCAGCCCCGCATGCTGGTCGGCGGTTATATGGTCCGCTTTGGTGGCCGCAAACAGCAGCTTATCGATAACCGGCGAAAACAGGCGGCGAAACAGCGTGCGTTGCCCATAGTGAAAACTTTGCATCAGCTGCGTCAGCGCCAGCCGCATATCATTAAACGCCTGTGGCCCGCTGTTTAGCGGCTGCAGGCAATCCACCAGCACGATCTGGCGATCAAAGCGCAGAAAGTGATTCTTATAGAAGCCCTTTACCACATGCTGACAGTAATAATCATAACGGGCACGCAGCATGGCAAGGTTGCTGCCTTTACCCGCCTGCGCAAGCCGCGCCTCATCGATATCGTTCAGCTGCGGCCACGGGAAAAACTGCAGCGCAGGCGCGCCAGCCATCTCTCCCGGCAGGACAAAACGGCCCGGCTGAATAAAATGCAGTCCCTCTTGCTTGCAGCGCAGCAGATAAGCGGTCCAGGCAGCAGCAATAGCCGCCAGTTGATTTTCATCCGCCGGGGCCAGCGGATCGAGATTAGCGCACAGCCGTTTCCACTCTGCAGCCCACTTCGCCCGATCGCCCTGCAATAAACCGTTCATCTGACGTGACCAGCTTAAATAGTCCTGCGCCAGCATGGGCAGATCGAGCAGCCATTCGCCGGGATAGTCAACGATTTCCAGATAGAGGGTGGCGGTTTGTTTGAAGTGTCGCAGCAGAGAATCCTGCGATCGGAAGCGCAGCGCCAGCTGCATCTCACTGACGCCGCGCGTCGGCGTAGGCCAGGCAGGTGGGCTGCCGTAGAGCTGGGCCAGCCCTTCATCGTAGGTAAAACGCTGAATGCCCATATCGCGCTGCGGCACGCGTTTCACACCCAGCAGGCGATCTTCGCGCACCACGGAAAATAACGGCAGCCGTGCGCCGCCATGCGTATTCAGCAACTGATTAACCAGCGACGTAATAAAGGCCGTTTTCCCGCTGCGGCTCAAACCAGTTACCGCCAGTCGTAAATGCCGATCCACGCCGCGATTTACCCATGCCGCCAGTTCATTTTGAATTCGTTTCATCGGGCTCATCCCTGCTGCATCAAAAATAAGCCGGGACAGCGTCAGGCATCCCGGCGGGTTGACCATCAGTGTAATGCATTACTAAAAAGAACGGATAATGTGAGATGCGCTGGTCATCCAGCGCGCGCCGGATCAGCGCAGGCGAGAGGCAAGACGGTTAGCGACTTTTTTCAGCAGCGGCTCAAGCGCAAAGGCGATCAGCAAACGTAGCGGTCTGCGCGCTACGGCTTTTACCGCCCAGCCGCTGATGCCGACCGGAGCCAGCATCAGGCCATGAATCAGAAGCTGTTTGCCCGCACGTTTCAGCACAGGCGTGGCGCGTATTGCGCGCTGACGAAAATTCGACATACCTCTCCTTATATTGATAACAGGCTGGTCGGACAGTGGCCGACGCAGCCCGGAATTAAAGCTGACGAAAACGGCTGCGTACGCTAAACGTCTCTGATGTGACGTAACGTTCAAGCTGGCGCAGCTTATGTTCATTTTGCGCCATTTCATCGCTCAACGCGTCCAGCAGCTCATCGGCCCGCAGCGGCGCCGTCTGCTGTTCAGCATGCGCCGGCATCGGCTCCAGCACGTAGCTGAGAACCACATAAGCGATCAGCGTAAACATAAACAGCCCAAACACCATCGACAGCACCACAATTACCCTGACGAGGGTAACCGGGATATCCAGATAGTGGGCGATCCCGGCGCAAACGCCTTTGACCTTGCCCTGCTGCGGGATACGCCACAATTTTTTTCCACTGAATCGGCTTTTATTCATGGCTGTCTCCACTCCGGATGTTCTGCGTCGAGGATCTCCTCCAGCGTTTGAATGCGTTCACGCATGCGACGCGCATCCTGCGTCAGCTGTTGCAGACGCTGCATATCGCCTGATGAGAGGCTGGCACCGTTCTGACGATTGCTGTAATGCAGCCACAGCCAGACCGGTGCAACAAACAGCACAAAAATAGTCAGTGGTATGGCAAGAAATAGTGAGCTCATTCTCTCTCCTTGATGGTGTCGCCCCGGAGGGCAAAACGGCTAAAACAGTCAACAACGCCCTGCACTTTACAGGGCGGACCGCCCACCCTTATTCGCTGCGGTTCATTTTTGCCTTCAGCGCCGCCAGCTGTTCTCCGATGGCGTCGTCCGCTTTCAGCTCGGCAAATTCCTGATCCAGGGTTTTGCTTTTGCCAAAGCGATGGCTTTCCGCTTCCGCTTCCATATGATCGATACGACGCTCAAAGGATTCAAAGCGCGCCATGGCATCATCCAGTTTGCCGCTGTCCAGCTGACGACGAACATCGCGTGAGGAAGAAGCCGCCTGATGACGCAGCGTCAGCGCCTGCTGGCGTGCGCGGGTTTCACTCAGCTTTTTCTCCAGCTCAGCAACTTCGCCTTTCATTCGCGCCAGCGTTTCATCAATCTGAGTCACTTCCTGCTGCAGCGAGGCCACTAAATCGGTAAGCTTCTGCTTTTCAATCAGCGCGGAACGTGCTAAATCGTCTTTGTCTCTGCGCAGCGCCAGCTCTGCTTTTTCCTGCCATTCGTTCTGCTGAATTTGCGCCTGTTCAATACGACGCAGCAGCTGTTTACGTTCAGCCAGGCCGCGTGCAGAAGTGGAACGAACCTCAACCAGCGTGTCTTCCATCTCCTGAATCATCAGGCGCACCATTTTTTGTGGATCTTCCGCTTTATCCAGCAGCGTGTTGATGTTGGCGTTTACGATGTCGGCGAAACGAGAAAAAATACCCATAATTTACTCCTCCAGTTTTTAGCGCTTAATGACGCTTACCTGTTCTCTTTATCAAGTTCCGTGCCAACTTTTAATGCTTTGATATGTAATAATTTTTAATTTTGACCCAGGCAGAGATAGTTTTTATAGTGGTGAATAAAACCAACTTTCGGTGAAATTAACCATGAGCGAAACGAACGAAAACCTGCTGGGCGAAGCCAATAACTTTCTGGAGATGCTGGAACAGGTTTCGCGCCTGGCTCCGCTTAATAAACCGGTGCTGGTGATTGGCGAACGCGGCACCGGTAAAGAGCTGATTGCCAGCCGCCTGCATTATCTTTCCGAGCGCTGGCAGGGCCCGTTTATTTCGCTTAACTGCGCCGCGCTGAATGAGAACCTGCTCGATTCTGAACTGTTCGGCCATGAAGCGGGCGCCTTTACCGGCGCGCGGCAGCGCCATTTAGGGCGTTTTGAGCGCGCCGATGGCGGCACCCTGTTTCTGGATGAGCTGGCAACGGCGCCAATGCTGGTGCAGGAAAAGTTGCTGCGGGTGATTGAGTATGGCCAGCTGGAGCGCGTCGGCGGCAATCAGTCGCTGCAGGTGAATGTGCGGCTGGTGTGCGCAACGCACGCTAACCTGCCGGAGCTGGCGCAACAGGGCCAGTTTCGCGCCGACCTGCTGGATCGGCTGGCGTTTGATGTGGTACAGCTGCCGGCGCTGCGCCAGCGACGCAGCGATATCCTGCTGCTGGCCAGTCACTTTGCCATTCAGATGTGTCGTGAACTGGGGCTGCCGCTGTTTCCTGGATTTTCCCATCGCGCGCAGCAAACGCTGCTTGATTACCACTGGCCAGGCAACATTCGTGAGTTAAAAAACGTGGTTGAACGCTCTGTCTATCGTCACGCCTCCGTAGATGAAGAGCTGGATGAGATTATCATTAACCCCTTTGCGCCGCGCCAGCCTGTTCAGGCACAGGCTGATGAACCTGCCCCTGTTGCTTATCAGCCCACGGCGGAGCGCGCTTCGCAGCCGCTTTCTGCCCCACAGAGCGCAGAGGATCTCCCTGCGCTTCCGCTCAATCTCAGACAGTGGCAGCTACAGCAGGAGCTTGCGCTGATGGAGAAAAGTTTGCAGCAGGCCAAATTTAACCAGCGCCGGGCGGCAGAGCTGTTAGGCGTTACCTATCATCAGTGGCGCGCTATGGTGAAAAAACATGAAATGTCGCCGCGCCCGGCATGATCGCCACCTGCCTTAGCCAGTAAGTGGACTCGCCGCTGCGGTCATGTTTTTCTGTTTAAAAAAGGCGTTTACAGGCTGCTCGATAAAAAGCCACGCCGCAATGCCAGCCAGAACGGCGACGAAAAGCAGCAGCGACACAAACAGCGTCTGATTTTGCACCAGCTGAAGTTTGTGCAGGATCAGCGCAGACGGAGAAAGCGTAAAAGGATGGATCAGATAGAGTGAATAGGATGCATTCCCCAACAATATCGCGCTTTTCTTGCCAGGAAAGGCGATTTTGCTTATTACGGGTTCAAGTCCCACGATGCCGGTAAAAAGTAGCAGCATCGGCACGCCACCGCTTAATACCCTGCCAGCCGCAGAGGCATAGATCCCGTAGTGATTTTGCAGAAGCAACAACGCCATGCCCGCGGCCAGCAACAAAAAAGAAGTTGCTGATGACAGTGGCACACGCTGTAAAAATATATATGCCAGCATGCCTAAAATAAATTCTGCGAAAAGTTTATCTGTAAGGAACTTCAGCGTTGGCTGCTGCGGCTGGAAATAGAGTCCCACCAGCACCATTGCCATCAGCACGATGGAAGAGAAAATAATCTGTTTTTTCAACGAGCCAACCACCAAAAAGCCTGCAAAAATCAGGTAAAACAGAAATTCATAGCTAAGCGTCCAGCCGTTCTGTACTAACAATTTTTTCCCTGTTGGTATCAGCGTCCAGGAAGAAAAAATGCTGGTTTCGCCGCCAGAGCTGTTAACCATTGAAGGTGCAACGAGATATACCATCAGCGCAGCGGCGGTAACGATCCAGTAAAGAGGAATGATTCTTTTAATACGATTGGCGATAAAGCGCCTGACGCTCAGCCTCTTCTGGCTTGTGGCGTGACACATGATGTAGCCGGAAATGATAAAAAAGAGATCAACACCAAAATAGCCAATATGGTAATCACTAAGCGCACCGCTATGATACTGTTCCGCCTTGTCAGCGATATGCTGCATGACCACCATCAGCGCCGCCAGCGCCCGTAATATTTGTACCGAAATAATCATAATTTATCCCACGTAATCCACTATCCCTGGGCAGCCTCGTCTCAGAGCGCTGACGCGACGATGTCTTGTCAGTTCGCCAATAGCGACGCTGCCCTTACGTGCCAACATAAATTAAAAGAATTTATCTATTTTGATGATTATCAACAGAAACAGTCTATTAGGAAAAGCCTTACTGTGCTGTTAGTAAAGCAGAACATGTTTTGATGTAAGGATTTTTAGGAATTTTTCTGACGGGAAATATCAGCGGATCGAGGGTTACGCGCATCAGCGCCACCGCGAGTGGCGCTAAGACAGTGGTGTGTCAGCTGCCGCGATAGGTGGAAAAACCGTACTGGCTCAGCAGCAGTGGAATGTGGTAATGCTCCTGCGTATTGGTGACCTGAAAATTCACCGGCACCTCCGGGAAAAAGGTCGCCTGATGCTGCTGCTGGAAATAGTCGCCGATGTGAAAAGTTACGCGATACTCTCCGGCGCTAAAATTTTTACCTTCCGGATAAAAAGCGGCGATGCGGCCATCGGTATCGGTGGTTTTACTGGCCAGCGTGACCCATTTACCGCTCTGCTGCTGCTCCAGATCTACTTTTACTCCGGAGGAAGGTTTCCCGGTCTGGGTATTCAGCACATGAACGCTAATCGGGTTACGCGGCGCGTCAGCCAGCGCGTTGCCCATCATACCCAGCCCTGCCAGCAGTAAAACTGATTTAATTTTCATTTGTTGCTCCTTGGTAGTTTTCACCGCTGAGCCTACACGCTGTGGTCAGGAAGAGCGGAAAAAAGGGTTCAGATCAGAAATTTCCTGGAAGAGAGGCAAAAAAAAGCCCGCACTGGCGGGCAAGTAATACTGGAAGCAATGTGAGCAATGTCGTGCACTTCCCCGGTAGAGCCACCGCTGAAGCACAGATGAATAGTAATCATTCTCAATATCATTTGTAAAGCCATTTGTTGAGAATTTTTCTCATTACCACACAGATTCTGGGCTTACTTTGCGGCGTCTTGTGCAGAATGGCGGAAAAAACAGCGGCCGTCCCCGCAAACTTTGGGACAACTTGCAGAGTGCGATACACTCAGCATGTCACCCATTGAATGTTAACTTCCTATGTTGAAATTACTATCCAGGCTGTTGTCAGGGCTAATGCTGCTGAGCGCGGCCAGCCACGCCGCGACGCCGGAAGATATTCGTAACAGCGGTTTCGTCTACTGCGTTAATGGCATCATGAATACCTTTAATCCACAGCTGGCCAGCAGCGGGCTGGTGGTGGATACGCTTTCTGCGCAGCTTTATGACCGCCTGCTGGATGTCGATCCCTACACCTATCGTCTGATCCCTGAACTGGCAGAGCGCTGGGAAACCCTGGATAACGGTGCCACCTACCGCTTTCATTTACGTCGCCATGTCTCCTTTCAAAAAACCGCCTGGTTTACCCCTGGCCGCACCATGAATGCTGATGATGTGGTGTTCAGTTTTGCACGCATTTTCGATCGTCATCATCCCTGGCATAACATTAACGGCGGCGACTACCCCTACTTCGATAGTTTGCAATATGCTGATGCGGTGAAAAGCGTTAAAAAAATCGACAAGGATACGGTAGAGATCCGCCTGAAAAGCCCGGACGCCTCTTTTCTGTGGCATCTGGCTACCCACTACGCGCCGGTATTATCGGCAGAATATGCTCAGCAGTTGGCGGCGCGCGATCGCCAGGAAGAGATGGATCGCCAGCCGGTCGGCACCGGCCCCTTTATGCTGAATGAATACCGTGCCGGGCAGTATGTGCGCCTGGAGCGTAACCCGCATTACTGGAAAGGCCTGCCGCGTATGCCGCAGGTGGTGATTGATATGGGCGCGGGCGGCACCGGCAGGCTGTCGAAACTGCTTACCGGCGAATGCGACGTGCTGGCCTATCCTGCCGCCAGCCAGCTCACCATTTTGCGTGACGATCCGCGTCTGCGACTGACGTTGCGGCCAGGCATGAATATCGCCTATCTGGCGTTTAATACCCGTAAGCCGCCGCTGGATCGCGTTGAAGTACGTCATGCGTTGGCGCTGGCGATCAATAACGAACGTTTGATGGAATCGATCTATTACGGTACGGCGGAAACGGCGGCTTCCGTGCTGCCCCGAGCCTCGTGGGCCTATGATAGCGAAGCACGCATCACGGAATATAATCCTGATAAAGCGCGCGAGTTATTGAAAAAAATGGGGCTGGAAAACCTGGAATTGACGCTGTGGGTGCCTTCCGCTTCGCAGTCCTGGAATCCCAGCCCGCTGAAAACCGCTGAGCTGCTTCAGGCCGACCTGGCGCAGATTGGGGTAAGCGTAACCATTGTGGCGGTCGAGGGGCGTTTTCAGGAAGCGCGTCTGATGCAAATGAATCACGATTTAACCCTGACCGGCTGGGCGACCGACAGTAACGACCCGGACAGCTTTTTCCGTCCGCTGCTCAGCTGCGCGGCAATTAATTCTCAGACGAACTATGCCCACTGGTGCAATACTGAATTTGATGGCGAACTGCAGCAGGCGCTGCTCTCGCAACAGCTGGCGTCGCGCATTGAGCATTACGATCGGGCCCAGCAGGTGCTGGCGCGCGAGCTACCGGTGTTACCGCTTGCCTCTTCTTTACGCCTGCAAGCCTACCGACACAATATACAGGGACTGGTGCTAAGCCCGTTTGGCAATGCTTCTTTTGCGGGCGTCCACCGCGATAATGGCGAGGAGTCGAAACCGTGATTATCTATACGCTGCGCCGCCTGGTGCTGCTGGTGGTGACGCTGTTTATGCTGACGCTGGTGGCCTTCAGCCTGAGCTATTTTACGCCGCACGCGCCGCTACAGGGCGCTTCTCTGCTGGACGCCTGGTGGTTCTGGTTTACCGGCGTGTTGCAGCTCGATTTTGGCGTATCCAGCATTAACGGACAGGCGATCAATCTACAGCTGCGTGAGGTCTTTCCCGCTACGCTGGAGCTCTGTCTGCTCGCTTTTAGCGTGGCGCTGCTGCTGGGTATCCCGCTGGGCATTATTGCTGGCGTGATGCGCAATAAATGGCAGGATCGGGTGATAAGCGCGTTTTCCCTGCTCGGTTTTTCCATGCCGGTATTTTGGCTGGCGCTGCTGCTGACGCTGTTTTTCTCATTGAACCTCGGCTGGCTGCCGGTGAGCGGCCGTATCGATCTGCTGTATCAAATGAAAACGGTCACTGGCTTTGCCCTGGTTGATGCTTTTATCAGCGACTCGCCGTGGCGTCATGAAATGCTGACCAACGTGGCCCTGCATATGGTGCTGCCGGTTACCACGCTGGCAATTGCCCCTACTACAGAAGTCATCCGCCTGCTGCGCAACAGCACCAGCGAGGTTATTGACGCCAACTATATTAAAGCGGCGTCCACCCGTGGGCTGTCACGCTTTACGGTTATCCGGCGTCATGTGCTGCATAATGCGCTGCCGCCGGTGATCCCACGTCTGGGCTTACAGTTTGCCACCATGCTGACGCTGGCCATGATCACCGAAATGGTTTTCAGCTGGCCTGGCCTGGGCCGCTGGCTGATTAATGCGATTCGTCAGCAGGATTATGCCGCTATTTCTGCTGGCGTAATGGTGGTTGGCAGCCTGGTGATTCTGGTGAATGTGTTATCTGATATCCTGGGCGCGATGACGACCCCGCTGAAGCATAAGGAATGGTATGCCCGTTGATAATATTTACGCCGAGAAACGCCCTCCCAGCCCGTTTCGCTATACGTGGCGGCTTTTCTACCACGATACCAGCGCGATGGTGGGGTTTTACGGCTTTATCGCCCTGCTGCTGCTTTGCCTGTTTGGCGGCTGGCTGGCGCCGTATGGCCTTGCTCAACAGTTTCTTGGCTATCAGCTGCTGCCGCCCTCCTGGTCACGCTATGGCGATGTCTCGTTTTTCCTCGGCACCGATGATTTAGGCCGCGATGTGCTGAGCCGTCTGCTGAGCGGTGCGGCGCCGACCGTTGGCTCAGCGCTGCTGGTAACGCTGGCGGCGGCGCTCTGTGCGGTGGTGCTGGGCGTGCTGGCAGGAATAACACACGGGTTGCGTTCGGCGGTGATGAATCACATTCTGGATACCCTGCTGTCGATCCCTTCCCTGCTGCTGGCGATTGTTGTGGTTGCCTTTATCGGGCCGGGGCTGGGACATGTGATGCTGGCGGTCTGGCTGGCGCTGTTGCCGCGACTGGTGCGGGCAATTTATACCGCCGTACATGATGAACTGGAAAAAGATTATATCGTGGCTGCGCGTCTGGACGGGGCCAGCAACAAGAATATTCTCTGGCATGCCATTCTGCCCAATATTCTGCCGTTGCTGGTGAGTGAGCTCACCCGCGCGCTCTCTATGGCTATTCTGGATATTGCGGCGCTCGGCTTTCTCGATCTCGGCGCGCAACTGCCTTCGCCGGAATGGGGCTCAATGCTGGGTGACGCGCTGGAGCTGATCTACGTTGCGCCCTGGACAGTCATGCTGCCTGGCGCCGCGATTATGCTGAGCGTATTGATCATCAATCTGTTGGGCGACGGGATTCGCCGCGCCATTGTGGCGGGAGTGGAATAATGCCGTTACTTGATATCCGTAACCTGACCATTGAGTTTATGACTGCCGACGGGCCGGTCAAAGCGGTCGATCGCGTTAATTTAACCCTGAACGAAGGGGAGATACGTGGACTGGTGGGGGAATCGGGCTCCGGAAAAAGCCTGATTGCGAAAGCCATTTGCGGCGTGACCAAAGATAACTGGCGCATCAGTGCCGACCGCATGCGCTTTGATGATATCGACCTGCTGCGCCTGTCGCCGCGCGAGCGTCGCCGCATTGTCGGTCATAACGTCTCGATGATTTTTCAGGAGCCTCAGTCCTGCCTTGATCCCTCTGCCCGCGTGGGCCGCCAGCTGATGCAGGCGATCCCCGGCTGGACCTGGAAAGGCCGCTGGTATCAGCGCTTTCGCTGGCGTCACGCGCGCGCGATTGAGCTGCTGCATCGCGTCGGCATCAAAGATCATAAAGATATCATGCGCAGCTATCCCTATGAGATAACCGAAGGGGAATGCCAGAAGGTGATGATCGCCATTGCGCTGGCAAACCAGCCGCGGTTGCTGATCGCCGACGAGCCGACCAACGCTATGGAGCCCACCACCCAGGCGCAAATTTTCCGTTTGCTCAGCCGCCTTAACCAGAACAACAACACCACCATTTTGCTGATCAGTCACGATTTGCGCACCATGAGCCAGTGGGCGAACCGGATTAATGTTCTTTACTGCGGTCAAACGGTAGAAACCGCCGCCAGCCAGGATCTGATCGCCACGCCGCATCATCCCTATACGCAGGCGCTGATCCGCGCGATGCCCGACTTTGGCAGCGCGCTGCCGCATAAAAGCCGACTGAATACCCTGCCGGGGGCGATTCCATCGCTGGAGCATTTGCCCATTGGCTGCCGACTTGGCCCGCGCTGCCCCTACGCACAGAAAAAATGTATCGAAACGCCGCGCCTGGCAGGAGCAAAAAACCATCTGTTCGCCTGCCACTTTCCGCTGAATATGGAGAAACCCTGATGGTTGAAACGCTGCTGGAAGTGCGAAACCTCAGCAAAACCTACCGCTATCGCACCGGCCTGTTTCGTCGTCAGCACGTTGAGGCAGTGAAAGATGTCAGCTTTACCCTGCGCGAACGGCAGACGCTGGCGATTATTGGTGAAAACGGCTCGGGAAAATCGACGCTGGCAAAAATGCTGAGCGGCATGGTCGAGCCCAGCGCCGGAGAGATGGTCATCAACGATCATCCACTGCGCTACGGCGATTATGGTTTTCGCAGTCGACTGATCCGCATGATATTTCAGGATCCCTCTACCGCCCTTAATCCCCGCCAGCGCATCGGTCATATTCTTGATTTTCCGCTGCGTCTGAACAGCGATCTTGATCTCTCCGCCCGGGAAAAGCGCATCAACCTTACGCTGCGTCAGGTAGGTCTGCTGCCCGATCACGCCGCCTACTACCCGCATATGCTGGCGCCGGGGCAAAAACAGCGCGTCGGCCTGGCGCGCGCGCTGATCCTGCAACCCAAAGTGATTATCGCTGATGAGGCGATGGCTTCGCTGGATATGTCGATGCGCTCACAGCTGGTTAACCTGCTGCTGGAGCTGCAGGAAAAACATGGGCTTTCTTATATTTTCGTTACCCAGCATATCGGCATGATGAAACATATCAGCGATCAGGTGCTGGTGATGCATCAGGGTGAAGTGGTCGAGCGCGGCGGCACCGCTGACGTGCTGGCCGCGCCGCTACATGATTTAACACGTCGTATGATCGCCAGCCACTTTGGCGAGGCGCTGACGGCAGATGCATGGCGGCGCGATCCGCCCGTTTAGGCACTGCTATCCCTGTCAGCTGCGGTGCTTTTCGCCAACTGACAGGTCGGATTAACGCTATCCACAGACTCGTGCTAGAATCGCCGGGTCGATCAACGCGGTTGCGCATTTTTTGAGCTAAGCAGCCGCCAACAACAATGACCATAAGGATTACAGCTATGGGTTTTCTTTCCGGTAAGCGCATTCTGATTACTGGCGTTGCCAGTAAACTCTCCATCGCCTACGGTATTGCACAGGCGATGCACAAGCAGGGCGCAGAACTGGCTTTCACCTATCAGAACGATAAACTGAAAGGCCGTGTTGAAGAGTTCGCTAAAGATCTCGGCTCCGAAATCGTTCTGCCCTGTGACGTTGCTGAAGATGAGAGCATCACAGCGCTGTTTACTGAACTGGCAAAAACCTGGCCTAAATTTGACGGTTTCGTTCACTCTATCGGCTTCGCCCCGGGCGATCAGCTGGATGGCGACTATGTGAACGCCGTTACCCGTGAAGGTTTCAAAATTGCACACGACATCAGCGCTTACAGCTTTGTTGCGATGGCGAAAGAGTGCCGTGCGATGCTGAACCCAAACTCAGCTTTGCTGACGCTTTCTTACCTGGGCGCAGAGCGCGCTATCCCGAACTATAACGTTATGGGTCTGGCGAAAGCTTCTCTGGAAGCAAACGTACGCTACATGGCTAACGCTATGGGGCCGGAAGGCGTGCGCGTTAATGCCGTTTCTGCGGGTCCGATTCGTACGCTGGCCGCGTCCGGCATTAAAGATTTCCGTAAAATGCTGGCTCACTGCGAAGCGGTTACGCCGATTCGCCGTACCGTGACCATTGAAGATGTGGGTAATTCTGCAGCCTTCCTTTGCTCCGATCTGGCGGGCGGTATCACCGGTGAAATCGTTCACGTTGACGGCGGCTTCAGCATCGCTGCCATGAACGAGCTGGAACTGAAATAAGTATCTTCGGGCGAGGCGTCTGTCTCGCCCTTCTCTTTTCGTACTTCCTTTCTGATTAACCTTATAGCTTTCCGCTATTTGTTATCACCGAACATTCTTTGCCGCTGCGCAGCCCTTGTTGCAGGATAGCCATGCCGTTCCGACCCGGTTTTACAGTATTTTATGCCGCCGGGTTGGCTAACTTGTGAAAGGAATGATCATGGAACCACGCCGTTATTCCGGCAACAGCCACTGGTATCATGAAACGCAGGCCAGCGCGCGCGCTGAGCAGACGCCCCCGCTTTATCCTGAAGCCGCAGATATTGAGGATCGTTTCCTGCTGGGACTCCAGCAACATGCATCGATCCTGACGCCGCTCTTTCATACTTTTCGTCCGGTGCTGCAAGCGGGACAGGCGCTCAGCCACCAGCTGTTTCCGGACGACCTCACGCCGACGCTCACGCATACGCTCACACTGTACGACCGACTGGCGATTGCGTTGACCGCAGCCCAGGTTACCGGCATTCAGCGCTTGTGCAATCATTATGCGGCGCGACTCAATCCGCTGCCCGGTCCCGACTCTTCACGGGAAAGCAACAATCGTCTGACCCAGCTGACACAGTATGCGCGCCAGCTGGCCAGCCAGCCGGCAGTTATCGACACCACTGCGCTACAACGGCTGGATGATGTTGGTTTAAGCACGCCGGATATTATCAGCCTGAGCCAGACTGTGGGGTTTGTCAGCTATCAGGCACGCGTAGTAGCAGGATTACAGGCGCTACTCGGCATGCCGGTGTGCTGGCTGCCCGGCCTGAATGAATGCATTGATGCCTCATGGCACGGCTTTTCATCGCCAAAGGAATACCGTCTTCGCCTGCCGCCGCTGGAGCGGCGCTATGCCAGCGAGCAGCAGCTGGCGGCGATTGAGGCAGCCCAGGCATTGCCTGAACTAACCCACATGGTTTGGCTGGCGGCACATGATGCCGGTACTCTGCACGCCTGGAGCAGACTGCAAAGCTCACTGCCTTCGGCAACGCAGGAAGAAGCGCTGGCGCAGGCGGTTGCTGCACGTATTAACGGCAGTGCCTTATGCTTTGAAAGGTATCAGGGGCGCTTTTTGTCTGAACTGCAACGCGGGATTGATGATGCGCTGACCGCCAGCCGCCGCGAGCCGTTACCTCATGCCGTGATCCAGCTGGCCGCACAGCTGACGCGCGCGCCGGATCGCCTTAGCGCCGCGCATTTGCAGCCGCTGCTGGCCCAGGGAATCACGCATCAGCAACTGTTTTGTCTGATGCAGCGGGTTGCGCTGGCAAACTGGAATAACCGGCTACTGCAGGCGCTGGGCGGATATTAGCCTGCGCTCAGGATACGCCGCACTTCATCGAAAAAGTGCTGCGCCAGCGGTGTGGCGCGCCCGGGCTCTGCAACCACCACCGCAGCATGGCGCGCCATAGGCGCAATGGCCAGCGGACGGCTATGCAGATCCGGATTCATATCAGGCAGCAAATGTCCCACCGGTGAAATCAGGCAGCCTAACCCCACCTGCACACCCTGCAGCAGCTGAAAAATTGAGGTGCTTTCCAGGATCACGCGTTGGGTTAAGCCAGCCTCGCGAAAGCTGGCGTCCAGGTAGCGCCGGAAATAGCGCGTAGGCTCTGCCAGGCAGAGCGGCAGCGCGGCAATATCTTCCAGGCGCAGACTGTGATAATTGTCCAGCTGCGGAAAATGCGCCGGATGATACACCAGCTCTACGCCGTTATCCGTTAAGGATTCCGCCTGGAAGTGCAGTTCACGCAGCGTTGCCAGCTCAAAAAAACCGATACCCACATCCACGGTATGGCTGTTCAGCGCCTCAAGCAGCTGATCGGCGCTGAGCACCGCGACGCGATAATCAAGTTGCGGATAGCGATCGCTGACCATTTTCAACAGCAGCGGCAGCGATACGCTGCACTGAGGCACCACGCCGATGCGCAATGTGCCATTTACGCCATGCTTGAGCGACTCTACTTCGAGTTTAAGCCCCTGATAAACCGACACGATTTCCCGCGCCCAGGCCAGTACCCTTTCACCTTCTGCGGTAAACCCATCGAAGTTATTGCTGCGGTTGATCAACGACAAGCCTAGCTCACGCTCCAGGTTTTTTAGCCGCATCGACAGCGTTGGCTGGCTAACAAAGCTGGCCTCCGCCGCACGCCCAAAATGGCGCTCACGCTCCAGATTGCAAAGATAAATTAATTGTTTTATATCCATAATTATTATAATTCAATGAGTTAGGATTGGTAAAATCTTGGCGTTTGAAAGTTATGTACTAACAGGTGTACTAATTTAAATTTTACCATGCCTCACTGACGGGTTATCACTCGAGCAGAGGTGACGATGGTGCCTTTATGGAGGGATTATCTTAGCATACTAACCATTCGCTTCTGAGAGAGGTGTCGTAGCGCGAGGCGGAGAGCGCTCTTTGTGCTAAAAGAGGATGGGTAAGTCAGAAGCATGCATGGCTGTATGGCGGCATAATCCCCAAAGACAGGTGCTGGTTCACTCGGACCAGGGCAGTCAGTATACAAGCCATGAGTGGCAATCGTTCCTGAAATCACACGGTCTGGAAGGTAGCATGAGTCGCCGCGGTAACTGTCACGATAACGCGGTTGCAGAAAGCTTTTTCCAGCTACTGAAACGCGAACGGATAAAGAAAAAGATCTACGGAACGCGGAAAGAAGCCCGCAGCGATATTTTTGATTACATCGAAATGTTTTATAACAGTAAGCGTCGGCATGGTTCGAGCGATCAGATGTCGCCGACAGAATATGAAAACGAATATTATCAACGGCTCGGAAGTGTCTGGATTATCCGTGGCGATTCATTCATCAGGCCTTCATGCGTTTCGCCTGATTTAATGGTTACTGTAATGCGGTAGGTGTCAGCCATGTTAGCTCCAATAAAAAACCGCCCGAAGGCGGTTCATTTCAAATCAATTTTTTTCAAGTGCTTCTGCTATGCGGCGAAGGTATTCATTATTCTTGAATGAAACCATAATGCATTCAAAAAATATTCTCGCAAAAACCGCCATAATCAAAAGGATAAGTCCCGCAGCGCTGAAACCGCTAGTGAAGAAGGTTAACACAGCCGAAATCGCTAACAGCGCCACAGTGATGATGTAAAGCGTGCTTATGATTCTTGGGGTAATTAATTTATCAAAACCAAACATTGAGCAATCTTCCTGATTGAAAAGAGGAACAATCTTAATTCATTAGAATTATTTCATCAAGTGGGTGCACTTAACCCCAAGCAATCGCAAGACCACCGTCCGATGAGTGATTGTGTTTATGATGAAAATTTAACTCAGTGAATGTAACTTTCAGTACAAAAAATGATAAGACGTCTATTGCATCAGTTTAATTTGCACCTCATTTTAAAGTTCTTTTTCTTCCTGCCGTTACTTTAAGTAACAGAGGAGGGAAAGGTCTTGATGGATTACTATTTGCTCGCTTTATGGACAGGTGCGCTTCTGGCTGTAGCTCGCCTTGCTTGGGTTAAATTTCACATTTCGCGCCAAGGGATGTTT
Organism: Pantoea sp. FN0307; assembly: GCF_050113815.1. Classification (NCBI taxonomy): domain Bacteria; kingdom Pseudomonadati; phylum Pseudomonadota; class Gammaproteobacteria; order Enterobacterales; family Erwiniaceae; genus Pantoea; species Pantoea sp. FN0307. The sequence continues at coordinate 1,062,504 of NZ_JBNJSO010000001.1, read as the reverse complement.
GTTGTAAGAAAAAATCGGCAATAAAAGCACTCTTCACATGAGGCCATCGCAGTGCCCAGTCGGTAATATGGTAGCTTCTCGGATTTTTATTTGTTTGCGCAAGCTTTTGAGGCAACTTCTTGCCGAGGGTTGCGACTGCATTTTTTTTTGAAACACCTATGGTGCGTAAAGATAACTGTGAGCAATTTCTAAATTTTTCGAAGTCAGAGGGCATGATGTGTGAGTACATAAAGTACAGGAAAACGCTATTAGTTCACTCAGCCCATCTAAAGCTTTCAATGCTTATTCGCCATCAAAAAAAGATTAAAATTCACCCTGAATCGGCGAGGATTTGTATACGACTTCAATAAAAAACCGACCGGAGGCGGTTTTATGTGGTCATTTAAGTAGTTCACTTACTCGTTTTTTTAATTCATCTGCATCAAACTCTGAGTAATGCCGGTCTTGTTCAGGATTGTACTGATCGGCAAGGCAGAATAACGCAGATAGTTTCTCATTGAGTTCTGCAGGGTCTTTTGCTAACAAGCTGTTATCACGCTCGGATTTCCACTTTTCTTGATAAGGGTCCGCGAAAGCATCGGCAGTCATCTTCCCATTAACAAACTCTTTAGCAAACTGTAAAAGTTCCTGACTCATCTTAAAATCCCCGTTTTGATATAATTTTCATATTGTTTAGTTGCTTCAGGGTTTAATGCCCAGCCTGATACAAACATCCTGTCTTTATCAAGAACTATTACGCGTAAAGTCTTTTCATTAAAATACACCTTAGAACCATCTACCAAAGTATAAGTGCCTTTTTCATAAATATCTGGATCATCAAGGTGTAAATCGCCACGGATTTAACAGAAACCTCAGAGTCATTTAAGAAGACTTAAAAGAGAGGTGCCCATGAGTGGCAATCGTTCCTGAAATCACACGGTCTGGAAGGTAGCATGAGTCGCCGCGGTAACTGCCACGACAACGCAGTTGCGGAAAGCTTTTTCCAGCGACTGAAACGCGAACGGATAAAGAAAAAGATCTACGGAACGCGGGAAGAAGCTTGCAGCGATGTTTTTGATTACATCGAAATGTTTTATAACAGTAAGCGTCGGCATGGTACGAGCAATCAGATGCCACCAGCTGAATACGAAAACCAATGTTATCAACGGCTCGGAAGTGTCTGGATTATCCGTGGCGATTCAATTTTATCTTAACGGGCTGTTATATTGACCTTTAGTGCAAAACTCCGGGAGGGTTAAGGGCTGCCGGGTAGAGTGAACGACACGACAGCCAGGTTATCTTAGCCAGCTACTTTTTCCAGCGCCGCCTGAATCGCCTCGGAAAGCTCGTTGATTTCAAATTTAGCCACATAGCCATCGGCTCCGACTTTACGCACATGTTCTTCATTGGCGCTGCCAGAAAGTGAAGAGTGAATCACTACCGGAATTTTTTTCAGGGTCTCGTCGCGTTTGATATTACGCGTCAAAGTAAAACCATCCATCTCCGGCATCTCCAGATCGGTCAGCACCATCGCGATGCGCTCGCTGATATGCTGCCCTGCCGCCTGCGCTTCACGCGCAATCGCCTTGATTTTCTCCCAGGCTTCCAGACCGGTGTTGTGCATAATCGCCGGGATGCCCATGGTTTGCAGCCCGTGTTCCAGCATGGTACGCGCTACTTTTGAATCTTCCGCCACGATAACTACCGCGCCCGGCTTGAATTTGAAGGTACGCTGTGTGATTTCTTTCGGCGCGGCGTCGCGTACTGAAGGCACGATGTCATAAAGGATCTGTTCAACGTCCAGCACCATGGCGAGGCTGGTAGTCTGATCATCATTATCCAGACAGGCGATACTGGTGATATTGCGGCTGCTCACGCCAGATTCAGCGGTATGCACCTGGCTCCAGTCGAGACGCACGATATTATCAACCGACTCGACGGCAAAAGCCTGCGTACTGCGGGCATATTCCGTTACCAGCAGCAGATTAAGTCCGGTCGCCGGTTTACAGCCAGCAACGGCCGCCAGATCGATGACGGGAATGATTTGCTCGCGGATGTTGGCCATGCCCAGCAGAGGAGATTGCATGCCTGCCGCTTTGGTAATGGTAGGCATCGGGACAATTTCACGCAGCTTAAATACGTTAATGCCAAACAGCTCAGCTTTTTCGCCTTCCAGAGAAGACCCCAGCCGAAATAATAACAGTTCAAATTTATTAGATAAGGCGAGATTCGCTCTCTCATCAATATCTTTCTGGAAGTTATCCATTTTTACCTCTGGTTATTATTGTGGCTGGCGTAAGCTCACAATGCGATATTTATCAGGCGTCACGAGGGCACGGCTACACCCGGCAACGTTAACGCTTATGCGTTTGCTCTAATGAGTTATCGGCAGATAAAAATAAAAATACAGAGTGAATCGCTTTTCTGTGGCGTGACTAACGGTTTAAGCTATTAAAAAACCTGTCAGCAGGGGAAAATGGCTGGGCGGGACAAAAAAGAAAACCCTGACACGCAGGGTGCCAGGGTTAGGATGCGTTACTCAGACAGCGTTAATGTTTGCCGTCGGTATCGTAAGGGTCTTCTTTATCATCGGTACTGTCATCGCGTTTACGCGGGAGCTCACCCTGCTCGTCCGGCGCGCCGTTAGCGCCAAGATCGTCTTCTTCATAGGGGTTAGGCGCATGAGGAGCATCTTCAGGTAAGCCATGATGTTCGTGCTCGTCCGGGTAAGGCTTGTTATGATCGGGGCGTTCTGACATTGGTTCCTCCATTAACATTCACGCGGATACGTTAACTGAGTATAGGCGAGGATATGGCTCACTGCCTTGCTGTGCCGGACTTGCCTTCTGCTGACCGTGACGCGACAAAAATAAAAGGCCGCCCACAGGCAGCCTTTCGCTTACGATTAATTTTATTTATATAATTACTGAAGCGCTTAAGGCTTGCAGTGGGGTGTTTCCCTGGTGTGACAGTATTGCTATGGCTGCCTACCCGCTTACGGACGCATATTTAGAGCTGCAAGCAGTATTTGGTTGGTTTTAAAAAAACCGGGCGAACCGTTCTCGAGTAGACGCTGCCATTATTTATAAAATTACCTTATGATTCTACTCCCCTAAAGTACAGGTTATGCCTGACAGTGTCCTGAAATCGCTGTTTTAGGCTACGCCTAATGCGGTTTTCACTTCGTTAGCAATTTTTTCTACCTGCGGGCCGTAAATCACCTGTACGTCATGATCGCTGACCCGATTGACGCCGTTGGCACCGGTGGTCATCAGGGTTTGATCGACCACCTCTTTCATATCTTTCACCCGCACGCGCAGACGGGTAAAACAGCAGTCAACCTCTTCAATATTCCCTTCGCCGCCCAGCCCGCTGATGATCGTTTTGGTCCGCTCGTTGGCGCTAACGACCTGTGCCGGTGCTTCCTGCTCTTCTGATTCACGCCCAGGGGTTTCCACATTCATGCGTTTGATGACAAATTTGAAACCATAGTAATAAAGCGGCGCATAAATTGCCCCCAGTACCAGCGCCCACCACCAATGGGTTTTTCCACCACCGAGAATGCCAAATACCACCAGATCGATAGCCCCGCCCTGCACGTTGCCAATCATCAGATGCAGCATCGACATCAACATAAACGAGAGGCCGGTTAACAGCGCATGCATGATATAGAGCACCGGCGAAACAAAGATAAAACAGAACTCCAGCGGTTCGGTAATGCCGGTAGTAAAGGAGGTCAATGCCCCGGCCAGCACCAGCGCTTTAACGCGCTGTTTATGCTCCGGGCGTGCGGTATGGTATATCGCCAGCGCCGCCGCCGGCAGGCCAAACATCATTACCGGGATCTTGCCCTGCGCCAGGAACTGCGTCGCCTCACGCACGGTCTCGTCAGAAATGGTGCCCGGATGAGTTAGCGAAGTGTTGAAAATGTTCAGTGCGCCAACAATGGTCTGATTATCTACGGTAGCGATACCGCCAATCGGCGTAAAGCGCACGGTTTCGTTGAGGATATGATGCAGGCCGGTTGGGATCAGCAGCCGTTCACAGGTGCCCAGCAGAAACGCGCCATACTGACCGCTCTTGCCAATAAATTCACCCACCCAGGCGATGCCTGCGCCAATGCCAGGCCAAATCATCGCCAGCAGCACGCCCACCAGCGGCAATACCACTACGGTTACAATCGGAACAAAGCGTCGTCCGCCAAAAAAGCTGATCGCCGTCGGCAGCTGCTGGGTATAAAAACGATTATGCAGCATAACCGTCAGCAGACCGGCAATTACGCCGCCCAGCACGCTCATGTTAAAGGTAAATATGCCCAGCATTTCGATATATTCCGCTGAGGTCATCATGGCTGTGGTTTGATCCATTCCGGCCTGCTGCAGTGCTTCCGGCGTGGTGGTTTGTGCCGTCAGCCCTCTGGCCGCCAGCGTGGCGCTGATCCCCACATGCATAGCGATGAATCCAATCACCGATGCGAAGGCCGCCGTGGGCTTTTCTGCTTTTGCCAGGCCAATGGCGCTGGCGACGGCGAAAAATATCGGCAGGTTGGCAAACAGCGCGCCCGCGACTTTGCGAATAAAACCGATAATAAGCTGAGGCGTGTGCATATTGGCGAAAGCATCGCCGGTGATCGCGGGGTTTTGCATTGCCGCCGCAACGCCAAGAAAAATACCGGCTGCGGCTATTACTGAAATAGGCATCATCAATGCTTTGCCGAACGCATGAACCTTACTGGTAAAATCTTTCATAAACCGCCTCTGTTGCAGGTCAGAAAGTTTCAGTATTAGTCAGTCAGGCGATAAGCACCGCACCGGCGGCGGCAGGTGGCGGATAAATTTTGAGCAAACTCACATTTCTGCCCGGCACGATAAATGAAAACTATCACACCATTAAGTCAATCAATTAGACAAAATATTTAACCCGCAGCAGACTTCCCGGCAAAAGAAGCAATAAATGCTTAACAATTCATAAACACAATAAGCCTGCATGAATCATGAAATTCAAATCACAAATTAAGCCATATCAGGCCGCAGCGGGCGGCTGGGGCTCACTTGAAGCCACCACCCGTTTCGTTATTGACAGCAAACAAGCACTGAAAAACATGCGCAACCTGATGCGTATGAACAAAGCCAAAGGTTTTGACTGCCCGGGCTGTGCCTGGGGCGACGATAACAAAAGCACCTTTAGTTTCTGTGAGAACGGCGCGAAAGCGGTGACGTGGGAAGCTACGCGCCGCTTTGTCGACGCTGAATTTTTTGCCACGCACAGCGTCAGCACGCTTTACCAGCAGAGTGACTATTTTCTGGAGTATCAGGGGCGTCTGACCGAGCCGCTGCGCTATAACCGCCTGACCGATCGCTATGAACCGATCAGTTGGGAAAATGCGTTCTCGCTGATTGCTCAGCATATTCACGCCATGGACAATCCCAATCAGATGGAGCTTTACACCTCAGGCCGCGCCAGCAATGAAGCCTCCTGGCTTTATCAGCTGTTTGGCCGCATGGTGGGCACCAATAACTTCCCTGATTGCTCCAATATGTGTCATGAAGCGAGCGGCAGCGGCCTGAAGCGTAGCATCGGCGTGGGTAAAGGCACAATTCGCCTGGATGATTTCGATCATGCGGACGCCATTTTTGTCTTTGGCCAGAACCCGGGCACCAACCATCCGCGTATGCTGCACAGCCTGCGCCATGCCGCCGATCGCGGTGCCAAAATCGTAACCTTTAATACCCTACGCGAGCGCGGTCTTGAGCGCTTTGCCGATCCGCAAAAGCCGCTGGAAGTGGTGACATCAAAAGCGGGCACCATCAGCTCCACCTATTATCAGCCAAATCTTGGCGGTGATATGGCTGCGGTACGCGGTATGGTTAAAGCGCTGGCGGAAACTCACCGTGCCCGTATCGCCGCAGGTGAAAAAGGCCTGTTTGACGAAGCCTTTATCAATGCGGCTACGCAGGGCGTGGAAGATTACCTGGCAGCGGTAGATGCCACCAGTTGGGAAAAGATTGAACAGCAGTCTGGCCTGAGCGAGCAGCAGCTGCGTGAAGCAGCAGCGATTTACCAGAGCGCCGACCGCGTTATCTGTACCTGGGCGATGGGCATCACCCAACATAAGCACTCTGTGGATACGGTACGTGAAATCGTTAACCTGCAGCTGCTGTTTGGCCAGCTGGGCAAAAAAGGTGCTGGTCTCTGTCCGGTGCGCGGTCACAGCAATGTGCAGGGCAACCGCACCATGGGCATTGATGAGAAACCAACTCAGGCCTTCCTGGATGCAATGGCGCAGCATTTTGGCTTTGAGCCGCCGCGCGAGCCTGGTCATAACACAGTACAGGCGCTGGAAGCGATGCTGCGCGATGAGATCAAAGTGCTGATCGCGCTGGGCGGCAACCTTGCCGCTGCCGCACCGGATAGCCCGCGCACGGAAGAAGCGATGCAGCGCTGCGGTCTGACGGTACATATCAGTACCAAACTGAACCGTAGCCATCTGGTGCCGGGTCAGGAGAGCCTGATTCTGCCAACGCTGGGTCGTACTGAACAAGATATGCAGGCCACCGGCTCACAGTTTATTACCGTGGAAGATTCATTCAGTATGGTGCACGCGTCTGAAGGCGTGGGCAAACCGCTGGCTGAGACGCAGCGTTCAGAAACCGCTATCGTCGCGGGCATTGCAAATGCAGTGCTTGGCAACGCCAGGGTTGACTGGCTGGCGCTGGCGGCAGATTACAATAAAATCCGCGATCATATTGCTGCCACTATTCCCGGTTTTGCCGACTTTAATCAGAAGTGCGAGCAGCCTGGCGGCTTCTATTTAGGCAACGCCGCAGCCGAGCTGCGCTTTAATACGCCTGGCGGTAAAGCGCACTTTAGCGCGGCAGCCCTGCCCACCTCGCTGTTCCCACAGCTGGGCGATGTGAAAGTGCCGTTTACGCTGCAGTCGCTGCGCTCACACGATCAGTACAACACCACCATTTATGGTCTTGATGACCGTTATCGTGGCGTTTATGGTCAGCGTGAAGTGCTGTTCATTAACCCGGAAGATATGCGCGAACTGGGTTATGAAGCCGGGCAAAACGTGGATATTGAAACGCTGTGGAACGACGGTATTACCCGTCGGGTCAACGGCTTTAAGCTGGTGCCTTACAATATTCCACGTGGAAACCTTGCCGCCTATTATCCGGAAACCAACCCGCTGGTGCCCCTCTCCAGTTTTGGTGACGGCAGCGGCACGCCGACGTCAAAATCGGTGCCGGTAAAAATTTCTTTGTCAGCCGACGTGGTCACGCAGCGTATTGCCTGATAGCCTGTAAGCCTGTGTAAAAAGCCGGATCCTTCCGGCTTTTTACGTTTATTACACCTTGCCGGGCGCCAGCGAATCGCGTAAAACTGTCTGCCGCTCTTAGGCCACGAAACTGAATTCAACTATGTTCCAGGATAATCCGCTGCTTGCGCAGCTTAAAGAGAAGCTCCACGCCCAGACACCGCGTGTGGAAGGGGTGGTAAAAGGCACCGAGAAAGGTTTCGGTTTCTTAGAAGTAGACGCGCAGAAAAGCTACTTTATTCCGCCGCCGCAGATGAAAAAAGTGATGGCCGGCGACCGCGTCATCGCTGCGGTACAAACCGATAAAGATCGTGAAATTGCCGAACCGGAAACGCTGGTTGAGCCGTTCCTGACGCGCTTTGTTGGCCGGGTGCAGAAAAAAGATGACCGCCTTTCTATTGTTCCCGATCATCCTCTGATTAAAGATGCCATTCCCTGCCGCCCGGTACGCAGCCTGCAACATGACTTTCAGGCCGGTGACTGGGCCGTGGCGGAAATGCGCCGCCATCCGCTGAAAGGCGACCGTGGCTTTTATGCTGAACTCACTGAATTTATTACCACCGGCGACGACCATCTGGCGCCGTGGTGGGTGACACTGTCACGCCATAATCTTGAGCGTGAAGCCCCGGCAGAAACGTTCAGCGACATGCTGGATGAAAAGCTGGAGCGTGAAGATTTAACTGCGCTGAATTTCGTGACGATTGACAGCGCCAGCACCGAAGATATGGATGATGCGTTGTATGTTGAAGAGCTGGCGGATAATGCGCTGCGCCTGACCATCGCCATCGCCGATCCCACTGCTTATGTGCCTGCTGGCAGCAAGCTGGATGCTATCGCCGCCGAGCGTGCTTTTACTAATTATCTGCCGGGCTTCAATATCCCGATGCTGCCGCGCGAGCTCTCTGATAATGTCTGCTCGCTGCGCCCGAATGAGCGTCGTCCGGCGCTGGCCTGCCGCGTTACCGTTGGTCAGGACGGCTCGCTCTCTGACATCGTATTCTTTGCCGCCTGGGTCGAATCTAAAGCCAAGCTGGTGTATGACGAGGTCTCTGACTGGCTGGAAAACAAAGGCGAATGGCAGCCAGGCAACGAAGCGATCGCTCAGCAGATTCGTTTACTGCATCGTGTTTGCCTCTCCCGTGTAGAATGGCGTCAGCAACATGCGCTGGTGTTTAAGGATCGCCCGGATTACCGCTTCCTGCTGGGCGAGAAAGGCGAAGTGCTGGACATTATTGCCGAGCCGCGCCGTATCGCTAACCGCATTGTTGAAGAGGCGATGATCGCCGCCAATATCTGTGCGGCCATGGTGCTGCGCGATAAGCTTGGCTTCGGCATCTATAACGTGCATCTGGGCTTTGATGTCACGAATGCCGAGCAGGCCGCTGCCGTACTGGCTAATCACGGCGTGACCGCTGATGCCGCTGCAATGGCGACGCTGGAAGGATTTATTCAGCTGCGGCGCGAGCTGGATGCGCAGCCGACTCAGTTCCTTGATAGTCGTATCCGTCGTTTCCAGTCCTTTGCTGAAATCAGCACCGAGCCAGGCCCACACTTTGGTCTTGGCCTGGAAGCGTATGCCACCTGGACCTCCCCGATTCGTAAGTATGGCGATATGGTTAACCATCGTCTGCTAAAAGCGATCGTGCGTGGTGAAAGCGCGTCACGCCCGAATGATGACGTGACGCTGAAAATGGGCGAGCGTCGTCGTTTGAACCGTATGGCGGAACGCGACGTGGGCGACTGGCTGTATGCCCGCTTCCTGAACAAAGCGGCCGGTACCGATACCCGCTTCAGCGCAGAAATCATTGATGTTTCTCGTGGCGGTATGCGCGTACGCCTGCTGGATAACGGTGCAGTGGCCTTTATCCCGGCACCTTTTATCCATGCGGTGCGTGATGAACTGGTGTGCAGCCAGGAAAACGGCACGGTACAGATCAAAGGCGAAGTGATCTATCGCGTTACCGATGTGATTGAAGTCACCATTGCTGAAGTTCGCATGGAAACACGTAATATCGTGGCGCGTCCTGCTGCCTGATAGTGCCATTAACGGGGCGGTATCACGCCGCCCCGTTTTATTAACTGCCTCTGATATTAATAATCTGTCCGCTTGTCTTTCACAACTAAAACGCCTGCCGCCTCACACTTCTCTTAAATTTTCCTTTCTCTAACAAAACTTTAAATTATTTTTACCTTGCTTACCCATTTTCCTTCCCTCTGGATTCAGCAAGGAGTTAGTCATGAGAAACGTCAAAACCGGTTTGATCTGGTTAGCCGTGGCGTTGATTGGCGCATTTGCCTTCGCCATGCTGGCGATTAACCGTGGCGAGCCGGTTAACGCCGTCTGGCTGGTGGTGGCAGCCGTCGCCTGCTACAGCATTGCCTATCGCTTTTACAGCCTGTTTATCGCCAGGAATATCTTTGAACTTAACGATAGCCGCATCACGCCCGCCGAACGCTACAACGACGGTCTCGACTATGTGCCCACCAATAAATGGGTGCTGTTCGGTCACCACTTTGCTGCTATCGCCGGCGCTGGCCCGTTGGTTGGCCCGATCCTGGCGGCGCAAATGGGTTTCCTGCCCGGCACCATCTGGATCCTGGTGGGCGTGATGCTGGCGGGCGCGGTGCAGGATTTCCTGGTGCTATTTATCTCTACGCGACGCGATGGTCGTTCGCTGGGTGAGATGGCACGTCAGGAACTGGGTGCGTTTGCCGGCGTGATTACCATGCTCGGCGCGCTGGGCGTGATGATTATTATCCTGTCGGCGCTGGCGCTGGTGGTGGTAAAAGCGCTGGCTGACAGCCCGTGGGGCCTGTTTACCATCGCCGCGACCATTCCTATCGCCCTGCTGATGGGGATCTGGATGCGCTTTCTGCGCCCTGGCAAAATCGCCGAAGTGTCGCTTATCGGTTTTGTACTGATGATGGCAGCGATTATTTACGGGGGCGATATTGCGCAACATCCTTACTGGGGCCCCTTCTTTACCCTGAAAGGCACCACGCTAACCTGGGTGCTGGTGGGCTATGGTTTTATCGCCTCGGTGCTGCCGGTGTGGCTGCTGCTGGCTCCGCGTGACTATCTCTCAACCTTCCTGAAAATTGGCGTTATTGTCGGCCTGGCCGTGGGAATTTTATTCGCCATGCCTGAAATGAAAATGCCGGCTATTTCGCGCTTTATTGACGGCAGCGGCCCGGTGTTCTCCGGCGCGTTGTTTCCTTTCCTGTTTATTACTATCGCCTGTGGCGCAATTTCCGGCTTCCATGCGCTGGTCTCCAGCGGTACTACGCCGAAGCTGGTCGAGCGTGAAAGTCATATCCGCTTTATCGGCTACGGCGCGATGCTGATGGAATCATTCGTGGCGATCATGGCGCTGATCTGCGCCTCGGTGATTGATCCGGGTGTCTATTTCGCGATGAACTCTCCGGCGGCGCTGATCGGTACCACGGTAGAGAGTGCCTCGCAGGTCATTAACGGTTGGGGGTTTGTGGTAACGCCAGAAATGCTGACCGCCATCGCCCGTGACGTAGGCGAGACTTCGGTGCTGTCGCGGGCTGGCGGCGCGCCAACCTTTGCTGTCGGCATGGCACATATTATTACCGACGTCTTTAACAGTCGCGCCATGATGGCGTTCTGGTATCACTTTGCCATTCTGTTCGAAGCGCTGTTTATCCTTACTGCGGTAGATGCCGGGACGCGCGCCTGTCGCTTTATGGTACAGGACCTGGCGGGTACGCTGATCCCGGGCTTAGCCAATAACCGCTCCTGGCTGGGCAATATGGCGGGCACCACGGTCGCGGTCGCGGGCTGGGGCTTTTTTGTGTATCAGGGTGTGGTGGATCCGTTAGGCGGTATCAACACCCTGTGGCCGCTGTTTGGCATCGGCAACCAGATGCTGGCCTCAATGGCGCTGATCCTCGGCACCGTGGTGCTGTTTAAAATGAAAAAGCAGCGCTATGCCTGGGTAACAATTTTGCCGACCATCTGGTTATTTATCACCTCAATGACGGCGGGCTGGCAGAAAATTTTTCATGAAAAACCTGCTATCGGCTTTCTTGCACAGGCGAAAAAATTCAGTACGGCTATTGATAACGGCACCGTTATCGCCCCGGCAAAAAGCGTTGCGGATATGCAAACCATTGTGCTCAGCAATCAGATCAACGCCGCCCTGTGCGCTTTCTTTATGCTGGTCGCGGTAACCATGCTGATTTCCGCCTTTTTCGTGATCCGCCGCGCGTTGAAAAGCGAGCGTCCTACCACGCATGAAACTGAGCCGATGCTGCGTAAGGAGGTTCGTCATGTCTGAGTTGCTTCGCGCTGCCCCCGCGCGACGTCAAATGGCGAAAATTCAACGCTGCCGTCCGCTGGCTTCCTCAGATACACCGCCGCCTCAGGGTTGGCGGCTGTTCTGGCTGCGGCTGTCGCAAAGTTTTCGTCTGATGGTTGGCGTGCAGGATTATCAGAATTATTTGCGCCATATGCGACAGCGGCATCCTGCCGCCGTGCCGATGACGGAAAAAGAATTTCATCGGTATTGCCTGGAGGCGCGTTTCCCGGCAAAAGGTGGAAAAATGGGAAAATGTCCTTGTTAAACTGTCAGCAGCTATTACGGCTTCCCGTTGACTGATAGTATCAACATACAAAGCAAACGTTCAGGCGCCCATACCCGGGCGCCTGTTTAACGATCATTCGCGGAAGATGTTAATTTTTACGGAAAAAAGTCGCTTTTGGCATGCATAATGCTTATGTATTCAGTCATAAAGTATTACTAAACTTATGATAGTCACGCGATCTGCTTAACAGGATGGTTTGTATGCTTGAAGATCAGGGTCAAACATTACTCTATACGTTGTTTGGCACCCGCAGCCCTTACTGGCAGCTTACCTCCGACAGTGATGCCCTAAAACTTTCCCGGGAAGAACTGGCGGAAACGAGCCTGGCTGTTCCGCTTACGGCGTCTCAGGCGCAGCTGCTGCGCGCCATGACGGTAGTGACAACCAGCGTAAACATGGTAGTAAATTTGCGTGGCGAAGAATTGCCGATGCATTTTGTCGGACGCAAAGTCAATCAGGGAGAATGGGCTGGCACCGCATCGGCATGGGGCGATACCTCCTCCGTGGCGCGTGATTTGACCCAGGGGCTTTCTTTTGCCGAGCAGGTAGTCTCAGAAGCCAACTCGGTAATTGTCATCCTTGATCAAAACGGCAATATTCAGCGCTTTAACCGCCTCAGTGAAGAATACACCGGCCTGAAAGAGCAGGAAGTCATTGGCCGTAATGTCTTTCAGTTGTTTATGACTCGCCAGGAGGCGGTGGCCTCTCGCCGCAATATTACTGGCTTTTTCCGCGACGGCAGCTCTTATGAAGTAGAGCGCTGGGTGAAAACACGTAAGGGCCAGCGCCTGTTTCTGTTTCGCAATAAATTTGTTCACAGCGGCAGCGGTAAAAACGAAATATTCCTGATCTGTTCCGGCACCGATATCACCGAAGAACGTCGGGCGCAGGAGCGTTTGCGTATCCTGGCGAACACCGATACCGTTACCGGCCTGCCTAATCGTAACGCCATCCATCAACGCATCAGCGAAGTGCTGGAAAAACGCGAACAGCAGCAGATTGGCGTGGTTTATCTGGACCTGGATAATTTTAAAAAGGTTAATGACGCCTACGGCCATATGTTTGGCGATCAGCTGCTACAGGCGGTAGCGCTGGCGGTGCTCACCTGCCTGGAGCCACAGCAAACGCTGGGGCGTCTCGGCGGCGATGAGTTTATTGTGCTGGCGGAAAACAGCTCCCAGACCGCGCTGGAAGCGATGGCGTTACGCATTCTTACGCGCCTGCGTCAGCCTTTCCGCATCGGCCTGATCGAAGTGTATACCAGCTGTTCGCTGGGCATCGCGCTTTCGCCGCAGCATGGTGAAGATCGCGAAAGCCTGATACGCAATGCCGATACGGCGATGTATCACGCCAAAGAGAGCGGACGCGGGCAGGCATGCGTTTTTTCCGCTGAGATGAATCAGCGCGTCTTTGAATATGTCTGGCTGGATACCAATCTGCGTAAGGCGCTGGAGCAGCAGCAGCTGATTGTTCACTATCAGCCCAAAATCAGCGCAGGTAATGCGGTAACGAGCGCCGAAGCGCTGGTGCGCTGGCTTTCACCAGAGCGCGGCCTGATCCCGCCCAATGAGTTTATTTCTTATGCCGAGGAGTCTGGCCTGATTGTGCCACTTGGCCGTTGGGTGATGCTGACGGTGCTACAGCAAATTGTGACCTGGCGTCGTCAGGGGATTTATCTGCGCGTGGCGGTCAACGTCTCCGCGCGTCAGCTGATCGACCAGAGCATTTACAACGACCTGAAACAGGCTCTGCAGCTTAACGGCATGAACTCCAGCCCGATCGATATTGAGCTGACGGAAAGCTGTCTGATTGAAAATGAACAGCAGACGCTGGCCCTGATGCATAAGTTCCGCGAGCTGGGCGCAGAGGTGCATCTGGACGATTTCGGCACCGGTTATTCATCACTGTCTCAGCTGGCGCGCGTGCCAATCGATGCCATTAAACTGGATCAAAGCTTCGTTCGTGATGTTCATAAACAGCCCATTGCCCAATCACTGGTGCGGGCGATCGTTGCCGTGGCTAAGGCGCTGAATCTGCGAGTAATCGCAGAAGGCATTGAAAATCAGCAGGAAGAAGAGTTTCTGTTGAATAACGAAGTGGAAGAACGTCAGGGCTACTATTATGCGAAGCCAATGCCCGCAGATAAACTGGAGCATTGGCTTGCTCAGCGTCCTGCCAAGCCCTGAATCCTGTTAGCTTACTTTACGCAGCTGCGAACTGAGGCGGTTTTGCAGCTGAACCAGGCGCTCCATATAAGCCAGATCTTTTTCCTCAATGGTAAAGGCATAATCCACCCAATCCTCTGTGATATCCATCAGCTCGCCGCGTGAGAGCTGAAGCACGCGCTGACGCGCTTTGAGCATCGCTTTGACGCCGTTGAGTTTGGGCCGCAGCGTATCGATAAAGGTACGCGTAGCTCGATAGCCCTCCCCCTGCTGAAACAGGCGATCAACCAGACCGCGCGTTTCAAACCACTCGGCAGTATGACTCTCGCCTTCACAAATCAGCTCCTCAGCCAGTTTCATACCGGCGCGGCGCGCCACCAGTGAATAGCCGCCCATGCCGGGAAACAGGTTAAAAGCAATTTCCGGGAAGCCCATACGCGCATTATTTTGCGCCAGCAAAAAGTGATGGGATAACGCCGCCTCGAAACCGCCGCCCAGAGCGCTGCCTTCAACCATGGCGATAGTCACCGCACCGACATCGAATCCCTGCGCTGCGGCATGAATGCAATCCACACAGGCGCGCGCATAAGCACGCAGCGCCTCGCGTCTGTTATTTTTTATGCACTCCACAAAAAACTGCAGGTCGCCGCCAGCGTTAAACATCGCCGGAACCAGCGACCCTGTTACCCAAAAATCAATGGGTAAACCAGAGCGCTGAGCGGCATAACGGAGATTCATGATCTCTTCAATAAGCGCATGATTAAAGGAAGGCCGCGGTTCCGCACGTAGCATCATCCACATCGTGCGCCGCTCTTCTTCATACCAGGCATCCAGCTGAGTGGTCTGTCCAGATTCAGTAAACAGTCGGCAGGTAGGTTGGTTTAGTAATGACATAGTCTCATCCTCGGTATAGTTGATGCGTTAAACGCAACACCAGCCTAATGCAGAGTGAGACAACACTGAATGAGCGACTGATTTTTAAGATAAAATACAAAAAAACCCCGCCGTGGCGGGGTTGATTTTTAGCCAATAAATTACTTAACTGCTGCGCGCTGGCCTGCGGCTGCGCGATGCCGTTTTATCTGTTTTGAATAAATTGCAGTAATGATTGGCACTAACAGAGAGGTCACAATAACCGAGGTGGCGACCAGCGCCGTCGCTGCGGGCGCTACCGGTTTAAACTGCGGCACCATCTCAGCAATCAATACCGGCGTGGCTACTGCCGCGCCTGCCGAACTGGAGGCAGCCACCCCGGCCGTACCGTCTCCGCCGCCGATCAGACGATCGGCAATAATCAATGGGATGCCGGTAACGATAATAACCGCGACGCCCAGCATGATGCCCAGCAGGCCGGTCTGCGCGATAACCGCCAGATTGATGGTGTTGCCCAGTGCAAAGGCAAAGAAAGGAATCAGCGTCTGTACCGCCTTGCCGAAAAATTCACGCAGCTCAGGATCCAGGTTCCCTAAGGTAAAACCAACCAGGAATGGCAGCACCGCACCGACAAAAACATGTGGCTCAAACGAGGCGATCCCGGCGGTGCCTAAAATCACCATCGTCATTAACGGGCCCGATTCCAGTGACATCAGTACGAAGGCGCCCGCCTCTTCTTTAGTACCATACTGCTGCATTAAAGAAGCGTAGAGACCGCCGTTGGTCATATCCATTGCTGCTACCAGTGCCAGCGTTGACAATCCGGCCAGCATTCCCACTTCAAATCCATTTTCTGGTATCAGGCGGGAGGCGATAGCCGCCACAACCCAGGCCACAGCAATTTTTGTTACCACCAGCGTGCCCGACTTACGCAGCACGGTGCCGGTAGCGCTTAATTTTATTGATGCGCCCATACAGAAGAACCAGACGGCCAGAATCGGCACGGTTCCGCTCATCAATCCATTAGTAAACGATCCAAAGTACTTACCTGAATCAGGCGCAAATGTATGGCAAAGCGCCCCTAAGAACAGGGGCACCAGCATCATCCCGCCCGGTATTTTATCGATAGCTCTTTTGATATGCATGTTGCGTTCCACCCTTGTTGAGCAAGATGTCAGAACCATCCTGCAACGCCCATCGGGGCAATGGATAGCAACATACCGTGATTATTCAGCGGAAAAAGTGATCCTCTCGATATTTTTGAAACTACGTTTCAATTTTATAGAAAGCTTATTTTGCATTTGCGTGAGGCATCAACCTTTTTGCCCGTAATAGGCATTGGCGCCATGCTTGCGCAGCCAGTGTTTATCCAGCAAAGCCTGCTGCATTGCCGGTAAGTCTGGGGTAAGTTGTTGACTGAACAATGCCATGTAGGCCACTTCCTCCAGCACCACCGCACTGTGAACCGCATCTTTGGCACTTTTGCCCCAGGCGAAAGGCCCGTGGGAATGTACCAGCGCAGCAGGAACGGCCAGTGGGGCGATATCCCGCTCACGCAGCGTTTCGATAATCACCTGCCCGGTTTCCCATTCGTAGCGGTGCGCAATTTCTTCATCGGTCATCATACGCGTACAGGGAATCGGGCCATAAAAGTCGTCGGCGTGCGTGGTGCCCCAGGCAGGGATATCGCGTCCAGCCTGCGCCCAGATGGTGGCGTGACGCGAGTGCGTATGCACGATGCCGCCAACATCTGGCCAGGCCAGGTAGAGTGCCCGATGTGTATCGGTATCGGATGAGGGACGCTTATCGCCTTCGACAACTTCTCCGGTTTTCAGCGCCACAACCACCATATCGTCGCGCTTCATGGCGTCGTAACTCACGCCGGAGGGTTTGATAACCAGCAAACCGCGCTCGCGATCGATAGCACTGACGTTACCCCAGGTAAAGGTCACCAGATTGTGTTCAGGCAGCGCCAGATTGGCTTCAAGTACCTGCTCTTTGAGTTCTTCCAGCATAATCTTTCCATCCACCCTTTTGTAAATGCACTATTGTTATTGGGCTGGCGCGGTAAAGGTATGGAAGCGCTGGCTGATTAGATAGCGCGATCTGGCTGATAAGCTGGTTTTGGGTAGTGAATTAGGAGTTTTTAACCTGTTGTAACTTTTGGTAGTGCCTATAATTAATCAAGGCAATTGAACCCTGGGTGATTATTAGCGCCCTTATTTTTAATAAGTACAATTGCTGTTCCTGACGTAGACAGACGATCGGAAATCAACCAGATTCTGCCGCAACAACGGCAAAACAGGGATGTGTTCCGATCTAAAATAAACGGTCAGCGAACCTGAGACGCGGAGCAACCCGACTATACTTAAAAGGGTTCCTCTGTGAGCAACAATTAAGGAGAAGTAATTATGACTAACAATGCAAAACGCATTTCCGCTACCGTGCTGGCTGTTGTCGTTGCCCTGTCTTTAACCGGCTGCAGCAACTGGTCTAAACGCGACCGTAACACAGCAATCGGTGCTGGCGCTGGCGCTATTGGTGGCTCGGTTCTGACTAACGGCAGTGGCCTGGGTACTATCGGCGGCGCAGCTGTCGGCGGGATTATTGGTCACCAGATCGACTAAACTTTAATATAATTATAATTCAAGGCTACGCAGCGCATCTACCCATACGACAAGGCCGTTCATTGAACGGCCTTGTTTTTTTCATCCGCCAGCCAGTTTCACCTTGAATCCTTTCGCTTCCAGCAGGCTTTTTAATTCATCGCGTTTGTCGCCCTGAATCTCAATAAGGCCCTCTTTCGCTGCTCCGCCGCAGCCGCACTTTTTCTTTAGCTCAGCCGCCAGCTTATTAAGCCCGGCATCATCCAGATCCAGTCCGGTGATAATGCACACCCCTTTGCCTTTACGTCCGCTGGTTTGGCGCTGAATACGGACAATACCGTCGCCTTTAGGGCGTGGGGCTTTGATTTCCGGCTGAGTAATGCGGCCGCTGTCAGTGGAATAAACCAGCGGATTATCTTTACTCATGCTCCCTCCTGCAGTGAAGTCAGAATAGCCTGTAGCGTGGCTGCCGGATCGGCTGACTGAGTAATCGGGCGTCCAATAACCATATAGTCAACGCCCGCCTGCTGTGCCTGAAGCGGCGTCATAATACGACGTTGATCGCCCGCCTCGCTGCCGGCAGGACGTATGCCTGGCGTAACCAGTTTAAACGCCTGGCCGAACTGCTGCTTAAAGACAGCGGCCTCATGTGCCGAACAGACCACGCCATCCAGCCCGCACTGTTGCGTCAGACGCGCCAGGCGTGCGGCATATTCTGCCGGCGTTGCCGTGATGCCCAGATCCTGCAGATCGGCGGCTTCCATACTGGTCAGCACCGTTACCGCAATCAGCAGAGGCGCATCCTTACCAAAAGCGGTCAATGCTTCACGGGCGGCCTTCATCATACGCGCCCCGCCGCTGGCGTGTACGTTAACCATCCACACCCCCAGATCGGCAGCAGCGGCCACCGCATGCGCAACGGTATTGGGAATATCATGGAATTTCAGATCGAGGAAAACCTCAAAACCACGCTGATGCAAATCACGGACAAACTGAGGTCCGAAAAGCGTGAACATCTCTTTGCCCACTTTTAAACGGCAGCTGGCAGGATCGATACCATCCACGAAGGCCAGCGCACGGTTACGGTCAGCGTAATCAAGCGCAACCAGAACAGGCGAGTCATTACGGTTTTGAGGTTGAGACATGTCTATTCCTTCAACAATGGGGCACCGCACGGCGCAGGAGAAAACGGCAAGCATTCTACCTGCCACTGGCGGCGGAAAACAGCTTTAAGCTGCAGCAAACGGGGCCAGAATCGACCTGCCAGGCAAATTATCCGTGCTGCAAAGGGAGTCTACTGCTATTAACTTTAAGTATGTTGTAACTAATGACAGCACGATAACCCGCTGTAAAACAGGTTACCGCAATGGTGGTTTGATTATTGGCCATCCAGCCCGCGTATGGGTTTAACCGTTGACCAGGCACGACAAGAAGGACAATGCCAGTAGAGCGCGTGCGCCGTAAAGCCACATTTTTGACAGCGATAGCGTGGCTTGGTGCGGATCTGCTCGCCTACCATATCACGCAGCACCATCAGGCTCTCTTTGGCTCGGCCATCTTCCGCCTCATGCAGATGGAAATCCATCAGGCGATGGAAAACGCGCATGGTAGGATGCCGCTGTAGCTGTCGGTTGATATAAACCTGCGCCACATCCGCGCCCTCTTCGCGCTCCAGAATATCTGCCAGATGAAGTTCGGCCAGCGCGCCGGTGTTTTCTTCCACACAGCGGCGCAGATAATCAGCCCAGACGTGCGGCTGCCCCAACTGTTGATAACAGCTCTCCAGCATATCAAGCGTTTCGCTGACCAGCTCTTTATCCTGCTCAATCACGCGTTGCAGATGACCCGCGGCTCGGGCGTAATCACCCTTCGCCATAAAAATACGTCCCATCATGATGGAAACGCGCGCGCTCTGACGGTCGGCCGCCTCTCCTTTTTTCAGCAGGCTAAGCGCCCGGTCAAGGTCGTCGCTGCCCATCGCCAGCAAAGCCAGCTCGCAGTAGAAGTGCGCAATTTCTATCTGATGATGACTTTTACCGAGCTTAACCAGCCTTTCAGCAACGTCTATCGCTTTTTGCCATTCGCTGGTGGCCTGATAGATAACCAGCAGCTGCTGGAGCGCGCTGAGACGAAAATCGGTTTCGTCAGTGAGCTGTTCGAACATCTCTTCAGCCCGGTCATACAGCCCTGCCGCCATATAGTCGCGGCCCAGCTGCTGTACCGCCAGCAGACGTTGTTCGTAGCTCAGGGAGGCACTCTCCATCAGGGATTGATGGATGCGTATCGCACGATCCACTTCACCGCGCGAGCGGAAAAGATTGCCCAGCGTCAGGTGCGCTTCCACCGTGCCGCTGTCCTCTTTCAGCATATCGAGGAAAAGATCGACCGCTTTATCCTGCTGGTTTGACAGCAGAAAGTTTACGCCGGTCACATAATCGCGTGACAGACGATTCGCCTCTTGCTGCTTATCCTGCTGCGCACTTCTGCGCCCCATGTACCAGCCATAGGCAGCGGCCACGGGCAGTAACAGAAACAGCAGTTCCAACATCGGGAGTTATTCCTTGACGACAGGCGGATGTGACGGAGTCACGTTGTCGGTCTGAACGGTTTGCTGCTGCAGACGCTTGAGTTTACGCTGTGCATTAGCCAGTGACACGCGCACTCGCAGCCAGAAAAGACCACAGATTGCCCAGCCCAGTACAAACCCTGCGCCGAACAGCGAGGCCAGTAAAGTAGAGATACGGTACTCGCCCTGCGCAATCAAAAAGTTAAATGAGACAACCTGGTCATTATGCGCGCCAAGCGTCACAGAGATGATGAATATCACCAGAACCAGTAAAAAGATCAGTAAATATTTCACATTTCGTCCTGTAATTCGGTGTAAGCCAAAGGATTATGCCAAAAATGTCATAAGGATGCTTGCTGAGATAGTGGCTTTACTCGTTATCTCAGCAAAAATCTGTTTTCTCACTTAGGTTATGGGGCCGAAAAGGCGCATTGCAATCATGATTCTTTATCCTGTTCGCGCTGGGCAATCTCCTGATGCTCATCGGGCGGAATGGTCAACGGGCCACACAGGCGCTGCGCCAGCCAGCAAGCCAGCGTCACCAGCAGCCAGCTAATCCAGGTAGCGACCAGCAGATCGCGCGGCCAGTGCATTCCCAACAGCACCCGACTTCCCATAACGGCAACGGCCCAAATCATCAGGATTGTCACGGTTTTTCGGTGGCGGCGCGGCCAAAGTAGCCCCACGCCCAGCAGTGCCCAGCTGGCAGCAAACATGGTATGCCCCGACGGAAAGGCAAAGCCTGTTTCAAATGCCCAGTGACGCTTCAGCCACTGTGGAATATGGTTATCATTCGCCACTAAACGCGTCACTATCTGGCCGCGCGCCTGCCGATCCAGCTGATAAAACTCATCGCCGGGAATGCCATGCGTTTTTTCCAGCCATACCACATAGGGACGTGGCTCCTGCACCCGCGCCTTGATAAAAGATTTGGTATATTGCCCGGCGAGAATCGCGGCGATCATAATCACCAGCAGAAACAGCGCGGGTTTTAAACGAAAGCGCAGACACCATAAAAACCAGGCGCACAGGATTGCGCTGGTGAGGATCCCCCATGGCCGCGTCACGGTTTCCGTCATCCAGAACAGCAAACGTAAACCCAATCCGCTGGCGCCTGGCTGCCACTGCCAGTGGGAAAGCCACATCAACAGCGGCATTATCGACAGTAACAGAGCGCCAAAGGCGGTGCGTTTTGCTATTTCCAGCATGCTGCTTCCTTGTCATTAATAAGTATTCAAGCGAATAGCTTTTAATAATAGCTTACAAATGAACAACATAACCATGAATACTTAGATAATCGTGCGTTATCACATTAATCGTCGTGACGTATTACCCGTACGCAGACGGGTTATGGCAAAATAGACGCCATGTTTTCGGTCAGCCTGACCAACAGGCGCTACCTTGATGATAGCGCAACCTAATATGGTTCTGGAGAGTCACATGCAGCTTAAACGGGTGGCAGAAGCTAAACTGCCCACGCCCTGGGGCGATTTCCTCATGGTGGGATTCGAAGAATTGGCTACCGGCCACGACCACGTCGCGCTGGTATTTGGTGATGTTAATAACAATGAAGCCGTACTGGCGCGTGTGCATTCTGAATGCCTGACCGGCGATGCGCTGTTCAGCCTGCGCTGCGACTGTGGTTTCCAGCTGGAAGCTGCCCTGAACGCCATTGCTGAAGAAGGCCGTGGCGTTCTGCTTTATCATCGTCAGGAAGGCCGTAATATTGGCCTGTTGAATAAGATCCGCGCTTATGCGCTGCAGGATAAAGGCTACGATACCGTTGAAGCGAATCACCAGCTGGGATTTGCCGCCGATGAGCGTGATTTTACCCTGTGTGCCGATATGTTTAAGCTACTGGGCGTTGATGAAGTGCGGTTATTAACCAACAATCCACGCAAGGTGGAGATTCTGAGCGAAGCCGGGATCAATATCGTTGAGCGGGTGCCGCTGATTGTGGGGCGTAACCCCAAAAATGCGCACTATCTGGACACTAAAGCAGAGAAAATGGGCCATCTGCTGCCCAAATCCTGATAAGTCTGCCGGGCATTCCGTCGCATCATGCGTGTGTAGATGAATGCCCGGCGTCTGGTTAATTCAGCATATTACGAATCACATAATGCAATATGCCGTCGTTCTGGTAATAGGTTAGTTCATTGCCGGTATCGATACGGCAGCGCGTGTCCAGCTCTTCCCGGCTGCCGTCCGGGCGCGTAATAGTCACTTTCACCGTACCGCCGGGCTGCAAGTCACGCAGATTTTCAATATCAATCAGCTCTTCGCCACTCAGGTTTAACGTTTTTCGTGTTACGCCCTGCGGAAACTCCAGCGGTAAAATGCCCATACCGATCAGGTTGGAACGGTGAATACGTTCAAAGGATTCACAGATAACCACCCGAACGCCAAGCAGACGCGGCCCTTTCGCTGCCCAGTCGCGGCTGGAGCCAGAGCCATACTCTTTACCTGCAATCACCGCCAGCGGTACGCCCTGCTGCTGATAAACCATCGCAGCGTCATAAATCGACATCTGCTCGCCATTTGGCACTACACGCGTGATGCCGCCTTCCACTCCCGGCACCATTTCGTTGCGAATACGAATATTGGCGAATGTACCGCGCATCATAACCTCATGGTTACCACGCCTTGAGCCATACGAGTTAAAGTCACCGCGCTCCACGCCTCGCTCAAGCAAATAGCGACCCGCGGGGCTTTCCGCCTTGATGCTGCCTGCCGGAGAGATATGGTCGGTTGTCACCGAGTCGCCCAGCATTGCCAGAATGCGCGCGCCTTTGATGTCCTGCACCGGCTTGGGCGTTTTTTCCATATCATCAAAGAAAGGCGACAGGCGGATGTAGGTTGAGCCTTCATCCCAGTCGTAAGTGGCTGCCTCACTGACTTTGATCTGCTGCCATTCCGGCGTGCCATCAAAAACTTCTGAATACTCTTTCAGGAACATATCGCTGGAAACCTGCTGTACCGCCGCGGTGATTTCATCAGGCGTTGGCCAGATATCACGCAAATATACCGGCTTGCCGGTTTTATCCTCTCCCAGCGGCTCGCTCTGCAGGTTGATATTCATATTACCCGCCAGCGCGTAGGCAACAACCAGCGGCGGTGAAGCCAGCCAGTTGGTTTTGATCAGCGGATGAATACGGCCTTCAAAGTTACGATTGCCCGAAAGCACGGCACCGACCGTCAGATCGCCCTCTTTGATTGCGCTTTCAATATTTTCCGGCAGCGGTCCCGAGTTACCAATACAGGTAGCGCAGCCGTAGCCCACCAGATTAAAGCCGAGCTTATCGAGATAAGGGGTCAAACGCGCGGTAGCCAGATAATCGGATACCACTTTGGAACCGGGCGCCAGAGAAGCTTTCACCCAGGGCTTACGCTGCAAACCAAGCGAGACCGCTTTTTTCGCCAGCAGGCCGGCGGCCATCAGCACGCTTGGGTTGGAGGTGTTGGTACAGGAGGTAATGGCAGCGATAGCCACTGCGCCGTCGGTTAATTCATGTTCCTGCTCACCGTCACGGTAAGTGACCCCATGATGGGCTTTTTGCGCACGATTCACTTCCAGCTCGTTACTTTGCTGGAAAGCCTGCGGCACGTCGCCCAGGGAAACGCGATCCTGCGGACGCTTTGGACCAGCAAGGCTGGCTTCCACTTCATTCATGTCCAGGGCCAGGGTGCTGGTAAAAATCGGCTCTTCACCCGGCTCGCGCCATAATCCCTGCGCCTTAGCATAGGCTTCTACCAAAGCAGCCTGTTCGCTGCTGCGGCCGGTCAGTTTCATATAGCCGATGGTGACATGATCGATAGGGAAAAAACCACAGGTAGCGCCATACTCGGGTGCCATATTAGCGATGGTGGCGCGATCCGCCAGCGGCAAATCATCCAGCCCGTCGCCATAAAACTCTACAAACTTGCCGACAACACCCTGTTTACGCAGCATTTGCGTTACGGTCAGCACCAGGTCAGTGGCGGTAATGCCTGCACGTAATTTTCCCGTGAGCTTAAATCCCACTACGTCCGGGATTAGCATCGATACCGGTTGACCCAACATCGCCGCTTCCGCCTCAATACCGCCAACGCCCCACCCTAATACGCCAAGGCCGTTGATCATGGTGGTATGGGAATCGGTGCCGACTAAGGTATCGGGATAAGCGACACGCTTGCCATCCTGCTCTTCATGCCACACAGCCTGGCCTAAATATTCCAGGTTAACCTGATGGCAAATGCCGGTGCCGGGCGGCACGACGCGGAATTTATCGAAAGCCTTTTGCCCCCAGCGCAGAAAAACGTAGCGCTCGTGGTTGCGCTCCATTTCCAGCCGGACATTTTCTTCAAAGGCATTATCATCCCCGAAGCGGTCAACGGTCACGGAGTGGTCGATAACCAGATCAACTGGTGAAAGCGGATTTACTTTCGCTACATCGCCACCCAGACGCTTAACCGCTTCGCGCATGGCCGCCAAATCAACCACAGCGGGGACGCCGGTAAAATCCTGCATCAGTACACGTGCAGGGCGATAAGCGATTTCACGATCGGCATGGGCGCTTTTTTGCCAGTCGGCAAGCGCCTGAATATCATCAGCGGTAACAGAACTCTCATCCTGCCAGCGTAGCAGGTTTTCCAGTAACACTTTCAGTGACTTGGGTAAACGGGAGAGATCGCCCAGCTGCTGAGCGGCACGTGGAAGACTATAAAAATGGTAGCGTTGCCCATCTACATCCAGCGTGTCCTGACTTTTATCGCGCAGGGATAACGACATAGCTCCTCCTTTTTATAATGCGCTTAATAACCCGATGCTTAACAAGGTCTGTGTTAAACATAGTACAAACTGTGGTTAACGTTTTTATAACAACACGAATCGACACATTCACAGGAAAAAACAGGAAACAGCAAGGCGGAAAATGGAAACGTACGAGGGAAAAAGAAAAGCAAAACGCCCCGCAGTAAACAGACGGGGCGTTTGGACGGAGAACCAGAGAGAGAAATAACTTATTGCATTAAAAGCCAGGCAGCGGCCATCCAGACTAATAAGGAATAGGCGGAAGCGCTAAACAACGGAAAAAAAGTAATATTCATTAGGCACCCTCTCAGGTCGATTTCCGACCAATAAGTCACTGAACATTGAATCTATTAAAAAACATTAATAGATTCTACCGAATGCTGTAATTGGTTAATTTTATCGGGCGAAGTACAGTGCCCCGATCGGTTTGCCGATCAACAGAAAGGTCGAAATGAATAATTATTTTATTATTTTAGATAAATACGAATAGTTATAGTTTATTTATTGTTGTTATCTAGCATCAATTCAATAAAACTGCGCTGCGCGTCATTAAGATTCCATGATTCCGGAATCGTCGCTTTATCCTGTACTTTGGGTTTACAGCTGGCCGTTTTTAATTTGCGAACCGGCTGCGTTTTAAGCGGCAATGCTTGTTCCCACATAATTAACTCCAGATTTGCCAAACCATTAAGGCAACAACAGTCCAGAACAGGCCACACGCTGCAAATACTGCCAACCAGGCTTTGCGACGGATGCTGCTGCCACTTTTTGCCACCTTAGTGGCATTACCCTGTACGCCAGGTTGTATTGAAATTCTCATAGCCATAGTTTTTGATAATCACTCTCATTAAAACGATTGGTAACTTCAATCAGCTTTTAGGAGAAATCCTAAACATTTTAAGACCAAAAATCCAGCTATTTTTGTTGAGTTAAACGATAAGTACAATTTATCGTTCGCTAAAGATCGTATTAGTGATGCTTAACTTCATTCCCCTTTTTTAATCTTCCTTTAACTCAAATTACAGTAAGAAAATAACTTATAGATCCAGTTAATACTTGAGAAAAATTTTCTGAATCCCTTACTGGCTGCTGTTACGGGTTCGATTTAACTTGAGTATGAGAATTGTCCTGGCAGTGCGCAAAATTCCCCGCATGAAAATGTGTACTGTTTCTCATTTAATTAATAACAATTGAAAAACATGTGATGAATGTTTCATTTACAGAAAAATGATCCTAAAGATTCCAAAATTTGTGCAATTAGCTGGTATTAAAGACAAAAGGCCGCAGCAGCGGCCTTAATTCCACTCAATAAATAAGGTTATTCTATTTAAAAGGCAGACGGATATCTTTAAACATGGCTTCAATATCTTCATTTGAGCGTAGCGCCACCGCTGTATCAACCACGTCTCGCGTTAAATGCGGTGCAAAACGTTGAATGAAATCATACATATAGCTACGCAGGAAGGTACTGCGACGAAACCCGATTTTGGTGGTGCTGTTTGTGAAAATATCTGCGGCTTCAATACGAACCAGATCGGGATCGGCTACCGGGTCAACCGCCATACTGGCGATAACACCCACGCCCAGCCCAAGCCGCACATAGGTTTTAATCACATCTGCATCGGTAGCCGTAAAGACAATACGCGGCGTCAGGCCGGCACGATTGAACGCTGTATCCAGTTCTGAGCGACCGGTAAAGCCAAAGGTGTAGGTTACCAGCGGATATTCCGCCAGTTCCTCAATAGTGACATCGCTTTTTCCTGCCAGCGGATGATCGGGCGTGACCACAATGGCGCGATTCCAGTGGTAGCAAGGCAGCATGATAAGGTCGTCGTAGAGATGCAATGCTTCAGTGGCAATAGCGAAATCCGCGTTCCCTTTGGATACCGCTTCGGCAATCTGAGTTGGCGACCCCTGATGCATATGCAGCGAAACGCGCGGGTAACGCTCAATAAAGCCTTTGATTACGCCAGGAAGCGCATAACGCGCCTGGGTGTGCGTGGTGGCGACATACAGCGAGCCTTTATCGGGCCAGGTGTGTTCACCGGCCACTGATTTGATGGCATCGACCTTAGAGAGCACTTCACGCGCAATGCGGATAATCTCTTCGCCTGCAGGCGTCACCTGGGTCAGATGTTTACCGCTGCGCGCAAATATCTGAATGCCCAGCTCATCCTCCAGCATACGCACCTGCTTACTGATACCAGGCTGCGAGGTATAAAGCCCTTCCGCAGTCGATGAGACATTCAGATTATGATTAACTACTTCCACGATGTAACGCAGCTGTTGCAATTTCATAGTTGTTTATCCCGGATAAAGTACGCACTAAACCCGCGCGCGACCCGGGAAAACTCTCAGGAAAAGGCGCCTGGCGGGCGAGTTATAGCGACAGGAAATATCAGAATTACTGCTATAACAACTATAACATTTTTGTGTTTGATGTATAGCTTTTAGCTATAAGCAAAATAAAAAGAAAAGGCCAGTCAGAGACTGGCCTTGAGGCGGTAGCACAAATTTAACTGTAGTTTTGCGTTTCTTTTCTATTAGCGCTGAGTAACAGTAGAAAAAATGCGGCTTATTTTTCTGTTACGCGCCATGCGCCGTCAACGTAAAAAGCTGACCAGCCGGTGGCTTTGCCCTCTTTTTCGGAGCTGACATATTGCTGTTTGGTTTTACGGCTAAAGCGTACCAGCGTTTTGTTGCCTTTATCATCCGTGGCGGGCGCATCGGCAAGATAACGCAGCTTTTCCGGTAACCGATCGCGGAAGCGTTGCAGTTCTTCCACCAGCGGCGCACGGGTTTCACGCGATTTCGGGAAAGTATTGGCTGCCAGGAACACGCCTGCCGCACCGTCACGCAGCACAAAATAGGCGTCCGATTTCTCACAGGGCAGTTCCGGTAGCGGCACCGGATCTTCTTTCGGCGGCGCAACTTCGCCATTACGCAGAATTTTACGGGTGTTCTTACACTCGTCATTGGTGCAGGCCATGTATTTGCCAAAGCGCCCCATTTTCAGGTGCATTTCGGAACCACACTTTTCGCACTCAACAATCGGCCCGTCATAGCCCTTGATACGGAACTCGCCCTGTTCAATCTCATAACCATCACAGCTGGGGTTATTACCACACACGTGCAGCTTGCGATGATTATCAATCAGGTAGCTATCCATCGCGGTGCCGCACTTCTGACAGCGACGACGCGCACGCAGCGCGTTGGTTTCCGCATCATCCCCTTCCAGAATATTCAGAACTTCATTTTCCGGAATCAGATTGATGGTTTGCTTACAGCGCTCTTTCGGCGGTAAGGCATAGCCGGAACAGCCAAGGAAGACGCCGGTGCTGGCGGTACGAATGCCCATTTCACGACCACAGGTCGGACAGTCGATGGACGTCAACACCATCGGGTTGGGCTGCATGCCGCCCTCTTCCGGATCTTTTTCCGCCTGGTCCAGCTGTTTGCTGAAATCGGCGAAGAAATTATCCAGTACCGCTTTCCATTCAGCCTGATCGTTGGCGACCTGATCAAGGTTATCTTCCATATGCGCGGTAAAATCATAGCTCATCAGATCGCGGAAGTTCTCTTCCAGCCGATCGGTAACAATTTCACCCATTTTTTCCGCATAGAAACGGCGGCTTTCCACGCGTACGTAGCCACGATCCTGAATGGTCGAAATAATCGATGCATAGGTAGAAGGACGACCGATACCGCGTTTTTCCAGCTCCCGCACCAGCGAGGCTTCGCTGAAGCGCGCCGGCGGCTTGGTAAAGTGCTGGCTTGGATTCAGCTGCTGCAGGCTCAGCTCATCGCCAATCTCAATGGCTGGCAGAATACGATCTTCATCGCCTTTACGCAGCGCAGGCATCACTTTTGTCCAGCCGTCAAAGCGCAGGATGCGCCCTTTGGCTTTCAGTTTGAAATCGCCAGCGGCTACCGTCAGCGTGGTGGAATCATACTGCGCCGGCATCATCTGGCAGGCAACAAACTGACGCCAGATAAGCTGATAAAGCTTCTGGGCATCCGCTTCCATATCCTTCAGCTGTTCGGCCTGGATGGTCACGTCAGAGGGGCGTATCGCTTCGTGCGCTTCCTGAGAGTTCTCTTTGCTGGCGTAGGCGTTAGCTGTTTTCGGCAGATACTTATCGCCGAAATTTGATTCGATATAGCCGCGTGCCATCGCGACGGCATCCTGGCTCAGGTTAGTAGAGTCGGTACGCATATAGGTAATATGGCCCGCTTCGTACAACCGCTGCGCCAGCGCCATGGTTCTTTTAACGCCAAAGCCCAGGCGGGTACTGGCCGCCTGCTGCAGCGTAGAGGTAATAAAAGGCGCGCCCGGCTTGCTGCTGGTTGGCCGGTCCTCACGATCTTCTACGCGAAAACGCGCTTTTTCCAGCAGGCTAACCGCCGCCTGCGTCTGTTCTTTATTAACCGGTCGGAATGGTTTCTCACCCTGGTGAGTCACCTGCATCGGCAAGTCACTGCCCTTCGGTGTGGTGAGATCAGCGCTTAACTCCCAATACTCTTCCGGTACGAAGGCTTTGATTTCACGCTCGCGCTCTACCACCAGCCGTACGGCAACGGACTGAACGCGTCCGGCGGATAACCCACGGGCGATCTTTTTCCACAGCAGCGGGGAAACCATGTAACCCACCACGCGATCCATAAAGCGACGGGCCTGTTGAGCATTCACGCGCTCAATATTGAGCTCGCCTGGCTTATCAAAAGCCTGACGAATTGCATTTTTGGTGATTTCGTTAAACACCACGCGACTGAAGCGTTTGTCGTCGCCGCCGATCACTTCCCGCAGGTGCCAGGCGATGGCTTCCCCTTCGCGGTCAAGGTCGGTTGCGAGATAGATATGATCGGCTTCCTGCGCCAGCGCTTTCAGCTCAGCAACAACTTTTTCTTTACCGGGCAAAATTTGATAGTCAGCTTTCCAGCCGTGCCACGGATCGACGCCCATACGGTTAACCAGCGCCGTCTTTTCGTCTTTCTTCGCTTTTTTGGCAGGCCGAGCGTCAGCGCTCTTTTTCACCGTCGAGCCACTTGTCGGCAAATCACGTATATGACCCACGCTGGACTTAACCACGTAGTCTTTACCGAGATATTTATTAATCGTTTTGGCCTTTGCCGGGGACTCGACTATTACGAGAGCTTTACCCATATTTACCTTTACCTGATGAATACGTCCGAATGTAATGATGGCGTTTTCCAGCGTTGCCAGTCAGCGTGTCAACCTATATGAGCGAATCAAAAAGAATTCAACCTGGCCTGATTTGAAGCAAGCAACCTAATATACGACAGCTTATGGTACTGATTAGCAGACGATTTTAGCCGGAACCCGACGCTCATTGCTACTTGCGTAAAGTCATTTTTACGCCCGGACACTGAAACGCCCACACTGTACCTGATAAAATCGGATACGCAACTTAATTAGCATCTCGCCTGGTTTTACGCCACTTTTGGCGATTTTTCCCGCCGCCAGAATATCCATACTCTATTTGCGGTTAGCGACGTCAGGCCAGTAATATAGAAGAGAATTATAATCTGTCAAAATGGGGTTAAATAATGAACGCAAAAACGGTCGCGCTATCTCGCGGAGAAATACTCGAAAAAGCCAATGCGCTAATCCGTGAACATGACGATTATTTTGCCGGTATCGAAGCCAGCGAAGTGGAACAAAATGGTCAGTTGCTGATTTTTCGCGGCGACTATTTTTTGGATGAAAACGGGCTGCCTACCGCTAAAAGCACGGCGGTATTTAACATTTTTAAAGCGCTGACGGTGGGGCTTTCAGAGAAATATCATCTGGCCGATTAACGCCCGGACCAGCCGGGCGTGAGGGAGTTACAGCAGCGGCTTGTCGCCACGCTGCCACAGTTTCAGCAACTGACGAGCGGCACTGTCGGCGGCGCTTTGCGTAAAGCGATCCATCAGCTTTTTACGGCGCATATAACGCACGCTGACCACGCTGAAATGCTCCATGCGTTCGATAATTAGATCGTCGCTGGTTCCCAGCCCATCAATCAGCTGTTTTTCCAGCGCCTGGCTGCCATACCAATGTTCACCGGTCGCCACCCGATCGATATCTAATACCGGGCGCATTTGCTGAACAAACTGTTTAAACAGCAGATGCGTTTCATTGAGATCTTCGCGAAACTTATTACGACCCTGCTCGGTATTTTCGCCAAATAAGGTCAGCGTACGCTTATATTCTCCGGCGGTGTGCAGTTCCACATCAATATTGTTGCGCTTCAGCAAACGATTGAAGTTTGGCACCTGTGCAACCACACCAATCGATCCAATAATGGCAAAAGGCGCGGCGATAATGCGATCGGCCACGCAGGCCATCATATAGCCGCCGCTGGCAGCGACTTTATCCACCGCGACCGTTAAGCGAATATTTTTTTCCCGCAGACGCTGCAGCTGCGAAGCCGCCAGCCCGTAGCCGTGCACCACACCACCCGGACTTTCCAGCCGCAGCAGCACTTCATCCTGCTCACGCGCCACCGCCAGTACTGCAGAAATTTCTTCCCGCAAAGAGGTGACCTCACCGGCATCCATGCTGCCTTTGAAATCCAGAACATACAGCACAGGTTTATGTTCTGCGCCGGGCAGGCCCTGCTTCGCCTGCTGCTTAGCCGTTTTCGCTTCCTGCTTCTGCTTTTTCTTTTCCGCTTTCTGACGCAGCTTTTGCTCCTGCGGCGGCAGTAACGCCAGCAGCATCGCTTTTTTCATTTCACGGTAGCGCTCGTTAAGCTGGGTGACCTGCAGCTGCCCGCTTTGCCCGCGCTTACGTTGCGTAGCGTTAACCAGTATCAGGGCTATCGCTGCCACAGCAACCACAACGGTAACGATTTTTGCTAAAAATAGTGCATAGGAGAACAGTAAATCCATTCGATCCGCCTTTGTTGATGTCCTTTTGAAACCAAAGCGTAGTGTAGCCGAGTCGGTCTGCTTCGTCGCCTGTAAAGCGGCTCGCCGCGGGGAAATGGGCGCTGCGACATTGAACTGGCGATATTTTTCAGGCATAACTCCTGCTTAGATCTTCTCAGCCCCGCGCTGAACCCTTACTCGCCGAGGAAGACGTTTTGCATTATCAACCGAAAAGCGATCTGCTTGATCAACGAATTATCCTTGTTACCGGCGCCAGCGATGGTATTGGACGTGAAGCGGCGCTCACCTACGCGCGCTATGGCGCGCAGGTTATCCTGCTGGGGCGCAATGCAGAAAAATTGCAGCGCGTCTGTGATGAAATCAGCGCACTGGGCAAAGCGACGCCGCTGATGCGTGTTCTCGATCTGGCTACGGTGACGCCGGAGAGCTGCCATCAGTTCGCCAGTGAACTGGCGCAGCAGGTCCCGCGCCTGGATGGCGTGCTTCATAATGCCGGTCTGCTGGGCGAAATCGTGCCGCTTGCCGATCTTGCGCCAGAGATATGGCAACAAGTGATGCGCGTCAATGTCGATGCCACCTTTTTCCTGACCCAGGCGCTGCTGCCGCTGTTGCTGAACGCAGAGTCGGGGTCGCTGGTTTTCACCAGTTCCAGCGTTGGCCGTGTGGGTCGCTCTGGCTGGGGCGCTTACGCTGTATCAAAGTTTGCTACCGAAGGCATGATGCAGGTGCTGGCGGAAGAGTATAAGAATCGTAATCTGCGGGTTAACTGCATTAATCCTGGCGGTACCCGCACCAAAATGCGCGCCAGCGCCTTCCCGGAAGAAGATGCGGACAAGCTGAAAACACCAGCGGAAATCATGCCTATCTATCTTTATCTGATGGGCGACGACAGCCGCCGCAAAACCGGCATCAGCTTTGATGCACAGCCGGGACGCAAGCCAGGACCAGCAGAATAATGGCCGCGCAGGATCGTCACCAGCAGCGGCAGCAGCGCCTGAAAGAACAGGTTGACGCCCGCATCGCCGCCGCCAGCGAAACCCGCGGCATTCTGATGGTGTTTACCGGCAACGGCAAAGGGAAAACCACCGCCGCATTCGGTACCGCAACGCGGGCGGCAGGACATCAGAAAAAGGTTGGCGTGATTCAGTTTATCAAAGGCGAGTGGCCCAACGGCGAGCGTAACCTGCTGGAAGCACACGGCGTTGAGTTCCAGGTTATGGCAACCGGGTTTACCTGGGAAACGCAGGATCGCGCGGCGGATACCGAGGCCTGCCTTGCCGTCTGGCAGCATGCGCGGCGTATGCTGCAGGATCCCATGCTCGATTTGGTCATTCTGGATGAAATAACCTATATGCTCAGCTTCGATTACCTTCCGCTGGCAGAGGTTATCGCTGCGCTCCAGCAGCGCCCCGCTCATCAAAGCGTGATTATTACCGGGCGCGGCTGCCACCGCGATATTCTGGCGCTGGCGGATACGGTCAGCGAAATGCGGCCGGTTAAACATGCCTTTGACGCCGGTATCCAGGCGCAACAGGGCATCGACTGGTAGAAAAAGAAAAGGCATCCCGAAGGATGCCTTTTCATACGCTTTCCGCGTTAACGCTTAACCGCGTTTAGGGCTTTCGCCGCGCTTTGCCGGACGACGATTGCCGCTTACCTGCGTATGGCGCTTCACTGCGCGACGGATCTGGTTCGCCTTGGTACGACGACGATCTTTTTCTACCGGCACCTTGCTGATGGTTTCCGGCGGCAATTCTACCAGCTCACGCAGATAGTTAACCGGCTGCAGATCCAGCTCGGTCCAGCCGCCACGCGGTAATCCCTTGGGTAACATGATATCGCCGTAACGTACGCGAATCAGACGGCTTACCTGAACGCCAACGGCTTCCCACAGACGACGAACCTCACGGTTGCGCCCTTCGGTCAGGGTAACGTTGTACCACTGGTTGATCCCTTCACCGCCGGTGAACTTAATGGTGCGGAACGAGGCCGGACCATCTTCCAGCTGTACGCCCAGGCTCAGCTGACGAATTTTCGCATCATCAACCTGCCCGAATACGCGTACCGCATATTCACGCTCTACTTCACGGCTGGGGTGCATCAAACGGTTAGCCAGTTCGCCATCGGTGGTAAACAGCAACAGACCGCAGGTGTTGACATCCAGACGCCCTACGGCAATCCAGCGCGCACCGCGCAGGCGTGGCAGACGATCGAACACCGTCGGACGCCCTTCAGGATCGTTGCGGGTACAGAGCTCGCCTTCCGGCTTGTAGTAAGCCAGTACGCGGCAAACCTGCTGGTTGGATTCACTAACGGAGACGACATGACCATCAATACGGATTTTTACCGTGGCGTTGGGTTCAATACGATCGCCTAACGTCGCCAGTTTGCCGTCTACGCTAATGCGCCCGGCAGAAATCATGGTTTCTATTTCACGACGAGAGCCATGCCCGGCCCGCGCCAATACTTTTTGTAACTTTTCGCTCATTGAGCTGCCTCACTGTCGCCTTCACAGGCGTCGTTTATTGCTTCTGTCACGGCGTGGCGAGCCATGACCTGAAAGGAGGGATTGCGCTGAGTCCGCCTTTTTATGGCGACCCGGTGCAATGTGGCCGCACAGTATACATGAAGTTTACCGACTTGCCTGTGTTTCCTGCACGCGCGCTTTCAGAGCGGATTGATAGTGCTGCTGATGGCTTTCCATCCGCCGCCCTTTTCTCCAGCTGCATTGACCGGCGCTTAACGCCGGTCAGGGTTTAGCGGAAAGGACGGATGTCGCCGACGCCTTCCCGAATGACTTCTGGCGTATCGCTGGTTAAGTCAACCACCGTGGTCGGCTGCTGTCCCAGCGTGCCGCCGTCAATAATCAGGTCCACCAGCTTGCCGATACGATCTTCAATCTCTTCCGGGTCGGACTCGGTAAAGTCATTGCCGGGCAGCATCAATGAGGTTGACATCATGGGCTCATTGAGCGCCTCCAGCAGCGCCAGCGCCACCGGATTAGAAGGCACACGCAGGCCAATGGTTTTACGCTTGTCATTCATCAAACGACGCGGTACCTCCTTGGTCCCTTTCAGAATAAAGGTGTAGTTACCCGGCGTGTTGTTTTTAATCAGCCGAAACGCGCTGTTATCCACATGCGCATAGGTTGACAGCTCAGAAAGATCGCGGCAAACCAGAGTAAAATTATGATTGCCATCCAGCTGACGAATACGGCAGATACGCTCCATGGCGTTTTTATCTTCCAGCCGACAGCCCAGCGCATAGCCTGAATCGGTAGGATAAACGATCACGCCGCCTTTATTCAGCGCATCAACGGCCTGGCCAATCAGGCGCGGCTGGGGATTGTCGGGATGAATATGAAACATCTGACTCATAGCTAACCTCTTATCACCTTTCCGTGGAGGGCATTAATGTGGGAAAGCGGGACCATACGGCTTCCACGCCGCCCGGCAGCCACAGCTTTTTACCCAGCTCTATCCACGGACAGGGTTGATGAAAATCAGAGCCCTGCGACGCCGCCAGCTGATATTCCTGTGCATAGCGTCCCAGTTGGCTGCGTTCGTTTGGCGGTTGCTGGCACTGCGCCACTTCCATAGCGTCGCCCCCAATTTCGGCGAAATGGGCGATCAGGCGTTTCAGCCATTTGGCTGATAAACCATAACGCCCCGGGTGCGCCAATACCGCATAACCACCGGAATGATGAATAGCATCAACGGCTTGTTTAATTGTACACCATTGTGGCGGCACGTAGCCGGTTTTGCCGCGCGCCAGATAATGTTTGAATACCTGGGCCATATTGTCGGCTTTACCCTGGGCGATTAGCCAGCGGGCAAAATGGCCGCGCGTGATCGCCCCGCCTGCGGCTAACGCCAGCGCGCCTTCAAGCGCGCCTGGGATCTGCGCCTTTTCCAGCCGCTCGGCCATAAGCCTGGCGCGCGCCATGCGACATTCATTCTGCCCGGCCAAAAATTCGGTGATGACCGGGTGCGCGGGATCGATGCCTAATCCCACAATATGAATTTCATGATTTTCCCACAGCGTAGAAGCCTCTACGCCATCAATCAAATGCAGCGGCAGCGCCTGCTGTGTAATCGCTTCTCTGGCGGCGGCTAAGCCGGCCACGCTATCGTGATCGGTAATCGCCAGTACGCCAACGCGCATTTCAACGGCGCGCAGCACCAGTTCCTGAGGGGATAACAGACCATCCGATGCGCGGGTATGGCTGTGTAAATCGTAAATGGGAAAGGCGCTTATTGGCGTGGTTGCGGTCAAAATAACTCCTGAAAAACATAAAACGTCGACGCATCATAACGGATTAACCGCTATATAAAAAAGTATTGACAATTACCCCCTGAACCCGTTAACTAGTACACAAGTTCACGCGGGGGTATCCATGATGATGTTTAAGCATAAATTGATGATGGGATGGTGGCGCACTTCTGCTGAAGGGCGACGATGTCACGCATCTGTATTGATCACATGCTGATACCTGAGCCCGCCGATGCGGGCTTTTTTTTGAGCGATTTTAGAGAACCGATTATGTTGAATGCAAAACCTGGATTGAAAGTGATTACCGGCTCGGCCCCCTATCGTGAAGATCCCGCTGCGGTTTTCCATCAGCTGTGCGGCGCCCGCCCGGCTACGCTGCTGCTGGAATCGGCGGATATTGACAGTAAACGTAACCTGAAAAGCCTGCTGATTGTTGACAGCGCGCTGCGCATTACCGCCCTCGGCAACCGTGTTACCGTGCAGGCGCTCTCGGAAAATGGCCGTCAATTGCTGCCGCTGCTGGATGCTGCGTTGCCCGCTGAGGTGAGTAATCAGCACCGTCCCGATGGTCGCGAGCTGCTATTTCCTGAAACAGGCGGCACCCAGGACGAGGACTCACGGCTGAAATCCCTGTCGGTTTTTGATGCGCTGCGCCTGATTGTCCAGCTGGTGGACGCGCCGCAGGATGAGCGCGAGTCGATGCTGCTCGGCGGACTGTTCGCCTACGATTTAGTGGCCGGCTTCGAGCCGCTGCCCGCCTTACGAAATGAGCAGCGCTGTCCGGATTATTGCTTCTATCTGGCCGAGACGCTGCTGGTGCTGGATCATCAGCACCAGAGCGCACGCCTGCAGGCCAGCCTGTTTGCTCCCTCTACCGATGAATTCCAGCGCCTGCAGCGCCGCATTCATCAACTGCATGAACAGATGTTACAGCCTCCCCAGCCGCTGCCGGTACAGCGCGTTGAGCAGATGACGCTGAGCTGTAGCCAGAGCGATGAAGAGTATTGCGAGGTGGTACGCAATATGCAGCAGGCGATCCGTGTGGGCGAAATTTTTCAGGTGGTGCCCTCACGCCGCTTCTCTCTGCCCTGCCCGTCGCCGCTGGCGGCTTACGAAACGCTGAAAAACAATAATCCCAGCCCCTATATGTTTTTTATGCAGGATCGCGACTTCACACTGTTCGGCGCTTCTCCGGAAAGCTCGCTGAAATATGACGCCGCCTCGCGCCAGATTGAAATCTATCCAATTGCCGGTTCGCGTCCGCGTGGTCGCCATGCCGATGGCTCGCTGGATCGCGATTTAGACAGCCGCATTGAGCTGGAGATGCGGACCGACCATAAAGAGCTGGCAGAACATCTGATGCTGGTTGATTTAGCGCGTAACGACCTGGCGCGCATCTGCGAGCCCGGCAGCCGCTACGTTGCCGATCTCACCAAGGTGGATCGCTATACCTTTATTATGCATTTGGTTTCACGCGTAGTGGGCACGCTGCGCCAGGATCTGGATGTGCTGCATGCCTATCGTGCCTGTATGAATATGGGCACCCTGAGCGGCGCGCCGAAAGTACGCGCCATGCAATTGATTGCCGGTGCGGAAGGCACGCGGCGCGGCGTATACGGTGGCGCGGTCGGCTATTTCACCGCCAGCGGCGACCTGGATACCTGCATTGTGATCCGTTCGGCTTATGTTGAAGATGGCATCGCTACCGTTCAGGCGGGGGCTGGCGTGGTGCTGGATTCACAGCCGCAGGCCGAAGCGGATGAAAGCCGCAACAAAGCGCGCGCCGTTTTGCGCGCCATCGCCACCGCTCATCATTGCCAGGAGACGTTCTAATGGCTGATATTCTGCTGCTCGATAATATCGACTCTTTCACCTACAACCTGGTCGATCAGCTCCGTACCTTTGGTCATCGCGTGGTGATTTACCGCAACACTGTGCCGGCCGATACCCTGATTGCGCGCCTGCAACAGATGGAAAACCCGGTGCTGATGCTATCGCCTGGCCCTGGCGCACCGGCTGAGGCGGGATGTATGCCTGAGCTGTTACAGCGTCTGCGCGGTCGCCTGCCGATTATCGGTATCTGCCTGGGTCATCAGGCGATTATTGAAGCTTACGGCGGTCACGTTGGTCAGGCCGGTGAAATTCTGCACGGTAAAGCCTCCGCTGTTACCCATGATAACCAGGCGATGTTTGCCGGGCTGAGTAATCCGCTGCCGGTCGCGCGTTATCACTCGCTGGTAGGCAGCAATACGCCTGACGAACTGACTATCAACGCCACATTTAACGAGATGGTGATGGCCGTGCGCCACGATGCTGACCGGGTATGCGGCTTTCAGTTTCATCCGGAATCAATTCTGACCACGCAGGGCGCGCGCCTGCTGGAACAAACTCTGGCCTGGGCGCTGGCATAAGCTAAGGAGAAAAGGATGCAACATATTCTGGAGAAACTTTATCAGGGGCTGATGCTAACCCGGGCAGAAAGCCACCAGCTGTTTAGCGCTATTATCACCGGCCAACTGGAACCAACGCAGCTGGCGGCAGCGCTGATAGCGATGAAAGTACGCGGCGAACGTCCGGAGGAGCTCGCCGGTGCCGCATCGGCTCTGCTGGCGGACGCACGTCCCTTTCCGCGCCCCGACTACGCCTTTGCGGATATTGTCGGCACCGGCGGCGATGGCAGCAACAGCATTAATATCTCCACCGCCAGCGCTTTTGTCGCAGCAACCTGCGGTTTAAAGGTGGCCAAGCACGGTAACCGTAGCGTCTCCAGCAAGTCCGGCTCGTCCGATCTGCTGGCGGCGTTCGGTATCAGCCTGGATTTACCGGCTGAACAGGCGCGTCAGGCGCTGGATGATCTTAACGTCTGTTTTCTGTTCGCTCCGCAGTATCACACCGGTTTTCGCCATGCGATGCCGGTACGCCAGCAGTTAAAAAGCCGGACGTTGTTTAACGTGCTGGGACCGCTAATTAATCCGGCGCGTCCGCCGCTGGCGGTGATTGGCGTTTACAGTCCGGAACTGGTGTTGCCGATTGCGGAAACGCTGCGTGTGCTGGGCTATCAGCGTGCGGCGGTGGTTCACGGTGGGGGTATGGACGAGGTGGCTATTCACAGCGCCACGCAGGTTGCGGAACTGCGCGACGGCGATATCACCAGCTATCAGCTGACCCCAGATGATTTCGGCCTGCCGTATCATACTAAAGAGTCGCTGGCAGGCGGGTCGCCGGAAGAAAACCGTGACATTCTGACGCAATTGCTCCAGGGTAAAGGCGAGCAGGCGCACCAGCACGCCGTGGCGGTTAACGTTGCTATGTTATTGAAAATTTTCGGCAATGAGGATTTACGTGATAATGCTCAGCGCGCGCTGAAAGCGATTGCGAGCGGTCAGGCTTACGAGCGCGTTGTCGCGCTGGCAGCAAGAGGCTAGAGATGCAAACCGTACTGAATGAGATCATCCGGGATAAAAGGCTGTGGGTGGAAAATCGCAAGACGCTCCAGCCGCTGACCTCTTTTCAGCAGCAACTGGTGCCCTCAACCCGCAGTTTTTATCATGCGCTACAGGGCGCCCGCACCGCTTTTATTCTTGAGTGTAAAAAAGCATCGCCCTCCAAAGGGGTGATCCGTGCCGATTTCGATCCGGTAGCCATAGCTGAAGTTTATAAAGATTATGCGTCAGCCATTTCCGTGCTCACCGACGAGGCGTGGTTTCAGGGCAGTTTTGACTACCTGCCGCTGGTGAGCGCAGCGGTTAGCCAGCCGGTGCTGTGCAAAGATTTTATTATCGATCCCTGGCAGATTTACCTGGCGCGCTTTTATCAGGCCGATGCGGTATTGCTGATGCTTTCCGTGCTGGATGATGAACAGTATCGACAGCTGGCTGCGGTGGCGCACAGCCTGGAAATGGGAATTCTGACCGAAGTCAGTAACGAAGCTGAACTGGAGCGCGCGCTGGCGCTGAACGCCAGAGTTGTAGGTATCAATAACCGCGACCTGCGTGACCTGTCGGTTAATCTGGATCGTACCCGCCAGCTGGCGCCACGATGTGGTCACGGCGTCACGGTAATCAGTGAATCTGGCATCAAGAGCTATGCGCAGGTTCGTGAACTGAGCCGTTTTGCCAGCGGTTTTTTAATCGGCTCCGCCCTGATGAGCGAAGCGGATCTTCATCTGGCGGTACGACGCGTGCTGCTGGGAGATAACAAAGTTTGCGGCCTGACCCGACCAAAAGATGCCTTTGCGGCCTGGCAGGCAGGCGCCATTTATGGCGGCTTGATTTTCGCTGAGGGATCGCCGCGTAAAGTTGATATTGCCCAGGCGCGACAGGTGATTGCAGCGGCCCCTTTGGGCTACGTGGGCGTGTTCCGCAATGCGACTATCGGTGACGTTGTCACAACCAGCCGTGCGCTGTCCCTGAGCGCCGTTCAGCTGCACGGCAGTGAAGATCAGGCCTATATTGATACGCTGCGCGATGAACTGCCGCCAGAAATCGCGATATGGAAAGCGCTTAGCGTGAGCAATCGACTTCCGACGCGCAATCTCGCCCATGTCGATCGCTATGTCTTTGATAATGGCGCTGGCGGCAGCGGCCAGCGTTTCGACTGGTCATTACTCACCGGTCAGCAGCTGGATAATGTGCTGCTGGCGGGCGGTCTCGGTGCAGATAATTGCGTATCGGCAGCGCAGCTGGGCTGCGCCGGGCTCGATTTTAATTCCGGTGTTGAAAGCGCGCCGGGCATCAAGGATGCCGAAAAGATCGCCGCAGTTTTTCAAACGCTGCGCGCCTACTGACAGCATACGTCCGCACCGCGGGCGGTGATAAGGAAAATAACGCACATGACATTACTGAACCCCTACTTTGGCGAATTTGGCGGCATGTATGTTCCACAAATTCTGATGCCTGCGCTGCGCCAGCTGGAAGAGGCCTTTGTTAGCGCCCAACGCGACGCCGATTTTCAGGCGGAGTTTAACGGTCTGCTGAAGAATTATGCCGGGCGTCCTACTGCGCTGACGCGTTGCCAGAACCTGACCAAAGGCACTAAAACGCGTCTCTATCTAAAGCGTGAAGATTTGCTGCACGGCGGCGCGCATAAAACCAATCAGGTTCTGGGCCAGGCGCTACTGGCGAAACGGATGGGCAAAACGGAAATCATTGCCGAAACCGGCGCGGGTCAGCATGGCGTCGCCTCGGCTCTCGCCAGTGCCCTGCTGGGCCTGAAATGCCGTATCTATATGGGCGCAAAAGATGTTGAACGTCAGTCGCCCAATGTTTTCCGCATGCGTTTGATGGGCGCCGAAGTGATCCCGGTTCACAGTGGCTCCGCGACGCTGAAGGATGCCTGTAATGAGGCGCTGCGTGACTGGTCCGGCAGCTATGAAACCGCGCACTATATGCTCGGCACCGCCGCAGGACCGCATCCTTATCCTACTATTGTGCGTGAGTTTCAGCGGATGATTGGCGAAGAGACCAAAGCGCAGATCATGCAGGCTGAAGGACGTCTGCCGGATGCGGTGATCGCCTGCGTGGGCGGCGGCTCAAACGCTATCGGTATGTTTGCCGACTTTATTGATGAGAAAGATGTCGGCCTGATTGGCGTTGAGCCTGCCGGGCACGGTATTGAAACCGGCGAGCATGGCGCACCGCTGAAGCATGGACGGGTTGGCATCTATTTCGGCATGAAGGCACCGATGATGCAGACTGAGGATGGTCAGATTGAAGAGTCCTATTCCATTTCCGCCGGGCTGGATTTCCCGTCGGTGGGACCGCAGCATGCACATCTGAACAGCATTGGCCGCGCGGAATATGTATCCATTACCGATAACGAAGCGCTGGCGGCTTTTAAACAGCTTTGCCGGGCGGAAGGTATTATCCCGGCTCTGGAATCAGCGCATGCGCTGGCCTGGGCCCTGAAGATGATTCAGCAAGATCCAGAAAAAGAGCAGCTGCTGGTGGTTAATCTTTCCGGCCGCGGCGACAAAGATATTTTTACCGTTCACGATATTCTGAAAGCGCAGGGAGAGATCTAATGGAACGTTATGAACAGCTGTTTAAACGTCTGCAGGCCAGCAAAGAAGGCGCTTTTGTTCCTTTTGTCACGCTGGGCGATCCCTCGCCGGAACTCTCTTTGCAGATTATCGATACGCTGGTGGCCGCTGGCGCCGACGCCCTTGAGTTAGGTATTCCTTTCTCCGATCCGCTGGCGGATGGGCCGACTATTCAGAACGCCACGCTGCGCGCCTTTGCTGCCGGAACCACGCCGGCGCAATGTTTTGAGATGCTAACGACCATACGTCAGAAATATCCCGATTTACCGATTGGGCTGCTGATGTACGCAAACCTGGTGTTTACTAACGGCGTCGATGAATTTTATGCCCGCTGCGAACAGGCTGGCGTCGATTCGGTGCTGGTTGCCGACGTGCCGGTTGAAGAGTCAGGCCCTTTCCGTCAGGCAGCGATGCGTCACAATATCGCGCCGATATTTATTTGCCCGCCTAACGCCGATGACGATTTGCTGCGCGCGGTCGCTTCTTACGGACGTGGCTATATCTATCTTTTGTCGCGTGCCGGCGTTACCGGAGCGGAGAAGCGCGCCAGCCTGCCGTTAAAGCATTTAATCGACAAGCTGCGTGAGTACCATGCCGCGCCGACGCTGCAAGGTTTCGGCATTTCGGAACCCTCGCAGGTAAAAGAGGCGATTGCGGCTGGTGCAGACGGCGCAATTTCCGGCTCGGCCATTGTAAAAATTATTGAGAAGCACCACGCTGAACCGGAAGTGATGCTTGCCGAGCTGAAACGTTTTGTCAGCGAACTGAAAGCGGCTACCCGCTAAATCCTCTGTGCCTTGCCTCTGGTAAGGCACTCTTTATCCGCGCCTTTTCTCCTGCCCGTTTGTATTTCCCACTATTGTCTACCACACTTAATGAGCCGCTAATCGAAGCGGCAACGCCTTTTTTATGACAGGGAGTAGCGATATGAAAGCTGTTAAATTGTTTACCGGAACAGTGGCTGCTGCGGCGGTAGCCATGATGCTGAGCGCCTGCGCCCCGACTTCCACCCAGGAAGGAACCGGGGGATATATTGATGACACGGTGATCACCACCAAGGTGAAATCTCAGTTCCTGGGCGACGAATCACTGAAAGCACGTGAAATAAATGTGGAAACCTTTAAAGGTCGGGTACAGCTCAGCGGCTTTGTTTCTTCGCCGCAGATGGCTAACCATGCGGTAGAAGTGACGCGCCGCGTGCCGGGCGTGAAATCGGTGGTCAATAATATGCAGATTAAATAATTTTCCGCTCAGGCCGCTATGCCAGCGGCCTTATGCGTTTTAGCAGCACAATCAGAAGCGGTAACCCACGCCAAAGAAGAACACCCAGGGATCAATACGCG
Source organism: Pantoea sp. FN0307 (assembly GCF_050113815.1). NCBI lineage: Bacteria > Pseudomonadati > Pseudomonadota > Gammaproteobacteria > Enterobacterales > Erwiniaceae > Pantoea > Pantoea sp. FN0307. The sequence continues at coordinate 1,019,042 of NZ_JBNJSO010000001.1, read as the reverse complement.
TATCGATATTCTGCTGCTGACCGCCCGCTTTGAATTTGACCTCGGTATCAATATCCATATACCAGACCGACATATTCAGCATCCAGTCTTGATCGATTTCATAATCCAGCCCCACCTGACCGGCCATGCCCCATGAATTTTTTACACTGAGATCGCTCAGGCCCGCGTCGCGCCCGGTCTGGTTAAAATCAGTATCGTAAAAGGTGGTGTAGTTAATCCCGGCCCCGACATAAGGACGCAGCTTACTGTTGCTGTCAAAAAAGTAATATTGCGCCATTAGCGTTGGCGGTAGCTGACGTACGGTTGCCAGCGTACCCGTCGCGGCGAGGCTGACTTTATGGCGAAACGGTGTCGCCGCCAGCAGCTCTACGCCAATATTATCAGTGGCCATCCAGGTGAACGTCAGACCAAGCTGCGTATTGTTATCCACATCAAAAGAGCCCATTCCCAGCACGTTATCCGATCCTTCAGAGGGACGAACCGTCGCGCTACCCGCACGTACAAAAAAGTCGCCCGCCTGATGGGCGCTGGCAATAACCGGAAATGCCGAGAGGAACGCCAATGCTAATGCAGCCCGTTTCATAACTACTCCTTGTGTAATTAAAAGGGATTAACCCCTACCCACTCATAAGTAATAAAAAAGTGTCAGAAGCACCTTTTACAACGAAACGGCTGAAAAATCATGTAGATCAAATTTTTCACAGCGCTTAAAAAAGGCAACATTGATTTAGATCAATAAACAAAGCGGTAACAGCTGTGAAATTCCCGTTGCAGGACGTTACATGAAAGATTATTTTTCTGATCTTCCCGTGTGATTTTGGTTCGATGCCTCGGAGGGGCGGGCGATCAAATGAGCGATAATTTTAATCCTTGTGTTTCCTGTGGCGCCTGCTGCGCCCATTTCCGTGTTTCCTTCTACTGGGCTGAGGCAGATGATGCCGGTGGAGGCGTTCCCGCCGATCTCACCGAGCCGCTTAATTTGCTGATGCGCAACATGCGTGGCACAAATGCCCGTACGCCGCGCTGTGTTGCTTTGCAGGGCGAAGTGGGTCAGTGCGTCTCCTGTGGTATTTACGAACAGCGTCCGTCGCCCTGCCGTGAATTTGCCATGTCCGGTGAAAATGGTGTCTGGAATGAAGCCTGTGATCTTGCCCGGGCAAAATATGGTCTGCCGCCGCTGTTTTTTTCATCAAACCCGCCACTTACTGAAAGTTATGTAAGTCTGGGTGCCAGTCCCGCGTCAGACCATGTACAATCGCCGGATCTGTAAACCGGTAATTACCAAAGGAGTGTACATGTCCATCACGGCGGGCTCGCTATACCGTGACACGGGGAATTTTTTGCGTCATCAGCTGGTCACGATTGTGCTGATAGCATTACTGACATCACTGATTACAGTGATGATTGGTCATGTGTTAACACCGGACGCAGAACAGCTCTCGATACTGAGCGAAGGCGATAACGGCGGCGCCACTTCGTTAATTGAGGTGATCCAAAACCTGTCGCCGGAACAGCAGCAGGTTCTGCTACGCGCTTCAGCAGCCGGTACGTTTGCCTCTCTGGTCGGTAATACGTTGCTGCTCGGTGCCATGCTTTGCCTGATCCCGCTGGTGTCGGCGGGTCAACGAACCAGCGCGCTGCGGGCGATTGGCGCTTCTGCTCCTTTGCTGCCGCGTCTGCTGCTGTTGACCTTTCTGATTACGCTGGTGGTGCAGTTGGGCTTTATGGTGCTGGTTATTCCGGGCGTGATTCTGGGTATCCTGCTTTCTCTGGCGCCGGTAATTCTGGCGATTGAGAAAACCGGTATTCTTGCCGCGCTGCGCACCAGTTCCCGTCTCGCCTGGGCGCATATGCGTCTGATCGCACCGGCGGTCATCGTCTGGTTGCTGGCTAAAATGGCCTTGCTGCTGCTGGCCTCTTCCTTTACCGTCCTGCCGGCTAATGTCGCTTCTGTGTTGCTTAATGCGTTAAGCAATCTGGTTTCGGCAATATTAGTTATTTATCTGTTCCGTCTTTATATGCTGCTGCGTTAAGTCCTGACGGCATACTTTGTATGCCGTTATTCTTTTCTGCCGGGCACGATCTGGAATTCATTATGAAGCAACTACTCGATTTTCTTCCGCTGGTGGTCTTTTTCGTCTTTTATAAGCTGTACGATATTTATGTCGCCTCCGGCGCGCTGATAGCCGCAACCGGCCTGGCGCTGGTCGCCAGTTGGATCCTCTATCGTAAGCTGGAAAAGATGACCATCTTTACCTTTGTGCTGGTCGCGGTATTCGGCACGCTGACGCTGGTTTTCCATAACGATGAGTTTATCAAATGGAAGGTCACGGTTATTTATACGCTGTTCGCTCTGGCATTATTGTTCAGCCAGCTTTTCATGGAAAAACCGTTGATTCAGAGCATGCTGGGCAAAGAGCTACAGCTGCCGCAATATGCCTGGCGTAAACTGAATATTGCCTGGGCACTGTTCTTTCAGGCGTGTGGTCTGGCGAATATCTATGTTGCCTTTTGGATGCCGCAGGCATTTTGGGTTAATTTTAAAGTCTTCGGCCTCACGGGCCTGACGCTGCTGTTTACCTTGCTCAGCGGCGTTTATATTTACCGTCTGATGCCGCAGCAGGAAAAATAGTTCTGTTCTGCCCGGCCCCAAAGCGCCGGGCTTTTATTTTGCTAACCAAAGAATTGAGTAATGGATAATAATCGTAAGCCGCAAGGCGAAATGGTGTTACGTACGCTGGCGATGCCAGCGGATACCAACGCTAACGGCGATATTTTCGGCGGCTGGCTGATGTCGCAGATGGATATTGGCGGCGCTATTCTGGCCAAGGAGCTGGCCGAGGGACGCGTTGTGACGGTACGCGTTGATGGAATGACGTTCCTTAAGCCGGTGGCGGTAGGAGACGTTGTCAGCTGCTATGCCCGCTGTATTCGCACCGGCAGCAGTTCGATGACCATCAATGTGGAAGTCTGGATCAAGAAAGTCTCTTCGGAACCGCTGGGCCAGTTCTACTGTACTACCGAAGCGATTTTTATCTATGTCGCGGTAGATGAACAGGGAAAATCTCGTCCGCTACCAGCCGGGAAGAGTCATTATCTCGCACAGCAGAGTGCGGAATAAGCGCCGCGTCTGTAATTCATGAAAAGGTGCCGCGCAGGCGCGGCACCTTTTTCAGGCGATAGCCGCGCTATTCAATGCTGGTGCCGCCGTTAATGCGAAACACGATAGTCATCGTCAGGTTATTGCCTGGCTTGCCGCTCTCATAGCGCCACTTCCTCATAGCCTGCTTCACATCACGCTCAAACATATTACGCGGCTGCGCTGACAGAATACGGATGTTATCAACACGCCCGCTGCTGTCTACGTCATACTGCACGCGCACGCGCCCTTCAATACGCAGGGCAAAAGCGCGCGCGGGATAAACCGGCTTGCCGACGCTTAACGCTCGCGGCCCGTCAGAAACGGTGCGCGATGGCGCTGGCGAAGTTTTCGGCGCGCTGGAGGGTTTCGCCGCCGTGGTTTTGGCGCTATTTTCCTGGAAAGGCGATGCCTGCCGCGGCTGCGTCTGTGGTTTGATCTCTTTAGGCGGCTTCACCACCTCTTTTTTAACCGGTTTCGGTTTGGGCTTCGGTCTGGGTTTCGGCTCAGGTTTGGGGATCGGTACCGGCTCCGCCTTCGGCGGCTCAGGCGTCGGCTCCGGCTGGGGTTCCGGTTCTGGTTCCGGCATGGGCGCAGGCTCCGGTGTAGGCTGTGCCTGCGGCTGAACCTCCGGAGCCACCAGCGAGACGCTAATGGGCTGCGACATCTTAGGCGCTTCAACGCTCCGATTAAACGAAGCATACAACAAAGCGGCAATCACGCTGCCGTGCAGCGCCACTGAAAGCAACATGGATACTGATAAGCGGCGAGGTAAAGGAGTCGTCAGCGTTGTCATAACTATTCGCATGGTCAAGTGAGGTCGCAATTTTAAATGCAAATAGCAATCAGTTTCAACAACTCACCCACTACAGCAGCCAGAAAAAAGCATAAAACCCGCCTTCATTGCTACAGGTCAACAAGGCGTTATCTTTTCATTTGCACAAAACTTTACGATAAATTAACGTAGCTGCCAAACTGACCCGCCCCAACAGGAGTAATTATCGTGCTGTATGTTATTTATGCTGAAGACCATGCCGATTCGCTGGAAAAGCGCGGCGCCGTTCGCCCGGCCCACCTTGCTCGTCTACAGCTACTGCGGGACGAAGGTCGTTTAATTGTGGCCGGCCCGATGCCTGCCGTTGACAGTAACGAACCGGGAGCGGCGGGTTTTACCGGCTCAACGGTAATCGCTGAGTTCCCCTCGCTGGAAGCAGCGCAGTCCTGGGCTGAGGACGATCCCTATATCGCCGCTGGCGTCTATAAACAGGTCGCTGTGAAGCCGTTTAAGCGGGTATTTTGAGCGTAAACATCTTGCTGGCGGGTAAATAAGCGGGGCGAAAAGCCTCAGAGAAACATTAAGGGAGCCACAATGCTCCCTTTTTTCTTACCAGAAATAGTTGATAAACAGCACTGAACGGCGTTGCTGCTGCGCCAGCTGATGGCGAATGACATGGATACGTCGATAACGCCGCGACTGCCCTTCCAGCCAGCGCGCCTTTTTACGCTGGGCCTGACGCAACATACGCCAGCGAGCGACTTCATTCCTGCTTCGCTTCATAATATTTATCCGATTGCCAAACAACGCGGCGCATTATAGATCTTTTCCTCCGCTGGCAACATCCTTCTCTGTTGCTGATTAACGGCAAAGGGTTTCGCAGGTAGCTATCTCCACGTACACTCCCTGCATCAAAGCGCGAACCGGACTTCCACTTTATGACCACGTTCTACACTCTGATTAGTTGGCTCTTATTTTTCGGCTACTGGTTACTGATCGCTGGCGTGACGCTACGTATTCTGATGAAACGCCGGGCGGTAACGTCAGCGATGGCCTGGCTGTTGATTATCTATATTCTGCCGCTGGTGGGCATCATCGCTTATCTTTCCTTTGGCGAGCTCTATCTGGGCAAACGGCGTGCTGAGCGCGCACGCACCATGTGGCCCTCTACTGCCCGCTGGCTGCATGACTTAAAAAGCTGTCACTCTATTTTCGCCACAGAACACAGCGATGTGGCACGCTCGCTGTTTCAGCTGTGTGAAAATCGTCAGGGCATTGCCGGTGTGAAAGGCAACCAGCTGCAGCTGCTGACCAGTACTGACGATACAATGAAAGCCCTGATCCGTGATATTCAGCTGGCGCGCCATAATATCGAGATGGTGTTTTATATCTGGCATCCCGGTGGCCTGGCAGACGACGTTGCCGAGTCGCTGATGGCGGCGGCGCGACGCGGCGTGCACTGTCGCCTGATGCTGGATTCAGCCGGCAGCGTTACCTTTTTCCGCAGCCAGTGGCCCGCGATGATGCGCAATGCCGGGGTTGACGTTGTCGAGGCGCTGCACGTCAGCCTGCTGCGCGTTTTTCTGCGCCGTATGGATTTACGTCAGCACCGTAAAGTGGTGCTGATCGATAACTATATTGCCTATACCGGCAGCATGAATATGGTTGATCCGCGCTATTTCAAACAGGATGCGGGCGTAGGTCAGTGGATCGATTTAATGGCGCGTATGGTGGGCCCGGTAGCAACCACCATGGGCATTATTTACTCCTGTGACTGGGAGATTGAAACGGGCAAACGCATTTTGCCGCCGCCGCCGGATACTAACGTAATGCCCTTCGAACAGGAGAGTGGGCATACTATTCAGGTGATCGCCTCTGGTCCCGGTTTCCCGGAAGATATGATCCACCAGGCGCTGCTGACGGCGGTCTATTCGGCGCGCGAACAGCTGATTATGACCACGCCCTACTTTGTTCCCAGCGACGATTTATTACATGCTATCTGTACGGCGGCGCTGCGCGGCGTTGATGTCAGCATCATTGTGCCGCGTCATAATGACTCGCTGCTGGTTGGCTGGGCCAGTCGCGCTTTCTTTACTGAACTGCTGGAAGCCGGGGTAAAAATTTACCAGTTCGAAGGTGGCCTGCTGCATACCAAAAGCGTGCTGGTGGATGGGCAGCTTAGTCTGATTGGCACCGTTAACCTGGATATGCGCAGCCTGTGGCTAAATTTTGAAATTACGCTGGTGATTGACGACGACGGTTTTGGCAGCGATTTGGCGCACGTGCAGGATGATTATATTGCCCGCTCCCGTCTGGTGGATGCCAAACGCTGGGTGCGTCGTCCCTGGTGGCAGCGGATCGTTGAACGACTGTTTTACTTCTTTAGTCCGTTGCTGTAAAAGAGGCGGAAAATGCTATTACGCCTGCGGGCATACGGGATCAATCATGGACTTAAATAACCGTCTTACTGAAGATGAAACGCTGGAACAGGCTTACGATATTTTTCTTGAGCTGGCGGGCGATAACCTCGATCCGGCGGATATCATCCTGTTTAATTTGCAGTTTGAAGAGCGCGGCGGCGCGGAGCTGTTTGATCCCTCGGAAGACTGGCGCGAGCATGTCGATTACGATTTGAATCCCGACTTTTTCGCCGAAGTGGTGATTGGTCTTGGCGAAGCGGAAGGCGAACCGGTAACCGACGTTTTCGCCCGCGTTCTGCTGTGCCGTGAGAAAGATCATAAGCTGTGCCATATTTTGTGGCGGGAATAACGCGCGCCCCATGACGAAAAAAGGCTGCCTCCGGCAGCCTTTTTGGTATCAGCACGCTAGAGCGGATCCACCTTCAGGCAGGAAACCGCATGGCGGAAACTTCCCTCCAGCAGCGGGCGCGTTTTCGCGCATTCGGGTCCGGCAATCGGGCAACGGGTACGAAACACGCAGCCCGATGGCGGATTAATCGGCGATGGCAGCTCACCCTCCAGCAGCTGAATAGTTTTATTTCTCTCCCGATCGGGATCGGGGATCGGTACGGCAGACATCAGCGCCCGGGTATAAGGATGCTGCGGATTGTTATAAACCTCGCTGTAGGTTCCCAGCTCTACCGCATGTCCCAGATACATCACCAGCACGCGATCGGAAATGTGCTTCACTACCGCCAGGTCATGAGCAATAAAAATCAGTGAAAGCCCCATTTCACGCTGTAACTGCTGCAGCAGATTCACTACCTGCGCCTGAATTGAAACATCCAGCGCCGATACCGGCTCATCGCAAATGATCAGCTTTGGCTCCAGAATCAGCGCGCGGGCAATACCGATACGCTGACACTGACCGCCGGAAAACTCATGCGGATAACGGTTAATCAGGTTCGGTAGCAGCCCAACTTTCATCATCATCGCCTTAACGCAATCTTTTATTTCCTGACGCGGCATATTGGGATGATAGGTTCGCAGCGGCTCGGCAATAATATCGCCGATATTCATGCGCGGGTTCAGCGAGGCCAGCGGATCCTGAAAAATCATCTGAATATCGCTGCGCGCCTTGCGCCACTCCTCGTCGCTTTGGCCAAGCAGGTCGCGACCCAGCCAGGCAACGCGGCCATCGGTGGCCTTGACCAGACCGATAATGGCGCGCGCCAGCGTTGATTTGCCGCAGCCCGATTCGCCAACCACGCCCAGCGTCTCTCCCTCATACAGACGCAGGCTGACGCCATCTACCGCCTTCAATGTTTTTGACGGCTGCCAGAACCACTGTTTGCCGTCTTTAATATCGAAATGCACCTTGAGATCGGCGATTTCGAGCAGTACTTTTTTCTCAGCTACGGCGTTCATACCAATTCCTCCACCGGCTTAAAGCAGGCACGCAAACGCCCTTCGCCAAAGGCCTCCAGCGGCGGCGCGGCGGCGCAAATTTCCATCGCATAAGGGCAACGGGGCTGAAACGGACATCCTTTTGGCAGACGCAGCAGATTCGGCGGGTTGCCCGGTATGGTCAGCAGCGATTCCCCTTCCGTATCCAGACGCGGCACCGCGTTCAACAGCCCCAGCGCGTAAGGATGCGCCGGATGATAAAAGACGTCGCGCGCGTTGCCGTACTCCATGGTGCGTCCGGCATACATCACCAGGACCTTATTACAGATACCCGCCACGACTCCCAGGTCATGAGTAATCATGATAATGGCGGTATTAAACTCGCGTTTCAGCTCATTCAACAGCGTCATGATTTGCGCCTGCACCGTTACGTCAAGCGCGGTGGTCGGCTCATCGGCAATCAGCAGTTTGGGCCGGCAAAGCAGCGCCATTGCAATCATTACGCGCTGGCGCATGCCGCCAGAAAACTCATGCGGGTACATTTTCATGCGCTTGCGCGCTTCCGGCATTTTTACCGCATCCAGCATCCGTACCGACTCTTCAAACGCCTGCGCTTTGCTCATTCCTTTATGCAGTTGTAATACTTCCATCAACTGATCGCCGACGCGCAGATAAGGATTCAGCGAAGTCATCGGATCCTGGAAAATCATCGCCACCTGCTCTGCCCGCAGCGCGTTAAGCTGCTTCTCCGGCAGGTTAAGGATTTCACGACCGTTAAATCGCGCGGAGCCTTCGATGCGTCCGTTACTGGCCAGCAGGCCCATCAGGGCAAAAGCGGTTTGTGATTTACCAGAGCCGGATTCGCCGACAATCCCTAACGTTTCACCGGCCCGCAGGCTGAAGTTAAGGTCATTAACCGCGGTGACATCGCCGTCTGGCGTAGAAAAGGTGACGCGTAAATCCTTTACGTCGAGCAGTAAGTCGCTTCCCGCGCTTTTCGCCATTGCAGGCTGAACTTCAATCGTACTCATCGGGAAACTCCTTAACGATCTTTCGGGTCGAGGGCATCACGCAGGCCATCACCGATAAAGTTAAAACAAAACAGCGTGATAACCAGAAAACCTGCCGGATAAAGCAACAGCCAGGGCGACACTTCCATTGAGTTGGCACCGTCGCTCAGCAAGGCACCCCAGCTACTGAGCGGCTCCTGCGTTCCCAGGCCCAGAAAGCTAAGGAATGACTCAAACAGGATCATGCCCGGCACCAGTAAAGAGGCGTAGACCACGACCACGCCCAGCACGTTCGGCACGATATGGCGCAGTACAATCTTGATTGTCGAGACGCCGCCGACCTGGGCTGCTTCAATATATTCCTTTCGCTTCAGGCTTAACGTCTGGCCGCGCACAATACGCGCCATATCCAGCCAGGAGACCATGCCGATGGCGACAAAGATCAGCAGAATGTTCTGCCCGAAAAAGGTCACCAGCAGGATCACAAAGAACATAAAGGGAAAAGAGTTAAGGATTTCCAACAAACGCATCATAACGGAATCCGTTTTCCCGCCCAGATAGCCTGCCAGCGTGCCGTACAGGGTGCCAACCACTACCGCTACCAGCGCGGCTGCAATGCCAACCATCAGTGAGATACGCCCGCCGATCGCCACGCGCACTAACAGATCGCGCCCGGAGGAGTCGGTGCCAAAATAGTGGCCTGATTCCATATCCGGCGCGGCAGACATCATCGCCCAGTCGGTATCATCATAGGTAAAGGGCGAGACCCAGGGAGCAATAATCACAAAAAGCGCGATCAGCAGTAAAATAAACAGGCTGGCCAACGCCGCACGGTTATGTATAAAACGACGACGCGCGTCCTGCCACAAACTGCGCCCTTCCACTTCCAGCTTTTCACTGAACGTATCAAGAGCGTCGCTATTTTTCTTACTTAAAATCATGGCGAGCCCCGGTATTAATAACGAATTTTCGGATCGATGACGGCATACAGCACGTCAACGATAGCGTTAAACACAATGGTCAGCGTGCCGACTAAAATCGTCAGGCTCAGTACCAGTGAATAGTCACGGTTCAGCGCGCCATTAACAAACAGCTGCCCAATTCCCGGTAGCCCGTAAATCGTTTCAATAACCATCGAACCGGTAATAATCCCAACAAAAGCGGGGCCAAGATAAGAAAGCACCGGCAACAGCGCAGGCTTTAAAGCGTGACGTAACACAATACGCCGCGTCGGTAATCCTTTGGCGCGCGCGGTACGAATAAAGTTAGAGTGCATGACCTCAATCATCGAGCCACGGGTAATACGCGCAATGCTGGCGATATAGGCCAGTGACAGCGCCACCATCGGCAGGATCATAAATTTCAGCGCCCCGCCGTTCCAGCCACCGCCGGGCAACCATTTCAGAGTAATAGAAAAGATTAATACCAGCAGCGGCGCGACAACAAAACTGGGAATAACTATGCCGGTCATCGCCACCCCCATGACGACATAATCCCATTTACTGTTTTGATTTAACGCAGCGATAACGCCTGCCGTTACCCCCAGCAGCACGGCAAAAATAAAGGCCGCCGCGCCGAGCTTCGCGGAAACCGGGAACGAGCCGGCCACTAAATCGTTAACGGTATAATCCTTATATTTAAACGAAGGACCGAAATCGCCGTGCGCCAGTTGGTTAAGATAATCGACGTACTGCTTCCACATCGGATCGTTTAAATGATATTTCGCTTCGATATTCGCCATCACTTCCGGCGTTAAGGCACGTTCGCCGGTAAATGGACTACCGGGCGCCAGGCGCATCATAAAGAAAGAGATCGTAACCAGAATAAATAGCGTCGGAATTGCTTCAAGGCAGCGACGCAGGATGAACTTTAACATTGCCCGTACCTGATAAATCTGGCTTCAGCCGGATAGCCGAAACCATATTGCCCGAAATGGGCGGCCTTCGACCGCCCGGAAGCCTGCATTAATGTTTGATGATATAGAGATCTTTATCGTGCGAATTATCCAGCGGATCTTTGCCGGTATAGCCGCCGACATAAGGTTTCACCAGACGCAGGTTTTTGTAGTAGTAGATCGGCACAATAACGGAATCTTTATCCAGCACCTTCTCCGCTTCGGCGTAAATCTGGCTCCGCGTTGCCTCATCTTTTGCGCTCAACGCCTGCGCCAGCAGTTTATCGAACTCAGCGCTTTTATAGTGCGAGGTATTATTGCTGCTGTCTGAAAGCATGGTATTCAGGAAGCTGGTGGGTTCATTGTAATCGGCACACCAGGCGGCGCGCGCGACATCAAAGTTGCCCTGATGACGCGTATCAAGGAAGGTCTTCCATTCCTGGTTCTGTAGCTTGACCTCCACACCCAGATTTTTCTTCCAGATCGAGGCGGCGGCAATGGCCAGCTTTTTATGCAGATCGGAAGTGTTATACAGCAGGCTGAACGACAGCGGCTTATCGGCGGTATAGCCCGCTTCGGCCAGCAGCTTTTTCGCTTCTTCATTGCGTTTCTGCTGGGTCCAGCTCATCCATTCCGGTTTGGTCAGAGTGATGCCGTCAGTAAATGGCGGCGTATAGCTCCAGGCGGGGTCTTCGCCCTGCGCTTTTACCTTATTCACAATGATGTCGCGATCGATACCCAGCTTCAGCGCGGTACGTACGCGTGGATCGTTAAACGGCGGTTTCTGGTTATTAATTTCGTAATAATAGGTGCAGAGATACGGGTCGGCATGGATCTCCTGCGGGATCTCTTTTTTCAGCTTCTGATACAGCTCAATCGGCAGATAGTTATAGGTCATATCGCTGCCGCCGCTGCGATAGCGGTTTGTATCGGTCACTTCTGAAGAAATGGGCAGAAAGGTGACTTTATTCAGTACGGTATGGGCGTTATCCCAGTATTGCGGGTTACGCTCTACAACCAGGCGTTCGTTAATCACCCACTCTTTAACCTTAAACGCGCCGTTACCAACAAAGTTTTCCGGCTGCGTCCATTTATCGCCAAATTTTTCGATAACGGGTTTATACACCGGCGACATAGAGTGGTGAATAATCAGCTTATAAAAATAAGGCACCGCTTCGCTCAGCGTAACCTCCAGCGTATGGTCATCAACGGCTTTAATACCGAGGGTATCCGGCGCTTTTTTGCCAGCAATAATATCATCCACATTCAGCAGATGGCCGTACTGCAGATAACTGGCGTAGGGCGATGCCGTTTTCGGATCGGCCAGGCGACGCCAGCTATAGACAAAATCATTGGCGGTTAGCGGCTCGCCATTGGACCATTTCACATTTTTACGCAGATGGAAGATCCAGACCTTACCGCCCTCCTTGCTTTCCCAGCTTTCCGCCACGCCAGGCTGAATTTTTCCCTCGGCGTCGTTAATCGCCAACCCTTCATACAGATCGCGGCTCACATAGGCTTCCGGCACGCCTTCGACTTTGTGGGGATCGAGCGACTGCAGCTCGGCGCCGTTGCCTCTGATCAGCTCCTGTTTTTCCGCCAGCTGCACCCCTGCCGGCACATTGGCTGCCAGCGCGCTGTTCACGTTTAATGCGCCCAGCGCTGCCATAACGCCCAGTGCCGCCAGGCTTTTATTTGTGATGTTGGTCATGTTTACTCCAGTTTTTTTATAATTACCGCGGTATTTACCTACGGCTTTCCCCCGCTGTACGGGTTACCTGTCACGCGCTCCGGAACCTGAAGCCGGACAGGGTTTGCTTCCTGTTTTCTTACGGCTGCCATCATCTACCGCCCGTTATCGATTACCCGGGCAGCGAATTAATGTTTGGTAATGTAGTAATTCTTAATATTCTGTCGGTCCTGCGCATCTTTGCCGGTAAAGCCGCCTACCCAGGGCTTCACCAGCCGCACGCTGACCCGGTAATAGACCGGCACCAGCGCTGAATCTTTATCCAGCTGCGCTTCCACCTGTTGATATAACACGGCGCGCTGCGCATCGTCGGCCACCAGCGATTTCGCCATTAATGCATCAAACGCCGGGCTACGATAAAAACCGGTATTGGTTGAGGAGTCGCTCAGCAGCATATTCAGGAAAGAGGAAGGTTCGTTATAGTCGGAACACCAGGTTGCGCGCGCTACATCATAATTTCCCTCATGACGGGTATTCAGCATGGTTTTCCATTCCTGATTTTGCAGCGTGACGTTAGCACCAAGATTTTTTTTCCACATTGAGGCGGCGGCAATTGCCTGCTTTTTATTTTGATCGGAGGTGTTATAGAGCAGCGTAAAGGTCAGCGGCTTTTGCACGCCGTAGCCCGCCGCGGCCAGCAACTGTTTTGCTGTGGCGTTGCGTTCTGCCTGCGTCTGAGTAAACCAGGCCGGCGCGGTAAATTTAGCCCCGTTAATATAGGGCGGCGTAAAGCCAAAGGCGGGAATTTGCCCTTGCCCCATGATTTTTTCAGCGATGATTTGGCGATCCAGGGTTAATTTTACCGCCGCACGCACCCGCGCATCATTAAACGGCGGACGCTGGTTATTCAATTCATAATAAAAGGTGCAGAGATAAGGGCTGACATGCACCTGAGCGCCCAGTTCTTTCTTGAGCATAGGGAAGAGTTCGGGAGGGATCGCGCTGTTGGTAATATCGATACCGCCGCTACGATAGCGGTTGACGTCGCTGGTTTCCGAGCTGATCGGCAAGAAGGTCGCTGTTTCAATAATCGTATGCGCATTATCCCAATAATGTGGGTTGCGCTTCAGCGTAATTTTCTCATTAACCACCCAGCTGTTCAGCGTATAGGCGCCGTTGCCGACATAATGCTCCGGGCGCGTCCATTTGTCCCCCCACTGCTCGAGGGTCTGGCGATGAACCGGCTTTAGCGGGGTATGTTCCAGCATCGCCGTAAAGTAAGGCACCGGCTGACTTAGCGTAACCTGCAGGTGATGATCATCCAGCGCTTTTACGCCCAGCGCCGAGGGAGGTTGCCTGCCTGCGATAATTTCATCGACGTTCAGAATATGTGCGTACTGCAAAAAACTGGCGTAGGGAGAAGCCGTTTTTGGATCCGCCAGCCGTTGCCAGCTATAGACAAAATCGGCGGCCGTTACCGGATCGCCATTGCTCCAGCGGGCATCCGGCCTCAGGGTGAAGGTCCAGACATTATTTTGCTGCTGCCATTGCTGCGCAACACCCGGTACCAGACGACCGGCGTTATCAGTTGCAAGCAATCCTTCCAGCAAATTAGTTATGACATCGCTTTCCGGGACCCCTTCGGTTTTATGTGGGTCCAGCGAGGCGACTTCGATACCGTTATTAATAACAATGGTTTGATCCTGAGCTAACTCTACAGTAGGCGGCACGCTGGCTGCCCGCGCATTAACAGACAAAGTCAGGAGAACAATGAGTGCCGCTTTGCCAAAATAATCAGGATTTGCTGGATTCATAAAACCTTTTGCTCTTAGAAGTCACCTACAGGCTGTAAAGCAAAATCCGTTCTCACTTTGCCCGGATCAAAAAAACTTTAATCGGAAGTTAACAGATGAATTTTTTTGTGCCAAAAACAAATAGTAAAAATGTTATCTATTTCTCTTTTATCATGATCGCTCTAAACACGGAAGTGTTATTTTTACTGATGAATTATGATTTATTCGATTGATATTAAAAGAAAAAACAGCCAGAAGTCTGCTTCAGAGGGCCGCTCAATATGGCAATCGCCTGAAAAAGCGGCAAAAAATCATAACAAATGCTTCACATGGAATGATCATCTATCGATAATGCAAAAGGGCTGATAAAAATCTGACATATGAAAAATATTACGCAGTAACTGATGTGAAAATAATCACATTTCTGGACAGGTAAACCAAAGTCACAGAAAAATCAGCAATTAAACTAATAATTAGCATCCGCTATTAAGGAATATGAATAGAGGCACCAAAATAGTGCAGAAAAGTGCGCAATTGCACTTTTTTAGGGCAAAAAATGATTTAAAGGGAAAATTAAGTTGCCTGGCGCGGAAGAATAAAGCTCATAACCAATGTAACGCATACATCGGTTATGAAAAGGTTAATTAAGCAGGCCAGGGAAGCTTGCTCTGAGGCCAGTAACAATAAATTCTATGCCCAACGCCATAAGTAATAACCCCATGATACGGGTAATAACGTTGATGCCGGTTTGCCCCAGCACACGCACCATAACCGGCGCGGCGCGAAACAAAAGCCAACAGCAAAAGGCAAATAGCGCAATGGCGATGCTAAAGGCCAGCAGGTTTATCCAGCTGTGATAACGCGTGCTCCAGACAATAGTTGAACTAATGGCACCCGGGCCCGCCATTAATGGCAATGCCAGCGGCACAACGCCAATGCTTTCGCGTACTGCCGTTTCTGATTTCTCCTGTTTATTCTGCTTATCTTCGCCCAGCTTACCGCTAATCATCGACATGGCAATGGTCACCACCAGGATGCCGCCTGCGATACGGAAAGAGTCGATAGAGATACCAAAAATATGCAGAATGGCATCACCCAGAAACAGCGATGTCCAGAGAATAATCGCCACAGCAAGGTTCGCCGTCAGGTTGGTTCTGTTTCTTTCAGCCACCGGCTGGTAGCTGGTCATGCTAATAAAAACAGGAATAATCCCGATGGGATTCACCAGCGCAAACAGGCCAACAAAAAATTTAATATAGCCGGACAGATCCAGTGCAAGGGTATTCACAAACTACTCCGCAAATGCGCCAATAATAACCGCCTTAATTTAAAGTAAATATCATCCGCTTGCCAGCGGACAACCCCAGTCTAAAAAGCTGTAATTACCTTTCAGCGCAGGTAAAAAACCCATTGTTAAAAGGTTGTTTAGCTAATGATGCGAAAAACAATTGCTTTTACAGCAGATTAGTCAAAACCTGATGCTGGTCAAAAAATAATCATGCTGAAAGGTGTCAGCTTCAAGGAATATTGATCTAAATCAACAAGCATCTACCCCGATCCAGGTAAGCTGGCCTCATCAAAAGGAATTGATAATGAGGCGCGCTGTCATTTACCAACGCCTTCGCCATAGAAACTCTTTCAGTAAACAGTACGGAGTAAGTAAAGCGCAAAATGGGTTATTTGCCTGCTCCAAAGTGTAATGCCGCATTTAGCCAGGCCTGTTTACTAAAAGAGTTTAACTTCCATCAGGAGAGCATTATGGCCGTTACCAATGTCGCTGAACTTAACGCACTTGTTGAACGTGTAAAACAAGCGCAGCGCGAATACGCCAATTTCACTCAAGAGCAGGTTGATAAAATTTTCCGCGCCGCCGCGCTGGCTGCTGCCGACGCGCGTATTCCGCTGGCAAAAATGGCGGTAGCGGAATCTGGAATGGGTATTGTGGAAGATAAAGTGATTAAAAACCACTTCGCTTCAGAATATATTTACAATGCCTATAAAGATGAAAAAACCTGCGGCATTCTGGAAACTGACGAGACTTTCGGCACCATCACCATTGCTGAACCCACCGGCCTGATTTGCGGTATCGTCCCTACTACTAACCCAACCTCCACCGCTATCTTTAAGGCGCTGATCAGCCTTAAAACCCGTAACGGTATTATCTTCTCTCCACATCCGCGAGCGAAAGACGCTACCAATAAAGCAGCGGATATCGTGCTGCAGGCTGCCATCGCCGCTGGTGCGCCGAAAGATATTATCGGCTGGATTGACCAGCCTTCCGTCGAGCTTTCTAACCAGCTGATGCATCATCCGGATATTAACCTGATTCTGGCAACCGGTGGCCCGGGCATGGTGAAAGCAGCTTACAGCTCGGGTAAACCCGCTATCGGCGTCGGCGCGGGGAATACCCCGGTCGTTATTGACGAAACCGCAGATATCAAGCGTGCCGTGGCCTCTATTCTGATGTCCAAGACCTTCGACAACGGCGTCATTTGCGCTTCAGAGCAGTCCGTTATCGTGGTAGACGCCGTTTATGATGCGGTACGTGAACGTTTCGCCAGCCATGGCGGCTACCTGTTACAGGGCGCAGAGCTGAAAGCCGTGCAGGATATCATCCTGAAAAACGGCGGGCTGAATGCAGCCATCGTGGGTCAGCCAGCAGTGAAAATTGCCGAAATGGCAGGCATCCATGTACCGGCAAGCACCAAAATCCTGATTGGCGAAGTGCAGCTGGTGGACGAATCTGAACCTTTCGCCCATGAAAAACTTTCGCCTACGCTGGCAATGTACCGCGCAGAAAACTTTGAGCAGGCTGTGGCTAAAGCAGAGAAACTGGTGGCGATGGGCGGTATCGGGCATACCTCTTGTCTGTATACCGACCAGGACAACCAGCATGAACGCGTAAATTATTTTGGCGACAAAATGAAAACCGCGCGCATCCTGATCAATACGCCAGCTTCGCAGGGCGGTATCGGCGACCTGTATAACTTTAAACTGGCACCTTCTCTGACGCTGGGCTGTGGTTCATGGGGCGGCAACTCAATTTCTGAAAACGTCGGTCCTAAACATCTTATCAATAAGAAAACCGTGGCCAAGCGAGCTGAGAATATGTTGTGGCACAAACTTCCAAAATCTATCTATTTCCGTCGTGGCTCTCTGCCTATCGCCCTGGAAGAGGTGGCTTCTGACGGAGCAAAACGCGCCTTTATCGTGACCGACCGCTTCCTGTTTAATAACGGTTATGCCGATCAGATTACCTCTGTACTGAAATCTCACGGCGTCGAAACCGAAATTTTCTTTGAAGTGGAAGCCGATCCGACGCTGAGCATCGTGCGCAAAGGCGCAGAACAGATGAACTCCTTTAAACCGGATGTGATCATTGCGCTTGGCGGCGGCTCTCCGATGGACGCAGCCAAAATCATGTGGGTCATGTACGAGCATCCTGAAACCCATTTCGAAGAGCTGGCTCTGCGCTTTATGGATATCCGTAAACGTATCTATAAGTTCCCGAAAATGGGCGTGAAGGCGAAAATGATTGCGGTGACCACCACTTCAGGCACCGGTTCAGAAGTTACGCCGTTTGCGGTGGTGACCGATGATGCTACCGGCCAGAAATATCCGCTGGCTGATTATGCGCTAACGCCGGATATGGCTATCGTAGATGCCAACCTCGTGATGAATATGCCGAAATCGCTGGCCGCTTTTGGTGGTCTTGATGCGGTAACCCACGCGCTGGAAGCCTATGTTTCCGTGTTGGCCAATGAGTACTCTGATGGTCAGGCGCTGCAGGCCCTTAAACTGCTGAAAGACAATCTGGCAGACAGCTATCGCGATGGTGCGAAAAATCCAGTGGCGCGTGAACGCGTTCATAACGCCGCAACCATTGCCGGTATCGCTTTTGCAAATGCTTTCCTTGGGGTGTGTCACTCAATGGCGCATAAACTGGGATCTGAATTCCATATCCCGCACGGCCTGGCTAATGCCCTGCTAATCTCGAATGTTATTCGCTACAACGCTAATGACAATCCGACCAAACAGACAGCGTTCAGCCAGTACGATCGTCCGCAGGCACGCCGCCGTTATGCCGAAATCGCCGACCACCTTGGTCTGAGCGCTGCCGGTGACCGCACGGCGCAGAAAATCGAGAAACTGCTGGCGTGGCTGGAAGATATGAAAGCCCAGTTGGGTATTCCGAAATCGATTCGTGAGGCAGGCGTACAGGAAGCTGATTTCCTGGCGAAAGTCGATAAGCTGGCTGATGACGCGTTTGATGACCAGTGTACCGGCGCTAACCCGCGTTACCCGCTGATTGCTGAGCTGAAACAGATCATGCTTGATACCTTCTACGGTCGCGAATATGCAGAACCCTTTGAATCTGTCTCTGAAGCGATCATTGCTCAGCCGGTCAAAGAAGCTAAAGTAGAGAAGAAAGCTAAAAAAGTTTGATTCTCAGACCATAAAAAACCCGCTTCGGCGGGTTTTTTTTATCTCTGACGTCTGGACGCATTCCCGGTGTTCTGTGCTGTTTTCCCACCGCTTCACTTCCTCTATAAACGCTCTGTAAGCCTCTGTAACGCATCTGGCGCTGTAGCTTACGCTTCCCCTTTCAGGAAGGCTCTACGGGCTGTAAAACGCCTTTAGACAGCGCATCCTTATAATGCTTGCGACACACAGAAACATAGCGCTCGTTACCGCCGATAACTACCTGCTCGCCTTCGGCATAGGGTTTACCCTCACTGTCAAGACGCAGCACCATCCCGGCTTTACGGCCACAATGGCAAATGGTTTTTAATTCGATAAGTTTATCAGCCCAGGCTAATAAATACTGGCTTCCGCTAAATAATTCACCACGGAAATCAGTGCGCAAGCCATAACACAATACCGGTATATCCAGATAATCGACAACATCAGAAAGTTCTCGAACTTGTTCGCGCGTCAAAAATTGGCATTCATCAACAAGTATGCAATGTATCGGCTTTTTTTCATGTTCTTCAGTAATTTCATGCATCAGTAAAGTCTGATTGTTAAACAATTTAGCCGGTGACGAAAGGCCAATGCGTGAGCTGACTTTACCGCTACCGAAGCGATCATCTATCTCCGCAGTCCAGACCAAAGTCCGCATGCCCCTTTCCTGATAATTATAAGAAGATTGCAACAATGCGGTGGATTTCCCGGCATTCATTGCCGAGTAATAGAAATAAAGCTGAGCCATAGGGCTGAACTCCGCCAAAAGGGTTAAACAAAAACGGCGACGATTGTATCATAGCCTCAGTAGCACCGGCTGGATAACCTGCAATATGATTATGTTGTTTAACCGCGGCGCTTGTTTAACATCATCCGCAGTAACGCATAATCCCTGTCCATGGCATTAAATGATAAAACCTCAACCCCTGTTCTTATTATGGCCTTTTTTTAGTCGCTCTGAACCTTTGCACTTTAAGCTTAATGAGGCTAACGCTTTAGGTTATACGACGATTTTAAGCGCCGGGCTGAACAGATAATCCCCTGTAAGCCTAAGGCCGTTTAATGATAGCTTTTAATGGGACTGGCTTATTTTCGCCTGAGACAACTATAACTTTCCCCCAATTGCGTTATGCAAATCTCACTTTAATAAGACTTTGTGAATTTCTTACAAAATTAACTATTGCAGTTCCTTTTTTCCACCTCTATTATTATCAAGCAGAACATTTCTCCCACCCAATATATTTTGAGATTAGGACAATGAGCGAAGCACTTAAAATTCTGAACAACATCCGTACACTGCGCGCCCAGGCCAGAGAATGTACTCTGGAAACTCTGGAAGAAATGCTGGAAAAACTGGAAGTGGTCGTTAATGAGCGCCGCGAAGAAGAAAGTCAGGCGCAGGCTGAAATTGAAGAGCGTACGCGTAAACTTCAGCAGTACCGCGAAATGCTGATTGCCGACGGCATTGATCCGAATGAACTGCTGCAAACTATGGCAGCAACTAAAACAAGTGGCAAAGCCAAGCGTGCTGCACGTCCGGCTAAATATAAATACGTTGATGAAAATGGCGAAAGCAAAACCTGGACAGGCCAGGGCCGTACTCCTGCGGTAATCAAGAAAGCCATTGAAGAGGAAGGCAAGCAGCTGGATGATTTTCTGCTGTAATTCCTGTTCAGGGTGCTTCTCTTAACCCCATTTTGTTATGGGGTTTTTTATTGGTCTTTTTGTCGTATTTGTCATGCCAGGCCACACCCAAAAAAAGGAAGCCCCAGGCTTCCTTTTTTTAATTACTTAACTCAGACCTTATAAAAAGCCCGGTACCACTCCACAAAGCGTTTGATGCCCTCTTCCACGCCCGTTTGCGGTTTAAATCCGATCACATCGTACAGTGCCTGCGTATCCGCGCTGGTTTCCAGCACATCGCCTGGCTGCATCGGCAGCATATTTTTCTGCGCCTCTGTACCCAGCGCTTTCTCCAGGGCTTCTATATAAGCCATTAACGTTATCGGCTGACTGTTACCAATATTATAGACACGGTAAGGCGCAGAGCTGGTGGCAGGCGAGCCTGTTTCAACTGTCCAGTCAGGATCTTTTTGTGGTATCACATCCTGCAGGCGGAAAATCGACTCGGTGATATCGTCAATATAAGTGAAATCCCGGCGCATTTGACCCTTGTTATAAACGTCAATACTTTCGCCCGCGATAATAGCTCGGGTGAATTTAAACAGGGCCATATCCGGGCGTCCCCACGGTCCGTAGACGGTAAAGAAGCGCAAACCGGTCGTTGGGATACCGTAAAGATGTGAATAAGTATGCGACATCAGTTCATTGGCTTTTTTCGTGGCCGCATAAAGCGAAACCGGATGGTCTACGCTGTCGTCGGTGGAAAATGGCATTTTACGGTTCAGACCGTAAACAGAACTGGAAGAGGCGTACAGCAAATGCTCGATTTTATGATGACGACAGCCTTCAAGAATATTAAGGTGCCCCGTCAGATTAGCGTCTGCATATGCATGTGGATTATCAATAGAATAACGAACCCCTGCCTGCGCCCCCAGATGAATAACACGCTGGAAACGGTGCTGTGCAAACAGCGAGGCTATTGCGTCCCTGTCAGATAAATCGCCTTCGATAAAAGTAAAGTCTGAAGAAGTGATTTGATTAAGGCGGGCACGTTTGAGATTTACATCATAATAATCATTCAGGTTGTCGAGACCGACAACCTGGTGACCGGCCGACAGAAGGCGTTGGGTAACGTGAAAACCAATAAACCCTGCCGCGCCGGTAACCAGATAGTTCATCTTTACCTCATTAATTATGCAATTTGAATAGACGCTCCGCGGCCAATTGCATAATAAACAAAACCGCGTTTGCTAATTCTTTCTGGATCATACAGGTTACGACCATCAAAAATCACGGGTTGTTTTAAGGCATTTTTAATAACGTCGAAGTCTGGCGCACGGAAGTTCTGCCATTCGGTACAAATAACCAGCGCATCTGCACCCTGCAGAGCGGCTTCTTTTGTTCCCATCAGCTTCAGGTCCGTACGATGACCATAGATACGCTGAGCTTCATCCATCGCTTCTGGATCGAACGCCTGTACCGTTGCGCCTGCAGCCCACAGCGTTTCCATCAGCACGCGGCTGGACGCTTCACGCATATCGTCGGTATTGGGTTTAAATGAGAGTCCCCACAGCGCAAAGGTTTTACCCTTAAGATCGTCACCGAAATGGCGTTTGATAAAGGTCGGCAGCTTGAGTTTCTGATCGTCATTGACAGCTTCCACCGCCTGCAGCAGACGAGGTTTATAGCCAATGGTTTCCGCCGTACGGATCAGCGCCTGTACATCTTTCGGGAAGCAGGAACCGCCGTAGCCGCAGCCCGGGTAAATGAAGTGATAGCCGATACGGGAATCTGAACCAATACCCTGACGCACTTTCTCAATATCCGCGCCCAGGCGTTCCGCCAGGTTGGAGATTTCATTCATGAAGCTGATTTTGGTCGCCAGCATGCAGTTTGCCGCATACTTGGTTAACTCAGCGCTACGGATATCCATCAGAATCAGACGATCGTGATTGCGGTTAAACGGCTCATACAGCTCACGCAGCAGCTCAACGACTTCATCGTTATCCGTTCCGACTACGATACGCTCAGGACGCATGCAGTCGCTTACTGCGGCACCTTCTTTCAGGAACTCTGGGTTAGAGACCACATCAAAGGTCAAATCCAGCCCACGCGCCTTAAGGGTTTCCTGCATGACGTTACGCACGCGGTCAGCGGTTCCGACCGGTACAGTAGACTTGTCCAGCACCACTTTATGCTCATCCATATATTGAGCAATGGTACGCGCTACCGCAGTAACATATTTCAGATCGGCAGAGCCATCTTCATCCGGCGGCGTACCCACGGCGATAAACTGCATAACGCCATGTTTAACGCCTTCTTCGGCATTGGTAGTAAAATTCAGTCGACCCGC
The DNA here is from genome assembly GCF_050113815.1 of Pantoea sp. FN0307. NCBI lineage: Bacteria > Pseudomonadati > Pseudomonadota > Gammaproteobacteria > Enterobacterales > Erwiniaceae > Pantoea > Pantoea sp. FN0307. Next base: position 996,495 of record NZ_JBNJSO010000001.1, on the reverse strand, counting down.
TTCATAGTTTTGCTTAACCAGCGGCGTCAGACCCGGCTCATAAATGGGAATGATCCCTTTCTTCAGATTTTCGACTTTGTTTTCGTCGACATCAATACAAAGAACGTCATGTCCGACTTCGGCCAATACCGCAGCCTGAACCAGACCCACATAGCCGATACCAAATACGGTGACTTTCATTGCGTTATCCTGTTGCTGTGTGAATTACTTTTTATTTTCAACTGTATCGTTCAGCCACTGTTTGAAATCGCTGCCCAGTGACGGATGACGCAGACCATACTCAACGAAAGCCTGCATATAACCCAGCTTGTTGCCGCAGTCATGGCTAACGCCTTTCAGGTGATAAGCTTCTACGGTCTCTTTTTCCATCAACATGGCAATAGAGTCGGTCAGCTGAACTTCACCGCCTGCGCCCGGAGGCGTTTTAGCCAGCAGCGGCCAAATATCTGCAGAAAGGACATAACGACCAACAACGGCCAGATTAGACGGTGCTTCGTTGGCTTTGGGTTTTTCTACCACGCCAACCATCGGCGCGCTGTCGCCCGGCTGCAGTTCAGCACCCTGGCAATCAACCACGCCGTAAGCCGTAACGTCTGCTACCGGCTCTACCATGATCTGGCTACGGCCGCTTTCGTCGAAACGGTTCAGCATTTCAGCCAGGTTATCTTTGGTCGGGTTAGACTCATACTCATCAATAATGACGTCTGGCAGAATCACCGCAACTGGCTCATCGCCAACCAGCGGATGCGCGCACATTACTGCGTGACCCAGACCTTTTGCGATGCCCTGACGCACCTGCATGATGGTAACGTGTGGCGGACAAATAGACTGAATTTCATCCAGCAGCTGACGCTTAACGCGTTTTTCCAGCATCGCCTCCAGTTCAAAACTGGTATCAAAATGGTTCTCAATGGAGTTCTTTGACGAGTGCGTAACCAGCACAATCTCATTGATTCCGGCAGCAATGCATTCGTTAACGACATACTGAATTAACGGCTTATCAACCAGCGGCAACATTTCCTTTGGAATGGCTTTGGTTGCGGGCAGCATGCGCGTCCCTAAACCGGCAACGGGGATTACCGCTTTTTTTACTTTTGACTTATAGGCAGACATTAAGATACCTCTCTTATAGGCCGTTCAAGTTAATACTTGATATGTCGATTTAAAAAACGAAACGAGTATATCAGTTAAGGGGCGCCGGATTTATCCTGGATAACTTCTTCCCGGCTAAATTAAGATTATTACCCAAGTGTAAAAGTTATACTAAGGTCTGTCTGAGCGGCGCAAAAATAAAAAGCATTCGCTTGTTATTCAGGCGACAACATCAGACGCAGCCGCCCTCCATTTCCCCAAACCTGACATTGCCATGTATCGCCCTGCTGGTTAATTTGATTGAGATATGTACTGCCCATTGTGCCCAAAGGCACACCATTTCTGAGTTGTATTTCTTGCCCGCTAATGTTCAGCGTTGCGTTTAAGCCAGCAGAGACCAAAATCAGGTTTTTATAGGTTTGATGATAATACCCGACTAATAATGGAAACTGCCCCTTAAGATTTGCCTGGCGCAATAACAAATTAACCTGTTTAAGCACGCTGCTTAATTCAGGTAAACGCTGTTTCTGCCCGGAAAGCTGCTCCTGCAGTAGCCCGTTGAATAACGCGCGTAACAGCAGCGCAGCCAGCACGCCATTATCACCGGCACGCGTCACGTCCAGACAGTAAAAGGCCAGATCTTTATCCGATAAAGCCGCGATATCCAGGACCAGTCCAGGCTGTTCCGCCATCGTAAGCTGGCGATAGTTCATCCGGCAGTTAGCGATAACCTGCTGAACCGGCGGCTGCAGCTGTTTAAGTAGCTTGGCGGCCGCAGTGGGATCGCTGACTAATGCATCCCAGTCCTGAAACAGCTGCTCTTCTTCTTCAACCTGAGAAGTAAACATTGATGGATAGAGGCACTCGTAGACCGCCTCACGCAGGCGCTCCATATCTTTGATCGGTTTGAGCAGCACATCCTGTACGCCAAGGCGCAGAACGTGTGCTATATCGGACATCTGCTCGGTAGCAGAAATGACCAAAATGGGAACCTGGTTGCCGTTGGTGCGTAAGTGTTCCACTAACTTGATGCCATTCATACGAGGCATTTCTAAGTCGCAAATCAGCATATCGGGCTGATGGAAGCGCAACGTTTCGATAGCATCAAGACCATCGCTGGCTACCAATAGCGTAGCGCCAAGCGAGTACAAGAAATTTTCCAGCAGGGAGCGAAAAACAGCCTCATCTTCCACGATCAAGATCTGTTTTCCATTTAATGGTTTTTCCATTGTTTTCCCCCGTAAGCCAGATAACTCAATAGTGGTTCAAAAAACGCACTTGTGCCTGTCAGAATTGCCTGAAGTAACATGTGTGATTGACCCATTTTCATTACCGGCTCTGTACTAACGGTAATAATTCATCCATTTTTTTCTCAACTGCGGCTCTTCCGGCTGCAATCGCTTCCTCTGCACGATGAAAATCAAGCGTACTAATCTGGGGACAATAAGGCTGTATTAATACATCCGGCGGGTCCCCCGCCATGCGGTGACGCTTCAGGCGATTTTCAAGTACCTGAATTGAGGTTGTCATGATCTCCATCGCACCCGGCGAAAGAGATGTTCGTCGCTGTGTTAAATGTTGTGCCAAACGTTGGCGCAGCCTGCCGCGCCAGGATACAGATTCCTCCGGCATGTTTTGCATGGGTGTGGCAGAGAAAAGATCCTGCTGTATGAGATGCGCATCGTGCTGTAAATCAACAGCAATAACAATATCTGCCCCTAACGCTCTGGTCAGAGAGATCGGAACGGGATTCACCACCGCGCCATCCACCAGCCAATAGCCGTTATGTCTCACCGGCGGCAACAGTCCTGGCATACTGCAAGAGGCGCGTACCGCCTGATGCAAATCACCTTCGGTTAGCCATAGCTCTCGCCCGGTGCTCAGGTTGGTGGCTACCGCGCCAAAACGAATATGACACTGTTCGATAGACTCATCAGGCATTAAACGACGAATATGGTTAAATACGCGATTACCTCGCAGTAAACCGCCCCGCTGCCAAGAAAAATCCATCAACCGAATCACATCCCAGTAACCAAAGGATCTTACCCACTTTTCTAACAACGGCAATCGTTCGGTCGCGCAGGCTGCGCCAACCAATGCGCCAACAGAGCAGCCAGCAATAACATCAATACGGATCCCCGCACTCAACAACGCATCAATTACGCCGATATGCGCCCATCCTTTGGCAGCGCCTGAGCCCAGCGCCAGTCCTATTTTTACCTGTCTCATTGCATTCCTGTTTTCACCCCTTTTCATTGAATAGCGTTATATGTTCGGGTCAGATAACATAACGTAAAATAACGTCTTTCGCCCTGTTGTTGCAAAATCTGGAGTTCACGTGTCTGAAAATTGCCCATGCTGCAGCGGATTGCAGTATAGCCTATGTTGCGGTCCCTATCTAAGTGGCGAGCATATCCCTCCCAGCCCGGAAGCGCTAATGCGTTCCCGCTATACGGCCTATGCCCGACATGACGTTGATTATTTACTGGCGACCTGGCACAGCACGCATCGTACTTCACAACTGCGCCAGGCCTTATCTGAAAGTTTTCCACAAACCGTCTGGCAAGGGCTGACCATCGTCGCCCGCGAGGCGGGAAGTCATGATAATGAAGCTTATGTGACATTTTTTGCGCGTTATAGCGAAAATGGCCGCACAGGGGCGGTTTATGAACGCTCGCGCTTTGTCCGTGAGGATCAACGCTGGTACTATATTGATGGAACCGCACCCCAGGTGGGTCGTAATGACCGCTGTCCCTGTGGCTCCGAAAAAAAATACAAAAAGTGTTGCGGCCAGTAATGCTGGTGCCGTTCAGATCCACTGCTATCCCGCTTCGACAGGATTGATAACTCATGCAAGCGCAGAACTTACAACGTAAAGTACTTCGAACTATTTGCCCTGACGCCAAGGGCCTTATCGCCAAGATCACTAACATTTGCTACAAGCACGAGCTCAACATCGTGCAAAACAATGAGTTTGTCGATCATCGCACCGGGCGCTTTTTTATGCGCACTGAACTGGAAGGCATTTTTAACGATACGACGCTGTTGGCGGATCTGGACAGCGCGCTCCCGCAGGGTTCGGTTCGTGAGCTGCAATGTGCCGGACGTCGTCGCGTGGTAATTCTGGTTACCAAAGAGGCGCACTGCCTGGGCGACCTACTGATGAAAAGCGCTTTCGGCGGGCTGGATATGGAAATCGCCGCCGTTATCGGCAACCACGATACGCTGCGTTCGCTGGTAGAGCGCTTCGATATTCCTTTTGTTCTGGTGAGCCACGAAGGGCTGACGCGAGAAGAGCACGATAACCAGATGGCAGAGCAGATCGATCGCTATCAGCCTGATTACGTGGTACTGGCAAAATATATGCGCGTTCTGACGCCCGCTTTTGTGCAACGTTACCCGAACCAGATCATCAATATTCACCACTCGTTCCTGCCGGCGTTTATCGGCGCGCGCCCTTATCACCAGGCGTACGAACGCGGGGTAAAAATTATCGGCGCCACCGCGCACTACGTAAATGACAACCTGGATGAAGGCCCAATCATCATGCAGGACGTGATTAACGTTGACCACAGCTATACGGCAGAAGAGATGATGCGTGCGGGACGCGACGTAGAAAAAAATGTGTTAAGCCGTGCGCTATATAAGGTGCTGGGACAGCGTGTTTTTGTCTACGGCAACCGCACGATTATTCTTTAAGTTAAGCTTTACCGACGCCGGTTGTTCAACAAAGCGGCGCCGTGGGTAAAAAAACGGCGAACAGACCGCTTTTTTTCGTGGGGCGCTTTACAGCATCGTTTCATTTGTTATGATGCGCCCCGCTTTCAGGCAATATTGTCCTGACCCGTGGTGGGATTCCCGAGCGGCCAAAGGGAGCAGACTGTAAATCTGCCGTCACAGACTTCGAAGGTTCGAATCCTTCTCCCACCACCACTCTTCTGTTTCAGCGCAGAGGAATAAAACCCGCCGGGCATGTTGGCGAGTTTTACGGGCAAATCTGGCATCCATCATTTTGATGACGGATGAAGCTGAAAGCGACAATAAGAGCAAACCTGTTTTATCTGGTGGGATTCCCGAGCGGCCAAAGGGAGCAGACTGTAAATCTGCCGTCACAGACTTCGAAGGTTCGAATCCTTCTCCCACCACCATCTTTGTATACTCCCCCTGTTTTCAAAATCAGCGCTAATGCAGCACCTTCCCCCAGGGAGAAGGTGAGAAGCTTCGATAAGGTTCGCGTCGAGCAACGCGAGACAACGTGCGCAGCACGGCCCGCAGGGTGAGGAGCGCAGCGACGAGTCATCCTTCTCCCACCACCATCTTTGTATACTCCCCCTGTTTTCAAACTCAGCGCTAATGCAGCACCTTCCCCCAGGGAGAAGGTGAGAAGCTTCGACAAGGTTCGCGTCGAGCAACGCGAGACAACGTGCGCAATCCGGTTTACATACTGTCATCAGCAAAACATCTCTGTTAACATCCTGCCATCTTTTTACTGTGCAGTTATCGCAATATGAAATTCATCTCTTTCAATATCAACGGGCTACGCGCTCGCCCCCATCAGCTGGAAGCGCTGATTCAGCAGCATAATCCTGACGTTATCGGCCTGCAGGAAACCAAGGTTCATGATGATATGTTCCCGCTGGAGGATGTCAGCAAGCTGGGTTATCACGTCTTTTATCATGGTCAGAAAAGCCATTATGGCGTAGCCCTGTTGACCCGCGAAATGCCGCTTATGGTACAGCGCGGTTTTCCTGAGGATGATGAAGAGGCGCAGCGCCGTTTGATTATTGCGCAAATCCCCGCCCCATCCGGGAATATTACCGTGATTAACGGCTATTTTCCGCAGGGCGAAAGCCGTGACCATCCGACAAAATTTCCGGCAAAGGAAAAATTTTACCGCGATCTGCAAAACTATCTGGAAACCCACCTGACGGCGGACGATCGGGTTTTAGTGATGGGCGATATGAATATCAGCAGCAGCGATCTGGACATTGGTATCGGTGAAGATAGCCGTAAGCGCTGGCTGCGTACCGGTAAATGTTCTTTCCTGCCGGAAGAACGGGAGTGGATGGATCGCTTGCTTAACTGGGGTCTGGTCGATACCTGGCGAGCCGCGAACCCCGCGTGCGCCGATCGCTTTTCCTGGTTTGATTATCGTTCAAGAGGTTTTGATGATAACCGTGGCCTGCGTATCGATCTGCTGCTGGCCACGCGTGCGCTGGCAGAGCGCTGTATCGATACCGGCATCGACTATCAGATCCGCGCTATGGAAAAACCGTCCGACCATGCGCCGATTTGGGCTGAGTTCCAGCTTTAAACAGCAGGCGTTGCGAGGCTTGTCGCAACGCCCTTGGTTATTTCACGATACGCCAGATCAGATTATTGGTGCCCAACGATTTTTCATCGCGTACGCACTGCAGTAGCACCCCTTCCGCTTTAACCACCGCGCCTTCGGTATAGCTACGATTTTCATAGATACAGCAACGCAAACAGGGCGGATTCTGCGAACGATTTTGCCCCTGCGTCCAGACTTCCGGCGGCATATCCACTATCACATCGCTGTTTATATCGCTCTGCTGATTACCGCCGCTATGATAATCATGGCGTTGCGCCTGCGCTGCCGTGCTTAACAGCAGTGCCAGCATAATTCCCCATGCCAGTTTCATTATTCCGTCTCCTTTGCTTTCGCCTTTTTACTACGACGTTTCTGGTTCCCGGCGGGTGCCGCTACGCCCCGAAAGGCGCGCGCCGAGCTTTGCTGACGCGCCAGCGCAATAAGGTCATGCAGCGTTGCGACCAAAGGCTGCATAAAATCCTGATAGCGACAGGCCTTTTCACTGATTTTCGTCAGCGTTGATTCCCACTGAGCCGTCATATCGGGACGCGCAGCCATTTCCGGCAGAGAGTGGATTAACGCTCTGCCCGCTTCGGTCGCATGGATATAACGGCCCTTTTTGGTCAGGAAGGCGCGCCGGAACAGCAGTTCGATAATGCCGGCCCGGGTTGCTTCCGTTCCTAAACCATCGGTCGCACGCAGGATTTTCTTTAGATCTTTATCCTGCACAAAGCGGGCAATGCCGGTCATGGCAGATAACAGCGTCGCATCGGTAAAGGGCCGTGGCGGCTGCGTTTGCTTTGCGGCGATCTCCCCTTTTTCACACAACAGCTCATCGCCCTTCGCTACCACCGGCAATGGCGTACCGTCATTCTCCTCATCCCGCTCTTTACTGCCCAGCAATGCTCGCCAGCCCGCCTCGGCAAGAAAACGCGCTTTGGCGATAAATTTACCACCAGCAATATCCAGCTCAATAATACATTTACGGTAAACCGCATCCGGGCAAAACTGCATCAGATACTGACGCGCAATCAACCCATAGATATTGGCTTCATTATCGCTCAGACGCACGGCGCTGCTGCGCGCGGTAGGAATAATGGCGTGGTGAGCGTCCACCTTTTTATCATCCCAGCAGCGGTTTTTACGGTTGGTATCGAAATCGGCCGGGGTTTTCATATCAGGCCGATGCGCACTAATGGCGTTTAATACTGCATGACGCCCGGCAAAATGCTCATCCGGCAAGTAACGACTGTCGGAGCGCGGGTAGGTAATCAGCTTATGGGTTTCATACAGCCGCTGGCAGGTATCCAGTACCGTCTGGGCACTCAGGCCAAAGCGTCTGGCCGCTTCAATCTGCAGACTGGAAAGTGAGAAAGGCAGCGGCGCAGTATCGTTTTCCCGCTTGTCCTGATAACCGGTGACATGCGCAGGCTGACCGCCAATGCGCGCCAGCACATGTTCCGCCAGCGGGCGATGCAATAACCTTCCCTCTTCATCCTGCCAGGGTTCACAGGCGTCGCTGGGCTGCCAGAGCGCCACAAATCGCTCCTCTTTAGGCGTGACGATATGCGCTTTTACTTCAAAATAATCTTTTGGTATAAAGTTTTCGATCTCTTCATCGCGCCGCACCACCAGCCCCAATACCGGCGTCTGCACGCGCCCCACCGACAGCACGCCGTCGTAACCAGCATTGCGCCCCAACAGGGTCCATGCGCGGGTCATATTTATGCCATACAGCCAGTCAGCACGGGCGCGAGCCAGCGCCGATACACATAGCGGAATAAACTCTTTGTTTTGTCGCAGACGGTTAATGGCGCGCTCCACAGCCTGCGGATTGAGATCGTTAATCAGGCAGCGTTGGACGTTATCACGTTTAGCAGCGGGCAGCGCCAGATAGTCCAGCACCTCATCCACCAGCAGTTGTCCTTCGCGATCGGGGTCGCCGGCGTGGATCACTTCATCCGCCTGCTCCAGCAGTTTTTTGATCACATTCAACTGTTTCGCTACGGAAGGACGCGGCTGTAAACGCCACTTTTCCGGCACGATAGGTAAATCCGCTAATGACCAGCGCGCATAGCGGCTGTCATAGCTGTCGGGCTGGGCCTGTTCTAACAGGTGCCCCACGCACCAGGTAACCATCTGATCGTTTCCACAGGCAATGTAACCATCGCCACGACGATGCGGTTTCGGCAGCACATCGGCAATGGCGCGGGCCAGGCTTGGCTTTTCAGCAATAAACAGGCGCATGAATGGGGCAAAGCTCTCTTAAGACAAGATAATAAGGAACACCGGCTTTAATCGGCATCAGACCGCTCGCAATAAGAGCGGTCATCTATGTTAACGCGTTCGCTCTGGCGTGATAAGCCATCCCTGCGGCGGAGTGGATAAAAAGCAGGATAATCAACTTATCCTGCCAAAACGGCGGCGCGCGAGCTGTCAGAAATAACTGACAAAGGGGGCGGTATCAGGAGGTAAAACGGTGGTGGATGATTTTAACTGCGGCGTGCCCAGGTAAAGGAAGCCGACAATCGCATCCTGTTCGCGACAGTTAAATGCCGCTCTTACCGCGTCGTTATCAGTCCAGGCGCCGCTGCGCCAGATACCGTTAAAGCCCTGTGCGGCGGCAGCCATTTGCATTGCCATAACCGCACAGCCTGCTGATAACAGCTGCTCCCAACGCGGCACTTTATGATGCTCGACGCAGTGCGCAACCACGGTGATAATCATCGGCGCCCGGAACGGGGACTGCTTCGCCTTTTCAATGGCTTTATCATCCATGTTTCCGTCACGCGCAGCCTGCTCCAGCAGCGCGCTAAAGCGCTCTAATCCCTGCTTTTCAATAATATGAAAGCGCCATGGCTGTAGCGTGCCGTGATCCGGTGCGCGCATACCAGCGCGTATAATATTGTCCAGCGCTTCGCCCTGTGGCGCAGGCTCGGCTAAGCGCGATGCGGAACGACGGTTAACCAGTAAATCCAGTGCATCCATTTATGCCTCCTGATAATGATTAGCATTCACTGCAAACTAGCACAGGCTGACCTTTTGTTACAGCCGCGTGCGATTTCCTGCTGACATTTGCCCCACTGCTCTTTAGGATGTGGATGAAATTCTGGCAGAAAAGCTGCTTTTCTGTGCTCTGTCTGGTGATTATGGAGAAAACATGCGCACGTTGTGGCGAATCATAACCGGCTTATTTAAATGGACATGGCGGGTGCTGAACTTTGTTCGTGAATGCATCCTCAACTTATTTTTTATCTTTTTGCTGTTGATTGGCGTAGGGATCTGGCTACAGATTAAAAGCGTCAGCACACCGGCAGAGGTGCCGCGTGGCGCGCTAAAAGTCGATCTCTCCGGCGTGGTGGTCGATAAACCTTCGGTCAGCAACAAGCTCAGCAAAATTGGTCGTCAGCTGTTGGGTGCCAGCAGCGATCGTTTGAAAGAGAATTCGCTCTTTGATGTGGTGGCAGCGATCCGTCAGGCCAAAGAGGATGAGAAAATCACCGGAATCGTGCTGGACCTGCGTAACTTTGCCGGGGCCGACCAGCCTTCTCTGCAGTATATCGGCAAGGCGCTGCGTGAGTTCCGCGACAGCGGCAAGCCGGTTTACGCCAGCGGCGACAGCTATAGTCAGGCGCAATATTACCTCGCCAGCTATGCCAATAAAATTTACCTTTCGCCGCAGGGCACCGTCGATTTGCACGGCTTCGCCACCAACACGCTTTACTACAAAAGCCTGCTCGACAAGCTGAAAGTGACCTCACACGTTTTCCGCGTCGGCACCTATAAATCTGCGGTAGAGCCTTTCCTGCGTGATGATATGTCGCCGGCAGCGCGCGAGGCCGACAGCCGTTGGGTAGGCGAACTGTGGCAAAACTATCTGCATACCGTTGCCGCTAACCGTCAGATTAGCCCACAACAGCTTTTCCCTGGCGCGCAGGGGCTACTGAGCGGTTTGCAAAAAACCGGCGGCGATACGGCACTCTATGCGAAAGAAAACAAGCTGGTGGATCAGCTGGCGACCCGTGCCGAAACCGAGCAGCTGTTTACCAAACAGTTTGGCTGGGACAAACAGGATCAGGATTACAACGCTATCAGCATCTATGACTATCCGGTGAAGGATACCAGTTCGCAGAATGGCAATATCGCCGTGATCCTTGCGAATGGTGCCATTATGGATGGCGAAGAGACGCCGGGCTCCGTCGGCGGCGATACCACCGCAGCGCAGATCCGCGAAGCGCGGCTCGACCCGGCAATCAAGGCAATTGTACTGCGTGTAAACAGCCCTGGCGGCAGCGTAACCGCATCGGAAGTGGTGCGTCAGGAGCTGGCGGCAGCACGTACAGCAGGCAAGCCGGTGGTGGTTTCCATGGGCGGCATGGCAGCCTCTGGCGGCTACTGGATTTCAACGCCTGCTAACTACATTATTGCCAGCCCGGCGACACTAACCGGTTCCATCGGCATTTTCGGCGTAATTAATACGGTGGAAAATTCGCTGGATGCTATCGGCGTGCATACTGATGGCGTAGCGACCTCGCCGCTGGCGGACGTTGCCACCACCAAGGCGCTGCCGCCTGAAGTACAGCAAATGATGCAGCTCAGCATTGAAAACGGCTATCGCAACTTTATCGGCCTGGTGGCGAAAGCACGGCAGAAAACGCCTGAGCAGATCGATCAGATCGCCCAGGGTCATGTCTGGACCGGTGAAGATGCCAAAGCAAATGGCCTGGTCGATGCACTGGGTGATTTTGATGATGCCATTACTAAGGCGGCAGAACTGGCGAAGGTGAAGAATGTACAACTCAACTGGTTTGCCGATGAGCCTGCCTTTATTGACATGGTACTGGGCCAGATGGATGCTTCAGTACAGGCACTGCTGCCCGCTACGTTAAAAGCCTGGCTACCGGCCCCGATGGTGGATGTGGTAAGCGCCATGAAACAGCAGCCCGGGCTTCTGGGAACCCTGAACGATCCGCAAAACCGTTACGCTCTCTGCCTGACCTGCGGCGACGTGCGATAACTTTCAGCCCGGCCGGTATTGCCGCTGGTCGGGCTGCTCTTCCTGAGACTTTACCTTATACTGCGGTTTTACCGCCAAGCTGAGTCGCTTTTCATGCAAAAAAAATCCATTTACGTTGCCTATACCGGCGGAACCATCGGTATGCAGCGCTCAGAACAAGGTTATATTCCGGTTTCCGGCCACCTTCAGCAGCAATTGTCAGCCATGCCGGAGTTTCATCGTCCGGAGATGCCTGACTTTACCATTCATGAATATCAGCCGCTGATCGACTCCTCTGATATGACGCCACAAGACTGGCAGGCGATTGCAGACGATATTCAGCAAAATTATGCGTTGTACGATGGTTTTGTGATTTTGCACGGCACCGATACCATGGCGTTTACCGCCTCGGCGCTCTCTTTTATGCTGGAGAATCTGGCCAAGCCGGTAATAGTGACAGGGTCACAGATCCCGCTGGCGGAACTGCGATCTGACGGCCAGCAAAACTTACTGAACGCACTCTTCGTTGCGGCTAACTACCCGATCAAAGAAGTCTCGTTATTTTTTAACAACACCCTTTACCGGGGTAATCGCACCACCAAGGCCCATGCAGATGGCTTTAATGCCTTTGCCTCGCCCAATTTGCCGCCGCTGCTGGAAGCGGGTATTCATATCCGACGACTGAATACGCCCGCCTCCCCACAAGGCGAAGGCGAACTGATCGTTCATCCTATTACGCCTCAGCCAATCGGGGTGGTGACCATCTATCCGGGAATTTCTGCTGAAGTGGTACGCAACTTTCTGCGCCAGCCGGTAAAAGCACTGATTCTGCGCTCCTATGGCGTGGGTAACGCGCCGCAAAACGCCGAATTCCTGACTGAGCTGCGGGCAGCCTCCGAACGCGGTATTGTGGTGGTTAACCTTACGCAGTGTATGTCGGGCAAGGTGAATATGGGGGGCTACGCTACCGGCAACGCCCTCGCCCATGCAGGCGTGATCGGCGGCTTCGATATGACGGTAGAGGCTACTCTGACCAAACTGCACTATTTACTCAGTCAGCCGTTAAGCTGCGATGAAGTGCGGCAGCTAATGCAGGTCAATCTGCGTGGCGAGCTAACCTCTGATAACTAATAGCGGAGTCTGTTATGACCCAGGCGTTGATCCTTATCGATTTGCAGAATGATTTTTGTCCGGGCGGCGCACTGGCGGTGGCCGACGGCGACGCGACTATTGCCGTAGCTAATCAGCTGGCCGAAGCATTTCACCGGCGTGGCGAACCGGTGATTGCCACGCAGGACTGGCATCCGGCAAACCATGGCAGTTTTGCTTCGGTTTCCGGTAAGGCCGTGAATACGCTGGGCGAGCTGAATGGCCTGCCGCAGATTTGGTGGCCCGATCATGCTGTTCAACATACGCAGGGTGCAGAATTTCATCCGGCGCTCAGGCGCACGTTAATCGATAAAATATTTCATAAGGGTGAGCAGCCTGATATTGACAGCTACAGCGCCTTTTTTGATAACGGTCATCGCCGTCAGACCGGGCTTGATGCCTGGTTACGTCAGCAGGGCATCAGGCGTCTGGTCATGATGGGTCTGGCCACAGACTATTGCGTGAAATTTAGCGTGCTGGATGCGCTGCGGTTAGGATATGAGGTAGAAGTGATTGCTGAAGGTTGCCGCGGCGTTAACTTACAGCCGCAGGACAGCCAGCAGGCCTTAGCGGATATGGCGGCAAACGGCGCGCTAATCCGCCAGTAAGGCCATTATCCCGCCGTGCTGGCGGGATAATTATTGCAACGTGATACGCGTGACGCTGTCACTGATACCGAACTCTTCTTTTAGTTCGCGTTTCGAACGGGTGACCAGCTCTCCGCCCGCGCCGATGCTCATATGCTGCGGCTGATGATTGTGCTGCGCCTGCCACAGCATAACCAGCTGCATACAGTGCTCTTTTTGCTCTTCCGTAAGCGCCACGCCATCTGGCCATTTTCCGATTTCTACCGCCGTTGCCAGACGCTGATAAATTTCGGGGGTCATTGCCTCGACTATCGCCTTGAGTTCAGATTTCATCGTATTAACCTTTAATCTGATTACCGTCATTATCGCTGAAGCTCAGCGAGGCCGAATTTACGCAGTAGCGTTCGCCGCTCGGCTGAGGGCCATCGGGAAAGACGTGGCCAAGGTGAGCGTCGCAGCTGCCACAACGAATCTCAATTCGCTGCATGCCATGTGAATTATCTTCCAGATAGTGAATCGCATCATCGCTGTAAGGCTGATAAAAGCTGGGCCAGCCGCAACCAGAATCGTATTTGGTTTCCGATAAAAACAACGGCGCGTTACATACCAGACAGTGATAAATACCTTCCGATTTGTTATGCAACAGCGCGCCGCTGAACGGCGGCTCAGTGCCCCGCTGCTGGGTAACATAACGTTGCATTTCACTAAGCTGGTTATCAGGCGTACGATCGTTCAATTCTTTAGCCATTTTCATCATCTCTGGCAGTGTTATTCTGGAAAAATCGGCTAGTATTCTAACAAACAGTTAACAAGAACAGCTTAATATTTTGTGCCTGGCGAATTTTCACCGCCGCTTAACTGTCAAATTGTGATGAAGATCACTTTCCAGTCAGAGCAGGCCTTTATATTCGGTAATCGAGGCGTAAAACTCCTGCGGGAGAATAGGCGCGGAAGCGGATTTTTACCTGCAAATTCACCATCACAGGTTTGATTTGTCGCAATAATTGACACGATTCCGCTTGACGCCTGGTAAGGATTTTGTAATTTTACAGGCAACCTTTTATTCACTAACAAATAGCTGGTGGAATATATGACTATCAAAGTAGGTATTAACGGTTTTGGTCGTATCGGTCGCATCGTTTTCCGTGCTGCGCAGCAACGTTCTGACGTTGAAATCGTTGCAATCAACGATCTGCTGGACGCGGAATACATGGCGTACATGCTGAAATATGACTCAACGCACGGCCGCTTCGAAGGCACCGTTGAAGTACAGGACGGCGCGCTGATCGTAAACGGCAAAAAAATCCGTGTTACCTCTGAAAAAGACCCGGCTAACCTGAAGTGGGACGAAGTCGGTGTTGACGTAGTAGCGGAAGCAACCGGTATCTTCCTGACCGACGAAACTGCACGCAAACACATCGCTGCTGGCGCTAAAAAAGTGGTTATGACCGGCCCGTCTAAAGATGACACCCCGATGTTTGTTCGTGGCGCTAACTTTGACAAATATGCTGGCCAGGACATCGTTTCTAACGCATCCTGCACCACCAACTGCCTGGCACCGCTGGCTAAAGTTATCAACGACAAATTCGGTATCGTTGAAGGCCTGATGACCACCGTTCATGCAACTACCGCAACGCAGAAAACCGTTGATGGCCCGTCTCACAAAGACTGGCGCGGCGGCCGTGGCGCAGCTCAAAACATCATCCCATCTTCTACCGGTGCGGCTAAAGCCGTAGGTAAAGTTCTGCCGGAACTGAACGGTAAACTGACGGGTATGGCGTTCCGCGTTCCGACTCCGAACGTTTCCGTTGTTGACCTGACCGTACGTCTGGCTAAGCCTGCTTCTTACAAAGAAATTTGTGAAGCCATCAAAGCCGCTTCTGAAGGCGACATGAAAGGCGTTCTGGGCTACACCGAAGATGCCGTGGTTTCTACCGATTTCAACGGCGAAACCCTGACTTCTGTGTTCGATGCCGCTGCCGGTATCGCACTGAACGACAACTTCGTGAAACTGGTTTCCTGGTATGACAACGAAACCGGCTACTCTCACAAAGTTCTGGATCTGGTCGCGCTGGTTGCTTCTAAATAAGTAACGGTGACAGACTAAGCTTAGAGGGCGACTACGGTCGCCCTTTTTTATCGTCTGAATTCCAGCAAGGTAACATCATGACCGAAAAAATCTTTTCGCTTCCCGTGGAAAACCAGATCTCCCCTTACCTGAGCCAACGACAGATTGGCGAATTGCCCGTTATTGTGGTTAATCATCCGAAAGTGCGTGCTGCGGTTACGCTGCAGGGCGCACAGCTGATTGCCTGGCAGCCAAACGGTGAGAAGCCGGTTATCTGGCTTAGTGACAAAACGGCGTTTACCCCAGGCAAGGCGATTCGCGGCGGCGTACCGATTTGCTGGCCGTGGTTTGGCCCGGCAGGCCAACCGGCACACGGCTTTGCCCGTAATCAACCCTGGACGCTCTCTGCTCACGATGAAAATAACGACAATGTTCTGCTGACGCTGGTGCTGGAAAGTAATGAGCAGACCAAAGCGCTCTGGCCGCATGATTTCACATTAATTGCGCGCTTTCGCCTGGGTGAACATTGTGAAATTGAGCTGGAAGCGCATGGTGAATACCAGGCAACCTGCGCCCTGCACAGCTATTTCAACGTGGCGGATATTGCGGAGGTGGAAGTCAGCGGTCTGGGCACGCACTTTATCGATAAGGTGAAAGGCGGCGAACAGGCAACCTCTGAGGATGGCAAACAGCGCTATGCCGGTCAGGTCGATCGTATTTATACCCGGCCAGAAGATTGCAGCCTGATCCACGATAAATCCGGGCAGCGGGTGATTGAGGTTTACCACCATCATCATAGCGATGTGGTTACCTGGAATCCGGGCGTGGAGTTATCCTGCAGCATGGCCGATATGGCGAACGATGGCTTTCAGACCATGGTTTGCGTAGAAACAGCACGTATCAATACGCCAATGAAGAGTGCGCCCGAGCAGCCGGCACGCCTGGCCACGACCTTCCGCCTGCGTAAAAAGCGCTAATTTATCTTGCTGTCTGAAAAGTATGCCAGCTGTTGCAGGTCGGGCAAATGCCCGGCCTGCATGACGTTATTTTCAGACCACATCCAGCGGCTGCTTGCTTTGCGGCGGCGGAAACAGCAGATCGATTTGCTTCACATGCGTTTCATCTAACGTCACGTTTAACGCGGCGGCGTTTTCCTGCACGTGGCTGATACTGCTGGCTTTGGGAATCGCCATGATGTTCGGGTGGCGGATCACCCACGCCAGCAGCAGTTGCGCTACGCTAATCCCCAACCGATCGGCCATGTCGTTTAGTTCGGGCGAGGTCATCAGGCCATGGCGCAAACGCCCAGCCTGAGCCAGCGGGCAATAGGCCATAACGGGCAGCTGGCGCTCAACACAGGCGGGCAGGAGATCGAACTCAATGCCGCGTGAGGCAAGATGATACAGCACCTGGTTAGCGGCACAGGCACTGCCGCCTGGCTCTTGCCAAAGCGACTGCATGTCCTCGTAGTCAAAATTAGACACGCCCCAGCGGCGGATTTTTCCCTGCAGCTGAAGTTTCTCCATTGCGCGGATCGTCTCCTCCAGCGGGATATTGCCGCGCCAGTGCAACAGATAGAGATCAAGATAGTCCGTCTTCAGGCGCTTCAGGCTGCGTTCACAGGCTTCCCTTGCATCATCAACGCCGGCATTCCACGGGTAAAACTTTGAAACCAGCCAGGCACGATCGCGCCTTCCCTGCAGTGCCTCACCAACAACCTGCTCCGCCCCGCCGTCTGCATACATTTCAGCGGTATCGATTACCGTTAAACCGCACTCCAGGCCAGCCTGTAAGGCGGCAATTTCCTGCTGACGTAGCTCAGCTTTTTCACCCATATACCAGGTACCCTGACCAATGGCTGGCAACGTCAAATCCGCAGCAAACGCTATATTTTTGCCCATCCTCCCTCCTTTGCACAGCGGGCATGCACCAAACAGGCGCAACGGAGCGCCCGCTGCCCTGTTTTAGCCTGCTTAATCAGAAGCTATAGCTAATTCCAGCCCAGGTGGTGAGTTGAGAATCTGTGTCGACCATCGGGCTATCTTTAATCTCATCAGCCAGACGCGTATAGCGTGCATAGACGCTGGTATTCCAGCGCTCGGTCAGGCGATAGTTAGCGCTTAGCTCAAGGTAAGGACTCCAGCTGTCATCCGGCTGATAGCGACGAATGCCGGTGCGCGCTGACTCGTGGCTGGACACGCCATAATAATAACGATTCTGATTGGCGCTGGTCCAGGTTGCGCCGATGCCAGGCGCCACGCTGAAGTCACCGAACTCAAAGCGATAAAGGTAGGTCAGATCCCAGACAATACCGTCGCTTTTGCCCAGTACATCGCCAAGCAGATTGGTCCGCACAATCCCCCACTCAGCAATATGACGGTATTCCAGGCCGCCCATCAGCGTCATGTGACGTTCATCAAGCCCTTTCATCGCGCCCAGATCGTTATCATCCGGATCGTAGCGCTGCGCCGAGCCTGCCAGGGTAACAGAAAGCTGATCCTGTTGATCTTTCCACAGATAATAACCACCCTGCAGCGTGCGCAGCCAGAAGCTGTCGCTTTCATAGTTGATCACCGGAAGCGGTAAATAGCGATCCTGTCCCCCTTTATAGGGACTCTGCACATACGCCACTGACGCACCCAGCGTGAGCGGAGACGTCTGTTCCGCCTGGGTGACACCACAAAGAGGCAGCAGCAAAGCAAGCGCGCTAATTTTGAATCGGTTCACAATATGTTTCTTCCATAAATAGAACAATTAGAGAGGCAGTTTAACGTCATTACGTGACAGGCTTAAATCTTAATACATTTTGTCATATTCGAAGGAAAGAAGGGTTCAGTTTGCTGAGCCTTTTTCCGCTTATTTACAAAGCCGTCACAGGCCGCGCCCCGCAAGGGCAATGCTTATTACCGGTCACACTTTCCTGGTGCAATTCAATAGCATTAAAGAAAATTCCTGAAATGCCATCTACAGTTAAAAGTAACCTATGTGATTCGTTCGAGCAGAGTAACCATCAAATCTGTGTACCCCGATAAAAATACGTCAGGTTGGCATAAGGGTTGCTGTACTCCCAAGAGAATATCTTCCGGAAGCTGATACACCTTTTATAACGCTTCCATTACCTGTGCTAAAAACGAAAGGACGGGCATCGCTATGAATATATTCGATCACTATCGTCAGCGTTATGAAGCTGCCAAGGACGAAGAGTTCACACTGCAGGAATTTCTTGCTACCTGTAAGCAGGATCGCAGTGCATACGCCAACGCGGCAGAAAGACTCTTGATGGCTATTGGTGAGCCAGTCATGGTCGATACTGCCCAGGAGCCTCGCCTTTCCCGACTGTTCTCAAATCGTGTGATTGCACGTTATCCGGCTTTTGAAGAGTTCTATGGGATGGAAGAAGCGATTGAACAAATCGTCTCTTACCTGAAACATGCGGCTCAGGGCCTGGAAGAGAAAAAACAGATCCTCTATCTGTTGGGCCCGGTTGGTGGGGGTAAATCCTCACTCGCCGAACGCTTAAAATCGCTGATGCAGCGCGTACCTATTTATGTTTTGAGCGCCGACGGCGAACGCAGTCCGGTCAATGACCATCCGCTCTGCCTGTTTAATCCACAGGAAGATGCCAATATTCTTGAAAAAGAGTATGGCGTGCCGCGTCGTTATCTGGGCACCATTATGTCGCCGTGGGCGGCAAAACGGCTGCATGAGTTCGGCGGTGACATCACCCGTTTTAAAGTGGTTAAAGTCTGGCCGTCGATTCTGGAGCAGCTGGCTATCGCAAAAACCGAGCCGGGCGATGAGAACAACCAGGATATTTCCGCGCTGGTCGGTAAGGTGGATATCCGTAAGCTGGAAAACCATGCGCAAAACGACCCTGATGCCTACGGCTATTCAGGGGCGTTGTGCCGCGCCAACCAGGGCATCATGGAGTTTGTAGAGATGTTTAAAGCGCCGATTAAGGTGCTGCATCCGCTGCTGACCGCAACGCAGGAAGGTAACTACAACGGTACGGAAGGGATTTCCGCCCTGCCGTTTAACGGGATTATTCTGGCGCACTCCAACGAATCTGAGTGGGTGCAGTTCCGTAACAACAAAAACAATGAGGCGTTTCTTGACCGTGTTTACATCGTTAAGGTGCCTTATTGCCTGCGCGTCTCGGAAGAGATCAAGATTTATGAAAAACTGCTTAATCACAGTGAGTTGACCCATTCACCTTGCGCGCCCGGTACGCTAGAAACACTGGCCCGCTTCTCGATCCTTTCCCGCCTGAAGGAGCCGGAAAATTCCAGCATCTATTCAAAAATGCGGGTTTATGACGGGGAGAGCCTGAAGGATACCGATCCGAAAGCCAAATCGTACCAGGAGTATCGCGATTATGCTGGTGTGGATGAAGGCATGAACGGGCTCTCCACACGTTTCGCATTTAAAATTCTGTCGCGGGTATTTAACTTCGATCATACGGAAGTGGCGGCAAACCCGGTCCATCTGTTCTACGTTCTGGAGCAGCAGATTGAACGCGAGCAGTTCCCACAGGAACTTGCCGAGAAATATCTGGAGTTTCTGAAAGGTTATCTGATCCCTAAATATGCCGAATTCATTGGCAAAGAGATCCAGACCGCCTATCTGGAATCCTATTCAGAATATGGTCAGAATATTTTTGATCGCTACGTGACCTATGCGGATTTCTGGATTCAGGATCAGGAGTATCGCGATCCCGATACTGGTCAGCTTTTCGATCGCGAGGCGTTGAATGCTGAGCTGGAGAAAATTGAAAAACCAGCTGGCATCAGCAATCCCAAAGATTTCCGTAATGAAATCGTCAATTTTGTCCTGCGCGCCCGCGCACAGAACAGCGGACGTAATCCAAACTGGACCAGCTATGAGAAGCTTCGCACGGTTATTGAGAAAAAAATGTTCTCTAATACCGAGGAGCTGCTGCCGGTTATCTCCTTTAACGCAAAAACGTCAACCGATGAGCAGAAAAAGCATGATGATTTTGTCGACCGTATGATGGAAAAAGGCTACACCCGCAAGCAGGTTCGTCTGCTGTGCGAATGGTACCTGCGCGTACGCAAATCATCGTAAGTGAGGCGTACCAGCCTATAAACGTAACGGAAGCGACAGTAAAGAGGTCGGACATTATGTCCGACCTTGCTTGCAACGTGGTTTGGGGGAGCTATGGCCTATTTTATCGATCGGCGGCTGAACGGCAAAAATAAAAGCGCGGTAAATCGCCAGCGTTTTTTACGCCGCTACAAGTCGCAAATTAAACAGTCGATCTCCGAGGCCATCAATAAACGTTCGGTTACCGACGTTGAGAGTGGTGAATCTGTTTCTATACCGGTAGATGACATTCATGAACCTGTTTTCCATCAGGGACGCGGCGGCACCCGACATCGCGTTCATCCCGGCAACGATCATTTTGTACAGAATGACCGTGTAGAACGTCCTCAGGGCGGCGGCGGCGGCGGAAGCGGCCAGGGCAACGCCAGCCAGGATGGTGAAGGTCAGGATGAGTTTGTTTTCCAAATTTCCAAGGATGAATATCTCGATCTGCTGTTTGAAGATCTGGCTCTGCCCAACCTGCGTAAAACGCAGCAGCGGCAGATGAATGAATATAAGACGCATCGCGCCGGCTTTACCTCTAACGGCGTGCCCGCCAATATCAGCGTGGTACGCTCGCTGCAGAATTCACTGGCGCGGCGTACCGCGATGACGGCAGGTAAACGCCGTATGCTGCATGAGCTGGAGGATGCGCTGCAGACTGTGGAAAAAACCGAGCCGGTGCAGCTTCTGGAAGAAGAGCGGCTGCGTAAAGAGATTGCTGAACTGCGGGCACGCATCGAGCGCGTTCCCTTTATCGATACTTTTGACCTGCGTTACAAAAACTTTGAAAAACGACCGGAGCCGTCCAGTCAGGCAGTAATGTTTTGTTTGATGGACGTATCAGGCTCAATGGATCAGGCAACAAAAGATATGGCAAAACGCTTCTATATTTTGCTCTATCTGTTCCTGAGCCGTACCTATAAAAACGTGGAAGTGGTTTATATTCGCCATCATACTCAGGCTAAGGAAGTGGATGAACAGGAGTTTTTCTACTCGCAGGAAACCGGCGGCACTATTGTTTCCAGCGCCTTAAAGCTGATGGATGAGGTGGTGAAAGATCGCTACGATCCCACGCAATGGAATATCTACGCCGCGCAGGCTTCCGATGGCGATAACTGGGCTGACGATTCACCGCTGTGCCATGAGATACTGGCAAAGAACATTTTGCCGGTGGTGCGTTATTACAGTTATATCGAGATTACCCGCCGTGCTCATCAAACGCTGTGGCGTGAATATGAGCATCTTCAGGCCGCGTTTGATAACTTTGCGATTCAGCATATTCGTGAACCAGAGGATATCTATCCGGTATTCCGCGAGCTGTTTCATAAACAGGCCAGCGAGATGAGCTAGTCTGTATAAGCTGGTGCCTTGAAAGCAGCCGCTGAAGGCTGCTTTTTTATCGGCATCATGCGCTCGTTGTCCAGCCCGTCAGAATTTTAACTGCAGACTAAGAACCAAAATTCCCGGCAGCAGAACGCCCGATCTGAAATTAACATGAGGGTTCATTTCATACTTAACGCCATGATAAATATAAGGAGCGAAGCCAACGCCAGTCATCTTCTTTATATCCTGGTACATACCCTTATCGCCACAGTTTGAAAACGACTTAAACCAAAACTCACCGGCATAGAGGTAAATGCCCTCAATGGTCAGGTTGTTGTAGTTTCCCCAATCCTTCTCAAAACCCAGTAGCGCGCATCGATTCCCTTCACTGTTAATCATGGTACCCGCATACAGACTGTAATCTGAGTTCTCGTTAACCCGCCTTTCCACAGCAATCAAATTATTTTTGAAGTACTGGTTATAATCTTTGGTCGGAGAATAAAGATGGTATGCAAATGAAGCGGTATGAAGGGAATAGAGATCCAGCTCATCCGCCAGACAGAGGTTGGAAAAAGCTGCCACTCCAGTAAAAGCTATGCAAGCGACGCCTGTAAGTTTACCAGCCAAAGTGCTTCCTTTATGAGTTTGAATAGCAGAAGGCTTTCTGCGAACTAATATCATTTTCTGATTAAGACTACACACTCAATCTATAAAGTTAACGGATTTGTGTTGATAAAGTTCCCGTCCCTCTTCTCAAGGGAGAGTACCTTTAGTCAGCAATAAAAAATAAAGCAGAAAACCCGTAAAAACTAACAGAATGATTCAATATTTAAATTATTATTATTAAAACTGTGATCTACTTTTGATATAAATTTATTTCAGTAAAACACCAGTTGCGCATCGACGCTGATTAAATCTCAGCTTTAAGCGAAAAGGTAGTAACAGGCGGTAGTAAAACAGCGCGAAGCCGCGCGAAGGATGAAAAACTCCGAACCGGTATAGCGCAGGCGATGTTACCCATGAGGCGAGCCAGGCGGATTTGAGAAACAAAAAAGCCGGTCCATGACCGGCTTTTAACTTGCATCGCATCCATTCATCGACGTTCTCCTTCCCGGCTTGTTATCAGGCCGCAGCGCCTTTCGGCTGCGATGCAATATGCCCTGCCCACAGGCTGGCAACCCACTTCACGCCCTTAGCCGTGAAGCGCGCCTGCGAAAACGCATGCTGGTTTTCGCCTACTCCGGAACGCAGAGTAAAGCGCCCTGCGTTGATATGCTGCTGATGCGGCGTAAGCGTGCCGTTCATGCGGTACATAATATGACGCTCCAGCAGGAACTGGCGAAAGTCAGGCTCTTTAACCTTCAGCATTTTGCACAGCTGACGGAAACCAAGCGACTCCTCTTCAACCGTGACATAACGATCAAAGAATTCAGCCTTGGGGGCGAAAAGCGCCAGCTGCTGCTCTGCTTTCTGACGCTGTTCAAACTGTTCGGCCCAGGCGCGCGCCGCTTCCGCTGGATTAGTAAAATCGGGCAGATGCGCCATTTTTTCCCGCTCCTGCCAGCGATCAAGCGCTTCAGCAGTAAAGGCTGGCGATAAACGCGCCACGGCCAGCACCGAGTCACGCTTGTTAAGACGATATTCCTGGCGTGTCGTGCCGTCAGCTTCGTAATCCCATGCGATTAACGGCTGTGACAGACGCTGGGCCGTTTCCAGACTTTTAATCAGACGTTTCACTTCACCATGGGTATTACCGGTCATCTCGGCGATTTCACGGCTACTCATTGTGACGGATTGATGAAGAGCGTTCAGGCTCTCAGTAGAAATCATCATAGCTTCACCATTGACTTGCAAGTAGCATCAGCCCGTTAGGGAGTACAAATAGTATACGTATTACTGGTTTAATATCCAGTATTTTTTTTAAGCAATTTTACTTTGTGCCATGCTGCGAAAAGTACCCATTTTTTATCCTGCGTGCTGTGACAAGCTATTGATAAAGCATTATCTTTTGAAAACGGTTATAGTGTAACCACGTTTAAAATCGCTTTTGCCATCTGTTTTACGAGGAGAAAATGCCTTGGATGCCAGCACAATTTACAGTCTTTTCATTATTGGTTCCGTGCTGGTAGCATCAAGCATCCTACTCAGCGCCTTCTCTTCCCGTTTAGGGATCCCTATCCTGGTGATCTTTCTGGCGCTGGGTATGCTGACCGGCGAGGACGGTATCGGGGGTTTCGCGTTTGATAATTATCCGCTCGCGTATATGGTTTCTAACCTGGCGCTGGCGGTGATCCTGTTGGATGGCGGCATGCGCACCCGCGCCACTTCGCTGCGCGTCGCATTAGGCCCGGCGCTGTCGCTGGCTACGGTAGGTGTGATGATCACCGCCGGCCTTACCGGGCTCGCTGCCGCCTGGCTGTTCCGGCTGGATATGATGCAGGGCTTTTTGATTGGCGCGATTATCGGCTCTACGGATGCCGCAGCGGTGTTCTCGCTGTTGGGGGATAAGGGGTTGAACGAGCGCGTCAGCTCTACGCTGGAAATTGAATCCGGCAGCAACGATCCCATGGCAGTGTTCCTTACCATTACCCTGATTGAGATGATTCAGCAGGGAGAAAGCGGTTTAAGCTGGATGTTTGTGGTTCAATTAATCCAGCAGTTTGGTTTAGGCATTGTGTTGGGGCTGGGCGGCGGCTGGGCGATACAACAGTTGATTAACCGTATCTCTTTAGCCAATGGGCTTTATCCGCTGCTGGCCGTCAGCGGCGGGATTTTGGTTTTCGCGCTGACTACGGTGCTGGAAGGCAGCGGCATTCTGGCGGTCTATCTCTGCGGCTTCCTGCTAGGGAATCGTCCCATCCGCAACCGGCACGGCATTTTGCAAACCTTTGACGGGATGGCCTGGCTGAGCCAAATCGGCATGTTTTTGGTGCTGGGCCTGCTGGTGACGCCTTCCGATCTCTGGCATATCGCCGTACCGGCGATGATCCTTTCGCTCTGGCTGATTCTGTTTGCCCGCCCGGTTTCTGTTTTTATTGGCCTGCTGCCCTTCCGCAGTTTTACCCTGCGCGAACGCGTTTTTATCAGCTGGGTCGGTTTACGCGGCGCAGTACCCATTATTCTGGCGGTGTTCCCGATGATGGCTGGGCTGGAAAACGCCTCGCTATTCTTCAATATCGCTTTTTTCGTGGTGCTGGTATCGCTGATGCTACAGGGCACTTCACTGGGTTTTGCCGCGCGTAAAGCGAAAGTTATCGTGCCGCCTACCGCTTCGCCGATTAGTCGCGTTGGGCTTGATATCCATCCGGAAAACCCCTGGGAGCAGTTTGTTTATCAGTTAAGCGCTGATAAATGGTGCGTCGGCGCAGCGCTGCGCGATCTGCAAATGCCGCGTGAAACGCGTATCGCCGCCCTGTTCCGTCATAATGTGCTGATGCATCCCACCGGCAATACCCGCCTGCGGGAAGGCGATGTGCTCTGTGTGATTGGTCGTGAGCGCGACCTGCCCGCACTCGGCAGGCTGTTCAGTCAGTCTCCTCCGGTAGCGCTTGACCAGCGCTTTTTCGGCGACTTTATTCTGGATGCGGATGCAAGACTGCGCGACGTGGCGCAAATCTATGGTCTGGATCTGAATGAAGAGACCAACGATCAGCAATCGCTGGGGCAGCTGATTCTGGGCATGCTCGGCGGCGCACCGGTGGTGGGCGATCAGGTGGAATGGAATCATCTGATCTGGACCGTGGCGGAAAAAGAGGATAACCAGGTGATCAAAATCGGCGTGCGGGTGCCGGAAGAGAAGGAATAATCCTGACCTGACGGCCTCGAATTTCCCGCCAGAGCGACTAAGCTTATAGTTCACGTCTTTCCTGGAGGGAAATAACCCATGGGTCATGTAGTCAAAATTGGTCGCTACGAGATTATTGATGCAGATATGGATGCTGAACTGGCTGATACCATCAGTATCCCCTGTCAAACCAATCCCGGTCTCAGCTACCAGCTTGACGGCTGGGATGAAGAAACCAGCGTTCCCGCGTGGATTGACGGACAGCCGGTGGATCTGGAGATCGGTCACTATGATAAACAGCAGGATCGCTGGGTTTTAAAAAAACCTGCCTGATAAGTTAGAGGAGCAGCAGCCCGGCTGCTCCTGATTTCGTTACTTTTCCCTTTTCTTTTTCGTCACATCTCTCTACGCTGTGCAGCTCAAAAATATCGGATAATAACTTCCCTGATGCAAAAATTTACCTTGTTGTTGCTTAGCCTGGTGCTGTTAGCGCCCCTTGGCATCGATCTCTATTTGCCTACGCTACCGGATATCGCTCTGGGTTTGTCAACACCGGTCTCAACGGTGCAAACCACTATCCCCATTTTTCTGCTGGTTATGGGGCTGGGGCAAATTATCGCCGGACCGCTGGTAGATAACTTTGGCCGTAAGCCTGTCGCCATGATAGGTCTGCTGCTCTATATCTGCGGCAGCGCGCTCGCGGCCTGCGCAGTAAACTGGCCTATGTTTCTGCTGGCGCGTCTGATTCAGGGCTGCGCCGTTTGTTGTACCGCCGTGGTTGCTTTTAGCGGCGTACGCGATCGGTTGTCGGGTGATGAAGCGGCGCGCGCCTATGGCTTTCTTAACGGCGCGCTTAATATCGTGCCGGCGCTGGCCCCCATGCTGGGCGGTTTTCTGGCCGAAGCCTTTGGCTGGCGAGCGCCTTTCTGGTTCCTGGTCTGCTATGCGCTGGCAATCGGCGTGCTGATTGCGTTTCTGTTACCAGAAACGCGCCCTGCCGATACGCGTAAAGTGAAAGGTCTGCCGCTGCGTCAATATGGCGCTATTTTGCGCCAGCCGCGCTTTCTCGCTTTTGCCTTTGCCAACGCAGGCGCGCTGGGGATGGTGTTAACTTACGTTTCGCTGGCACCGCATGTGCTGATGACGGTAGGCGGTCTTAGCGCGCTTGAATTCTCTATCGCCTTCGGCGCAAACGGCTTCTGGATTATGCTGGTGAGCATACTGGTCAATAAAATGATCCGCAAAGTTGGACGTCCGGTTTGTCTGGCGCTGGGAACGCTGGCGATGCTGCTGGGCGCGCTGATGTTGTTTGCAGGTGAGCAGCTGTTTCCAGCCGCGATGCAAACCCACTGGGCGCTCTATATGCTACCTGTCGCCATCTCTGTAGCGGGCCTGGCCTTTACCGTAGGTCCGGCCACCAGCTATGCGCT
Organism: Pantoea sp. FN0307; assembly: GCF_050113815.1. Taxonomy (NCBI): domain Bacteria; kingdom Pseudomonadati; phylum Pseudomonadota; class Gammaproteobacteria; order Enterobacterales; family Erwiniaceae; genus Pantoea; species Pantoea sp. FN0307. Next base: position 969,628 of record NZ_JBNJSO010000001.1, on the reverse strand, counting down.
GGAGCCTTATCAGCAGCAGGCAGGTGTCGCTTCCGCGCTGGCAGGATTTATCCAGATGGCGGGCGGTTCTTCGGCTGGACTGCTGATGATGGCGTTACCGCTGACGGAGAAAGATGCGCTGGCGCTGATGATGCTGGTAGGCGCAGCGCTCACGTTTCTGGCATGGCGCTGCAGTAAAAAAATGCGCGGCTCGCTGACCGCGCTGTAAACTATAAGACTTCAACCGGTACCCGCGGTGCGACGGCGCACATTAGCTCATAGCCAACGGTACCGGCACTGCTTGCCACCTCGTCGATTTTCACCTGTTCGCCCCACAACTCTACTTTGGAGCCAATTCCAGCCTGCGGACAAGGCGTTAAGTCCACAGTGAGCATATCCATCGATATCGCGCCGATGGTGGTGGTGCGCACGCCGTCAATGACTACCGGCGTACCGTTTGGCGCATGACGAGGATAGCCATCCGCGTAGCCGCAGGCCACAACCCCAATGCGCTGCTCCGCAACTGCATGATAGCGATAGCCGTAACCTACGCCAGCGCCGGGGCGCAGATGCTGGATGCCGATAATTTCGCTTTTTAGTGACATTGCGGGCTTGAGGCCTGTTCCGGCAATATCCTGCCATTGACCGCTTGGTGAAGCGCCATAAAGAATAATCCCGGGCCGCACCCAGTCAAAATGTGCTTCCGGATGCCAGAGCGTCGCCGCTGAGTTTGCCAGCGAACGCGGGCAGTTCAGCCCCTCCGCCGCCAGCTCAACCTGCTTCATGGGTTCAAGGATACCCTCTTCTTTTTCCGCCTCGGCGAAATGGGTCATCAGGGTCATCTCTCCGACATTCTCCAGCGCCCGCAGTTTTTGCCATACCTTATGCACCTGTTCAGGCATAAAGCCCAGCCGGTTCATGCCGCTATTCACTTTGACATAAATGTCGATCGGCGCGCTAAGCTGCGCTTTCGCCAGCGCCTGGATCTGCCAGTTGCTGTGAACGCTGGTCGTCAAACGATAGCGGTCCAGCAATTCAAGCTCATCGCTATGGAAAAAGCCCTCCAGCAGCAGAATCGGTTTTTTCCAGCCCTGTTCGCGCAGCAGAATCGCCTCTTGCAGATTTAACAGCGCAAAGCCATCCGTATCGCTCAGGTGCTGCCAGATGCGGCTGATGCCATGACCATAGCCGTTCGCTTTGACCACAGACCAGACACGGGATCCCGGCGCAGCGCGGCGCACGATCTCCAGATTTTGTCGCAGCGCAGCGCTATGAATGGTTGCGACAATCGGACGTGACATAACCTCTCCTTGTAACTCGTTAACGTGCAACGTTTGCTTTATGCAGTTGCGGGGGCGTTACCGGTGAATAACCAGGCAGATAACGCATTACAGAAAGATCATCTGCAGCAATCGCCGGTTTTTTTCCGGAAATAATATCAGAAAGCAGCTGTCCTGAACCGCATGCCATAGTCCATCCGAGCGTGCCGTGTCCGGTATTAAGGTAAAGATTTTTCAACGGCGTAGGCCCAACAATCGGCGTGCCGTCCGGCGTCATTGGACGCAGACCGGTCCAGAAGCTGGCCTGTTCAATGTTGCCGCCGTTGGGATAAAGGTCACGTACCACCATTTCCAGCGTCTCACGCCGTGCGGGCAGCAGCTGCGTATTAAAGCCGACAATTTCCGCCATTCCGCCAACGCGAATGCGCTGGTCAAAACGGGTAATAGCCACTTTATAGGTTTCGTCCAGAACGGTGGAAACTGGCGCTCCGGCCTCATCGCGAATTGGAATGGTTAATGAATAGCCTTTTAAAGGATAAACCGGAATAGAAACGATATCCGCCAGCAGCGCGGTGGACCAGGATCCGAAGGCAACAACATAGCTGTCTGCGGTAATAATCTCTGCGCCGCATTTCACGCCGACAATGCGATTATCCTCACGCAGCAGGCCATCCACTGGCGTATTAAAGCGAAAGGTTACGCCCGCCTCTGCCGCCATCTGCGCCAGCCGCTGGGTAAAAAGCTGGCAGTCGCCGGTTTCATCATTGGGCAAGCGCAGCCCGCCGGTCAGTTTATGATGGGTGGAGGCAAGTGCCGGTTCCACACGCGCCAGCTGGTGCGCCTCCAGCAGTTCATAAGGCACGCCGGCCTCTTTCAGAACGGCAATATCTTTACTGGCGCTTTCATACTGTTGTGCGGTACGAAATAGCTGCAGCGTACCGCCCTGACGGCCTTCATAGTTGATCCCGGTATGTTCCCGCAGTGCTTTCATACAGTCACGGCTGTATTCCGCAATGCGCACCATCCGGCTTTTATTCTCCTGATAGTGGCGCATATCGCAGTTACGCAGCATCTGCCACATCCATTGCAGCTGGAAGCGGCTGCCATCAAGACGGATCGCCAGAGGAGCATGCCGCTGGAACATCCATTTTATCGCTTTTAACGGTACGCCCGGCGCAGCCCAGGGGGCCGCATAGCCAGGAGAAATCTGCCCGGCATTGGCGGCGCTGGTCTCCTGCGCCGGACCCGGCTGACGATCGATAACCGTAACGTCATGACCCGCCTGCGCCAGATACCAGGCACTGGCGACGCCGACAACTCCACTTCCCAGAATGACAACTCGCATAATTCCCCCAGCACCCCCGATAGAACAATCCACTAATTCTTAGCCAACCCTATGGATGATAATTTTGCCGCATTCCCATCAACATAGCGGTGACATATTTCACATCTTTTTTACCTTAGCGCTGAGTAAAAACAAGATGCTGACTAAATTTCAGTGGAAAATATTATTTTTAAAGTTATCGCAGCAGCAAGTGAGGATTAAGCCGGTAAATTAGCCTGACGCCAGCAGATTTAGCATGGGTCATACAAAAACAGAATAAACAGGATTTTATACTGATGAACAGGCGTTTATTCGCATTATTCGTTATTTAAAATTTCGTTTTTAATTGCCGCTTTATTTTGTATTGCAGTTTCAGGTTGCATTCCGGTTTCAGATGGAAAACAGTGAACTATCATTAGAGTGTTCGCTCAGTTCTTTGGGCCTTCTTATTCAGGATGAGCCTTAAACAACAGGAATCCTTGCGGCAACGCTTTGCCCAATGGGATTCACCAACGAGGGGTGCGCTATGGCGACATTATTTGACGATCCGGTTAAGGACAGCAAACGACTCAGTGACGGACCCGACTGGACCTTTGAGCTACTTGATACCTACCTGGCGGAAATCGATCGCGTCGCGAAACAGTACCGCCTGGATACCTATCCGCATCAAATTGAAGTCATTACCTCTGAACAGATGATGGATGCCTACTCCAGCGTCGGCATGCCCATCAACTATGCGCACTGGTCTTTTGGTAAAAAGTTTATTGAAACCGAGCAGCGCTATAAACATGGTCAGCAGGGACTGGCTTATGAAATTGTGATCAATTCTAACCCCTGCATCGCCTACCTGATGGAAGAGAACACCATCACCATGCAGGCGCTGGTTATCGCTCACGCCTGCTATGGTCATAACTCATTCTTTAAAAATAACTACCTGTTCCGCAGCTGGACCGATGCCGGCTCAATCATTGATTACCTGCTGTTTGCGAAAAATTACATCGCCGAGTGCGAAGAGCGGTATGGCGTAGAGGAAGTAGAACGTCTGCTCGACTCCTGCCATGCGCTGATGAATTACGGTGTCGATCGCTATAAGCGTCCGCAAAAAATCTCATTACAGGAAGAGAAAGCGCGGCAGAAAAGCCGCGAAGAGTACCTGCAAAGCCAGGTCAATACGCTGTGGCGTACCCTGCCGCGTCGCGAAAAAGAAGAAGTGCATGCTGAGAAAGTGCGTTTCCCTTCTGAACCGCAGGAAAACCTGCTCTATTTTATGGAAAAAAATGCACCGCTGCTGGAGCCCTGGCAGCGTGAAATTCTACGCATTGTACGTAAGGTAAGTCAGTATTTTTATCCGCAAAAACAGACGCAGGTCATGAACGAAGGCTGGGCGACCTTCTGGCACTATACCATCCTGAATCATCTGTACGATGAGGGTAAGGTAACAGAGCGCTTTATGCTGGAGTTCCTCCACAGCCATACTAATGTGGTATTCCAGCCCGCCTATAACAGCCCCTGGTATAACGGAATTAACCCTTATGCGCTGGGCTTTGCTATGTTCCAGGATATTAAACGCATCTGTCAGTCGCCTACTGAAGAGGATCGCTACTGGTTCCCGGATATGGCCGGTTCGGACTGGCTGGAAACGCTGCATTTCGCCATGCGGGAATTTAAAGATGAAAGCTTTATCAGTCAGTTCCTCTCGCCGAAAGTGATGCGTGATTTCCGTCTGTTCACCGTACTGGATGACGATCGGAACAATTATCTGGAAATTGCCGCAATTCATGATGAAGCGGGCTATCGCGCGATCCGTCAGCAGCTTTCCGCGCAGTATAACCTGAGCAACCTGGAACCTAATATTCAGGTTTATAACGTTGATTTACGCGGCGATCGCTCTCTGACGCTGCGCTATGTGCCACATCAGCGCTCTCCGCTGGATAAGAGCCGGCGCGAAGTGTTAAAGCATGTGCATCGTCTGTGGGGATTTGAGGTTCATCTGGAACAGCAGAATGAAGATGGCAGCGTTGAAATACTGGATCGCTGCCCGCCGCGTCCTAACACTTTATAAAACCATCAGGGCCGGAGGCGAATCCGGCCCTGTTATTACTCAAACGGGTCAATCATACTCAGCGGCGATGAAGCTCATCATCCGGCATCGATTTTTGCATGCTGTGCCAGATTTCCCCACTCCGACGACCATATTCACGTACTGCGGTAACGATGTTTTCCGGCTCGGTGCCGTCGCAAAAAGAGAGCAGCTGCTGATAAAAACGCTGCGCTAAGGTACGCGCTTCGGGATTGGAAAAGTAGTGACGCCCCACGCGGGTATAAAGCCCTTTCAGCCCGTTAAGAATCAAGCCGTAGATCGGGTTGCCGGAGGCAAAAGCCAGCCCGCGAAAAATGCGATAATCCAGCTCGGTATAGGCATCCGCCTGATCCTCGACGCCTTCAGCCGCTTTCAGCACCTCACGCGCCTGTTCGGGAAAGTGACGGATAGCGCGACGGATAAAGATGGAGGAGACGTTAGTGCGCACGGAGAGCACGTTATCCATCAGTTGCGGTACGCTGTCGTGATCGAGACGCGCCAGCGTTTCAAGAATATTCAGACCGGAAGTTTCCCAGAAATCATTGACCCGCGTCGGCTTGCCGTGCTGAATGGTCAGCCAGCCATCGCGTGCCAGACGCTGAAGCACTTCTCGCAGCGTGGTACGCGTTACGCCAATCAGCTCAGAAAGCTCGCGTTCGGCAGGGAGGATAGATCCAGGGGGAAAGCGACTGTTCCAGATACTTTCAATGATGTACTCTTCCGCGAACCCGGCCGGGCTCTGCGCCTTTATAACCATAGCATTTCTCGTTGCTTTTTCATTAGGCAATATGCCACTCATCATACCAGAGGGCCCAGGCATCACCTAGCCTCGCTTCGTTTAAAACCTGAATCCAGCGCAAAAAATGATGAATTGAGTGGCTTTAATCGAATGCGCATTGCCTCGCTCGCTGGCGACGTTTACCCTTTGAATCTGAAAATTTTCTTAATCCTGTATGAGGATAACGTTACATATGGATATTTCCACCGGACGCGCCTTTACGCGTAATTTTCTTGGGCAATCTCCCAACTGGTATAAGCTGACGCTGCTGGGATTTTTGATTGTGAATCCCCTGCTGTTTTTCTTCGTTAGCCCGTTTCTTGCCGGCTGGTTGCTGGTGGCTGAGTTTATTTTTACCCTCGCGATGGCGTTAAAATGCTATCCCCTGCTGCCCGGCGGCCTGCTGGCGCTGGAAGCGATTATCATCGGCATGGCCAGCGCGGAACAGGTAAAAGAGGAGCTGGCGAATAACCTTGAGGTGCTGCTGCTGCTGATCTTTATGGTGGCCGGCATCCATTTTATGCGGCAGCTTTTGCTGTTTGTGTTTACCCGCCTGCTGCTGACCATCCGCTCGAAGATGGTACTCGGCCTGGCATTTTGCCTGGCCGCCGCGTTCCTTTCCGCGTTTCTTGATGCGCTAACGGTTGTCGCCGTGGTGCTGAGCGTAGCCGCCGGCTTTTATGATATCTATCACCGCGTATTATCGGAAGGTGATGAACATGCCGAGTCTGAGGATATCAATCACAATGCGCGTCGCGAAACGCTGGAGAAGTTCCGCTCGTTTCTGCGCAGCCTGATGATGCAGGCTGGCGTCGGTACCGCCTTAGGCGGCGTCATGACCATGGTAGGTGAGCCACAGAACCTGATTATTGCAAAAGCCGCCGACTGGGACTTTATTGAATTCTTTTTGCGCATGGCGCCGGTGACGGTACCAGTACTGATTTGTGGTCTGATCACCTGCATGCTGCTGGAGCGCTTCCGCCTGTTTGGCTATGGCGAACCGCTACCGGAAAAAGTGCGCGAGATCCTGATGAATTACGATCTTCAGTCCCGGAAAAAGCGTACCCGTCAGGATCGCCTTAATTTGTGGATCCAGGGTGCCATCGCCGTTTGGTTGATCGTTGCGCTAGCGCTGCACCTGGCAGAAGTGGGCCTGATTGGTTTGTCGGTGATCATTCTCGCCACCTCGCTGTGTGGGGTGACCGATGAGCACGTTATTGGTCGGGCGTTTTCAGAAGCGCTGCCCTTTACCGCGCTGCTGACGGTATTTTTCGCCATCGTGGCAGTTATTGTGCAACAGGATCTCTTTAGCCCGCTGATCCATTTTGTTTTGCAGGCAGAAGCCAATATGCAACTGACCTGGTTTTATGTCTTTAATGGGGTGCTGTCCTCTATATCAGATAATGTATTTGTCGGCACGGTGTACATTAACGAAGCGAAAAACGCCCTTACCCGTGGCGAGATTAGCCTGCAGCAGTTTGAACTGCTGGCGGTCGCAACCAATACCGGCACCAATCTGCCCTCTGTCGCCACGCCTAACGGTCAGGCTGCGTTTCTGTTTATGCTGACCTCCGCACTGGCGCCGCTGATTCGCCTCTCTTACGGACGCATGGTATGGATGGCGCTGCCCTATACCTTTGTGCTGTCGCTGGTGGGGCTGTTCTGCATTATGTATGCGCTGGAGCCGATGACATTGTGGATGATGGCGCATGGCTGGCTGCCGCCACATGCGCTATAGCGCCCGGTAAAAATCGGGAACAAAATGATCTTACGTCATTTTTAATTCTGTTTTTTCGCTGCCCTGGCTGGCAGCGATGTGTATTTGCTTTACACTGCCGGTTCAACGCTAATGACAGGGAATGATTTATGTTGCGATACCTGAACCAATGCTCAAAAGGACGTGGCGCCTGGCTGCTGCTGGCGCTGACTGCTTTTGCGCTGGAAATGGTCGCGCTGTGGTTTCAACACGTTATGATGCTGAAACCCTGCGTAATGTGTATTTATGAGCGCTGCGCGCTGTTTGGCGTGATGGGTGCCGGGCTGGTTGGCGCGATCGCGCCAAAAACGCCGCTGCGCTATGCGGCGCTGCTGATCTGGCTCTACAGCGCCTGGGAGGGATTGCGTCTCTCCTATCAGCATACGATGCTGCAACTGCATCCCAATCCATTTACAACCTGTGATTTCGCCGCCCGTTTTCCCGGCTGGCTACCGCTGGATAAATGGCTGCCGTCAGTGTTTGTTGCCACGGGCGACTGCTCAGAACGCGTCTGGTCTTTTCTTACGCTGAGTATGCCGCAGTGGCTAATGATTATTTTCGCTGCTTATCTGCTGGTAGCGCTGCTGGTATTGATCGCGCAGCCGTTCAAACCCCGGCGTCGCGATCTCTTTTCCCGTTAAGCATTAACCGGCTGGATCAGCCTTTCCATTCCGGCCGGTTAATAATGTGATCTTCCCAGTCCCTGACTTCGCTCTCACGCACCGCGATATGACGCACCGAAATCCGTGCGGCATGCATTGCGGCACTTGAGCCACTGCGTAAAGGGTGCCAGACCGGCAGCGTTTTCCCTTCCGCCAGCAGACGGTAGGCGCAGCTGGCTGGCAACCAGGAGAAGGTAGGCAGATTATCACGCGTCAGCTTGATACAGTCTTCTTCATATTCGAAGCGACGCTCATAGTTACGGCACTGACAGGTTTTGATATTAAGCTGGTTGCAGGCCACGTTGGTGAAATAGATTTCATCCGTATCGGCGTCCTGCAATTTATTAAGGCAGCACTGGCCACAACCATCGCACAAGGATTCCCATTCCTCATCAGTCATTTGTTCCAGGCTCTTTTCCTGCCAGAAAGGGGTCTCAGTCATTGTGATGTCCGGTTAAGCAAAAGCGCACCTTATAAACAGTTCAGCGGTCAGATGCAAGCATCACAGCACGCGCGTGCTCACGCCGTGGCCTGCCAGCGAGACTTCCAGCTGGTCCCCTGCATGCAGTGGACCCACGCCTTCCGGGGTGCCGGTCAAAATCACATCGCCCGCGCGCAGGGTAAAATATTTGCTCATATAGGCAATCAGCGGCAGGATGGGCGTGATCATATCGGCGGTGCTGCCCTGCTGGCGCACTTCACCATTAACCACCAGCTTAAGTTCGCACTGCTGCGGATCGCCGGTGAATTGATTAACAGGAATAAAGCCGGAAAGCGGACAGGAATTATCGAATCCCTTGGCCTTTTCCCACGGCTGCCCGGTTTTTTTCAGGCCAGCCTGAATATCGCGCAGCGTCAAATCAAGGGCGACGCCGTAGCCCGCGATAGCCTGACCGACATGCGCTTCGCTGGCCTGTTTCAGGGTGGAGCCGATCAGAATCGCCATTTCCACCTCATGATGCACCGCGCCCATGTCGCGTGGAATCGAGAGCGGCTGTCGCAGATCGCACAGCGCCGTCTCAGGCTTGATAAAAATCACCGGCTCCTGCGGCGTCGCGCTGCCCATCTCTTTAATGTGCTTAGCGTAATTGCTGCCGACACAAACCACTTTGCTGACTGGAAAATCTAACAGCGCGCCCTGCCAGTTACGATGTTGATACATGCTTTTCCCCTTGCTGAGAGTGACAGCGCCAGGCCGGCGCCGCTAACCTACTGTGCTTGTGCTACCGCATCCGCCATTTTGCCGATGCTGATAGCGAAATAATATGAGCGATTCCAGCGCATTATGGTGCGGAAGTTGTCATACACCAGGAAGGCGCGTCCGCCCACGTTGTCCGGCAGTATAATCCAGCCGCGCTGCCCGGTATCCGGCAAGTTATCGCTGCTGCTCAGCCGCACGCCCAGTTTTTCCCATTCACCCACCGTTTTGGCCTGTGGTGTCTTCAGACCCGCCAGTTGGGGGGCAAAATCCACCGGCAGGATCACTTCGCGTCCCCAGCTTTCGCCAGAATTCCAGCCCTCTTTAGCCAGATAGTTAGCCGTGGAGGCAAACACATCGCGCTGGTTACGCCAGATATCAATTTTTCCATCGCCGTCGCCGTCCGCACCATAGTTCAGATAAGAGCTGGGCATAAACTGATTCTGCCCCATCGCACCCGCCCAGGAGCCTTTCATTTCCGGCGCGCTGATATGACCCTGCTGGATCATCTTCAGCGCAGCGATCAACTCCTTAGTGAAGAAGGCTTCGCGCCGCCCTTCAAAAGCCAGCGTGGCGAGCGCAGAGATAATATCTTCGCGGCCCTGAAGCCGCCCATAGTTACTCTCCATTCCCCACAGCGCCACAATATATTGCGGTGCTACGCCATATTGCTGGCTTACGCTTGTCAGCTCGTTCTGATATTGCTGATAAAGGCTGCGGCCCTGCTCAATCTTTTTAGGGGTAATGACCCGCGCCAGATAATCATCCAGCGTGATTTTCTGCTCGGGTTGATTACGGTCAGATTTAATCACCCGGTCAACAAAATGCACGTTAGCGAAAGCGCTATTTATGGTTTGCTCACTGATGCCCTGCTGACGCGCCTGCGCTTTCAGCTGCTCAACGTAAGCGGGGAACTCCGCAGGATCGCGCCCCTGCTGGGCCAGAGTGATTTTACCCGTCGGCGGCGTCAGAAAGCCGCCGCTTTTGGCGGCAGGTGTCGGCGCGACAGCCCCCGTGGTTTCAGGCGCTGAAGAGACGCTATTTTTACTGGCGCATCCCGCTAACATTATTGTCAGTAACGTTGCGCTCAGGGCATTTAGCTTCATATCAGTTCCTTATTAATCAATTGAAAATCGCCGGAAATAAATTGGGGAATTATTCGCCAATTTATTATTTACAGATGAATCTGAATTAAACCGGATCGTTTTTTCCTAAATGTATTTTCAGCAGATCTTCTACCGGTGGCGGCAGCTGCAAATAATAACCCTGCTCGCGCAGTGCCAGCTTTACTTTTTCAATATCCGCATTCGCCAGTTTCTTAGTGCGTTCAAGGGGTAACACCATTGCCAGCTGCGGTTTGCCAAAACCCCGCAGCAACTCCTCGGGCACGCGGGAAAAGTCGTCTTTTTTTTCAACGTAGAGATAAGTCTGATCGCGTTGGGGACTTCTGTAGATCACACAAAACATATTTTTTACTCGAATTAAGCGGGGTGGTGACTTGCCTGAATATAACAGTAACTATAACATGCTTGCAGTAGTTAGGAATAATGTCCCGCCTTGATTACGCGCTGGCTAAATCAGGCATAATTTAGTCGGGTTTAGACATAACAGGACTGAGCCAGGACAGATGTCGCAAACGCCAATCGAGTTTAAAGGCAGTAGTTTTACTCTGTCTGTTGTTCATTTACACCACACGCATCCCGATGTGGTTCGTCAGGCGCTTCAGGACAAAATTGACCAGGCACCTGCCTTTCTCAAAAATGCGCCCGTGGTTTTGAATGTAGCCTCTCTGGACGGTGACGTTAACTGGAAACAGATGCAGCAGGCTATCGCTTCGACGGGGTTACGCATTGTAGGCGTCAGCGGCTGTAAAGATGAGTCGCTTAAGCGCATGATCGCACGCGCCGGCCTGCCCATCCTGTCCGAAGGCAAAGAACAGAAAAAAAATCCTGAACCGGTAGAATCGGTTGCGGTAGCGGCGCCGGAAAGCACTCTGGTTAAAACGCGCGTGGTCACCACGCCGGTTCGCTCCGGGCAACAAATTTATGCGCGTAATACCGATCTGATCGTGACGAATAGCGTAAGCGCCGGTGCTGAACTGGTTGCCGACGGCAATATTCATATTTATGGCATGATGCGCGGACGCGCGTTGGCGGGCGCCGGTGGCGATCGTGAATGCCAGATATTTTGTACCAGTTTATCTGCGGAGCTGGTTTCCATAGCGGGCGAGTACTGGATTATGGATCAAATCCCGGCGGAATATTTTGCAAAAGCAGCGCGCCTTAGCCTAAAAGATGGCGCGCTGACAATACAGACATTGAATTAGGCCCCTTTTTATTTATAAGGAATTCTTATATATGGCACGCATTATTGTAGTTACATCCGGCAAAGGGGGCGTTGGCAAGACCACGTCAAGCGCGGCCATTGCTACCGGTCTGGCACAGAAAGGGAAGAAAACCGTGGTGATCGATTTTGATATCGGTCTGCGTAATCTCGATCTGATTATGGGCTGTGAAAGGCGCGTGGTTTATGATTTCGTCAATGTTATCCAGGGCGATGCCACGCTGAATCAGGCACTGATTAAAGACAAACGTACAGAAAACCTCTATATCCTGCCTGCTTCCCAAACGCGAGATAAAGATGCACTGACGCGCGAAGGCGTTGAAAAAGTGCTGAACGAACTGGATAAGATGGAGTTTGACTTTGTGCTGTGTGATTCGCCGGCAGGTATTGAGACCGGCGCGCTGATGGCGCTCTATTTTGCCGATGAAGCTATTATCACCACCAACCCGGAAGTCTCTTCGGTGCGTGACTCCGATCGTATTCTGGGCATTATCGCCTCCAAATCACGCCGCGCTGAAAACGGCCAGGAGCCGGTAAAAGAGCACCTGCTGCTGACGCGTTATAATCCAGGCCGTGTTAGCCGCGGCGATATGTTGAGTATGGAAGATGTGCTGGAGATTCTGCGTATTCCGCTGGTTGGCGTAATCCCGGAAGATCAGTCGGTACTGCGCGCTTCCAACCAGGGCGAACCCGTGATTCTGGATACTGAATCCGATGCGGGCAAAGCCTATGCCGATACCGTTGAGCGGTTACTCGGTGAAGAACGCCCCTTCCGCTTCATTGAAGAAGAGAAGAAGGGATTCCTGAAACGCCTGTTCGGGGGATAAACCATGGCCTTACTTGACTTCTTTTTATCCCGTAAAAAGAACACTGCTAACATAGCCAAGGAAAGGCTGCAGATTATCGTAGCTGAACGCAGGAGGGGCGATAGTGAGCCCCATTATCTTCCCCAGCTGAAGCGCGACATTCTGGAAGTGATTTGCAAGTATGTGAAGATTGATCCGGAGATGGTAACTGTACAGCTGGATCAGCGCGGTGATGATATTTCGATACTGGAATTGAACGTGACGCTGCCAGAAATGGAAGAAACCGCGAAATGATTCGTCTTCATTCCTGACCTTCCCCTGCCTTACGCAGGGGAACGTTTATGCAGGCTACTGCGGATAGTCCGCCAGTACCTGTTTGATTTCCTGTTCCATCAATTCGCCGCGCCATCCGCTTACCAGCTCGGGCAGCGTTTCTCGCGGTTTGATTTGCCAGTGCCAGCTCAGCAGCTGGTTGATTTGACGGCGTGACGCCAGCAGTTCGGTACTCAGCCCGCTGCGCTCGCTGACTTCCTGCACCACTGCTTTCAGCGCTTTAAACGCTTTTTTATAGTGCGGATGATCGTTAATATTGAGCAGCATCTCCGGCAGGCTCTCTTCCGGCAGCGCGTTGGCCTCATTAACCATATCCAGCAACGTTTTGCCGTGGAAACGGATTTCGTGACCGCTCAGTCCTAAGTGATCCAGCTCGCCGAGCGAACCCGGCAGATAGCGCGCTACCTTCCAGAGATTTTCCTCGCGTACGACAAAATTAACCGCCATATCCTTTTCGCGCGCCAGTTTCAGACGCCAGGCCGCCAGGTGCTGTAATGCCGCCAGCTGACGCGGACGCAGCAGCGAAGCGTTACTGATTTCCCGATACGCCTCTTCCGGCTGCAGCGTTTCAGTACGGCGCTGGCAAAGCAGCAGACATTCGCTGCGCGCCGCATCCAGCTGCCCTGCCGCTGCGGTTTCATCCATCAGCGTGTGGGCAATCGGCAACAGCCAGAACACATCGGCGGCCGCATATTCACACTGACGGGCAGAAAGCGGACGCGCCAGCCAGTCAGTGCGTGATTCACTTTTATCCAGCACTTCACCGGTAAAGTTTTCGACCATCGCGGCAAAGCCCATTGATAGCGGACGCCCGCTAAAAGCAGCGAGGATTTGCGTGTCAATCAGCGGCGTTGGCATGACCCCAAAGCTGTGCTGAAACACTTCAAGATCTTCACTACCGGCATGCAGGAATTTCGTGATGCTGGCGTCGCTTAGCAGATCGATCAGCGGCTGCCACTGGGTAATGGTCAGAGGATCAACCAGCGTGATCTGTTCGCCATCATAAATTTGCAGCAGGCCAGGTTGCGGATAATAGGTGCGGGTGCGGACAAACTCGGTATCGAGCGCAATAGCACGGTGTTGACGCGCAGCGTCACAGCAGGCCTGGAGCGCCTCATTGGTGGTGATATAGGTGTAATTCAAATGCTTGCTCTCTTGCCAGCGGTACGTTTGCGTTGCTAATGCTGATGAATACAATGAAAACGCCGGATTAACCGGCGCTTACATCCATAGCTTAACATACTCGCGGCATCAGACGGCAGGCGCTTTATTTATCTCGTCACGCAACGCGCGTCGCAGAATTTTACCCACATTGGTTTTAGGTAGCTCTTCGCGAAACTCAACGATTTTCGGCACCTTATAACCGGTGAGATGACGTCGACAGTGGGCAATCAGCTCATCTTTGGTCAAAGAGGGATCCTTTTTCACGATACAGATTTTCACCGCTTCGCCAGAAAGTTCACTTGGTACGCCAATGGCCGCCGCTTCGCGCACTTTCGGATGTTGCATGACCACATCTTCAATCTCGTTCGGATAGACATTGAAGCCGGAAACCAGAATCATATCTTTTTTACGATCCACGATACGCAAAAAGCCCTCTTCATCGACGGTAACGATATCGCCGCTATAGAGCCAGCCCTCTTTTAGCACTTCATCGGTGGCATCCGGACGCTGCCAGTAGCCGGTCATAACCTGCGGCCCTTTGATACAGAGCTCGCCCGGCTCTCCTGTTCCCACTTCCACGCCGTTGTCATTCACCAGCTTGATCTCGGTAGAGGGCACCGGCAGACCGATGCTGCCGTTATGACAGGTAATATCATAGGGGTTAACCGAAACCAGCGGCGAACATTCGGTCAGCCCATACCCTTCCAGCAGATAGTGCCCGGTCAGCTTTTCCCAGCGCTCCGCCACCGCTTTCTGTACCGACATCCCCCCGCCCGCCGACAGACGCAGCGTGGAAAAATCGAGCTGCTGGAAATTTTTATCATTCAGCAGGGCGTTAAATAACGTATTCACTCCGGTGATGGCGGTAAAAGGATATTTGCTCAGCTCTTTTATAAAGCCGGGAATATCACGCGGGTTGGTAATCAACAAATTTTGCCCGCCGAGCTCAATAAATAACAGGCAATTTACGGTCAGCGCAAAGATGTGGTAGAGCGGCAGCGCCGTGACCACCAGCTCTTTGCCGTCGCGCAGCAGTGAGCCATAGGTGGCTTTGGTTTGCTCAAGATTAGCCTGCATATTGCGGTGGGTAAGCATGGCGCCTTTGGCAACACCGGTGGTGCCGCCGGTATATTGCAAAAAAGCCAGATCGTCATTCTGTAGTTCCGGTCGGAAATAATCCAGCTGTGCACCCTGCTGCAGTACGCTGCGAAATGAAACCGCATCCGGCAGGTTATATTTCGGTACCAGCCGCTTGATATATTTCACAACAAAATTGACCAGCGTGGCTTTCGCGGGCGAAAGCTGATCGCCCAGACGGGTCAGAATAACGTGCCTGACCGAGGTTTTCGCCACAACTTTTTCCAGCGTATGGGCAAAGTTAGAAACAATAACGATCGCTTTCGCGCCGCTGTCATTCAGCTGATGTTCCAGCTCGCGCGGGGTATAGAGCGGGTTTACATTCACCACTACCATACCGGCCCGCAGTATGCCAAACAGCGCAATCGGATATTGCAGCAGATTAGGCATCATAATGGCCACCCTATCGCCTTTGCTTAGCCCCAGCGTTTGCTGCAAATAGGCGGCAAACGCCCGGCTACGCTGCTCCAGCTTACGGAAGCTCATCGCCTGACCCATATTAATAAAAGCAGGACGATCGGCGTAACGCTGGGAAGCCTGCTCAAAAAGATCGATAAGCGACGTATAACGATCGGCATTGATCTCCGCCGGTACATCGGCGGGGTAACGGTTCAGCCAGACCTTATTCAAGGATTCACCTCGGAAATCATATTTATTCGCCATCGCAGCCTCGGCCCGCTGTTGTTAACAATATTTTAACTCATTGTACCAGTATGACTAACACCTGCCGTTCAGGCTGCGAAGCCCATCACTAAATTTTTTTGTTTTTTAACAATAAAATGGCCCGGTCACATAATAGGCGACCGGGCCGCTAATCATTACTACCAGGATGTTTATTCCGTCAGGATAGTTTGCACCTGTACCGGACCGGAATTGTAATAGTTGCCCCAGGGGCCTGGCCCCCAGAAACCAGCATGATGACGTCCCGGACCATACCAGATCCAGGGATCGATCGGCTGCATTGGCATAACAACCTGCTGCTGCAAACGCCAGCGTTGATAGCCAGCGACATCGACCACCACAAAGTTGTAGCTGGCCTTACCGATCTCGCCTTTTTCACTGCCCCTGATGGTGCCGACCACCGTTACCATTTGGTTATTTACATCAACTGGATCGACAAAGCCGTTGATATCGGCCCAGATACGGCCAACCGAGGCGGCATTCAACCGGGGCCGCGCGGTGTCATCCAGCGGCTGAGTGGCGATTTCCAGTCGCGTGCGGCCGTTAAGGTTAGTGACTTTTACCACCTTACCGCCGAAGCGCGCCTCCTGTCCGACATAAAGCTGAGGGGCGTTCATAACCCGCAGCAAATCCTGCTGCGGCACAGGCGAACGACCTTTAACGGTATCCGGGACGGTCACGCAGCCGGCCAACAGCAGCGTAGCTACCAGCAGAGCTGTTTTGTTATTAAGATATTTACGCATAGCTTTCTCCAGAAACCTGCCTGATTAGACTATTGCGTAATAAATAAGTTGCCGCCAGTCTATTCGCGTCCCGGTAGTTTTTTCCATGCCACTTCATTGCGTAAATAGGCGGGTTCCACCTGCTCCGGCGGTAAGGCAGCGCCCTGCTGCCAGAGCTGCTGTGCCAACGGCAACATCGCCTCCGCCGCAGGCAGGGTAATATCGCTGGCGTGCAGCGTCAGTGGGCTTTCCGTCACCAGATGTGGCCAGGCGGCCCAGCCGGTGCCAACCGTCATCCATTCGCCAGAAAGCTGCTGCATCCGCGCCAGCGCCGCTTCCGGCTTCAGCACCGCCTCACTCGCTGCGCCCTGCCACTGACCATCATCAGCACGCTGATATTCCGCCCAGTAGACTTCTCCCATGCGCGCATCAATCGCCGCCAGCACGCGGCGAGCGCCATGACGCTGCCAGGCAGCTTCCGCCATGGTCATCAGCGTGGAAACACCCAGCAGCGGCAGGCCTGCGCCAAACGCCAGTCCCTGCGCAATGCCGATGCCGATGCGTACGCCGGTAAAACTGCCCGGCCCACGACCGAATGCCAGCGCGTCCAGCTGCGACAGCGTCATCTGATGGCGCGTCAGCATCTCTTCTACCATTGGCAGAATACGCTGCGTATGCTCGCGTGCGCAAAGTTCAAAATGGGCGTCAACGACACCGTCCAGCAACAGCGCTACCGAACAGGCTTCAGTAGCAGTATCAAGAGCTAAAATTCGCGCGGACATAACAACCTCAGGCGAGAAATTTTTTTCGGCGCGCATCTTAGCACAGCCACCAGGGAATTACTTCTCATCGGGACGATGCAGGAAGCTGACCGCCTGCTGCAGATCGCGGGTACGCGGCGTTGGCGGCAGGCTATTAAGAAATACCGCGCCATAAGGCCGCATTACCAGGCGGTTATCGCAAATAACCAGCACGCCACGATCTTCCACATCGCGGATCAGGCGTCCAACGCCCTGCTTCAGGGTGATCACCGCATCGGGCAACTGCACCTCATCAAAAGGATCGCCTCCGCGCAGACGACAATCCTCCATACGCGCCTTCAGCAGGGGATCGTCTGGCGAGGTAAAGGGCAGTTTATCGATAATCACCAGCGACAGCGCATCGCCGGGAACATCCACCCCTTCCCAGAAGCTGCTGGTTGCCACCAGCAGCGCGTTGCCCGCCTCAATAAACTGTTTCAGCAGCTGCGCTTTGCCCGTTTCGCCCTGCAGCAGCACCGGCAGCGTCAGACTGGCGCGGAACTCCTCCGCCAGCGCACGCATCATCTGATGTGAAGTACAGAGGAAAAAGCAGCGGCCATTATTCGCTTCGATCAGTGGCAGCAGGCGGCGCGCCAACTGTTTAGCTCCGCCCGGTTGGTTAGGCGACGGCAGATCGCGCGGTACACAGAGCAAAGCCTGACGCGCATAGTCAAACGGACTGTTCAGGATCATGCTTTGCGCCTGATGCACGCCAAGCCGATCCATAAAGTGGGTCATTTTTTCGTTTACCGCCAGCGTGGCAGAGGTAAAGATCCAGGCAGCCGGGCGTTCGCTGATCACTTCACGAAAGCGCTCGGCAACCGAAAGCGGCGTCAGCGCCAGCACAAAATGTCGTGAGCTACATTCATACCAGTAGCTGAAGCCAGGCTCGCTAATATTTTTTAACCGCTTCAGGCGATTACGATACTGTGAAGCACGCTCGAAGGCGGCGTCCAGCAGCGCCGAGCGTCCCAGCGACATTTTCGCCACGTCATAACACAGCTCCAGCGCATCATCCAGCAATGTCAGGGCGCGCTGTACATCACGGTCATTGAGGATCTCGCGCAGATTGCCGCGAAAACCGGGATCGCCTAACGCCAGACGGAAATCCTGAGCGCTTTGCGCCAGCCGGTCGGCCGCTTTTTGCAGCTGCTGGACGTCGCGCACTTCGGTGCGATAGGCGATGGTAATATCTTTCGCCAGATCCAGCAGCTGCCGGCTGGTGAGCTGTTGACCAAAATATTGGCTGGCGATATCGGGCACCTGATGCGCTTCGTCGAAGATCATCACATCCGCTTCGGGGATCAGCTCAGCAAATCCGCTCTCTTTAACCACCATATCTGCCAGGAATAGATGGTGATTGACCACTACTACGTCGGCATCCATCGCCCGACGACGCGCCTTGACCACAAAGCAATCTTTATAGAGCGGACAATCATTACCGAGGCAGTTATCGTTGGTGCTGGTCACCAGCGGCCAGATTGCACTGTCTTCCGCCACGCCGCTATAGCCGCTGATGTCGCCATCCGACGTTTCGCTGGCCCAGCGGCGCAGATAAACCAGATCGCTGAGGGTCTGGACGGTCAGCTCGCCGCCGGTCATGCTCTGCTGTTCCAGCCGCTCCAGGCAGAGATAGTTAGAGCGCCCTTTCAGCAACGCCGTTTTACCTTTATACGCCAGCGCCTTCGCCACTTTTGGCAGATCGCGGCTGTAAAGCTGATCCTGTAACGCTTTTGATCCGGTGGAGATAATCGCTTTCTTGCCGGCACGTAATACCGGCACCAGGTAGGCGTAGGTTTTTCCCGTGCCGGTTCCCGCTTCTACTACCAGCTCGCCACGTTGATCAATCGCCTGCGTGACCGCTACGGCCATCTGCTGCTGCGCCTCGCGCGGCCGGAAACCGGGTATTGCCTGCGCTAAAGCGCCATCGGCTGCAAAATCGTCTGCCACATATCCTCTCTGGTTGCGTTAAAACGGCCTGATTATACCTGAAATCATTCGAACGGCTGGCGGCAAAAGCATCACCCCGCCCTCATTTTGATGACAGCGCGGGCTTAACTGTGCCAGGCTAACGGCGAAAAAACGGAATAAGGAAATAAGCTATGTCAGTTACCCGTATTGATCCTGAACATCGTATGTCGGAAGCGGTGATCCACAACGATACCGTCTATTACACCAGCGTGCCGGAGAATCTGGATGAAGATGCTGAAGCGCAAACGGCGAATGCGCTGGCGGTTATCGACCGGTTGCTGACTCGCGTGGGTTCAGATAAAAGCCGCATTCTGGACGCCACTATTTTTCTGGTTGATAAGGCGGATTTTGCCGCGATGAACCGGGCCTGGGATGCCTGGGTTTCACCAGACAACGCCCCGGTGCGCTGCACCGTTCAGGCCGGTTTAATGAACCCAAAATATAAAGTAGAAATTAAAATTATTGCCGCGCTCAATCCCGCCTGATCAGGCCTCATCATCCTCATCTTCTTCAAAGAGTGCTGCGACATGTCCGCCAGTATGCGTCTGGCGGATCTCCTGAGCCACACGGGTAATGGCCTCTCCGCTACTCATTCCTTCGGCCATCAGTTTGTGGATACGCTCCACCGCCTGTTGCTGCTGTTCATGGCTTAACGCCGGTAAACCTGTAGACATAATGGCTCCTGTTATTAATTGAAACGGACAACAACGTGCCTGAATTTCGCGCGCGTTGTTGGTCAGCCGCATGAATATTTTACGGTAAACAAATAGATGCCAGCAGCGAAAAAATATGCCAGGCTTGCCGTTTGACCACCACTAACGCTGCTAAAAGTGATGCCTGTAGTCTACCACGCTTTACCCTATACGCCTGATGCGCTTTCTGAACTCTTTGATCGCGTTGCCCATTTGCCCTGGGCAATGCTGCTTAGCTCCGGTTCTGCCGATCATCCTGACAGCCGTTTCGATATTATGGTGGCTGATCCTGTTGCGACGCTGGAGACGCGCGGAGAGGTAACCCGCATCCGTAAAGGTGACGTTGTCACGGAATCAGCAGCAGATCCGCTGAGCTTGCTGCAGGCAGAACAGGCCAGCCTGCTCTCTGCGGTTGCGCCGCGTGACGATTTGCCGTTTCAGGGCGGCGCGCTTGGCCTGTTTGGTTATGATTTAGGCCGCCGGTTTGAGCGCCTGCCGCAGCAGGCCATTGCGGATATCGCCACGCCAGATATGGCGACAGGCATCTATAACTGGGCATTGATTGCTGACCATCAGCAACAAACGCTTACGCTGGTCGATCATCAGCCCGCAGATGCGCGGCTACGCTGGCTGAATAGCCTGCCGCCACCGATCGCTGCGCCGTTTCGTCTGACCTGCCGCTGGCAGTCAAACATGACGCCGGAAGGCTACCGTGAGCGTTTCGAGCGTATTCAGGCCTGGCTGCAGGCTGGCGACTGCTATCAGGTCAATCTGGCGCAACGCTTTCAGGCAAGCTATGAAGGCAATGAATGGCAGGCGTTCCAGCGGCTTAATGAGAGTAACCGTGCGCCCTTTAGCGCCTTTTTACGTTTGCCGGATAGCGCTATTCTTAGCCTGTCGCCGGAGCGTTTCCTTTCGTTAAAGCACGATGTTATCGAAACCCGGCCCATTAAGGGGACGCTACCGCGTCTGGCGGATGAGCAGGCCGATCGGCTGCAGGCGCGCAAACTGGCGGAATCGGAAAAGGATCGCGCCGAGAACCTGATGATTGTCGACCTGCTGCGTAATGATATTGGCCGCGTCGCGGTGCCCGGCAGCGTGCGGGTACCGGAGCTGTTTGTGGTTGAGCCTTTTCCTGCCGTTCATCATCTGGTCAGCACTATCCGCGCCCGCCTGAAGCCGGAGCTGAGCGCCTGCGATCTGCTGCGCGCCTGCTTTCCGGGCGGATCGATTACCGGTGCCCCCAAGGTACGAGCCATGGAGATTATTGAAGCGTTAGAGCCGCAGCGCCGTAACGCCTGGTGTGGCAGCATCGGTTATCTGAGCTGCTGCGGCAGAATGGACAGCAGCATTACCATTCGCACGCTGATTGCGGAACGCGGTCAGCTTTACTGTGCGGCAGGCGGCGGTATCGTTGCCGACAGCGAGGCGGAACTGGAATATCAGGAGACGCTGCATAAGCTGGGCCGCATTTTACCGTTGCTGGAGGATGGCGCGCCTGATGACCCTGCCGCTGACGCTTGATAGTTTTCTGACCCGCTTCCAGCTCCAGCCCCCGCCGCCGTCGCCCGGTTTTTTACTCGCCCGTCGCCAGGCGGCGGTACTGGTGCCGATTGTTGCCCGTCCCGAACCGGGGCTGCTGCTTACGCGCCGCGCGCCCTGGCTGCGCAAGCATGCAGGTCAGGTGGCTTTTCCCGGCGGCATGCGTGATGCCAGCGATCCCTCCCTGTACTTTACCGCATTGCGTGAGGCACAGGAAGAGATCGCGCTGCAGGCGCAGGATGTGCGTCTTATTGGCACCTTACCCGTGGTAGGCAGCAGCAGCGGCTTTCAGGTAACGCCGGTAGTGGGGATTATTCCGCCCGATCTGCCGCTCCAGCCCAGCGCTGATGAAGTGGATGCCATTTTTGAAATGCCATTGCAGGAGGCGCTGCGTCTTTCGCGCTATACGTCGCTGGAGATTCACCGTGAAGGCATGACGCATCAGGTCTGGCTATCCTGGTATCAGGACTATTTTGTCTGGGGCATGACGGCCGGCATTATCCGCCAGCTTAGCTTACAGATAATGCCGGAACTGGCGACGTGATAACCAAATAAATGTTGGGCAAAAAGCACCCTTTCCGTGATTTTTCACTAAATTTTCCTGGGTTAGCGATCCAAATCACTTCCCTATTCCCACAAAATAGTTATATTTGGCGCGCTGACTCATCAGGAAGTTTCTGAGGTGTTTCGCATTAATCAGGTTCAGGCAGCCAGCAAGCACAACGGGTTTTCGTTCGGCTTTAACGTGAAGCATGACAGGTATACAGGCAGTGCATTGTGCTGCGAGATTAATAGTTAAGGAGCGTATAGCGTGATTAGCGTTTTCGACATGTTTAAGATCGGCATTGGCCCGTCGAGTTCCCATACCCTGGGCCCAATGAAAGCCGGCAAACAGTTTGTCGATGATTTGAGCCGGGATAACCGGCTATTGGACGTTACGCGCATCGCCGTGGAGGTTTACGGCTCGCTTTCGCTCACCGGTAAAGGACACCATACCGATATCGCCATTATTATGGGGCTTTCCGGCGCCTCGCCTGAAAGCGTGGATATTGATGCGATCCCTGCCTTTATTCGTGATGTTGAACAGCGCGAGCGTCTGCTGCTGGCAAACGGTCAGCATGAGGTCGATTTTCCGCGCGAAGGCGGCATGAATTTCCGCAGTGAAAACCTTTCTCGCCATGAAAACGCTATGCGCATCCATGCGTTCGCTGGCGAAACCTGCATCTACAGTAAAACCTATTACTCCATTGGCGGCGGTTTTATCGTGGATGACGAGCATTTTGGCGAACCGGTGCTGGATGAAGTTTCGGTGCCTTATGCGTTTAACTCAGCGAAAGAGCTGCTGGCGCACTGCCGCGAGACCGGGCTTTCTGTATCCGGCCTGGTGATGAAGAATGAGCTGGCGTTGCATAGCCGCCAGGAGATCGAGAGCTATTTTGCTGCCGTCTGGCAGACGATGCGCGACTGTATCGATCGTGGACTGAATACCGAAGGCGTACTGCCTGGCCCGCTACGGGTTCCGCGCCGTGCGGCTGCGCTGCGCCGGATGCTGGTCTCTTCCGGCAAGCACTCTAACGATCCGATGATCGTTATCGACTGGGTGAATATGTTTGCACTGGCGGTGAATGAAGAGAACGCTGCCGGTGGACGCGTTGTGACTGCGCCGACTAACGGTGCCTGCGGCATCGTGCCTGCGGTACTGGCCTATTACGATCATTTTATCGAATCGGTAAGCCCCGATATTTTCATTCGCTATTTTCTGGCATCGGGTGCTGTCGGCACGCTGTATAAAATGAATGCTTCCATCTCCGGCGCGGAAGTCGGCTGTCAGGGCGAAGTGGGCGTGGCCTGCTCCATGGCGGCGGCAGGCCTGGCAGAGCTGTTGGGCGCCAGCCCGGAACAGGTATGCGTTGCTGCAGAGATCGGTATGGAGCATAACCTTGGTCTGACCTGCGATCCGGTTGCCGGTCAGGTGCAGGTTCCCTGCATCGAGCGTAACGCTATCGCTTCGGTAAAAGCGATCAACTCGGCGCGCATGGCGCTGCGCCGTACCAGCGAGCCGCGTGTGTCGCTGGATAAAGTGATCGAGACGATGTACGAGACCGGCAAAGATATGAACGCCAAATACCGCGAAACCTCACGCGGCGGACTGGCAATCAAGGTGCAGTGCGATTAAATATCGCTCGTCTGAGCCGCGTTTGGAGCGCGGCTCTGGCTTATGATAAGGTGCCTGGCTGTCCGCGCATGGATATCAGGTGCCGCCCTGCCTGCACAGCCTCCTTGTATTAATTCCCCTTTCAGGTCGCTTCATCACGCCCGCAACATGATTCAGCCGGGACGGCTTGCTGTTGCTCTCTGAGGCTCAACGCTTACTCCTACAGACGCGTCTTTTTCTCCAACGTCGCTAAACTTAATGCTGCTGATGCCGATATGGAAATGTCGGAATTTTATTTGGGTGTAAAGGGTGGCTACGGATGCAAATATCCCAGCAGATTATTGGACAACTTCGCCGTAAAAGGCTGTTTATCGCGTCGATAGTCGCTGCACTGGTGCTTATCCTTACACTAACCTTTCGCTACTTAGAAGAAAAAAAGCGGATAGAGCAGCAGTCGCAACAGTTTGCCAGTAACGCTATTCAGCGTTTCGATCGCCTTTTCTCACCGCTGGACGTAGCAGCAAATAACACCGTCGGCCTGGTTGGACTTAAATGCAACGATATTCGCTTTTTGCTGCATGAAAAAATCTCCGCCATGCAAACCGTACGCGCCATCCTGTTAGTGGATAAGAATCGTGTTTACTGCTCCAGCGTGTTTGGCGAACAATCGCTCATCTTCAATGAAGCTTACCCCGAGCTGGCAGTAGATAATCAGCGCATGACGCTGGGCGTGGACAACGTTCTGATCAAAGGATCGCCGATTTTACTGCTCTGGACCGCCAGTTCGCTGGATAATCGCAGCGGCATTTTGCAGGTCATCAATATCGAATTGATGAGCCGTTATCTGCTGGAGCCAACGCAGCCCTGGGTAGAGCGCGCGGTGTTTAATATCGGTGGCAAAAGCCTGGAGTACGGTAATCCGCTAATTGAAAATACCCGCCCGGCAGAAGGTGAAGTCGGCTATCAACAGAGTTCGTTGCGCTACCCTTTTACCATTATCCTGTACGGGCCAGCACCCACCCAGTTGGCTCTGCTGTCACTGCCTTCACAGCTGCCGCTCGCCCTGCTGCTTAGCCTGCTAACCGGCTATATTGTCTGGCTGGCGACAGCTAACCGCATGAGCTTCTCCTGGCAAATCGGCTATGGTCTCTCTGCGCATGAATTTATGGTTTACTGCCAGCCGCTTATCGATAGCCGCACCGGTAACTGCGACGGCATTGAGCTTTTGTTACGCTGGCATAACTCGCGTCAGGGCTGGATACCGCCGGATCTGTTTATTCCGCTGGCCGAGCGTCACAATCTTATTGCCCCACTGACCCGCTTTGTCCTTAACGAAACCGTGCGCCATTTGCCGCAGCTGCCGCAGACCGCTGATTTTCATATTGCTATTAACGTTGCCGCCAGCCATTTCCATAACCAGGCCATCATTGATGACTTGCAAAAAATCTGGTGGCCAGCTAATCCGCTACCACGATTAGTGGTGGAGTTAACGGAGCGTGATGCGTTGCCGTTGATGGATCAGAGTGTGGTGGCGCAGCTGCAACAGTCAGGCATCAGGGTCGCGATTGACGATTTTGGCACCGGCCACAGCTCGCTTTCCTATCTGAGAACCTTAAGCCCGGATGTGTTGAAGCTGGATAAGATTTTTACCGCTGCCATTGGCACCGATGCGATTAACGCAACGGTAACTGATATGGTGATTTCTCTGGCGCAGCGCCTGCATATCAGGCTGGTGGCGGAAGGCGTGGAAACCGCCGAGCAGGCCAGCTATTTGCGCCAGCGCGGTGTGGATACCTTACAGGGCTACTACTATGCTCGTCCGATGCCGCTGGAGGCGTTTCCGGCATGGCTGGCCCAGCATCAGGCCAGCCTGCCAGAGTAACTGCCGGGACCCGCTGTCCCGGCTATCGCATTAACTTTCTTCTTCGTCCTGCGGCCGATCCTTGATGATACGCACCAGATCGATACGATAATCGGTCGCTTCGACAATCATGAAATGCAACGGCGGCATATCGATCGTCTCTCCCGGCAGCGGCAGTTGACCTTTCTGTGCAATCAGCAGGCCGGCCAGCGAAGCGTAATCATCGCCCGGCTTAACCAGATCGAAGTAGTCCAGCCGCTGCTGTAGCGAATGCAAATCGGTGCCGCCTTTTGCCAGCCAGCTATCGCCATCAACAACAATATCTGGCGTTTCATCTTCATCCGGGAACTCACCGGCGATCGCTTCCAGCACATCCAGCGGCGTCACCAGCCCCTGTACCACACCAAATTCATTGGTCACCAGCACAAAGCTGCCTTTTGCCCGTCGCAGCACGCCCAGTAAGTTAATGGGGTCCAGCGTTTCCGGCACGATCAGCGGCGGCGATGAGGCAGCGAAAGTATGAATATTCATGCCCTGCTCCAGCGCCACCAGCAGATCTTTGGCACGCACGATGCCGATAACCTCATCCAGCTCGCCACGGCAAACCGGGAACAGGCTGTGCGGCGTATCCAGCAACTGCATGCGGATCTCATCCAGCGGCTTAGTGGCATCCACCCAGGAAATTTCTCCGCGTGGCGTCATGATGCTGCGAATCGAGCGTGAGGCCAGCGTTAATACGCCGTTGATCATATAACGTTCTTCATCCTTGAAGGTTTCCTGCGGCAGCTTCGGGTTTTCTACGGTACTCTGCCCCGCTTCCACGTTTGCTGCCCCGCCACGACGTCCGCCCATCAGACGTAAGATCGCCTCTGCGGTACGTTCACGCATGGGGCGATGCGACTGATGACGGATAAAATTACGCCGGGCGATCTGGTTGAACAACTCAATCAGAATCGAGAAGCCAATCGCCGCATAGAGATACCCTTTAGGAATATGGAAACCAAACCCTTCTGCGACCAGGCTCAGACCAATCATCAGCAGGAAGCTCAGACAGAGCACCACCACGGTTGGATGCGCATTCACGAAATTTGTTAGCGGTTTGGAGGCCAGCAGCATAACGCCCATCGCGATCACCACGGCGGTCATCATCACCGGCAGATGATTCACCATACCCACGGCGGTAATGACCGCATCCAGCGAGAAAACAGCGTCCAGCACCACAATCTGAGCCACCACCGCCCAGAAGCTGGCGTAGCTTTTATTACCGTTGCTGTTGTGCGGATGGTTTTCCAGCCGCTCATGCAGCTCCATCGTGGCCTTGAACAGCAAAAAGAAACCGCCCGCCAGCAGAATAAGATCGCGTCCGGCAAAGCTAAACTGCCCAATGCTAAACAGTGGTCGCGTCAGGGTTACCATCCAGGAGATTAACGACAGCAGGCCCAGACGCATCAGCAGCGCCAGCGACAGGCCAATCAGACGCGCTTTGTCACGCTCCTTTGGCGGCAGCTTATCGGCGAGGATAGCGATAAAAACCAGGTTATCAATCCCCAGCACGATCTCCAGAACAATAAGCGTCAGCAGACCGGCCCAAATCGAAGGGTCTAAAAGAAATTCCATTACAGACTCCGAAAAATGCAGCAGGAAAACCGAACGCCGGGTTCAATAACCGTAGCGCGGCAGAACAGGAAAGCAGAACCAAGAGTGACGCCAGAAGGCGTTAACAAAGAAGCCGGATGACCCGGTGGTGTGAATAAAAGACGTCGGTGACAGTCCATAGGGAGGGCTGAGGCCCGTTACTCCTGTATTGAAAAAGAGGCAATGATATTAGCAGTTGCCCCAGGGTCGTCAAAATAATTTCTCATAGTTAATAAAAATTTACGCATCTTGATTACTTCTATTAATTATTCGTATCGAAATGATAAGCCTGTAAATAACTGAGGCGGGTCACAAAATTTATTTTTTCACTCACTAAAATAAATCCCGAAGTTATCTTTAGGTTGTCAGTTATATAAAAAGAAGCGCTCCGCTGACGGTAAGGCCTGCATGTTCATTACCGTTGAAACAGCAACGCCCGGATAACAACGTTGGCGAATCGGTTTTGGACTGAATCGCTCAATAATGAAAACGGAGGTAGCAAGTGACTATTGCTATTGTAATCGGCACACACGGTTGGGCGGCGGAGCAGCTGCTCAAAACCGCCGAAATGCTATTAGGTGAGCAGCAAAACATTGGCTGGATCGATTTCGTGCCCGGTGAAAATGCTGAAACCCTGATTGAAAAATACCACGCGCGTCTCGCTGAGCTCGATACCAGCAAAGGCGTGCTTTTTCTGGTCGACACCTGGGGAGGGAGTCCGTTCAACGCGGCGAGCCGTATCGTCGTGGATAAAGAGCAACATGAGGTTATCGCGGGCGTCAATATTCCTATGCTGGTGGAAACCCTGATGGCTCGGGATGACGATCCTGCGTTTGACGAGCTGGTCGCCATTGCGGTGGAAACCGGCCGTGAAGGCGTGAAAGCGCTGAAAGCCAAAGCGCCTGAACCGGTTGCGGCGCCAGCGGCCCCTGCGCGTTCAGCCGCGCCGCAGCCGGTGCTGGGCCCGGAAGATCATATGAAAATCGGCCTGGTGCGTATTGATGACCGTCTGATCCATGGTCAGGTAGCGACGCGCTGGACCAAGGAGACCAACGTCAACCGCATCATCGTCGTTAGTGATGAAGTGGCAGCCGATAAGGTGCGTAAAACACTGCTCACCCAGGTGGCGCCGCCAGGCGTCAGCGCACACGTGGTGGATGTCGATAAAATGGTACGCGTCTGGAATAACCCGAAGTATGCCCACGATCGCGTCATGCTGCTGTTCACCAATCCGACCGATGTAGTGCGGGTCGTTGAGCAAGGCGTTGAGGTGAAATCAGTCAACATTGGCGGCATGGCCTTCCGCCAGGGGAAAACGCAGGTCAACAACGCTGTTTCTGTGGATGACAACGATATCGAAGCGTTTAAAAAACTCAACGCTCGCAGTATCGAACTGGAAGTCAGAAAAGTCTCCAACGATCCACGACTGAAAATGATGGACCTGATCGCCAAAATGAACCACTGATCGCCATCCCACGCGCCTGATATTTCAGGTTTCATGCAGTTTTACTCTGTCACAGGAGAAGTGCAATGGAAGTCACCACTCTACAAATTGCGCTGGTGTTTATTGTCGCCTGTATTGCCGGTGTGGAATCCATTCTGGATGAGTTCCAGTTTCACCGGCCGCTGGTCGCCTGTACCTTAATCGGCGCCGTGCTGGGCGATATGAAAACCGGCATCATTATCGGCGGTACGCTGGAGATGATCGCGCTGGGCTGGATGAATATCGGCGCAGCCGTCGCACCAGACGCCGCGCTGGCCTCGATCATTTCCACCATCCTGGTGATTGCCGGCGGTCAGAGCATCGGTGCCGGTATCGCCCTGGCGATCCCTCTGGCCGCTGCAGGTCAGGTTTTAACCATTATCGTGCGTACCATCACCGTTGCTTTCCAGCACGCGGCAGATAAAGCGGCCGATAAAGGTAACCTCACCGCCATTTCATGGATCCACGTCACCGCGCTGATTCTGCAGGCAATGCGTATCGCTATCCCCGCAGTGATTGTGGCGGTATCGGTAGGTACCGACGCGGTCCAGAATATGCTGAACGCCATCCCGGAAGTGGTTACCAACGGTCTGAATATTGCGGGCGGCATGATTGTGGTCGTGGGCTACGCGATGGTAATTAATATGATGCGCGCTGGCTATCTGATGCCGTTTTTCTACCTGGGCTTTGTTACCGCCGCCTTTACCGATTTCAACCTGGTTGCGCTGGGCGTGATTGGCGCGGTAATGGCTGCGCTCTATATTCAGCTCAGTCCCAAATATAACCGTGCCGCTGGTGGCGCTGCGCCTGCCTCAGGCCCGGCCCGGAACGACCTGGATAACGAATTAGATTAAGGGGTATGCAAATGGTAGATACAACTACAGCAACGGCAAAAAAACTGACGCGCGGCGATGTGCGTAGCGTCTTTCTGCGCTCCAATCTTTTTCAGGGCTCATGGAATTTCGAACGTATGCAGGCGCTGGGCTTCTGCTTCTCGATGGTCCCCGCTATCCGTCGGCTCTACCCGGAAAATAACGAAGAGCGTCGTCAGGCCATCAGGCGTCACCTGGAGTTTTTTAATACTCATCCCTATCCGGCCGCGCCTATTCTGGGCGTCACGCTGGCGATGGAAGAGCAGCGGGCCAATGGCGCGCCCATTGACGATGCCGCGATCAACGGCATCAAAGTGGGCCTGATGGGACCGTTGGCGGGTGTCGGCGATCCCATATTCTGGGGCACCATGCGTCCGGTCTTCGCTGCGCTGGGTGCCGGTATCGCCATGACCGGCAGTTTGCTTGGCCCGCTACTGTTCTTTGTGCTGTTTAACGCGGTACGTCTGCTGTTTCGTTACTACGGCGTGGCGTATGGCTACAAAAAAGGGGTAGATATCGTTAATGATATGGGTGGCGGCTTCCTGCAAAAGCTTACGGAGGGGGCGTCAATTCTCGGCCTGTTTGTTATGGGGGCGCTGGTTAACAAGTGGACTCATGTTAACATCCCGCTGGTGGTTTCACGTATTACCGACCAAACCGGTCAAACCACCGTTACCACGGTACAAACAATTCTGGATCAGCTGATGCCGGGGCTGGTACCGCTGCTGCTCACTTTTGGCTGTATGTGGCTGTTACGTCGCAAAGTGAATGCGCTGTGGATCATCATTGGCTTCTTTGCTATCGGGATTTTCGGTTACTGGATTGGCCTGCTGGGCCTGTAACCCGCGCTTCAGAAGGTCAGTCGCTTGCCACGGCTGGCCGTTTTTTTATTCAGCTCCCTCTGCCGGCGTTATCTGAGGAGTCTTTATGTCATTAACTGACATTGTTCTGGTGCTGTTTATCGCTCTGCTGCTGCTGTACGCCGTTTACGATCAGTGGATGATGCCACGTCGTCACGGCCCAACGCTGCTGCAGGTTCCCCTACAGCGCCGCAGCAAAGTCGATAATATTATTTTTATCGCCCTGATAATGATTCTTATTTATAATAACGTAGCCCAACAGGGACCGGTAATAACCACGACATTATTGATGGCACTCATTGTCGTTTCGGTTTATCTCTCATGGATCCGCACCCCGCAGTTATTACTAAAAAAGCAGGGGCTTTTCTTCGAGAATGCCTGGGTTAATTATGACCGTATAAAAGGTATGAATTTATCAGAGGATGGCATTCTGGTTATTCAACTGGAACAACGAAACCTGTTAATCAGGGTCAGGGAACTGGACGATCTGGAAAAAATCCACCATGTAATGATTGAAAATCAATAAGATAAAATATAGCAAAAGGCATATTCAACAGGCTATAACATTGCACATAAAGTGTGTGCCTTTTTTATTTCATCATCATTCCCTTAACATTATCAGGATTATTTTTACCTGCTGTTATCAGCGCAACATATAATATCCATACAAGCTGTCGTGACACTATTTTTATTTTGAAGACAAAAGATAATGTGGTAAGGTGAGCGCCGTTCTTGGGGAGTAGCCGATTTCTGTTATTAATACAGAAATGCACCTGTCAACATACTCGTTGTTACAGCAACGTGGCGCGTGCGACCTTTTACGGTAGGCGAGACCATTGACCGATGTGCCTGTCTGGTTGGGAAGGCGCGTCAGGTTATGGTATTCCCAGCCGAGGTTACGACTTCGATGACTTTTTCCGCTCTGCTTATTCTTGCCTTTGGCATGTCAATGGATGCGTTTGCCGTCGCCATCGGTAAAGGCGCCGCCCTGCAACGTCCACAATTACGCGAAGCGCTGCGCACCGGGCTCATTTTTGGGGTTATTGAAACCCTGACGCCGCTGGTGGGCTGGTCGCTTGGCCAGTTCGCTACCCACTTCGTTGCCCGCTGGGATCACTGGATCGCTTTTACCCTGCTCTGCTTTTTAGGCGGACGTATGCTGATTGAAGGCTGCCGCCAGCAGCCCGTCACGGCAGCGCCTTGTGAACCGGTAAAACAGCATGGACTGGGCCTGTTGGTCACCACCGCTATCGCCACCAGCCTGGATGCGATGGCCATTGGCGTGAGTCTGGCGTTTATGCAGGTCAATATTGTTCTGACCGCGCTGCTGATTGGCCTCTCTACCTTTACCATGACCACTATTGGTATGCTAATCGGGCGCCTGATCGGCCCGCTGCTGGGCAAGCGTGCTGAACTGCTCGGCGGCGCAGTGCTGATTGCCATTGGCGCGCAGATCCTCTGGACGCATTTTGCCTGACATTTTCAATTAACTACGGCGCCAAAGACGCACAATAAAATCCGCCTCGCTGCTGAATTGCGCACTGTCGCGTAGCGCTTGCCATACGTCCGCGCTGGCGCGCCAGGCAAACGGCGTCATTTGCAGCAGCGTTACCGCATCCGCACCGCTTAACGTTAACGGATACGCCAGCTGCTGTTCCAGTTCCAGCGTAAATCCTGGCAGCACTTCCTGCTGCGTATCATGCAATCTCACCTGCGAATAGATCAGCGCTTTGAACTGCAGCAGATGGCGTGGACCAGGCGTTACGGTTAACAAACAGCCCCCGCTGCGGATCACGCGCGCCAGCTCTTCCGCCTTACAGGGCGCGTAAATGCGTAAAACACCGTCCAGGGAAGCATCGGCAAAAGGCAGACGATGACTGGACGCAACGCAAAAATCGATATGCCGATAGCGTTTTGCCGCAGCCCGAATTGCTACCTTAGCCACATCCAGCCCGCAAACGCTGGCCTGCTCTCCCGACGCATCGGCCACCGCTGCAGTGTAATAACCTTCGCCACAGCCAATATCCAGTATGCTGGCTTGCGCAGATAACTGTTGCGTTAATAAAGAAGCCACTCTCTGCTGTAGCGGCTGATAGTAACCGGCATCCAGAAATTGCCGACGCGCCTGCATCATTTCTGCGCTGTCGCCGGGCTCTTTGGAGCGCTTATGCTGCACCGGCAACAGATTAACGTAGCCCTCTTTTGCCCGATCAAACTGATGTTGTTGCGCGCAGCGCCAGCTGTGATGAACCAGCGTTAATGGCTGCTGACAGAGGGGACAAAGATAATCCATGGTCTCTTTCTCTGGCTGAATCAGGCGCGCAGTTTACACGCTGCAGGCAATAGCGTCATCCGCCAAAAGCTGCCAAAAAAGAAAGGCCCCGGTCATTGACCAGGGCCTTTGCCTTATCTTTACGCAGTAAATAAAGCACCGCGTGAAAAGAAAAACAGGCTATCAGATAGCGACAACGTTAACCGCAGCCGGACCTTTCTGACCATCCTGAATTTCGAACTCGACGTTCTGGCCTTCGGCCAGGGTTTTGAAGCCATTACCCTGGATAGCAGAAAAGTGAACGAACACATCTTTACTGCCGTCTGCCGGAGTAATGAAGCCAAAACCTTTGGATTCGTTGAACCACTTAACCTGACCTTTAATTTTTGCCATCTTTGTAATTCCTTAGAATGTTTATTTGCCCGAAGGCGACTGACAGAAAACCAGAGACATTACTGAATGAGGCACTAATATAAGGTTCGGCAAGGAAGCGGTATTCAACGTCAACGTCTTTACTCATTACTTCTTTACTGAATATGCCATACATAAACAGAGCTGTACCTCGTTTTGCTTAATAGCGTTATCACATATCCGATAATTTATGGCAAGTAATTTTTAAACGGTGATCGACCTGCCGCACACTTATTGTGAATTCATTACAAAGTTTGCATTTTTATGCATTAAGAAACGTTAAACGCCGCCCCTTCGCCCGGGCATGCTACATTACTGTCCGGCAGTGAAATCCAGCAGCCTGTGGGCCTGAAGAGATGTGCGTCTCAGTTTTTACCTTCGCCGCTTCTCACTGTAACGGAAGAATATTGCATAATTATGGCAACTTTACTTCACCTTTTTTCAACGTCTTCGCCTGCTTTCAGGGCCATGCAATATCAGAAATAGCATCTCTGTAATCTGCCTGGCGGGAGCAAATTTGCCAGGCTGCACCAAAAAAAGGAATATATAAATTCACCTGCCCCAAATAAACGCAGCATTATTATTTAAAAGTCATTGCGATCTTTTGAATAAGGCGAGGGCGTTTTAAAGCGTAACCGTTACACTATTAAATCATCCCTCGCTGTTATCAGATTATTCCTGGTTTATATTATTTAAATTGGCCCTTTCCCCTATTTTCCAGGGGCGGAAACGCATTTTATTCTGCTTAGCCGCCTCAAGCGCCCGTGCCAGCTCCTGTGGCGGCTCATCCAGTGTCTCATCAGCCAGCTCAAATACTCCCTAGTGGATAGGAATGGTTACCGGAGCGCCGATAGCCTGATGTAATGATACTGACTGTTGCGGGTCCATGTGCTGTGCCTGCATGAACCATCTTGGTGCATAGGCGCCTATGGGCAATGCCGCGAGATTGAAGGGTCCCAGACGACGCGCTATGTCCAGCAGACTGGGTGAATAGCCGCTGTCGCCAGAAAACCAGAAGTTAAGATGTTCTGTTTTAATGGTCCAGCCACACCAAAGCGAACGATTACGATCGTACAGGGTGCGCATACTCCAGTGGCGCGCCGGTACGGCATGAAACGTTATCCCGTGACGCTGCGTCTGCTGCCACCAGTCAAGCTGCACCACATGGCGCGCGCCTGCCCGGCGGAACCAGGGCTCAAGCCCCAGCGGCACAATAAACTGGACCTGTGGGAAGCGTCGCAGAATAGCGTTAAGGGTCGGCCTGTCGAGATGGT
The DNA here is from genome assembly GCF_050113815.1 of Pantoea sp. FN0307. Lineage (NCBI taxonomy): Bacteria > Pseudomonadati > Pseudomonadota > Gammaproteobacteria > Enterobacterales > Erwiniaceae > Pantoea > Pantoea sp. FN0307. The sequence goes on along the minus strand of NZ_JBNJSO010000001.1, from coordinate 935,557 downwards.
CGTAATGATTATGCGAGATCAATACCCAGTCGAGAGAAGGTAGATCTTTAATAGCCAACGGTGCAGGCGTTTTACGCTGCGGCCCATAAAAGCGCAGCGGCGAAGCTCTTTGCGATAATACCGGATCGATTAAACCGTAGCGCCCATCCAGCCGCAGCATTATCGCTGCGTGGCCCAGCCACCATATGCAGTCCTGTTCACCGCTCAGATCGGCCTGCTGCTGCCACTGCTGCGTAAAAGCGTCATAACCCTGGCGTGGAGGAAACGGGACTCCCTGCGCTTTACGCTCTTTACGCCAGCGCTGAAGATCGCCCGCCTGGCGCAGGTCAGGCTCTGGATTGCAAAATCCTTCCGGCGTATGGTGTGATTTTTCCGCGTCGTACCAGGGATTTTTCCATTTCATCCTTCTGCTCCTTAGCCGTAATGACTGTTTATCGCTCCGGGATCAGGCGGGTGAAATCTGGGTCCTGTTCATCATCCCTCTGCTGTTGCTCGCCGTCGGCAGCCTGCTGCGTCAGCTGATACAGGATAGCATTCTGTTTTTTCTGCTCTTCCAGCAGCGCTTCCAGTAGACGAATCTGTTCACTGGCACGCACGCTGGCACGATTCACAAAAAACCAGGCAATCAGCCCCACCACTGCAAAAGCAATACTGCTGATAAGCGGCATCAGAGTGCCACCGCCATTTAATTCGTTCATAACAACCTCTGCTTGTCTTACGTTACGCCGACGATTTTACCTGGATTCACTGTAATGAATAGCCGCTGCGTCAGAACATCGCTTTAAGCTTCCTCCGATCGCTTTCATCCTGCAATCAGGCTATGCTGCTCCCCTTTCGGCAACGAAGCGGGAAGCTTGCCATTTTTACAGGGAGATAAAATGAAAATATTGCTTCGAATTGTGAGTTTACTGGCGCTCATCTGGCTGGGACTGTTGCTAACCGGCTATGGCATCCTGACCGGCAGCCACAAAAATGTCGCCGGTATCGGTTTACAGTGTCAGTATCTGACGGCTCGCGGGATGATCAAAGCGCAATATCTGCACAGCGACAGCGGCATTATTGGCGTGGCGGATTGTCCTGTGCTCAGAAAAAGCTCTGAGGTTGTGGACAATAACGGCTAGATTGCCCTTCAGCAACAGCGGCACCCTGAAGGTGCCGCTTTGTGTTCTTTAAAAAGGATAGTCGTGATAGCCCAGCTGCGATGAGAGCGTGCGTCCTGCGCGATGCAGCATCGCGACATATTCATGCTTGCGCTCTTCTGAAAAGCGAATAGTCGGGAAAGAGATACTCATACCGGCAATCACCACGCCGAAACGGTCAAAAACCGGTACGGCAATACAGCGCAGCCCCTCTTCCTGTTCTTCATTATCTTCGCCAAAGCCCTGAACTTTTACCACATCCAGCACTTTCAGCAGCTCTTCTTCACTGCCCAGCGTGTGCGGCGTGCTGCGGCGGAACTCCACCTCACGCAGAATATCATGCACTTCGGCACGATCGCGCCAGGCCAGCAACACCTTGCCAATCGCAGTGCTGTGCAAAGGATTGCGGCGTCCGATACGCGAATACATGCGCAGGTTATAGAGCGAATCGATTTTGTGAATATAGACAATGCTATCGTCTTCCAGCGCCCCAAGATGAATGGTCTCTTTGGTCAGCCGCGACAGCTCGCGCATTTGAATATCTGCGCTGCGAATCAGATCGACATTCTGCAACGCTCTGGCACCCAGCTCAAACAGCTTCAGCGTTAGCGCATACTTTTCTGATTCGCCTTCCTGAGAAACATAGCCCAGCGACTTCATGGTTTGCAGAAAACGATAAACGGTACTTTTGGACATCATCACGCGCTGCGATAGCTCGGTAATGCCGTTTTCACGCTCTTCGCCCAGAGCCTGTAAAATGCCAAACACCTTCAGTACAGAAGAGACCGAATCGGGCTGTTTATCGCCATCTACATTCGCCATAATCAAAGCCTTTTTAAAATTGTTTTATTAAAAATGGAACGCCATTTCCAGTATACGTGGCTCTTCCTGCCGCAGGCAATATTTGTGCGTGACAAGTGATGCATCTGTAAGACTTTTCGATGCAATTAAGATGCATCACGTTAAAAAAATCATTAGCATGGTGATATTCACCCTCTTTAATTTTAAGCATGCCTGTGACTACATCCTCTGACGGTTTACCGCTGCCGCGTCGTTATGGCGCGATAGCCGCTATTGCTTTAGGAATAACCGTTGCCGTGCTTGATGGCACCATTGCCAACGTCGCCCTCCCGACTATCGCTCGCGAGCTCCAGGCCAGCCCGGCGGAATCGATCTGGATCATTAATGCCTATCAGCTGGCGATTATCATTTCCCTGCTGTCGTTTTCTTTTCTTGGCGATCTGCTGGGTTACCGGCGTATCTATCAGGGCGGGCTGCTGCTGTTTAGCGCTACTTCGCTGCTGTGCGCCTTTTCTGACTCGCTCGGCATGTTAACTTTCGCCCGTGTTCTGCAGGGCTTTGGCGGCGCGGCGCTAATGAGCGTGAATACGGCTCTGATACGGATTATTTATCCGCAGCGCTATCTGGGACGCGGCATGGCGATTAACACGCTGATTGTCGCCGTCTCCAGCGCGGCGGGGCCAACGGTTGCTGCTGCGATCCTGGCAGTGGCGTCCTGGAAATGGCTGTTTCTGATTAACGTGCCTGCGGGCATGCTGGCGCTGGCGCTGGCCTGGCGCTTTTTACCGGACAACACCCAGAAGTCATCGCCAACGCAGCGTTTCGATATTACCAGCGCGGTAATGAATGCGCTGACTTTCGGCCTGCTGCTGTCAGCGCTAAGCGGCGCGGCGCAGGGCCAGGACTACCGGCTTATTGTGGCCGAACTGCTGGCGTTGCTGCTGGTCGGCACGCTGTTTATCCGGCGTCAACTGAGAATGCCCTTTCCGCTGCTGCCGGTGGATTTGCTGCGTATCCCCATCTTTTCGCTTTCAATCTGCACCTCGATCTGTTCCTTTCTGGCGCAGATGCTGGCGATGGTTTCCCTGCCCTTCTTTTTGCAGAGCGTGCTGGGCAGAAGCGAGGTGGAAACCGGTCTGCTGTTGACGCCCTGGCCGCTGGCCACGATGGTGATGTCGCCGATTGCCGGACGCCTGCTGGAACGCTTTCATGCCGGGTTGTTGGGTGGGATCGGGCTGGCCGTTTTTGCCTTTGGTCTGTTTGCGCTGGCCTGGTTGCCCGTTGCGCCGACGGATAGCGATATTATCTGGCGCATGATTTTATGCGGCGCGGGCTTTGGCCTGTTTCAGTCGCCAAATAATCACACCATCATTTCTGCCGCACCACGCCATCGCAGCGGCGGTGCCAGCGGTATGCTGGGCACGGCTCGCCTGCTGGGACAAACCAGCGGCGCGGCGCTGGTAGCGCTTATGTTTAATCTGTTTGATACGCAGGGTACGCACGCCTCACTGCTGCTGGCGGGGCTGTTTTCTACCCTCGCCGCGCTGTTCAGCCTGTCGCGCCTGCGCCAGCCGCTAGAAAAGCACAGTTAACGCCGGGGTTGGCCGTTATCCCTGAACCGCAGGCAATAAAAAACCACCTCCTGAGAGGTGGTTTTTTCATTATTCCAGCCAGGCTGGCAGAGACTTTTATTTCAGATACTGGCCGCTGCGCAGCGCTTCAATACGTTTATCCAACGGCGGATGCGACATAAAGAATTCGCTTAATGATTTGCCTTTACCGTTGATACAAAACGCCATCATGCTGCCCGGCTCCTGCGGTTCGTAGCTGGTTTTTAACCGCTGCAGCGCCGCAATCATTTTTTCACGGCCTACCAGACGCGCTGAGCCTGCGTCAGCATGAAACTCACGATGACGTGAGAACCACATGGTGATCATGCTGGCAAGAATACCAAACACCAACTCCAGTACCATGGACACGGCGAAATAGACCATCGGGTTGCCGTTGCTGCTCTCTTCATCTTCCCGGTTCCCGGACAAAAAGCCTGCAGCGATTTGTGCGAGGATACGGGAAATAAAGATCACAAAGGTGTTCACAATGCCCTGGATCAGCGTCATGGTGACCATGTCGCCGTTAGCAATGTGGCTTATCTCATGCGCCAGCACGGCTTCCGCTTCGTCACGGCTCATGTTTTGCAACAGGCCGGTAGAGACGGCGACCAGCGAAGCATCGCGACGTGCGCCGGTAGCAAACGCGTTGATATCAGGCGCATGGTAAATCGCTACCTGCGGCATAGCGATCCCCGCCTGCTGCGCCTGACGCCCTACCGTTTCCATCAGCCAGCGTTCCGTCTCATTACGCGGCTGTTCAATAACTTCACCGCCAACGGAACGCAATGCCATCCATTTCGACATCAGCAGTGAAACAAACGCACCGCCAAAGCCAAACAGACCCGCCATTATCATCAGGCCCTGCACACTGCTTGACTGAATTCCTGTCAGGCTCAGAATTAGCCCGAATACCAACATCACGGCAAGGTTGGTCAGCAGGAAAAGAGCAATACGCATCATAAACTTTAATCTTCCTCAGTTAACTAAGCGCCCATGCGCGGATATACATCGTAGGGGCATCGCGTAGCTTTTCAAGCATACTTAACGTTTAAGTGCTTAAAAAGACATAACTTTACATTTTGTCGCAATCTTTTTTTAACCTCACTTTATGCGATTAAACAGCCGGGCTAAACAATGGCGCGCAATAAAAAAGGCACCGCCAACGCGGTGCCTTTTAAAGGGAGGTTATATCGACGATTTATTTTGCCGTTGCCGCTTTTTTACCCGGCTGTTCCGGCGACTGATGCGCCAGATCGTTAGCAATATTTACCGTTTCGTCCAGATAAGGATCGGGCTCTTTATAATCCTTCGGCAGGTCGTCAAGCTTAGCCAGCGGCTTTTTCCCTTCCGCTTTATAGCGTGCGTTAATCCGCTCCAGACGCAGCGCATCATCTTCACGGTTCTCTTTCTCACGCTGGGCAAGATTGAGCGACACAATATTGCGCTTGTCCTTCATGGCGTTATAGCGCTGAATATCTTTGATGATGTACTGGAACTCGGCATCTTTAGCGATACGCTGCTGATGCGCTTTGGTCAACAGAGGCACCAGATCGCTTAAATCGCCCGATTTGGTATAGCTTGCCGCATTGATGCTGTCCCACGGCAGAGCGTTATCCTCGAACTTCTCGCCGGTTTCTGCCGCCTCGACACCGGTAGGCATCAGCAGATCGGGCGTAACACCTTTACGCTGCGTACTGCCGCCGTTGATGCGGTAGAATTTTTGAATCGTGTACTGTACCGACCCCAGCGCAGGCCACTCAGGGCGCAGCATCTGATCGTAAATACGGTTCAGAGAACGATACTGCTGCACGGTGCCTTTACCGAAGGTTGGCTCGCCGACAATCAGCGCACGGCCATAATCCTGCATAGCCGCAGCAAAAATTTCTGACGCCGAGGCGCTAAAGCGATCGACCAATACTACCAGCGGGCCTTTGTAATAAACCACGCCGTCATTATCGCTGTCTTCACGGACTTTGCCGTTATTATCGCGCACCTGCACTACCGGGCCGCTGGGAATAAACAGACCGGAAAGCGACACCGCTTCGGTAAGCGCTCCGCCGCCGTTAGTGCGCAGATCGATAACCACGCTATCAACGTGTTGTTTTTCCAGTTTCTGCAGCTGTACTTTCACATCATCGGTCAGGCCGACATAGAAACCCGGAATATCCAGCACGCCAACTTTATCTTTACCGACGTTATGCACGCTCATTTTGACCGCGCGATCTTCAAGGCGTATTTTCTCGCGCGTCAGCGTAACGGTACGGGTTTTGGTGCCTTTACCGGCAGGCAGGATCTCCAGGCGCACTTTACTGCCCTTCGGCCCCTTGATTTTTGCCACTACATCATCCAGCCGCAGCCCGATGACATCTTCAATCGGTTTGCCCGGTTGACCCACGCCCACAATCCGATCGCCAACGCTCAGCGCTTTGCTTTTTGCCGCCGGGCCGCCCGCTACCATTGAATTGATGACCGTGTAGTCCTCATCCATTTGCAGCACCGCGCCGATACCTTCCAGAGAAAGGCTCATCTCAGTATTAAACTGCTCGGTATTGCGTGGCGAGAGATAGTTGGTATGAGGATCGATTTCATGCGCAAACGCATTCATCGCCAGCTGGAAAACATCTTCGCTGTTGCTCTGTGCCAGACGACGAATAGCGGAATTGTAGCGCTTGGTGAGAATATCTTTGATTTCAGTGTCTTGCTTGCCGGTCAGCTTTAGGCTGAGCCAGTCATACTTAACTTTCGCGTCCCACAGGGCATTCAGCTCAGAGGCATTTTTCGGCCACGGCGCCTTGCTGCGATCGGTATCAATGGTATCGTTGCCGGTAAAGCTCATCGGCCTGTTCAGCACTGTCAACGCATACTGATAACGCTCAAAACGACGCTTTTGCGCCAGATTGAATAAGTCGTAAAACACCGTGAGTTTACCGCTGCGCAGCTCATCGCCCAGCGTGTTTTTTTTATCAGCGAACTGCGCCACATCGGTTGCCAGCAGCACATTGTGGCTGTAATCCAGCATGTTCAAATAGCGGTCGAAGATTTTCGCTGAGAAGGCGTTATCGAGATCAAACTGACGGTAGTGAGAGCGGGTAAAACGGGAGGTAACGCGTTCGCTAACGGTAGCGTGCTGCGGCTCTTCCTGCAGCTGCGGGATTTGATCCGCGCGAGTAATGCTATCAGCGCCAATGGCGTGACCTGCCAGTAGCAGGCCCGCCATCACGCTCATCTTAAAAAACTTGTTCATGCCCAGGGTGGCCTCCGTTTCAGAACTGTAAATGTTCTGCGCGTACGATCATTGCCAGGCCGGATGCCAGCTGTACCCGGACGCCATCCTTGGAGATCTCAAGAACGGTGGCGTCCATTGCGCTTTTGCCAGCTTTAACTTTAATATTTTGACCAGGCTGCAGCGCTGACGTGTCGGTAACGGGTTGCGGACGCGGCTGACGCGGTGCGGCAGGCGCACGATCCTGAGCCGGGCGCGCCTCACTGGTGCGGGCTTTGCGCGCAGGCTGACCACCTTCGGCAGGTTTACGGCTGGCGGCTTTACGCGGACGACGCGCAGGCGCATCTTCACCGGCACCGGCACCCGCTTCACGCTTTTTCGCCTGCTGCTGCTGACGCTGCTGTTGAATACGGGCTTTAGCCTCTTCAAGCTGCTTACGCGCATGTTCAACATGCTGCTCTTCCAGCTCACCGCAGGCATTGCCATCCAGATCAACACGGGTTGCGCCCGCTTTAACGCCGTACAGATAGCGCCAGCTGGAGGTATAAAGACGCAGAGCGGAACGTAGCTGCGTTTTGCTCAGGTTCATTTCACCCTGAACACGTTCGACGAGGTCTTGAAAGATACCGATTTTAAGCGGACGCGCTTCACCTTCGGCACTAAAGCAGTGCGGGAAACGCTCCGCAAGCCAGGCGATGACTTCTTTACTGCTATTCAACTTAGGTTGATTTTCCATGAAATTTCCTGATTACAACGGGTTTGCCAACCAGCGCGGGCATGAACAGGCGACATTATAATGACCCCATCAGCAATTGCCACGAAATCCAGCGCTTTAGCCACGATTCAGATGAATATATTTTTTAACATCGCTTTGGGCTAACACGTTGCAAAGCTCACTGGTAAAGGTTTGCAGGCCAGTTTCATCTTCACTGTCGAAGCGATTAAAGCGCGTACTGTCGATATCCAGTACCCCGATCACCTCGCCATCGACGATCAGCGGCAGCACGATTTCAGCGTTACTGGCGGCATCACAAGCGATATGACCCGGGAATGCATGCACGTCATCCACACGCTGCACGTTTTTCTCTGCAACTGCCGTGCCACACACGCCACGGCCAACCGGAATGCGTACGCAGGCGATTTTGCCCTGGAACGGCCCCAGCACCAGCGTCTTCTCTTCGGTTAACAGGTAGAAACCTGCCCAGTTAACCTCTTCCAGACGCTCAAACAGTAGCGCGCTGCTGTTGCTTAACGCGGCGAGAAAACTGGTTTCACCAGCGATAAGCGCACGCAGATCGCGGTTAAGATCGTGATAAAATTCTTGTTTGTTCATTTTCTGACCATCTTAAAAGCAAGCGGACGGCTACAATTGAGCCGTCCGGTAAAATAAGCATTAAATATCCATTGCCACAAGGTGAAGGATTCCGGCAGTTAATATAACCTTAGTATCTTGCGGATCGGATTATCAAAACGGGCTATGCCCCTCAGCGTCCGTTTTGCATCATTCAAGGACCGTGCTTATCTGCACGATGAGGGTCACTGCTTCACTATATGAAAATACATACTATCAGTCACGTTCTGCCCCATGAACGTTATCAGCGTTGCCCGCAATGCGATACCCTTTTTTCCTTACCGGATGTTAAATCGTGCCAGTCTGCTCATTGTCCGCGCTGCAACGCTAAAATCATGACCGGCCGGGACTGGTCGATGACCCGTTTGATGGCCATGGCGGTGACCATGCTGCTGTTAATGCCTTTTGCATTTATCGAGCCGCTTATCCAGATCCGCCTGTTGGGCACGCCCATTCGCGCCAACGTTCTGACGGGCATTATGCAGATGACCATGCAGGGTGACGTGCTGACCGCTGCGATGGTCACTTTTTGCACCATTGGCGCGCCGGTTACGCTGGTCGGCGCTATCGGCTTTCTGTTTTTCGGCAACCGACTGGGCATGAATTTGCGCCCGGTACTGCTGATGCTGGAGCGCCTGAAAGAGTGGGTCATGCTGGATATCTACCTGATGGGCGTTGCGGTCGCCTCTATTAAGGTAAAAGATTATGCCGATATCGACATTGGCTATGGGCTGGTGGCGTTTATCGCACTGATGATCCTTAGCCTGTTAACCATGATCCATTTGAATATGGAGCAGCTGTGGCATCGCTTCTATCCGCAGCCGCAGGCGGAAGTTGCGCAGGAGAAGCTACAGGTTTGCCTGAACTGTCATCATACCGGCTTGCCGGACGATCGTGGACGCTGTCCGCGCTGCCATACGCGTCTTGCTTATCGTCGCCCCCTGAGCCTGCAAAAATCGTGGGCGGCGCTCATTGCAGCCATCGTGTTTCTGATACCGGCCAACCTGCTGCCAATTTCTATCATTTATCTCAACGGCGCGCGTCAGGAAGATACCATCTTCTCCGGCATTCTGTCGCTGGCCTCCGGCAATATCCCGGTGGCGGCGGTTGTGTTTATCGCCAGTATTCTGGTGCCTTTTACCAAGGTGCTGGTGCTGCTGGTGCTGTTGCTCAGTATTCATTTTCGCTGTCAGCAAGGGCTAAAAACCCGTATCCGGCTGCTGCGCCTGGTGACCTGGGTGGGGCGTTGGTCAATGCTGGATCTGTTTGTGATTTCGTTAACCATGTCGCTGGTGAATCGTGACCAGCTGCTGGCTTTTACTATGGGACCGGCCGCCTTCTATTTTGGCGCCGCGGTAATTTTAACTATCCTTGCCGTACAGTGGCTGGATAGCCGTCTTATTTGGGATGCTCATGCAACAAACGCCGACTACACCGACTAGAGCGCGGATAACCAACAAGCGTAAAATTTCGCCGTTCTGGCTGCTGCCTTTTATCGCTCTGATGATTGCCGGTTGGCTGCTGTGGACCAACTATCAGGAGCGCGGCACCACGGTAACCATCGACTTTGCCCAGGCGGACGGCATCGTGCCGGGTCGCACGCCGGTACGCTATCAGGGCGTTGAGGTTGGCACCGTGCAGGGTATCAGCCTCAGCGACGATCTGCGTAAAATCAAGGTACGCGTCAGTATTAAAAGCGACATGCGCGACGCGTTGCGTGAAGATGCGCAATTCTGGCTGGTGACGCCCAAAGCTTCGCTGGCGGGCGTTTCCGGGCTGGATGCGTTAGTCGGCGGTAACTACATCGGTATGATGCCCGGCAAGAGCGGGCCGCGCCGCGAAAACTTCGTCGCGCTGGATACGCAGCCCAGATACCGTGTTAATACCGGTGAGATGATGGTGCATTTAAACGCGCCGGATTTGGGTTCGCTAAATACCGGCTCGCCCGTCTACTACCGCAAAATCCCGGTCGGCCGCGTCTATGATTACACGATTAATCCCGATAATAACGGCGTAACTATTGATGCGCTGATCGAGCGCCGCTTCACTAATCTGGTGAAAAAGGATAGTCGCTTCTGGAACGTTTCCGGTGTTAAGGCGGATGTGAACCTTAGCGGGGCGAAAGTAGAGCTGGAAAGCCTTGCGGCGCTGGTGAACGGCGCTATCGCCTTTGACTCTCCGCCCGCGTCACAGCAGGCCGCCAGCGAAAGCAGCTATCAGCTTTATCCCGATCTGGCACATAGCCAGCGTGGCGTCATCGTTACGCTCGATCTGCCCAATGGCAAGGGTTTGCAGGAAGGCAGCACGCCGCTGATTTATCAGGGACTGGAAGTGGGTACCCTGACCAAAATGACGCTACAGCCCGGCGGCACCGTGATTGGCGAGCTGACGCTGGATCCTTCCGTGGTGGGTCTGATGCGCAGCGGTACGCGTATTGAGATGCGTAGTCCGAAAGTTACCCTGAATAATCCTAACCTGAGTTCGCTGCTCACCGGCACCACGCTGGAACTGATTCCTGGCGAGGGCGACCCGCAAAATCGTTTTCAGGTCCGCCAAAGCAACGAGGCGCTGCTACAGCAGCCTGATGTGCTGACCGTGCGCCTGAGCGCGCCGGAAAGCTACGGCATTGATGCGGGCCAGCCGGTTGTGCTGCGCGGCATTCAGATTGGTCAGGTGATCCGTCGCCACCTCACCGAAAAAGGGGTGGAGTTCGAAGCGGCAATTGCCCCGGAACATCGCCAGCTGGTACATGCCGACAGCAAATTTATTATCAATAGCCGACTGGACGTTAAATTTGGTCTTGATGGCATGAAAGTATTGGGTGCCAGCGCCAGTGAATGGGTAGATGGCGGTATTCGCCTGGAGCCCGGTAGCAAAGGCGCGCCGCGCGATCGGTATCCGCTCTACGCCAATGCGGAGAAGGCGGAGGAAGGCATTACCGGCGACCGTCCGCCGACCACCCTGACGCTGACGGCTAACAGCCTGCCAGATATTCAGCCCGGTTCAGTGGTGCTCTATCGCAAGTTCCAGGTAGGTGAAATCGTTGATGTGACGCCGAAGGCCAACGAGTTTGTGGTGGCGGTGCATATTAAGCCGGAATATCGCAAGCTGCTGACCCCCGACAGTGTTTTCTGGGCGGAAGGCGGAGCCAAAGTGCAGCTCAACGGCAGCGGGCTGACGGTTCAGGCCTCACCGCTGAACCGGGCGCTGCGCGGTGCCATCAGTTTTGATAACCTTGAAGGAGCCAGCAGCAGCAAAAATGAAACGCGCGTGCTCTACAGTTCTGAAACTGCCGCTCGCGCCGTCGGCAGCCAGATTCTGCTGCACACCTATGATGGCAGCAAGCTCTCTGCCAACATGCCGATTCGCTACCTGGGTATTGATATTGGTCAGGTGGAGTCGCTGGCGCTCAGCCAGGATCATAATCAGGTGATCGCCAAAGCGGTGCTGTATCCGGAATATGTGCAAAGCTTCGCCCGCAACGGCAGCCGTTTCTCGGTAGTGTCGCCGGAAATATCCGCTACCGGGGTCAATCACCTGGAAACGCTGTTGCAGCCTTATATCAACGTTGATCCGGGTAAAGGCAGCCTGACGCGCCGTTTTGAGCTGCAGGAAACCACCATTACTGACTCACGCTATCTGGACGGGTTGAATATTGTGGTTGATGCGCCGGAAGCGGGATCGCTGGGCATCGGCACGCCGGTACTGTTCCGGGGCGTTGAGGTTGGTACGGTAACCGGCACCTCGCTCGGCAGCATGGCGGATCGCGTGCAGGTTCAGCTGCGCATCAGCAAAAAGTATCAGCATCTGGTGCGCAACAACTCGGTGTTCTGGCTGGCCTCTGGCTATAACCTGGAGTTTGGCCTGATTGGCGGCGTTGTGAAAACCGGCACCTTCCAGCAGTTTATTCGCGGCGGCATTCAGTTTGCCACGCCGCCAACGGTGCCGCTGGCGCCACGGGCCTCTTCCGGCAAACATTTCCTGCTGCAGGATGGCGAGCCGAAAGAGTGGCGTAAATGGGGGACGGCAATCCCCTCCTCCTGATCGCCTGAGGGGAGTCTGGCTGTCAGGCTCCCCTCTTCATCAGCTTTTGCCCTGGCTGTGGTACACTTCCCGCCTGATTTTTTTGCAACTACCGGAACTCTGTCGTGCCCCAACAATCCCGAGCCCCTTTCCCTGAGGCCTTTCTTGACCTGATGCGGCAAACGCTGCCCGATGAAGCCAGTCTGCAGGACTTTCTGGCTATCAGCCAGCAGCCGCTGCGCCGCAGCCTGCGTGTGAATACGCTGAAAATCAGCGTGGCGGATTTTTTAAGCCAGACGGCTGACTATGGCTGGCAGCTCACGCCGATCCCCTGGTGTGCTGAAGGTTTCTGGATAACGCGCAGCGAAGAAGATGAGGCCTTGCCGCTGGGCAGCGTCGCTGAACATCTCAGCGGACTCTTTTATATCCAGGAGGCCAGCTCGATGTTGCCGGTTAGCGCGCTATTTGCTGTACAGCCGCAACCTGAGCGCGTGATGGATGTGGCGGCTGCGCCCGGCTCGAAAACGACCCAGATGGCGGCGCTGATGAATAACCAGGGTGTGATTGTCGCTAATGAGTATGCGGCCAGCCGGGTAAAAGTGTTGCACGCAAATATCAGCCGCTGCGGTATCAGCAATACGGCAATCACCCATTTTGACGGGCGCGTCTTTGGCCCGGCGCTGCCGGAAACGTTTGATGCCATTCTGCTTGATGCTCCCTGCTCTGGCGAAGGTGTGATTCGTAAAGACCCCGACGCCCTGCGCAACTGGACGCTGGAAAGTACTCACGCTATCGCCGCCACCCAGCGCGATCTGATCGACAGCGCTTTTCATGCGCTCAGGCCCGGCGGCACGCTGATTTATTCCACCTGTACTCTGAACAGGCTGGAAAATCAGCAGGTCGTGACGTGGCTTTGCCAGCGTTATCCTGATGCCGTAGAGATCGATACACTAAAGGATCTTTTTCCCGGCGCGGATAAAGCCGTTACGCAGGAAGGCTTTTTACACGTTTTCCCGCAGCTTTTCGATAGTGAAGGCTTTTTTGTGGCGCGGCTGCGCAAAACGCACAGCGTGGAACCGCTGCCTGCGCCGGGTTATAAGGTTGGCAAGTTTCCTTTTAGCCCGCTGTCACGTAAAGATGCGCAGACGGTGATTCAGGCTGCTGCAAAATCTGGCCTGCACTGCCCCTCTTCGCACTCGCTATGGCAGCGTGATAAAGAGATCTGGCTGTTTCCCGGCACAGCAGAGCCGCTTTTTGGGCGGGTGCGTTTTTCGCGCATTGGGCTGAAGCTGGCGGAAACTTTCAACAAAGGCTATCGCTGGCAGCATGAAGCGGTGATCGCCCTCGCCTGTCCCGATGCCACCAATAGCGTTGAGCTAAGCGAAGATGAAGCGGAAGAGTGGTATCGCGGGCGTGATATCTGGCCACAGGCACCGCTGCCACGCGATGAAGTGCTGGTGACCTGGCAACAACAGCCGCTTGGCCTGGCGAAAAAGGTGGGTCAGCGTTTGAAAAACAGCTATCCACGTGAGCTGGTGCGCGACGGTAAACTGTTTCGGCGCTAACCGGACGCTGGCATCCGCTTACTGAATTTTAATGAGCGTGAGTTGATTGCCGAACACCGCGCCGGTATCAATAAAGTGTTGGTTCCAGCCGCTTAGCGGCTGGTCCAGCGGTGTATGACCAAAATAGAAATCATCCGCTCCGGTAATAATTTCTCCCTGACCGCGCTGTAAACGATGGATGCGTTCGCGTCCCCAGGCCACGTCATATTCATTAACAGGCTGTTCATAAGCGTAATGCGCTGCCGGATAGTCAGCATGCGCCACAACCACAGTACGCTCTTCCAGACTAATATGCAGGATCAAAGGCAGCGTCTGACACTGTATTAGCGCGCGCTGCGCCTCATCGCGCTGCTCAGTATTCAGCCGCCAGAACCAATCTCCACCGTTCATTTTCCACAGCAGAGTTTCGTTCTGCTGCAGCGCGTTCAGCGCCATCTCTTCATGATTGCCGCGCACGCTGCGAAACCAGGGCTCTGCCAGCAGACGCAAGCAACCCAGACTATCCGGCCCGCGATCGATCAGATCGCCCACTGAGATCAGCAAATCTTCCTGCGGATCAAAGCGCGCTGCCAGCAGTTGGCGATCCAGTAAGGCACGGCAGCCATGCAAATCACCGACGATATAAATATGCCGCCAGTTAGCACCATCAAGGTATTGATACAACATGTTGGTTTTCCTTACAGCTGTAAGGGAGATGTTGATATGCGGTTAAGGCTGTTGCCTTTAAAGTGTAGCAGCGGAATCAATTCACAGTTGCGGAACAGAATGAATAGCCAAAAGAAATTTATTTTTATACTAATCTGCCTTTTTAGCGGCAACTTGCTGCTACTGGAGATTATGGCCCGCCTGGCACATAAACTCATTGTTGGCTAAGCGAGATGGTCGCCGCACCTTTATACATCAAGTGCGGGATGTTTTATCATCAAGAAAGTGCAGCACCGCATCGGTGAACTCTTTCGGCGCCTGCAGAAAGGCAAAATGGCTGACGGTAGGCAGGATCAGCAGGCCGGCATCAGGAATGGTTGCGGCAATATGCTCCAGATGATGGCGATCGCTCGCCTCATCATGATCGCCATCAGCAATCATTACCGGTGCTGTAATCTTGCCTAAATCTTCGTCGCGCCACCCAGGCTGTGACTGCCACATCTGGCTAATCTGCCGCCTGAAATGCACATAATCATTGGGCGTGGCCGACAGCTTTTTATACTCCTCTTCTGCACGGGAAATATAAGCCGCAAACAGCGGATTCTTTTCGGTGCCTGTTTTTACGCCCTGCGTCGTAGTGTTTGGCGCAAAAGCAAACACTTTACTTACCCGCTGCGGATAACGCATCGCCATATCCAGCCCGATAATTGCTCCGTCGCTCCAGCCAACAATGGCGGCTGTCGGCAGATGCAGGCGATCCATCAAAGCAATAACATCGTCGGTCATCAAATCATAACCGTAAGGCTGCGCATTGCGCGTACTGCGACCATGTCCACGGCTATCGACCAGGATCACCTGATGGTGCTTCGCCAGCTCCGTAACCTGTAGCCCCCAGTAATCACTGTTAGCCAGCCCGCCATGCAGCAGGATAAGCGGCGCGCCTTTGCCTGTTGTGGCGTAATAAAGCTGGATACCGTTTACATCGGCATAGCCTGTTTGCATGCCAGCCACCGGAACGGGCGTAGCTGGCAGTCGCTGCCAACGTGTTCCCCAATGGCTGTGCTGCGTTTCCGCCTGCGCTAATGCAGGAGCGAGCGCCAGAACGCCTGCCAGTAAAATTGCTGGTTTGGTATGCATTAAACGGATTCCCGTGACGGTTATAAAGAAGATGAGTTGGCCGGACGGCGGGCTATCGCACAGGGACTGGTCCACCGGACCGTTGCGATAACTTCTTTTACTACGCTTAAATCTGTGCTCTTTATCGCATAAATTAACCAAAACCGCTATAAAAGGAGCAGAATTTGACGCATCTCCTTTTTTTCACTGCACAGGAAACTAAAGATGACCGCTGCTGTTCGTCTTGCCTTAGTCGGCGATTATCGCCCGTCCGCCGTTGCACATCAGGCTATTCCACTGGCCATTCCTCTGGCGCTAAGTGAGTTAAATATTACTGCCAGCTGGGACTGGCTGCCGACCACCTCGATTCATAACGCAGATGATCTGACAAGCTATGATGGCATCTGGCTGGTGCCCGGCAGCCCTTATCAACACGATCGCGGTGCCTTTACCGCTATTCGCTGGGCGCGTGAGCAGCAGGTTCCGTTTCTGGGCTCTTGCGGCGGGTTTCAATATGCGCTGGTAGAATATGCGCGCAACGTGATGGGCTGGCACGATGCCGGACATGCGGAAACAGACCAGACGGGACGCTTAGTGATTACACCGCTGGCATGCTCACTGGTTGAGAAAACCGGTGATGTGCAGCTGGTGCCAGGCAGCCTCATTGCTGACGCTTACGGCAGTCTGCAGACGCATGAAGGCTATCGCTGTAATTTCGGTGTTAACCCCGACTTTATTCGTGAACTGGAGGCGTTTCCATTACGCATGAGCGCCCATGATATGGCTGGCGATGTACGCGCTATCGAGTTGCCCGACCACCGCTTTTTTGTCGCCACGCTGTTTCAGTCTGAACGCGCAGCGCTACGCCAGGAAATTTCGCCGCTGGTGCTGGCATGGATTAAAGCAGCCGCAGCGCGTAACTGATCTAAAACAGGGGAAATGCTTTCCCTTTTTTCACTTCTCTGCAATGCATCAGCATCAGCATCGGCAAAAATTTTTATCCGTTAATAGGATTCACCTGGCAAGAAGTTCGCGCTGGCTTATTAACCACACTAAAAAAACAACTCATCGGTTAAATTATTTCCTTTCTATTGAGGCTTTATTTAACTACGCTGTGCTTCACAACAATACAGGCTTATTTACACAGATCGTAATTATTTTTCATCTGTTTAAATATTTCCTGACGCTACTGCCTGCACAGATTAATCTTAATTTATCTTTTTTTTATTAGACTTATCTTCCTGATGATTAACAAATCACAACAGACAAAAAAACCATATTATTCAGTTAATAAGCTGCATGCCTGACCGCATGTCCTCACTGGATAATGCCTGCGTTATTTATTTACCATGCCGTTGTGGGTAAAACTTCTGCCAATAAATTGCGGTAAACAGGCCAAGCCGATGTGAATCCGCTCTGTTTTTTCCCATTGCGCGGCAGCTAATTTTATTTCTGCTAGACTTCATTTACTCAACGCTTTCAAAGGAGAAAAATATGTTAGGTAAAGTTGAAGATAAAGTACGTGAAGGCGCAGGTAAGGCTCAGGAAGCTTACGGTCGCGCAACGGATAGCTATACTGATGAAGCTCAGGGCAGCGCACGTAAATATGCCAGCCAGGCGAGCTACGCAGTACGGGATGCCGCTGATACCGTGCGCAGCCAGGTCTCTTCCAATCCGATGGGTGGCTTAGCTATTGCTGCCGCTGTCGGGGTAGTATTTGGTTATTTGCTGGGTCGTAAATAACGTCTCGCAGACTGGCAGGCTTCCTGCCAGTCTGATCCTCTCTAACCTATTAATAAGCTGTGACCTCTCTGCTAATAAGCTGTGACCTCTCTGCGCCCTGCCGCAACCAACCCGCCTTGCTTCCTGTCAAACAAGCCACTCAGCTTTTCTTTTCAACAGATAACATTAAAACCTCCGGAACGCCGCTTTAAGCCACTTTTCTAAACACGCATTGATCAGGAAAGATGTTGATGCTTTTTTAATAGATCTGGACAACAACGTAAAGGCTTCTGTTAAGGTGTGCAACATAAACACAAACACCACGGAATACGCTATGTTATCTACCCTTATCTATCGCAGCCACCTTGTCGATGACGTCCCGGTTAAAGAGCTGGAGCAAATGGTCATTAAGGCCAATAGTCACAATGAATTATATGGCGTTACCGGTATTTTACTGTTTAATGGCACCCACTTTTTCCAGCTGCTGGAAGGCCCTGAAGAAGCGGTGCTTTCCATCTATGCGGCGATTTGCCGCGATCCACGACATCATAACCTGGTGGAACTGTTACGGGATTACGCACCTGCGCGTCGCTTTGGTAATACAGGAATGGAACTGTTCGATCTCCGGAAATATGACAAGGAGAGCGTTCTTCAGGCCGTACTGGACAGAGGCACCTCAAAATACCAGCTGACTTATAGTGACAGAGCGCTACAGTTCCTGCGCACCTTTGTTGAAGCCCGGGAAAAAGAGAACTATTTTGAAATCCCGCCGGCAGATTACTGGGATTTCATTAGCGATGACGCCTCCCTTTCTCAGCCGGAAGCGCCGACCACCGAAGCCGAAACCTTTAGCGTGGCCATGCAGCCCATTATCGATCCCTTTTCCTGTCAAACAGACTCGCTTGAAGCTCTGATAAAGCCTGTGTGTGAAGGCTCGCCTTTGGACGATTTATCAGCGCTTTCGCGCGATAAAATCTACCGGAACGATCTGCAATCCAAGAAGGCTGCCTTTGCGCTGGCTAAAAAGTTAGGGATTAAAGGACAAACGCTTTCTGTAAACCTGCTGCCGATGTCGCTGGTTATGGTCCCGAATGCCGTTAATTTTTTGTTGAGTGAGATTGAAGCAAATGGGCTGGTACCTGAGCAGATCGTCGTTGAAATCACTGAGAACGAAGTTATTTCACGGATTGAGGAAGTCGAAACGGCCATTAAGCAGCTCAAGGCTGCAGGCATCAGCCTTGCTATAGATAATTTTGGCGCAGGATATGCCGGACTTTCACTACTGGTGAAATTTCAACCTGATCGGGTGAAAATCGACCACACCATTATTTGTGATGTCCATAAAAGCGGTCCGAAACAGGCGATTGTTCAGGCAATTATCAAATGCTGTTCTTCCCTGGAGATTTGCGTTATCGCCACGGGCGTAGAAAAACCGGAAGAATGGATGTGGCTGGAAGCCGCAGGTATCTGTAATTTCCAGGGCGATCTCTTTGCCAGGCCTAAACTGAACGGCATTCCTGCCGTGGCGTGGCCTGAAAAAAACTAATTAAAATCAATCGCTTTTTACTTGTTCCCTCTTTTTATCCCTGCCGGGGCTCTTTTCGAGATACGGGCGCGCTGACCAATGCGCGTGCCCGTACCCACCGCACGCTATTCTCTTCTGTGTGCTAAGCACCCTTTTTCGCACTGGCTAACCACAGATTAAATCGCGGTTTAAAACCGCCGGTTAGTTATCCACAGAAAATGGGGGTAGCCTGTGCATAAATGCGTATAAACTGCGTTAAGCCCCACAAAATGTTGCCTTCAGTCAGCAAAAGTGCACATCCAATCATGTCAACACTGCTGTGCGTATGAATTTTGATCGACATCAGCTCAAGGTCAGTCACAACTTAGGCACAATATGCCTCCGGTTGCGTTGTTATCCAGCGCGCAGAAAGATGATAAAAGCAGTAGCTGTCATCATTAACGATCACTTGCCATGAAAATGGTTAAAGTTTTAGCAAAATTCGCCGATTAAATAATCACGGGGAGATACCCGACTTATCACCAGGGGAGGCAAAGAATGAGTTCAGTTAAGAAAAGTTGGTTCGTAAAGTTCATCATTAAAAAAGGCGAAAAAGCCGTTGAAATGTCTTTGCCAATTCATGGCGAAAACGCTGCTCGTGCTTTAAACGACTTCTTTGATGAGCAATCTGCCAGACATGGCATTCTACGATCTGACATCAACGTAACAGCTATGAATGCTGTTTGATATCATAAAGACAGATGATGGGGTCGCTATGGCGACCCTTTTTATTGCTGGCAAAAAAGCATGCTGAAGTATGAAAATCACGGGTCTGCCATCGCAATATCTTTTACCCGGATCATTACCCAAACATAAGTAATGCTGATAAAAGCGCATTAATTACCCCCGTTATTTTCCCATAGATAATCGTCAGGCTCGTTACACTGAGCAAAACGATTAAAGGGGGATTGAACGTTGGCACAGGAACTGGTTTTTCTTAAAGAAATTAAGAGCTTATCTAAAAACATTGAAAGTAATGCAGAGCAAGCGGTTAATCAACTGGTGAAATGCCTGTCTGACCATCCCGCCTTTATCATGGATAATGAACCTACCATCAATCTGCTGAATAGCGTGGCAGCCGTGCTGGAAAGCGGGCTGGCGCAGACTGAAATAGGTTGCCTGAAAGAAGCGCTTTGGCATTACTGGTTAAATATTTTTCATCACCAAAAATTAGACATATTTTTCTTTGGTAATGAAGAACATGCCGGATATTTTTATCAATATCTGGATAAAAGCGCGCTGGGGAATTTTTACTTTATCAAATGCACCTTAACCGAACCGGTTTCTGCGGCAGCATTTCACCAGCAGCTTACTGAAAGCCAGCGGCCAATCATCATCTACGATCATGATGCGGCTAATATCCTCACGCTCCCTGAAGTTAATGCGGCCCTGCTCATTGCGGACTTTCAGGAAGTGATGTTCAACAAGGCGGCTCCCTTTTCATATAATGAAGATACTTTCATTGCTTATCTGCAGGAAAAGCATCTTCGTTTAATCAATAAAGATCCGGCGACCTTAATTGTTGGCAACTCTTATTGCTATCATGCATTCCCTCAAAAAAACCTTCGTTCCGCTGTTAATCTGGCAATGCACAGTATGGATATGAAACAGGCTCAGGCGATGATTGCGCATTACACTGTGAGAGGGAATGTTAAAGAGATCGTTATCATGTTTGGTATGTTTGATCTCTTTTATGAACTGGCCAAAACCAGAGCGGAAGAGAATATCCGTGTTGTAAATATTCTTAGTCATTACAATCAGTTAAACAATATTATCCCTCACCATAAAACTAGACAGCCGTTTGTTGATCGCACGGCTTGCGAATGGGCTGCGGAAATCATTCCTTTCCAAATGAATGTTCCCGCTCTCAACAATATTCATCAAAAACTGGACTGTGCTGAAACCCTGGCAAAATGCCATGATTTTTGGGAGCAGAGAAAAGAAGATGCCGCTTTTCTGGATGAAAGCGAGGCTCCAGTCAGCAGCGCAGCACGAGCAAAATTACACAGTAAAAATTATAAATATAAGCTTAGCCAGCAAGCGAACATGCGCTTACTGCTGGAGATAGCGGAACAAACTAAAAAAAGTGGCATAACCGTTCACTACGTCATCCCGCCTTTTCCTGCTGCCTACCGTGAACATATGCATCAGGGAATGTTGCAGGAAAACCGGACGTTTTTGGACAGCCTGTGTGGTGATGGTTTTGTTCTGCACGATCTTTCCGCGCATCAGGATTTTGATCGCATTGATTTCCTTGATGGCGATCATATTAATTATACCGGTGCCCTTAAAATTATTAAGGTGCTGGAGAATGCAGGCGTTGCACTATAGGTTAACGCATTGATAACTATTACATATTTCTATAGCGTAAATCAGGCTGCCATCTATACGCAATCTCTGTTTCAGGGAATTCTCCCCTACGGCTTCAGCGTGTAAACGGATTTTTCGCTCAGGACGCACCGGCCTGAAAAGTTATAGCCCCAACCTGTACCGTTGGGGCTGGCAGTTAAAAGAACACGGGTATCCTTTCGTCCACCGCCGTGGCTATGTTCCCCACCTTTTTTACCTGCCTCTGAAGCTTTTTCGCGGTTATTTGCAAAGTGACCGCAACCTCCACAATGTTTCCTCCTGAACATTTTGTCATTGGATTTATAGCCGCAGGCAGGTAATAAGCAGACAGTCAGTCGGTACGCGACGAAAAATAAGGATGTAATTCACCACGTCGCATCGATAGCAAGAGGCGTCTTATACGTCTGTTGCTACGCTAAATGCTTGCCCCAAACAACCCTTTAATCAGGCTATTCCGGCATTTGATAAGCGTTGCGCTACAATTTCTTCAAGACTCGTACAAATCTATCAGCAAGAGGAAGGGGTATGCGTATTCAACATCTGTTGCTTTCCAGTGACGGTTATAACCGAATTATTGAAGCGGAAAAACTTGAAGACGAACTGGTTGTTCCGACCACATTGTCCTCTCCATCAGCGGGTCAGGGGGACAACGCTGCTGGCCACCGGGTTGTGGTAAAAAAGCATTACTGTAAAGGAAAGTACTATGCCGTTGCCCTTGACAGACATGCCGCCAGTAATGAGATCGATGATGTTATCGACCTGCTACAACCTGCCCCAATCGATTAACGAATTTAAAATTCGCAGCGTTCAGAGCATTGCTTTGAGCGCTGCTAAAAACCAGAAACCACTTGCCTCTTTCCTGCCGCTCTCGCTGTTTACTTCCGTGATTATCGCCACGCTAACAAGGATTATTAAAAGCGGTTTGTAAAGAAACAGCTAACTATCTGGCTTATTGATTTGTTCTGTCAGGTTTATGACAAAATTGCTTTAGATCAAAATATAAGATTCTAATTATTTAATAATGCTTCTGTAACGACAGGTGCCTTGCATCCCCTCCAGAGATAATGGATTTCCCTTAATGGAGGGTTATTTTTTCGTCTGATATTTTATAATTTCACTGACTTAACTCTCTTGCTCCCTGCTTAACAATCCCATCCCAGCTGCTCACGGACAAGCTTACGATAAGGCGTATTGATGCTAGCTGGAACTTTTTTCAGATAGTTTTGAGCATGCTGAAGCTTTTCTCCCTCAAGTAAGCCGAGATATTCCAGGATATCTTCAGCGCAAGGGATACGGCCTTCAAGACCAGAAAATCTTGGCGGCAGAGCCGTCCATATTACCGCATCCAGCTTTTGCGCTACGGCCCAGTTAGCCAGAACCCCGGTTGGCATGCTTTTCAGTAAAAATTTTCCTACGCCATCCTCACGAGAGTCAGGGATTTTTTCTCGTTCGCGCAGGGAGGAGACAGCATGCTGGAGGGTATTGGTATCCAGCAAAGCCCAGTAAACCTGTATAGGTGGAGCATTCATGCAGATGGCAGTAGCCAGTTCGCCCTGATCCCCTACACGGGAAAACTCAATTGGCATAACAGGACCGTCCGGGTTCCAGTCAAAAGCTAAAGGTAAATTTTCCGGCTTCCAAATAAGCGAACCCCAGGCAAGGCAGGCAATTTTCATTTTTTATTCCCCGTTTTTATTGTAATTAATATTTTGCCCGGTCAGGCTGAAAGGATGTTAAAAGGCTGGCACAACCACCGCGTCCCGGGTAAAAAACATTTTGTTTTTCTTTGATTTTATAAATATTTTTATACTTCAGATGAGTTTACTGGCGGCTCCTTTTTTGTTTATATTTTAAGCATAGGGTATGCTTAACAAAAAGCCAGCGCTAAAAATTTATATTGTAGAAATGAAATAATCACGTGAGCGATATTAGCTTAATGCATGATGTTGTAGCTGTTTTCACAGGCGTTAAGCTTGAGACCTTTTTCATATCATTGAAAAGAAAAACTATAAGATAATAAATGCTATGCATCAGACGCACCCACCGCAAGCGCCATACATTGCACCTCATGCCAGTTTGCTCATTTGCTACGCGTAACCACAGTTGAAACAGACGTGGCGTGGATGCAGAAAAGGCCCGTCAAAGCGAGCCTTACAGGATTTTGCCGTTATCTGTTCTCGTTACCAAGGCGCTTTTTAATTACCTGATGCAGTAGAATCATCATCGCGCGGAAACTTTTCGCATAAAGCAGTACTCATTTCTATAACCGCATCTACGAAGTTACCTGGTAACTCAATTTCCGGATGTTGACGCAGTACCTCAACCAGTACCGCTCCTACAAGTAAATCCTTTTTCAATGCCAAAGCCATAACCGTTTCCCGGTTTTCTGTAAAGGAGATGTGATCTATAGCACAGGATTTATAACCATGAATGAACGTCTCTGTATCTATTGTATACAGATGTAAAATCCCCAGCGAAGCAAGGAGCCTGTAACACAGAGTGCACGAGATGAATGAGAATCTGCCCTCTTCATTGCCAGAACATTTTATGATGTCGTGGGAGGCCTACAAAGCGAGGCCAGGCCATTCTGTAATCGCCACAGGTTTAACAGACACCTCAGAGTCATTTAAAATGACTTGAAGAGAGGTGCCCATGAGCGGTAAGCGTTCTCCCGAAGAGTTTAAAATTGAAGCAGTCAAACAGGTTGTTGATCGCGGTCATTCTGTTTCCAGCATTGCAACACGTCTCGATATCTAAGCTGGCTTATTATTTCTGGCCATGAACGTTCCTGCATTGCCATCACCAGGATCAACGAACGTAATATCTTCAGGGCTACGACGCGGGCTATCTAACGACAGGAAAATAACTGGTTCTTCCAGTAGAGTTGGCAGCGCGTGTACAACGTTACGCTCGAAAAACAGTAGGTGACCGGGAGCAAATTCAGCCTCATCACTGGGATCTTCCATCCAGAATGTGCCCCGTCCGGAAAGCACATAAAGGTACTCATCGCATTGCTGGTGAAAGTGCGGCTTTACGCCATGATAGGCACGAAAAACACGGCAGCTCGCTTCAGGTCTGTCAGTGAGATACTCGTCAGCCAGCATGCTGTCTGAATATTCCGGCAGCCGCCTGGCGATTTCAGCCAGTATGAAACGTGCGGAACGCGTCTGTTCTGGCATTTCATTTTCCTTCTATAACGCCTGGTTAAACAGCAAAGGAATCCCCGTCCGGGATTCCAGCCTGACAGCGTAGTCCCGAACAGCGGGGGGAAAAGAAAGTGCTTTTACGATGGACAAGCAGCGCAGCAGTGGCCACAGAACGATATCGTTGATATCAGGTTGCTGACGAAGCTGTAACAGCGGTACCAGAGCATGCAGTTTAGGCAGCATTTCATCAATGAGAGCAGACGTGCGGACTGTTAAAGCGGCCAGGTCACCAAAGGCTTTTTCTTCGCGCTGACGATAAGCCTCACGGGATTCCGGCGTGGACAGCTCGGGAAAATCACCCTGTGTGAAACGCGGAATGAACAGCTTAAGGGCAACAGGCCAAGCATCATTTATCCATGCCTCTGTTTCGGGCGTGACCTGACCCGAAAACGCCGTTGTGCCGGTTCCGTCAATATAACGCACAATATCCAGACTTTCTGTCATATGCGACCCGTCCTCTTTTTCCAGAATAGGTACCACCTTTTTGCCTACCAGACGAACAGGCGTATCCGCATCTTCCTCCATAATGATGGAAAGCGTCACAGGCTCATTATTCAGGGCGAACGCCATACGTGCCCGCGTGCAGAAGGGGCAATGATCGTAAACATAGAGCTTCATGCTGCGCCCCCGGCCAGCGGTTTCAGCGCGATAATTTCTGACGACTCAATATATTGTGGAAGCTCAGAAAACAGAGCCTGAATATGCGGCGCATTCAGATGGCGATCGAGCAATGCCTGACTTTGCCACTCTTCCGTCCAGATAAAACGACCCGCATCCTTCGTATCAAGATTGAGCTGGTAACTGATGCAACCTTCTTCAGCAAGCGTGGTATCAATAACCGAACGAAACAGTTTTTCAACCGTGGTTTCGGTGCCGGGCTTTACGCGAAAAATAGCAATTACGGGAACAGTCATGATCTACCTTCTTAGGTTACTGGCTAATAACTTACTTAAAAGTAACCATTAAGCTGACAGGACGCAACAATTTTGTTATCTTCCAGCAGCAGAGGAAAAATGATGGTTAATATGTCGAAAAGGGCTGAGCGCGCCGCTCATACACAGGCGAAACTCCGCAAAGCGGCTATAAAGGTCTTTGCGCGGAAAGGTTTTCACGAAACAAAAATCAGCGACATCGTGGCTGAAGCAGGCGTAAGCCAGCCGGCTTTTTATCTGTACCATGACAGTAAGGAAGCGCTTTTTGAAACGCTGGTCAGCGAGTTTCGCAGTGAACTGCGCGAAGCAACCCGTCAGTGCCTGATTTCTCCCGGACTTAACCCGGATCTTCTGTATGAAGATTTACGTCAGAGCTTTATGCGCTTTCTGACCGTACTGTGCAGAGACCGTGATTTAACAGAGATGAGTTTTTTTCAGACTTTCAGTGGTGAGGCTACAAAGGTACAGATGCTCGAATGGATTGCTCTGAACATGGAGCGGGAGCAGCAGGCAGGTATTCTGCGTGGCGATATCTCCGTCCGTTATCAGGCAAGACTGGTTCTGGGAATACTCGACCAGATGTCCCGCATTGCCGAGCGTGACCAGGACGTTGAGGAACTGGCGGGAGTTTGTGCCAGGCTTTTTTGTGACGCTCTTGCATCGAAACACTAATAGGGGTCCGCCTGGAAAAGGGAAATCATCCCATGCCAAGACTGTTTTTTGTACAATGCGGTATCGACTGTGCGTAATGCGCGGTATTTTCCGGACCCTAACTTAATATTATTACGCCAGACGTAATCGCCACTCAGATTGATATGTTCCCAGCCCAGGTGAGAAAGATGAGATACCAGTTGATCATTAATCGGAATACCTTTTCGTTTCAGTGACTCAATGGCTCTTTCTATATATACCGTGTTCCATAATGTGATTGCCGCAGTCAGTAACGTCAGTCCACTGGCGCGGTAGCTCTGATTCTCCAGCCCACGATCCCTGATTTCACCCAGCCGGTGCATAAACACCGCTCGCGCAAGGGCATTACGGGCCTCCCCCTTATTCAGCCCTGCCTGTACGCGTCGGCGCAGACCGGAATCACGAAACCAGTCCAGCATAAACAGTGTCCGCTCGATGCGGCCAATCTCTCTCAGCGCTTTGGCAAGTCCATTCTGTTTTGGGTAACTGGCTAACTTTTTAATCATCAGCGATGTGGTGACAGTCCCTTGTTTAATCGAGGTTGCCAGGCGTAATACCTCATCCCAGTGCGCCTCAATGTCTTTGATATTCAGGCTGGTTGTTGATATGACGGACTGAAGCCCCGGATAGCGCTCGGCCTTTCCATGAATAAACAGCCGCTTGTCATGAAGATCCCGGATCCTCGGCGCAAAAGCGAATCCCAGCAGATGCATCAAAGCGAAAACATGTTCAGTGAAACCTGCGGTATCGGTGTAATGCTCGGTAATTTCCAGATCGCTTTCATCATACAGCAGACCATCAAGCACATGGGTTGAGTCGCGCACCCGGCTGATCACTTTGGCGTAGAACGGGCTATATTGGTCTGTGATATGCGTATAAATATGCACGCCCGGCTCGTGACCATACCCAAGGTTGACCTGACCCGCATAACGCCCGTGACTGCCTACCCGAAAGTTTTGCCCATCTGACGACGATGTTGTACCGTCGCCCCAGAATGCAGCCAGAGGTCGCGCTTTCTGAGCGTTGACCAGCTCGGCCAGTGCCGCTGAATAGGTTTCATCCCAGATGTACCATGCCTGAATACCTTCGAGTGACGATTTTGTTGCCCCCGGGCAGGGCTCCGCCATTTTTGTCAGCCCCAGATTGATGCCGTCGGCCAGAATAGTGGTCAGCAACAGTCTTCCGTCTTTTGGTCTGACGTTATTATTTTTGAGGTGTGAGAAGTGACGCGTAAACCCCGTCCAGTTGTCCACTTCTTCCAGTCTCTCCGTAATTTTCGGATGAGGAAGCATGCCATAAACCAAATCGGCAAAGGGGGAAGCACCCGAAGGAACACTGTTCTCCAGCGGAGTGATTTTTACGCCTTTATCTGAGATATCAACATCGGGCAAATCACCGGCAAGAGCCATCGCGTTAACTTCTTCCAGACGCGATGCAAGAAGCGTCATACGGGCCTGAAGGTATGCCCGGCAATCGGTCTGAACGGTCAGTTGTAACTGGTCATTATGTCGGGATGTGTAGTGGTCAACTAAAACTGGCGTAGCCTTTTTTAGTATGTCGTTTTCCATTTCAACACGTTGTAGCTTTTTCTTCAGCTCGCGTATTTCGATTTGTTCCGGGGTTATGGGGGAGGCTTTTGGCGTTTTACCCTGACGTTCATCACACAACTGCTTTACCCATCGAGTCATGGTTGAAAGACCCACATCCATAGCACTGGCTGCATCTGCCACCGTGTAGTTCTGGTCAAGAACCAGTTGAGCGGATTCGCGTTTAAATTCTGCGCTGAAGCAACGTCAGAAACAAACCATACCCACCTGGCCTGAGAAATTGAGCAGCTTATTTGCCAGCATACAGCCAATATCCTGCTTCAGCAGAAGCTATCAACATACTGACCGTTAGCAGCTCCGGCTGATGATGGTCATTTTTTAAACAGGCCGGTAATATTGCATTAGGAAGAAAACGGATCCCGGCATTAGGAAAATAGCAGCGGAAATTAAAGCCCGTCATATCAACCTGACACTGTTCTACGTAATCCTCAAAAAAATCAAGCGCGTCCTCCGGTAACACCGTTTTTTTACCAGTGCTTAAAGATGCCTCATCAGGCATATCCCAGAAATGCTTTTTTAGAAGCGCCCGCACGCGTTCTGCTTTATCCATTTTGAATTTTCCTATCCTACGATCAGCCTGTAACGGTGTATGACATTCCGGGTTATCATTGCCAAATCATACGCGGTCAGAACCGCCCCTATCCAGGGCAACCAGCGGCCAATACAAGTTCCAACACTTGTGGGGTAGGCCCATTCTCCCCTGAGCATTTTTGCCCAGGTGATAGTCCTTCTTCCCTTCTTGAATCTCTGCCGGATCAACGTTCTGCTTGCCAGCGAAAGTGGACTTGTCCCTCTTGTCGCCATGCCAGCACCCAGTTTACTGCTTACAGGAATAACAAGGAGGCTGACCAGCATAGAGGCAATAGTCAGTATATCGATCGCATCACTGAACTGTTTTCTAAAATCATTCCTGTTTTTGCAAAGAAATTCATCCTGCCGCTGCTGTATTCCGCTGTCCAGATTTAGCCTGGCGATAAAATTTACCGGATTGATTGCATCCATCTCATCTGCCTGGTCAGCGACCAGCGAACCGTAACAGGATGCGCCCCCTGCCCTGAGCTGCCACTCTGAACGCACCCATAACATGGAGTGCATCAGATGTCTGATTATCATCATGGTGTCCGCGTCGTCGAGATCAACGACGGCACGCGCACCATTTCCACCGTCTCCAGGGCCATTGTCGGCATGGTCTGCACTGCAGAAGATGCCGATGCCACCGCCTTCCCGCTCAATGAACCGGAGCTGCTGACTAACGTCCTGTCGGCCATCGGCAAGGCGGGTAAAAAAGCACGCTGGCCGCCGAGCTGCAGGCCAGGCCAAACCCGTCTGCGGAATGTAACAAGCTGACGCCTGCCGTTGCGGCTGAATTCACGGGTATTGCGGTGCGCCATATCGACCAGACGCAGGAGACGGGCGCTAAATTTCTGACACGGCTTGCTTCGCTGCATGGCACGGTGGCGGCCATCAAGGCGGGGCGCCTGCTGTTTATCCGCCCCGGCGCGGGCGTGACCGTCAGCGGTAAACCGATCCCGCAGCTGCCCCTGACGCGCCAGGACGGCGACCGGCACAGCTTCAGCATTGCCGATCGTGGTACCTATACCGGCGTGACGTCCAGCAGGCTGCACACCAGAGACCCGAAGCTGAAAAGTTCAAGCTGCAGCGCAAGCCCAAAGAGCAGCACCTGCGTGCGCTGGAGCATCCCGCTGCAAAGAAAAAGAAAACTACGGCCACAAAGGAGCCGGAGGCCCGTGAGGGGGAATACCTGGCGGGCAGTGAAGATAATATCTTTGCGCTGACCACAGTTTACCTCACGAAGGCGGCTGCCATGCGCGCGGCAAAAGCGAAGTGGGAAAAACTGCAGCGCGGCGTCGCGGAGTTTTCGCTGACGCTGGCGATGGGCCGGGCTGACCTTTTCCCGGAGACGCCGGTCAGGGTGAGCGGCTTTAAATCCGTGATCGATGCGCAGCCCTGGCACATCAGTAAGGTAACGCACAGCCTGAGCGGCAACGTGTACACCACCACGCTGGATTTTGAGGTGCTGTTGTCCGATATAGGATATGAAGTAACAACAGGCAAGTAGAAAAATGAAGAGGATTAAGTAGTTCAGATAAGATTTAAATGGGATTTAGTAAGCGGCATCATACTTTATCTGATGCCGTCATACATGTGCGGCGCTTTTACATGCTGCCAAGTAAAATTACTCAGAGATCATACTCAGCAAGGAGTTCTTCTACTTGCTTGTTACCTGGATATTTTTTCTTAAGCTGTTCTTGCTGCCGGCGAGCCACCGTGCAATATTTATCTGCGCCTGCTTCAATTTCCTTTTGTCGGCTTTTGGGCAAAGAACTATCCCATTCACCTGCAAAATGCTGACACTCTTCAGCATTATCCTGAAAAGCTTTCACATCAGCCTGAAGTGACTCAGCCTGCACAGCGGAACAACTAACTGTCAGCAATAAGGTCGTTACCGCCATAATAATTTTTTTCATCTTATCTCCCATCCGATGACCAGCGGGGCTTGTCTCGGGCACCACCGTGGTATTTGATGATGAGCCACGTATTATCCTATACTTTCGCCAGCCACTTTATGATGGGCGGCGGTAATATTCGGGTGCTTCAGCGTATTCCCGGCCACTCAGATATCAGAGTCACTATGCGTTATGCGCATTTCACGCCAGGCCATCTGGAAGACGCCATTTATTTAAACCCGCTGCAAAGAATAAAAACCGCGTCCACAAACTGACTATAACGGGTCAACAGAGGGGGGATATAGAGTAGAACAGGATGCTGAGTGAGTCATTGATTTTTACATAAGTTAATGTTTTTGAATATTGGATGAAAAAAGACCGAATACTAATCACATTCAATATAATCAATCAGTTAGGGTGTGTTGTGGCGACATTTTGACTACATCGCCACAATTACTTATAATTTTTTGAAAGAAAAAATCAAATAAGTCTCATGAAAAATATTTTTCCCTATGCCATCTAAGGTAGGAGCAATTTTTAGGACTAATGGGGAACCTTCTTTTAATATCAATCCCTAACTTTTCCAAAACATCGCTGCCTTGTAATTGCTCCGAAACAATAATGCGGCCATTATCTTCAAAGCTTATTAAACCTCTATCAAAAAGTACGTCAATACTAGAGGATAATAGTAGACCATTTGCAGGATCTAATCTTTCCTGATTAGTAGAGTATTTCCAAGGTTTAATATGGCTTGCCCTTAATAAAACCTTGAGATCGATTCCAGTAACAATACATTTTTTATGCAGTGAAATGACATCTTTTCTAAACTTCCCTTGACCAATTCTCGCATCAACCAATTGCTGACGTTCAGTTATAGTAAGATCTTGATCTTGCTCAATAGCGGAAACATCCTCATCGATTTCATTTATTTCTTTTTCTATAACATTTGAATCATAAGAAGTTTTCTCAACAATTTCAAAACCCAACCCCTTCAAAATGTCAAAGCAGGGCGTCCCATTACCGCCAGAAAACTCATCAGAAAATAAAGGTCTACCTAATACTTTAGCTGCAGAAAAACCAAAAATCACTTTGGGAGCAAAAAAATTAAGACTATATTTTAGGTCATAAGTTGATGATTGTTGGTAATTATAAAGTGATTTCTTCAATGCTTTATAGTTATTTATAACATCAATAACATCATTTCTTTTCAGCTTACCAAGTAACTCATGGATGTCTTTTATTCTGTTATTAGAACCTTTTTCCAACTCAATTACTTTCCCATTAGATAGATAGACACCAGCTCTAGACAACAGAAAATTGGCTACGTAATCTGGAATCTCAGAACAGTAACCCTCTTGAGACTTGCCTTCATTAGTTATCGGGGAGTATTTAACCTTTTTATTATCGATTAAGTATTTTTTGTGTTCTAAAATTGATATATGTCTTCCTAAAGTAAAATGATTAAACTTCACCCTCCACATGTCGCCTTTTTCATCAGATTCATATATGACTGAACTATCTGCGAATCCTATATGATTAATAACCCCTCTGGAGCAGAAAAATAGCACATCCCCTTTTTTGATATCTTTAACTGACTCTCTAAAATAATTATATTTATCTAATGGCCGAGACTTGATATAACCATCTGCTAACTCTTCTTGCTGAGATTTTGGTTTTTGTGTAATCCAGAAATAGTTCATATACGTACCAGTTTGAAATGTAGTTGAAATGACATCGGTTAATTGAATTGCATCGCCTTGAAATTATCATCAATTAATATGAGCGAGATTAAGATTTTTCCATATCATTTTTCTTTTAGAAATTATATTCCATAGTTAGCACAACATTACCAGCTGCACTGACCTCTTCAATACCACAAATAAAGTTAGAAAATTTATTAGAAACGCTAATTTTCCGCCCCGGCAACATCGCAACATCATAAATGTCATACTTATCATCCACGCCAAGCAACCAGCGTCCATTACTAATGCTGGAAACACTCGCATCAATAATCCATGCTCCTGAGTTGCTTGAAATAAAGATTGGTTCAACAAGATCATGCGGGACGAAGCTTAAATCTCCTGCCCAACTACCTGCTTCTTGCAATACACCTGACATCAGATTTTTACGCGGAATCGCTGTGGCAGTATTTTCTTTGGCACTTTCACCCGGCTGCGTCCCCTTCCCCATAGCCAGCCACTGCAAAGGCACACCGGTATCGAGCGCGCAAGTCACCACCACATCCCCAGGAAAGTAATTTCTGCGCACCCAGGTGCTGACCGTACCAGATGAAATACCCAGCAGCTCGCAGAGCTGTTTTTGCAGAGTGAAGCCGTAAGCGTCCATTATGCGGCGCAGAACTGGCTTGCCGCCGTTTGAGGTAATCTCGGCATAGAGAGCTTCCCCTTTAGGGGTGTCAGGTACGCTATCTAAACTTGTTTTTGCAAGCTCACCAGTGACTAGCCACTGTAAGTCAGCACCTGTATCTAATGCGCATTTAATGATGGCATTACCAGGTACGCTATCACGCTGCGTCCAACCACTTATGTTATTGGCTGGGATGTTAAGCGCTGCTGCAAGGTCTTTCTGGGTATTTACGCCGTAAGAAGACATCAGTCTCTCTAGAATTTCGACGCTACCGCCCTTCCCTGAATTCATAGGAACACCATAAAATGACAAATAATCATTTACCAAATCGCTTTTACGATCTAAAGTGTCCTCACACCACATGAAACACCATAGAACAAAACGAACCAAAGGAGATACTGCGTTATGCATACTGAAAATGCAAACAGTGGAAATGCTTTTGACTTACTCCAGTCACCAGAGTTGATCGCTAACCTTGCTGCTGCGTTAATGCCTGCGCTTAGTGCAGCGGTCAACACTGCTGTTGAAAAGGCACTGGCACTCAATACCTCCGCCACCATGTCCAAAGAAGATTTCGCCGCAGCCAACGGCATTAGCAAGTCCGTGTTAGAGAAATGGATTGCTAATGGCGTCGTGCTTCTCGCCCCTACTCCAACCAGTACCGTTAAACGCACCGTGGAATGCAAAAAGACCGGCCAGACGCGTACTGACGTAATGGAAAAGCACGGCAATGCGCTGGTAAACGTCGCTGCATGGCGTGAAAAAAATCTGCAGCACGCTATCAACTGTCGCTACATCAAACGCTAACTTGATTTTGCAAGTTTCTAGGATTCGAATCATGTTTGATTATCAGGTCTCTAAACACCCTCACCTCGATAACGCCTGTCGGCAGTTTGCACAGAACCACAACCTGAGCCAGCTGGCTGGCAAAGTTGAGATGAAGCCACAGGTATTGCGTAACAAGCTGAATCCCGATCAGCCGCACCAGTTAACGTTAGCTGAGGTATTGCAGCTTACCGATATTACTGAAGACTCAACACTTGTTGATGGCCTGCTGGCACAGCTTCATTGTTTACCTTCTGTACCAGTGAACGAACTGGCAGCGGAAAAGCTGACGTCTTATGTGATGAATGCAACAGCTGCTGTTGGTCAGGTTGCCGCTGGCGCGGTATCAACCGAGCGTATGACCCAGTCACGCAAAAATGCTTTCGTCGATAGCGTTAATTCAGGTATTCGCTGCCTGACACTGGCGGCAATGGCCGTTCATGCTCGTATCCATACTAACCCGACGATGGCTTCTACGCTCGATGCTGTAAGCGGTCTCGGCGCTTCTATCGGTCTGAGCTGAGGTAACTATGGCCTTTTCAGTCGCACCACTTTTGAAGCGTCAGAGCCAATTGCCAGCGCACGGGCATGGCTGGATTACAGGTAAGAACGGTAAACGCTGGCATCCATGTCACGGTCAACAGCAACTACTGAATGAACTGACAACCCGGCCTCAAAACGTTATCGAACGCATGAAAGTTTTTATCGGAGGTTTCTGTGAGTAATGCAGCCCTCGCTGTACCACAAAAACACGCAACGGCACCTTTTACCGAAATTCGTCTGGTGCATGCGCGCGTGGATAAAGTCGAAAGAATGACATTTGACGAGTTTCGGAAAACGTGGCGACAGTTACTAAAAAACAACAGCAATCCGGCGCTGAACTATTTCAACCGTCAGAACGAAGAATTCAAGTT
Source organism: Pantoea sp. FN0307 (assembly GCF_050113815.1). Lineage (NCBI taxonomy): Bacteria > Pseudomonadati > Pseudomonadota > Gammaproteobacteria > Enterobacterales > Erwiniaceae > Pantoea > Pantoea sp. FN0307. Next base: position 901,440 of record NZ_JBNJSO010000001.1, on the reverse strand, counting down.
TTGTGTAATGACCCTGGCGAACCGTGATACGCCTGGCTCATTCAAGGTAGATGAAGTCGGCAAACCGTTTGAATATTTCGACGAAAGCCGCCGCGAACTTATCATCGTAGCAATGAACAAAATGGCGCGCTGGGGCCGAATCCTGCCACGTCAGTTTTCTATAGCAGACAGCTTTTTAGCTGAATAAATAACCCATTCGAAATTAATGGCGTAAACCCGCCGGGCATTCTTTTGCCTGAAATCTGGAGATAGATAAATGCGAAATATTGAAACCTATAAATATAACGAAGATGTGGAAAACATAACGGCGTTTTTAAACAACGCACGTATGGATGAGCGTAAAGGCCGCGCGCAGGTTGTTTCTGAACGCCTGGCTGAACTGGCTGCGCATATCAACCAACAGGGACTGAATGGTGTTGAAGCCGCTGAGCTGATCCGCCGCGAAGCCGAGCGTTACGACAACGAATCACGGGAGCTGCACTAATGGCTGACACTATGGATTTGGTACAGCAGCGCACTGAAGAAATGCTGGCGCGCAATATCGCAGCTGTTATCCGTCGACCGATACAGGTCAGTGCGTTTTTTTGTGATGACTGTGACACAGAAATCCCGGTAGCACGACGCCAGGCCATAACGGGTGTTACCCGTTGTGTTGCATGTCAGGAAGTGGCTGAACTTAAAAGCCGCCATTATCACGGCGGCCTCTGATGCATCAGGAATACGCCTACCCGTGGAACGCGCCACGGGAGGCCATCGCCAGTCCATACCCCACCTATGAAGAAATCCGCCGCCGCGATCAGCTGATCGCGGCGCTGCTGCACGCGCAGGAGTTACTGGAAAAACAGCCCGTGCTGGTACAGCTTGATGTTAAGCGACGCGTCAGTGAACTGGAGAAAACTTACGGTACAGCCCGTGCCAATGCGTACTTAGCAAAAACCTTTGTTGATCGCACATTGCCACGCGTTGAAAAAGTTAACGCGCAATACCGTCTCGGCGATATGAACACAGGAACCTTTGCCCTGCTAACCGGCAATGCCGGGGAGCATAAAGGCGCGGCGAGTGCTGCCGGCACGCTATGGGAGCTGATGCGCCGTTTTAACCGGCTGCCTGATATGGCCCGTGCCGATGTTGACCTGTTGGCTAGTGATATCGCCAATTTTATCCTAGCGGAAATGGCGCAGGCGCACGGTCAGGCCAGTGGCGAATCAGATTACAAATATACTCACCGTATTTATATGACCGCGGCGGCTATCACCCGCGAGTTGAGCCAGACGCCGCCGTTGTGGGATAAAGTTACCTCCCGCCTGTTTTGTCCGGAAGACGTTGCACCGGCCATCATGCGTATGCAAAACGAAAAGTGGTGGAAAGGACGTCTGCGCCGTGTTGCTGCCTCATGGCGTGAACATCTGCAGATCGCCCTGGCGAACGTCAGCAAAAAGCACACCCCTTATGCCAGTTCAATGACCGTTATTGAGTGGCGCGAACAGAAGCGCCGCACCCGTGAGTTTCTCAAGGGCATGGAGCTGGAAGACGAGGAAGGAAACCGTATCAGCCTGATTGAAAAATACGACGGCAGCGTTGCCAATCCGGCAATCCGCCGCTGTGAGCTGATGACCCGTATTCGCGGCTTTGAAAATATCTGCAACGAAATGGGCTTTGTCGGCGAATTCTATACGCTGACCGCGCCGGCCCGCTATCACGCAACGATTAAAACCGGACATCGCAACCGCAAATGGAACGGCGCCAGTCCGGCCGATACACAGCGTTATCTCTGCAGCGTGTGGCAAAAGATCCGCGCCAAACTTCATCGTGAAGATATTCGTATTTTTGGCATCCGTGTGGCTGAGCCGCATCATGATGCTACGCCGCACTGGCACATGCTGATGTTTATGCGCCCGGAAGATGTGGATCAGGTGCGTCGGGTAATACGCGATTACGCATACCAGCAGGACGCCGACGAGCTGACCACGGAAAAGGCCCGTAAAGCCCGCTTCCATGCTGAAGCGATCGATCCGGAGAAAGGCAGCGCGACAGGGTACGTCGCGAAATACATTTCTAAAAACATCGACGGGTACGCGCTGGACGGTGAGCTGGATGATGAAAGCGGTAAAGAACTTAAAGAAACCGCCGCCGCCGTTTCTGCCTGGGCGGCCCGCTGGCACATTCGTCAATTCCAGTTTGTAGGCGGTGCGCCGGTGACGGTTTATCGCGAGCTGCGCCGCATGGCCGACAGCGAAACCGCGCACGGCCTGAGCGTGGAGTTCGCCGCCGCACATGATGCCGCTGACGCCGGCGACTGGGCTGCCTATGTTAACGCTCAGGGCGGCCCGTTTGTACGCCGTGACGAGCTGGCCGTGCGCACCTGGTATCAGGCCAGCAATGAATGGAATGAATATGGCGAGGAGACAGTACGTATTAAAGGCGTTTACGCCGCATCTGTCGGTGAAGATACGCCAATCCTGACACGTCTGGCGCAGTGGAAGATCGTGCCGAAGCGCGCCGTTGATTTGGGTTTTGAATTTAGGGACGCGTCTGCGTCCCCTTGGAGTTCTGTCAATAACTGTACGGAGCCAAAACCTCATTCTGCCAACGGTGAAGCAGTTATTGATTTCTCAACTCCACCCAGCCGGGCAGAACGCCGCCGGTTATTGAACAGATTACGTGAAAATGCCCCATCTTCTGTTCGCAGAATGGCATCACCGCCAGGTAACCACGTCAAAGCACGAGAAGAACTTAAGGAAATAGTATTCGACGTTAATCGTGTATGGCTTACGGAGGGAGAAGTTACGCGAATGATGGCCGGTCATGCGATCAGAATCGGTAGCCGTGCTTACTGGAGCGATGCGACAGGCCGTCTGCGCTACGAGCGTAGCGTTAAATCTTCACCGCTTGAGCGCTTTAATTTGCTGGCTGTGAAGCATCGCAACAGCCTCAATGTATAAGAAATCGCCAGTCGGAATACTCTGAGCCATACGATTCTTTACGACCCGCGCTCATCATGATACTGTTTATACATACAGTACTCATTACAGGTAAGGAGCTAACAGGCTGATGGACATAGATAAAATTAGCGAGACAGTCGCACGTATTCAATTTATAGCCGATGTGTCATTGGTAGCGCACTGTGAAGAAAACGAATTGAAAATGGCTCTTTCAATGGTCAGTGACATGGCAAGAACGATTGATACATCCAGCCTGGAAGACCTGATTTTCTATCCTGCAAAACAATAATAAGTATTACTTCCCTCCCTTTTAGCCACCTTTCGCCGGTGGCTTTTTTTGGTTGCAATAAAACGCATGCAGCTGCGTGAATTCGCATGATCCACAGAGGATCGCTAAGCCCCTGCCCCGCCAGTACTGGCGCGCTTTGGCCGGCAACATGCAGCTGCATGAAAAACGATGCATAAAGCGGGCAGGCGTGGCGGGGATAGCATTGCGCGCGAGGGTAGTAACATGTATGAGCAGGCTACACAGGCAGCGTTGAGTTGGGCTATACAGGCAGCTTTGGGCTACATGCTGCAAGCCTGTGATTACAAGCGAAACGAAGAATAGACAGCAAAACGCAACTGAGCGTTTCTATTAGCGCCCGTTAAAATTTAGAAACGGATATTAGTTATTGTATGTCTTGCCATGAAACCCAGCAAACTTTTGACAAAAAAGATTAGTTTTTCCATAGTGAATGGGAATCACGGTAGTTAAATTTTTTATAAAAAACAATTAATTAGTATATATCAATAAGAAAAGTGCTGGTTTTTTTATTCATTTTGTGTGAATTTATTTATGATAGCATCAGTTTGATAAATCATAGATAAAGGGGAACTTTTTTATGGCTGAAACTAAAAATATCGATGCGGTTGCCGGATTAATTTCCAATAAAATTTTTAGGGAACTGAAATGGGAAATGAACCAAAATACCGATCTTAATTGGCCTTGCTGTACAGACTCACATCTTAAACATAATCAAAAAGAAAAAACGCACCCTACGGATGTCGTTTTTTTCTATAAGGATCCATATAGTGACATATATCAATACATTCAAACAGATCTTAAGTCTTATTCAAATAAAACCATAACAGACTCTCAATATGGGAAGTTACAGTCTACAATAAAAAGCTTAGCCCAACAGGTAGATTGTAGCGTTAGAAACCCTGCCTGGAAAAAGTTTTTCTTAAATGAGATCACGGAAAAATTTCAAGTGCATGGAATGCTTTTTGTATATAACCATGATAATGAATATGATAAAGAATTACTCAATAAGATTTCAAGTATTCTTAATTCCGAACTTAAATTCCCAAGCGATTCTTATATATTCATTTTAGATCCAATCACTATCAGATTTTTATTAAGCGTGACTGAAGATATAGCAAAGAGAAGAAATTATGAGGAATATCACGGTCAGTTGCCTGAAATTCTATGGGAAAAAATCCCTGAGTGGAATACTTGTGGTTTCTTTTATCCTGATAAACATAACAAAATAGCATCTAAAGACAGGCTATTGCCTGCAAGCCTAGAAATGATTACATCAGGAATGCTTTTTTTTCATTACAGCCATGATTTTCTCCGCGATAAAAATGGTAATAAAGCCACTAAAAAAATATTAAATATTTATTGGAAAGAAGAAATAATTAAAGAGGAACAGTTTGTTTTTTTAATTGAGTATATATTCAACTATCAATTACTAAACCAGTTCGATAAAATATTCATTGTCACCCCGTTTAGCTCAGCTTCTTCTATGTTTTTGAGAGACGCCATTATAACTTACTCTAATCTTTATTCATTTACACTTGATAAATTGAATAGATTAAGAGAGCAATTGCATAACATATCAATTGATATTACAACCTCCAACATTTTTCCTTTTAGAGTTATCAGCAAAGATGTAAAAAAGATTTGTGATTTTTCCGGAGAATCTAAATGAATAAATATCAGGCAACGCTATTTTCAACTGAAAGCGACATATATACTGCTCTGCAGTCAAATAAAGTTAAGCTATCAGATAATTCCATAAGAGAAATCGCATTTAATAGAGGGATTTTGTTTTCATCAAATCTTGAAAGAGATTCCTTGATTGAAAAAGTGTCTGAACTCCCATTTTCTTATTCCCATGTCACGTCAATACAGGACCGTCTCGCTACAAATACGAATCATGAAATATACTCTATTTTACGTATTTATGAAGGTTTTGATGTTAATAACCTTTATGATGTAGTAGAAAATGTCAAATCAGAAAGAAAAGATAAATTCAAAGAGGAGAGTATCACTCACAGTGGTGGCTTGGGAACATATATACTCGAAATAACCTATACAGAATATGACTTTAGAAGAGGTAAATTTCAACAAAAAAAATTGAATGGGGGAAAAATAATTTTTATTAAGTCTAAGCATTTCACATCTGTAAGGTTTACTCAAACAAAAAAAATAAAAAGTATCTTAGAGGACATTCTCAATTACTATAAGGCCAAAGTTTTAGATACAATTAACATACAGCATATCGATCTAGCCCATATTTCAGACCAAAATTTGAGAAACATGTTCGCTAAGCATCTCTATGATTTCGACAATAGATTCTCAGCCGACGGTTTTAATTACTTTGGCCTTGAAAAAGTTAGATTAAGCAGGATTAAAACTATTTTTGATGATGAAACAGATGAATTAAACAACAACTCTTCTGATTTTAACACAGATTCTGAGTGTGACGAAGAAGATGAAAGCTCGCAAGCAATGCTTACTAAAAGCGAGGAAAATAGAAAGGATGAACACAACAGAGTATTTAAACTGAATAATGCATCTTATGACGGGCATTCCTTAGTTGATGCTAAGCAGATCGAGGAGTTATGTAATGAGGGCTTCTACAGAAGCTTTATAAGATGGAAGTCTCGAGTAACCTTACTGAGTAATAATCCAATTGTTACGTTTGAAATAGGTTTTGAGGACAAGCATTTTTGTCGTGAGGTTAAGATAAAAATACTTCATAAACAGCACTCATATTCAGGGGATGATAAAGAAAAAATTGAACCTCATGAGTTTGATTTGATTATAAAATCATTAGAAGATAGAATATTTTATGCAAACGACTTGATTATTGAAGAGTTAGCACGACTCACATCAGCACCAATCAAAAGTATAAACAAAGAACCGGAGGCTGAGGAATGATAAAAGTTAAAGTGTTCCATACCGATGAACACCTGCTAAGAGACTCATCTCTTAGCAAAATTAACTCACAAGGTTATAATGATGAGGACGGATTTGGATTTTTAATCCAAGATAATCTTTCTGATTATTGCAAAGTTCAGTATATTGAAAAAAACACAATAGAAAGACAAATTGAAACACCACAAGGACAGTTAAGCATAATTCAAGAAGTAACATATTATAAATTCCTTTTCATCCTTAGATATAACTCTAACAATTCAATAATATTTTTAAATCCTCCAAGGAATATGAAATATGCTTCAGATATTGTTCGCGGTCTTATTCCCGAAGATTGTCATGTTAGCCAACTAAAATTGGATTTAAAGAATACCATTGAAAATATCAAAAAAATACACAAAGGAAAGTTAAAAAGCGCTACGCTAAGTAACATTCTCTATAATAATCAAACCCAAGCCAAAACCAAAATAAGCTCAACAGATGACTTATATGTTTTTTATTCTGAAAATTTCATGAGAACAATTGCTAAGGTTGATAGCGCTATTTTTGATATTAATGGTAAACTTTATGAGTTGACCGACTCAGGCCGAATTACATTTCAAGGTGATAGTATTGAGTCTATATTTGATCTCATCTAAAAAAAAGCCCTGAGGGATCAGGGTTTCTTCATTCCTAAAAAAACCAAAGCGCATCTCACTTCAGGTTACTTTTTAGCCGCATGGTAATCATTACTATCCATTTCGCAAAGCACTTATGGATAAAAACCCATCCGATAAGGCTTAATTATGCAGACATTTGCATTAATTAGCTGCCCATATGCTTTATTACCTTCATCCTATATGAAGATGTCCGATGTTGCGTTAGTTTTTACCTTTTATGTCTATTAAATTGTTCCTGATTAAAATGATATTTTCTTCCACTATACATAATTTTGAGTAGAAGTTATCTTAATGCGCTACGCAGGTGACATTCATAATACCAACGGCAAATTTTGCTGCTTGATTGTCCGCTATTAGCATAAAGCAGGCTTACACGTAACATTACGTCAGGCCAGTAAAAACAATAGTTCTACTATGAGCAATACTTCTCAATTTGTAGTAACTGTTTCCAGCGAGTAGTACCGAAACTTAATTACTTCTTCCCCAACCCACTCATTTATCTCCTTCATCCTTTCCTGCAGCGGCGTCAGCTCGTTCCTGACAAAAACCTGCGACGCCTTTACCGCATCCCCGAAGCCGCCAGAGTTATCCGGGATAATCCCCATCATCTGCGGCGGCACGCGGTGTGCGCTGAGCAGGTCGTCACGGCTGGCCTTTTTGATGTTAAAGAAATCATCTTTCGTCGCCACCTCACTGAGCGGCAGGATTTTAATCCCGTCCGGCTTGCCGTTCGGCGCGTACATGAACAGGTTGCGGAAGTTACCCAGGCCTTTCGTGTCGCGCATTGCCTGGCGCATCCGGTCAATATCGCTGCTGCTCTGCGCCGCGTCGGTCATATACAGGATGTAGCCCGCGTGCGCCCCGTTCTGGTAATACTTGCGGCGAAACAGCGTGGCCGCTTCATTCAGCCAGGCGGAGTTTAACGCGCTGAGGTATTCCGGCAGGCCGTACAGCTCCTGATTAATATCCGGCTCGATAAGGTGAAACACGCTGCCAGCGGCGAACGGATGCGGCTCCTTCCAGTCATTCACAAACCAGTAAACACCCTCTTCCACGCCGCGGCGGGTAAACTTGGCCGGAGTGGTTTCCAGTCGCCACGGCTCGCCTAGGCCATTACAGCGCAGCTCGGCAAACGCATTCCCGAACACCAGATAATCCAGCGCGAATTTGCTGAACTCCTGCTGGCTCATCATCGGGTGCGGCACGAACGTAGACGCCAGAATATTGCGCTTCACGTAAATCGGCGAGCTGTGATGCACCGCCGATCGCAGGCTTTTCGCCAGCCCGTGAAAGCTGACCGGCGGTTCATACCAGCGCCCGTTACCGATGCACTCGGCATAATCCAGAATATCGCGCTTGTCCATCACCGGCGTCGGCTCGCCAAAGGTAAACGCCTCGGCCTGCTGCTGCGGCGCGGCAACCTGAACGGGCTGCGTTTTTGCGTTGAAAGCCTTACGGCTCCTGCGTTTGCTCATCAGTAAAATTCCAGAATTGAAGGGTTGGCGCCGCCGCTGGCGGCGGTCAGCGGTTCGTTAAGCAGCGCATGCATAATCGCCCAGGCGACGTCCGCGTGGCTGGCGTCCTCGCTGCGGCTCGCCTCATAGGTGGAGCGGTTGCCGCTGGCGGTCATGGTTTTGCGGATTGCCATAAACGACTGCGTAATGTCGGTGTGGCCGGCGTCGTATTCCAGGCGTCCGCTGCTGATGGTGTCTTTTGCCTTCAGCACCATCGCGGTTTTCACTTCCGGCGAGTAGCGGATCTCGCGCGCGGCCGGGTAAAACTGGCGTACCAGCTGAAAAACGCCCTGGCCGATGCCGGTCGCATCCACGCCGATATACTCGACGGTGTATTTTTTCGTCAGCTCTTCAATGGATTTCGCCTGCGCGGCAAAGTCCATGCCCCGCCACTGGTGACGCTCGAGCACGCGAAACTTACCGCCGGCAACGAGCGGCGGCGCGATAACGGCACAGCCTGCGCTGTCACCGGTGTGCGACGGGTCGTAGCCAATCCACACAGGGCGATAATCAAACGGGCGCGGCCGGTAGGGGTTAAAGTCGTTCCACTCTTCCAGACTGTCGATCATGCAGCTCTGCAGCTCGGCGAACGGAAACACGCTCGCCTCGTCGTCCACAAACTCACACATCAGCAGGTTCTGATATTCCGACGGGCTGTATTCCAGCTGCAGCTGGTCGAGGTCAAACAGGTTACAGCCGCCGGTCAGCGCGTCCTCAACCGTCACAATCTGCCGCCACTGGCCGTCGCCGCAAAGCGCGCCTTTTGCCAGATGCGTATGCGACAGGTCGATTTCGATGCGATCGGATTTGCTGCGCCGTCCCTTGTTGAACAGCTCGCCCGACCAGAACGGATAGGCGGAGTGCGACAGGCTCGACGGCGTGGAAAAGTAAGTGGTGCGCCACTTTTTATGCAGCGACATGCCGCTGGCGACCTTTCGCAGCTCCTGGAATTTCGGTATCCAGAAATATTCATCGAGATACAGGTTGCCGGTGTAGCTCTGCGCGGTGCGCACGTTGGTGCCGAGAAAAATCAGGCGGGCGCCGTTCGGCAGCACAATCGGATCGCCTTTCAGGTCAACATCCACCTGGCGCGCAAAGTCGATAATGTAGTTTTTAAAAACGTGCGCCTGCGCCTTGCTGGCCGACAGGAATATCTGATTGCGCCCGGTGGTCAGTGCGTCAATCAGCGCCTCGCGGGCAAAGTAGAACGTGGCGCCAATCTGGCGCGACTTCAGGATGTTGCGGATACGGTGCGCCAGTCCGGCTTTGTGCCAGTGCAGCTGATACTCAAAGCAGCCATTCATAAACAGGCTGGTCAGCTTTTCCGCCTGCTCCTCGCTGAAGACATTCTTCACGGCCGGCTGGCGCTCGCCTTTGTTACGGTTGCGCACGTTCGGATTCAGATCAGCCTCGTTTCCGGAGCTGCGGTAGCGCTCCACGCGGGCGAGGCGTTCAATCTGACGACCGAGCGCGTCTATCTCCTTGTAGTCACCATTTCCTTTTACCTCCTTCAGGATGAGCTGGATTAACCGCGCCTCCATGCTGGCTTCCACGCGACTGATGGGCGCAATGTCGTCCCACGCGTCGCGCAGCTTCCAGCTCTGCACGGTCGGCGTTTTGATGCTGAGCGTTTCCGCTATCTGGCGCACAGAGTAGCCCTGCCAGTAAAGCAGGGCCGCCTGGCGGCGCGGATCACTGATGGTGGTTGTCGGTGTCATGTTCATGGCGTCAAGGCTACCGGCGCCAGAACGCCCGCGCCCGCTGTCCCTGTCCGCTCACAAATGAGCAAACCGGCTTTCGTTGAGGGAAATCCGTGCGGCGGGGAAACTGACCCCGAACCGAACCACACCCCTGACCGGAGCCTGATACATGGCAATCAAAGCAAAGCGTTTTCGCATCGCAGTCGAAGGCGCCACTACCGACGGGCGCAAAATTTCCCGTGAATGGATCTCGCAGATGGCGGCGAGCTATAACCCGTCCGTCTACGGCGCGCGCATCAACATGGAACACATCAAGGGCTATGCGCCTGACAGCACCTTCCGCCGCTTTGGCGACGTCACCGCCGTAGAGGCTGAGGAAATCGCCGAGGGCCCGCTGAAAGGCAAGCTGGCGCTGTATGGATGGATTGACCCGACGCCGGAGCTGGTTGAGCTGACGCGGGCGCGCCAGAAAATTTACACCTCAATCGAGGTTAACCCGGCGTTTGCCGACACCGGCGAGGCGTATCTGGTCGGCCTGGCCGTGACCGACGACCCGGCGAGTCTCGGCACTGAAATCCTGAGCTTCAGCGCCACCGCTGCGGCGAATCCGCTGGCCTCCCGCAAGCTGCACGCGGACAACCTCTTTACCGCTGCGGAGGAAACGCTGATCGAGTTTGAGGAGGTTGCCGACCCGGCGCCGTCCGTCCTGAGCTACGTCACCGGCCTGTTTTCCCGCAAAAAGAAAACCGACAACGAGCTGCTTGCCGACATGGGCGCGGCCGTCACCGCCGTGGCGGAAAAGGTGCAGCAGAACGAGGACGAACTGACGCAAAAGCTGTCGGCGCTGGAAGCGGGCTTAGCCGGACGCCTTGAGGTGCTGGAGCAGCAGCTTGCCGACGACCGCAGCGCCTTCGGCGCGCTGAAAACACAGCTATCGCAGAACGACGGCGCCAGCTTTGCCCGCCGCCCGGCCGCGACCGGCAGCGATCCGAAGTCCGGCGTGCAGACCGACTGCTGACAGGCGCCACCTGAACCACAACCCGAGAACTGAACTGAACAGGAGCGCAGATGCGCCAGAACACCCGCTTTAAATTTAATGCCTTTATGTCCCGCCTGGCCGAGCTGAACGGCGTGGACACCGGCGACATGAACAAAAAATTCACCGTGGAGCCGTCGGTCACGCAGACCCTGATGAACCGCGTGCAGGAGTCCTCGGATTTTCTGACACGTATCAACATCGTGCCGGTTGCCGAAATGAAGGGCGAGAAAATCGGTATCGGCGTGACCGGCTCGATTGCCAGCACCACCGACACGGCAAATGGTGACGAGCGTGAAACCGCTGATTTTGCCGCGCTGGACAGCGACGTTTATGAATGTGCGCAGGTGAACTACGACTTTCATATCCGCTACAACACGCTGGATTTATGGGCGCGCTATGAAGACTTTCAGGCCCGTCTGCGTGACGCCATCGTGAAGCGCCAGTCGCTTGACCGCATCATGATCGGCTTTAACGGCACTCATCGCGCCAAAACCTCTAACCGCGCCGCTAACCCGATGCTGCAGGACGTGGCCGTGGGCTGGCTGCAGAAGTACCGCGAAAAAGCCCCCGACCGCGTGATGAGCAAAACCACCAATGACGACGGCAGCGTGACCGAAAAGGTGCTGGTCGGTAAGGGCCGCACCTATGCCAACCTTGACGCGCTGGTAATGGACGCCACCAACAACCTGATCGCGCCGTGGTATCAGGAAGACCCGGAGCTGGTTGTGATCTGCGGCCGTCAGCTGCTGGCCGACAAGTATTTCCCCATCGTGAACCAGAGCCAGGCCAACACCGAGCAGCTGGCCGCCGACCTGATTGTCAGCCAGAAACGCATCGGCAACCTGCCCGCCGTACGCGTGCCGTACTTCCCGGCCAATGCCCTGATGATCACGCGCCTCGATAACCTGTCAATTTACTGGCAGGAAGGCACGCACCGCCGCCTGATCGACGAGGTGCCGAAGCGCGACCGCATCGAAAACTACGAGTCCATCAACGAAGACTACGTGGTGGAAGACTACGCGGCAGGCTGCCTGGTGGAAAACATCGAGCTGTCCGATGCGCCGGTTGAGGCGAAAGCGGAAACCCCGGCGGAAACCCCGGAGGCGTAACCCATGTTAAGCCCTGCCCGACGTCACATGATGCGCCAGCAGGCCATTGAGGCCGCACAGCAGCAGAGCAACCCGCTGCGCCACGCAACCGGCTATGAGCAGATGCTGGTAAAGCTCAACGACGACAAGCGACGCCTGAAAAAAGTGCGCTCCACCGAGCGCAAGGCGGAGCTGAAGCGCCAGATGCTGCCGGACTATCAGCCGTGGGTGGCGGGCGTGCTGAGCCAGGAGAAAGCCGTGCAGGATGCCGTCCTGATGACCGTCATGATCTGGCGGCTCGATACGGGCGACATTCCCGGCGCGCTGGACATTGCGCGCCATGCCCTGCTGCACCGGCTTGTCCCGCCTGACGGCTTTAAGCGCGACAGCACGGCCTACCTGCTGGCCGAGGAAGTTGCCAGCGCGGCGACACGCGCCTGGACGATTAAGGCGCCGGTGGATATCAACCCGCTGCTGGCGACCATCAGGCTGACGGAATCCGAAGACATGCCCGACCAGGTGCGCGCCAAGCTGCACAAAATCACCGGGTATGTGCTGCGCGATGCGGGCAGGGCTGACGAGGCGTTAGCCCATCTCACACGGGCGCTGCAGCTGCATGAAGGCTGCGGCGTCAAAAAAGACATAGAGCGGCTGGCAACGGCCATGAAAAAGCAGACTGCGGCCCGCCGCTGACAGAACGCGCCCCGCGCCGGGCGGCAGGACGGTAATGCGCTTTTTAAGTGTCTGCGCCGTCCTCCACCGCCCACCTATTCAGAGGCCATGAAATGACTTCAGTAGTAATAAACGGACAGCGACTGGCGCCCGACGCCGAGCCGCCGGTGAAAAACACCTTTTTCTGGCCTGACATTGACCTGCAGCAGCTGCGCAACGCGCTGCGCCTGGAAGGCACCGTGACCGCCGACCGCCTGCGCCTGGCGGTGAAAACCGCCATTTCCGAAGTGAACGCCGAGCTGTACGACTGGCGGGCGGAAAAGATAGCGGCGGGCTTTCCCCTGCTGGCGGCGGTGCCGGCCGAGACCTTCGACGGTGAAAGCGAAAAGGTCACGCACTATTTTGCCGCCGTGGCGGCGCTGACGGCTGCCACCATTGCTGAACGCTATCGCGGCTACGACGCCGCCGGAAAAAAAGGCGACGTGGTGGAAGGCACCGCCGACGAATACTGGCGAGACGCCCGTTTCAGTATCAGCCGCATCGCTGAAAAGCCCGGCTGCATTGTGAGTCTGCTGTGATGAGAATTTACGCGCAGCAGGGCGATACCGTTGATGAAATTTGCTTTCGCTATTACGGGCGTACGCAGCAGGTGGTTGAGCAGGTCTATGTCGCCAATCCCGGCCTTGCGGAAAGCGGGCCGGTGCTGCCGCACGGCTGCGAGGTGACGCTGCCGCCGCTGTCGGCATCCTCAGCGGATGAAACCGTTAACCTGTGGGACTAACAAGCATGGAGAAAATCAGCTCGCTGATTAACTACCTGATCGGCCTGATCCTGATGTGGTTCGCCCGTCACACGCCGCAGGAGATTGCCTTTATGGTTGGCTCGGGCGTGGCCGTGGTGACGCTGGTGATTAACGTGGCGACGTTTTTTATTAACTGGCACTACCGCCGCAAAACCTATGAGCTGCAGCGCCAGCGTGCGCAGGGGGTGAGCCTTGAGCCAGACCGCTAAACGCTGCGCCGTTGCGGCTGTACTCGCCATTGCCGCGCTGCTGCCGCAGTTTAAAACCCTGAAAACGTCCGAGGGCGGACTGCAGCTGATTGCAAATGCAGAAGGCTGCCGCACCTCGCCGTACCAGTGCAGTGCCGGCGTCTGGACGAACGGCATCGGCCATACCGCTGGCGTGACGCCGCAGAGCGTGGTCAGCGAGCGTCAGGCGGCGGTGAATCTGGTGTATGACGTGATGCGTGTCGAGCGCGTGATTGATGCCTGCATGCGCCATGACATGCCGCAGCCGGTTTATGACGCCGTGGTGTCCTGGGCGTTCAACGTCGGCACCTATGCCGCCTGCCGTTCCACGCTCGGCGCTTATATCAACCGGGGCGAGTGGCGCAGCGCCTGCCAGCAGCTGCCGCGCTGGGTGTTTGTGAAAGGCATCTTCAGCCAGGGCTTACAGAACCGCCGCGACCGGGAACTGGCCTGGTGCCTGAAGGGGGCCGCATGATGCGCCTGATTGCCGTGGGGCTGGCCGTGGCGCTGGCCTTTACTTGCTGGCGGCTCTCGTCAACCGAAAGCGAGCTGGCACAGGCGCAGCGCGTGATCGGCACACTGTCGGCCGGGATTGAAAGCCGGGACAAGGCAATCAGCCGCCTGAACGATGAGGCCCGTGAAGGGGCAAAGCGCGAGGCCGCGCTGCGACTGCTGCAGGGCCGCGCCTCGACCGTCGCCCTTACCCGTGAACTGCAGATACAGAGGGAAACCGATGCAAACCCGACACTACGCAGCTGGTCTGCTGCTGCTTTGCCTGACGCTATTATCCGGCTGCACAGCCGTCCCGCCTTCAGCAACGCCCGCGATTATCTGGACTGGCTGTCCGCGCGTGACCAGCTGCCCGGTGCCGGGCAACCGGCTGCAGACGCTGGGCGATCTGGCCGCCGATAACCGCCAGCTGGAGGCTGCGCTCGTTTCCTGCGGGCTGCAGGTTGAAATCATTAAAGAATGCCAGGAGCAACACGATGCTGAAACCGAAACAGCTGCGCGAGGCGCTGACCAACAGCGTCCCGTTGCTGGCGCGAAACCCAGACTGCCTGAATATGTTTATTGATTCGGGACGGATCGTCTCGACGCTCGCCAGCTCGCTGTCGTTTGAATACCAGTACCAGCTGAACCTGGTCATTACCGACTACGCCGACGATATCGATCTGGTGATGGTGCCGGTGCTGGCCTGGCTGCGCGAGTACCAGCCCGACATTATGGCGACTGAAGAAAAGCGCCGCACCGGCTTCACCTTTAAGGCCGATGTGTTGAGCGACACGCTTTGCGATATCAGCATTGACCTGCAGCTCACTGAGCGCGTGATCGTGAAGCAGGACGGCGACGCGCTGCACGTTAACCATATCGGCGAGCCGCCGCTGCCGGAAAACGTGAACAGGCCGCTGCAGCTCTACGTTAACGGTGAACTTATCAGCGAGCTGGCGCCATGAACGGGCTGGACGCTTTCGACGACAGGCTGGCCGCGCTGATTGCGAACCTTTCGCCGGCGGCGCGCAAAGAGATGGCCCGCAACATTGCGAAGCGCCTGCGCGCCAGTCAGCAGCAGAATATCAAACGCCAGCAGGCGCCGGATGGCACGCCATTTGCGCCGCGCAAGGCGCAGCCGGTTAGGAAAAAGAAAGGCCGGGTAAAGCGTGAGATGTTCAAAAAGCTGCGCACCGCAAAGTACATGAAAACGAAGGCGAGCGCCGACGACGCCGTGGTGGAATTTACCGGCAACGTGCAGCGCATGGCCCGCGTGCATCATTACGGGCTGCGCGATCGGCCAGCCCGTGGGGGTAAAGAGGTGCAGTATGAGGCGCGTCCGTTATTGGGAATTAACGAGACAAACTTAGATATTATTGAACAAGTTCTAATTAATAAACTAACCCTTTAACAAATTTTCTTTTGCATTTCATAAACATATAAAATATAAGGGTTGACCAATGATCCAAGTTGTATACTTGATTTGTCAGCGAGCATCTGCGCATTAATAGCTTGAGATACAAATCTTATCAAAAAATCCTTAAATCCCTGCTCGCTAATTAAATTTTTTATATTTGTTAGTGATAGGGAAGATATTAATAAGTTTTTAAGCGGCTTAAGATATTCATAAAGCGGATCATCTTCACTCAAGTTAAATTTCTTGTAAATAGCCATTACTCTATTGAGATTGGTTATGCTTTCATACGCAAGAGGGAAGGAAGCATCTTTCATTTTAGCTCTTATTAAATTTAATCCATAGTCATTTAGGCTTAACATCAATTTCGCATGATTGATATGCGAAGTCATTTCCACAACAGCATTTACCTCGCAAAAATAACCTAGAGCATTTATTGTTTTCTCGTAGAATTCAATTAAAGAATAAACATCAACTACATTCAGTATGACATATTTATCATATTGAACCACATCACCTTTCTTCACAGATCGGATTAATCTCAGCATAAGCAAGTTTTGAATTGCAGTTAAGTCATTTATTAAAACCCCTGCATCTTTATAATAAAGACCTTTTTCAAAATTCTCAGCAATAATATTGGCAAGATTAAATATATCTTTTAAGTTTCCAGGTGTTGATTCTTTAAAGTCAGCCTTGGTTAGGCAGTTACAAAAAGAATTTTCTGGGAATATATTTTTATAAAAAATACTTCGTGAATAGAACTGAAATTCTTTTTCCGAATCACGCTCCAGTCTATCGAGAGTTTCGTTAAACATTGATTGATGTAAATGGAATTTTTCAAAAGTCATTCTTTCTTTTTGGAATTTCATGAACTCATCATTCTTAATTGCATTTTGTTCATCCTGGGCAGAGCGTTTTTTCGCTTCAATAGATAACTTCTTATTTTGATTGATAGCGAAAACCAAAGCTGCAAGAGTACCAACAGCCCCGCTTAAAGTAAAAATCCCAGAAACCAACGAACCAAATGCCGCCCAGTCATCAGATTTATGAGAAACATCATCCATTCCAAACGCAAAAACCAATCCTGTAAGGCTAAATTTGTAGAGAAGAAGTATCGAAACAGGTATTACAACTGTGATTAGAAAAACAATAGAAAATATAGTCTTTTCGTAGCGCATTTTTTATCCCGATTAATGAATGTTTGCTGATGAGCTACCGTACAGGGCTCATTTGCAGAAATCAGTTGGCAATTGCACTCTATCTAATATGAATCCTTATGAAAACATTTCCGAAATCCTGCGCCTGCTGCGCAACCTGATCCGCATCGGCACCGTTGCCGCCGTCAATCTGGACGACGGTCTTTGCCGTGTAGATACGGGTAATAACACCACCGACTGGCTGCACTGGCTCACCGCTCGCGCCGGGCGCTCACGCTCATGGAGTGCACCGTCAGTGGGCGAGCAGGTGCTTGTGCTTTGCCTGGGCGGCGAGCTGGATACCGGCTTTGTGCTGCCCGGCGTATTTTCTGATGCTCACCCTGCCCCGTCGGCCTCCGCTGATGCCCTGCACTGGTCATTCCCGGACGGCGCCGTGATTGAGTACGAGCCGGATACCGGCGCGCTGACCGCAACCGGCATCCAGACCGCGCTGATTAAGGCAGCGGTAAGCATTACCCTGGACAGCCCGCTGGTTGAATGCACTCATGCGCTGAAAACTGCCACTTTCGAGCTGACCGGCGGCGGCACGATGAAAGGCAACGTGCAGCACAGTGGCGGCGCGCTCAGCTCTAACGGCAAAGTTTTGCATACGCATCAACATAAAGGCGACAGCGGCGGAACAACGGGAGCACCACTATGATCACTGCGCAATATACCGGCATGAGCCGCAACACCGGCGAGGCGCTGGCAGACCTTGAGCATATCCGCCAGTCGGTGCGCGACATTCTTACCACGCCGATCGGCTCCCGGATTATGCGCCGCAGTTATGGCTCGCTGTTGTCGGCGCTGATTGATCAGCCGCAGAACGCGGCGCTTCGCCTGCAGATTATGTCTGCCTGCTACATGGCCATTTTGCAGTGGGAGCCGCGCATAAAACTGACGTCCATCAGTTACGAGCCTGCGTTTGACGGCGGCATGGCGGTGGAAATCACCGGCAGCCGCACCGACACCGCGCAGGATTTTTCACTAACCGTTCCCGTGAGCTGAAACTATGGCAACCATTGACCTGAGCCAGCTGCCTGCGCCCGATGTGGTTGAGGTGCTGGATTATGAAACGCTGCTGGCCGAGCGCAAGGCTACGCTGATTTCGCTTTACCCTGTTGAGCAGCAGGCGGCCATCGCCCGCACGCTGGCGCTGGAGTCTGAGCCAATCGTGAAGCTGCTGCAGGAAAATGCCTACCGCGAGGTCATTCTGCGCCAGCGCGTAAATGAAGCCGCACAGGCAAACATGGTGGCCTATGCCAATGACGGCGATCTTGACCAGCTCGGCGCGAACAACGGCGTTACCCGCCTGACGCTTGTACCGGCCGACGATACCACGATCCCGCCGACGCCCGCCGTAATGGAAAGCAACGACGATTTCCGGTTGCGCGTGGCGTCTGCCTTTGAGGGGCTGAGCGTGGCCGGGCCGACCGGTGCCTATGAATATCATGCGAAAAGCGCCGACGGCCGCGTGGCGGATGCGTCAGCCATCAGCCCGTCGCCGGCCTGCGTCACTGTCACCGTGCTGTCGCGCGAGAGCAACGGCGAGGCGCCGGCCGACCTGCTGGCCGTCGTTGATGCCGCGCTGAACGATGAGGACGTGCGCCCGGTCGCCGATCGCGTCACGGTGCAGTCAGCGTCGATTGTGAATTACGCCGTTGAGGCGGTGCTGTACCTCTATCCGGGGCCGGAGGCTGAACCTGTCCGCGCCGCTGCAGAGAAAAAACTCGCCGCTTTCGTCAGCGCGCAGGCCCGTCTCGGCCGTGACATTCGCAAGTCAGCGCTCTATGCCGCGCTGCATGTTGAGGGCGTGCAGCGCGTGGAGCTGGCACAGCCGGCGGCCGACGTGGTGCTGGACAAGACGCAGGCCGCGTACTGCACCGGATACAGCATAAAGGTCGGAGGCTCTGATGAGTGATCGCCTGCTGCCGGCCGGCTCGTCGGTGCTGGAGGTGGCCGCCGCTGAAGCCTGCGCAAAGATAGAAACCATTCCGGTGCCGCTGCGCCGGCTGTGGAACGCGCAGAACTGCCCAGTTGAATTGCTGCCGTATCTCGCCTGGGCGTGGTCGGTTGACCGCTGGGACGCCGGCTGGCCGGAAGCCACAAAGCGCAGCGTGGTCGCCGCATCGGAATACGTTCACCGGCATAAAGGCACCATCGGCTCGCTGCGTCGCGTGGTGGAGCCGCTCGGCTATCTGATCCGCATCATTGAGTGGTGGAAAACCGGTGAGGCACCCGGCACGTTTCGCCTCGATGTGGGCGTGCTGGATACCGGCATTACGCAGGAAATGTATAACGAGCTGGAGCGCCTGATTGCGGATGCAAAACCCTGTAGCCGCCACCTTATCGGGCTGTCGATTAACCTGGACTCAACCGGCGCGCTGCCGGTAGCGGCAGCGGCCTACAGTGGCGATGAGCTGACCGTTTATCCCTACACACCCGAAACCATTATCGTGAGCGGGCCGGGCTATACCGGCGCGGCGGTGCATATTACTGACCTGACGGACGTACACGCATGACAACAAAATTTTATGCCCTGCTGACAAATCAGGGCGCAGCCAAGCTTGCCAACGCAGCAGCGCTCGGCACCAAAATCCAGATCACCGAAATGGCCGTGGGCGACGGCGGCGGCACGTTACCCACGCCTGACGCTTCACAGACCAGGCTCGTTAATGAAAAGCGCCGCGCTGCGCTGAATTCGCTGAGCGTGGACGCGGTGAACAGCAGCCAGATTATTGCCGAGCAGGTCATTCCTGAAAATGAGGGCGGCTTCTGGATACGTGAAATCGGCCTGTTTGATGCCGACGGCGATATGGTGGCCGTGGCGAACTGTGCCGAAACCTACAAGCCGCAGCTGCAGGAAGGCAGTGGCCGCACGCAGACCATCCGCATGATTTTAATCGTGAACAGCACGGCAGCCGTGACGCTGAAAATTGACCCGTCGGTGGTGCTGGCAACGCGTAAATACGTGGATGATAACGTGATTGAGGTACGCCAGTACGCGGACAGCCTGATGGCGAAACATCTGGCCGCCGCCGATCCGCATTCGCAGTATGCGCCGAAAGCCAGCCCGACCTTTACCGGCACGCCAAAAGCCCCGACGCCTGCAGCGGGCAACAACTCCACGCAGCTGGCAACCACGGCATTTGTAACCGCTGCGCTTTCGGCGCTGGCCGGAGCGGCACCTGCCACGCTTGATACGCTGAAAGAGCTGGCCGACGCGCTGGGCAATGACCCGAATTTCTCGACCACGGTGCTGAACAAGCTGGCCGGAAAAATGGATATTGCGAAGAACGGCAGCGATATTGCCGACGTGGCGGCGTTTCTTAAAAACCTTGGTTTAAGCGAAGCGGCAAAAAGAGAGGTTGGAACAGGCAGCAATCAGATTCCTGATATGTCTGCATTCGCTTTCACGAAAGGCAATCCGCTTAGCTACCAGTTGCCGGGAGGTCTGATTCTGAAGGCGGGTAACAGCACGATTGCCGCAACCGAATACACAAAATCCGTCACCTTTCCTGTGGCGTTTCCTAATGCCTGTATCGCTGCCGGGCCGATTGGTGTGGAAGAAGCGACAAGCGTGTACGCCTTTGGTCAGTGCGTTTCACGCAGCGCTGGCGGGCTGCTTATTGCGGTATATGGTGGCAACGCAGGTTATGCCCCAAATACCAATACAGTACCCGTTACTTTTTCATGGTTTGCAGTGGGGTATTAATGGCTATTTATTTCAGTGCCACATCTTTATGGTTTTATAACGATACGGATAAAGAAAAATATATTGCCGGGATTGGCTGGCCCGCTGACGCGGTGGAAATCAGCAATGATGACTGGGGAAAATACACACAACCGGCACCGGCAGGCTTAATGCTGGGTGCCGATGAGTCAGGCAAGCCAGCCTGGATTAATATCCCACCGCCTACGGCCGCAGAACTGCAGCAGCAGGCTGAAAGGCGAAAAGCCACGCTTCTGGGTGAGGCGAACAGCATCACCCAGGCATGGCAGACGCAGTTGCTGCTTGGCATCATTACCGATGAGGACAGGGCAACCCTGACTGACTGGATGCGCTATGTGCAGCAGTTGCAGGCTGTTGACCTGTCGGACGCGCCAGATATTAACTGGCCTGCTCCGCCTGAATAATATCAATCAGAACAGGCTCGCCGTTATTATCCACGGTGAGCTGTTTTCCTTCTGGTATTTCCCTGTTAGTAAAAAACCAGTGGCTGTCCGGTAGCTTTATGGCACCAGTTACATCATGGAAGCCGGGCAGGGCTTCGGTCATAGTCACAGGATTAAATAGGCGCATAGTAAACTCTCCATACAAAAGTGCTTGAGGACGGTGCCCCGCTGTAGTTCTGACAGCGGGCTTTAAACCCGGATTTTGTAACCGAAGTATCAATGACAGAAGAAACATGCACGGTATTGCCGCTACCATTGTTATCCATAGATATTCGCTCAGCCGTGGTGATATAAGGCGATGAAGCGGGCAAAGTGATCGGATAGGTCACAGTTGACAGTCCATCAACAATCGTAGGACTGACGCCGAAAAGTTCTATCGCCCCATCTGACCAGATAGCCCATGAGCCATTCGCGTTAGCGCCCCGACTCACCACATACTTTGCTTCGCCTAAACCAACGTTAGAGAGACAAATAGCAATGTCTTGGCGTCCTCAGTCCGCTATGTGCCAGAAGCTGACGTTGGCAACCCTCTCTCTGTTACTAGAGGCGGGCGTGGAATTTGCCCGTCAGGTTTTCATTGCCAACGGAATGATGAAAAAAACAGCATTAGATTGATCCTTCTTTTTCAATAACAAGGACGCGAGCTACGCCTTGTGGATGAGCGACATGCTCTGTTCCTTCACTTGCATGAAAAATATCGCCGGTACGCATTATCTTACTTTTAACTTCACCCTCTTCTTTGTACTGCATTTCAACACAGCCATCCATCACAGCAAAAACTTCTTGCCCGTCATTGATATGCCACTTGTAAGGTTGATCGGTCCAGTGAAGTTTTACGCTGACGCCCTGGAAGTTAGCAATGTGTTGAGACTCCCAAGCTTTTGAGCCTGTAAATTCCTTGCTGCAATAAAAATTCATGTTTTCTCCTAAAAAATCATTAATCAAACATTATTAAAAGCTTAGATTATGGTCTTTTGCAATAAGTTCGCTTTGTGCCAGAAGCAGACGTTCAAGCAGCAATCCAACTGTATCCATCGTTGCGTAATGAAACAGATGACGAATAGTGTTTTGTTTACGTAAGGTAAATGCTGATTCCGAAGCCAGGTAAAGGGAGTAAGCATGGGAAGATTTAAGGGTAAACGTATACTGATCACGGGCGGTACCAGTGGCATGGGGCTGGCAGGCGCTCAGCGCATTGTCACTGAAGGCGGCCATGTAGCCATTACGGGGCTTAATGAAGAAAGGCTGAAACATGCACGTAGCCTGCTTCCTGTGGCATCGCTTATTGTGAAAAGCGATGCTGCAAGCGAAGCTGACATAAATGCGCTGGAAGAAGCTATTAGCGGCTGGGGATCACTTGATGGATTATGGCTTAATGCCGGCTTCGCAGAGGTAGGCTCCCCGGAATCTGTAACGGCAGATTCTTTTAATCGCATGATGAACGCTAATGTGCGCGGTCCGATGCTACAGCTGGCAGCTCTCTCTAAATCACTTAACTCAGGCGCTTCCGTTCTGGTTACTTCTTCCTCCTCTGTATATGAAGGTGCGGCGATGACAAGCCTGTATGCAGCGACGAAAGGCGCCGTTATCGCTATGGTTAAAAGCTGGGCATCTGCGCTGGCTGAACGCGGTATCCGCGCCAACACTTTGGTGCCAGGTCCGATTGAAACCAACTTCAGGCACTTTATGCCAGAGGAGTCGCGTCAGCAGTTTGAAGATTTTGTGGTAAGCCAGGTTCCTTTGGGTCGCGCAGGAACAGCAGAAGAGGCTGCTGCAGTTGCACTTTTCCTTCTTTCCGATGATGCATCCTATGTTACCGGCAGCCAGTATGCTGTAGACGGCGGGCTGGTACATT
Source organism: Pantoea sp. FN0307 (assembly GCF_050113815.1). NCBI lineage: Bacteria > Pseudomonadati > Pseudomonadota > Gammaproteobacteria > Enterobacterales > Erwiniaceae > Pantoea > Pantoea sp. FN0307. The sequence goes on along the minus strand of NZ_JBNJSO010000001.1, from coordinate 878,459 downwards.
ACTGATCGTTTACCAAGGTCCACGAAAGTAACTGAAATTAATCCAGTAACGTCCGCTTTTCGCTCAAAGCGGACACATTTTAGTAGCAAGATCTCTATCATTCTCACGGCTGGAGCCTGCTGGATTTGGCTCCTTTCGGCGTACCAACCCAAAACAAAAAGAAACTCCTGGCCCCGAAAAGTGCATGGCTGGCAAACTCCACGTCTTTTACGCGGGGTTTACCATGCTCATTGGCTACATCAGGGTGTCAACAAATGAACAGAACACCGATTTGCAGCGTAACGCGCTGCAAAGTGCAAATTGTGAACTGATTTTTGAAGACAGAATAAGCGGAAAAAAGGCAGAAAGGCCGGGACTGAAAAAGGCACTGCGCTGTCTGCAGGAAGGCGACACATTGGTGGTGTGGAAGTTGGATCGTCTTGGCCGCAGCATGCGCCATCTGGTTATGCTGACTGAGGAACTGCGCGAAAAAGGCATAAACTTCCGCAGCCTGACCGACAGCATTGATACCAGTACGCCAATGGGCCGCTTCTTTTTTCATGTCATGGGGGCGCTGGCGGAAATGGAGCGCGAGCTGATTGTTGAGCGTACCCGTGCAGGACTGGCAGCGGCACGGGAAAAAGGCCGCATCGGTGGCAGGCGGCGGATAATGACGCCTGAAGTGGTCAGCCGGGCTGAAAGGATGCTGACGAACGGCGCCACGCTGCATCAGATTGCCCTGGTGCTGGAGGTATCTGTAAAGACGCTTTATCGCTATATCCCTGCCGTAAAACAGCAGCGCCTGCGTGATTCTGTCCGGTCACCGGCCAGCAAACCATGAAAGCATGCACCTGCCAGCCTGAGCTGACAATCTGAGCGCACCCATAACACGGAGTGCATCAGATGTCTGATTATCATCACGGTGTCCGCGTCGTCGAAATCAACGACGGCACGCGCACCATTTCCACCGTATCCACGGCAATCGTGGGGATGGTCTGCACGGCAGAAGATGCCGATGCCGCGGCCTTCCCGCTCAATGAGCCGGTGCTGATCACCAATGTCCTGTCGGCCATCGGCAAGGCCGGTAAAAAAGGCACCCTGTCGGCCGCACTGCAGGCCATTGCCGACCAGGCAAAACCCGTCACCGTCGTGGTGCGCGTGGCAGAAGGTGCCACCCCGGCGGAAACCACCTCGAACATTATCGGCACCACCGATGAGAACGGCCGCTATACCGGCATGAAAGCGCTGCTGAGCGCGCAGACGCAGCTCGGCGTCAAGCCGCGCATTCTCGGCGTGCCGGGTCTCGATGCGCTGGAAGTCTCGACCGCGCTGGCCGGCATCGCGCAGCAGCTGCGCGCCTTTGCCTATGTGTCGGCGTGGGGCTGCAAAACCATTTCCGAGGCGATGGCGTACCGAGAAAACTTCAGCCAGCGCGAGCTGATGGTTATCTGGCCGGACTTTATCGCCTGGAACACCACCGCCAACCAGTCCGAAACCGCGTATGCCACCGCCCGTGCGCTGGGCCTGCGGGCCAAAATCGACACCGAAACCGGCTGGCACAAAACCCTGTCCAACGTCGGCGTCAACGGCGTGACCGGCATTTCCGCCTCGGTCTTCTGGGATTTGCAGCAGACCGGCACCGATGCCGATCTGCTCAACGAGGCATGTGTCACCACGCTTATCCGCAAGGACGGCTTCCGCTTCTGGGGTAACCGCACCTGTAGCGACGATCCGCTGTTCGCCTTTGAAAACTACACCCGCACCGCCCAGGTGATTGCCGACACGATGGCCGAGGCGCATATGTGGGCCAACGACAAGCCGCTGACGCCGGTACTGGTGCGCGACATTATCGCGGGCATCAACGCCAAATTCCGCGAGCTGGTCAGCGCCGGTTACCTGCTGGGCGCGTCGTGCTGGTATGACGACACGGCCAACGATAAAGACACCCTGAAGGCGGGCAAGCTCTTTATTGATTACGACTACACGCCGGTGCCACCGCTGGAAGATTTAACCCTGCGCCAGCGCATCACCGACAGCTACCTGGCGAACTTCGCCGCATCCGTTAACAGCTGAGGAGCTGGATAAATGGCATTACCCCGCAAATTAAAAGGGCTGAACCTTTTCAACGATTCAAACAGCTATCAGGGCGTGGTGACCGCCGTCACCCTGCCGAAGCTGTCACGCAAGCTGGACGCCTACCGTGGCGGCGGCATGAACGGCGCCGCGTTCGTGGACAACGGGCTGGACGACGATGCGCTGGATATGGAGTGGACGATTGGCGGCATAGACGATCTGGTACTGAAACAGTGGGGCGCCAGCGCGGCCGTCCCGCTGCGTTTTACCGGCTCCTACCAGCGCGACGACACCGGCGAGGAAATCGCGGTGGAGATTGAGGTACGCGGCAGGCATCAGGCGTTTGATTTTGGCGAGGCCAAACAGGGCGAAGATACCGAAACCAAAATCACCACCAAAAACACCTATTTCCACCTGACGTGGGACGGCAAAGAGCTGATGGAAATCGACACCATCAACATGATTGAAAAGGTGAACGGCACCGACCTGCTGGAGCAGCGCCGCAAAAACCTCGGCCTGATGTAACCCTGACGCCAGCGCCCGGCGCTGGCACTCAATAAACCTGACTATTGCGAGTAACGAAAATGGAACAGAACGAAAACATGATCATCCTGGAAACTCCGCTGAAGCGTGGCGAAACCGAAATCAGCCAGGTGGAGCTGTTTAAACCCAACGCGGGCGCGCTGCGCGGCGTGCGCCTGGCTGACCTGTGCGGCTCGGACGTTGACGCCCTGCTGACCGTGCTGCCGCGCATCACCGTGCCGGCACTGACGAAAGCGGAATGCCTGAACCTCGATCCGGTTGACCTGATTGCGCTGGGCGGGAAAGTGATCGGTTTTTTGTTGCCGAAGTCGGCCGACCCGACTGGCCCCGAAGCCTGACCGTGAATGACCTGATGGCCGACGTTGCGGTCATCTTTCACTGGCCCCCGTCTGAAATGTACGACATGCCGCTGGCCGAGTTACTGGACTGGCGGCACAAAGCCCTGATGCGCAGTGGAGTATCCCCGGATGAGTAACAACCTCAAACTGCAGGTGCTGCTGAAAGCGGTAGACCAGGCGACGCGTCCCTTTAAAGCGGTGCAGGCCGCCAGCAAAACGCTGGCGGGCGATATCCGTGGCTCACAGGATGAGCTGAAGGCGCTGAACGCGCAGGCGCACCGCATTGAAAGCTTTCGTAATGTCAGCGCGCAACTGGCCGTGACCGGCGAGGCGCTGAAAAAAGCCAAAGCGGAAGCCGCCGCGCTGGGTGTGCAGATGCGCAGCTCCGCCAGCCCGACGGCGGCGCAGGTCAAAGCCTTTGAAAATGCCAGGCGCAGCGCGGCGGCAATGCAGGAAAAATATAACTCCCTGCGCCAGTCCGTCCAGCGCCAGCGCGCCGAGCTGCAACAGTCCGGTATCGATACGCGGAATTTATCCGCTGCCGGGCGCACGCTGCGCAACAGCATTGCGGAAACGACCGCAACCATTAACCGCCAGCGCGAAGCGTTAGCCCGTGTGAGCCAGCAACAGGAGCGGCTGAACGCGATAAGCCAGCGGTACGAGCGGGGCAAAAGCGCGGCGGCGGGCGTGCGTAATGTCAGCGCCGCTTCGCTCGGAGCGGGAACCGCTGCACTGTATGCCGGTAGCCGGTTAATGGCACCCGAAATTCAGTCACAGCAAAGCGGTGCGATGATTGCGGCCCGTCAGGGGGAGGATGCCGAGAAAGGCAGGCAGTACACCGCAGCCATTCAGCGCATTAATGCATCTGGGGTGAGCGGGGATATTGCTGAAATCACCGAGGCAGTGTCAGCGGTACGCAGCACACTCGGCACGCTGGGCGACGTGGGCGAGGCTGAGTTAGACCGCATCACCCGTAAGGCGCTGGATATGAAGACCACCTTTGGCACCGATACGGCGGAAAGCATCCAGATTGCCGCAATCATGATGAAAAACAACCTCGCGGGCAGCAGCGACGAGGCAATGGATTTGATCGTCTCAGGTATGCAACGCGTATCCACCGAAATGCGCGGCGAACTGCCTGAAATTCTTCACGAGTATTCGACCCACTTCCGCAACATGGGATTCACCGGCGCGGAGGCGATGTCACTGCTGGTTGATATGTCGAAACAGGGCAAATTTGCCCTTGATAAGACCGGCGATGCCATCAAGGAATTCAGCATTCGCGGCTCGGATATGTCGAAAAACAGCGTCGCCGCGTATAAGCAGATTGGCCTTAATGCCGAAAAAATGTCCCGCGATATTGCCACCGGCGGCGATAAAGCCCGGGGGGCGATGCAGAAGACGGCTAAGGGGCTGCTTGCCATCAAAGACCCGGCGGAACGGGCAAATGCGGCGATAGCCCTGTTTGGCACGCCGGTTGAGGATTTATCGGTTGACCAGATACCGGCCTTTCTCGGCGCGCTGGCGGGGGTTAAAAACCAGCTCGGCGACGTCAGCGGCGCAGCCGGTAACATGGGTAAAACCCTGCGCGATAATTTATCGGGTGACGTAGCGAAACTTCAGGGCGCGTTTTCGGGGCTGCGGTTTAACGTCTTTACCCGAATGGATGGTCACCTGCGCACCCTGACGCAGAGCGCAACGGGCTGGCTCACACAATTAAACGCCTGGATAAAGACCAATCCTGCGCTGACCTCCAATCTGGTGCTGGCAGCCGGGGCGGTCGCCGGGCTGGCGGCGGTGCTGGGCGGCGTGGGGCTGGTTGTCTGGCCGGTGATGGCGGGTATTAATGCCCTGATAGCAGGTGCCGGGCTGCTCAGTGCGGGCTTCACGATTGCAGGCGGTGCGATTACCGCAGCGCTGGGTGCTATCACGCTGCCTGTCGTGGCTGTGGTGGCCGCCATCGTGGCCGGTGCGCTGATGATCCGTAAATACTGGGAGCCGATAAGCGCCTTTATATCCGGCGTGGCCGAAGGCTTTACGGCGGCAATGGGGCCGATAAGCGCGGCGTTCGCGCCGCTGAAGCCGGTGTTTGACTGGTTCACCGGCAAGGTAAAAGAGCTGTGGAACTGGTTCGGCCGGTTGCTGGAGCCGGTGAAGTCCACACAGGCAGAGCTGGCGTCTGCCGGGGATATGGGTAAAAAGTTTGGCACCATGCTGGCCGATGCCCTGAAATTTCCGTCCGATATGCTGAATCAGCTGAAAGGCGGTATTGACTGGGTGCTGGAAAAACTGGGCGTTATCGACAAGAAATCCTCCGGGCTGAAAGACAAGATGCCGGAGCATGATGCGGTGGCTACGGGCGGCGCGGGTATCAGTACCGGCGATTGGCAGTACAACCTCGCAACCGGAGGTGCGCCGTATAAGCCAGTAACGGCACCCGCTGCAAAGGGGGCAACGCAGCAGAATACCTACAACAGCAATTATGTGCTGAACATGCACGAAGGCATGACTAAAGACGATGCGCTGGCCCTGATGGCGCAGAACAGCGCCCGCGAGCAGAACAGAGCGAAAGCGCAACAGCGCAGCAGAATGGGCTGGGAGGATTAACCATGATGATGATTTACGGCATGCTGCCGTTCATGCGCCAGACGCTGCCTTACAGCGAACTGCAACACAGCACTGATTACCGCTGGCCGACAAACAGCCGCGTCGGGCAACGGGCTGCTGCGCAGTTTATCGGGCCGGGTGATGAAAAAATTACGCTGAGCGGCGAGCTGCGCCCGGAAATCACCGGCGGCGCGGTGTCGCTGCTGACGCTGAAAGCGATGGCCGACGAGGGCCGGGCGTGGCCGCTGATAGGCGGTAACGGTAAAATTTACGGCATGTACGTGACGGAAAGCGTTGCCACCACGCACAGCGAGTTTTACAGCGACGGCAGCGCCCGAAAAATTACCTTTACCCTGAGCCTGTTGCGCGTTGATGAGTCCTTAACGGCGATGTTCGGCGATCTGAAAAAACAGGCGGAGGGGCTGATAAGCGGCGCGGGTAACCTGCCGGGGCAGCTTTCATCGTTCGCGGACAGCTTTAAGTCAGTGGCCGGCAGCGTGATTTCTTCCGCCGGAGGGCTTTTATCATGACAGGTATCAGCAGCCTGCCGGTGCAGGCAGGCGCACGCCTTTCCCCTGACTTCAGGCTGACGGTGAACGCAAAGGACGTGACCGCGAACCTGCGCGACAGGCTGCTGTCGCTGACGCTCACCGATAACCGGGGCTTTGAGGCCGACCAGCTGGACATTGAGCTGGACGACGCCGACGGCCAGCTGGCACTGCCGGTACGCGGTGCAGTGGTAAAGCTGTTTCTCGGCTGGCAGGGTCAGCCGCTGACGGACAAGGGAGAGTTTACCGTGGATGAGGTGGAGCATCACGGCGCACCGGATACGCTGACCATTCGGGCCCGCAGCGCCGACTTTCGCGGCACGCTGAACTCACGCCGTGAAACATCCTGGCATGACACCACGCTGGGCGCTGTGCTGAAAGAAATAGCCGGGCGCAACAAGCTGGCCCCTGCTGTGGCGGCTGAATTTACAGGTGTTGCGGTGCGCCATATCGACCAGACGCAGGAGACAGACGCCAAATTTCTGACGCGGCTGGCCTCGCTGCATGGCGCGGTGGCGGCCATCAAGGCAGGACGCCTGCTGTTTATCCGGCCCGGTGCCGGGGTTACCGTCAGCGGCAAACCGATCCCGCAGCTGACCCTGACCCGCCAGGACGGCGACCGGCACAGCTTCAGCATTGCCGATCGCGGTGCCTATACCGGCGTGGTGGCCAGCTGGCTGCACACGAAAGACCCGAAGCCGAAAAAGGTAAAGCTGAAGCGCAAACCCAAAGAAGAAAAGCCGCACACGCCGGAGCATCCGTCTGCGGAGAAAACGAAAGCCGCGACCGCCAAGGAGCCGGAGGCGCGCAAGGGGGAATATCTGGCGGGCAGTGAGGATAATGTTTTTACGCTGACCACCGTCTACGCCACTAAAAAGGCCGCGATGGGTGCAGCGAAAGCCAAATGGGAGAAGCTGCAACGCGGTGTTGCCGAGTTCTCGCTGACACTGGCAACGGGCCGGGCGGATGTGTTCCCGGAGACGCCGGTCAGGGTGAGCGGCTTTAAATCGGTGATTGATGCGCAGCCGTGGCTTATCAGCAAGGTCACGCACAGCCTGAACGGAAGCGGCTACACCACCACGCTGGATTTTGAGGTAATGCTGTCTGATGTGGAATATGAAGCGGAAAGCGACGACAACAGCGAAAGTCAGTTTAAACAAAGCAAACTTTAGTTTGCAAAAGCAAGTTTAATTATTAAAATGCAAACAGCCCTCTTGCTTCGCTTGTTTAAGGTAGGTTCCTCATGATGCATTGCCCGCTCTGCCAGACCGCTGCTCATGCCAAAAGCAGCCGATACATATCACGTGAAACGAAAGAACGTTATCACCAATGCCAGAATATTAATTGCAGCTGTACGTTCAAGACGCATGAAACCGTCGCAAGCGTGATCGTTTCGCCAGGCGTGGTTAATAAAGTGAATTTACACAGCCAATTCCATAACCAGCCTTCCCTACTGCACTGATACTGCTCTCCCCTCACCCGGCCTACCGATTCAATACTAACCTGCTCCGGCAGGTTTTTTTATGTTTGATAGCCTGCAAACAAACATTGATAACTGTTTATATATACAGTACTTTTATGCAAAAAGCTGTATGTATGAGAGTTATGGGACCAAAGAAATTACCGAACGGCAAATGGCAGTGCGACTTCTATCTTAATGGTCGTGGTAGCAAACGCGTACGTAAAACCTTCACTACACGCGGTGAAGCGATAGCCTATGAAAAGTTCACGCTGTCTGAGATAGAAGATAAACCCTGGATGGGCGGCAAAGAAGATAACCGGCGGCTTAGTGAGTTAATTGACCTCTGGTATAAGCTGCACGGCTGCTCATTAAATGACAAAAAAGGCCGTCTGGGAAAGCTGAGCATTATCTGCCGGGGGCTTGGTGATCCGGTTGCAAAAACGCTAACCGCAAAAGACTGGGCGCATTACCGTGACCGCCGCTTACGTGGTGAAATCGAGAATGGCTATAAGACCAGCGCCAAGTCGCTAAAGGTATCTATCGGTACAGTTAACTGTGAGCATGCTTTTTTGCGTGCGGTATTCAACGAGCTGGAAAGACTGGGTGAGATTAACTACCCTAACCCGCTTAAAAACATCCGTGAGTTTGAAGTACCAGAAAAGGAAATGGCCTGGCTTACCGATGAGCAAATCACACGAGTGATGCGCGCCTGTCGTGGTCATGCTAATCACGATCTCACCCTTATCGTTAAAATCTGTCTTAGCACCGGTTGCCGCTGGAATGAGGCGGCCAGCCTGCGCGCTTCACAACTCTCACCTTATAAAATTACTTTTGTAAAAACTAAAGGGAAAAAGAACCGCACAGTTCCCATTAGTAAAGAGTTATATGAAGAACTACTGGCGCGTGAAGGTGAGCCTTTTGATGAATGCTACCGGCAGTTTTACCGGGTGCTAAAGATCGCAAAAATAGAATTACCGGAAGGTCAGATGAGCCATGTATTACGTCACACTTTCGCCAGTCACTTTATGATGGGGGGCGGTAATATTCTGGTGTTGCAGCGTATTCTCGGCCATTCAGATATTAGAGTTACTATGCGTTATGCGCATTTCGCACCAGACCATCTGGAAGATGCCATTTATTTAAATCCGCTGCAGAAAATAAAAACTGCGTCCACAAACTGACTACAAGGGGTCAACAGAGGGGGTATTGGGTAGAACAGGGGATATGTTAAGTTGATGATTTTTATATAAACCACTGTTTTTAAATAGAAAACAAAAAAAGACCGAATACGATTCCTATATTCGGTCCAGGGAAATGGCTCTTGTAAGAGCCGTGCGCTAAAAGTTGGCATTAATGCAGGCGATGTCGCCTTGCCTTATAAAGCGTAGAACAGTCGTGAGTAATGTCCAGTCAGATGCAAACAGGCTGCAAAGAAGAGTTTAAGTCTGTGAGAACAACGGCAAAAAGCAGCCCGGGCGCTGTCTTTTAGCACCAAAATTAGCTACAGGAAATTAGCGCGGCGATACCGCGCCTGAGGGTTTATCTACACAGCTTCTCTGCACGCTCAATAATAGGCTGCAGGCTGGCTTTTTGCCCTGGGTGCTGCGGATCGTCGGCCTGAATCACCGAAATAGGCTGAGCCGTGGCTTTGCCTGAGGTCACGTTCTTTGCCGCTTCATCATTGAGCGGATACTGCATCAGGGTGCTGGGGTTGATAGCAAACAGCGCATGCCCTTTCGTACAGGTGAGCATCACTTCTTCACGCGTAAAAGGCCATTTGTCCTTGCCAATTTCAAAACGACTTACGGTGATAATTTCTGACGCTGCCAGCGCACTGGTGCAGCATCCCATCGCCAGTATTAATCCGAGGATTTTTTTCATGGGGTTACCTTATTGTCTTACTTAACTTATTCATTACGGTTGTAGCGTGGCAAAGATGCTGACTGATATTACCACCAGTCCCGCTGTTGCTATTTCCAGCTGCGTTGCGCGCACAAACCATAACTGTGCCCTGCTGCCCGGCATGGAAAAACGCGGGACCAGCCAGTAGCGATTAAACAGCGCGGTGCATAACATCAGCGCCACCAGCCCAATTTTAATGGTCAGCCATAGCCGGTAATCATTATTTGCAGGCCAGGGCCAGCCAACGATAAAAGCCGTGTTAACGATGCCGCTTAGCAAAGTCAGCGCCACCGCCAAATGCCCATAGCGCGAAAAGCGCATCATGGTCTGGATTGCAGCGCTACGCTGCTGCGGCAATTGTGCATCACGCATCAACCCTAATAACGGCAGCAGGCCACCAGCCCAGAAGGCTGCGCCGGTAAGATGAATTGCCTGATTAACACGCTGTAACGCGCCGGGCCAGCCATCCAGCATAGCCGCATGTCCAACCAGCGCCAGGCCGCAGAGCTGTAGCAAACCACACAGCAGCAGTAAACGCTGGCGCGTGCTGCCGCCGGTTGCCAGAGCAAGGCCAGCCAGCAACGCCCCCAGCAGCTGTACGCACCAGGCATGACCAAAACCCGTCTGCATGACCGCCCACCAGATATTCGCCCGGGCAATATTGCGCCAGTCTCCACTCATCAGACCGGTTTGGGCCGCCAGGATCGCCAGCGCGCTCAATAGCGTCAGGATAACGCAGAGAGTCAACAGCGGCATCAAACGCTGGCTTAGCACAGGCTGATAGCGACGCGGTGCCAGTAGCGCACTATAAAAGGCGCTGCCGGTTAACAGCAGCAAGGCGCTGAAGTGAACCCAGCGGCAAAATATATACAGCATATCCAGCGTCATCACTATTTCACGCTGAAAGTGTAACTTCCTTTGGTTCGGTGACCATCTACCGACAGTACATGCCAGTTTACCTGATAGCTCCCACTGGACAGCGGTTTCTCCAGTGGCACAATCAGCTGATTATGTTGTTTAGGCGCACGCTCCACTTCAGCTACCGGCATCGTCTGCTGGTCAGCGGCAACAATATCAACGCCGCTGAAAGCGGGCTCAATATCTTCAGAGAATGTCAGGGTCAGCGCCTGCGGCGAGGCTTCTACATTGGCATTCGCGGCGGGATATTGCGATTTCAGATGGGCATGGGCCAGCGCAGCCGGAGAAAAGGCAACTGTCAGTACCAGGGCGGCTGCACCAGGTAAAGCAGAGAAGCGGGTTTTCAACATGATTTCATCCTGTAAACTATCGTGGTTGTCACCAACGAGGCCGCAGCATACCTCCCGTACTTAAGCCTGTCGAGGCATTAACGGCGATTCAATATAAGCCCTGCGGCGCTTATACACAGGAGCAAAAAATGTCTAACAACCTGGCAACATTAACGCAGGAAGAAAAAGATAAAGTGAATGTCGACCTGGCTGCCGCTGGCGTCGCCTTCAAAGAGCGTTACAATATGCCGGTGGTAGCGGAAATCGTTGAGCGTGAGCAGCCAGAAGCGCTACGCGACTGGTTCCGCCAGCGTCTGATGCATCATCGACAAACCTCGATTAACCTTTCCCGCCTGCCATGGGAACCGAAGAAATAACAGTGCGCGTCAGCGCTAAGAGGCTTTATGCTCCGCGTGATTGATACTGAAACCTGTGGTTTACAGGGCGGTATCGTTGAAATTGCTTCCGTCGATGTGATTGACGGCCAGATCGTTAATCCCATGAGCGATCTGGTGCGTCCGGACCGGCCTATTAGCCGTCAGGCGATGGCCGTACATCGCATCAGTGAAGCCATGGTAGCGGATAAGCCGCCAATTGAAGCCTTAATCAGCCGCTATCGGGGTAGCGCCTATTATGTGGCGCACAATGCCAGCTTTGATCGGCGCATGCTGCCGGAAATGCATGGCGAATGGATCTGTACCATGAAGCTGGCTCGCCAGCTGTGGCCCGGTTTAACCTATGGCAATCAGGCGTTGCGTCAGCATCTGCGGCTGGATGTTACGCCGCCAGCAGACCTGCACGCACACCGGGCGCTCTATGACTGTTATGTCACCGCCGCGCTGCTGATACGCATTATGGAAACCTCCGGCTGGGATGCGGCGCATATGGCTACGCGCATGCAGCAAACCGCAGCGGAAGTGGACGTGATGCCGTTCGGTAAATATCGCGGGCGTCCTGTTGCTGACGTAGCTAAACGCGATCCGGGCTATCTGCGCTGGATGTTGGAGGCCATCCCGGATCTTAAACCTGCCCTGCGCAATGCATTGCAGAAGCAGGTTAATCAGGATGATTAATAGCCGCTGCTGCCGTGCAGCGTGCCCTGCGCCAGGCCAATAATGAAAGCAAATTCCAGCGAGACACCTTCATAAGATTTAAAACGTCCCGATTTCCCGCCGTGGCCGGAATCCATATCGGTACAGAGCAGCAGCAGATTTTTATCGGTCTTCTGCTCGCGCAGCTTAGCAACCCATTTGGCCGGCTCCCAGTACTGTACCTGAGAATCATGCAGGCCGGTGGTTACCAGCATATGCGGATAGTGCTGAGCGGTGACGTTATCGTATGGGCTGTATTGTTTCATGTAGTGATAATACTCTGGATCGTCAGGGTTGCCCCATTCGTCATACTCGCCGGTGGTAAGCGGAATCGACTCATCCAGCATGGTGGTGACCACATCCACAAACGGCACCTGCGCCACGACGCCATGAAAACGCTCAGGTTGTAGATTTATCACCGTTCCCATCAGCAGACCGCCCGCGCTGCCACCCATTGCATAGAGCCGCTGTGGATCGCCATAGCCCTGTTGAACCAGCGCATCGGTTACGTCGAGAAAGTCATGAAAGGTGTTCATCTTGTTGAGTAAACGCCCGTCGTCATACCACTGCTGCCCCAGTTCGCCGCCGCCGCGCACATGAACTAATGCATAGATAAAGCCGCGATCCAGCAGGCTAAGGCGGCTGGAGCTGAAATCGGCATCCATAATGGTGCCGTAAGAGCCATATCCATACACCAGCATCGGATTTTTCCCCGGCTGATAATGCTGGCGGTGATAGACCAGCGAAACCGGCACTTCCACGCCGTCCCGCGCTTTGATCCATAAGTGCTCACTCTTATAGTTAGCGGAGTCAAAGCCGTTAATCTGCGTCTGTTTTAATACGCGCCGTTCGCCGGTATCCATATCCAGTTCAAACAGCGTGCTCGGGGTAGTCATGGATGAATAGCCGTAGCGCAGCTTGCTGGTCTCCGGCGAAGCGTTATAGGCCAGCCAGGTCACATAGGCGGGATCGTCAAAGGCGATCCCAAAGGTTTCGCCGGTACGCCAGCAGATCTGACGCAGGCTGGACAGCCCACGCTGGCGCTCCTCAACCACCAGCCAGTCACGAAACAGCTGAAAATCCTGCATCACCACATGATCGCGCGGCGCGATAATGGTTTCCCATCGTGATTCATCCAGATAGCTGGTGCGATACAGGCCGAAGTTCTTGCCTTCACGATTCGAGCGCAGCCAGAAATGATGATCGTAATGATCGAGCGTGTATTCATGACCTTTGCGGCGCGGCACAAAAACACGGGGGCGCGCATCGGCATATTCAGCATCCAGCAGATGGATTTCGGTTGTAGTGGTGCTGTGCAGCGCAATAAGAACAAAATGTTCCGAAGTGGTTTTATGCACGCTGAGGTAAAAGGTGTCGTCACTCTCCTCATAGACCAGCTCATCATCCTGCTGCGGCGTGCCGACATTATGACGCCACACCTGATACGGCAGCAGCGTCTGCTTATCTTTGCGCACATAATAGAGCGTTTTTGAATCGTTAACCCAGGCAAAACTGGAAGAGACATTTTCCAGCACTTCGGGATACCAGTTGCCGGTTTCCAGATTACGGAAACGGATACCGAACTGACGGCGCGACAGGAAGTCTTCTGCCAGCGCCATAATGCGGTTATCAGGACTGATATCAAGCGAGCCCATGGTATAAAATTCGCTGTGAGCGGCGCGCCGGTTGGCATCCAGCAGCACTTCCCACTCCTCCGGCGTTTCGGTCTCCGCTGGCTGGCGATAATAGATAGCGTATTCGTTACCGGCCTCATAACGGCTTTGATAACGATAGCCGTTTTTCACGTAAGGAACCGAGTAATCCTGCGGCGAAATACGTCCGACCATCTCTTTCAGCAGGCGATCCTGCAACGCCTTTTGGGTCTGCATCACTTTATGACCATAGCTGTTTTCAGCGTGCAGATAATCCAGTACCTCTGGATCTTCACGCTGATCGTCGCGTAGCCAGTAGTAATTATCGACGCGCATATCATCATGCAGCGTCATTTCGTGAGGAACTCTTTTCGCTTTCGGTGGCATCATAACGGTTACTGTTTTCAGACAGACATACACTAAGGTTGGCAGTTAAGACCATGATTGCCAAGCGGCAGCGGTAAAAAGCAGGTCAGAGAGAAGTGGCAGCCCGTCGCCAGGCTGCGACAGGCCTTAACTGCGGCGATCAGGAAGGCAGTTTTTCTTTTTCGGCGCGAATATCTTTTTCAATATCTTCGCGCACGTCCACAGGGATCTTCAGCGCATCGCCCAGCTCTTTCAGGTAGCTGCGCTCCATAAAGTGATCGACATCAATAGCCGCACAGCTCAGGAAATAGAGTTCCAGCGCCTCTTCCTCGTTTTTTATTCCCTGCGCCAGCCAGTGCGGGTCCAGTGGACGGTTGATCGCTTGCTGAATCAGCGCCTCCGCCTGCTCGCCGTACCCTGCCTGATGGATATTTTGTTCAATGGCTTTACGTTCCTCGCCATCAATATGTCCGTCGCTTTTTGCAGCAAACACCAGCGCGGTGATTAATCGTTCTGCACGCTGATCCACTGGCGTCACCTGCTGACCAAACTCTGGCTCACCCTGATGGGCTTCACGCACTCGCTGCTTGTATTTGTTCCACAGCAGGACGCCTGCCGCCGCGCTGCCGCCGATCACCAGCGCGTTTTTGCCATATTTGCTTAACAGATTACGGGAAGATTTATTGGAAATGAGCATTCCGGCCAGGCCACCGAGCGCGCCAGGCGCCAGCATTTTACTTAACCCTTCGCTGCCGCCCTGCGCTTTTGCGCCCGCGTTGCCAATTGCCGTATTGCTTAACATTTTTTGCACCTGCTGCAGCCAGTTACTCATAATCTCTCCTTTTTTGATGTGTGCCTTAGTGTGAAGCACCGGACGTCAAGAAGCGTAAGCGAGAGCAAATAGCAGAAAACGCCGCGCCGGATATTTCCGCAGCAGCGTCAGGTGATTAGCAGCGGGCCTGCTTGCGCCAAAGATCGCCCGTGGTAGAGCGAAAACGCGCCATCGAAGCTGTGGGGCTACATCGCTACCTCACCCTGCCTGTCCTGTATAAAACAGCACGGGATGAGACGGGAGCGCTCACCCCACTCTGCTTAAGATCGTTATCAGGAAAGTGTGGCTGATATTCAACAGGCTGCAATGTTAATCAGGCCGGTCAATCAGGCGGCCTTCACCGCGCGTACTTTTTTTGCCGTTTCGTCCTGCGCCTTACCGGCATCCGTTTCCGCTGCGGTAGCTTTCGCGGCTTTTAGCGCTGGCTGCGCTTCCGGCAGCTTGCTGGTACGCAAAATGTGCTGAACGGCATCTTTTTGTTCTGCCAGGAACAGCCCCAGGTTTTCCAGTTGCGCTTCCTCCAGCGGCAGCTCACTTTGTATCAGCCAGTCAGTAAAAGCTTCTGCCATATCGAGCATTTTGTCGTATGCGTCTGCTTCTTTTTTACTGGCAAATGTCATTTTTTCTTCACCTTTTCTGACCACAACAAATTTGGTTTCAACAGCCATGACTCACCTCGGGTTATACTGTATTTTTATACAGTATAACAGGCCAAACAGTGAGATCAAGTTTTCCATGCAGCTGCCAACGCAAACGTTTTCGTATATACTGCGCGCGTTTTTAACTCTTCACTTTTCAGGTAAGTACTATGACGATTCTTGGAACTGCGCTGCGTCCGGGTGCGACGCGCGTGATGCTGTTGGGTTCAGGTGAACTGGGCAAGGAAGTGGCAATCGAATGTCAGCGCCTGGGCGTTGAGGTGATCGCTGTTGATCGTTATGCCGATGCGCCGGCCATGCATGTGGCCCACCGCAGCCATGTCATTAATATGCTGGATGGCGAAGCGCTGAAAGCGCTGATTAACCAAGAGCGCCCCGACTTTGTGGTACCGGAAATTGAAGCTATCGCCACCGATATGCTGATTGAGCTGGAGCAGCAGGGACAGCGCGTAGTGCCAGCCGCTCAGGCGGCGCGTCTGACCATGAATCGTGAAGGTATTCGCCGTCTGGCAGCTGAAACGCTGGGCCTGCCTACCTCCAGCTATCGCTTTGCCGACAGTAAAACCGCCTTTATCGCCGCAGCAGAAGAGATGGGTTTTCCCTGCATCATTAAACCGGTCATGAGCTCTTCCGGCAAAGGCCAACGTTTTATTCGCGATGCGTCACAGCTGGAAAAAGCGTGGGACTACGCGCAACAGGGCGGTCGCGCCGGAGCGGGAAAAGTCATTATTGAAGGCGTGGTAACATTTGATTTTGAAATTACCCTGCTTACCGTAAGCGCCGTGGATGGCATCCACTTCTGCGCGCCTGTCGGCCATCGTCAGGAAGATGGCGATTATCGTGAATCCTGGCAGCCGCAGCAGATGAGCCCGCTGGCATTAGCACGCGCTCAGCAGATCGCTGAAAAAGTGGTTAAGGCGCTGGGTGGCTTTGGGCTATTTGGCGTTGAGCTCTTTGTCTGCGGCGATGAGGTGATCTTTAGCGAAGTTTCGCCGCGCCCGCATGATACCGGCATGGTAACGCTGATTTCACAGGATCTCTCCGAGTTTGCCCTGCATGTACGTGCCTTTTTAGGCCTGCCGATTGGGGCGATTCGTCAGTACGGCCCCGCCGCGTCAGCGGTTATTTTACCGGAGCTGCAGAGCAACAATGTCAGCTATAGCAACGTGGAAAAAGCATTAGGTGCCGGTCAACAGCTGCGGCTGTTTGCTAAACCGGACATCGACGGCAAACGGCGGATGGGCGTAGCGCTGGCCACTGCGGAAAGCGTTGAGGAAGCGGTTAGTCGTGCGGTTGCGGCAGCGGCGACGGTCAGGGTAAGCGGTTGAGGAAACGGCTCTCCCGCAGTGGGAGAGCCATTGTGTTTAGCGAGCGCCAGCTACTGCTTCACGCGCCAGCTCGGTAATACGCTGATAGTCACCCGCTTCCAGCGCATCGTTCGGCACCAGCCAGGAGCCGCCGATACAGAGTACGCTTTTCAGCGCCAGGTAATTACGATAGTTGGCTGGCGAGATACCGCCGGTTGGGCAGAAACGCACCTGTGGGAAAGGCCCGCCGATCGCCTGTAAGGCTTTTACGCCGCCGTTGGCTTCTGCCGGGAAAAATTTAAATTCGCGCAGCCCATACTGCATCCCGGTCATCAATTCAGAAACAGTGCTGATACCTGGAATTAACGGAACGGTGCCTTCTGTGGCTGCCTGCAGCAGCGGTTCGGTAATGCCCGGGCTGATAACAAACTGGACGCCTGCCGCTGTGACTTCCGCCAGCTGCTGGGGATTAATCACCGTTCCGGCGCCCACGATAGCGTCCGGCACTTCCTGAATAATGGCTTTAATGGCATCCATCGCCACTGGCGTGCGCAACGTGACTTCCAGTACGCGAACGCCACCCGCCACCAGCGCTTTCGCCATCGGCACCGCATGTTCCAGTTTGTTCACTACGATAACCGGCACCACCGGTCCCGTGGTCAGGATCGCTTCGGCACTCGTTTTCCAGTTTTTCATCGCACTTTCTCCTGTGAGGCCAGCGAACTCTCCGACCACTGGCAATAATGGCGCGTATCCGCGCAGCAAAGGAAACGGCAACTACCATACCTGATTTTTACCGCTGACGTCCACGCGCTTAATCAATTTTTGAAACTGCGGTTCATTTTTACCTGACAATTCTTAAGGCAAAAAAAAGCCCGCATTACGCGGGCTTAGCAGGAAGCGGCTTATTCGAATTCGTTCCACGAACGACCATCGCGCGTAATCATTGCGACAGAAGCAACCGGCCCCCAGGTGCCAGCCTGATAAGGCTTAGGCGCATCGTTATCCGCTGCCCAGGCATCAATAATGGAATCGACCCATTTCCACGCGGCCTCTACCTCATCACGGCGCACAAACAGCGCCTGAATGCCACGCATGGTTTCCAGCAGCAAACGTTCATAGGCATCCGCCAGATGGGACTGGTTAAAGGTTTCTGAATAGCTCAGATCCAGTTTGGTGGTTTGCAGGTTATGTTTATGATCGAGACCTGGAACCTTATTCAGGATTTCGATATCCACCCCTTCATCCGGCTGCAGGCGAATTGTCAGTTTGTTCTGCGGCAGCTCTTGCCAGGAATCCTTGAACAGGTTCATTTCCGGATTTTTGAAATAGACCACCACTTCCGAACATTTGGTTGGCAGACGTTTACCGGTGCGCAGATAGAACGGCACGCCAGCCCAGCGCCAGTTGTCGATATCAACGCGAATCGATACGAAGGTTTCCGTATTGCTGGTTTTATTAGCGCCCTCTTCTTCCAGATAGCCCGGCACTTTTTTGCCCTGCACAAACCCGGCGGTGTACTGACCACGTACCGTTTTGTCGCGCACGTTGCTGTGATCAATACGGCGCAGCGAGCGCAGCACTTTGACTTTTTCGTCACGGATGCTGTCAGCGCTGAGATCGGATGGTGGCGACATGGCAATCATGGTGAGGATCTGCAGCAGATGGTTTTGGATCATATCGCGCATCTGACCCGCTTTATCAAAATAGCCCCAGCGGCCTTCAATCCCCACCTCTTCCGCTACAGTGATCTGTACATGATCAATGGTGCGGTTATCCCAGTTATTGGCAAACAGGGAGTTGGCGAAGCGCAGCGCCAGCAGGTTAAGCACCGTTTCTTTACCCAGATAGTGGTCGATACGGAATACCTGGCACTCTTCAAAATACTCACCAACCTGATCGTTGATTTCCTGCGAGGTTTCCAGCGAGGTGCCGAGCGGTTTTTCCATGACAACGCGTGCGGGTTTGGCATTTAGCTTCGCCATCCCCAGCCCTTTACAGATAGCGCCGAAGGTGCTGGGCGGCATGGCAAAGTAGTTAATGGTTACGCGGTTCTGTTGATCCAACATTTTGCCCAGGCGCGGGAAATGCGAGGTATCGTTAACATCCAGATTACAGAAATCGAGGCGGCTGCTGAGGCGATCCCACAGCGCTTCGTCGATTTTTTCTTTCATGAACGTTTCCAGCGCTTCGCGTACAACTTTGGTGTATTCCGCTTTATCCCATTCCGCGCGTCCAACGCCGATAATACGGCTCTGCTCATGAATCTGACCTGCCTTTTCCAGCTGGTACAGGGAAGGCAGCAGTTTACGGCGCGCCAGGTCGCCTTTAGCACCGAAAATAACCAGATCGCATGCCTGGGCTGTTTGTGTTACCGCCATTTTTATCTCCTCGTTGCAGGATGAGTCGGGCCCGGATAATCCTCAGTGACCCAGCTCTTATTGTAATTTTATTCCAGCACAATGTACTGTGTTTGCGCGATGCGGGTAAACCAGCACCCGCTTCTTTTGCCATAAACGCTTATTTTAACAACGCCTGACGGCTTTTACGCGGCGTGTTTCCCTGTAAATACTATGGCTTTTGTGCAATGAAATCAGACACAGCTCATATTCTGGCAAAAAACATCAGGTCAGGTTTTACCTGCGCTGCCATGCTGCGGCTATAGCGCGGTATATTCGCAATAAACAGCCATCGGATGCACCTGTATATGAAATTGACAAAAGTGATGAGCGGTACCGCATGAACAATATGTTGGAGAGAATACAGTCGCAGCTTCCCTTTCTCAGTAAATCCGAACGCAAAGTTGCGGCAGTGGTGCTCGCCGCGCCTGAAATGGCTATCCACTCCAGTATCGCGCTGCTGGCCGCCGCCGCCGAAGTCAGCGATCCTACGGTAAACCGTTTTTGCCATCGCCTGCAAACCAAAGGCTTTCCCGATTTTAAACTGCAGCTGGCGCAAAGCCTGGCGACCGGCACGCCGTGGGTCAGCCGTAACATTGATGAGCATGATGCGGTAGAAATCTACAGCGACAAGATTTTTCAGTCAGCGCTGGCGGGTCTGGAGCAGGTGCGTCAACGCCTGGATATGCGGGCGATCCAGCGCGCCGTCGAGGTGCTGACCACGGCGAAAAAGATCGGCTTTTTCGGGCTGGGCGCGTCAGCCGTGGTAGCGCACGACGCCATGAATAAGTTTTTCCGCTTTAACGTACCGGTGTTCTATTCAGACGATGTGGTTATGCAGCGTATGAGCTGTATTAACAGTGGCGTGGGCGATGTGGTGGTGCTGATTTCCCACACCGGGCGCACGAAATCGCTGCCGGAGCTGGCTCAGCTGGCGCGCGAAAACGGCGCGGTGGTACTGGCCATTACCGCTTCCGGTTCCCCGCTGGCGCAGGAGGCCTCGCTGCTGCTGGCGCTGGATGTGGCAGAAGATACCGATATTTATATGCCGATGGTGTCGCGTATGGCCCAGCTCATGCTGATTGACGTGCTGGCGACCGGCTTTACGCTACATCATGGTGCCAGCTTCCGCGATAATCTCAAACGCGTGAAAGAAGCGTTAAAGCCGTCACGGCTGGATAAAGAGATCGACCCTTTCCCCATTCAACGTTAAGCAGGCGCTGTTACGCTGACCGATGCGTTTTTTTACCGCCGTCGGCGTCTGCTTTCCATGTCCTTGTCTGCTGCCACGAAGCGATAAATCTTGTCTGTTATCAACGAACTTTTCCTTCACTGCGCGTGAAGAGTGACTTTAGCATCCGGTGTCAGTATTGTATTTGACGAGAAAGTAAAAGCTCTTTAGCACAGCGCCTGCAATGCACTCGGGCGTAACAGGAAGGAATATGAATTCGCCGTTATATCAATAATCATAAAAAGAACACGCATACTTACTCTACGCATCACTCAGGTTTTTACACCTTAAGGAAAACCCATGACTCGACGTCTCAGAAGAACCAAGATCGTTACTACTTTAGGCCCCGCTACTGACCGCGATAATAATCTGGAGAAGATCATTGCCGCCGGCGCTAACGTAGTCCGCTTGAACTTCTCCCACGGCACACCAGAGGATCATCAGCTGCGCGCAGATAAAGTGCGTGAAATTGCTGCCAAACTGGGACGCCACGTCGCCATTCTCGGCGATCTGCAGGGGCCGAAAATTCGCGTTTCGACTTTTAAAGAAGGGAAAATTTTTCTCAGCGTAGGCGACCGGTTTCTGCTTGACGCCAGTTTGGGAAAAGGTGAAGGCGACAAGGAAAAAGTCGGCATTGATTATAAAGGCTTGCCGGAAGATGTGGTGCCGGGTGATGTGCTGCTGCTGGATGATGGCCGCGTACAGCTGAAAGTGCTGGAAGTGCGCGAGAACAAAGTCTTTACCGAAGTTACCGTCGGCGGCCCGCTCTCCAATAATAAAGGGATTAACAAACTGGGCGGCGGTCTCTCTGCTGAGGCACTTACTGAAAAAGATAAAGCGGACATTCTTACCGCCGCGAAGATCGGCGTTGATTATCTGGCGGTCTCTTTCCCGCGCTGCGGTGAAGATCTTAATATTGCACGTCGTCTGGCGCAGGACGCGGGCAGCGATGCAAAAATTGTCGCCAAGGTTGAACGCGCCGAAGCCGTTTCCAGCCAGGAAGCGATGGACGATATCATTCTTGCCTCCGACGTGGTGATGGTGGCCCGTGGCGACCTGGGCGTGGAAATTGGCGATCCGGAACTGGTCGGTATTCAGAAAGCGCTTATCCGGCGCGCCCGTCAGCTGAATCGGGCGGTGATTACCGCCACGCAAATGATGGAGTCAATGATCACCAATCCAATGCCGACGCGTGCCGAAGTAATGGATGTCGCCAATGCGGTGCTGGACGGGACGGATGCGGTAATGCTCTCGGCTGAAACCGCGGCGGGTCAGTATCCGGCTGAAACCGTGAGCGCGATGGCGAAAGTCTGCCTGGGCGCGGAAAAAGTTCCCAGCATCAACGTGTCGAAACATCGTCTGGAAGTGCAGTTCGATAACGTGGAGGAAGCGATCGCTATGTCGGCGATGTACGCTGCCAACCATCTGCAGGGCGTAACGGCGATTATCACCATGACGGAATCGGGCCGCACCGCCCTGATGACCTCGCGCATCACCTCCGGCCTGCCTATTTTCGCTATGTCGCGTCATGAACGCACGCTCAACCTGACGGCGCTCTATCGCGGCGTCACGCCTGTCTACTTTGACAGTAATAATGATGGCGTGGCGGCAGCGCATGATGCGATTAATCTGCTGCGCGACAAAGGGTTCCTGGTTTCTGGCGACCTGGTTATCGTGACCCAGGGCGACGTAATGGCCACCACCGGCACCACCAATACCAGCCGTATCCTGCGCGTCGAGTAATTCCGTAAGCTGCCGCAGAAGCGGCAGCTTTTCCCTCAGCTCCCTGTTCTTACCGACCACGACAGCACCTGCTACGCAGCGCCCCGCTCACCATCTCCCTGATTTGTATGCTCCTGTTTTCCTGCTCACCGCGCCGTGGATATCCGTGAGTTTCGCCCGGTTATCTGAATATCCTCGCACGTACCCAGCACGTTAAACCCGAATAAACGTGATCTACATCACACTTTAAACATTAATGCTACTTATAGCTTCACTGTCATCAAAATTATATTGAATGATAATGATTGCTATTTATAATCACATTTTCATTCTCATGCGCAGCATTATGTTAACAAAATAGCGCGATAACCGCATAAAAAGGAGGTTTATCTGCTTCAGATGGTAGCTCCTCTGTTTTTATTTTATTGCGGGTAAATTATCCCCACCCGCAAAACATTAAAAAATTTTAACTGATGTCGTAAAACATCAGGCGTACAGGGCCGTCAGTTTTTTTACTGGCGGTACGGGTTCCTACGTCCAGAAAAAGGGTCAGGAAATGGCTTTAGTTTCCGCAATAACACAACAGACCGCCGCAGACAATTGCGACTATTCAGGCATTAGCGGTAGCGAATTTTTCTTTAACGAGGCTCAGCTGGAGCAATATGCGCAGCAGACTTTAAGCGCGCTGACTTTAATTCGGCATCAGATCCAGCAGACTGAGAAGCCGTTCAGCGGCATCCTGCCGCACGAGCTGGCACCAGCCTTACGTAATATCGATTTGGAGCAGCCGCTGGGCGATTCACAGGCGGCGCTTGCCGAACTGGCGGAAGTCTATCTACGTGATGCGGTTTGGTTTCATCATCCTAAATATGTAGCACACCTGAACTGCCCAATCGTTCTGCCTTCTCTGTTGGCCGAACAGGTTATGAGCGCGGTTAACAGCTCGGTAGATACCTGGGATCAAAGCGCTGGCGGTACGCTGATTGAGCAGAAGGTTATTGACTGGACGCTGCAGCGCATCGGTCTGCCAGCCGGTTCGGACGGTATTTTCACCAGCGGCGGTACGCAGTCTAACCTGATGGCCATGCTACTGGCGCGCGACAGCTGGTGCGTGCGTCAACGCCCGGAACATCTGATCAAACAGCGCGGTTTGCCGCCTGAGGCAGGTAAATGGCGTATTTTTACCTCGAAAATGAGCCATTTCAGTATTCAGAAATCAACTGCCATTCTGGGCCTTGGCTATGATGCGGTGATCGCCATTGACCACGATGAGCATTACCGTATGGATGCCGTCAAACTTGAACAGGCTATCCAGCAATGTCGGCAGGATAGGCTGATCCCGATTGCCGTGGTGGCCACAGCAGGCACCACCGATTTCGGCAGCATCGATCCGCTACAGGCGATTAGCGATATCTGCCGTCACTACCAGCTCTGGATGCATGTGGATGCCGCCTACGGCTGTGGCCTGCTGGTGTCGTCACAGCATCGCTCGCGCCTGGCTGGCATTGAGCACGCTGATTCGGTTACCGTGGATTATCATAAATCTTTCTTCCAGACGGTGAGCTGCGGCGCTTTCTTTGTCCGTGAAAGCCAACACCTCAGCCACGTTACGGTACATGCCGACTATCTCAATCCGCTGAGCGCGCAGCAGGAAGGTACGCCCAACCTGGTAAATAAAAGTATTCAGACCACGCGCCGCTTTGATGCGCTAAAGATGTGGATGACGCTGCGTATTATGGGCGCGCAGCAGTTGGGTGCTGCCTTTGACAGCATACTGGCCCTCGCACAGCAAACGCATTGCCTGCTGCAGGCGCATCCCGCCATCGAAGTGCTGCATGCGCCGGAGTTGACCACTCAAGTATTCCGCTATATTCCCCGTCCCGGCCTGAGCGATGAAACAACAGATGAGATCAACGCGCAGATCCGCAAAGCGCTGTTCCGCTCCGGCAACGCGGTGGTGGCCGGCACTAAAGTCAACGGACGCCAGTACCTGAAATTTACCCTGCTTAACCCCACTACCCGCGTCGCCGATATGGAAGACGTTATTGCGTTAATTAGCCATTACGGACGCGAACTGTCACGCAACACGCCGTTAAACGCTGCAAATCAGTAAGGACATAATGATGAACGACACCGTTTATGACTTTATCGGCATTGGCATCGGTCCGTTTAATCTGAGCCTCGCCTGTCTGACATCGCCGCTGGAGGAGATTAACGGTCTGTTTCTCGACCAGAATCCCGGCTTTGACTGGCACACCGGCATGATGCTGGAAAGCGCCCACCTGCAAACCCCGTTTATGGCCGATCTGGTGACGCTGGCCGATCCCACCAGCCCGTTTAGCCTGCTGAACTATATGAAGCAAAAGGGCAAGCTTTACAGCTTCTATATCCGGGAAAGCTTCTTTCTGATGCGTAAGGAGTACAACCAGTACTGTCAGTGGGCCTGCTCACAGCTGAATAACCTGCGCTGGAATACGCGCGTTGACTATGTCAGCTACGATGAGGGCCGCGAATGCTATCAGCTTCAGACCCTTGATACCCGCAGCGGCGAACGTCATAGCTGGCTCACGCGTAAACTGGTGTTGGGTACCGGCCCGGTCGCCTGGCTGCCGGAATGCAGCCGTCCGCTGCGCGATCGGATTGTGCACTCCAGCGACTATCTGGTGAATAAGCAGCAGCTGCAGGCGCAGCGCTCAATAACCGTGCTCGGCAGCGGTCAGAGCGCGGCAGAGATTTTTTACGATCTGTTAAGCGATATCGACAGCCACGACTATCAGCTCAACTGGATAACGCGCGCGCCGCGCTTCTATCCGCTGGAATATACCAAACTGACGCTGGAAATGACCTCGCCAGAATGGATCGACTATTTTCACGCCCTGCCCCCGGCTAAACGTGACCAGCTGAATGCCGGTCATAAAAACCTGTTCAAAGGTATCAACAGCAGCCTGATAAATGACATTTACGATCTGATGTATATCAAGCAGTTGGATGGCGACCTGAAGGTGCGGCTGTTTACCAATTCAGCGCTGACCGGACTGCGTCGCCTGCCGGATAACCAGCTGGAGCTGTCGCTGCATCAGCGCGAGCAGGATGAGCACTATACGCGCCGTACCGAGGGTCTGGTGATGGCAACCGGCTATCACTACCGGCCGCCGCAGTTTATTGAAGGCATCTCTCACCGGCTGCGCTGGGATGAGCAGGGCCGTTACGACGTACAGCGCAACTACAGCATCGATCGCCATAACGCGGTGTTTGTACAAAATGCCGAGTTGCATACCCATGGATTTGTCACGCCCGACCTCGGCATGGCCTGCTATCGCAACTCGGTGCTGATCCGTGAAATCGCCGGACGGGAGATCTACCCGGTTGAAAAACGGATCGCCTTCCAGACCTTTCCGGCAGAGACGGAGCGTTAAGATGAGTTTTTTATATCGCTGCAAACGACCCGCTGGTGAATTTGCCCTGCGCCCAATGAACGCAGAGGACGCGCCGCTTATCCATCGCTGGGTGACGCAAAGCTACGCGCGCTTCTGGGGTATGCAAAACCACACGCTGGAACAGGTCGCTAACTTTTACCAGCAGCTGACCGCCCACGATCCGCAGGCGGCAATGATCGGCCTTTGCAATGACCGGCCAGTTTTCCTGATGGAGTTTTACCGCGCCGAACAGGATGAGGTGGGCAAATATTATCCGGCTCGCCCTGACGATTATGGGATGCATATTCTGATTGCACCTGCGGAAAAACCGCTGCCGCAGTTTAGCTGGCAGGTATTCAGCACGGTAATGGATTACCTCTTCAGCCTGCCGCAGGTGCGGCGGGTGGTGGTCGAGCCAGACGTGCGTAACGAGAAAATCCATCGTCTGAACAAACGGGCCGGCTTCCGCTATCAGCACACCATCGAAATGGGCCATAAAACCGCCTGGCTCGCCTTTTGCCAGCGCGAAGATTATCAGCAAGCGCAACTGCAGGAACAATTACAGATGACAACACACCCAACCTTGATCAACGGACACCACCTGAGCGGCGACAACTGGGCGCTGGCTAACCGCCTGCTGCTGCGCAAGGCGATTGCTGAGTTTGCCCATGAAAAACTGATTTCACCCCAGCCTGACGCCAACGGTAGCTATCAGCTGGCGGTGCCGGGCGGCGAAGCGGTATACACTTTCCACGCCCGCCGTCTGGCGCTCGATCACTGGCAAATTGATGCAGACTCACTGGAAAAGCGTGAAAATGGCGAGCCGCGGCCGCTGGATGCGCTGCAGTTTATTATTGAGTTTAAGCAGCAGATTGCTATCCCTGCCGCCATGCTGGCGATCTATATGGAAGAGATCACCAGTACGCTGTGTAGCAGCGTCTATAAGTTACAAAAGGGCAACCCGGACAGCGCGGCGCTGGTAAAAGCAGATTTCCAGACGGTGGAAGCGTCAATGACTGAAGGCCACCCCTGCTTTGTTGCCAATAATGGCCGCATCGGTTTTGATGCGCGTGACTATCTCGCCTACGCGCCGGAAGCGGCCACGCCAGTGCGCCTGGTCTGGGTTGCGGTGCATACCCGCAATGCGCACTTCTCCAGCCTGGATTCGCTGAGCTATCAGCAGTTAATGCAGGAGGAGCTCGGAGAAACCACCATCGCCGGGTTTAATACTCGTCTGCGAGCGCTGGGCGTGGATGCGCAGGATTATCTGTTTATGCCGGTCCATCCCTGGCAGTGGCAGAATAAGCTGCTGACGGTTTTTGCACCCGATATCGCCGCACGCGATATTATCTGGCTGGGAGAAAGCGAAGATCACTATCAGGCGCAGCAGTCGATCCGCACTTTCTTCAACCGCAGCCAGCCCAACAAACGTTATGTCAAAACCGCGCTCTCAGTATTAAATATGGGCTTTATGCGCGGACTGTCGCCTTACTATATGGCCACCACGCCAGCGGTAAATCAGTGGCTGGAAAGCGTAGTGAGCCAGGATCGCTGGCTACAGCAGTGCGACTTCCGTCTGCTGCGCGAGGTAGCGGCGATTGGCTATCATAACCGTTACTATGAGCGCGCCATTCAGGGCGACTCCGCCTGGAAAAAGATGTTTGCCGCGCTGTGGCGCGATAATCCGGTGGCGAACCTGAAGCCTGACCAGCGTCTGATGACCATGGCTTCACTGCTGCATATCGATCAGCATCAGCAGCCGTTGCTGCCTGCATTGATTGCTGATTCCGGCCTGGCGGCGGAAGCCTGGATCGATCGCTATCTGACCTGCTACCTAAGCCCGCTGCTGCACTGTTTCTACCAACATGACATCGTCTTTATGCCGCACGGCGAAAACCTGATCCTGCTGCTGGAAGATAATGTGCCGATCGCCGCCTATATGAAGGATATTGGCGAGGAGATCGCGGTGCTGAACCCGGATGCGGTGCTGCCGGAGAAGGCACAACGCCTGGCGGTGGAGATACCGGAAAACCTGAAAATACTTTCGATCTTTACCGATGTGTTTGACTGCATTTTCCGCTTCGTCTCTGCTATTCTGGATGACAGCGGGACGCTGCCCGAAGCACGTTTCTGGCAGCGCGTGGCGCAGTGCGTTCATGATTATCAGCAGGCGCATCCGCAGCTGGCACCTAAATTTGCCCGCTATAATCTGTTTGCGCCCACCTTCGCGCTTTCCTGTCTGAATCGCCTGCAGCTGGCGAATAATCAGCAGATGATTAATCTGGCCGATCCGGCAGAGAACCTGAAGTTTGCCGGGGAGCTGATTAACCCGATTGCCGCGTTCGCGCATCAGGAATAATTCATTTTTAATATAATTTTGATCGTTATACTGACGCGGCCGCATTTGCGGTCGCGTTTTTATCTTTCTGGAGCATACCTGCATGGCCGCATACACCCCGGTTTTCAACCTGACCTTCAGGCATTTACTTTTTCCGCTTTCGCTGGTGCTGTTTGAGTTTGCTACCTATATTGCGCACGACATGATCCAGCCCGGCATGCTGCTGGTCACCAACGAATTCAATGTTGGAGCCGAATGGGTTTCCGCTTCCCTGACGGCTTATCTGATCGGCGGCATTGTTCTGCAATGGCTGCTTGGCCCGTTATCAGATAAATATGGCCGGCGTCCGGTGATGCTGGCTGGCGTACTGTTTTTTATTATCTGCTGCGCGCTGATGCACTGGATTTCATCCATTGAGCAATTTATCGTGCTGCGTTTCTTGCAGGGCATCAGCCTCTGCTTTATCGGCGCGGTAGGCTATGCGGCGATTCAGGAAGCGTTTGACGAGGCGCGCAGCGTGCGGATTATGGCGCTGATGGCCAATGTCGCGCTGCTGGCGCCGCTGGCTGGTCCGCTGGCGGGTGCAGCCTTTTTAACCGTAGGTGACTGGCGCACCATGTTCTGGCTGTTTGCTGTTATCGCGGCGCTGGCGCTGATTGGCCTTTGGCGCGCCATGCCGGAAACCGCAGGCGATCGTACCGTTTCCATTAGCCTGAAAAATCTGGCGCGCAGCTATCTGGCGCTGGCACGCGATCGACAAATCATGAGCGGCTCGCTGGCGATCGGGCTGGTGTTTATTCCTATCCTCGCCTGGGTAGCGCTGTCGCCGGTCATTCTGATTCAGGATGAGGGGCTGTCGCGCATGGATTACGCCCTGCTGCAGCTGCCGGTTTTTCTGGCGATGATCGCCGGTAACCTGACCTTGAGCCGCCTTTCCAGCCGCCTGCCAATTGAGAGCCCGTTACGCTTTGGCGCATGGCCGATTCTGGCCGGACTGACTATCGCCGCGTTAGCCAGCCTGATCGATAACCACAGCTATCTGTGGCTGACCGCCGGACTGAGCCTGTACGCCTACGGCGCAGGCATGGTAAACGCCGGGCTGTATCGTTTAACGCTTTTTTCCAGCACTGCAGGCAAAGGCAGCGTGGCCGCCATGTTAGGGATGGTAAGTATTATTGCTTTTGCGTTGGGTATTGAGCTGACAAAATTCGGCTATTTTCATGGCGGGAGCGCCTGGTTTAGTCTGATCAATCTGGCGAGCGGCCTGCTGTGGCTGGTGCTGGTGACCGCTTTTCTGCGCGAGCGCAAGCGACGCAGTACGGTAAATCCGCTCTGAGCAGAGGTATGCATCTCCATGCGCTTCAGACGGCTCTTACCGGCTGCCTGAACGCAAATCCCGCGCCATGAAGGCGCGGGACGGTGGTCACTTCTGCCCTGCCTTTGCTTTATGCAACCGGCGGGTGCTTATCGTTTTGCTATTTACGCGGAAACAGCTCTTTGCGCTTATAGGGTTCGATCTCCCCTTCACGCCGCGTTTTAAGCAGTTTTAATATCCAGGTGTACTGCTCCGGATGCGGACGCACAAAATACTCAACTTCTTCATTCATGCGGCGCGCCAGCGTTGGGTTGTCTGCATCAAGCAGATCGTCCATTGGCGCGCGGATATAGATATCCAGCTGATGATTTTTGGCATTATAGACCGGGAACAGCGGCACCACGCGCGCGCGGCATACTTTCATCAGCCGCCCCACCGCAGGCAACGTCGCTTTATAAGTGGCAAAGAAATCAACGAATTCACTTTGCTCTGCGCCATGATCCTGATCGGGCAGATAATATCCCCAATACCCCTGACGCACCGAGTTAATAAAGGGCTTTATACCATCGTTCCTGGCGTGCATACGGCCGCCAAAACGACGCCGCACCCGGTTCCAGATATAGTCGTTCAGCGGATTGCTTTGATTGTGAAACATCGCCGCTATCATCTGACCTTCTGAAGCCAGCAGCATGGCAGGAATATCAATTGCCCAGCCGTGCGGCACCAGAAAAATAACATTTTGCTTCTCTGCCAGCATCTCATCGATAATTTCCCGGCCGTGCCAGTGAACACGCTGACGGACGCGATCCGGATTACGCAGCGCCAGTTCGGCCATCATCGCCATTGACTGCGGAGCGGTGGCAAACATGTCATCAATGATCGCTTCACGCTCTGCTTCCGACAGCTCTGGCATGCAATACAGCAGGTTGATTTGCGCACGACGACGCGCGCTTTTTGCAAAACGTCCAGCAAGGCGGCCCGCCGCGCCAAGGATAGGATCGCGTAGCGCTGCAGGCAGCATTGCCATTACGCCAAACGCACCGATACCTAACCAGGCTCCCCAGTATTTGGGTAACAGGAAGGATTTATCGAAGACGGGAATAAATTCTGTATTTTTTTTCTTGCTGGTTTCCATGCACTCGCCTCTATCAATAACCGGCTAATGATAGTGTCGGCAGGTAAATTTGCAACGCTTACCGCAAGTTGTCGTTAAACCAACCCTAAATAATACGAAACCAACGCACCCGTGGGGGAAAAGAGAGCAAGCGGAAACGCACGTTTTACCGTGCGCTCCGCTGATAAGAGAGTGCTGACGCTTAATTGAGTTTGAGCTGCGGCAGTACTTCTCTTGCCTGCGCCAGAAATGCGGAACGATCCTTGCCGGTAAGCCCTTCGGTGCGCGGCAGCTTCGCCGTCAGCGGGTTTACGGCCTGGTTATTGATCCAGATTTCATAGTGCAGGTGCGGACCGGTTGAACGACCCGTGTTGCCGGAGAGACCGATGCGATCGCCACGTTTGACCTTATCGCCTGGCTTCACCAGCAGCTTTTTCATATGCATATAGCGCGTCATATACTGACGGCCGTGGCGGATAGCAACATAGTTGCCCGCGCCGGAACTGCGTTTCGCCTGTACCACTTCACCGTCACCCACGGCCAGTACCGGCGTGCCGACCGGCACGGCAAAATCCACCCCTTTATGCGGTGCGACACGGCCTGTCACCGGATTCAGACGGCGCGGGTTAAAGTTAGAGGAGACACGGTACTGTTTTACCGTTGGGAAACGCATAAAGCCGCGCGCCAGGCCAGAGCCGCTGCGGTCATAGAATTTGCCATCTTCGGCACGGATGGCGTAGTAATCCTTGCCGCCGGTGCGTAAACGCACGCCCAGCAGCTGGCTCTGTTCATTTTTGCCATCCATTACTTCGCGCGACATCAGTACGCTGAATTTATCGCCCGCGCGCAGTTTGCGGAAATCCATTTGCCATTGCAGCGCTTTGATCACGCCGCTGATCTCCGCGCTGGTCAGCCCGGCGCGCTGAGCGCTGCTGACAAAGCTGCCTTTGACTTCGCCGGTCAGCACGCTGTTTTTCCATTCGCCTTTTTGCAGCTCGCTGGACATCTTAAAACCGTTACCGATGCGATCGTAGGTGCGGGTTTCGCGCCGCGACATCTCCCACGTCAGGCGTTGCAGCTGGCCTTCATCGGTTAGCGTCCAGGAGATTTGCTGCCCCACCTGAAGATTACGCAGATCGCTATCGGTTTTAACCAGCTGATTGATTTCACCCATATCGATACCGTACTGGTTCAGCACGCTGCTCAGGGTGTCGCCGCTGGAAACCACATAGTCATGAGTGCCGCTTTCCGCCGTTACGTCCTGATCGATCTCATCCTGCGGCAGGTCATCTTCCGGCGCAGGCTGATCGAGCGGCTCGCTGGCTTCAGGCAGCAGCGTACGCAGCTGGTTTTTGTCAATTTCAATGGTTTTTACGATGGGCGATGTTTCACCCGGGTGATAAACAAAAGGCCGCCAGACAGCGACGGCCAGAGTAACAACGGTCAGCGACCCAAGCATAACGCGGTGGGGACGCGGCAGATTATTAAATGCCAGAGCGACAGAGCGGGCTATCTGTTGCACTTTTAGGGATTCCTCATGCTCCTTTCAGGCAGCTTTCATACTGGCTCGACAGCTGTGAGAGGAATTTCACATAACTGTCTTTTGCTAAGCTGATGCCCATTCCCAGCGGATCGAGCGTACCTTTACGCACCTGAGTTCCTCTGGCAACGGCATCGATTACGGCCGGCCTGAATTGTGGCTCAGCAAAAACGCAGGTCGCTTTTTGCTCAACCAACTGTGTTCGAATTTGATGTAAACGCTGCGCGCCCGGCTGGATTTCAGGATTAACGGTAAAATGGCCAAGTGGCGTGAGACCGTAGTGCTTTTCAAAGTAGCTATAAGCATCATGAAAAACGAAATATCCTTTTCCTTTAAGCGGCGCCAGCTGATGCGCAATTTGCGTATCGCTTTTCGCTAAATCTGCCTCAAATTGCTGCAGGTTAGCGTCAAGTTTGTCTTTGCGCTGCGGCATAAGTTCCAATAATTTTTCATGGATTGCAACCGCAGATTGGCGCGCTATTTCCGGCGACATCCACAGATGCATATTATATTGTCCATGATCATGATGTTCATGCGCTGCGTCATGATGTGCTTCATCATGTTCATGATGCTCATCATCCTCTTCCGCGCCGGTAATCAGCAACGGTTTTACTGTGGGCAACTGGGCAATTTCCAGATTCTTTTCCGCAGGAAATGCGCTGGCGGTTTTACTGATAAAGGCTTCCATATCAGGACCAATCCACACCACCAGATCCGCGCTCTGCAAGCGTTTAACGTCAGAAGGACGCAAAGCGTAATCATGTTCGGAAGCGCCATCGGGCAGTAAAACTTTTACCGGGGTTACGCCATCGGCGATTGCGGAGGCGATAAAGCCCAGCGGTTTAATCGAAGCGATAACCGCTGCGCTGGCAGGTGCGCTAAACGCAGCGGCAAAACCAAGGGAAAATAGCAGAGGAAAAAGGGGTTTTTTATTCTGTAACATAATGCGTCAATCCATCGTGACTGGGTGATGGATTGTGATATTATAACATCCGATAACTTCTGCAAGCATTAATAACTATGACCTCACTGATTAGTCTGGAAAATATCTCAGTCAGTTTTGGCCAGCGTCAGGTATTGTCCAATATCTCTTTAGCGCTGGAACCAGGACGGATCCTGACGCTCCTTGGCCCTAACGGCGCCGGTAAGTCCACCTTAGTTCGCGTCGTGCTTGGATTGATCGCGCCGGATAGCGGCACGCTGAAACGCAATAATCCGCTACGTATCGGCTATGTTCCGCAAAAATTGCATCTTGACCCAACGCTGCCGCTGACCGTAGAGCGTTTTCTGCGGCTGCGTCCGGGCACGCGCAAAGCGGATATTCTGCCTGCGCTCAAGCGCGTGCAGGCCGGTCACCTGCAGCATGCCGCGCTGCAAAAGCTGTCGGGTGGTGAAACCCAGCGCGTACTGCTGGCGCGCGCCCTGCTTAATCAACCACATCTGCTGGTGCTGGACGAACCCACCCAGGGCGTTGACGTTAACGGTCAGGTTGCGCTGTACGATCTTATTAACCAGCTGCGCCTTGAACTGAACTGCGCCGTGCTGATGGTCTCGCACGATCTGCATCTGGTTATGGCAAAAACAGATGAAGTGCTCTGCCTGAATCACCATATTTGCTGTTCCGGCACGCCGGAAGTGGTGTCGCGCCATCCTGAATTTATCGCTATGTTTGGCCCACGCGGCGCAGAGCAGCTGGCGATCTACCGGCATCATCATAATCATCGTCACGATTTACAGGGACGGATAGTTTTGCGTAAAGGACAGGAAAAATAATGCTTGAACTGTTACTTCCCGGCTGGTTGGGCGGCGTAATGCTGGCGCTGGCGGCCGGTCCACTGGGGTCATTTGTGGTCTGGCGTCGAATGTCCTATTTTGGCGATACGCTGGCGCACGCCTCGTTACTGGGCGTGGCCTTTGGCCTGTTGCTGAACGTTAATCCTTTTTACGCGGTAATTGCGGTCACGCTATTGCTGGCGCTGGGTCTGGTCTGGCTGGAGCGTCGTCCCCATCTGGCTATTGATACACTGCTGGGCATTATGGCGCACAGCGCTCTGTCGCTGGGGCTGGTGGTGGTGAGCCTGATGTCGAATGTACGCGTGGATCTGATGGCTTATCTGTTTGGCGATCTGCTGGCAGTGACGCCGGAGGATTTATGGATAATCGGCGGCGGCGTGGCGCTGGTGCTGGCGGCGCTCGCCTGGCAATGGCGACCTTTGCTCTCCATGACTATTAGCCCGGAGCTGGCGCAGGTGGATGGTGTCAATATCGCGCGCACGCGCATGCTGCTGATGCTGGTTACCGCTTTAACCATCGGCGTGGCGATGAAATTTGTCGGGGCGCTGATTATCACTTCGCTGCTGGTGATCCCCGCCGCCACCGCTCGCCGCTTTGCCCGCTCGCCGGAGCAGATGGCATTTATTGCTATCGGTACAGGCATTGTTGCCGTGACCGGCGGCCTTACCTTCTCGGCCTTTTACGATACGCCCGCCGGCCCTTCGGTGGTGCTTTGTGCCGCAGTGCTGTTTATTATCAGCCAGATGAAAAAAGTGCCGGCCTGATAGCGATTAACCAGACGAAAACGCCAGCTTAGCGCTGGCGTTTTTTATACTTCGCGGGTCATGCCGAAATGCTTAAAGGCGTGCTGTGTGGCGATGCGTCCACGCGGCGTACGCTGAATAAAGCCCTGCTGAATCAGGTAAGGCTCCAGCACATCCTCAATGGTTTCACGCTCCTCGCCAATGGCCGCCGCCAGGTTATCCAGCCCTACCGGCCCGCCGGTAAACTTATCGATAATGGCTAATAACAGCTTGCGGTCCATATAGTCGAAGCCTTCGTGGTCGACATTCAACATATCCAGCGCCTTCGCCGCGACATCGCCATCCATCACGCCTTCGGCGCGCACTTCGGCAAAATCGCGTACGCGGCGCAGCAACCGGTTAGCGATACGCGGCGTGCCGCGTGCACGTCGCGCCACTTCCAGCGCGCCTTCCGGGCTCAGATCCAGCCCCAGACAGGCGGCGCTGCGAGCCACGATGTGCTGCAAATCTTTTACCTGATAGAACTCCAGGCGCTGCACAATGCCGAAACGATCGCGCAGCGGCGAGGTTAACGAACCTGCGCGCGTGGTGGCGCCGATCAGGGTGAACGGCGGCAGATCAAGCTTGATTGAGCGCGCCGCCGGGCCTTCCCCGATCATAATATCCAGCTGATAATCTTCCATCGCCGGATAAAGCACCTCTTCCACCACCGGCGACAGACGATGAATTTCATCGATGAAAAGCACATCGTGCGGTTCAAGGTTGGTCAGCATCGCCGCCAGGTCGCCCGCTTTTTCCAGTACCGGACCAGAGGTGGTGCGCAGGTTCACGCCCATCTCATTGGCAACAATGTTCGCCAGCGTGGTTTTACCCAGGCCTGGCGGGCCAAAAATCAGCAGGTGATCCAGCGCGTCGCCGCGCATTTTGGCCGCCTTGATAAAGATCTCCATCTGTTCGCGCACCTGCGGCTGACCCACATATTCATCCAGCAGGCGCGGACGGATCGCGCGATCGATAATTTCTTCTTCGCTCACATTGCCAGGTGAGACCAGGCGATCGGCTTCAATCATGGTTTACCTCAGAGCGCAGCACGCAGCGCTTCACGAATCAGGGTTTCACAGTCAGCGTCCGGGCGGCCCACTTTGCTAACCATCCGGCTGGCTTCCTGCGGTTTATACCCCAACGCCACCAGCGCGGCAACCGCTTCGGCCTCGGCATCGTTGCTGTCGATGGCGGCATTCTCGCTGGTAAGCGTAAAGGTTGCGTCGCCGCCAAACAGATCGCCGTGCATGCCTTTAAAGCGATCTTTCATTTCCACTACCAGCCGCTCGGCGGTTTTCTTACCGACGCCGGGCAGCTTAACCAGCGTCGCGACTTCTTCACGCTCTACTGCGGTCACAAACTGCTGTGCCGACATCCCGGAAAGGATCGCCAGCGCCAGCTTCGGCCCTACACCATTGACTTTAATCAGCTCACGAAACAGCGCGCGCTCCTGCTTGCTGGTAAAGCCATACAGCAGCTGGGCATCTTCACGCACAATAAACTGCGTAAAAATAGTGGCTTCCTGATTCAGCTCCGGTAGCTCATAGAAGCAGGTCATTGGCATGTGGACCTCATATCCCACTCCGTTCGCTTCAATTAATACCAGCGGCGGTTGTTTTTCCAGAATGATGCCTCGCAGACGACCTATCACAGTAGCTTCCTTTGATTCAGGGAGAGAGAAAGTGTCAGAGTTATAACATAAAAAAGGCTGGATGAATATCCAGCCTGATAATGGGTTACGAACGCAATCTGCCGCGCGTCAGGGTCAGACGCGTATCGCTTAGCCTGTTGGCATTCTGACTAACGTGACAGTGAGTGATCGCAATCGCCAACGCATCGGCGGCATCCGCCTGCGGGTTAGCCGCCAGCTTCAGCAAGGTGCGCACCATATGCTGCACCTGGCTTTTTTCTGCGCTGCCGATGCCGACCACCGTTTGTTTCACCTGACGCGCCGCGTATTCAAATACCGGCAGATCCTGATTGACCGCCGCCACGATAGCCGCGCCGCGCGCCTGACCCAGCTTAAGGGCTGAATCAGCGTTTTTCGCCATAAACACCTGTTCAATGGCAAAAAAGTCAGGTTGAAACTGCGTGATGATCTCCGTCACGCCCGCGTAAATCAGCTTCAAACGGGAGGGCAGATCGTCAACGCCGGTGCGAATACAGCCGCTGCCAAGGTAGGTCAACTGTCGCCCAACCTGC
This sequence comes from Pantoea sp. FN0307, assembly GCF_050113815.1. Lineage (NCBI taxonomy): Bacteria > Pseudomonadati > Pseudomonadota > Gammaproteobacteria > Enterobacterales > Erwiniaceae > Pantoea > Pantoea sp. FN0307. The sequence goes on along the minus strand of NZ_JBNJSO010000001.1, from coordinate 841,997 downwards.
CGGATCACGCCGTAGCCGGTAATACGTGAACCCGGGTCAATGCCCAGAATAATCGCCATCAGGCTGCTCCGTCAGGTTGGTGAAGGGCAACAACCATTACAGGGTTGCCGCCACCTCGTCGGTCATTTCGCCGTTGTGATAAACTTCCTGCACGTCGTCACAGTCTTCCAGCATATCGATCAGACGCATCAGTTTCGGAGCCGTTTCAATATCCATATCCGCTTTGGTAGAAGGGATCATCGTCACTTCTGCGTTTTCCGCTTTCAGACCCGCCGCATCCAGCGCATCCTTCACTTCTCCGAAGGTTTCCCACGGCGTGAAGACGTCAATCGCGCCATCTTCATAGGTCACTACGTCATCCGCACCCGCTTCCAGCGCCGCATCCATTACCGTATCTTCATCCAGGCCCGGCGCATAAGAGATCACGCCTTTTTTGGTGAACAGATAGGCAACGGAACCATCGGTACCGAGGTTGCCGCCGCATTTGGTAAAGGCGTGACGCACTTCAGATACGGTACGGTTACGGTTATCGCTCAGGCATTCAACCATAACCGCCGTGCCGCCCGGGCCATAGCCTTCATAAATAATGGTTTCCATGTTGCTGTTATCGTCGCCGCCTACGCCGCGAGCGATAGCGCGATCCATGGTGTCGCGCGTCATATTATTAGACAGCGCTTTATCCATGGCCGCACGCAGGCGCGGGTTAGAAGCGGGATCGCCGCCGCCCAGCTTCGCTGCCGTCACCAGCTCGCGAATAATTTTGGTAAAAATTTTACCGCGCTTGGCATCCTGTGCCGCTTTGCGGTGTTTGGTGTTGGCCCATTTACTATGACCTGCCATAACTCTGCTCTCTCCAGTTTGACACCGGTCAGACGCCTCAAGGCCGGTTCCCTCTGCAGGGAAACAACGCACCTTATGTCTGACGCTGTTGATTTTGCATCAGTCCAGACTGACTGACAGCTTCAGCGCGCTATTGCTGATAAACAGCACGCACATTGCGGTGCGCTGCGCGGCTGTCGGCAGCGGTTAGCCGACGAATTCTTCTATCGCCTGGCGATTACTCCAGGACTTGGTTAGACGGGCGGCAGTGGCTGTATCCAGCCACTGCAAGGCCAGATGTTCGCTTAACATAATGCTGCGTTCGCCCGGCAAGGCCAGCCGAAACCAGTGCTCAATATTATGCGTAACGTGCGGCGCATAGCGATGACGAAAGTGCGGAAAGATTTCGAATTCAATTTGCCGCTGGCAATCTTCAAGCGTCAGCCCTTCAGCCGCCACGTCAATGCCCAGCTCTTCCCACACCTCGCGCCGCGCCGCCTCGACAGGCGCTTCTCCCGCCTCCAGGCTGCCGGTGACCGACTGCCAGAACGCAGGATCGTCGCGCCGCTGTAGCATCAGCACCCGCCCGGTATCCTGCGCGAAAATCACCACCAGTACCGAGACAGGATGCTTAAACGTCATCTTACAGGCTCTCTGGCTTTTCCTTTTTCACCACCTGAATGCTCAGCTCCTCCAGCGACGCTGGGTTAGCGAAGCTTGGCGCCTCGGTCATCAGACAGGCTGCAGCGGTGGTTTTCGGGAAGGCGATAACGTCACGAATATTATCGGTGCCGGTCAGCAGCATCACCAGGCGGTCAAGACCAAATGCCAGGCCTGCGTGCGGCGGCGTACCGAACTTCAGCGCATCCAGCAGGAAGCCGAACTTCTCGCGCTGCTCGGTTTCGGTAATACCCAGAATGCCAAATACGGTTTGCTGCATCTGACCGTTGTGGATACGTACCGATCCGCCGCCCACTTCGTAACCGTTAATCACCATATCGTAAGCGTTGGCGATGGCGGTTTCCGGTGCGGCTTTCAGCTGCTCCGGCGTCATATCGCGCGGCGCGGTGAACGGGTGATGCATTGCCGTCAGGCCGCCTTCGCCGTTGTCTTCAAACATCGGGAAGTCAATAACCCACAACGGTTTCCAGGCGCTGAGGTCGGTGATGTTCAGATCGCGACCCAGTTTCAGGCGCAGCGCACCCATCGCATCAGCCACCACGCCCGCTTTATCAGCACCAAAGAACACCATATCGCCATCCTGCGCGCCGGTACGTTCCAGGATCGCTTCCACGATTTCAGCGTTAAGGAATTTCGCTACCGGGCTTTGAATGCCTTCCAGGCCCTGCGCGCGCTGGTTAACTTTGATATAAGCCAGCCCTTTCGCGCCGTAAATTTCAATAAACTTGCCGTACTCATCAATCTGCTTACGGCTAAGCTGCGCACCGCCCGGTACACGCAGCGCCGCTACGCGGCCTTTGGCGTCGTTGGCCGGACCAGAGAAGACCTTGAACTCAACCTCTTTAACCAGATCGGCGACATCCACCAGCTCCATCGGGTTACGCAGGTCCGGCTTGTCGGAACCGTAACGACGCATCGCTTCAGCAAAAGTCATCTGCGGGAACTCGCCCAGATCGACGCCCTTCACTTCCAGCCATAGCTGGCGCGCCAGACGCTCCATCACTTCACGCACCTGCGGCGCGGTCATAAAGGAAGTTTCCACATCGATTTGCGTAAATTCAGGCTGACGGTCAGCACGCAGATCTTCGTCACGGAAGCATTTAACAATCTGATAGTAACGATCGAAGCCGGACATCATCAGCAGCTGTTTGAACAGCTGGGGAGACTGCGGCAGCGCGTAGAATTTGCCTTTATGTACGCGGCTCGGCACCAGATAGTCACGCGCGCCTTCCGGCGTGGCCTTGGTCAGCATCGGCGTTTCAATATCAAGGAAGCCGTTATCGTCCATAAAGCGACGCACCAGGCTGGTGATTTTGGCACGCGCCTTCAGGCGCTGCGCCATTTCAGGGCGACGCAGGTCGAGATAGCGATATTTCAGACGCGCTTCTTCTGTATTGACCTGGTTAAAATCCAGCGGCAGCGGCTCGGCGCGGTTGATGATGGTGAGGTCGGTGGCGAAAACTTCTACTTCGCCGGTGGCCATATCGGGGTTTTTATTGCGTTCGTCACGGGCGCGGACCACGCCGGTCACCTGAATGCAGAACTCGTTACGCAGCTCAGACGCCAGATTGAACGCCTCCTGACGATCCGGGTCGAAAAAGACCTGGACGATGCCTTCACGGTCGCGCATATCAATAAAGATCAGGCTCCCGAGATCGCGGCGACGGTTAACCCAACCGCAGAGAGTCACTTGCTGGCCAACATGAGACGGATTGATCTGTCCGCAATATTCTGTACGCATAACGCTATCCTTTTAACTTCGCCGCTGCAGCATGGGCAGCGCTGATGTATCGTTCTGGAGTTGGTTATCCGGCGGATAACCCTCAGGCAGACGCTGCCGCAAAAAGGCAGGCATTATAATGTAAAAAGCGAGGCACGATAAGGGGGAACGGCGCGCAGCGCTGAATGTGTGCGCATTTGTTATTCCCTGCCGGCTCATGTTAGCGCCGCGCACACAGAAATTCACAAAATTCATGAATTAACGACATTTTTCTGCTCGCCCGCACGCCAGCAAGTCACGTAGGCTTACGCTTTTGTCTGTTCGCGGAGAACATTATGAAACTCAATCCTGAATCAACCGCGCTGGTTTTAATCGATTTGCAGGAAGGTATCCTGCCTTTTGCCGGCGGCCCGCACAGCGCGCAGCAGGTGGTGGCAGGTGCGGCCAGGCTGGCGGAAAAATTCCGCGCCGTAAACGCGCCGGTGGTGCTGGTGCGTGTTGGCTGGTCGCCTGATTTTGCCGATGCGCCGAAGCAGGAAGTCGATTCTGCGCTGATGCACGGCGCGCTGCCGGAAAACTGGTGGAACTACCCTACGGCGCTGGGCGTTACGTCTGGCGATATTGAAGTGGTCAAGCGCCAGTGGGGCGCCTTTTACGGCACCGATCTGGAGTTGCAGCTGCGTCGGCGCGGCATCGATACTATCGTCCTGGGCGGCATTTCCACCAATATTGGCGTAGAATCTACCGCGCGCAACGCCTGGGAGCTGGGCTTTAACCTGGTCATTGCCGAGAATATTTGCAGCGCTGGCAGCGTAGAGCAGCATAACAGCAGTCTGGAATGGATTTTCCCGCGTATCGCAAAAATACGTCGTAGCGATGAGATTATCGCCGCGCTGTAACCTGTGGTGGACACTCCCCTGTCCGCCCGTGAAGCCCCGGCGGGTGATCCGCTTTTTGCGTTTGCAGAGCGAGTCAGTTTGCCGGGGACACTTTGATACGGGAGCATTATGACACTTCGTCTGGGTTTGCCGCAGTGGCAACATCCGCACTGGAAACGCTATGGGCTGGAAACGCTGGCTGACTATGCCCGCTATTTTAACTGCGTTGAAGGCAATACCACGCTCTATGCGCTGCCAAAAGCAGAGGTGGTGTTGCGCTGGCATGATATGACCAGCGATGATTTTCGTTTCTGTTTTAAATTTCCCGCCACTATCAGCCATCAGGCTGCCCTGCGCGACTGCGACGATCTGCTGGATACTTTTTTCCGCACGCTGGATCCGCTTAGCGCCCGCATTGGTCAGTACTGGCTGCAGCTGCCTGCCACCTTTGGTCCCGATTCGCTGGCGGCGCTGTGGGCATTTCTTGATGGTTTGCCTGCCGGGTTCCGCTATGGCGTTGAAGTGCGCCACCCGGCTTTTTTCGCCAAAGGCGAAGCGGAGCGTGCACTGAATCGCGGCCTGCATCAGCGCGGCGTGAATCGCGTGATCCTTGACAGCCGCCCGGTTCACGCTTCTGATGCCGTTACGCCCGCCACGCTGGATGCCAAAGCGAAAAAACCAAAGGTGCCGCCACACGCTATCATGACCGCCAGCGACCCGATGGTGCGCTTTATCGGCAGCGAATCCCCGCAGGAAAATCAGATATGGTTCGAGGACTGGCTAAACAAGCTGCCTGGCTGGCAGGAAAAGGGAACGCCGTGGCTGTTTATTCATACGCCCGATATCGGCGAGGTGCTGGATCTGGTGCAAACGCTGTGGCCGCGCCTGCAGCAGGCGTTACCGCAGGTGGGTGAATCCCCGGACTGGCCGCAGCAGGCGGCGCTGTTCTGATTTTATATCCGGGTCGCCATCAGTTTGCCATCGACGCGGTAGAGTGTGAAAGTGGCGATAAACTTTCTACCGTCCATTTTTGCTACGGGTTTAATAAAGGTAGCGATCGAAACGCCGTAAGCCAGACCCTCTTTAAAGGGATAATCAAACAAGGGAACGCACTGGTTACGAGAAAGCGGTATCGCTTTATCATCCATTGAATAAAATTTTCTGAAAGTATTTTGCGCGCTATCAGAAGAATTGATTTCAATGAGGTTTAAATTCTCATTATCTTTCGCATCAATTAACACACAAACTTTATCATTTATTGTTGTTACCTTTGCCCGATAAAGGTAAAGCGTTTTTCCTTCGCAAGCAGTTAACATCGTGACTGCTGTAATGATTAATAATGCTTTTATAGCGCGCATAGTTAGCCTTTTTTCACAGCTGAATAAATGGTTTTTTGATATTGCGAAAGTAACCTTAAGCGATCAATACTGCCTTGATGAGTAACAACGGGATAAGTTTGTTGCCTGAACATATTCCATACCCTATAACCAAAAGTATAAAGTACAAAATAATCGGCAACGATTTGAGCCTGCTGCTCAAGTGAATATTGTAACAGTGGTTTACCATCAAGCTGATACGTATAGTCAGCAGCCCAGCTAAATAATCCTCTTGCCCGAACCCACATTCTCTGTTGGTATTGCCAAACATGCATCATTTCATGAATAAAAAGATGCTTTGATGATGCAGGCGTATAGATTGAGCCAAAGTTGGGTTCATAGAGTTCTTCTCTGAACCAAATTTCCCCATTAGGCGACATTGCTGTATCCCTTCTCTGCAAACCAAAAGGCAAATAGCTGTCGCAATGAATCCATACGCGTGCGTAATCTATCGATCCGCCAAAAATGGAATGTGCCAGCGCGATCTCTTCCAGCGTTAATAAACGCAGCGTTCCTTCTTTAACCCTGTCCATCGTTGCCGTTTCCTTTAGCCTGAAATATCCGTTCTGGCCGTTATGCGTTTCCTTAAGCTACCCGCCATACGTCAGGGTATAAGCAGAAGGTGTAAACGCGCCAGCAGCGACAGAACATAACAGCGAACAAAAAACAATCTGTGCCCAACGCCATATTCACCGTTTTTTGAGACCGTTCTTGCTAAGCGTGCGGCGCCTTCACGACTCAACGGTTGTCGCAGCCGCTGCGGTTCGCGCGACAAAAGATGCAGCGCGCCGCGCTTTCTGCCAAAATAACGCCCTTTCCGTAGTTGACCGGATTTACCCCTATGTCTAATCGAGATACGCTGTTCTCCGCGCCTATTGATAAACTGGGCGACTGGACGTTTGATGAGCGCGTAGCTGAAGTTTTCCCGGATATGATCCAGCGCTCGGTGCCGGGTTATTCCAATATCATCTCTATGATCGGCATGCTGGCCGAACGCTTCGTTAAGCCCCATACCCGGGTTTACGATTTGGGCTGTTCGCTTGGCGCCGCCACGCTTTCCGTGCGCCGTTCGGTACAGACGGAAGGCTGCAAAATTATTGCGGTTGATAACTCTCCGGCAATGGTTGAACGCTGCCGTCGTCATATCGATGCCTTCCGCGCCAGCACCCCGGTTGAGGTTATCGAAGCTGACATTCGCGGTATCAATATTGAAAATGCCTCAATGGTGGTGCTGAACTTCACCCTGCAGTTCCTGGCACCTGACGATCGTCTGGCGCTGCTGGCACGCATCTTCCAGGGTCTGAATCCTGGCGGCGCGCTGGTGCTGTCAGAAAAATTCAGCTTTGAAAATGCGGAAGTGGGCGAACTGTTATTTAACATGCATCACGACTTCAAGCGTGCCAATGGCTACAGTGAACTGGAAATCAGCCAGAAGCGCAGCATGCTGGAAAACGTGATGCTGACCGACTCGGTGGAAACACATAAGGCGCGCCTGCGCCAGGCCGGTTTTCAACACAGCGAACTCTGGTTCCAGTGCTTTAACTTTGGCTCTCTGGTGGCGTTAAAAGCAGGTACGGCATGATCGACTTCGGCAACTTTTATCAGCGCATCGCGCAGGGTCCGCTGGCCAGCTGGCTTGAAGTGCTGCCGGCGCAGCTGGCAGCCTGGCAGCGTGAAAATCTGCACGGCCATTTCCGCAACTGGACCAAAGCGGTAGATAACCTGCCGCAGCTCACGCCGCAGCATCTCGATTTACAGCACAGCGTTACCGCCGACAGCGATGCGCTTAGCGATCGCCAGCGTCAGGGCATCGAAAAACTGCTGCGCACCCTGATGCCGTGGCGCAAAGGTCCTTATTCACTTTACGGCACCCATATTGATACCGAGTGGCGCTCCGACTGGAAATGGGATCGCGTGCTACCGCACATCTCCCCGCTCACCGATCGCACCGTGCTGGATGTCGGCTGCGGCAGCGGTTATCACATGTGGCGCATGATTGGCGCGGGCGCAAATCTGGTGGTGGGCATCGATCCCACTCAGCTGTTTCTCTGCCAGTTTGAAGCGGTACGTAAGCTGCTTGGCAACGATCAGCGCGCGCATCTGCTGCCGGTCGGTATTGAACAGCTGCCGGAACTGAAGGCTTTTGATACCGTTTTTTCCATGGGAGTGCTCTATCATCGGCGCTCCCCGCTGGATCATCTCTACCAGTTGAAAAATCAGCTGGTAAGCGGCGGCGAACTGGTGCTGGAAACCCTGGTAATTGAAGGCGACGAGCATGATGTGCTGGTGCCGGGCGAACGCTATGCGCAAATGCGCAACGTCTGGTTTATTCCGTCGGCGGAGGCACTGGCGCGCTGGCTGGAAAAATGCGGTTTTGTTGATGTGCGCATCGTGGACTATTCCCGCACCACCACCGACGAACAGCGACGCACCGACTGGATGATTACCGAATCGCTGACGGACTTTCTCGATCCCCAGGACAGCAGCAAAACCGTGGAAGGTTATCCCGCGCCTTTGCGTGCCGTGCTGGTAGCACGCAAGCCGTAACAGGAAAGTCAGGGGCATCCCGGGATGCCCTTTTTTAACGCCCCAGCGCCCTTCCCAATGCTTTATTCACTCCCCTCCTACCCAACGGCTCCGCCGCAGAAAAGCAGATTTGCGCGTTAAACACTAAACTTAACGCAGCGATTACAGGAGGGCCAATGAGAGAGTTTGATTATCAGCAGGATTTTAAAACCATCGATTTTCGCCAGCACCCGGAACTGTATCAGGTAGGCCGGGGCGAACAGGGCGTACTGCTTGTCGAGCCTTACAAATCGGAAATTTTACCGCACTGGCGCTTTCGTACCCCAGCCATTGCGCGTGAGTCAGCGGAAAAAATTATGGCGCTGTTTGAAGCCTATCGACAGCAGGATGATTTTGTTGGTATGGATATGGCGCGTAAATTTATTCAGATGGGTTTTACCCGCGCGCGACGCTATGCCAATCATCCCGGCGGTAAAAAATATGATGCGCAGCGGCAGGTGCTGCCGCAACAGCTGGACGCAGAGAAAGTCGAATCGGCCACCATTTTCAAAGGATACTGGGATAAAATTCGTGCGGATGAAGATTACCTGCGACGCAAAAAAGCCCACCAGCAGCGCTATGGATAATTTCCCTTTTCCCACTCTTTAACAAACCCATGCCCGGAAACCTGCCAGGCTTTAGCTAACACGTTAAATCAATAGCTAAAAGGAGAATGGGAATGAGTAAGTTTGTTTTTTCCTCCCCACGCAAATATGTTCAGGGCGCTGGCGTACTGACTGAACTGGGAACCTGGCTGAAAGAATTAGGTGACAGCGCATTTCTGATCGCTGACGATATTGTCTGGGGACTGGTTGGCGAACAGGTGCAAAATACGCTGAAACAGAGCGATATCCAGCAGCACTATGAAAAATTCAATGGTGAGGCTTCCGGCAGTGAGATTACCCGCCTGGCAAATGCCGCACGCCAACAGGGCTCTGTGGTCGTGGTTGGTCTGGGCGGCGGCAAAACCCTGGATACGGCCAAAGCGGTGGCGGATGAGCTGCAATCGCCGGTGGCGATCGTGCCGACCGCCGCCTCGACCGATGCGCCCTGTAGCGCGCTCTCCGTTATCTATTCCGATAGCGGCGTCTTCGAAAGTTATCGCTTTTACAGTAAAAACCCCGACCTGGTGCTGGTGGATACCTGGGTCTGCGCTCAGGCGCCGGTGCGGCTGTTTGCTTCCGGCATTGCTGATGGCCTGGCGACCTACGTTGAAGCGCAGGCGGTGCTGCGCTCACACGGTAAATCGATGGTGAATGGCGATCCCACCATTGCCGGAATGGCGATCGCCCGCGCCTGTGAAGAGACGCTGCTGACCTGGGGCTACAGCGCCTGGACCGCCGTGGCGCAAAAGCGCGTAACGCCTGCGGTTGAAGCAGTGGTGGAAGCCAATACGCTGCTTTCGGGGCTGGGCTTTGAAAATGCCGGACTGGCGGGCGCGCATGCGATTCATAACGGCTTTACCGCTATCGAAGGCGATATTCATCATCTGACGCATGGTGAAAAAGTGGCGTATGGCACGCTCACGCAGATGGTACTGGAACAGCGGCCCGATGAGGAGATCGCCCGCTATATCCGCTTTTACCGCGCCATAAACATGCCGACTACGCTGGCAGAGATGCACCTGGAAAATGAAAGCTGGGAAAATATGGTTAGAATTGGCGCGCAGGCAAACAGCGAAGGCGACACGTTGAAAAACCTTAATCCGGCACTGACGCCGGAAGCGGTCGCCAATGCTATTCTGGCGGTAGATGCGTTCAGTCAAAGCGTGAAATAGTGACGTTACGGCGTTAAATAGCAGAGGCGTCAACGGACGCCTCTGTTCAGGCCCTCACCGTGCGAAAAAGCGTTTAGCGATTTTCCTCTCCACTCTTCTCTGCCTCACTATCCCAGTACTCAAAGCGATACGCCGTCCCCAGCTGACGCTGCAGGGTTTCCTGCCCGGCAATTTCGGTTTCATGGGAATAGCTCAGCGTGCAGTTACCGGTTTTATCCCAGCTCTGGCACTCATCCAGCGTGGTAATGGTGCCGTTGCTGGTGGTATTAATCATCCGCATTCCCAGTTCACGCTGTTGCGCATCGTAAGTGTAACTCTCCTGGCTTTGCGCCGATCTGCTGCCCAGCAGCAATCCCGCTTTGTTCCAGCGATAGCGATATTCACCGTTGGTGAGCCTATCCGAGCCACGTGATGTGCTGGTGCTTAAACGCATTTGAGGATCATAGCTGTACGTTGTCTCGGTGAAACCTTTCTTCCCCATCAGCATAAAACTATCGCTGGCGCTGATGATATTGCCTTTGGTTCCCACCATATAGCTGATATTGCCCTGCTTGTTATTTACCTCAACCAGGGCATTCTCTTTTTGCACTTTCACTGAGATTTGGTATTCCGCCAGCCAGCCGTGATTAACGCGAAAAATATGCTGCTCCATAGCCAGAACAATATTTTGATCGTTTTTATCGTAGCTGATATCCGCGACGACAAGCTGACCGCAACGGTCGAACTGGCCCAATACGCGCTTTTGCGAATTGACATTTTTGCCGAACTCGCCCATCACCACCTGTTTAACCGGCCCTTTTGCCGTGCCGCCCAGCAGAATGACGCTGTTGCTCTGTTTTATCGCTTCAGGAATGGCGCGGCAGGTTTCTGCCGCCAGGCTCAGGGTGCAAAAGCTCAGGCTGCAAATGCCGGTAGTCAGTGCCAGGTATCCAGACTTCATTATTAATTCCTGTGGTAATGCCATGGGGATACCAGCATCAAGGCCTCCGCCGTAGACGGCGGTAGCATCAGGTCAGGCAGGCGTAACTGAACGCGTGCTTTCCTGCATGGCCCATGGCGCTTTTGCCTCTTCACCCGTGGCATAGTAGTAACGTAGCTGCTTACTTACATCATAGCTCAGTACAATCTTGCCTGAGGATTTACCAATAGCATTTACGGCGGAGGCGGAGGACGCAAGCTGTGCCTGCGAATAGACAAAGCAAAATCCCCGTAGCGGTACCGTTACCCCAGCCGACAATCGGTCAGAAATATACTATTAAAAGGCGCAATACCCGCTTTATTATAAATTATTTTATTTTTAGTCGTGTTAACTAAATCAGTATTTTAATGACTGTGATAGCGCCTTCTCTTTCGATATAAAAACGGTAAAAAACAACCGAAGAAAAATAAGTTGACCGAATTTAACATGTTGAAAGGAAAAAAGTGGGAATTCTCCCAGTAGAAGCCGCATTAATAATTGGCCGCTAATATGCGTGGGAGTATATTCATACTAAAGGAGTAAGCTAAGGAACGGCCTTGTTAAGCTTACTTAACAAAAATGGCCTTCCGCACTGCACGGAAGGCCCGGTAAATTAAGCCGGCGTCACAGTTTCATTATAATCAAACGTTACCCAGGGCGCATTAGCACTCTGCCCTGTTGCATAGTAGTAACGTAGTTTCTTATCAGCGGTGTAACCCAGTACGATTTTACCCATTGCTTTGCCGAAAGTATTAACTGTAGAAGTCAACGATTTAAGCTGCGCCTGAGAATAGACGAATCCACAGGTAATGCCATCATTCTGATTAAACAGCCATTCAATTTCCGGTACATCACCTTCTGACGTAACAATCGGCGCTCCGCCTGTAGTACTGGTTCTGGTATAACGCAGGCTGAGCGGTACATCAGAATTAAGGTTATAACAGTTACTCATAACGAATTTTTCACCGATGTTTTGCAGACCAAGGGCGAATTTTGCTGCGGCATAACCGGTACTGGTAATATGAATTTTCGCCAAATTGAACAGGTTCATAGCAAAATTATTACTGCCTACGTCTATAATGCTATGGTTAATTGACAGTGTGCCGCCTGAACCGCCCTGAATTAATACACCGGTAGCGGTACCGTTGGTTCTTAAACGGCAACCCGTTAACAGGACGGTATTATAATCACTAGTGGTTCCTTTAATAACACTGGCGAAACCTGCGGCATAACAGTTATTCAAATGCAGATCTTCTGCCGGCACTAAATTAAAGGCGTTATTTCTTTCGTCTCCTTTATTCAGCATGGAGAGTTGCAGCGTCAAACGATGTTCAGCTTTCACCGTTGATGAGCGATCAAGAATAAAACCGTCGCCGACGGAGCCTTCGTCCATGACCACATTTGAACGGATACTTACGTTATATGACCAGTTCTGTACGCAAATCGCCCCGCGTTTCGGCGCCCAGTTGGCACCCTGCGTATCGGCAGATGTACGGGTATATTTAATCGTATTTTCCGCCAGCACATTGGTACACATAATATAAGCTTCGCCCCACCAGGTCGCGCCGCCGAGAGAGATGTTACCGATCGCCGTCCCGTTGGTAATCCCTTCCATCACAAAGTGACGGCGGAACGGGCCGTAGGCCAGGTTATTCGCCATAATAGTATGCTGAGCATCAAAATGGGCGCGTCCGCTGTTGGAAGTAACCGGCGCTTCGGCATGAAACGCAATGCGTCCATCGGTGCCTTCTTTACAGGAGGCGTAGTTATGAGCAATCACCGTACCGGAACCCCAGATACTGACGGCATCACCACGCTCTTCCAGACCAACGCCCAGGCAGTCCAGGAAGTTATTATTGATAATACGTGAACCATGCGCACGAAAGATTGAACCGGCAATAACGGCGTTAACCTGGTTAATCATGGTACAACCTTCAATCACGCAGAAGTCCGCCTGAATATCTACCGTCCCCTGACGACCTCCGCCTTGATCGCCGGGAACGTTACTTTGCAGCAATAATGGATTGGTCGATTTCAGACTACGCAGCTGACAACGCTTATGTTTCAACGCAATCATCGAACGGATACTCATAGCGGTGCCTATCGGCCTGATTTCACCCGTCTCCTTTCCTTCGATAATCTGCCCTTCAAAGGCAGTTTTAACCTGTGCAGAAAGATTAATAATGGTATCGACGATGACATGTCTTTCCTTATTAAGCAGCGCCTGAAAAGCGACGGTATTATCGGTTGTATAATCAGTTGCACTTGTTGCAGCAATTTTTTGAGAAGATGTAGTTAAAGCCATGATGAACCTCCAGAATGAAAAATAAGGGTTTTTATCCTTGTTAAAACTGTTCAGCGCACGAATTAAGGTTGCGGAAATCCCTTTCCGCTTCTATTACGGAATTATTTTTTACCGTTTTCATTATTAAGCCCTGGTGCGTAATATTTAATTCAAGGCGTATTATTTGTGCCTTCTCTATCAGCTGGCGTATTGGTATCAGGCGGTGCTTTTTGCCTGGTAATACGTGAAAACATTCCCACCAGCATGACAATGAATGAAGTAATTTGTAGCCAGTGAGACGGAATCAATGCTTTCCACTCAGCAGGCATTTCAAGCCAAATCGTAGGTAGCAGACCGAGTGCAACCAGCGCTTTCGTAGAATGCCAGCGCCACCAGTTTGGCCAATCCTTAACCAGCCGTAATTTCATATGATTACCCCTCTGTAACCCTCGTAACTGCCGCTACGCATCACATCCGCATGGCGCTTCGCCCGGTTAGGCGTTTGCCGTGCCCACTTACTCATCAACATGCTGCTGGCCGCCGCGGTAAAATTCTCCTGAGAAATTAGGGCCAGCATATTCTTGAATCCGGCTAACCCCTCAACCCCCATTTGCCATGCCATGCTGTACAAAATATCGCTCCGCGGCTCGTTGCAATGTCGCAGCGCATCGACAATTCCCGGCATGGCATTCATTTGTAACCTGTTATTGCTCAACAGGGTTTCCAGCCATACGCTCCCCACCACCTCCGGCACCGTGAAGGTATAATTACTTATTGGGCATCCGCGTGGCCCAAGTTTGATGCCATAAGCCACGGTCGGATATCCTTCTGTATCGATATAAGGCTTTGCCCGATAACCTTCTTCAAATTTAAGAATTTTTATTATCTCGCTCATCGCACTCTCTCCTTCTCCAGCTTACCCGTGACCTTGTTAAAAATTGGCTCTGCCACATTGGTGGTTTTCATTCTGTTATGTATAATGCTTGAACCCATAACAAAACGTATCGAATCAGGCCATAGCAAAGCGTGTTTGACGAACAATACGGCGCGCTATAAATTTTCGTTTATGAAAACAGATTCTCTTGCTACGCGGCTCAATATAGCGATGAACATGGCCGGAATGACTCAGGGTGCTTTAGCTAAAGCATCCGGCGTTTCCCAGCCTACTATCTGGCGTCTGACCAAAGGTCAGGCCGCTGGATCACGCAAACTGGTCGACATCGCGGCCGCACTCAACGTCAATGTCGAATGGCTGGCCAAAGGTCAGGGAGAGATGCAGGGACCTTCTAACAAAGAAGGTTTTTCACATACTCCCGCGGCCAGTGACGTCCCTGTCTGGACGCTCGCAGGCAAAACCAGCGAGACCGTAACCACGCCTAACGGCGTCCGCGCCAAAAAAACCTGGCGAGCCTACTTGATAGATCGAAACAGCGGTTGTGCTGAAGCTACTGCGGGCAGTATCGTCATTATTGATACTGCTATTCCGCCAGAGTCAGGTGACCTGGTCATCGCTCGTGTTAATGAGCGCATCAGCGTCTATCGCTATCTCGAAGGTCCATCTAACGGCTTTTTAACCGTGGATGATCCACGTTTACCGGCTGTCGAACTCTCCTCCTCCGCCGAACTTATCGGCGTCGCTATCTTTTTAATCCGTGATTTGCGCCGGTAAGCCGCCACATCATCATCCGGTAAGGTGAACTCGCGATACTGCCCACCGGCGACACGATATAAGACATAAATCATGGCGAACCTCTTCAGCTACTCAGCCCGTCAGTTATCTAACTTCCCATCGGCGCCTGGGCGCCGCTCCGGGTTCAACTATGCTTCAACACGTCTATGAAGCATGAATGCGGCTTAATAGTTCGCTGACGAGGCGGTTAACACATTCACCACACTTCATAACCTTTGTTATTAAAAATACTATTAGCTATTAAAAAACTGTCAAGTTTGTTTGCTGGAAAAATGGGCTTGTTCACAGGCGATTTCGATAGCAAAACGTAGCACTGGCAGGCGTTTCAGCAGAGTTATAGATGAGCTAACTTACTGTCAGCTAATCATTTTTCGATTTCTAATGATTAAACAGGCTTAACGGTAACAAGAGATGAAAATTTGCGTAAAAAAATTTCTGATAAGGTGAAAAACTTTCTTCCCCTCCAGTGATAACTTTCCCTCCTGTATAATTTATGCTTTAAATACAGTCGATTAGTGTAAAACCAATCAATAACTCGCTCTTTTAGGGTATTTTGCGAAAAATTCTTATTCGCATCAGAAAAAAGACACGAAAGAAAATAGTTATATCTTTCAATAAATTACAAAGAGTGGGTTTATTTTGCGGCGTGACGGAAGATCGGCACCAGATTCAGCAATGTGTTTAGCACTGGTAACCAATGTGAAAAATGTGACCTGGCTCATTTAGTTAAATTTGCTGCAGATTTAACTTTTCGCCCTCGTACCAAAGCGTATTAAAGTTAATAACATCCTTTTCAGACCTTAAAAAGTTTCCAGAGCGATGGCTACCAGAGGCAGGCAATAGGTTTTGTCGATATCTATCGTTAAAAAAGCTCAGGAGAGGCAACGAGGGAAGAATAAGAGTGCCGCCGGATTAGGCTCCGGCAGCATGGGGCAACCGCTGATATCACAAGTAGTGATACAGAATGACAGGCTTACCTGTTAACGCACAGGCTTGAAAAGAGATCTGCTCCCTCTTTTATGTTCCTGACTGGGCTTCGAAATCTTGTTTTAAACGTTCAGGATTAAGCGCGATATTTTGCGTATCGGTAGTGATAATCTGACGCAGCATCAGGTTTTGATGCGTATAACGTTTCGCCAGATCGTTAATCGCAACCACTACAGAACTCATTTTCGAGGTTTTATCCTGCTGAATGGAATAGAGCATAAACGATGATTCGTCTTCTTCTGGTTTGCATCCCACAAACCACTGCTCATCGCGATAAAGGAGTTTACAGGTCGCGCTAAAAAGACTCATCGCCAAACCGCTCTGAATGTCACTACGTGCAATAGCGGCCCAGTCAGGAGGCGTGATTGATTCACCTGCCTTATCTGGATTTTTAACAAACGTTACACCTTCTTTCTCATTACACGCTGTTAAAGCCAGTACCATAACGGTGAGAAGCAATGTTAACTTCCTGTTTTTCATAGGCCTTTATCCTGACAATTTATCTAAAGTAATCTTGCTTTGTTTACAAAGCATCAATACCAGTTAAAAATTATATAAGAATTTAACCAGGATAATCGAGAATATTCTTATCGAAATTTAATAACAGTCAAAATCAGGCAAGAGAAAGCAGGATTAAATCTACTGCAGGAAGTGTTACGCTGATGTCAACATCCTGGATTGACAGGAAAATGAAGCGTGTGAAATCCACTAAAAATGATGCGGCAGGCAGGTTATGATTTCAAAGTCGCACTTTTTATCAGGCTCTTTTTGGCATAAAAAAAACCCCAACAAAGTGCTGGGGTTTGGTACTTGCAAACATCACGTCTGAGGAACGGCGTGCTGCGCGGCAAAAACTGTTTATGGTTCAGGCAACCCGAACAACATTCATCTGCATAATGCTCTTCATCGCCTCAACCATCTCACCATCAACACATTGACGGCTGAATTCATCGGTCTCGACATCGGAACTCATGGAAACGCCCGCTTTCCGGTAGCGCATCGGGGAAGAAACCAGATGACTGGCGGAGCTGTGCAGCTCACGGATCCCGACATCCAGAAATTTTTGCAGGTTGCTTAACCTGACGCCCGCACCCGCCATAATAATTGGACCTTTACTTAACTCAGTAAGTTCCTTTAACAATGCAATTCCGTTCTCCGCATTTTGTTGCTGGCCTGATGTAAGAATGCGCGCAACGCCCAGACCGGTCAATGTCTCCAGGGTACGTTTCGGACTATGGCAGAGATCAAAAGCGCGATGGAAAGTCACCTGCATATCGCCACACAGCGACATTATTTCCTCCATCCTGTTGATGTCTATATAGGCATCTTCATCAAGCATCCCCAGCACCACGCCAGGAAAACCCAGCTCCCGAATTAACGCTATATCTGATTTCATCGTGGCGAACTCACGGGCGCTGTAGCAAAAATCGCCGCCGCGTGGACGAACAATAGGGTGGACCGGAATATCAAGATGTTCGCGTGCCGCCTGTAACATGCCTGCGGACGGTGTCAAACCGCCCTCTTTCGGTGCGGCGCAAAGCTCAATCCGGTCAGCGCCCGCCTGCTGGGCGTTAACCGCGCAGTCGATTCCGTAGCAGCAGACTTCCAGTTTAACCATTTCATCCTCCTGTTAATGACTGCTGGCTGGTTTCCTGATTCTCAGTTAGGCTCAGTTTGCAGGTAGTGTAAAGAGAGACGTAATCATGGCATTCAATTTCGACCAATGGATAGACCGGTATCACAGCGATAGCCTTAAATGGCGAAAATATGGCGATCGCGATGTTTTGCCGCTGTGGGTAGCGGATACTGACTTTCTTTCGCCGCCTGCGGTTATCGAGGCGCTGCACGCGCGCGTGGAACATGGCGTATTCGGTTACGGCAGCGAGCCCGACGAGCTTATCGATATCGTTATTGAACGTATGGCCACCCGCTATCAATGGCAGATTGAGCCGGACTGGTTAGTGTTTTTGCCCGGCGTGGTTGCCGGTCTCAATTTATGCGTGCGCGCCTTTACTTCCCCTGGCGAAGGCACCCTTGCCCCGACGCCCATTTATCCTCCTTTCAGACTGGCCGCCGCCTGGGCAGAGCGCAGCCAAATCAGTTTGCAAATGCGGCTGGAAAATCAGCGCTGGATAATGGATCTGGCAGCGGCGGAGATGCAGCTAAAGGGAAATGAGAAATTGCTGATGCTGTGTAATCCGCATAATCCCGGCGGCACGGTCTACCGGCGCGAAGAATTAGCGGAGCAGCTGCGGTTTGCTCAGCGCCACGATTTGATTGTCTGTTCTGATGAGATCCACTGCGATCTGATCCTGGAGCCGGGCTTAACGCATACGCCTTTCGCTACGCTTAGCGAGGATGCCGCGCAGCGTTCAGTGACGCTTATTTCACCTTCGAAAACCTTTAATATCGCTGGCCTGGGCGCATCGCTGGCGATTATTCCCAATAAAGCGTTGCGCCAGCGTTTCAAAGTGGCACGTCGCGGCCTGGTACCCTCGGTAGATATCCTGGCGCTGACCGCTGCTACCGCAGCCTGGCGCGATGGTCAGCCCTGGCTTGAGGCTCAGATCGATTATCTGCGCCATAATCGTGACTGGCTGTGTGAACGTGTTAATGCGCTGCCGGGTTTGTGCGTCGCGCCGCCGGAAGCCACCTATCTGGCCTGGATTTCAGCACGCTTACCCAATGTTGACAGCCCGACGCTCTGGTTTGAACAGCACGGGCTGGGTTTTTCACCGGGGCGGGAGTTTGGCGACGATGGCTTCGTGCGTTTTAACTTCGGCTGTACGCGGGCCACGCTGGAAGAGGCGGTGACACGCCTGGAACGCGCGGTCGCTGCGGCAAAGGCTTAATCCTGCTCGCTGGCAACAATCTCCTGCAAACTCCAGGGATGGAATTTAATGGTGATCTCTCCGTCGGTCACGGCAAGCGTGGGATTAGGCAGACGTTCGCCTTCGCCCTGCGGCGCACTGGTTTTGAATGAAATGCCCGGCTGCAGCAGGCCGCTGTCAGATAATAATGCCATTGCCCTGGCACCCAGCGTGGCCGGATCGCCGCGCAGGACAATTTCAACATGCTCCCATCCTTCATGGCGATAGAGTTTATTGCCCGGCCAGGGCAGCTCAACCACCTCGATCCGCCACGGCCCTACGCTTAGCGGCTCGTGCAGTTGAAACAGACAAATCGGCCTGCCGTTAATCATTTTTTCTGAGAACAACTTGCCAACCTGCATCAAGCCTTGTTTCCAGCGCTCCGCTGTCGCAATTTGATGGCAGCGCAGCGAAATATGGTCGGCCTCGAGGTTTTCCAGTACTAAACCCAACTTTTCCGCCAGATTCACCAGTGATTTTTCAAAACGCGGCAGATCGTTTGTCAGGTCAGATAGCGCTTCCAGATTATTCCTGAATGGCACAATTACTCTCCACTTTTAGACAATTTTCTTAAACATTGATTGCTTTATAAGCAATTTTGCAAGACCAGTTATAGTTGTAAAAATAGCGTTAATGACAGGTTTTTTTAGATAAGCTGGCGTAATTTACCTTATTTATGTCCAGTTTAGCACGGCACAGGTCCAGGAAATATTTTATAAAACCCCGGTTAACCTAATGTTTTTAATTATGTTTGCAGGGGCTTTAAGGTAATTCCTAATTGGTTAAGTGCGCAATTGCGACTACCAAGTCTTTCTTATAGATTTACCCGAACCATCACACAAGGAATGGCTTTATGCTTAAACTTATTATTATTGCAGTTCTTATCGCGCTGATGGGGTATGCTCTCACCCGCCACTGGAAGGTGCGCAATGAAAAAACGGTAAATAACCCATATCGGCATTCTCGACGTCGTTAACCTTTTTTCGTCGGTGGCGGAAACATCAACAGCAATGTTTCCGCCTGCTACGGCTGCTGACGCACCCCCGCAAATAACGTATACTTCCCCCCTTCTTTTTTCCGCGACGCTATTGTACAGCACCCTGTCAGGCGTCGCGATGATTATGCCTGCCGCCCCTGGCGCGGTGGGCAGTGCAGACGGATGAAGGTAACTCGGTGAATATTCAGGCTCTCCTTTCGGAAAAAGTTAGTCAGGCGATGATCGCCGTTGGCGCGCCGGCAGATTGCGAACCTATGGTTCGTCAGTCGGCCAGAGTTCAGTTTGGCGATTACCAGGCCAACGGCATTATGGCGGTAGCGAAAAAACTGGGTCAGCAGCCACGTCAGCTGGCTGAGCAGGTCGTTCAGCATCTTGATCTTAATGGCATCGCCAGTAAGGTTGAAATCGCGGGTCCGGGCTTTATTAATATTTTCCTCGCCCCTGAATGGCTGGCGCAGCAGGCGGAAGCCGCGCTGGCATCGCCGCGTCTGGGCGTTGCGCCGGTGGATGCGCAAACTATCGTGATTGACTACTCAGCGCCAAACGTGGCGAAACAGATGCACGTAGGCCATGTGCGCTCAACCATTATCGGTGATGCGGCGGCACGTACGCTGGAATTCCTTGGTCATCACGTGATCCGCGCCAACCATGTCGGCGACTGGGGCACACAGTTCGGTATGCTGATCGCCTATCTGGAAAAGCAGCAGCGTGAGCATCATGAAGAGATCGCGCTGGCCGATCTGGAAGCATTCTACCGTGAAGCGAAAAAGACCTATGACGAAGATGAGGCTTTCGCCGAGCGCGCGCGCAGCTACGTGGTGAAATTACAGGGCGGCGATGAATATTGTCGCGCCATGTGGAAGCGGCTGGTTGATATCACCATGACCCAGAACCAGACGATCTACAATCGTCTGAACGTGACGCTCACGCGTGACGATGTTATGGGTGAAAGCCTGTATAACGATATGCTGCCGGGCATCGTTGCCGACTTGAAAGCGAAAGGGCTGGCGGTGGAAAGCGAAGGCGCAACCGTTGTCTTCCTTGACGAGTTTAAAAATAAAGACGGCGAGCCGATGGGCGTGATCGTCCAGAAAAAGGACGGCGGCTACCTCTACACCACCACTGACATTGCCTGCGCGAAATATCGCTATGAGCAGCTGCATGCCGATCGCGTGTTGTACTATATCGATTCGCGCCAGCACCAGCACCTGATGCAGGCCTGGACCATCGTACGTAAAGCGGGCTATGTGCCGGAATCGGTACCGCTTGAGCACCATATGTTCGGTATGATGCTGGGCAAAGATGGGCGTCCGTTTAAGACCCGCAGCGGCGGCACCATTAAGCTCTCCGATCTGTTGGATGAAGCGGTTGAGCGCGCTACCGCGCTGGTATCGGAAAAGAATCCGGAGATGGATGCCGATGAGCTGCGCAAACTGGCAAATATTGTTGGTATTGGCGCGGTAAAATATGCCGACCTGTCGAAAAGCCGCACCACCGATTACATTTTCGACTGGGATAACATGCTGGCATTTGAGGGCAATACCGCACCTTATATGCAGTATGCTTATACGCGCGTGCTGTCAGTGTTCCGTAAAGCCGGTATTGATGAGAATGCGCTGCTGGAAGGTACCATTCAGCTGAACGACGAGCGCGAAGCACAGCTGGCGGCGCGTCTGCTGCAGTTTGAAGAGACCATTACGCTGGTAGCACGTGACGGTACGCCGCACGTGATGTGTGCTTATCTGTACGATCTGGCCGGTCTGTTCTCTGGTTTTTACGAACACTGTCCGATTCTGTCAGCAGAAGACGCCGCAGTACGCCAGAGCCGCCTGAAGCTGGCGCTGCTGACGGCACGCACGCTGAAGCAGGGTCTGGATACGCTGGGTATTGAAACCGTCGAGCGTATGTAAGCCACAGGCTGCCCTTGTTTCTGGCGAAGCCCTGATAACAGCAAAAAATCCACGCTCCGGCGTGGATTTTTTTATCTGCTATCTGGCACCGGAAAGGTTGTTGTCAGAAAAGGCCACACGTGGAGTGGTTTGCGTCGCAGTGCTTACCCAGAGGAGCAGGCAGATCGGTGCGATAAGACGCGGTACTAGTTGTAATTTACCATTACCTGATTGCTGCGCACCCGCGTGACAGGAAACAGCCTTCCCTTCCCCTGTACGCTATACACAAAACGCAGCGTATCACTGGCGGGCACATTGGTCAGGCCGCGCGTCGAGCCGCTGGCCCCTTCGATCGGCGTGCAGCGGGTGCTGGAACAGAGTTTTACCATCAGGCCAGCTGGCTGCGGGCCGGTCAGTTCAAAACGCCAGTAAATCACACTCATCAGGCCGGAAATCGGACCCGGCGGCGCAATCGGCGGCGATGATGCCTCCACGCCGCGATTGCTTAACGTCACGCCGGTGGCGCTCCCCTGCCAGGCACCGTCCGCCGCCTGCGTTGCCAGCGGCAACAGCAACATCAACGCACAGAGTGAAAGTCGCATTACTGACCTCCAATGGTTGCGGTCATACGGATATGGCGATTATCGCTCAGCTCCATATTCGAGAGCACCGCCAGCTGCGGCAGATTACGGCGCAGGAAGCGCGCCAGCAACGCACGCAGCGGATGATTAACCAACAGCACCGGCGGCGCGCCTAACATCTCCTGATTTTGCAGCGCGCGCTGCGCCTGCTCCAGCAAACGATCTGCCAGACCCGGCTCCAGTCCGCCACCGCCCTGCAGCGCCTGCAACAGCAGACGTTCCAGCGTCGCGTCAAGACCAATCACCTGCACTTCGCCATTGCCCGGGAACCACTGCTGGGTAATGGCGCGGCCCAGCGCCACGCGTACCACCGTCGTGAGCTCATACGGGTCATTCTGTACCGGCGCATGTTCCGCCAGCGTCTCAATAATGGTGCGCATATCGCGGATCGACACGCGCTCGGCCAGCAGATTCTGCAGCACCTTATGCAGCGTCGTCAGCGACACAATGCCCGGCACCAGATCTTCAGTCAGCTTCGGCATTTCCTGACTCACGCGATCCATCAGCTGCTGCGCTTCCTGACGACCAAACAGCTCGCTGGCATATTGACCAATCAGATGATTAAGGTGCGTAGCCACGACGGTACTGGCTTCCACTACGGTAAAGCCCTGAATCTGCGCCTGCTCTTTCAGCGCGCTGTCAATCCAGATCGCCGCCAGACCAAAGGCCGGGTCAACCGTCGCTTCACCCGGCAGCGTACCGGCGGCCGTACCAGGGTTAATCGCCATCCAGCGTCCCGGATAAGCGTCGCCGCTGCCGATCTCAACCCCTTTCATCAGAATACGATAGCGGGCAGCGGGCAGATCCATATTGTCGCGGATATGCACCACCGGCGGCAGAAAGCCCATCTCCTGCGCAAACTTCTTACGAATACTGCGGATACGTCCCAGCAGCTCACCATCCTGCTGCTGATCCACCATAGGGATCAGGCGGTAGCCCACTTCCATCCCCAGTGAGTCTTCCAGTTGTACATCGCCCCATGTCGCTTCAACCGTTGCGGCCGTCTCCTGCGCACGCGGCAACGGCTGCGCTACCGGCTTCGGCTGCATCTCGCGGCCACGTTGCCACCAGGCTAAGCCTAACAGCGCGGCGGTAAACAGCAGGAACACCAGGTTCGGCATGCCCGGCACCAGCCCCAACAGGCCTAATACGCCGGCGCTCAGCATCATTACGCGTGGATTGTTGAACAGCTGGGTCACCATCTGCTCGCCCACATCCTCATCGGTACCGACGCGGGTAACAATCACACCGGCGGCGGTCGAGATCACCAGAGCGGGGATCTGCGCAACCAGGCCGTCACCGATGGTCAGCAGCGTATAGGTTTCCCCTGCGGTGCCCAGCGACATTCCGTGCTGGAGCACGCCCACCATCAGGCCGCCCACCACGTTGATAATCATGATCATGATGCCCGCGATAGCGTCACCACGAACGAACTTACTGGCACCGTCCATTGAGCCGTAGAAATCGGCTTCCTGGGTGACTTCTGTACGGCGCTTTTTCGCTTCTTCTTCGCCAATCAAACCGGCATTCAAATCGGCATCGATCGCCATCTGCTTGCCAGGCATCCCGTCAAGTACAAAGCGCGCGCCCACTTCGGCGATACGTCCGGCACCCTTGGTGATAACCATAAAGTTAATGATGATAAGAATGACAAACAGCACAATACCGATGGCGAAGTTGCCGCCGACCAGGAAGTGGCCAAACGCTTCCACCACCTGACCTGCCGCCGCGGCGCCGGTATGCCCTTCCAGTAAAATAACGCGCGTGGAGGCAACGTTCAGCGCCAGGCGAAGCAGCGTTGAAAACAGCAGAATGGTCGGGAACGCGGCAAACTCCAGCGTCCGCTGGGTAAACATCGCTACCAGCAGCACCATAATTGACAGCGCGATATTAAAGGTAAACAGCAGATCGAGGATAAAGGGCGGCAGCGGCAGCACCATCATCGACAGGATCATCAAAATCAGCAGCGGGCCAGCCAGCACCTTCCACTGCGTATCTTTCATGTTACCCGGTAAGCGAAGTAAAGCGGCCAGATTAGCCATCAGTTCTCGTTTCTCCTGCAAAGTCCAGTTCAGCCGGCACCGGCAAACGTTGAGGTTTCTGCGGTATCAGGCCGCCCTCGCGCTTCCAGCGACGCAGCTGCCATACCCAGGCCAGCACTTCCGCTACCGCGCCATACAGCGCGCCAGGAATGTGCTGTCCAATTTCACTGTGACGATAAAGGGCGCGCGCCAGCGGCGGCGCTTCCAGTATCGGCACGCGATGTTCTTTCCCCAACTCACGAATCTTCAATGCCACGTCGCCCGCCCCCTTTGCCACCACTTTCGGCGCGCTCATTCTCTTCTCGTCATACTGCAGCGCGACGGAATAGTGCGTGGGGTTGGTAACGATCACGTCCGCTTTCGGCACGTCAGCCATCATGCGGCGACGAGCGGCTGCGCGCATCGCCTGACGGATACGGCCCTTAACGTGCGGGTCGCCTTCCATCTCTTTATATTCATCGCGGATATCCTGCTGCGACATGCGTAGTTGCTTGAAATGACTGTAGAGCTGCCAGAAGACGTCGAAGCCCACCATCGGCACCAGCCCCAACACCACCAGAAAACAGCATACGGCGACCATGCGCATGCCGTGCTCCAGCGCAACAAACGGAGATTCGCTGACCAGGTGCAGCATCTCTGGCCAGCTTACCCAGATATACCAACCAGCCACCGAGCTCACCAGCACCGCTTTCATCACCGCTTTTAACAGCTCGGCCCAGGTCTGCGCTGACACCATGCGCTTCAGGCCACTCAGCGGATTCAGCTTGCTAAACTTGAATGAAATGGATTTACCGCTCAGGACAATCCCGCCCAGCAGCATCGGCGCGGCGATCGCTACCAGCACCAGGCCCGCCATCATCGGCACCAGCGCCCATACCGCCAGCCCCAGCAGACGACTGATGTGACGTACAATCTGACCAGGGTCGTTAATCAAATGATGATCAAAGCTAAAGCCGGAGGCGACCATCTCAGCCAGCTGACGCGCCATCGTCCCGCCGCCCATCCACAAAATCAGCAACCCCGCCACCAGCATCAGCAGAGAAGTCAGTTCGCGGGATCGCGGGACCTGCCCTTCTTTGCGTGCTTTCTCTAGTCGGTGGGGTGTGGGCGATTCTGTTTTTTCCTCGTCGCTACCTTCAGCCACGTTGATCACCTGCTCTGGAATAGGAATTAGGCATAGCTTGCCAAACCCAGGCAAATTTAATGGGTGGAGTAACAGGGTTAAACAGGGGTTATTTCAGGGAATGGAAAAAGCAGGCCGACGATCGGGCGATCGTCGGCCTGTGCACAAGCAAAAGGGCTGCCGCTCCGGTTTACCGAACGGCAGCGTTTAACTCAGAAGCCCAGACTATCGAGCAGGTCATCAACCTGATCCTGGTTCGCAACCACGCCAGGCGCGGCGGCATTGATCTGCGGGCCGTTCAGCAGGCTGTTCTCTTCCCGCTTCTGACGCGCATTCGCTTCCGGCATATTTTCCAGCAGCACCATCAGCAGCTGGCGCTCAATTTCCTGGATCACATCCATCATACGCTTGATAACCTGACCGGTAAGGTCCTGGAAATCCTGCGCCATCATGATGTCAAGCAGCTGTGCGTTGGTAAAGGACGTGTGTTCCGGCACGGTAGCCAGATATTCGCGCGTATCCGAAACCAGCACGCGCGCATCCGACAGCTCGATGGGGTCCTCAAACCAGGCATCCCAGCGTGTCTTAAGATCTTTGGCGCCGCGCTCCAGCGCATCCTGGCGCGGCTGTGATGCTTCTACGCAGTTCAGCGCGCGCTCAGCAGCCTGAGCAGTCATCTGAACAACATAATCAAGGCGGTCGCGGGCGTCGGGAATCGCTTCCGCCGCCTCTGCTATGGCCTGATCCAGCCCCAGCTCACGCAGACTGTCACGCAGCATGCGCGTTAACGAGCCAATGCGTGTGATGATGTCCTGCGCCGATGCCGCGTCGGTCGCTGGTTTCGTAAGTTCGCTCATCACGTCTCCTTACATACCTAATTTTTCGAAGATCTTACCTAACTTCTCTTCCAGGGTCGCCGCAGTAAAAGGTTTCACCACATAGCCACTGGCTCCCGCCTGCGCCGCAGCGATGATGTTCTCTTTCTTCGCTTCCGCGGTGACCATCAGCACTGGCAGCTTGCCCAGCGTGGCGTCGGCACGAATGGTTTGCAGCAGTTGCAGACCATCCATGTTCGGCATGTTCCAGTCGGAAATGACGAAATCGAAACCGCCAGCACGCAGCTTGGTCAGCGCGTCTGCCCCATCTTCGGCTTCTTCAACGTTGTTGAAGCCCAGCTCTTTTAGCAGGTTACGCACAATACGACGCATCGTATTGAAATCGTCCACCACTAAAAAGCGCATATTTTTGTCAACCATATCTACTCCTGTGTTATCTCAACCCGCTGGACGGGCCTGGTTAAATACGCAATGCCTGTCCGGCGCTAATTTTGGCCAACATATGCTGGCTGATTTGGTGCAGATCCACCACTTCACTGGCTCCCCCGTAAGCAATTGCTTCACGAGGCATACCGAAAACCACACAGCTTGCTTCATTCTGCGCGATGGTCCAGGCGCCGGCGCGCTGCATCTCCAGCAGCCCGGCCGCGCCATCATTGCCCATCCCGGTAAGGATGACGCCGACGGCGTTACGTCCGGCATGCTGCGCCACCGATTTAAACAGCACATCCACCGAAGGCTTGTGACGATTAACCGGCGGACCATCGTTCAGTTTCACCTGATAGTTAGCGCCGCTGCGCGCCAGCTCCAGGTGCATAGCGCCGGGCGCAATATAAGCATGGCCCGGCAGAATACGTTCGCCATCTTCCGCTTCTTTCACGGTGATCTGGCACAGCTTGTTCAAACGCTCGGCAAACGAGCGGGTAAAACCTGGCGGCATATGCTGCGTAATTAACAGCGCCGGGCTGGTCATCGGCAACGGCTGCAGCACATGACGGATCGCTTCGGTGCCGCCAGTTGATGCGCCGATGGCGATCAGCTTTTCACTACTGAGCAGCGGGCCCGCTTTCAGCATCACCGGCGCCGCCTGATTAAGGCGCGGCACCATACGCGCGCGCGCTGCGGCACGAATTTTGTCGGCAATCATCTGGCTGTAAGCCATCATGCCTTCGCGAATGCCCAACTGCGGCTTGGTAACGAAATCAATCGCACCCAGCTCCAGTGCGCGCAGGGTCACTTCCGATCCCTTCGCCGTCAGCGATGAAACCATCACTACCGGCATCGGGCGCAGACGCATCAACTTTTCCAGAAAATCGAGGCCATCCATACGCGGCATCTCGACATCCAGCGTCAGCACCTGCGGATTGAACTGTTTTATCAAATCGCGCGCCACCAACGGATCGGGCGCCGTCGCCACCATTTCCATATCGGGATGACTGTTGATGATTTCTGTCATCAGTTGTCGCATTAGCGCTGAATCATCAACGCACATTACGGTGATTTTGCTCATGATCTTTCCTTAGTCAGCCCGTAAACCGTTTGTCCGCGCAGATAAAACTCTTTGCTTATCTGGCTGAAGTTTTCCGAGTGACCCGCAAACAGCAGGCCACCGGGCTTCAGCAGCGGAACAAAGCGCCGCAGGATCTTTTCCTGAGTTTCTTTGTCGAAATAGATCATTACGTTGCGGCAAAAAATCGCATCAAACGGTCCGGGCAGCGACCATTCGTGCGCCAGCAGGTTAAGCTGGGTAAAGCTCACCATGCCTGCCAGTTCAGAACGCACCCGCACCATGCCGGAGTGTGGGCCGGTACCGCGCAAAAAGAAGCGCTGCATCTGCTGCTGCGATAGCGTGCGCAGCTCTTCCTGGCGGTAGATCCCCGATGAGGCCTTTTCCAGTACCTGGGTATCGATATCGCTGGCATGAACCGTAAATTTGCCCGGTCCGGTGCCCAACGTTTCCGCCAGCGTCATGGCGATGGAGTACGGTTCTTCGCCGGTAGAGGCCGCGGTACTCCAGACGTTGTAGTTTCCCCCGCGCCGTTTGGCATGCTCGGCCAGAATCGGAAAATGGTGCGCCTCACGGAAAAACGCCGTCAGGTTGGTGGTCAGCGCGTTAATAAACGCCTGCCACTCGGCGCTGTTCTGATCGTTTTCCAGCAGGGCGAGATAACGTCCGAAGTCATCAATGTTCAATGTGCGCAGACGACGCACCAGCCGGTTGTAAACCATCTCGCGCTTATGATCGGCAAGCACAATGCCGGCACGCTGATAAATGAGCTGACTGATACGGCGAAAGTGCGTATCAGAGAGAGGCAAGCGCTGGACCATCTGAGATAGCAGCGTTGCGTTCTCGGGTGGTGCCAGTAATGTTGATTTCTTCATCCAGGTTCACCCAACAAAAAGCAGATAAAAGGTTAAAGGGCGCCGCTTCAGGGCGATAGCTTATGTGCATCCCGCCTGAATGCGCTGGTCTGGCAACCAGCAGCGCAAACCGCGCCGCTGTTACTCAGACGAATTAGCCAGGCTACAAGCTAATCCGTGGCCGTTGCCGCTTCCTCTCTCAGCGCGGCATTCTGCTGTGTGACCCAATCTGGCTGGCGGCCGTTCGTGTGGCTCGCCATTATTCGAAACTGGACAAGGACTTCCTGCTGTCAACACATCGCTTATTGCCACTGCGCACTTAATCAGAAGGTTTCCCAGTTCTCATCCGTGCCGGTGGATTTGCGCGCTGCCGTTGTCGGCGTAGCGCTCTGCAACTTTTTCGCTGCCGTATTAACGTTAACGGCGGCGGCAGCAAATTCTTTACGAATTCTGAACACGGCGACAGCCTGGCTGAGGCGGCTGGCCTGTTCTTCCAGCGTGGCAGCGGCAGTAGCAGACTCCTGCACCAGCGCGGCGTTCTGCTGGGTTACGCGATCCATTTCGGTCACCGCCAGGCCCACCTGGTCAATCCCACGGCTCTGCTCGTCCGACGCCGAGGCAATTTCGCCCATGATGTCGGTCACGCGCGTTACTGCACTGACGATATCGCTCATGGTTTCCCCAGCGCTTTCCACCAGTACTGAACCGGTATCGACGCGGGCAACCGAGTCTTCAATCAGCGTTTTGATCTCTTTCGCCGCCTGGGCGCTGCGCTGCGCCAGGTTACGCACTTCACCGGCAACCACCGCAAAGCCACGGCCCTGCTCGCCGGCGCGCGCCGCTTCCACCGCCGCGTTCAGCGCCAGAATGTTGGTCTGGAAGGCGATGCCGTCGATCACGCTGATGATGTCGGCGATCTTCTTCGAGCTGCCGGCGATGTCGTTCATGGTTTTCACCACGCCGTCCACCACCTTGCCACCCTTCTGTGCGGTTTCCGACGCGCTCAGCGCCAGCTGCGACGCCTGACGGGCGTTTTCCGCGTTCTGTTTCACCGTGGCGGTCAGTTCTTCCATGCTGGCAGCGGTCTGCTCCAGCGAGGCGGCCTGCTGCTCGGTACGGGAAGAGAGGTCGTTGCTGCCGGCGGTAATTTCACTTGCGCCGGTGTAGATGGCGTCTGAACCGTCGCGCACGTCGCTGACGGTGCGCACCAGCTCCTGCTGCATATGCTTCAGGCTGGCGGCCAGCTGGCTCATCTCATTGCGCCCTTCCACTTCAATCGGCTGCGTCAGATCGCCTGCGGCGATATAACGGATATGATCCATAGTGGTTTTCAACGGACGCAGCAGAATTTGGTGCATACCGGTCCAGACCAGCGCAACGATACTTGCCAGCACCAACAGAACGATGCCAATGATCCACAGTGCACGCTGATAGGCGCTCTCATTTTGTTCGGCACCGGCGGCCATAAAGGTGCTGGTGGTTTGTGCCCAGGTGTTATAAGCACTTTCAAAATCGTTCTGATAGCCCTGCGTCGGCTGGTCAACAAACCCTTTCAGGTTGCCTGCGCCCAGCATTTGCACCAGCTCGGTTAACGCGTCATGCAGCACCTTATATTTTTCATTTATCGCCACCAGGTAAGCCAGGTTTTTGACATCATCCGGCACTTCCTGTTGATAGGCGGCAAAGCTTTTATCCGCTGCTTCCAGCTGCTGATTGGCCAGCGCTACCAGCTCGGCAACGGTGCTGCCGCTGCCCGCATTATTGGCATCCAGCATATAGCGGATACCGGCGCGGTTAAGGGTGTTACGCGCCTGAATCAACGCTACCCAGGCGGCGTTGAGATTGATCTGCTCACGCTGGATCTTCTGCGTCAGCATAAAATTTTGCCGATCCCCTTTCAGGGCATTGAAAAACAGCCCGCTTGAAGCAAGCTGCAGTCCAGCGAATATCGTCAGCACCAGGATCAGTGCCGTCACAACTTTAATATGTTTAAACATAGTGAACCTTAAAGCGTGGTTGAATGAATGGATTTATCGGCACGCTTATCAGGATCTTTATCCTTATCTGAAATTAACCGCCGCCCGAACCTGTATTGCTCTGTAAATGTAGGTTTAGTGCGCTTTACATTTCCGCACAGGGATGCCGTCACAGAACGGCATCCCTGGTTATGGTTGTTTCGCGGATGCAGGGGTAAAAGAATTAAAAGGTTTCCCAGTTGCTGTCAGTAGCAGGGGCCGCTGCCAGCTTTGTTCCGGCAGGCTTGCTCAGTACCGGCGTTTTCAGCGGCATTGAACGACCAGCCTGCTCCTGACGCACTTTAAACACTGATACGGCCTGGCTAAGGCGACTGGCCTGTTCTTCCAGCGCGGCAGCAGCAGAGGCGGACTCTTCTACCAGTGCGGCGTTCTGCTGGGTTACGCGATCCATTTCGGTCACCGCCAGGCCCACCTGGTCAATCCCACGGCTCTGCTCGTCCGACGCCGAGGCGATTTCGCCCATGATGTCGGTTACGCGCGTTACCGCACTGACGATATCGCTCATGGTTTCGCCAGCGGTACCTACCAGCGCGGAGCCGGTGTCAACGCGGGAAACCGAGTCTTCGATCAGTGATTTAATCTCTTTCGCCGCCTGGGCGCTGCGCTGCGCCAGGTTACGCACTTCACCGGCAACCACCGCAAAGCCACGGCCCTGCTCGCCAGCACGCGCCGCTTCCACCGCCGCGTTCAGCGCCAGAATGTTGGTCTGGAAGGCGATGCCATCGATCACGCTGATGATGTCGGCGATCTTCTTCGAACTGCCGGCAATTTCGCTCATGGTTTTCACCACGCCGTCCACTACCTTGCCACCCTTCTGTGCGGTTTCCGACGCGCTCAGCGCCAGCTGCGACGCCTGACGGGCGTTCTCCGCGTTCTGTTTCACCGTGGCGGTCAGCTCTTCCATGCTGGCAGCGGTCTGCTCCAGCGAGGCGGCCTGCTGTTCAGTACGGGAAGAGAGGTCGTTGCTGCCGGCGGTGATTTCGCTTGCGCCGGTGTAGATGGCGTCTGAACCGTCGCGCACGTCGCTGACGGTGCGCACCAGCTCCTGCTGCATATGCTTCAGGCTGGCGGCCAGCTGGCTCATCTCATTGCGCCCTTCCACTTCGATCGGCTGCGTCAGATCGCCTGCGGCGATCGCTTTGATGTGCTGCATGGTTTTATGCAGCGGCGCGAGCAGAATGTTCTGCAGGCCAAACCAGCAAAGTACAATCACAGTCACGACCAGCACCATAATGATGCCCAGGATCCACAGCATGATATTAAAGGCGGTTTCGTTTTCAGCGATGCCTTTGGCTGACAGCTCCGCCTGCGCGTTGCGCCATTCGGTATAGACCGCCTGGGTCTCATCCTGTTTCTGCTCAATATTGAGCTTAAACATCCCTTCCAGCTGCTTCGCTTCCAGCA
Source organism: Pantoea sp. FN0307 (assembly GCF_050113815.1). Lineage (NCBI taxonomy): Bacteria > Pseudomonadati > Pseudomonadota > Gammaproteobacteria > Enterobacterales > Erwiniaceae > Pantoea > Pantoea sp. FN0307. The sequence continues at coordinate 810,063 of NZ_JBNJSO010000001.1, read as the reverse complement.
GGTCGGTCATCTCAGATAACGTCTTGGCCAACGTGGTATATTTTTCTTCCATGCGCAGTGAAAGATTATTGTATTGCTCATCCAGCCCTGGCGTGTTTGGCAGCGCCTTATATTCGCGGTAATGTTTTTCCGCTTCTGCCAGCTGCGCCCGGCTTTGCTTCACCAGTCCATCCAGTTTGCCGCCATTAATCTCGCTGGCCAGAGAGCTTTGCAAACGCAGCATGCCACGGTTAAGCGTGATACGCGTCTGGTTAAGCGCAATCCAGGCATCGGTCAACGCGGCGATGTTCTGACTGGACGTTTGTGAAACGTTAAAATTGGTTTTATCTTTATTTAGCGCATGGAAAAACAGCCCACCCGCCAGTAGCTGCATTACGCCAAAAATGACCAGCACTGTAATCAGGCTGGTCACCACTTTAATTCGCTTTAACATATTTACCCCTGGTATTGAGAAAATGACTACCAGTCTGTTATCGGCAAGGAAGGGGTAAGTTTTATTTATTGAACTAAAAAAAGCGGACGGATTAGTAAAACTGATGCCGCCGGGTGACGGCATCAGAAAAGCAGATACAGCGGTTAAAATGTGATCCAATTGTCTTCAGCAGCTTGCGCTTTGTTTTCCAGCCTGGCGTGAGTTTGCGTCAACATCAGCGATGTCTTCTGCGCCTCTATGCTGTTACTGCCACCCGGCAGCGTAAACACCGCTACCGCTTTACTCAGGCGGCTGGCCTGTTCTTCCAGCGCGGCGGCGGCGGCGGCAGATGCCTCTACCAGCGCGGCATTTTGCTGGGTTACGCTATCCATTTCCGTCACCGCCTGGCTTACCTGTTCAATTCCACGACTCTGTTCATCCGAAGCGGCGGCAATCTCAGCCATAATATCGGTCACGCGTTTTACCGCGCTGACAATTTCATGCATGGTTTCACCTGCGCTGCTCACCAGCACGGAGCCGGTATCCACACAGCTGACCGATTCGTCAATCAGGTGTTTGATCTCTTTTGCCGCCTGCGCACTACGGCTTGCCAGGCTGCGTACCTCACCGGCGACGACTGCAAAGCCACGTCCCTGCTCACCGGCACGTGCCGCTTCCACCGCCGCATTCAGCGCCAGAATGTTGGTCTGGAAGGCGATGCCATCAATCACGCTGATAATGTCGGCCATCTTTTTCGAACTGTGGGATATTTCGCTCATGGTGGTCACGACATTGTTTACCACCTTGCCGCCCTTCTGCGCCGTTTCCGATGCGCTCAGGGCCAGCTGCGATGCCTGGCGGGCATTATCAGCGTTCTGTTTTACCGTGGCGGTCAGCTCTTCCATGCTGGCAGCCGTCTGCTCCAGGGAAGCCGCCTGCTGTTCGGTTCTGGATGCCAGGTCGCCGCTGTCGTGAGAAATGGTGGTGGCGCTATGATAAATAGTGTTCGCCCCACCGCGCACATCACTGACGGTGCACCGCAAAGAGTGTTGCATCTCACTCAGGCTGAGCGCCAGTTGGCTCATTTCGTTATCACCTTCAGCAGCGATGTCTTCCGTGAGATTACCGCGCGTAATACGCTTGATATGTTCCATTGTGGACATCAGCGGCTTTAGCAAGATGCGTCGCAGCATGATCCACATTAAAACGGTACTGATAACCGACAGACATGAAATAAAAATGGATAGCCCGATTGAATACTCATGATCCCGTTCGTTTATCGCGTTGGCTTCTTTAATCAGCGCCTGATTTTTCCTCAGCCAGTTTTCATAAGCCAGAATAAAGCACTCCTGATATTGTTCCGTGGGCTGCGCCAGAGCGCCTGCCATATCACCTTTATTTAACATCTGTCGCAGCTCGCTCAACGCCTGATGCAGCTGGTGGTAAGCCGCGATAACCTCATCATTATCCTTCTCTTGCGACTGTTTTAGCGATTGCTGAAATGCATGGAATATCGTTTCAGCCTCCTCCAGATTTTTTTTGGAGCTAACCCACAACTCCTGCGAGGAAGCAGCAAGGCTTTTATCTTTTTCATGTAGCGTTAAATAAAGTGCGTAGCGAGCCAGGGTATTACGTGCTTTTAACAACGTCGTGCCAAGATCATATAAGTGCTCTTGCTGCACGCGAATAACATGGTCAATTTCAATATTATGCTGATTTTTTTGCAGAGAGTAATAGAACAAACCGTTAGTTGTTAATTGCATTAGGCTAAATAATGCCAGCACGGCATACAACACCGTTACAATCTTTATATTTTTAAACATATAGTTCCCTTATTTCAAACACAAAAATAACAGTTTGTGTAAAGAATACGCTGTCATGGATGGGTTTACTTCAGATACTCCGTTATTACTGCGGCCTTACCTGCAGCCGTGATTCGCTGTTTTCTTTCCCCGTGCGACGCGTTATTTTAAGTGATCGGTAATTGCAGATGTTTCCGACACGGGCTAATCTGCAACAGCATTAATATGCAACTATTGATGAATAAGAAATTTCCCAAAGACATAAAAAAAGGGCGTCATTATGACGCCCTTTTTTTATTGTGTCACCCCGCTACAATTTATCAGGTTTATTACCTGTCGGGGTTAACGGTATATTTTACGCGCTACGCAAAGTATCCATTAATGCCATTTCTTCGCTGCTTAACAGCTTCTCAATATCTACCAAAATAAGCATCCGCTCACCCAGCGCACCAAGCCCTGTCAGGTATTCGGTAGACATGGTCACCGCAAATTCCGGCGAAGGACGAATCTGATCGGTCGTCAGCGACAGCACATCAGAAACACCATCCACTACGATGCCCACTACGCGATGCTCCAGATTAAGCACAATTACTACGGTGTTATCGTTGTATTGAACGCCCGGCTGCGCGAACTTCACGCGCAGATCGATGATGGGTACAATCACGCCGCGCAGATTAGTTACCCCTTTGATAAACGCGGGGGTATTGGCGATACGGGTCACCTGATCGTAACCACGGATCTCCTGCACTTTCAGAATATCGATGCCGTATTCTTCGTCACCGAGCGTAAAAACCAGAAACTCTTGTCCGACGGTTTCACCGGCCAGTTTCGTTACATTTGCCATTCCAGTCATAGGTTTGCCCCTAATTGGTTACGTTTACGCGGCGCCGGCCACGCGCTTTTCGCGGTTCAATGATTGCAGTGCAGAGACATCAACGATCAGCGCGACGCTGCCATCACCAAGGATGGTGGCGGCGGAGATGCCCGGTACTTTGCGATAGTTGCTCTCAAGGTTTTTCACCACAACCTGATGCTGGCCAATCAGCTGGTCAACCAACAAGGCGTAGCGTTTGCCCGCGCTTTGCAATATCACCACGATGCCCTGAGTCGCCTCGGTTTTCGCGCCCTGCACATCAAAAACGTTCCACAGCTCTACCAGCGGCAGATATTCACCACGTACTTCAAGCACGCATTCGCCACCCGCCAGCGGCTTCAGATCTTCTGCGCTTGGCTGAAGTGATTCCATCACCGCATTCAGCGGCAGGATAAACACTTCATCCGCGACGCGTACTGACATGCCGTCAAGGATCGCCAGCGTCAGCGGCAGCAGAATACGGATAGTGGTGCCTTTGCCCTGCTTCGAGGCGATCTCAACGTGGCCGCCCATCTCCTGGATGTTTCGTTTCACCACATCCATTCCAACGCCACGGCCCGATACGTCGGTAACCTGCTCGGCGGTAGAGAAACCAGGGGCGAAGATCAGCATGCCGACTTCTTCATCGCTCATCGCATCGCTGACCGGCAGGCCAGATGAGAGCGCTTTCGCCAGAATACGCTCACGGTTCAAACCGGCGCCGTCGTCAATCACTTCGATGCAGATATTGCCGCCCTGATGTTCTGCTGACAGGGTCAGATTGCCCACTGCGGTTTTACCATTGGCAACACGCTTCTCGGGCGATTCAATCCCGTGGTCAAGGCTGTTACGCACCAGGTGCGTTAACGGATCGATAATGCGTTCGATCAGGCTCTTATCCAGTTCCGTTGAGCTGCCCAGCAGCGTCAGTTCGACTTCTTTGCCCAGCTTGCTGGCCAGATCGCGCACCAGACGCGGGAAGCGACTGAAGACATACTCCATCGGCATCATACGGATAGACATCACCGATTCCTGCAGATCGCGCGCGTTACGCTCCAGCTGGCCCATGCTGTTCAACAGATCGCCGTGAGCAACCGGGTCAAGCGCGCCAGAGCGCTGCGCCAGCATTGACTGAGTAATCACCAGTTCACCAACCAGGTTAATCAGCTGGTCAACCTTCTCAACTGCCACACGAATACTGCTCGATTCGCTGGTTTTCGCCGGCGCGGCCTTTTTTGTTTCACGTTTTACTGCTGGCACCAGTTCGGTGACCGTGGCTGGCGTCGCAGCGATCTCCGCTTCGGCCATAGTGGTCGGCGCAGCCGGTTCCGGTTCCGCTACCACAGGTGCAGGCGCAGAGGCCGCATCCAGGAAACTGATCTGAGATTCTTCAATAACAAAACAGAGCACCGCCACCAAATCATCTTTATCGATGGTGGTGTCGAGCGTGGCTTCCAGGCTGGTTTCCCCCTTCTGCACATTGCTAACGGTGCCGAGGTTGCTCAGCTCCTCCAGCAACAGGGCCACTTCGTTCGGCTTGAGAGCGCTCAGCTTCAGGCGCAGACCAGATGCAGCAGCAGGCGCAGCGGTAACCGGTTCGGCTTCAGCGGTTTTCGCTGGCGCGATCGTTTCGCCTTTTGCTTCCAGCGCCAGCTGGCGCAGGGCTTCGCAAATGTATTTAAAGCTTTCGGCGTCAGGCTCCTGACCCGCCTTATAGGCATCGAGCTGTTCCTGCATAATATCTTTGGTTTCCAAAAACAGGTTGATGATGTCAGTGCTGAGCTGCATTTCGCCCCGGCGCGCACCGTCCAGAATATTTTCCAGGATATGCGTGGTTTCCTGCAAAACCACGAAGCCAAAGGTGCCGGCCCCCCCTTTGATCGAATGGGCTGCACGGAAAATGGCGTTAAGCTGTTCCGAATCAGGCTCCTGCGGGTCTAACCCCAGCAGGTGTTGCTCCATGTCCGCCAATAGCTCGTCAGCTTCATCGAAGAACGTCTGATAAAAATCGCTGATATCCATGCTCACGGTTATCACCTCTGCTGTGAGTCGCGATCAGGCTGCGGCGTGCTGGCAGGAGCTGGCGGTAAATCGGTTACCGGCTTCTCCTGACTGACCGGCGCGGCCTGTGAAGGTTGAAGATCTGGGTTTATGACCGCAGCAGACGGCTGAGCCGGCGCGGTAATTTGTTTAATACTCTGTGGATCGCTTAGCTCTACAACGTCACTTTCGGCATTCTCTTTTTCGATTTGCGCCTGAGTGTCGCGATTTAGCACCAGCAGGCTGATGCGACGATTTATCGCCTCATTGCCGCCGCGGTTTTTCAGCCGCATGGTGTCGGACATGCCCACCACACGCAGCATTTTGCTGCCATCCAGGCCACCCGCCACCAGCTCACGACGTGAGGCGTTGGCGCGATCGGCCGACAGTTCCCAGTTGCTGTAGCCGCGATCGCCCGTGGCGTACTGAAAATCATCGGTATGGCCTGCAAGACTGATCTTGTTTGGCAAATCGTTTAAAATCGGCGCAATAGCCTGCAAAATATCGCGCATATAAGGCTCAACCTGCGCGCTGCCGGTTTTAAACATTGGCCGGTTCTGGCTATCGATAATCTGGATGCGTAATCCTTCATCAACCAGATTAATAATCAAGTGCGGTCGCAGCGTTTTCAGGCGCGGATCGGACGCGATCAGCTGGTCGAGGCGTTCGCGCAGGCGGTTAAGACGGAGCTTATCCAGCTTGCGTTTTTCCGCGTCCAGATCGATATGTTTCTGTACTTCCCCTTCTTTTCTGCTTGGATCGTCGCCGCCGCCGGGAATCGGGCTTTCACTGTCGCTACTGCGCTGACCGCCAGACAACGCCACTTTTAGCGGCGTCTGAAAATATTCTGCAATCTGCGTCAGCTGCTTGGGGTTTGCGACCGAGATCAGCCACATCACCATGAAAAACGCCATCATCGCGGTCATAAAATCGGCGTAGGCGATTTTCCATGAACCGTGACCACCCTCATGTTTTTTATGCTTGCGCTTTTTTACCACTACGATGGGGTGATTGTGGTTGTTCATGCGTCTTGGCCCGAATTCTGTTTACCGGCTGATTTCGCGTTGCGTACGTGCTCTTCCAGTTCGGTGAACGACGGACGCTCGGTGGAATAAAGCGTTTTACGACCAAACTCAACGGCAATCTGCGGCGCATAGCCGTTCAGGCTGGAAAGCAACGTCACCTTGATGCACTGCATCATCTTGGTGTTTTCCGCACATTTCTGACGCAGCACTGATGCCAGCGGCGAAATAAAGCCGTAGGCCAGCAGGATACCGAGGAACGTACCGACCATCGCATGGGCAATCAGCTCGCCCAGCTCTGCCGCCGGACGATCCGCTGAAGCCAGCGTGTGCACCACGCCCATCACCGCCGCCACGATACCGAAAGCCGGAAGCGAATCGCCCATCGCGCCGATACTTTGCGCTGGCACGTCGCATTCATGCTCGTAGGTTTCGATCTCTTCATCCATCAACGCTTCAATTTCAAACGCGTTCATGTTGCCGCTGATCATCAACCGCATATAGTCGGTAATAAAGTCCACTAACCTGTTATCGGTCAAGATGCGCGGGTAATTAGCGAAAATTTCACTTTCTTTGGGGTTTTCAATATCGCGTTCCAGCGACATCATGCCCTGCTGGCGTGATTTGGCCATCAGACGATATAACAGCGCCATCAGGTCCATATACACGGCTTTATTATATTTAGAGCCGCGGAACAGCATTGGTAACGCTTTTAACGTTGCCTTAATCGCTTTGCCGTTATTGCCGACAATAAAAGCGCCAATACCGGACCCGCCGATAATAACCAGTTCGGAAGGTTGATAAAGCGCGCCCAGGTGACCGCCGACCATCATATAGCCGCCTAACACCGAGCCAACAACGAGGATATAACCCAAGATAACCAGCACAATAAATCCTTACGTCAGTAACGTGTTGGTGGAAGTTAAGCCAGAGAGCCGCAGGCGTTATTCGTCAAAGTGAGGACAAAAAAAAGCAGCGGTTAAAAACCGCTGCTGGATGCCTTTCACAGTGCGAACAAACTTAAACGGCGTGTTTAACCTGTTCATCCAGCAGTTGTGAATTGTTATCGGCAGTCTCTACCGAAAGTTTACGTCTTTTTACCGCACGTGACGGCGGCTGGCACAGGCTACAGGCAAAGCTGCCTACTGGCTGATGCGCATGGTTGATAAAGCTTCCACCGCAGCATTTGCAGTCGGACAGTTCGAGCATGCCACTCTCAACAAAGCGCACCAGAGTCCAGGCGCGGGTCAGCCCCAGCAGCGGGCCATTATCCGACTGCGGACACTGCTCAAGATACAGACGATAAGCTTTGATAACTGCATCCACGCCGCTGGTGAGTTTGCTTTTCAGCAGAAACTTCCAGGCGTTACAGAACATTGAAGCATGAATATTCTGTTCCCAGGTCATAAACCAGTCGGTAGAAAACGGCAGCATGCCTTTTGGCGGCGGACTGCCACGTAGCTCTTTATATAATTTGATTAAACGGCCACGGCTAAGCTGCGTTTCACTTTCCAACATTTGCAGGCGCGCACCCAGCGTAATTAATTCCATCGCCAGTTGAATATCACGTGCTTCCTGTACAATACTTTTTTCGCTCATTATACCGCCCTCTTCTTCGGCGCTTCATCTTTTGCAGCATCGCGTAATAAACGGCTGGATAATAGAATACCTGTGTGAATTTGCTGCAAATCATCCACACGCGATTCCTGCGTCAAGCGGTTAATAAGATTATGGTCGTTAAACCGAAACTGACATACTAACTGGTTAGTTTCCGCTAATTTAACCATTTCCGGCAGCGTTAACTGCGACAAAGTATCAGCCATTGACTCATCGATACCCAAACGGAACATTGCAGAAGCTTTTTCCTGGTTAATTAAACGTTGAGCAAGCAGCAAATATGACAAGTTGATATCGTAAATATGTTTTAATAATTCGGATGTACCCATTTTTTTCCCATCCTGACTAACACTACTTTTAACTGTGCGGAATGGTTACCGCATTCTTGGTTGCTGGCTGGTAAATCTAAAGATGGCAAAAAATCAGCGGCAGAAGCCAAACATTTTCTGAACGTTTTCACATCCCACCGGGATACTGAGTCAGTAATAGTCATAACACCAGGCCATGCATTACTTGAGTTGTTGCTGTCTTCCGTGACGTTCGCTTACAGTTTTTTAAGATAATTCCGAAAGCAGTGCAAATGTATCCCCTCTGATTTCGACATACAACGAGCGATCGGTAAAATTTTAGATAAAGTGTGATCCACGTCACACTTTTAACGCAAATTCTCAAAAAAAATCCATCAGTAACGCTTGTGAATAGTTCATTACACCAGCAAAAAAGCCACTTTTTGCTAAGTTTTTAGCTTTCTGTTAACAAATTCGCATCAAAAGGTTGCTTTTTGCCCAGATTTTATCTGGAAAAGGAAAAATGTGCTGTTACGCAAAATTAACATCCATATATTTTCGTAACCGCCATATTTAATACTGGATCGGGCACAATGAACCCGTTGTGAAATTAATCACTTAGGGTAATTGTTTCGTACGAAGTGGATTGAATTAGCAGGAGTCAAGAGGTCGGATCACCGCTTTATGGCAACGGTTCGTTAACAGTGAAGCGTCATTGTATAGAGCATAGCAGAAGGTGTAACAAGCTGTTACATAAGGAATATGAATGATTTTATGCGAAGACGGAGGGTAGTGATCTACTATCGGCACGGATAAGCGGTTCTTTATCAATAAACGCGTTATTTTTCGCAAATAGTTCGCAACTGCACAAAAAATAGCCTAAGCACACTGCTTTGCGCGTTTTTTCGTTTAGTCTATTAATAAGCGGGAATGCATTATTTTATGCGGGATTCAGGCGTTTTTACTGGTAGCTTATTTCAGCCTCTTCAGGCGTAACGGCTGAGTAAACGGCGGCAAAAAAGAGAAAACGCATCAACCTCCCTGTCGATGCGTTAGCTTAATCAGGCAAGACGTTGAAAGGTTGCGACCTTGTTGTCCGTCTTACCATCTTCAGAGCGCGGCGTAATCGCGCGCAAATCCTGCAGGAAGTTTTCACGCCATGCGCTAATATCGTTTTTGCGCAAGATAGTCATCATGTCGTTATAGCGAGAAATACGCTCGGTACGCGACATGGTTAATGCCTTATCCAGCGCCGCCGCCACTTCATCGCGATCGTAGGGGTTGACGATCAGCGCCGAGGTCAGCTCGTTTGCCGCACCTGCAAAGCGTGACAACACCAGTACACCCGGATCTTCCGGGTCCTGTGCGGCAACGTACTCTTTAGCCACCAGGTTCATGCCGTCACGCAGCGGCGTAATCAGCGCAACGTCGGTCAGGCGGAAAATTTTCATCAGCAGACGGCGATCGAAATGCTGGTTCAGATAGTAGAGCGGCGTCCAGCCCAGAGTGCCGTATTTACCGTTGATGCGCCCTGCTTCCGTCTCCAGCTGGTGACGAATGTCCTGATACGCCTGCACATCGCCGCGTGAAGTCGGCGCGATCTGTGAATAGCGAATTTTGCCGCGATGCTGTGGATAGTTCTCCAGCAGCGCTTCGTAAGCCAGAAAACGCTCCGGCAGACCTTTGGAATAGTCCAGGCGCTCACAGGCGATAATGTTCTTCGCATCGCCCAGCTCACGTTTCATTGCCACCATCTTCGGCGGCAGCGGGCCTTCTGCCATCTCTTTGATGCTGTCTGGCTCGATACCGATTGGATAGACTTCGGTAGCAAAAGTATTGCCAAAGGCGCGATGCAGTTTCGGCCCTTTATGCTGAACCTGGGTCAGCATCGCCATGCACTCCAGGAAAGCCTGGCGATCGTTTTCCGTCTGGAAGCCCAGCAGATCGTAATCGCTCAGCATTTCCAGCAGCTCTTTATGCGGCGGCAGCGCGTTGAAGATTTCTGGCGTTGGGAAAGGGATATGCAGGAAGAAACCAATCCGGTTATTTACCCCGCGCTTACGCAGTTCGGCAGCAAACGGCAGCAGATGGTAATCATGAATCCACAGAATATCGTCTGGTTCAATCAGCGGCAGCAGGCGTTCTGCCAGTAGCTCATTCACATGACTATAGCCGTCCCATGCTTCACGCTGGAACTGCACTAAATCGAGACGGTAATGGAAAGCGGGCCAAATAACGGTATTGGAGAACTGGCAATAGTAGAGATCGTAATCGTTTTGATTCAACGGGAAAGAGGCGTAGGTAATGCCTTCCTGTTTAACAATATCGATTTCTTCACTATCTTCTTCACCAATGGCGCTGATCTCTCCATTCCAGCCGAACCATAATCCACCGGTCGTTTTCAGTGCATCCAGGATACCCACCGCCAAACCGCCAGCGCTGGCTTTTGATCCATCTGGTACAGCGATACGGTTAGATACGACTACTAAGCGACTCATAACCTTGACTCCTTACCGACGTTGTCTTGTCTTGATCTAATTGTAATTTGATTTGCTCCAGCCAGGCATAGACCTCACTTACCCCTTTCAGGCGAAAGTGCGCCTCGCTTGAACCTTCACCGACTTTTACGGATATGCCCTGCAGCGCGTTAACCGCGCGAAATCCTTTTTCATCCGTTAAATCATCACCAATAAATACCGGAATACGTCCGGCAAACGGCGCTTCTCCCATAAATGCTTTGATCGCTTCGCCTTTATCCACACCCTGTGGCTTGATTTCCACTACACATTTACCCGGCTGCAGCGACAGCGTCGGATAATGTTCAACCAGCTTTTGAGCCAGCTGCATGACTTCATCTTCATACTGCACGGCGCGACGATAGTGCAATGCAAACGCCATGCCCTTGGTTTCCAGCTGTGTACCCGGCCACTGCGCCATGGCATTGTGCAGGGTATCGCTCAGCTCCTGGCCCATCGAGGCTGGCAGAGAAATACGATGCAGTTCGCCGCTGGCGTCGCGTCGTTCCGCGCCATGTACGCCAGCTGCCGGCACCCGTAACGGCGCGGCCAGCATATCCAGCTCATGAATGGGACGTCCTGAGACCAGCGCCAGTGCGCCCTCGCTTAATCGTGAAAGCGTCAGCAGCGTTTCTCGTACCGGCTCAGGAATAAAAGCTTCGTCGGGACGCGACTGGATCGCAGCCAGCGTACCGTCAACATCAAAGAAGAATGCATAGAGGCCGCCGCTCAGGGAAGGTAATACGTGGTTTTCTACTGCTACGGTTGTCACACTCTTCCTCCTGCTCGGATTAACACGTTTAACCAGCCGAATAAGGGCTTTGGGTTAACGCGCTTAGAAATTTTTGATGCAGCAAAAGGATGACGAAACTGGGCAGGTTTACAGCGTGGCTGGATGAGACAAGTGGCACAATGCTGGATAGCTAATGATGGCGACTCTTCCGGGTTGACCTGTTACCTGGCCGGCCCTGAGCCGACTGCCCATCTCGCATCACTTTATGCGGACATCGTACCAAACCAGTATAGTCACCAATTCCGGCTTCGCCAGGAATGTACTAATTTTCAGAACATACTGAATTTTGCAAAAAAAGGTGGACTTACTGGTTTAACAGAGCGGGTCCTCGATGGGATCCACCAGTTCCGGCTGTTGATGATGTGGATTGCCTACTGCGCGGCTAACGGGGTGCCAGCTAAACTGCTGCGCATCCAGTGCTGCCTGCCCGGCCAGCTCGCCAGCGCGCTGAGCGGAGGTATCAGGATGTAGCCATTCGCTTACCGCCTGCGCTTCCAGCACCAACGGACGCCTGTCGTGCAGATCGACCATGCCGCGATCGCTGGCTGCGGTGATAATCACAAACCCTTCTTTTTCCTGCGGACGTGCATAAGGCGCATGACCTATCGCCGCGAAAAACAGCGGCTGGCGTTGGCGATGATAGATGTAGTAAGGCTGTTTCTTTTCGCCCTCACGTTTCCATTCGTACCAGCCATCGGCCATCACCACGGCGCGCCCGTGCTGCCACAGCGGACGAAACATTTTGCTTTCTGCCGCCGTTTCTACGCGAGCGTTGATCAAAGGCGCTTTATGCCACCAGGGCGGCGCATAGCCCCAAAATATGGGATCGAGATGCAGCGCATCGTCGCGGTGATTCAACAGCAGCACATGACTACCGGGCGCAACGTTGTAGCGCCCGATCGGCTGCTCATCCCAGGCGATATTGCGTTCTGCCTGGCCTTCAAGCGCTGACAGCCAGGCTTCACGTGATTGAATTTGAGTAAAACGTCCGCACATAGCGCCTCCTTTATAAAGCAGTATAGAAGGCGCGCAGAAATCAGGCGGCGGTACGCCATGCCTGTACGATCTCAGCGGTGCTGATCACCTGCACACCATTACCCGGCAGGATAAGATTGGCCCAGACTTCGTTATGCTGCTCAATCAGCTGCTCTGCCGTGGCCCAGCGGCGGCTGGAGGTGGTATGCGCGTCGGCTGCCACGCGGATAGCGTATCCCTTGCTGCTGCCGACTTTAATGGTAGTATCCACGCAATAGTCGGTGGCGCAGCCGCAGATCACAAAGGAGGAGGCATCCAGCCGTTGTAACAGCTGATCAAGTTCGGTGTTCCAGAAGCTATCGCATGCCTGTTTATTAATGTAGAGCGAGCCCGGCGGCTGATGCAGCTCCGGTAATATTTGCCAGGCTTCGGTTCCTGGCTGCATATCCGTATCCAGATGTTGAATAAAAATGGTGTGTTCAGCGGCGTCAATCAGTTGATTAATACAGGCGACGCGCCCTGCCCGATCGAAACGCGGCGTATTAAAAACGCCGTTTTGCATATCAACCACAATCACTATACGTGCGGACATAGAGTTTTCTCAGTGAGAAAGGGAAGATTCCATCCTGGCTGATGCCTGACGCCGGGGTCAATCCCTGCAGTAGGCGTGGATCACAGTTTAGCATGCAAATGCTGAGGCGGCTGAGTGTCAATAACAGGTGGCATCACTTCGCGCATTAGCGCCATAAACTGGCACAGGCGGGCCGGAGCGGTGTGATAGCTCTGGCGACGCTGGCAGCGGCGGACGACCTGATTGTTCGTCTGCGTAGCCGTTAATGCGGGCCTTCGCTGGTGCCGCGCGCGTCACCCGCTACACTCAGAGAAGAGTCTCTTTCACCAGTGGAGGCATTATGACTGATTACAATAAGCAAAACTTTCCTGTGGAAAAAGTGCGCAAATATCTGGAACCTGGCCCGGTGGTTCTGGTGACATCGAGCTGGGAAAACCAAAGCGCTATTATGACGCTGGGCTGGCATACCATTCTGGAATTTTCACCGTCGCTGGTGGGCTGTATGATCGCCAGCATGAATGTCAGCCACGATTTCATCCGTAACAGCGGCGAATGTGTGATAAATGTCCCTACCCACGAGTTAATCGATCAGGTGGTGGCCATTGGCAACAGTCACGGCGATGAGGTGGATAAGTTCGCAGCTAACCGCCTGAGCATTGAACCGGGCAGCGTGGTTAAAGCGCCGCTGATTGCCGAGTGTTTCGCCAGTTTTGAATGTCGGCTTTACGACGGCGCGCTGGTCGATAATTACAACTTTTTCATCTTTGAAGTGGTAAAGGCGCACGTCGATCCCCAGGTAGCCTTCCCTGCTACGCTGCACTATACCGGCGAAGGTCTGTTTCGGGTTATGGGCGAACAAACCAGCGATCAGCATAAGAAATTCAAGCCGGAGATGCTGATTTAACATGAAAAATTTTCCAGTTAGCCGGTTAGCTGAACAGAAAGAGCGGCGTTAATTGCCGGTGAATAGCAGATTATGCGAGGATGGCTCCCTTAGCGTCACGACCCAATCTGGAGAAGTAAAACAATGGCAATTGAATATGCGGTAATTGCAGGTGGATGTTTCTGGTGTACCGAAGCGGTATTCAAGGACATCATTGGCGTTGAATCTGTAGAGAGCGGCTATACCGGCGGAACGCGCCCTAACCCAACCTATGAGCAGGTATGCAGCGGCGCAACCGGACATGCCGAAGCCATCCGCATCGGTTTTGATCCGGAGAAAGTGAGCTATGGCGATCTGCTGGATATCAGTTTTGTTACGCACGATCCGACCCAACTGAACCGTCAGGGCAATGATATCGGTACTCAGTACCGTTCCGCGATTTTCCCGGCGAACGCTGAACAAGAAGCGGAAGCCAAAGCAGCGATCGCGCGTGCGCAGCAGGATCACAGCGATCCGATCGTGACCACTATCGAGCCGCTGAAAGAGTTTTACCCGGCAGAAGATTACCATCAGAACTATTGGGAAGGCGAAGGCCAGCGCAACGGTTTTTGCATGGCGGTCATTCCACCCAAGCTGCAGAAGCTGCGTAAAAGTTTTGCTAACCGCGTGAAGTCATCTTCTTAAGCTATTGCAGGCGAGGCGAATTGTATAAGGCTTAACCGGCGCTAATAAAAGGGAAAAATAGTGCTTGACCCTTTTATAACAACTCCCTATAGTAGCGCCCCGTTGCCACCCAGCGCGGTGTCAGCAGACAATACGGTGAGGTGTCCGAGTGGCTGAAGGAGCACGCCTGGAAAGTGTGTATACGGCAACGTATCGGGGGTTCGAATCCCCCTCTCACCGCCATATTTAATGAGAAAGCCTGAGCGAAAGTTCAGGCTTTTTTATTTGCATAAAGCACCACAGAGAGGGGTGATGAGAAGCCCCGCCGGGGTTCGACAACCGGCAAAGCCGGTTGGACAGCCACAGGCTGCCCGCAGGGCGAGCGAAGCGAGTCAATCCCCCTCTCACCGCCATATTTAATGAGAAAGCCTGAGCGAAAGTTCAGGCTTTTTTGTATGTATAAAAAAGCCCGGACTGACGTCCGGGCTTGGGCTACAGCTACTCACTCAATCAACTATAAGCGTGCAGCGCGCGCTGACAGAGCGCGGAACGCACACAATCCTCTTTCCCGAACCGCACTACGCTTACCATTTCATCTTCTACAAAACGGTCAAGCGCATCGGCCAGGCCCGATGTCACCCCCGCCGGCAGATCGCACTGGGTAATGTCGCCGTTGACAATAACCGTGACGTTCTCGCCCAGGCGGGTCAAAAACATTTTCATTTGGGCAGCGGTGACGTTTTGCGCCTCATCAAGGATGACCACCGCGTTTTCAAACGTACGTCCGCGCATATAGGCAAAGGGAGCGATCTCCACCTTACCAATTTCCGGACGCAGACAGTATTGCATAAAGGAAGAGCCGAGACGTTTAACCAGAACGTCATAGACCGGGCGAAAATAGGGAGCAAACTTCTCAGAGATATCACCAGGCAAAAAGCCCAGATCCTCGTCGGCCTGCAGCACCGGTCGGGTCACGATAATCCTGTCGACATCCTTGTTAATCAGGGCTTCTGCTGCTTTTGCAGCGCTGATCCAGGTTTTACCGCAACCTGCTTCGCCGGTTGCAAAGATCAGCTGCTTCGTCTCTATGGCGTTAAGATAGTGCGCCTGAGCCTCATTACGCGCTTCGATAGGTGAACGATCGCGTGAATCACACGCCATACCGATGGCGTCCAGGCCGCCCATGTGCACCAGCGAGGTGACCGATTCTTCTTCACGCTGCCGGTGGCTGCGTGAATCGCTACGAAGCACTCTGCGTGCTTCACGACGCGCTTTGATCACTGCTTTCTGTCTTCCCATAGTGGCACCTTACAGTTGGTTTCATTTCCCGCACCGGAGCTGGTCTGGTGCGATTACGTGAACGCTTTAGAGGGTGGCTTCCTTCAGAGCCTTACGAGCCATTGAATGAGCGCATGCCGCAGACATACGCCGGAAATCATAAAAGGGACGAGTTAAGCCGAGAGGATTGATAAAAGAAGCAAATAGTCTGGAGAAAGAAAAACTCTCGCGAAAAGTCTTGCGATGTTTTTTATTTAAAACGGGCTGTCCATTACAGGACTTTTCCATTCGCATTCTCCATCGAGGAAGCTGAGCATTACAGACTACCGACCTGTATAAAGTGCAACAGATTCTTATAATTTTGCAATAGCAATTTTAACCAAATGAATAAAAAATAACCGTCCGGCATCCATAGAAAAGTGACTCTGTTAATTTATATTTATAAATCAGGGAGTTAAAAAACAAAAATAGTGGTGAGATAATTCAGAAATTTCATAACAGGAAAGAAAGCGGAATAGCAAAGAGAAAGATCGAGCAAAAAACCGTCTCCCGCCATTTATAACCTGGCGGGAAATCGTAAGTTAATCAGGCCTCCAGTAATGACTGAGCCAGATAATGTTGATTATTTATCACGCCCGGCAGCACAAAGAAATAGCCGCCCCCTGTGGGTTTAATATATTCCTCCAGCGCCTCGCCATTGAGCCGTTGTTGCACGGTTAAAAATCCTTTTTCTAAATCGTGCTGGTAGCACACAAACAGCAGCCCCATATCCAGCTGACCCGCAGACGTAATGCCGGCGGAATAGCTGTAGCCACGACGCAGCATCAGGCTGCTTTGTGTTTCCGGCGTACGTGGGTTGGCCAGACGAATATGTGCATCCAGCGGAATCATCTCCCCCTGCGGATCCTGCGCGTAATCCGGTTCGTCGTGCTCATGTTTCATCCCCAGCGGCGCGCCGCTGAGCTTTTCACGGCCAAAGATGGTCTGCTGTTCACCCAACGGCGTACGGTCCCAGAACTCGACGCGAAACTGAATAATGCGTACCGCCTGATAACTGCCGCCCACGGCCCAGGCGGGCTCCTGCTGATCCTGCGTCACCCACAGTATCGAATCCATTAAAGCCCGGTTTGTGGCGTCGGGATTGGCCGTACCATCTTTGAAGCCCAGCAGGTTAATGGGCGTTTCCTTGCCTTTACTGCGCGCCGCATGGTCCGGGATAAAGCCTTCGCGCCGCCAGCGTACCGCCAGCAAATCAGGCGTATGTTTAATGATATCGCGCAGCGCATGGATCACGGTATCGTTGGTGTTGGCGCAAATCTGCAGCAGCAGGTCACCATGACAGCTTTCCGCGTCCAGCGCGTCGTTGGGAAAACGCGTCATGGTTTGCAGCTTTGCAGGCTTCAGCGCCGTAAGACCGTAACGATCGTCAAACAGCGCCTCGCCTACCGAAACGGTGATCGTCAGATTATCGGGCCAGATACGTTCGCCAAGGATGCCGGAATCAAGCGGCGGCAACTGGGGATTGGTGACCAGCGGTGCCATGCCGCCCATGGTCAGAAAAGCGATGCGTTCAGTGAGCAGTTTAAACAGCCGCACAAGGTCGTTTTTATCGCCTGCCAGCACATCAAAAGCCACCAGCATTATCGCAGCCTGCTGCGGCGTGGTGATCCCGGCCTGGTGCGGCCCGTAAAACGGCTGGCGCTCTTCCCGGGCATTGGGAGAAAGCGCCCCTGGCGAGAAGCTTTCCGCCGCCGCAGCGCTTACCGGGCAACCGCTGCCAACCACAGCGGCCCCGCTCAACAGACCAAGTCCTTTTAACAGGCGACGCCGTGAAAGCATCGCCGCGTCGGTCACTTTTTCCATCCGGCTTAATCCAGTCCCAGCGTGCCACGCAACAGAGCCAAATCTTCCGCCAGGACGGTAATCGGCCCTTTTAAGCGGTTGCGATCGGTTATGGTCAATTTTTCATATGAGGCGAAGCCATCCTGCGTACGGTATTTGGTCAGGATGACATCGACTTTTTTGAAGTTGTTATCCACCTTGCTTAGCAACTGCGGATTGGCTTTTTCCAGCTGCGGACGCAGCAGATTGACGATTTTCTGCGCGCCATCAACGTTGGCCTGGAAATCCCACAGATCGGTACGGCTGTAGCGATCTTCTTCACCGGAAATTTTGCTGGCGGCGACTTCTTCAATCAGGCCAGCTGCGCCGCCCACCACTTTGCCCGGCGGAAAAGCCAGCGCATTGATGCGTTTTTGCAGTTCCAGCGTGTCCTGATACAGACGATCGGCATAATCGTTCATGCCTTCGGTGCTGCGATCGCCAAACAGTGCTTTTTCCAGACGATGGAAACCGGTGAATTTAGGATCCGCCGCTTTTTGTTCATAGTCATCTTCACGCGCGTCAATGCTGCCGTCCAGGTCCGAGAAGAGTTCAGCGATCGGTTCGATACGCTCATAGTGCTGCCGGGTTGGCGCATAGAGCGACTGCGCTTTTTTCACATCACCCGCTTTAACCGCGTCGGTGAAAGCTTTAGTGCCGCTGACCAGCTGCGCCACTTCGCCAACAACCCAGCTTTTATATTTGGTAATCGCCCCGCTTAGCTGCATCAGCTCAGCCTGTTTGCCGCTGCTCTGCTCAGTGCCGGTCGCCTTAACGATCAGTTTGCCTTTCGGGTTGCTGAGCAGGCCGCAGGTCATCTCATATTCGCCAGGCTCAAGATTGGCGGTGAGCTTTTGCGTAAAGCCCGGCGCGATATTTTCACGCTCTTCTACGACCATAACGCCTTTGAGGATCTCCCACTCCAGTCCTTTCTGGCTGTTGTTACGAATAATAAACTGGGTTTTACCGGCATTAACGGTAAGCGCCATCGGTTCACACTGTTTATCGTTAACGCTGACATTTACCTGCGGCACGTCAGCCGCGCCGGACACAGCGGAATACGCCAGAAGAGAAGCCAGTAAGGCTTTGCGGCGAGAAATCATGGTCATCAATGTAGTCCCTGTTAAAGTCACAAACAGGCGCGACAAACGCGCCATTGGTTTTAGCTTGTTGAACGTGCCGCTGCGGCACCCGGCCGGGCAGGCATAAAAAAGAACAGTAGCGCCGGAATCAGATAGATAAACCAGACTGCGACTTCGCTAACGGTAGGCGTCTCCTGGTAACCCAGCAGGCTTTCCAGTAGCGTCCCGAACAGGGTGTGCGTGGAGAGTGCGTTACTGAGATCAAAGGCGATGGTTTGGTAGTGATTCCACAGTCCCGCTTCATGGAAGGCGCGGATCGCCCCGGCAGCCAGGCCGGCGGCAACAAAAATGATAAACAGGCTGCTCCATTTGAAAAATTTTGCCAGGTTGAGTTTGACGCCGCCCCAGTAGATTAGCGCGCCGATAGCCGCAGCCATGATCAGTCCGAGCACAGCGCCAACGGGCGGCGCCATCCCCACATCCTGGGTAAAGGCGGCCAGCAGGAAGAAGACCGATTCCAGCCCTTCGCGTGCCACGGCAAGAAACACCATCAGTACCAGCGCCCAGCCATTGTGACTGCCTTTTTGCAGCGCCTGGTCGACGGCATCTTCCAGTTGCGCTTTGACGTTGCGCGAAACGTTACGCATCCAGAAAACCATCCAGGTAAGGATCGCTACTGCTATCACCGCCACGATACCTTCAAACAGCTCCTGTTCCTTTTGCGGGAACTCACCGGTTGTGGTGTTGATAAACACGCCAAGCGCCAGACAGAGCGCGGCAGCAGTAAAGACGCCAGCCCACATGGCACCGAACCAGCGGGTGCGTTGGGTACGCTTCAGGTAGCTGGCAATCAGGCTGACAATAAGTGCTGCTTCCAGCCCTTCGCGTAGCATAATTAGAAAGGGTACAAACATGCCTGATCCTCAGTAGTTTTAGTTCGCGTAAAGTGACGTAAAGATGCGTAAACACAAACGATACTGATTATCATTATCGGCACAAAAAAAACAAGACGCCGCAGTGATTATTTATCAGGGCGCAGGAAATTTAAGCCAGCGACGTTTTTCTGCGTCAGGGCTGCTTCAGCGGCAAGTAGGACTACTTCAGCTCCCCTCCCCGATCTTTTTAATCGGCAAAGTCACCAGCGGTTTAATCTCTTTCAGCACAAACATACTTTGCATCTCTTTAATTCCGGGAAGACGCCGCACTACCGACATGGCGAAATCGGCATAGGAATCCAGATCCGAAGCCACTACCTGCAGTAAAAAATCAGCATCGCCGCCAATGCTGTAGCAGGCCACCACATCTTCCAGCGCGGTCACTTCCTCTTCAAACTTCCTTGCTTCCGCTTCGCTGTGGCTGTCGATCGCTACTCGCACAAACACCATAACGCCCAGGCCTATTTTTTTGCGATTCAGGACTGCGCGGTAGCCCTGAATCACTTCATCCTCTTCCAGCTTGCGTACTTTGCGCCAGCATGGCGAAGCGGACATGCCGATTTTTTCGGCCAGTACCTGGTTTGTGACACGCGCATCATCCTGTAACAGCTTCAGGATTTTCATTTCTGTCGGGCTAAGCGCCATAAAAGAAAGTTCCTTTCGTTTTCACCGTGATAAAAGATGATTTTTTCCTGACACAAGCAAAGAAGCAAGCGATATAGGTAACAATTTCCCTTCCGGCTACGGCATAATACATTCGCAACTTTAATGATTAATTGAAGTGAATGCCGAAAGGAACCGACTCGTATGTTAATGCATATCGTCTTGTTTACGTTTAAAACCCCATGGAGCTGGGCATCCATTGAAGCTATCGATGCGGAAAGAACGACGCGTGTGCACCCTAATTACATTGATGAAATTAAAGGATGGGCCTGTGGTCGCAACATCACCCGCCGTCATATCGCGGCTGATTTTGTGGTTATCGGCATGTTTGAAGGCCGTGCTTGCTGAAAAACCAGGAATCGAATATGAAATTTGATGCCAGCCAACATCGTTGCACGATTATCATCGATAAAGATTTGCCCGCCGGTCTTGCCATCAACGCCGCGAGCGTGATCGGCATTAGCTTTGGCCGCACCGTTGAAAACCTGGTAGGCCCGGACAGGCAAAGTCTGGACAACATCAATTACCCGGGCGTGATTTACGCGCCGCTCCCGGTACTGCTGGCGCCAGGCGAGGTTATCCATGAACTGCAAAACACGGCTGAAAATGATGAAGAGATCTATGTTATGCCATTCAGCGCTCTGGCTCAGTCCTGTAAAACCTATGATGAATATGGCGAACGCATTTCTTCAGTCAACAGCAGTAATATCGAACTGGTCGCCATTGGGCTTATCGGCCCGAAAAAGAAAATCACCAAAATCACAGGCAACCTGCCGCTCTATAAATAACAAGTCATAACATGCCGAACGCCATCAAACAGGCAGCTTAATCGCAGAGGCTGGCTATTTTGTGCAGCAGCGTACAGGCATGCCCACATGATGATGGTGACATGGCCGTTCCGCTCTCTCACCGTTTGGGGAGCGCAGGGAGAAGGCGCTACCGTGTTTGCCAACCGGTGTCGTGAACATCTGGACCTTAAGCCCTGCTGGCGCAATCTTTCTTTTATTGAACAGGAATCACTATGCTGGGAACCGCACAAATCCTCTCTTATATCGCCGCGCTTGGATTAGCTGCGGCTATACCAGGTCCGGGGATGACCGCCCTGGTCGCCCGCAGCGTTAGCGGCGGTGCCGTGACGGGCTTCACCATGTTGACCGGTTTGATTCTGGGCGACCTGATTTACCTCTCTGTGGCGGTGTTTGGTCTGGCGGTTATCGCCCATAACTACACTTCGCTGTTTACCCTGATTAACTGGGCGGCCTCGTTCTATTTATGCTGTCTCGCCTGGCAGTTCTGGCGCTATCAGCCGCAGGCGGTGAATATCGATCAGCGGGCGACGCGCAAACAGCTGGCCTCCGCCTGGTTCTCCGGGCTGACCATTACGCTGGGCAACCCGAAGACTATCGCCTTTTATCTGGCGATCCTGCCGCTGGTGATTTCGCTGGACAACGTCTCGTTGCAGATCTGGGGCATGATGCTGGTGCCGCTGACCATTTTCGTGCTGTTGGCTGTCGGTGCCGTATTTATCCTCGCGGCGCTTAAGATACGCCATTTCCTTACCAGCGCTGAAGCGCAGCGCCTGCTGTTCCGCTCTGCGGGCGCGATTATGTTGCTGGCGGCCATCGGCATGGTGGCAAAAACGCTGTAGCTGTATTCAGTTATCCACGACCCCGGGGGCGAGGACTTCCCTGGGGGTGTCAACACGCTCAGCTACCGCGTAGCGGATTGCGCTCGCAGGCTTTGCAACGAGCACCGCTGACGGCCTGCGGCATCAAAGTTCTCCGGCGCAAGCCAGCTGCGTAGCGCCATATCCACTTCCGGCCACTCTTTATCGATAACAGAAAACCAGTCGGTGTCGCGGTTACGGCCTTTTGTCACCAGCGCCTGGCGAAAACGCCCTTCATACTGAAAACCCAACCGTAACGCAGCACGACGAGAAGCTTCATTCAGACTGTTGCATTTCCATTCATAGCGGCGATAGCCCAGCGTCTCGAAGGCATAACGCATCAGCAGCCACTGTGCCTCGGTTCCCATTGCCGTGCGGGTTAACAGCGGTGAAAAATGTACGTGCCCCACTTCCGTCACGCCATTCACAGGATCGATACGCATCAGCGCCAGTGACCCGACAGGCATCATGTTCTGTTTATCGATTACCGCAAAGTGAAGCGGATCGTTGAGATTTTCCACGCTCTTTACCCAGGCGGCAAAACTGGCGTTGCTGTTGTCAGGCTCCCGCAGCAGCCATGTCCAGTCGCGGGCATCGGGTGCCTGCTGAAACGCGGCGTACAATGCCTGCGCATGGGTCATGTTTAGCGGTTCCAGGCGGCAGAGGCGGCCCTCAAGCTGCGTGCGTTGCGGATGTGGGTGCGGCTGCCAGTCAGATAACGGCTCGCCAACTGGCTGACCAAATTCATTATAGTGATGCATTATGCCTCCTTAGCTGTTAGAGAGGCAGAGCATATAAAGGTACTGGTTCCTTAAAAAGCGCCACAGTGGTACGTTTTTATGGTACCACCAGGAGATGTGATGAATATTCCCGACGACGCTTTTTATACGCTGCTTGAAAATGCGCTGGCACAGCGAGGCGGCGTAACCCGCCAGCGTGCGCTGTACCAGGCTTTACGTGATGCCATCCTTGCAGGAAAGCTACAGGCCCGAAGCCGCCTGCCAGGATCGCGTACCATCGCGCAACGACTAACGCTATCGCGCAATACGGTTAACGGCACGCTGGAACAGCTGGCGCTGGAGGGCTATCTGCTACGCGACCGCAAGGGTTCGCAGGTTGCGACGCTGGCGGCGCAAAATACTTTTTCGGTGAATACCAACAGCGTTTCCTTGCCAGCGCATCTGATGCAGCTTCCGTCTGGCAGCCAGCGCGATTCGCCGCCTTTGCTTTTTACGCCCGGTACGCCCGCTCTCAACTACTTTCCAATGCCGCTCTGGCGTCGTTTACTCACTCGCGTTCTGCATGAAGAAAGTTGCACGCTGTTGGGCTATGGCGATGCAGCAGGCGAATGGTCGCTGCGGGTGGCAATTGCACGACATCTGGCGCTGGCGCGCGGCATTCACTGCGACGCTTCGCAGATTATCATTACTGAAGGCGCGCTGGAGGGGCTAAGCCTGTGCGCACGTTTGCTGACGCAGCCGGGCGAAAGCGCCTGGATTGAAGATCCCGGTTATCTGGGGGTGAAAAGCGCGTTTACTGCGGCAGGACTGGTCCCTGAAGCGATCCCTGTAGATAATGAAGGGCTATGCTTTGCTAATTTCACTGCCTTACCGCCCCGAATAATTTTTACTTCGCCATCGAATCAGTATCCCACCGGAGCAGTGCTCAGCGCCGCCCGCCGCCTGGCGCTGCTGACGTTTGCCCGGCAACATCACGCCTGGATTGTTGAAGATGATTATGACAGTGAGTTTCGCTACGACAACGCGCCCATACCGGCCATGGCAGGCATGCAGCCTGATGCGCCGGTAATCTATCTTGGTACATTTAGCAAAACCCTGTTTCCGGCACTGCGCACCGGATTTATCGTGTTGCCGCCCGCTCTGGCGGTGGCGGCGCGGCCAGTGGTAGGCGCGCTGCTGCGCGGCGGGCATCGGGCGGAACAGCGCGCGCTGGCGCGATTCATCGAAGAAGGACACTATGCGCGTCATCTTGCGGCGATGCGCCGTCTCTATCGCAAACGACAGCAACAGCTACGCGCAGCGCTGGCGAATCATCTAACCGAGCCGTTCACCATTACTGGCGGAAACGGCGGCCTGCATCTTACCATCACGCTTAATGCTATTGATGATGTCAGGCTGGCCCAACAGGCGCGTCAGTATCAGCTGGCGCCCGCCCCGTTAAGTCAGTTTTATCTTGATAAGAACCCTGCCCGATACGGGCTGGTGCTGGGCTACGGCAATACCTCCGCCTCGCAGTTTGTTCCGGCGATAGAGCGGTTACAGCAATTGATGACACGTCTGCGCCATCAGGCGAGCGGAAAGTAGCCTCTACCCTGCGCTGAGCAAAAGGGGGGAATGTAGCAGAAACAGTGCGGCCTGCCATAAGCAGGCAGGCCGCGATCAGAGGAAATATTCCTGTAAGGTCATCGGGCCTGTCGGCCCGGGAAAATTAATGCGTTTTATATTCTGCGTCGGCCGCATCGAAGCGCGCCTGCGCTTCAGCAGAGGGCGCACGCCCCATCAGGCTCACAACGTAGATCGCGATGCTAGCAAACAGGAAGCCAGGGATGATTTCGTACAGACCCAGCCAGCCATAATGTTTCCATACCAGCACCGTCAGCGCGCCAATTACCATGCCCACCAGCGCGCCGTTGCGCGTGGTGCGTTTCCAGCAGACCGAGAACAGTACTACCGGACCAAACGCGGCGCCGAAACCGGCCCAGGCATAACTCACCAGCCCCAGAACACGGTTCTCAGGATTAGAGGCCAGCGCAATAGCAATCAGAGCCACCACCAGTACCATCATACGGCCAAACCAGACCAGCTCTTTCTGACTGGCGTTTTGACGCAGCAGACCTTTATAAAGATCTTCCGTTAGCGCGCTGGAGCAGACCAGCAGCTGGCAGCTTAGGGTAGACATAACCGCCGCCAGGATAGCCGAAAGCAGAATGCCAGCGATCCACGGGTTAAACAGCAGACGCGCCAGCTCGATAAAGACGCGCTCGCCGTTTTCACTTACGCCAGCCGCCTCTTCCGGATGGTTCTGGAACCAGGCGATGCCAAAGAAGCCCACCGCAACCGCGCCGCCCAGACAGAGGATCATCCACGCCATACCGATACGTCGTGCGGTACGGATCGAGCGATGCGAGTCGGCCGCCATGAAGCGCGCCAGAATATGCGGCTGACCAAAATAGCCCAGGCCCCAGCCCAGCAGCGAAATTACCGCAACAAAATTCAGCCCTTTCAGCATATCGATGTTTTCCAGGCTTTTCGCTTCAATCACCCGCAGGGAATCCTCAAAGCCGCCCACGGAGATAATCACCATAATCGGCGTTAACAGCAGGGCGAAAAACATCAAACTGGCCTGGACGGTATCGGTCCAGCTTACCGCGAGGAAACCACCCACAAAGGTATAAAGAATAGTGGCGGCCGCTCCGGCCCACAGCGCTGTTTCGTAGCTCATACCAAAGGTGCTTTCAAACAGGCGCGCCCCGGCCACAATGCCGGATGCACAGTAGATGGTGAAGAAAACCAGAATAACGATGGCGGAGATAATCCGCAGCAGCTTGCTGCGATCCTCGAAGCGGCTGGTAAAGAAATCAGGCAGCGTCAGGGCGTTATTGTGATGTTCAGTTTGTACGCGCAGGCGACCAGCTACGATTTTCCAGTTCAGCCAGGCACCGATAATTAGCCCGATGGCAATCCAGCTTTCTGAAATTCCTGACAGAAAGATAGCGCCGGGCAACCCCATCAGCAGCCAGCCACTCATATCCGATGCGCCCGCTGAAAGTGCGGTAACCAGGCTGCCCAGACTACGCCCCCCAAGAATGTAGTCATCGAAATTTTTGGTTGAGCGCCAGGCTATAAAGCCAATCAACACCATGCCAAGAATATAGATGATGAATGTCACCAACATCGGTGTGCTTAATGTCATCAGGTTCTCCATTTATTATCGGTATTAAGCAGAGGGTTGTTTGCCCTGTGTTCACCGCCGGAACGCAGCGGTTTTTATTAAAAACTTATCTTTGGCGCGCTATCCTGCCGGAAAGGTTTATAACGCACAACATTTAACACAGCTGTTACACTGAATTCACTCCCTCTCGTTATCAGAATTTCAGAAGGTTGCACCAGGTCACGTTTCAGTCAGTAACACCCTGGTCGCAACCGCGCCAATCTCAGAAAATTCGGGCTTTCGCAAAAGTGGCGAGGAATTTGCAGCAATATCTATGCCGCTTTCGCAGATTTAACAATTTGGCATTTGCGCGGAGTGTTAACAGGCTCACAATTAACACGGTTGCACAAAGTTGCAACATAGGTGATATTGCGCCATACAACGGTGATATAAGGTTTTGAGGAGCGTTAAAGGCATGGCAACGACGACCATGGGTGTCAAACTGGATGAAGCCACCCGCGAAAGAATCAAACAGGCTGCACAACATATCGATCGCACCCCGCACTGGCTGATCAAACAAGCGATTTTTAACTATCTTGAGCAGCTGGAGCAGGGTACGCAGCCCGCTGAATATCCGCTGCAGGCAGCAGCCAATGAATCAGAAGAGGCATTGCTGGAAGAGCCACATCAGCCGTTTCTTGATTTCGCGGAACAGATCCTGCCGCAAACGGTTACCCGTGCAGCCATTACGTCTGCCTGGCGTCGCCCGGAACCTGAAGCCGTCTCAATGATGCTGGAGCAGGCGCGTTTACCTGCCCCGCTGGCAGAAAAAGCCCATCAGCTTGCCTGGTCGCTGGCGGATAAGCTGAGGCACCAAAAAGGGGCAACCGGACGCGCCGGAATGGTGCAAAGCCTGCTACAGGAGTTTTCGTTATCCTCTCAGGAAGGCGTGGCGCTGATGTGTCTGGCGGAAGCGCTGCTGCGCATCCCTGATAAACCGACGCGCGATGCGCTGATCCGCGATAAAATCAGCAACGGCAACTGGCAGGCGCATCTGGGCCGCAGTCCTTCGCTGTTTGTGAATGCCGCCACATGGGGTCTACTGTTTACCGGCCGTCTGGTCGCAACGCATAACGAAGCCAACCTGTCGCGCTCCCTTAACCGTATTATCGGTAAAAGCGGCGAGCCGCTGATCCGCAAAGGCGTGGATATGGCGATGCGTTTGATGGGCGAGCAGTTTGTTACCGGCGAAACCATCGCAGAAGCGCTGGCCAATGCCCGTAAACTGGAAGAAAAAGGCTTCCGCTACTCTTACGATATGCTGGGCGAAGCGGCGCTGACCGCCAGCGATGCGAAAGCGTATCTGCTCTCTTATCAGCAGGCGATCCATGCCATTGGCAAAGCCTCTAACGGGCGTGGTATTTACGAAGGCCCGGGGATCTCGATCAAGCTTTCTGCGCTGCATCCACGCTACAGCCGCGCGCAATACTCGCGCGTTATGGAAGAGCTCTACCCTATTCTTAAATCGCTGACGCTGCTGGCGCGCTCTTACGATATCGGGATTAATATCGATGCCGAAGAGGCGGATCGTCTGGAGCTGTCGCTCGATCTGCTGGAAAAACTCTGCTTCGAGCCGGAACTGGAAGGCTGGAACGGTATCGGCTTCGTTATTCAGGCTTATCAGAAGCGTTGTCCGTTTGTGATTGACGCGCTGATCGATCTGGCGCAGCGCAGCCGTCGTCGTCTGATGATTCGTCTGGTAAAAGGCGCTTACTGGGACAGCGAAATCAAACGCGCGCAGGTCGAAGGGCTGGAAGGCTATCCGGTCTATACCCGCAAGGTCTACACCGATATCTCTTACCTGGCCTGCGCCCGCAAGCTGCTGGCTGTGCCTAACCTGATTTATCCGCAGTTCGCCACCCATAACGCCCACAGTCTGGCGGCGATCTATCATCTGGCGGGCAATAACTATTATCCCGGTCAGTATGAGTTCCAGTGCCTGCACGGCATGGGCGAGCCGCTGTATGAGCAGGTGGTCGGCAAAACCGCTGATGGCAAGCTGAACCGCCCGTGCCGTATCTATGCGCCGGTCGGCACCCATGAAACCCTGCTGGCTTACCTGGTGCGTCGTCTGCTGGAAAATGGCGCTAACACCTCGTTTGTTAACCGTATCGCGGATAAAACCCTGCCGCTGGATGAGCTGGTGGCCGATCCGGTTCAGCAAGTTGAGCGGCTGGCCGCAACGGAAGGCGCCATTGGTTTGCCGCATCCGAAAATTCCGCTGCCACGCGATCTGTACGGTAATAAACGCCCCAACTCCGCCGGACTGGATTTAGCTAACGAACACCGCCTGGCGTCCCTCTCCAGCGCCCTGTTAAGCAGCGCCGCGCATTTATGGCGCGCCGAACCGATGATTGAAGGCGAGCTCGGCCAGGGGGAATACCGCCCGGTGCTAAACCCGGCCGATCCCTCCGACCTGGTGGGCGAAGTGCGTGAAGCCAGCGAGCAGGAAGTAGCACAGGCACTGGAAGCGTCGGTAAATGCCGGTCCAATCTGGTTTGCCACTCCAGCGCAGGAACGCGCCGCTATTCTGGAACGCGCCGCTGAACTGATGGAAGGTCAGATGCAGACGCTTATCGGCATCCTGGTGCGCGAAGCGGGTAAAACGTTCAATAACGCCATTGCTGAAGTGCGCGAAGCGGTCGATTTCCTCTATTACTACGCCGGCCTGGTAAGCAGTGACTTTGATAATGAAACCCATCGTCCATTAGGGCCGGTGGTCTGTATCAGCCCGTGGAACTTCCCGCTGGCGATCTTTACCGGGCAGATTGCTGCCGCCCTGGCGGCGGGCAACAGCGTGCTGGCGAAACCCGCAGAGCAAACGCCGCTGATTGCCGCTCAGGCGGTACGCATTCTACTTGAAGCGGGCGTGCCGGCTGGCGTCATTCAGCTGCTGCCTGGCCTCGGCGAGACTGTAGGTGCCCAGTTGACCGGCGACGATCGGGTGCGTGGCGTTATGTTTACCGGCTCGACTGCCGTAGCGAGTTTGTTACAGCGTAACCTGGCCGGACGCCTCGATCCGCAGGGCCGCCCAACGCCGCTGATTGCCGAAACCGGCGGAATGAATGCGATGATCGTTGACTCCTCCGCGCTGACAGAGCAGGTGGTGCTGGATATCGTTTCCTCTGCCTATGACAGTGCGGGCCAGCGCTGTTCGGCGCTGCGTCTGCTCTGTATTCAGGAGGACGCTGCCGAGCATACGTTGAAGATGTTGCGCGGTGCGATGGCGGAGTGCCGTATGGGCAATCCGGAGCGTCTTTCCACTGATATTGGTCCGGTAATTGATGCCGAGGCGAAAGAGAATATTGAGCGTCATATTCAGGCGATGCGCGCCAAAGGGCTGACGGTGTTCCAGGCGGTACAGGAGCATCAGCAGGACAGTAAAGAGTGGACGCAGGGCACCTTTATTAAGCCGACGCTGATTGAACTGAACAGTATTGATGAACTGGATAAAGAGATCTTTGGCCCGGTACTGCATGTGGTGCGTTATACGCGTAGTTCACTACCGCAGCTGATTGAACAGATCAATGCATCGGGTTATGGCTTAACGCTGGGCGTGCATACCCGTATTGATGAAACTATCGGTCAGGTAACCCAGCGTGCGAAAGTTGGCAACCTGTACGTTAACCGTAATATGGTTGGCGCAGTGGTTGGCGTACAGCCGTTCGGCGGCGAAGGCTTATCAGGTACCGGTCCGAAAGCGGGTGGCCCGCTTTACCTCTATCGTCTGTTATCGCATCGTCCGGATAACGCGCTGCAGGTCACGCTCGATCGTCACGATGCCGAACAGACGCTTGATGCGACGCTGCGCCCTGCCCTTATCGAAGCGCACAAGGCGCTGAGCGACTGGGCCAACGCGCAGCCGCAGCTGGCGGAAGTCTGCGCCCGCTATGAAAAACTGGCGCAGGGCGGCACGGTACGCTTGCTGCCGGGCCCAACCGGCGAGCGCAATACCTATATTCTGCTGCCGCGCGAGCGCGTGCTCTGTCTGGCGGATAACGAGCAGGATGCGCTGGTACAGCTGGCGGCGGTGACCAGCGTCGGCAGTCGCGCTTTGTGGCAGGATGATGAGCTGCATCGTAAGCTGGCACAGTCGCTGCCGGAGAAAGTACGCGCACGTATCGATTTTGCCCAGGATCCGCTGGCTCAGGAACAGCACTATGATGCGGTGATCTATCACGGCGACGCCGATCAGCTGCGTTTGCTGTGCGAGAAGATTGCCGCACGCGGCGGCGCGATCGTTTCAGTGCAGGGCTTTGCCCGTGGCGAAACCAATCTGCTGCTGGAGCGTCTGTTAATTGAACGCTCGCTGAGCGTCAATACCGCTGCGGCGGGAGGAAATGCCAGCCTGATGACGATTGGCTAACGCCACCGGTTACCACAAGCCGCCTTAATACAGGGCGGCTTTTTTTTACCCTGGTGCCTGGACAATCATTACCTTATCGAAGGTGGATACCACAAGGCCACGAGTACGCCATGACTGACAGGCAAGAACAAACCAGAGAAAAACAGCCCCCAACGCCTCACGATGCGGCATTCAAACAGTTTCTTACGCATCCCGATACCGCCAGATATTTTATAAGCTTTTGTTTTCATTTATAAACCACATTGTGCAGGCAGGCGAACAGCCAGACGCAGAGGCCTTTGTACGCAAACTGGCACAAAGGGTGCCACAACACGAGGATGCACTGATGACCATCGCACAGCAGCTAGAACAGAAAGGCCTTGAACAAAGTATCAGACCTGGTGAACAGCGTGGCATTGACCGCTCCATCGTGATGAAGACCGGCCTTTCTGAACACGAGCTGGCACAGATCCATCACTGATACGCAGCTTCTGTTTAAAAGAGGCTACTGTTAACCCGATGCGGTCAAACAAACGCGTTAACAAACTTCTCACCCTTCGTCAAAACCTGATGCCCTGGTTATGGATTACGCGGCCCTGGTTTAGACATCAAACTTCATGCGCAGCAGACGCGGATAGATAAACAGCGATTTTCCCAGGCCTTTATTCAATAGCTTCCATACCGCTATCGAACACAGTGAACAGAGCGCCACCATGCCAACCGGAAAGCCGACCGCCCAGAGTATCGAGAACAGCGCGGAATCAAACAGGTGATGATCCAGCGCGAACAGGATGGCCGTCATACCGAAATATTCAATAAAGATGCGGTGCAACACATAAATTTGCAGCGTATTTTTACCGACCCAGTTCATCCACGTCATGCGGAAGTGGTTGTTCAGGGTGCGGCAGAGCGCGATGCAGAACAGGATAGCTAACGTGCACAGGAACAGATTTTTCTGTAGGCCCAGCAGTAGATGCCCCACGGACAGTAACGCTAATCCCAGCCACGGCAGCAGGTTATTTTTGTGCCATTCGCTAAGATGGATAACCTGCGCGCTCCAGAATGAACCCATAATGAAATAGATAAAATATTGTGAGAGGCTTTCCGGTCCCCATCCAGGGATGATTTTTTCCACTGCCAGATAATTCAACAGCACCGCGACAATAACCAGTGGCAGGCGCTGTTTGCGGAACAGTTTCGCAAACAGAAAGAACAATCCCAGCGCATAGAGATACCAGGAACTGCTCATTGCCAGCAGCATCAGTGATATAAATTCCTGCGGTGATTCAGCATACGAGGAATTAATATTACTGGAAATACGATGATGAGTGATCTCTGAAGAGATACCGTAAATAGAAAGCCACTGAATAACACCCCAAAGAATATAAAGATAAAAAAGATTAGTTACGCGACTGGTAAATACTTTTTTCCACGGTTTGTCATTAATTGCCCGCGCGGCCAGCATGCCGGATACAAAAAAGAAAGCTGGCATACGCAACGGCGACAGAACGGTATTAAACGCCACCCACAGGTGGGCCGGTAGGCCGCCTGCCGTGAGATGTTTCAGCGTGCCTTCAAATCCAGGTAACACCACATGATAGAGCACCACCAGTAGAATGCAGCCGCCTTTTAGGGTATTGATCCATTGAATTTCCTGACTTTTTTTATCGTTCATTGCTGTGATTCCCGCTAAGTTGACGGAAGTAAAAAGGCAGAATAGCCAGCCTGCATTATTAACGGGACGTGAATGAAATCGCTGTAGCTTTTATCTTAAAAAGAATAATCGGCCCTGACGCAAAGTAATCAGAGGGTCATTGAAACAATAAAAAAACGGGCAGCCCGCGAATGTGGCTGCCCGTTGGATAAATAGATTTAGGAGTAACCTGGCGTCGGTAAGGCCAGTTATTGGCTAAGGAATTTCTCCAGGAACTGACGCGTACGCGCCTGTTGAGGATGCGCAAACAGCTCTTTTGCCGGCCCCTGCTCCACAATGCGTCCCTGATCCATAAAAATAGCGCGATCGGCTACGTCACGCGCAAAGCTCATCTCATGCGTAACAATTACCATAGTGCGTTTCTCTTCCGCCAGCGAACGAATGGTACTGAGCACCTCGCCGACCAGTTCAGGATCCAGCGCCGAAGTAGGCTCATCAAACAGGATCACTTCAGGACGCATCGCCAGCGCACGGGCAATGGCTACGCGCTGCTGCTGTCCGCCAGAAAGGCGGCGCGGATAACTTTCCTCTTTACCGTGCAGCCCTACCTTCTCCAGCAGCGCCCGGGCGCGCGCTATCGCCTCGGCTTTGGGTTCACCCTTAACGATGACCGGACCTTCAATAATATTTTCCAGTACCGAGCGATGCGGAAACAGGTTAAAGCTCTGGAATACAAAGCCCACCTGCTGGCGCAGCTGGCGTACGCGCTCTTTCTGTTTACTGACAGGCAGAGCGGCATTGATTTCAATATCGCCCACTTTAATGGCGCCGCCGTCGGGTATCTCCAGCAGATTAATGCTGCGCAACAGCGTGGTTTTTCCCGAGCCGCTGGGGCCGATGATTGCCACGACTTCACCGGAAGCGACCTCAAGATCGATACCATGCAGCACCGTCTGACCGTTAAACCGTTTTACCAGTTTGCTGACTTCAATGGCGCTCATTTGGCCTCCCGATCCTGACGGTTAACATAATCTTCCAGGCGGTTTTGCAGCGCCGACAGCACGGTCGCCATCACCCAGTAGATCAGCGATGCCGCCAGATACATGGTGAAAACCTCCAGCGTGCGTGAAGTGATCAGCTGCGCCTGGCGGAACAGCTCCGGCACCTGAATGGTGGCAGCCAGCGAGGTATCTTTCACCAGGCTGATAAAGCTGTTGCCCAACGGCGGTAACGCGGTACGTGCCGCCTGCGGCAGCACCACGCGACGCAGTGTTTGCCAGCGCGTCATGCCGATACTGGCCGCCGCTTCCCACTGACCGCGCTCAATGGCGGCAATCGCGCCACGCAGCGACTCAGAGGCGTAGGCTGCGGTATTTAACGACAGGCCAATCATCGCCGACGGGATAGGATCAAGCTCGATGCCAAACTGCGGCAGACCGTAATAGATCATAAACAGCTGAGCAATCAGCGGGGTGCCGCGAAAAATGGAAACATAAATGCGCGCCAGCCAGTTGATTGGCCAGAAGGATGAGAGCCGCATCAGCGCCAGGATAAAACCCAGCACCAGGCCAAAAAACATGCCGCCAATGCTGAGCTGCAGCGTGAACAGCGCGCCCTTTAATAAAAAAGGTGCTGAATCCAGCACCAGTTGGATACTCTCTTGCATTATTTAGTAACGTCCGCGCCGAACCATTTTTGTGAAATCTTATTCAGCGTGCCGTCTGTCTGCATGGTGGCAATCGCCTGGTTAATAGCGTTCAGCATATCTTCATTGCCTTTACGCAGCGCCACACCCGCTTCCTGACGTGAGAATGCAGGACCTGCTACCGCCATGGTATTACCGGTTTTCTTCACCAGGTCGAGCGCGGCCAGGCGGTCAACCAGAATGGCATCCACACGACCAGAGCGCAGATCCTGATATTTAGTCGGGTCATCATCGTAGGTGCGAATATCAACATTTTTCACATTCTCACGCAGCCACTGCTCATAGTTGGTGCCAAGGCCGACGCCAACTTTTTTGTTCGCCAGATCCTGCGGGCTTTTAATGGTGCCTTCTTTATCTTTACGGGTCAGCGCCTGAATGCCGGAGACGGTATAAGGCGTGGAGAAATCATATTTTTTCTTACGTTCGTCGGAAATCGTGACCTGGTTAATCACCACATCGATGCGTTTGGAATCCAGCGATGCCAGCATGCCATCCCATTTGGTCGGCTTCAGGCTTGCCTTAACGCCAAGATGCTCAGCCAGCGCTTCGGCAAACTCCACTTCGAAGCCGGTCAACTTGCCGTTTTCATCCTGAAAGCTAAACGGCGGATAGGTGCCTTCCAGACCCACCAGCAGGCTGCCGCGCTCTTTAACCTTGTTGAGCAGGTTTTCCGCCGCGAATGTTTTTACGTTAACACCCGCGACCAACGCCACGGCCATCACGCCCAGAACCAGTTGACGACGTACCTGAGAAAAAATCATATTTACCCCGTTTATTGTTGGATTGTGTGTAAAACGCTTTCGTTAAAAAGCAAAGCCGAATAGTTCGGCTTTGTTACGAAAAAGCAAAGATCATTAAACAGAATGATTGTATACCCTAAATAATTCAAGCTGCATCGCCACGGCAATCGCCTGGATCCCGATGCAGTTACACCAGTAAGGGATTTTCGTTTTCGCCATCAGACCAAAGGGTGATAAGCAAATAATGCCGGTGCGCCACCGGTATGCACAAACAGCAATGGTCCTTCACGCTGGAAGCGCTGCTGACTGATACCATCGATTAATCCTGCCATCGCTTTGCCGGTATAGACCGGATCAAGGAAGATGCCTTCCAGGCGTGCCAACAGCTTCACTGCTTCCATGCCCTCTTCGCTGGGCATGCCGTAGCGCGGACCAAAATAGTCATCCCAAAGCGTGATTGCCGCGCTGCTGTGCGTCTCCAGCAGGCTGGCAACCTGCTGCTGGAGGCCGGTAACCAGCGGCAGCTGATCGACAACTTTGCGTGACACCGTCACGCCAACCAGCTCCGTTTCCGGCAGCAGATGTTCTAATCCCAGCGCCAGACCCGCATGCGTGCCCGCACTGCCGGAGGCCACAACCACCGCAGCGAAATCCACAACATCTTCGCTTTGATGAGCGATCTCCTGCGCGCACTCCACATAACCCAGTGCGCCCAGCGCGTTAGAACCGCCAACCGGCACCACATAAGGACGAAAGCCCTGCGCTTCCAGACGAATGCGCAGCTCCTCCAGCTGTTGCGCGGGCGCATGCAGCGTATCCACCAGCTCTACTTCGCAGTCCATGAGATCAAGTAGCAGGCGGTTGCCGTTGCTGAGATAGTTTTCCGCCTGAGTTTGGATCGGGTTCTCCAGCAGGGCAAAACACTTCAGACCCAGCTTTGCCGCCACTGCGGCAGTTTGGCGTACGTGGTTTGACTGGATAGCCCCGGCGGTAATCAACACATCGGCCCCTTCGCGCAACGCATCCGCCGCCAGAAACTCCAGCTTGCGTAGCTTGTTTCCACCCAGCGCCAACGGCGTAATATCATCACGCTTGATAAAAATATCGCGGCCAAGGTAGTCGGAAAGACGTGGCAAATGCTCCAGCGGCGTTGGGGCGCCAACCAGTTCTAGACGGGGGAATTGGATCAGATTAGACAGGGACAAAGCAGCCTCCACGCACACAGAATAATGGCTACAGTGTTGCAGAAGATCTGTCGGGGATCTATGGTCAGTTCGTGTGATGAGGCGCAGACGCGCCTGGCTGCTGAAAAAGTCAGCGCGGCACGGATGAAAACCCATCCGTGCCGAACACTTAATTACGCTGCCATCCTAAAAACTGGTCATATTTTCGCAGGGCAATGCGGTAGTTATTGTTTCCGGCATCCGGTAAATCTTTTTCCAGACATTCGTGCCAGCTTCCGCCGCGTAATTTTTCTGCCGGGTAATTTTTCGCCGACAGCATGTCATCCAGACGACGCAGACGAACCACATACTCACGTATTGTGCTGTGGCTCATTTCCGTCTGTTCAAACAGGTATTGTTTAAACGCCATAATGTCAAAATAATTGGGGTGCGTATTGCAGTAAATATCGCTGCAAAACCGGCACAGAGCGGTCAGTTCGTTTTGTAATTTAAGCCAGACCTGATCGTCGATCGGCTGGTCCATCCGGGATATGGCTTCTTTATTGATGATCTGACCGCGAAAAACTAACGCCATC
Source organism: Pantoea sp. FN0307 (assembly GCF_050113815.1). Classification (NCBI taxonomy): domain Bacteria; kingdom Pseudomonadati; phylum Pseudomonadota; class Gammaproteobacteria; order Enterobacterales; family Erwiniaceae; genus Pantoea; species Pantoea sp. FN0307. The sequence goes on along the minus strand of NZ_JBNJSO010000001.1, from coordinate 773,970 downwards.
CTGTCGAGTACTTTTCCGCAGTGTGAACAATTACTTTGGCTGTGTTTAAAGTCTTTAAGATAACGGCTTAATGGCCTCGTTTTTAGTTTGGTTCCCATTGAGGAGACCCCCGGTTATATGTCTCGAAAGCGAGAGCTGACGCTGTCAGCGCGCTCCCGTTAACCGGGCGCGCAGGCGTTTGATCGCCTGACTGTGCAGCTGGCTGACGCGGGACTCTCCCACCTCCAATACCGCGCCAATCTCTTTCAGATTCAACTCTTCCTGGTAATACAGTGTCAGCACCATTTTTTCACGCTCGGGCAATGCCTCGATCGCTTCAATGACGCGTTCACGCAGATTCCCTTCCATCAGCTGGTGAAGCGGATTGGCATCTTCATGTCCTTCCGTCACCAGTTCCGCACTATCGCCATGCTCTTCGCGATATTCGTCATAGGAAAAAAGCTGGCTGTTGTTGGTATCCAGCAGAATCTGTCGATACTCTTCCAGCGAAACATTTAACTGCCTGGCAACTTCCTGCTCGGATGCGGCACGCCCCAGTGTCTGTTCACACTGATGCATCGCAGACGCGACTTCGCGCGCGTTGCGTCTCACGCTGCGCGGCGCCCAGTCACGGCTACGTAGCTCATCCAACATGGCCCCACGTATGCGTTGTACGGCATAGGTGGTAAAGGCGGTACCCTGTAGCGCGTCATAGCGCTCCACGGCATTCAGCAGCCCGATACCTCCAGCCTGCAGCAAATCATCCAGCTCAACACTTGCGGGCAGCCGTACCTGCAGACGTAGCGCCTCATGGCGCACCAGCGGTACGTATCGCTGCCACAGCGAGTGTTTGTCCATCACGCCATCAGCGGTATAGAGATCGTTCACTTTGACTACCCTGCGTTAGTTACGTTATCGGCATGATTATCCGATTCTGTAGGGCGATCGATTGGGGGAATAGGGATAAAAAAGGCGGGTTATTTAGAAAATGTGTGTGACCACTACCGGTGCGATGCCGATGGGATCACACTTTTGTTAAAACAGGCGTACCGTTTTCTTTAGCCGTTCGCGGGTTGCCGGCGGCACACCTTGCCAAAGCGCGCAGACTTTGCCATCGATGTCATGATAAATGTCATGCAGGTTATCTTCACTTTGCAGTGCCGGACGAATATGCACCGTTCCCTGTTCACCATCGATAAATAATCGTCCGCTGATAAACAGACGCCGCAGGTCGCTGCGTAAAAACAGACCGTTATCAACGCTGCTATCGGCCAGCAGACCTTCGCTGTTTTCGCTGGCGTCTATATAACAGGCCTCAACCCATGGAGCAGAAGCGCTCTCTGAAAGCGTAGTGCCGGTAATCACGCAACCGCCGTAGCGCGCGTTGACCGCCGCGCTGAATTCCGCCTGGCTGGCGCGCTGCAGCACTTTAACTCTGACGCGGCGTCCGACCTGCTGGCCGGCAATCACCGCGGCAGGCGCAGGCAGCATCGGCGTTTCCAGCACCACGATAAATTGCAGCGTGCGCGCCTCATTAAAGCAAGGCTGCGCTTTGGGATCATAAAGCTGCCAATAGTCGTCATCGCCCTGCTGACGCATCAGCGTTAGCCGATAGCCGCGGCTGGCCAGCAGATTTTGCGCCGTTGCCCCGTTGGGATCGAGCATCGCATAGACCCGGCTCTCCCCCATGACTTTCCATAACGTCCCGGCGGCATCATTGCGCCTGAGATACAGAAAGGATTGCCCCTGATGCATATAGTGCTCAAAGCGGCGCAGATAATTTTTTCGATCGTTATCATCAGAAACAAACAGCAGATCTTCCAGCGGACTGTTTTCGGCCTGATGGGCAAATACCGCCCGAATAACCAGCTGACGCGGACTGGTGGATGGGCTTAATAAGCCACGAAAGGTCAGTGCCTTTTCCGTTGGATATTTTTGCCCGTAGCGCTGGCTGATCTCTTCAAAGGTCAGCTGTTCCCCAGGTAACAAGTCATAATTAAAGCGCATAACCACTCCCGAAAAAGAGTCACGGGTTAATCAGCGAAGAGACGCTGCTTTGCCGTTATTATCGGCAGCGGGTTACTTTTCTGTAACGCAGAGTTAAAATCTTTCCCGCCCGCAGGTTATCCGCAATAAAGCCCCTGCTTTCCCCTCTTATTTGCGCCATTACTCATCGGATCTCAGGCGTAATCTTTATCACATCCCCGGGGAAGGCTCCCTGCATCCTGTTATATCGAGACTCTGTATGAAAGGTATCGTACTCGCTGGCGGTACAGGCTCACGCCTGCATCCGGTCACCTGCGGCGTATCCAAGCAGTTGCTGCCTGTGTATGACAAGCCGATGATCTATTATCCGCTTTCCGTGCTGATGCTGGCGGGCATTCAGGAGATTCTGGTGATCACGACGCCAGAAGATCTCCCGGCTTTCCAGCGGCTGCTGGGCGACGGCAGCCGTTTCGGTATTCAGTTGCAGTTTGCCGTTCAGCCGAAACCTGAAGGGCTGGCACAGGCGTTTATTATCGGCGAGGACTTCCTTGCCGGTGAAGGTTGTGCGCTGGTACTGGGCGACAACATCTTCTTTGGGCAAAGCTTCGCCAAAAAGCTGGAGGAAGTGAGCGCACGTGACAGCGGCGCAACGGTTTTCGGCTATCAGGTGATGGATCCGGAGCGCTTTGGCGTGGTGGAATTTAATAAACAGTTTCAGGCGATCTCGCTGGAAGAGAAGCCGAGCCAGCCGAAGTCCAACTATGCGGTGACCGGCCTCTATTTTTATGACCGGCAGGTTTGCTCGATGGCGAAGCAGGTAAAACCATCCGCGCGCGGCGAACTGGAGATTACCACGCTTAACCAGATGTATCTGGAAGATGGCCTGCTGTCGGTAGAAGTGCTGGGGCGCGGTTTCGCCTGGCTTGATACTGGCACCCATGACAGCCTGCTGGAAGCATCGCATTTTATTCACACCATTGAAAAACGTCAGGGTTTCAAAGTCGCCTGCCTGGAAGAGATAGCCTGGCGTAAAGGCTGGCTAAGCGCCGGTCAGCTGCGCGAGCGGGCAAACTATCTCAACAAAACCCAGTACGGATCCTATCTGCATCAGTTGCTGGTGGAAGCATGAAGGTAATCAATACGCGTATTTGTGATGTAAAAATTATTCAGCCCGCCGTCTATGGCGATGCGCGCGGCTTCTTTCTGGAGACCTTCGAAAAAAAACGCTATCAGCAGTTGCTGGATATAAAGCTGGAGTTTGTGCAGGACAACTATTCCCGCTCTGGTAAAAACGTTTTGCGCGGCCTGCATTTTCAAAAAACGCAGCCGCAGGGCAAGCTGGTGCGCGTGGTACGTGGCGAAGTGTTTGACGTCGCCGTGGATATTCGCCCGGATTCACCCACCTTTGGCCAGTGGGAAGGCGTCATTCTTTCCGAAGAGAATAAGACGCAGCTCTGGATCCCACCCGGCCTGGCGCACGGTTTCCTGGTGCTCTCTGATATTGCGGATTTTGAATATAAATGTACCGATTACTACAACCCACAAGATGAAGCCTGTCTGCTGTGGAATGACCCCTGCATAAATATCGACTGGCCGGTGAAAGATCCGTTGCTGTCGGAAAAAGATAAAAAAGGTTTACCTCTTACGGAGTTGTTGCCATGCGCGTATTGTTAACCGGCGCTTACGGCCAGCTGGGCCGGAGCCTGCTGGATCGCTTTCCTGCCGACTGGATTTTACTGGCCTGCGGTTCAGCCGAGCTGGATATTACCAACCAGGCGGCAGTAGACCGCATTGTTCGTCGTTTTCAGCCCCAGGTGATTATGAATGCTGCTGCTTACACGGCGGTGGATAAGGCGGAGACCGATCGCATCCGCGCAATGAAAATCAATGCGATTGGCCCGGAAAATCTGGCACGCGCTGCGCGTGATAATGGCGCTCAGCTGATCCATATTTCTACCGATTACGTTTTTGACGGCACCAAAACCACGCCCTATGTTGAAAGCGACGTTCCCTGCCCGGTTAACTTTTACGGCTTAAGCAAATGGGAAGGCGAAAAGCGCGTGCAGGCGATACTGCCCCGCGCCATTATCGTTCGCACCTCATGGGTGTTTAGCGAACATGGCAACAACTTTGTTAAAACCATGCTGCGTCTGGCGCAAACTCAGCAAACGCTACGTGTCGTGAACGATCAGCGCGGCTGCCCAACCTACGCGGGCGATCTGGCGCAGGCGATGATCACGCTGGCTACCGATGCGAATGCAGCGGGAATTTATCACTACTGCGGCGATAAGGCGGTCAGCTGGTATGAGTTCGCACTGACTATATTCAACCTCTTCGGCCAGGAGTATCCTGCGCTGCGCTCGATTGAAGTCTGCCCGATATCCACGGCGGCCTTTAAACAACAGGCGTGCCGTCCGATCAACTCTGTGATGCAAAGCGAAAGAGCCGCGTCTCAGGCCTCCTGTTGGGATAAGGCGCTGGGCATGGTGATGTCAGCCTGAGCGGTAGAGTAACCGGAGGACTACACCGGGATCCCAGATTTGCTGGTTGGAGTTAAACCCAGCCGGCAGCTTTATTCCGTCAGGCCGCAGTTGACCCTCAGGAGATATATTCTGTGCAGCATTTGCCGGGCTGGGCAGGCTCATTGAACGTGATGATACCTTTTCCCGGCTCGCTGTACTCAGACAGAATGCCTGTGAGTTTGGCGGGCGTCAGAGGCTTCATGCACAGGAAAACGGATGATAACGGAAGCTGCACCGGGTGACCTGTGATGTTTACCGGCGCTGAATATTTCGTCACGAAAACGTACACCAATCTGATAAAGGCCCGGCATTCGCGTAAATCTTTCGGCTGCGGTAATGGCGTGGTTGCCGGTATACAGGAACTGCGTTGCGCCAAAAGCCATGGGTAGTACACAAAAAGCATGTCCCCACCCAGATCAATAATGAAACCATTGACCTGAGTACACTGGCTGTCGTCCTGAAACAGGAGTCACGAAAATATTGATGGTTCTGGCATAAAACCCTGCGGACACTTTCAGTGGGAAACCATGCCCCACAGGTAAAACAGGAGGTTATTCGTCTCTGCTGCCAACGCGCCTTGCTCAAATGACGTGTAAAAAACCATGGCAGAAGATCCGGGATAACCTCGCTTTTTTATCTATTAATTGTCTCTTTTATCCAGGTAGAGGAAGCGCAGGCTCTTTATGCAAAGAGAGTGTGTTCGTGCCCGGTTTTACAAATCCGAGGCAAAGCGGATAACCGCTATGTTCCTTATCCTCCTGAAAGGTTACCTGGCTAATGGCATCAAGCGATAGCTGCGGCCATTGCATCAGCGCCCGGGTAAACGAAGCGTGAGTACAGTTTTTATCAGACCGGCCAATCAGTAACGCACCTGAATGCCTGATATCGGCAAACTTGATATCTGCGTTATAAATATTAGGCTTAGCGCTGCTGCTCCAGGGGGTAATTGTCTTGGGTCTCGATGGCGCATAAAAAGTAAGCCAGTCGGCCAGATACTCTCCACCGACCAGGCGCAGAGGCGTACCATAACGTTCTTGCCATAGCTGTTCTACTTTTTGGCTGAATGGAATAATACCGCTCATTTTTCTTCCGGCATTACTCACATTAGTTGCCATGACAGTAACATACCCAAGCAGAACCAGTGCCGCTGTCCCCATTAGAATGGGACCCGCTCTTCTTACTGGTTGGGCATTGGGATTAACCGCGCACCCGACCACCAGTGCAGGTGCCAGAATGAAAAACGGCTGTAGCCACTCTGTCAGTCGCCCCCCATGATGAAACAGGAACCACAAACAAATCGGCACCAGCGGTAATAACGCAACTAATAATAGAACTTTTTTATTGCTGTCAGCAGGCCAGCGGAGTTGAATTTGGCTTCGATGCAATATCCACCATAAGAACAGCAGCGGATAATAGACACTCAGCAGTTTTATGAATAACCCTGGGTTAAACTGACGCTTGATCTGTGAGTCCACCCAGTGGAAAGCCACAAAGTTATGCTCCCACAGCCAGAAAAGGTTTGGCACAATAATGGCAAGGCCAACAAGTAGCGCCAGATAAAATACAGGCTGGCGATAGCAGGCTCGAATTCCTGGCACAACCAACGTGGCAATAAAAACCGCGCCGACAAAAGCCAGAGTCGAATATTTAGCCATTGATGCCAAACCTGCAGCTACGGCAAATGCCAGCCACCACGCTGGATGGCGGGCGATAGCCAGAAAAAAGAACAGCAACATCCACGGCCAAAGCATAACCAGCAAATAATTATCGTTATAGCTAATAATGTCGAAGTTAATAATCCCGGACAGATTAAGCGTGAGTAAGGCAAGCCAGGCCAGACGTTCGCTGCCGCTCAGGTATTTTGCGAGAGACCAGCAACCTGTCATTCCGACAGCAATCGCCAAAAAATGCGTGATATACCAGTAAGCGCTCAGCGGAGTACCAGCAAACCACAGCGCCGGACGCCAAACCATACCAATCAGCCATGGATTTTTTGGCGATCCCCATTCTGCATTTTGTGCCCAATTCAGCGCTTCAACAGCGTCGTAAGGAACCGTGGGATCCAGAAAGATCGTTGCCAGACTCCACAAGAGAGCATATACACCCACCCACACTATTAAGAGCACGCGACTCATCTACTTTCCTTAAACACAACTTGATAAAGAGTGAAAAATCTTATCCTGAAGAATCCACGCTAAATTGCAGGTAAACAGAAAGTGATTTAATAGTTAAACAAAAGGCCAACATGTCGCTCCGTTACCCCAGCCCTTCAACTCTCGCTGCATAGTCTATGATTGTTTTGTGTATGCAGCCTGAGGCCAGGTTAACCGGACACCGTTTTATCTCCTCACTAAGCGGAACAGCCCTCTGATCGTTATCAGAAACGGGCCGCTCCGCTACGGCATCCTGATCGCGCTACAGGCTTAAGCGAATAGCTTGCATCACCGAACAAAATTACATGATGTCGTCCATGGGTCATTTCTGAGTGAAGCGAGGAAAATGAATGGAGTCCAAATCATTTCGTAAGAGTTGGGGCGCCGAATATGAGGCTGCCGATACAGTGCGTTTTCGTCTTTGGGCACCCGGCCAGCAGACGATAACCCTGAGAATCGACGGCCATGACCGCGAGATGAATGCAAGCGGCGACGGCTGGTTTGAACTGCAGGCTAATAATATTGCGCCCGGCACGGAATATAATTTTGTTCTTGCCGATGGCATGGTGGTGCCGGATCCGGCATCCCGCGCTCAGAAAGAGGATGTTAACGGTCCTTCTCTGGTTATTGATCCCACGCGTTATGTCTGGCAAAACAGCACCTGGCAGGGGCGTCCGTGGGAAGAGTCCGTGGTGTATGAGATGCATATCGGCACCTTTACGCCACAGGGTACATTCCAGGCTGCCATTGAGAAGCTGCCCCGGCTGGCTGAACTGGGTATTACCATGATTGAGGTGCTGCCCGTTTCGCAGTTTGGCGGCAACCGTGGCTGGGGCTATGACGGGGTGCTGCTTTACGCGCCGCATTCGGCATACGGCACGCCGGATGACTTCAAGGCCTTTATCGATGCCGCTCATGGTCATGGACTTTCAGTGGTGCTGGATATCGTTCTGAACCACTTTGGTCCCGAAGGCAACTATCTGCCGTTGCTGGCACCAGCATTCTTTCATAAAGAGCGGATGACGCCCTGGGGCGCGGGTATTGCGTATGACGTTGATGCCGCTCGTCGTTATATCGTTGAAGCGCCGCTCTACTGGCTGAAAGAGTTTAACCTTGACGGCCTGCGCTTCGATGCTATCGATCAAATTGAAGATAATTCTGAAAAGCATGCGCTGATTGAAATTGCCGAGCGTATTCGCACCGAAATCACCGACCGCCCTATCCATCTCACGACCGAGGACAGCCGCAACGTTATTTTCCTGCATCCGCGCGAACAGGATGGCTCCGTGCCGCTGTTTACCGGCGAATGGAATGATGACTTCCATAATGCGGTTCATGTTATGGCGACCGGTGAGACGCATGCCTACTACAAAGATTTCGCCAGCGAGCCGGAAAAACGGGTGGCACGTATCCTCACGGAAGGTTTCGCTTATCAGGGCGAAGTCTCTGCGCAGTCGGGCCAGCCGCGCGGCGTTAGCAGCAGCAGCCAGCCGCCGGTTGCCTTTGTGGACTTTATTCAAAACCACGATCAGGTCGGCAACCGCGCTCAGGGCGAAAGGCTGATTGAGCTGGCTGGCGTTGAGCGCACTAAAGTGATGTTCGCCACGCTGCTGCTCTCGCCACATATTCCGCTGCTGTTTATGGGCGAAGAGTATGGCGAGACCAATCCATTCCTGTTTTTCACCGATTTCCATGGCGATCTTGCAAAAGCGGTGCGCGAAGGTCGCGCCAGAGAGTTTGAGGGCCACGCGGGCCATGAAGGTGAAAGCGTGCCCGATCCCAACGCCGAAGCCACGTTTGCAGCCTCGAAGCTGGACTGGCAGAAGCCGCAAAGCGAGCAAGGTAAAGCCTGGCTGGCGCTTACCCGTGAGCTGTTAGCGCTGCGCCAGCAGCATATCGTGCCGCTTTTGGCCAACGCGGGCGGCAATGCAGGCAAAGTGGTTAAAACAGCAGAGGGCATGGTTGCCGTAAGCTGGGCTTTCCCCGCAGGCACGTTGTCGCTGGCGTTTAATATTGGCGCAACCACGCAACCGCTGCCCGACCTGCCCGGCGAAACCCTGTTTGCCTGGCCGCAGGCGTCAGCAGAGCTGCCGCAGAATTCGATTATTGTCCGCCTTGCTCCAGGAGATACAGAGTGAAGATCCCGACCGCTACCTATCGTATTCAGTTTCGCAACGGCATGACGTTCGATCGTGCCGCTGGTCTGGTGCCCTATCTCAAGCGACTCGGCATCAGCCATCTGTATGCCTCGCCGATTTTTACCGCAACATCTGACTCCACTCACGGCTACGACGTGACTAACGCTAATGAGATCGATCCAGTACTGGGCGGGCGCGCAGGCTTTGACCGCATGGTTAAGGCGCTGCAGGAGGCCGGGCTGGGCCTGATCCTGGATATCGTGCCGAACCATATGGCCGCCTCGCTGGAAAATGCCTGGTGGCGCGATGTGATTGAGCACGGTAAAAACAGCCGCTACGCCCGCTATTTCGACATTGACTGGTCGCGTCGCCTGACGCTGCCTTTCCTGGGTGATAGTTTTGAAGCGGTACTGGAAAATGGCGAAATCAGCGTCAAAGCCGATCCGAAAACCGGTAAGCCGGCGCTGGCCTATTATGAAAGCTTTTACCCGCTGACGCCGGAAAGCTGGCAGGGCCGTGAAGAAGAGGTGCTGCGGCTTACCGATAAGGCGGAGATCGCTAAGCTGCATGAGCGTCAGCCCTGGCGGTTGATGTCGTGGCGCGATGCGCCGCGCGATCTCTCTTATCGACGCTTCTTCGAGATTACCGGGCTGGCAGGCGTTCGTGTTGAGGACCCGCTGGTGTTTGATGATTCGCACCGGCTGATCCTGGAGCTGGTGCATTGCGGCGCGGTTGATGGGCTGCGAGTGGATCATGTGGACGGGCTGGCCGATCCCAAAGCCTATCTTGAACGTCTGCGCCAGCAGGCCGGGCCGGAATGCTATATCACCGTGGAAAAAATCCTTGGCAAAGATGAGCAGATCCCAGCGGACTGGCCCATCTCCGGCACCACTGGCTATGAATTTATCGAGTCGCTTTCCGATGTGCTGGTGGATGGTGAAAATATCCGTCTGCTGCGTAAAGCCTATGATGAGGTAACAGGCAAGCCGGTGAACATGGCCGCCGAGCTGCGCTCAGCCAAGCTGTTGATGACGGATCGCAATTTTGCCGGTGAATTTTCAACGCTGCTGCGTCTCTCCATGGAGATCGCCGGCATCGATAACGTGGCGCAGGAAGAACAGGCCATGCGCGCCGCCCTGCGTGAGCTGCTGATCGCTTTCCCGGTTTACCGCACCTACGGCACCGCTGAAGGATTGCCGGCAGAAAGCAACGAGATGCTGCAACGGGTGGCGGAAAAGGTAAGGACCAGCGCCAGTGCGCCCGCGCCTGAAGCGCTCGATTTCCTGGTGCGCATTTTATGCGGCGAAGTGTCACAGCAAGCCAACGAGGTCGCAGCCCAGTTTCGTACCCGCTTCCAGCAGCTCACGGGCCCGCTGATGGCAAAATCGGTAGAGGATACGCTGTTTTTCCGTCAGAACATGGAGCTGGCGCTGAACGAAGTGGGCGCTGAGCCAATCCCGCGCGCTTTCTCGCTCGATCGCTTCCACAGCGAAATGCAAACGCGGCTTGAACGGCAGCCCGATGCGCTTTCTGGCACCTCAACCCATGACACCAAACGCGGCGAAGATGCCCGCGCCCGGCTCTATACGCTGACTGAAGCGCCAGAGCGCTGGGCCGAATGCGTTGCCCGCTGGCGGCAGATGAACCGTTCAAAAATCAGCGTGCTGGAAGATGGCCCGGCCCCGAAACCCGCCGTGGAATGGATGCTTTATCAGGCGCTGGCTGGCGTCTGGCCACCAACGCTGCATCCGCAAGATGAGGCAGGTCTGCAGGCGCTGGAAACGCGTTTCCTGGTTTTTGTTGAAAAGGCGCTGCGGGAAGCGAAGCTGCGCACCGACTGGGCCGACAGCAATGATGCCTATGAGAAAGCGGTGCTGGACTATGTTCGTCATCTGCTTTCACCGGCTAATCAGGCCTTCCTGCAGGACTTTACCGAGGCGCTACAGCCTTTTATTCAGGCTGGCCTGGTCAACAGTGTTACTCAAACCATTATCAAACTGACCGCACCGGGCGTGCCAGATATTTATCAGGGCAGCGAAGCGCTGAACTTCAGCCTGGTGGATCCCGATAACCGCCGCGAACCTGACTTTGCGGCACTTGACGCCATGCTGAACGGCCATGAAACGCCGGAGTCTGCGTCGGAAGAGAGCTGGTTAAGCGGTCGCTTAAAGCAGCATATCACTGCACGCCTGCTGCATCTTCGTCAACAGACCCCTGTGCTGTTTCGCCAGGGTGACTATCTGCCGCTTTCCGCCAGCAGTCTGCGGGCAGAGAACGTTATCGCCTTCGCCCGGATGGAAAACGATGATGCGTTGATTGTTATCGCACCGCGTCTGGTTTTCAGCAGCCTTGATGGCGGCCTGGCTCAGCCGCAACCGCAGCGCTGGCTGGAAACGGAAATTGCCCTACCCGAGCGCCTCGCTAACCGTCGTTATCGGGACATCCTGAGCGGAGAATTTGTCTCGCCAACCGACCGCTTAAGCCTGGAGACGGTGGCCTGCAGTTCGTCTCTCATACTGGTAAGCGCATGATTTTAAGTAAATAAAAACGTTATAAATTGCTGTTGTGCTTAAAAATTATCTTTCAATGGAGAGAGATGTATGTCAAACGATCAGCCTTTTGAAATCACGACGGGGCATAGCCACCAGCTTGGGGCTAATTTTGATGGCGAGGGCGTTAATTTCGCTATTTTCTCTGCGCATGCCGAACGCGTTGAGCTGTGCCTGTACGATCAAGATGGCAAAACAGAGATTGCCCGGCTGGAGCTGCCGGAGTATACCCATGAGATTTGGCATGGTTATGTCCCGGGCCTGAAGCCTGGCGCGCTGTATGGTTATCGGGTGTATGGCCCTTACGATCCCGAAAACGGTCACCGCTTTAATCCCAACAAGTTATTGATCGATCCCTACGCGCGCGAGCTGGTGGGCGATATCGAGTGGAATGAAGCGCATTTTGCTTACGATCTGCTGCACGAAGACAAGGATTTAACCTTTGACACGCGCGACAGCGGTCCTTTTACGCCGAAGTGCCGGGTCATCGATCCCAGTGAATTTGACTGGCAGGACACCAATCGCCCGACCATTGCCTGGCCCAATACGATAGTGTATGAAGCCCATGTAAAAGGTTTTACCCAGCTGAATCCCGCCCTGCCGCCTGAACTGCGCGGCAACTTTGAAGGGATGGGGCACAAAGTTTCAGTGGATTACATTAAAAGCCTGGGGATTACTTCCGTTGAGCTGCTGCCGATCCACTGGTTCCCGGACGATCAGCACTTGCTTGAGAAAGGCCTGAAAAATTTCTGGGGCTATAACTCCCTCGCCTTCTTTGCGCCTGCCTCACGCTATTACGGTCCAAAGGGCATTCAGGGGTTCCGCGATATGGTGCGAGCGTTCCACGATGCCGGTATCGAAGTGATCCTTGACGTGGTTTATAACCACACGGCGGAAGGGAATGAGCTCGGCCCTACGCTCTCTTTCAAAGGCATCGATAACTTTTCTTATTACCGCACCCTGCCCGACCAGCATCGCTATTACATCAACGACACCGGTACCGGTAATACGGTAAATACTTCGCATCCGCGCGTGCTGCAAATGGTAATGGATTCGCTGCGCTACTGGGCGGAAACCATGCATATTGACGGTTTCCGCTTCGATCTGGGTACCATTCTGGGACGCGAGCCGGAAGGCTTCGATCAGCGCGGCGGCTATTTCGATGCGGTTATGCAGGATCCGGTACTCTCGAAGCTGAAGCTGATCGGCGAACCCTGGGATATCGGCCCCGGCGGCTATCAGGTTGGTGGTTTCCCGCCCGGCTGGGCAGAGTGGAATGACAAATATCGCGATACGGTGCGCGAATACTGGAAAGGCGATAACGTCTCAACCGATTTCGCCGCCCGACTGCTTGGCTCCGGCGATCTTTACGATTTGCGAGGCCGCCGTCCCTGGGCCAGCGTCAACTTTATTACCGCCCATGACGGCTTTACGCTGAACGATTTGGTTTCTTATAACGAAAAGCACAACGACGATAACGGCGAGGATAACAACGACGGCCATAACGATAACCGCTCTTATAATTACGGTGTCGAAGGGCCAACGGATGATGAGGGCATCAATGCGGTGCGCGAACGCCAGAAGCGTAACTTCCTTGCTACCCTGTTCTTTTCTCACGGCACGCCGATGCTGCTGGCAGGCGATGAGTTTGGCCGCAGCCAGATGGGTAACAATAACGGCTACTGTCAGGACAGCGAGATCTCCTGGGTTCACTGGGAAAATCTGCCGCCGAGCGCCGAAGCGCTACGTGAGTTTACCCGTCAGATTATTGCGTTGCGTAGCAAACAGCCGCTACTGCGTCGCGAAAGCTGGCGCGACGGTATGGAAATTAAATGGTTTAACGCCGGCGGCGGCTTCCAGCAGCCTGAGCAGTGGGACGAAGGATCGACGCTGGGCGTCTATCTGGGGCGCTCCGATCTGCAGCAGGAAGAAGGCATTTGGCACGATGTCCTGATTTTGCTCAACCCGTTTGAAGGTAATGTACCGTTCCGTATTCCCCAGTTTGGCGAAGGCGGTTGGGTGCTTGAACTCTCCACCTCCGATACCGATCGGCGCGGTCTGGTGATCACGCGCGAGAAGGACTTTGAGCTGGAAGGCCGTAGTATCGTGTTGTTCAGAAGGCCGTAAACCACCGCACCCTAAGCCGTTGGCATTTAACGCTTAGGGTGCGGTTTTTCTGTATACGCATATAAACCTTTTTCCTCTTCCGGCACGCCCTTTCTGGTCTGTCTCTGCCCTGATAACGTCCCCACGCAACTTTTTTCAACGCCCGGGCGCATTTCCTGCGAACCAGGGCGCTGTTGCGCACCTTTCCAGCGTCTCTAATTAAGGCATAAAAGCAGCTCTGTTTAGCGAATCAGAAACTGGCCTGTTGCTTACAATTTGCAATATGCCTTAAGTACCGCCGCTACGCCGCAGTGATAGCGACGCGTTAACCGGCTTTAATATAATTCGCTGCATATTCTTCAGGCCATGCATGATGACAACCAAAAAAAAGGCATTACTGCTTGATGCCGGGTTCGCGGCCCTGCCTGTTCTGGCCGCACTGACTGAACAGGGTTACCAAACCGCCGTTTGCGGCAGTAAGCCGCAGGATCCCGGACATCAGTTCGCCGATCTCTCTTTCGATATCAACTACGCAGATCAGCAGCAGGTGCTGGAACTGGCAACGTCGCTCAAGATTGATGCGCTGTTGCCTGGCGTTACTGACGTCTCTTATTTAACCGGCTGCCAGGTTGCTCATCAGCTTGGGCTGCCAGGTTTTGATCATCCTGATACGGCTGAAATCATTTTTAAAAAAGGGGCGTTCCGCCACTGGGCGAATCAGCACGGTTATCCGGTGCCGCAGGCGGTAAGCCATCCCAACGCGGCCGATGCGCTGCCGCTGCCGCTGATGATTAAACCGGTTGATGCCTATAGCGGCCTTGGGATTACGTTGGTCGATAACCGGGACGCTATTCTGCCAGCCTGGGAACAGGCTTGCGCCGCTTCGTCCGATGGCGAGGCGGTCATAGAAACCTGGATTGAAGGCAGCCTGCACAGCCACTCCGCCTTTATACGTAACGGCAAGATCGCCGCCGAATATTTCGTTGATGAGTTCTGTACCGTCTATCCCTGGCAGGTAAACAGCAGCTCGCTAAGCACTGCGTTGGATGAATCACTAAAAAACCAGGTGAGTGACTGTTTACAGGCCCTGGTCAACGACCTGCAACTGTGCGATGGCCTGCTGCATACGCAGTTTATTCGTGGCAGAAACGGGTTCTGGCTGATTGAGCTTACCCGTCGTTGTCCGGGCGATCTTTACAGCCGTCTGATTGAGCTTTCTACCGCGACGCCCTATGCACTCTGGTTCGCTCAGCCGTTTATCGGCCAGCAGTCAGATATTCATGATAAACGTCCGGCACATCAACGTTTAATCGCGCGTCATACCCTGTCAGTCAGCCGCCGTACTCCTTTTTCCTGTTTTAGCTTTGGGGCATTGCCGGCACGTATTGTCGCTACCGTTCCGTTGAAAAAACCGGGTGAAATGCTGGAATGCGCGCCCCGCGATCGGGCAGGCATTATTTTTGCGGAATTTGATCAGCTTACTGAACTGGCGGCCTGTACCCCTCAGTTAAAAACGTATTTCACCCTGGGTCAGGGTTAAGGCTGTAGAAGATGAAAAAAGCATTGAAGATTGGTTTTATCGGCGGCGGACTTAACTCTGCTATTGGCCTGACCCACAGTATTGCCTGTCAGATGGATGGCCATTTTAAACTGGCCGCTGGTTGTTTCAGCCGTGATGAGGCACAGAACCGTCAGACCGGACTCGCATGGGGGGTGGAACCGGCACGAATTTATGCCCAGCCGACCGATTTTCTGGCACAG
Source organism: Pantoea sp. FN0307 (assembly GCF_050113815.1). Taxonomy (NCBI): domain Bacteria; kingdom Pseudomonadati; phylum Pseudomonadota; class Gammaproteobacteria; order Enterobacterales; family Erwiniaceae; genus Pantoea; species Pantoea sp. FN0307. The sequence goes on along the minus strand of NZ_JBNJSO010000001.1, from coordinate 758,776 downwards.
GAAAAAGATCGGCTTGATGCGGTGGTGATCCTGACGCCCACGCCGGGACATCGCGATTTAATTAATGCCTGCCTGCAGGCGAAGCTGCCGGTTATCAGCGAAAAAGCCATGGTGGATAATTATCAGAGCGCGTTAGTGGTGCTGGCCTGCCAGCAGCATCAACAGGGCAAACTGTTTGTCACCTATAACTACAGCGGTTATCCCATGGTACGCGAGCTGCAAAAGCGCGTACAACGTGGCGATTTTGGGGTTATCCAGCAGGTCATGGTAGAGATGCCGCAGGAAGGCTTTGCCCGCCAGAATCGTGAAGGTCAGGTAGCGCAGCCGCAATCATGGCGACAGCACGATGGCGAGCTGCCGACGGTTTCGCTGGACCTGGGCGTTCACGTTCATCAACTGGTGGATTTTATTACCGGTGATAGCGCAGCCGATGTTTATGCGGTTCACAGCACCTTTGCCAGCATTCCGGACGTTGTTGATACGGTTCATATTATTTCTCGCTACCGCAGCGGCATGATTTGTAACTACTGGTATGGCAAAGCGGCGCTTGGCTATCGCAACGGCCTGCGTATTCGCATCATGGGCAGTAAAGGCAGCGCGGAATGGCTACAGATGGATCCGGAGTTTTTGCATTTAAGCGATATCAAAGGCAACCGGATGATTATCGATCGCACCGCAGCCGATAATATCGTCGCTGGTCAGGCACGCTATTGCCGTTTTAAAGCAGGTCATCCTGCCGGATTTATTGAAGCTTTCGCCAATTACTATGCGGATATTGCTGCCGCGCTGCGCGAAGAAGAGTGTGAATATGCTATTGATGCACAGGTAGCCACTGCCGGGCTGAAGTTCCTTGAAGCGGCCAGTTTAAGCGCCCGTACTCAGCAAAAAATCGCCTGTTGAATCTAACTTTACCCTGACGTTTTAAGGAACTATCCGATGCGCTTCCTGGATTTAATCGTTGAGCAGCAAAACCATTTTCTTACCACCACTGCACGCATGCAGACCAATGGGCATCCCATCGTATTAATCGGCGCGGGGTGCCTGGCGCAAATGACCTGTAGCTTTATGCAGCGCGAGGCGCTGCGCATTGACCACGTTGCGGTTAACCAACAATACTTAACCGCAGGCGCAACCTTTAATGAGTTTGAGCTGGAAGCCCTGGAGCACTTCATTCAGTCGGGCCAGCCCTGTAACTATATTATTGCGCTGCAGTTTGTCAGCGATGAATTTATTGCGCAGCTTTCTTCTCATGCAGCGGAAATATTGATCTACGATCCGTCGTTTATCGGCGTTAATACGGATAGCTTTATTACCAGAGAATATTGTCAACAGCATGAAAGCGAATTTGATGCGCTTTATCAGCAGCTGGCAGATGACAAGTCTCGTCAAACGCTGGTCGCTTTTCTTAATCAACGTATTTGCGCCGAGCCAAAATATTATCAAACGGTCTTCGATCCTGACCATTATTTCCCAACGGATATTATTTCCCTGGGGAGTGATGAAGTGTTTGTGGACTGTGGCGCCTATAACGGCGACAGCATTGCCGCTTTCCTCGCGGCCATTGAGAAGCGTTCCCTGCCGCAGCCGCATAAAATCTATGGTTTTGAACCTGACAGCGGTAACTTCGCCAAACTCAGCGCAGCCACAGCGTCGCTGGGCTATTGCCACTGCTATAACAAGGGCGTCTGGAGCAGCACCACGACGCTGCATTTTGATTCAGGCAGAGCGCTGAGTTCAAAAATTTCTGATGATGAAAGCATGGCGAGTATCGATCTCATCACGATAGATGAAGTGACGGCTGGCGAAAAAGTCACTTTTATCAAGATGGATATTGAAGGCGCAGAGCTGGAAGCGTTGAAAGGCGCCAGCAGCAGCATCCAAAGCCACCGCCCTGTGCTGGCGATCAGCGCTTACCATAAGCCGGAAGATCTGCTGACGCTTCCGCATTACATCCAGAGCCTGGTGCCTGAATACCGCTTTTATTTACGCGCCCATCATTCGCTGCACGCCTTTGAACTGGTGCTGTACGCTATTACTGATTGAGTGGTTCCCCCGTTATGGGGGAGCTTTCCATAAAAAAGGCGGCCACAGGCCGCCTTTTTTATCACTGTCGCCGTACCGTCAGGCAGCATTAACCTGACTGGCGCGTATGATAATGTCGATGATGGTGTTCTGCTCCGCAGCAGTAAGATTAGGATGCACCGGCAGGCAGAGAACCTGCTGCGCAATCTGGCTGGCAACCGGCAGATTCTCAGGCGCTGAGGAATCATAACCCTTATACATAGGAAAATCGGAAATCAGCGGATAGAAATAGCGACGCACATAAATCCCCTGCTCTTTAAACAGGTTGTACAGGCCATCACGGGTTAGCGGAAAATGTCCTGGCTTAACAAATATCGGGCAGTAAGCGTAATTCCAGTCGGTGTTTTCCGGCAGCGGTAGCAGGTTCAGCCCGTGTACATGTGCCAGCGCCTGCTGATAGTTTTCATAAATCTCTTTACGAATGGCAAACGCGCGATCGACATGTTTCAGCTGTAGCAGACCAAAGGCTGCCTGGATCTCATTCATTTTGCCATTAATACCCGGCGCCACTACCGTAGTCTCATCAGCAAAACCAAAATTTTTCAGATAATCGATGCGGCGTTTGATTTTTTCATTGGGGCAGATAATTGCACCGCCCTCAAAGGTATTAAACACCTTGGTGGCATGGAAACTGACGATCGACAAATCTCCCTGATTCAGGATGCTGACGCCGCCCTGTTTCACGGCAAAGCAGTGCGCCGCGTCATAAATGACTTTTAAGCCATAGTTATCCGCAATGCGCTGGATCTTATCGGTTTCACAAGGGATGCCATAGCAGTGCACCGGCAAAATAGCGGTAGTCGCAGGGGTGATCGCCGCTTCGATTTTAGCCGGATCGAGATTGCAGGAGATCGGATCGATATCCACAAACACCGGCTTGAGCCCGTTCCACAACAGGGAATGAGAGGTGGCGACGAAAGAGTATGGTGTGGTTATCACCTCACCGGTAATACGCAGCGCCTGCAGCGCGGTAACCAGCGCCAGCGTACCGTTAGCAAACAGACTAATATGCTGCACGCCCAGGTAATCAGCCAGCGCCTTTTCCAGCTCCTGATGATAGGGGCCGCCGTTAGTTAACTGTTTGCTCTGCCAAATGCTTTCAAGGTAAGGCAAAAATTCCTCAAGCGGCGGCATCAACGGACTGGTGACCAGTACATTGGGTAAAGGATTCTTTTCAGGGCTTTTCATTTATACACCTGCTTAATTCCGCTTCCAGTATCACGGCTACTGCCGCCCGTTGGCTGGCTGTTGCCAGCCCCGCACGTTGTCCGCCTTCGGACGCATGAGGCTCAGACTGAGCGTTAATCTATTGACCGTTATTATTCTTTTCCTGTTAGCGTTAGCGCCTGCAGAAAAAGCGTTTCCATGGCTTCTGCGCTGCTATACCGACGGGCAAACCACGCCGGGAAAGCCGCCGCCATTTGCCCGCTTTCCGCTGGCGCATCGCGACGCTGATCCAGCGCCAGGCGCCAGGCTTCCACACTGTTCTTTACCCGCCATGTGGGTAGCTCACTCGCCAGCGACGGGACATCACTACAGAGCGCCGGAATGCCCAGAGAGGCTAACTGCAACAAAATGAAGCTATCCTTAAAGCGGTTTTCATCACCGTTGCTGCGCGGCAGAACGGCAAACTCCACCGATAAACCGGCAAGCTGCGCCATCATGCGTGCCCCATCGCTACAGCGGTGCGTTTCACGTACGAAGGGCAGCCAGTCAGTGGGACAATCGCCCAAAATGATCCAGTCAAATACCGCTGCGCTCTGTGCTATCGCTGGTGCGATAAGCTGGCGCTCTTTTTCTGTCAGCAAACAGGTGGCGCAAAGCACGCGTCGTGTTGCACCGTTTGCTTTCCCCGATGATTTATCTTGCCACTGCGCCGTCAGAACATTGGGCAGAATAACGGCCTTTTTATGTCGCTTATTGAACCAATCAGCCTGCGCGCGGCTGTAAACCAGCCAGCTATCGATAAATTCCTGCTGTAGCAGCGGCTTCAGGCTGCGGGCCATCATTCTGCTGTCGGCAAGGTAAGCCACCCGAACACCGTGACTGGCTTTCACCTGCGCGATTGTACGGCGGGTTGCTTCATTCACTTCGCCGCTCAGTACGATACAGTCAGCCTGCAGACGCAGCAGTTCCGGCGCGGAAGGCGCGGTGGTGAGCAGCGTGAAATAGAATCGGCCACGCTGTGACAGCGTATGCAGCGTTTCCACCAGCCGCTGCGCATAGCTATCCATCGCGCCATCTTGTATGACCACGATGTAAGGGATGCCGTAATGCCGGAGTGGACGCCAGCGGGCGGTAAGCTGCGTATCCGGCGCGAAAAGCCGTTCGGTCAGGCTGTAGGCGCAGTGATAAGTCGCATCCTGAGCCAGAGCCGGCAGCCAGCGTTGATAAAAACCATCCAGCTCCAATGAAGGCTGCGGTAAAAAACGAGCGGGATAGCCGCTAATGGTCGCCTCGCTGGCGATCAGGCTGTAAGGGGTGCAGACCAGCAGCAGGCCCGCCTGCGCCACTTGCAAACAGAAATCGATTTCCGCCAGTAGCGGCAATGTGAACTGAGGATCGAAACCGCCAATATGCTGCCAGACGCTGCGGCGGATAAGCAGGCAGTGCGATGAAAGCGCCGCGCAGTGAGTCGAACTGTGCAGACGTGACAGATGTCCGCCGCTACCCCACCGCTCGCCATAACCCACGGGAAAGGCCAGGCCATTAACGCCAAGAATATAGCCCGCGGAAAGCAGCTGTTGCTCAAAGTTGATTATCTGCGGTGCCACGCAGCCTACCTCCGGGCGCAACGCATCGCTGGCCAGCGCGTTCAGCCAGTTCGACATCACAAAAACCGAGTTTGCATCGAGCAGCAGCAGGTACTCGCCCTGCGCTTCAGCGGCAGCAGCATTGATGCAAAGCGTGGATCGATCCTCCGTCACATTAATCAGGCGTACCGGAAGATTACCGCCTGCCAACTGCTGTAGCCAAAGGGTGATATCCTGCGGCGTCTGCGGCTGCGTCACGATCAGTAATTCATAATTTGCCCACCGCGTCTGCTCAAAAAAGGTAGTCAGGCAGCGCTGTAGCTGCGCCAGGTTATCGCCGGCCAGCAGAATCGCTGACAGAGAAAATGCAGGCTGTAAATCATACTGCAAACGCCAGGGTTTCCCCGGCTGGCCCTCTACTGCGCCTTGCAGATAGCCGCGCTGATGCAGGTAACCGCGTAACAGCGCCTGCTGCTCCGGCGATGCGTCAAACTCACAGGCGGCGGCCGGCACCAGCGTCACCGTCTCGGTCAAATGACCAATCGCGCCGATATCATATTGCGCGATCATTTTAAGCACCGCGTCCAGTTCAAAGCTGTGCGGGAAACCGGTATCAAAACCGCCGGTCGAGATCAATGCGTCGCGCTGGAAGAAAGCACGTTGCAGATAAAGCCGTGGTGCGCTTAAGAAGAGATCGAGGTTAAAGTCCGGCTTGAAATGGGGAGACATCTCGCCATCCGCCAGCAGCAGCATCTCATCAGCGTAAACGATCGCCAGATTGTCCAGGCTGCCAAGCGCATCGCTTGCCAGCAGCAGCCCCTGCGCGCTGTATTGCGTCCCGGCTGGCACAGATTGTAGCCAGTCAAACGCCTGCTGCTGTGACAGCTCCGCCACCATCGCCATCCAGGCGGAAGCTGTACTCTGTTGAACCAGCGGATCGTCGCTAAGCGGAAGCGCGCTGTCGCTAACCAGCAACACCCGACTGCCGGTTAGCTGACGCAGCTGCGGCAGTAATGTCTCCAGCGTTTTGCTTACGGCATCAACCGTTTCATTATCCTGATGGATAACAATCAATAACCGGCGACCCGCGACTGGCTGAAGCTCAAGTCGCTCGCGCTCACCAGGCGTTAGCGTGCGCTGCATCAGCCAGACGGGTAGTGAACGCTGCTGCCGTTCATCAGCTACCTTTTGCGCCTGCCGTTGAGTTTGGTGAAGAAAATGCTGTAGCTGCCGATCGCTTTCGGCCCGCTGAGACAAAAAATAGTCACGCACCTTGTACAGATCACGGCGCACCCCGGCAATGGCTTCGGGAGAGGGATCCCAGCTAAAACCGGCACCGCCGTTATCCTTTAAGGTATCCGGGGTAATCGCGTACTGTTCATATCCGGGTGCCGTCAGCGCCACCACCGGGCTTCCACACAGAATCGCCAGCGCACAGGTGCCGGAGGATTCATACGAATAGAGTACGCGCGTGCGCTTCAACACTGCCGCCAGTTCCTGTAGCGACAGCGGGTTACGCATAGAAAGGATCTGGATACCCGGCGGCAGCAGCGAAAAATCTACCGCTGATTCAGGCACGCGGTTGAGATAGAGCAGATCGCGATCCTTATCGGGGTTATCGTCGCAGAACAGATCCAGGTCAAAGCTTTCAATACGCAGAATGTCTGGATTAACCGCTTTCTCAGCAAACTCTTTGCGATACCAAAAGAAGAGATCGTCCGGCCCCTCTTCAAGACGATTTTTCATAATCACGCCTTCGCGATTAAGCATATAGCGCACACATACCGGCGCGGAAAGCGGATTCCCCGAGGTAACTTCTGGATATACGGCGATATAGGGCTGACCGCTGTGGATGATTGCATGCCAGCTCTCTTCATCCAGGCGCGGCGTATTCCATTGCGGATTAACCGTGCAGCCCACCATCCAGGCCTTCCCGCCCTGCTGGTTAATCATATGACCAAGCTGATGCATGACCTGAATCCCCTGGGAAGATTCACGATAGTCCGGTGCCATAATCAAATAAGGGAAGGTGAGCGATTGCATAATATTCTCAGCAGGTTGTGGTAACCGACGTTCAAAGACGTCGGTCTTTCGTTCAAAAAACTCAGCGGGAAGAAACCATTGCGCCCGCTAAAAAGAAAAAACCGACACGGTTAATCCGGCGCAGCACTGTGCAGTATTGACGGGCGCCGGTTATGGCACCCGCAGGTAAATTACTGCGGCGTGAGCCACGCCTGCTGCCAGTCATCCAGACCGCTGCCGCGCAAATACCATTGCTGGTGGATCGCTTCGCGTAGCGCATCGCCCTGACGGCGGGTTGCTGCCATATCGTTTAGATGCGCGCGTATCGCCGCCATCCAGTCTTTGAAACGGTTCTCAACCAGCGTTACCGGCAGACCGCAACGATAAGGTTCAATGTTGGTGGCGATGATTGGCACCCCACAGGTGCCGATCTCCAGCAGCCGCAGGTTACTTTTACATTCGTTGAACTGATTAATTTCCAGCGGCACTAACGCCAAATCCAGATTCAGGCTGGCCAGTTTTTCCGGGTACATCTCAAAAGGTACGCCCGGATGGAACTCACACTGGATGCCGCGCGGCTTCATGCCCATAAACACCCACTCCACCTCGCCTTCCAGCGCTTTGATGATCGGTAATAATATTTCCAGGTCGCCCGCGTGCGAGCTGCCGCCAGCCCAGCCGATACGCACTTTGCGCCCCGTACCGCGCTCGCTAAGCAGATGTCCCCATTGCCCTTCGGCAAGACGGTTCTGCGCAATGCGAATATCGTGATGGAAACGGCTATAGGCTTCAGCCAGCGGCGCAGTCGAGACGACAATCCAGTCAGCGCTTTCCATCACCTTGCGCAGGTTTTTCACCATATTTTGGGGGAAGTGTTTGCGGCTGCCGTTTTTCAACGGCACATTCAGCAGATAATCATCATATTCCACCACGATTTTGGCATCGCACACCTCGCGATACTGCGCCATGATGGCCGGGAAGCGGCTGCCGCTCAGCAGTTCCAGCAGGATCACATCGGGCTGCAGCTGTGCGGCTTCCATCACGCCGGGAATACCGTGGATCAGACCGCCTTCTGCCAGCAAATTGCTTTCCAGCGCTTTAAACGGCTGAACGACGCGATGATGGCCGCAGCCCTGCCAGTTCACATGGTTTGCCAGGATCACCGGCAGCGGTCGCCCCGGTAACGGCGGCTGAAAGCGTGCCGTACCCGGCCCTACGCTAAAAGCTTTGCCCATGCGCTGCATACGCGGATGATAGCTGGCATCATTCAGCAGCGCGCCTTTCCATTGAGCGCGCAGCGTGGCGTAGTCCGGCAGTAATGGACGTTCCTGCACCTGAAATTTTTCCGCCAGCAGCCGCGTTGCGCCGCCCATATGCCTGACGCGCGCCCAGGGCGTCCAGACATTAAGATAACCCTGCTGAACGGCCCGCAGCCCTAAATCCACATCGGCAAAATAGAGCGGATAGCGTTCTGCGTCGAAGCCGCCAAGGCTGAAAAAGACCTCCCTGCGTACCATCATGCAGGCGGCGCTAACGGCGGTCAGGTTATGCGCGGTTTTCAGATAGCCGTGATAGCCCTGACTCTCATTCGCCGCCCCTTCCCATGGGCTATCCACACCGTTGCGGACGCCCAGCAGATAGCCGCCGTGCTGTACGCGACCATCCTGAAACTCCAGACGTCCTCCCACCAGCGCGATTTCCGGCCTTAACGCCTGTTCCAGCAGCGCATCAAGCCATTCGCCCTCGATGATTTGACAGTCATTATTTAAAAACAGCAGCAGGTCGCCGCGTGCCTGTTCTGCGGCAGCGTTATTGATCGCCGCATAGTTAAACGGCGCGTCGTAGCGCAGCACGCGGATCTGTTCTACGCCCAGCGCCTGCAGGTCATTCAGAAAGCGGCAAGCCTGCTGGTCAGTTGACTGATTATCAACAATTAATAATTCATAACGTTGATAGCGCGTACTCTCCATCAGGCTTTCAATACAGGCTTTTAACAACGCAAAATGATCGCGCGTGGGAATGATGATTGAAACCAGCGGCTGGCTTTCCCAACGGTAGCGCACCCGTTGCGTTGTCGGCGTCAGCCCCGGCTCCAGCGTGGCCGCAATGCCCAGCCGTTGCAGATGCGCGGCTACCATCCGTTGATATTCATCCCGCACCTCTTCCCGCTCCGCCCACTCCCTGATGCGATCGTTGCTTTTTACCAGCACTTCCGGCAGATGACCCAGCGCGCCAGCGCCCTGCTGTTCCACGGCTCGCCACAGCAGATCGAACAGGCCGAGATGCGGATAATCCGCAGATAAGGCACCCAGCGCCTGCGCCGTTGGGCGACTGAACAGCAGTGTGCGCCCGATATAAGGTGTACTGCGTAACAGATCGATATTCACATCGGGTCGCAGCACCACGTCGGGCTCGCTGATACCGTCGCTATACATTTCATCCATATACCAGAATGGCGTTGCGGGCTGACGTAAGCGCTGCTCCGCCAGCAATAGCAGCGCATCCGGCAACAGCTCGTCGCCTGCCGACAATACCAGCAATGCTTCAGCGGATGAGTGATTTATTAATCGGTTGAGCTCAGCTGGCCAGCCCAGTGCGCAGCGGGCGACCTCGCCTTCTGCCAGGGTTAAATCAGCCACGCTGAAAATATCGATACTCACCGGCGGCCATGACTGCTGCATCACCGAAGCAAGCGAACGTTGAGATCGGGCACTGTCGCCCTGCTCATCGATAATAGCCACGCCAATGCTGCCGCTTTCCGGCAGTGACTGTACAAACGCCTGCAGTGCCTGACGACGCGTATCGCTGATGCGGCGATCTTCCAGCCAGCGCTCCATGGAGTAGTTTTTGTTATCCGCCGCAGCCAGTACCGTCTGGCTATGAAAACGCAGCGCATAAAGGGATTTTTCATCCGCCTTCCAGCTCTTAGCGACCAGCGGCGCGCTGATCAGCGCCTCAAGCAGAGAGGAGATGCTCCATTTCTGCTGGTGCGCCGCCTGCTGTTGGCGTGACCATTTTGCTGCCGCCGTAAATCCTTGCATCAGCAGCTCAAGCCACTCATCAGCATCCGGACAGGATCGCAGGTTGACCGCCGTAAAGTGCTCACCTTCCCAGCGGGCAATATTCTCTGCGCCAAGGTAGCCTTCCACATAGCCGCCAGCGGCGAGAAACAGCGGGATCCCCAGCGCCAGCGCTTTAGGCGCAATCTCTTCGCTGCCGATAACCACATCATACTTCTCCAGCCAGTCAGGCTGAATGCGGCTGACCGGCTGGCTGTTATCAAACCATTCCAGCTGAATACCTGCCGCGCTGAGCCGCTGCTGAACTTCATACATTTCCGCTGACATTTCTGGCGCTACGTAAAGCACCCGCTGCAGCGTAGATAAAATACGGGTAGGTTGATAAGCGGCAAAAACGGGTGCGACGGTATAAGGCAGTGGGTGTAACTGCTGCGGCGCAACGCCGGTGGCTAACAGGCGTTCAGTGACCAGCGGCGACAGCGATAACGTGCGTGAAGCGAGCTGATTTTCCAGCGTCACGCCGTAGGGAATATAGAGATCGTTGTAGTCGCTGAAGTGGCGGAAAATAACCGGCGCGCTGGCGGATAGCTCGCTGATCGCCTCCAGCAATTTACCGCTGAAAAATCCTTTATAGATCCAGATGAGCGTATAACTGTCGGCCAGCGCGCCCTGCTTATCCGTAATCAGGCGGAAAGCGCCGCTTTGCGTCAACCGCATCAGTTCGCCAGCCAGCGCCTTGCCTGCGCTGTGGGCAACGATATCGATCTGCCATCCCTGCGACAGCAACGCATCAATAATGTCGAGTATTTCGTTGTTATGCAGCGAATACGCTTCAAAACGATCGATGCTGATTAATAGCCTGCTCATCTGACATCCTCTTAATTAACGACGGTTTTCCTGTGTGCCAGGGCAGCACAGGTTACCGGTGACGATCTATTGTCAAGCAGCAGAGGGCAAGATGAGGGGCAGATTAACCCCCTTAAAAGCGCTTAGTTTTGCCGATTAGGCAAAAAAAAACGCCCTCGTATGAGGGCGTTGTCGGATGCGTAATTGATAACAATTAACGCAGCAGGGACAGCATGGTCTGCGGAACCTGGTTGGCCTGAGCCAGTACGGAGCTGCCAGCCTGCTGCAGGATCTGCGCGCGGGACATGTTAGACACTTCCGTTGCGTAATCAGAATCCTGAATACGGCTGCGGGCTGCTGACAGGTTGTTTACCGTGTTGTTCAGGTTAGTGATGGTGGACTCAAAACGGTTCTGAGACGCACCCAGCAGGCTGCGCTGGTTGTCAACCGCTTTGATGGCCTTATCGATGTCTGCCAGCGGAGCGCCGTCGGTGGTGCCGCCAGAAGTCACAGTACCGCTCAGAACGTCAAAGCCTTTCGCTTCAGTAACACGAGCGTTACCGTTGATGGTCTGGCCAGAAGTCTGAGACGTTGTACCAGAAGCGTTGTTCAGGTTGTAGTCGTTGCTTGAGCTCAGGCTGATAGCGATGGTTTCGCCATCTTTAGCGCCAACCTGGAAGCTGTAGCTGCTTGAACCAGAACCGGTGTTCAGTACTTTGATGCCGTTAAAGTCAGTCTGCTCGGTTACGCGGTTGATCTCTTCCATACGCTGGTTAACTTCAGCCTGGATGGAGTCGATGTCAGAAGCAGAGTTGGAGCTGTTCTGCGCCTGAACGGTCAGGTCACGTACGCGCTGCAGGTTGTTGTTGATTTCGCTCAGCGCGCCTTCAGCGGTCTGCGCCAGAGAGATACCGTCGTTAGCGTTACGTGCTGCCACGCCAAGACCGTTGATGTTGGAGGTGAAGCGGTTAGCGATCGCCTGACCAGCAGCGTCATCTTTTGCACTGTTGATACGCAGGCCAGAAGACAGGCGCTCGATCGCGGTGCCCAGAGAAGACTGAGATTTGCTCAGGTTGTTCTGAGTCATCAGCGACAGAGTGTTAGTATTAATAACTGCCATGATAAGTATCCTTTAAGTTAAATTAGGGTTCGGCATTTGGCCTGCGGCTTCATCACCGTCATAAATGTTATCGACAACGTTAAGCAGGACTTTAGGTTTTTTTTGCAACTTCGCTAAATTAATTAATGCAGGTAAACGATAATCAACCGCTAAAAAAAACGCCCTCGTAATGAGGGCGTTGTCGGATGCGTAATTGATAACAATTAACGCAGCAGGGACAGCATGGTCTGCGGAACCTGGTTGGCCTGAGCCAGTACGGAACTGCCAGCCTGCTGCAGGATCTGCGCGCGGGACATGTTAGACACTTCCGTTGCGTAGTCAGAATCCTGAATACGGCTGCGGGCTGCTGACAGGTTGTTTACCGTGTTGTTCAGGTTAGTGATGGTGGACTCAAAACGGTTCTGAGACGCACCCAGCAGGCTGCGCTGGTTGTCAACCGCTTTGATGGCCTTATCGATGTCTGCCAGCGGGTTACCGTCGGTGCCGCCGCCAGAAGTCACGGTGCCGCTCAGAACGTCAAAGCCTTCAGCATTGGTGGTACGTGCGTTGCCGTTGATGGTCTGAGAAGAAACATCACCCGTCGCGCTGGAGGTGTTGAACAGGTTGTAGTCGTTGCTTGAGCTCAGGCTGATAGAGATAGTTTCATCATCTTTAGAACCTACCTGGAAGCTGTAGCTGCTTGAGCCAGAACCGGTGTTCAGCACTTTGATGCCGTTAAAGTCAGTCTGCTTGGTTACGCGATCGATTTCTTCCATACGCTGGTTAACTTCAGCCTGGATAGAGTCGATGTCAGAAGCAGAGTTAGAGCTGTTCTGCGCCTGAACGGTCAGGTCACGTACGCGCTGCAGGTTGTTGTTGATTTCGCTCAGCGCGCCTTCAGCGGTCTGCGCCAGAGAGATACCGTCGTTAGCGTTACGTGCTGCCACGCCAAGACCGTTGATGTTAGAGGTGAAGCGGTTAGCGATCGCCTGACCTGCTGCGTCATCTTTTGCGCTATTGATACGCAGGCCAGAAGACAGGCGCTCGATCGCGGTGCCCAGAGAAGACTGAGATTTGCTCAGGTTGTTCTGAGTCATCAGCGACAGGGTGTTAGTGTTAATTACTGCCATGATGTTTTTCCTTTAAAAAATGGTTCAGATTCAGGCATCTGTTCTACGGCTTCATCACCGTCAACCTCATTATCGTCAGCGCTAAAACAACCTTTAGAAAAATTTTCAAAAAATTCGCAAACGGGTAAAAGCCGGAAGTGCAATAAAGAAGGGCTTTTTATCTGCCCATTGATTTTTTTATCCAGGGCTAAGCTTTTACCAGACGCTGCCGATACCCTCTCCAGTGATAGTCAACCAACGAAGGATTACAACATGGCAAGTGTTAGCTCTCTCGGTGCGGGAACCAGCCTCGATCTGCAATCATTGTATGACAGCCTGGAGACATCAGAAAAAACACGCCTGACCCCGATCACCACCCAGCAGAGTTCCTATAAAGCGAAGCTGACGGCCTGGGGCATCGTGCAAACATCGCTGTCAAAATTGCAGACCGCTGCTGATAAGCTGAAGGATACCTCCAGCATCGCGTCAACCAAGGTCAGCAGCACTAACACCGCTTTTAGCGCAACGCTGGCTAACAGCGCGACGGCAGGCAACTATTCGGTGGAAGTCACAGCGTTGGCTAAAGCACAGTCGCTGCTCTCTAAATCTGCCACCAGCAAAGATACGGATCTCGGTGACAGCGCGATGGCTTCGCGCACGATTACTATTGCGCAAAGCGGTCAGGAAAAGCCGATGACCGTGACGCTGACGCAGGATAAAACCAGCCTGGCGGATATTCGCGACGCGATTAACCAGCAACAGGGCAGTGTTACCGCCAGCATTATCAAGTCTGACGACAATACCTATTATCTGTCGCTGACTTCACGCGATACCGGCACCGCTAATGAGATGACGATCACCACCGACGACAGCTCGCTGGCACAGTACATTGGCTATGACAAAGCTGCGACGACCAATGGGATGACTCAACAGGTCGCTGCCGCCGACGCTCAGCTGACGATCAACGGCGTGGCGATCACGCGCAGCAGCAATACTATTACCGATGCGCCAGAAGGGGTCACCCTGACGCTGACGAAAACCAACGCCGGTAGCCCGGAAACGCTGACGGTGGAAAAAGATAACCAGCCGATGGTTGATGCGGTGCAGGCTTACGTTGATGCCTACAACTCACTGCAAACCACCATCTCTAACCAGACTAAATACACTGCGGTTGATCAGGGTAACGGCGCTCAAAATACCAGCAATGGCGATCTATTGGGCGACGGCACGCTGCGTAATATCCAGACGCGCCTGCGTTCAACGCTCTCCACCTCGCAGGCCGGCGGCGATTTTACGCTGCTGTCGCAAATTGGCGTGACGCAGGATATTAACGGCAAACTGACGGTAGATAGCGATAAGCTGAACAAGGCGCTGGATGAAAAAGCGACCAGCGTAGCGACGTTCCTGTCAGGCGACGGTAGCACTACCGGTTTCGCAACACAAGTTAGCGCCCAGTTAAAGTCTATCCTGGCGTCTGACGGCTCAATCCAGCGTGCGGAAGACGGCATTAATACTACGCTGAAACGCCTGTCCGAACAGTATGATCGCGTCACCAAGCAGATTGAGGCGACGATGGCACGCTATAAAACACAATTTACCAGTTTAAGCACCTTAGTCTCATCGATGACGCAGACCGGGAACTATCTGACCCAACAGTTCAGTGCGATGAATAAATAACCAGAGGATTAAAATGTACGCAAAATCGGGAATCCAGGCCTACGCCCAGGTTGGCGTTGAAAGTGCCGTGATGAGCGCCACTCCGCATCAGCTGGTGGTATTGCTATTTGATGGCGCGTTAAGCGCCATGAAAAAAGCGGCCATTTTGATGGATCAGGGCGACATTCCCGGTAAAGGTCAGGCGCTCTCTAAAGCCATCAACATTATCACCAATGGTTTGCGTGCCGGCCTGAATCATGAGGCTGGTGGCGAAATTGCAGCGAATCTCGACGGTTTGTATGACTATATGACCCGCCGTTTGCTGCACGCCAACCTGCATAATGATCCGGAGGCTATTAGCGAAGTGGAAAGGCTACTAACCAATATTGCCGATGCCTGGAAAGAGATCGGTCCGAATGCGCAAGCTACCCAGGAAGCCTGATGATGTCAGCTAATGTTGATTTGCTTCGTCGTTATCAGCAGTTGCTGATGCTCAGTAATACCATGTTGACGCTGGCGAAGCAGAGTCAATGGGATGAGCTGATCGGTCATGAAGTAGGTTATATCCAGGCGGTGGAAAGCGTGACGCAGGCAGCAGCAGGTACTCCCCTGCCCGCTGCGATGCAGACGCAAATTCGTCCATTGCTGAAACAGCTGCTGGATAATGAAAAGCTGATTAAAGATTTGCTGATTATTCGGATGGATGAGCTACGCTCACTGGTTAATCAGGGTAATCAGCAGAAAAACGTCACCTCCGCCTATAGCCGTTTTTCCGGTAATGTCCTGCACCCTTCCGACCTGTAAATGAGGGTGACGGATCGAAGCCTGGGCGAAAAAAGTTAACAGATGACACGCGCTTGCGTGTCATCGCCTTTTTTACGGCTGCCGTTTAGCAGGCTGCGTGGCAAAAACAGCACGCATATTCTGCGGCTCAATGTTCTGGATAACCGCCGCATTTGGCTGAAGCGCAACCTGCTCCAGCGCCTGTTGGCATTCAATCGTGGGCTGCTGGACTTTCTTCAGCGTCAGTTTGTCGTAATGTAACTCACTGCCCTCAAGCTCCAGCGGCATAACGCGCAGCTGCCTGTTAACGTTTACGTATTTTCCATTCAGCAGCGTTAGCTTGCCTGGTTTTGCGATGACCCGCTGCCACTGACGACAATCCAGCGTATCTCCCTCGGCAGTAATAATCAGGCTTCCCATAGCGCGATCGCTAATCAACCCGCTCTGCGGCCCGATAGTTTGCCAGTAACCTTGCAGATTGGCCGGAGCAGGTGTTTTTACCGCCTGCTGGTATTGATTGATCTGTGCACAGCCCGTCAGCGCCAGCGCGCCCAACAGCATCCACTTTTTCATTCTGGCTCCCTAACCTTCATTTGATGGCGGCTACGTTATAATTTTTCCCCCTGCCAGCGCAAGAAACTTGCGCATCAGTCAGGTTAATGCAGGTGATTAAGGACATTTTTCCCCACCCCGCCCGGGCAGTGAGTAACTTTGCGGCGGTTAAATGGCGATCGCCTGACAGCTGCATCACCTCAGGTTACACTTAACACCATCTTTATTTACAGGTTACGCCCATGAAAACGCCTCAAGAGTATTATGCTATCGCCCGTTCAATGTTTTTGTCAGCCCATCCTGACTTTCAGGCTGCCCTTGATGGCCTGACGCAGGAAGAAGCAGACGGGTTTAATATGTCGCTGGCACAGTATCGCAGTATGCAGGCGGATCGGTTTTATGCCGCGTTTCTGCGGGCTAAAAATCAGGATGCCATTCTGTTTTCTATTCAGCTGGCGGAACCTGATAAAGAAGTAGCGATTCAGGCAATCGAAGGCTATCTGCAAGAGCACGCGGCAGCACTGGGGATGACGTGGGAAGAGTTTTGCCAGAAAAATGATTTATAAGGGCTAAATAATTTATCGTAAAATGCGTCAATAACGATGCCGCACCGTCGGATTAGCAGCAGATAAGATTGTAGAGAAGGATTTTTATCTGACCTTTCCGGTAACAGAATCACGCCAAACTTTGCAAGCGTGCATCGTACTGCCTCTGAAGATGTCGCTGGTTCAACACCTTCAGAGGTTGTTTTAACTTCGCTCTACCACGTCTTCATTAATATAGCGCGTTACCGCCAGCAAACGGTTAATGTGCGTTAAAAGCAAATCGATATCAGACTGGATCACATCGGGCGATGCCCGCGAAGCAGCCAGTATGGCGTTGCTAATGTTCTTTTCGATGCTGTCAGATCCTTCTTTCCCGGCAGTTAACAACAGCGCGGCAACCAGCAGTGATTGTGCCTCCACCTGCGCTGTAAGTTCTTTGGCTTCCACATCCATTTTTGCCAGTTTCATCAAAATATCGATGACAAGGTGTTTCATGGTGATCCCCTTTTAGTTTTGCGAACGAAACTACCACGCAAATGGTGCAAGTTGTATAAGACAATACGTAAAGCAACCAGAATAATGATTTCTGATGCGCGCGTTAAAAAATGCATTTGATACTGTTTGCATATCCAGTATGATAACGGATGCTTCGAGCGGTGCCGAATCAAGAGGATTGCTACCCATGTTTGTTGAACTGATTTATGACAAGCGCAACGTTGCCGGGCTACCTGGCGCGCATGAACTTATTCTGGAAGAGCTGCAAAAAAGAATTCATCGCACTTTCCCGGATGCAGAGGTAAAAGCTAAGGCTATGCAGCGTAACGCCATTGAAAGCGACGCCAGCAAAAGTGATAAATCGATTATTATCCGCATTGTTGAAGAGATGTTTGATGAAGCGGATATGTGGCTGGTAGCGGAATAACCTGTCTGTCAGATAAAGAAACCGCCCTTTGGGGCGGTTTTTTTTGGCTAGATTACCGTACTGGGATCCTGGCCTTCATCGTCATCATCTTCCAGCGGATCGGCATCGTCATCGTCGTCAGCGATTTCGTCCGGCGTTTGCGGTACGGGCTCATCATCTTCTAACGGATCATTTACATCAGGACGCTCTGACATTTTAACCTCCAGTAACCCGACAGGGGCTTAATAAGTGTAGGCGGTGGCCGTAGATAATCGGGCAAGAAATTTATCTCTTGTCGATGCGGTCACAGTTAATGCGTCTGGCCTGTCGTTTGTCCCGAACTGCCTTTAAACCGGGCTTTTGCTGACCGCCTTTTATGTGCTTTAACGTGGCCCGGTTGATAACACTTTGCGTGCACATCTGATTTTCAGGCATAAAAAAAGCCCACCGAAGTGAGCCTTTTATTCAAAATACGTGCTGATAAATCAGCCGCTTTTGAAAGATTGCCCCGGTCAGCAGACCGAAGCTTTTGCCTTTATCATGCCCTTTGCTGCTCAGGTTAAAACCCTCATCGCTATCGCAAGGCTTGATACAGGCTAAAACGCCTTACAGCGCAACAACGTTAGTTGCTGACGGACCTTTAGCACCGTTCTCGATAGAGAACTCTACTTTCTGGCCTTCATCAAGGGTTTTGAAATCGTTGCTCTGGATTGCAGAGAAGTGTACGAATACATCTTTGCTGCCATCTTCCGGAGAAATGAAGCCGAAACCTTTCTCGGCGTTAAACCATTTTACTAAACCAGTCATTTTGTTAGACATAGTAACTTCCTTCTTAATTGGTGAGCCAGCTAGCGTGGCATACAAGGTCTGTATTGCAGAGAATACTTACTGGGCACTTAGAAGAGGCTCAAGAAGAAGGGTATCTAAGATAACGCTTTAAATGAGGACTGCTTTACTAAAACTGCTTTCATAAGGTCTGACTTCCAAACCGATGCGTCATTTACTCATGGAACCTAATTGAGCGCAAGCGTTATTTTGAATTGTTTTACTGTGCGGTATGAAATAATAAGCGCAGCGCTTGTGGGTGCTAAGCGCAGCGATATGTAAAGAAACGTATAGAAAAAAATAATGCTGCCGCGCTTTGTTTTATTAATATTCTCTGCTACGTCGTACAAAAAGCAACCTGAATGGCAGAGGCGTTCTATTCCCGCTTCGCTTTAATACTAAACCAGGCGGAAGCTGCCGCAAGGATTAAAAACATGACTCCAAAAGCCATGCCGCTGGCCATAAAACGAAGAATAGCACCAGCTAAAAACGCAACCGCTAAAATGGCAAAAAGTATACGTTTGTTCATGTATTTGCTCCCCTCATCTCTTTCCCTTAAAGATTAGCAGAGCCCCGGCGGCCCAAGATAAAAACTACGCGAAAACCTGCTGAAAACAGTAACGATCACTATTCAGCAATTGCCTGACATTCCGTAGTGGTATCCTTCATCAGGTCGCTAAAAATACCGCTTCGGCCTTTGCTCCACCACTGCCAGATATTACCGTTATATTTCGCCCCACTGCCTGATATTACATTAGCCATCACTATTTCAGGACCATCGCCCTTCTTTATTACTGCAAGTGCGTTGGGCTGGTTATTATAATAGGTGACCTCAAGCCGTTGCCCATCATCACACCGGTAAACCGCCTGAGTGGTGTCGGTAACGCCCTTTCCCGGCAGTGAATAGGGTGTGCTGCATCCGCAGAGCAATATAGCGATAACGACCAGACCTGCTTGATTTTTATGCATAACTTCTCCTTAAAATAAGCGCATATGGAGGCGGATTTGGTACTTTCTGAAAGCCCCGAATTTATCCCGCCATCGTGATTAACACCCATTATTAGCGTTAATTATTCCGCCATTCAGCAAATAATAGTGACACAAAATTGGGACATCGCAGAGCTGATACCGCCTGGCTCTGCGAGCGAATGCATAACGGGAATGACTCAAGAGTGGATTTTAAGCCCTGTACGTTATTAAGGCTACATCTTCACCCGTCCAGATTTTAACGCTTGATCCGCATAGCTGTGTATCGTTGCGATAGCAACAGCCAGGCGTTTCGCCTTCGCTGGCGACTGGCTAATCTGTTCTATTTTTCGCGCCTGTGCGGCAATGGTTTTCTTGAGCTTTTCATTCTCCAGCAGCAGCGTGCTGCTATCATGACTGTGCAGCTGTTCGCAATAAAGCATTAAAGAGGAAAAATCATTAGCATTAAGCGTTACCGTTTCAGGCGTTCTTTTTTCAATCCAGCTAAGTAATGACCTGATACGCTCTGGCGACCAATCTGAAATCATTCTACTCATAAATAACCCTGGTATTTTGCTGTGCAAATAAAAATCAACAATAAAAAAAACTGTCATGCTTATTAAAGAGCGCTATTATTAGCCATTGCCTGATGTTGATAAAATGATCGAAATCAAGAATAAAAACGCAGTTTTATCCCTAATTCACTTATTCAATATAATAGTGCTTAAAATCAGATTTCCCCTGGCATCACAGATAGCGGGAAATGATGAAATTTCAGACAGATTATTATTTTCATCAAGTAGATTACCTTATAAAAAATCCCCCTGAGAATTGACGATGGCTAAAAACCTCCACCCAATTATTATTCAGCGTTCGTAATTTTCTTATTAATGTAATAAAAAATAGCGCTCACGATAAAAGATTGCTAATTATTCTTACTTATTTCATTTAATTATTGCTATCAATTATAAAACCCTATGATTGTTTATCCCATGTCCAAAACGCGCCCCCCCGTGGCTTGCGGCAACAAAAAACCGCCCGCAGGCGGCCTGATAAACATAACAGCATGCTAAGAGACGTTACCCACAATGTGGCCATCTATCTCTTCGATTTTTAGCCGTAGCAGGGCATTGTGCATTTCATCAAACTCGCCGTTACCTGATTTAATTCTCAGATCTTTCATATGGATAAAGTTTGCCGGGATAGATTCGCTTTCAGAAACGGGGGTGTATACATCATCCGCGACCCGCGCAAAATGTTCCGCCAGGTTTTCACCGATATCTCCCACCTGTGCTAAGTTTTCAGCCAGCGTTGAGTAGTACTCTTTACCAGAAATCATTAAGCCGCTGATCACCGTGCCTTTCAGGAAAAGGGTTATCCCAAAAGATCCGCCGACCGCATTTACTATATTAGTGAGATAAACCAAATCCATATCGCGCATCTTGCTTGCCACGACGTTTTTAACTTCTCTATCTTCAGACATCACATCCCCCTTGCCATAATGAAGGTGATACAGCTGATAAGAATATCTTTAGCTTAGTAGAAACCTGATGATGTGCCCGCTCTTGTTGGGTGCCCTCGCTGCCTGCCAAAAACATAACGCATTTTTAATTACCGGCTATGTATTGATCGCTTTTGCTGCTGTCATGTTGTAACAGGTAACAGCTTCCCTTGATATGACGCAATTTTTACCTCATATGTTGTGGTAGGATACTTCCCGCCTGGGTCGTTAGCTCAGCTGGTAGAGCAGTTGACTCTTAATCAATTGGTC
Organism: Pantoea sp. FN0307; assembly: GCF_050113815.1. NCBI lineage: Bacteria > Pseudomonadati > Pseudomonadota > Gammaproteobacteria > Enterobacterales > Erwiniaceae > Pantoea > Pantoea sp. FN0307. The sequence continues at coordinate 737,846 of NZ_JBNJSO010000001.1, read as the reverse complement.
GCAGGTTCGAACCCTGCACGACCCACCAGGCGGCCATCGTATAATGGCATTACCTCAGCTTCCCAAGCTGATGACGCGGGTTCGATTCCCGCTGGCCGCTCCACGCTTCCCTCTTTTTTACATGCGATATGCCGCAGCCGGCAGATTTTAGTGAATACTTCAGGACGGTATCGAACATTACAGGCAGATCGCCGCGCCGTCGCCACACAGCATCGACGCGCAATCAGAAGGAGGAGAAACAGTGAAGAAAACAATTTACCTGCCCCAGTTTGATAAAAAGGCGGAGGCTGAGGTTTTTGGGGGCAAAATCACCGTACGATACGACGGTAATGAAGGCTTCCCACGCAACCTTAAAGTTAAAGATCAGTTCTACGTCGTTATAGATGAGCAGGAAAAGGTGATGATCCTGACCCGAAAAGCCATTGGCTCATGGCACTTCTCATTGCTGTAACAATCCACTGAACTCAACAAGCCTCGCTCCTGCGGGGTTTTTTATTATCAGGCAGATCTTTTCCAGGCGAGATTTAACCAACAGGCCTGAACCTGGCCCACTACACTTGCATATTCATGAAACCACCTCATAGTGCCGCTATGCTGTGTTGATGCTGGGTGATGTGTGTTTTTGCAATGCATTACCGCAAACCGATTCCTTGCCTGCCGTGGCTTTGAGTTGCTTTGCGGTAATTTTTTGCCCTACATATGCCCTAACCCATCCAATGCACGTTTTGTGAGCAGCAAAGCTTTGGCAAAGGTCACAAAGCCCTGCATGTCCCAAATCTGTCTCACCTAAATTCAGACCAGAGTGAAATCGTCATCAAAGTCATTCCCTCGCTGATGCATGTGGTTCAGCTCGGTCAGGTACTTGATACCTTTGAACAGCGATGTTGGTCTTTCGAACTCCAGCCAGAAACAATGCGACAGTGTGCGCCCAAAACAGTACCCGCCGTCATACTCCTTCCGTCGCTGGAAGAACACCCACTTGCCGTTTTTAAATCGATCAAGTGATTCACCCCGATAAACAATCTGGTAGTTAGCGTCTTTCCCGCCCATGGTTCCTGTCCCTTTTAAAATGACTGTATATAAACACAGTAAAGATAAGGTGGTAGTTGAGCAAGCTGGAGAAAAGTAGAGGCAGTTCTGTCGCGATCAATTTTTCTTAACTTAACGCTTTCGCTCTGCTGATGATTCCTTATAATTCTTTGCACTAAACATAAGGTATGGACACATGTCACAGATTAAATACAGGCCAGATATAGATGGGTTGCGGGCATTAGCTGTACTGCTCGTTGTGCTTTACCATGCAAAATTCCCTATCCCTGGGGGATTTGTAGGAGTAGATGTTTTTTTTGTTATATCTGGCTTTTTGATAACAAGAATTATCGACAAAGAAATACGTGAATCTCAATTCACATACACTAGTTTTTATGTCAGACGCGTTAAAAGGCTTATTCCGGCCTTGTTTTTTATGTTGATGATAGTGTCTGTTTACTGCAGTTACTATCTGATGCCAGACGATCTGATGTCATATGGCAAGACTGCGCTTCTCTCCTTGCTTGGCGTTAGTAACTTTTATTTTTACTGGCACACTAATTATTTTGAATCTTCCTCTTTCGAGCCATTGCTTCATACATGGTCACTGGCAGTTGAGGAACAATATTATATATTTTGGCCTGTTATTTTAATGGCAGCAAACAAAGTTAAGAAGCGAGGAGTAAAGGCCGTCGTTTTTTGCATTCTTTTCTTTGCATCAGTTTTTTTGTCATGGTATTACGTCAATCAGGACAAAAATCTCGCATATATGATGTTGCCTTTTCGATTTTTTGAACTGATGTCCGGAGCGTTACTGGCCATCAATTTAACAAAAATTGAAATGCACTCTAAATTGAATGATATAACCTCCGTTTTGGGGCTTTCGCTCATTATTGGTAGTGCATTTTTACTTAATGATAACAGTTCCTTTCCCGGAATTTCAGCTCTTCCGGTAACACTTGGCTCAACTTTACTGATAGCCTCATCTGGTGGCATAGTTAATCGTATGCTTTCGTTTTCCCCTGTTGTTTATATTGGCAGGGTATCGTATTCATTCTATCTATGGCACTGGCCATTCATTATACTTGCAGTTTATCGCGGCATTGAACTTGACACATTTAACGCGTCATTGCTTGTTTTGGCCGCATTTTTAATGTCATGTATCAGTTACCATTTTATTGAAAATCCATTCAGAAGGCTTAGTAAAGCAGTTATTGTCTTCCCGGCAGTCTATGTACTTCCCCTTTGCTGCGCCTATTTGTTCATGGTATACCTGAATAATACGTCAGGCATGAAATGGCGTATTGACGGAATGTTTAACGAACTCGATGATAAAAACTCGGCGCATATAGTTCGCTCCGCCTGCACTGAGAAAATGAAGATAGGTAACATTAATGAATGTTGGCTTGGGGTCAAAAAGGACACGCCCGATGCATTAATGATTGGTGATTCATTTGGGAATGCTGCAACACCGTTTATTGACGTCCTGGCAAAAAATGCTGGAATAATGGTGACTGACACAATGCGCAGCACTACCCCATCTCTGCCGGGAGTGTATGTTAGCCGTATTGATAAAAAGATGCCTGACGATGAGATAACTCGCGTCCTGAAGTATACTCGCGATAGAATTGAATACGCCAGAAATGTTAAGATGGTTATCATCTCTGACTATTTTGACCAATATAATGAAAAGAACCCAACGTTCAGAATTTACAACGCCAATGGAGAGGTTGTTAACGACAAAGTTTTTGCAATGCGTGAGCAGGTTATCCGTGATCTATTGAGTAAGGGTGTTAAGGTATTCATCGTTGCTCGCCCCTTCAAGGCCATTGGCAGGAACGAGATAGCGAGGCTCAGGGCGTTAAAAATGCGCCACGTTCTCTTGTCTTCAGTTCTTATAAAGCCCAAGGAACCAAGAAATGAAAGGGTGGAGTATCGCCTGAAACGTAAATTTCCAGAAATTACGATTATCGACTTTAATGACGTTCTATGTAATGCAGAAGGATGCTCTCCTTTTGTTAATGGAGATATTATTTTCAGGAAAGATGGAGGGCATCTTAATTACACGTCTGCTGCAAAGATAGGTGCTTTATATTTAGAGGAATTCAAAAACCCTCTGGCAATTAAATAATTATTTAGAGCCTCTCATAAGTAGAGGCTTGAATCGCCACAGGTTTAACAGACACTTCAGAGTCATTGAGAAATGTGCAAACCGTCAGGTTGCCAACTTATGGAGCCTGGCTGTATTAACCGGATTGCGTCATGGCGAGTTATGCGCACTTGCATGGGAAGATATCGATTTGAAGGCCGGTTATCTGAAGGTGTGCCGCAACCTGACCAATGAAGGCCGGTTTACTCCACCGAAAACCAGAACCAGTACCAACCGCATCGTTTGTCTTATCGATAGTGCGATAGAAGTCCTTAAAGACCAGATGGAACTGACCCGCATGAACAAGCCCGTCGATATAGAAGTTCACATGCGTGAGTTCCAGAAAAAGGAGCAGGAGCAATGCACCTTTGTCTTTAATCCAGGCATCTACGCAATAAACAGTCTGGCCGGGGACTATTACGCAGTGTCCTCTTTAGGGCAGACATGGAAATCAGCGCTCAGACGTGCCGGGGTGAGGCACCGGAAGGCATATCAGTCTCGTCACACCTATGCATGCTGGTTATTGTCTGCCGGAGCCAACCCAAACTTTGTGGCAAACCAAATGGGGCATGCGAATTCCCAAATGGTTTACCAGGTATACGGGGCGTGGATGCCGGAGAATAACAACGAGCAAGTTAGTCTTCTGAACTCAAAGCTGAATGAATTTGTCCTACATATGCCCTACAGGAGAACAGCAAGCCAAGGTATTTGATATATTTCAGTAGGTTACCCCACTACACCTGCATATTCATGATTTCCTGATAAGCTGATACCAGCTTATTACGCACCTGAATGCCCATCTGCATGGAAACCGATGATTTCTGCAGATCGATCATTACGTCGTTCAGCGCGATACCCGGTTTACCCATCGTAAAGTCCTGTGCCTGCGCACGCGCGTGGTTTTGCGTTTCGCTGATCTTGTCCAGCGCCGCTTTCATCTGCGCAGAAAAATCAGCCTGCGCCACGCTGTCAGTGTTTCTGTTACTGGCCTGCAGCGAACCAAGCTGCAGCTGCTGAATCACGCTTTCTATCCCCTGGATTGCCATGTTAACCCTCGTTGTTATTGGCGGTTCGTTTAGTTTGTGCAAATAAACTTAACACAAAGTCAATAGGACAAAGGGTGTAAATGACAGCAAAAAACATGGCTTTTTGACCCATCGAAATTTGCGAATAGGAAAATAATGGCATCCATTGAAGTGGAACTTTTCTAAGCCGTATCAGGGAGTCAGTTTTGTCACCACTTAACACACAGTCCGGTCAACTGTCAGGCAGGAAATGGTCATGAATGCAACCGCAACTCAGGAAACAACAAATAAGAAAGGCTTAAATGACCTTGTTGCTCGCCTGCGCGCCAATCCGCGGATCCCGCTGATAATCGCAGCCGCCGCCGCTACTGCCATCATTGTTGCGATGGTACTGTGGGCAAAAGCACCGGCTTATAGCGTCCTTTATAATAACCTTTCAAATGAGGATGGCGGCGCAATCGTGACGCAGCTGACTCAGATGAATATCCCTTACCGCTTTGAAGATAAAGGCGGCGCCTTAATGGTGCCGGCAGAAAAGGTACATGAGCTGCGCCTGCGTCTTGCTCAGCAGGGGCTGCCAAAAGGCGGCGCCGTGGGCTTTGAACTGCTGGATAAAGAGAAGTTCGGTATCAGCCAGTTCAGCGAGCAGGTGAACTACCAGCGTGCGCTGGAAGGTGAGCTGTCACGCACCATCGAATCACTCGGTCCGGTAAAACGCGCCCGTGTACACCTGGCGATGCCGAAACCAACGCTGTTCGTTCGCGAACAGAAATCCCCTTCCGCCTCCGTCACGCTGAACCTGCAGCCGGGTCGTGCGATGGATGAAGGTCAAATCAACGCTATCGTTCATATGGTTTCCAGCAGCGTAGCCGGTCTCCCGCCGGGCAACGTCACGGTTGTCGATCAAAGTGGTCGCCTGCTGACGCGTTCCGACGCGGCCGGACGTGACCTGAACGATGCCCAGCTGAAATATGCAACCGAAGTAGAAAGCCGTTATCAGCAGCGCATTGAAGCGATCCTTGCGCCGATCGTCGGCAGCGGCAATGTGCACGCACAGGTCACCGCCCAAATCGATTTCGATACGCGTGAACAAACAGAAGAGCAATACAAACCAAATACCGATCCGGTGAATGCCGCTGTTCGCTCACGTCAGAGCAGTAGCAATGAGCAGATTGGCGGCCAGTATCCTGGCGGCGTACCGGGTGCGCTGTCTAATCAGCCTGCGCCTGCGAACAGCGCGCCGATCGAAACGCCAAAAGCAGATGCTAATGCGGCGAATCCGGCTGCGGCTAACACAACCACCACCGCTGCGCGTCCGGTGCCGTCTAATACGCATCACGATGAAACCACCAACTATGAGCTGGATCGCACCATTCGTCATACCAAGATGAATGTGGGCGGCGTGAAACGCCTGTCGGTTGCTGTAGTAGTGAACTACCGTGCCGATGATAAAGGCAAGGCGGTAGCGCTGAACGAGAAGCAGCTAAAACAGATTGAAGATCTCACGCGCGAAGCAATGGGCTTCTCCAGCGATCGTGGCGACAGCATCAACGTGGTCAACTCACAGTTTACCCAGACTGAGGATACCGTCAGCGAACTTCCGTTCTGGCAGCAGCAGTCCTTCTTCGAACAGATGATGAACGCGGGACGCTGGTTACTGGTCGCTCTGGTTGCCTTCATCCTCTACCGCAAACTGATTCGTCCGCACCTGCTGCGTAAGCAGGAACTGACCAAACAGGCGGCTGAACAAGCGGCAGCGCTGGAGCAGCAACGTAAGGAACAAGAAGCCTTCTCTGTTTCGCTCAGCACAGACGATCAGGAGCAGGAACGTAAATCTAAACATCGCGTCAGCGCCGAAGTCATGAGCCAGCGCATCCGCGATATGTCTGAAAACGATCCACGCGTTGTGGCGCTGGTGATCCGCCAATGGATGAGTAACGAACTATGAGTCTGACCGGTACTGAAAAAAGCGCCGTCCTGCTGATGACGATCGGTGAAGACCGTGCCGCTGAGGTGTTCAAGCATCTCAGCACGCGGGAAGTGCAGCACCTTAGCGCAGCCATGGCCAATATGAATCAGGTTTCTCACCAGCAGCTGGCCGAAGTGCTACGTGAGTTCGAGACGGATGCCGAGCAGTTCGCGGCGCTGAGCCTGAACTCCAACGAATATCTGCGTTCGGTTCTGATCAAAGCGCTGGGCGAAGAGCGTGCTTCGACGCTGCTGGAAGATATTCTGGAAACGCGCGAAACCACCACCGGTATGGAAACGCTCAACTTTATGGAGCCGCAGGCGGCTGCCGATTTGATCCGCGACGAACACCCGCAGATCATCGCCACCATACTGGTCCATCTCAAGCGTTCACAGGCGGCGGATATCCTGGCTCAGTTCGACGATCGTCTGCGTCACGACGTGATGCTGCGTATCGCCACCTTCGGCGGCGTGCAGCCAGCGGCGCTGGCGGAGCTGACCGAAGTGCTCAACTCGCTGCTGGATGGTCAAAACCTCAAGCGTGCGAAGATGGGCGGCGTAAGAACCGCAGCGGAAATCATCAACCTGATGAAAACGCAGCAGGAAGAAGCTGTTATGGAAGCGGTACGCGAGTTCGATGGCGAACTGGCGCAGAAAATTGTCGACGAAATGTTCCTGTTCGAAAACCTGGTGGATGTGGACGACCGCAGCATCCAGCGCCTGCTGCAGGAAGTGGAATCCGAATCGCTGCTGGTTGCACTGAAGGGCGCCGATCAGCCGCTGCGCGAGAAGTTCCTCAAGAATATGTCGCAGCGTGCTGCCGATATTCTGCGCGACGACCTCGCCAACCGTGGCCCGGTACGTATGTCGATGGTAGAAAACGAACAGAAAGCGATCCTGCTTATCGTGCGTCGTCTGGCGGAAAGCGGCGAAATGGTAATTGGCGGCGGCGAGGAAACCTATGTCTGATGCCTTTTCTTCCCGTCCGTGGCAGCGCTGGCAGCCTGACGATCTAACGCGCTTTGATCAGCCCGACGCTGAGCCGCAGGCCGAGCCCGATTTCGCCTTCGACACCAGCGAAGAAAGCGAAGACTTTTCGCCGCAGTCGCAGCTGGAGCAGATGCAGACCCAGGCACGCCTTGACGCCCATGCGCAAGGCTATGCCGAAGGCCAGCAGAAAGGCTTTAATGAAGGCAGGCAGGCGGGTTTTGATGCCGGTTTTCAGCAGGGGCTGGCGGAAGCTCAGCAGCAGCAGGCGCCGGTTCAGGCGCGCATGCAGCAGCTGGTAACCGAATTTCAGCATACGCTGGAAGCGCTGGACAGCGTCATCGCCTCACGTCTGCTGCAGCTGGCGCTGGAAGCGGCGCGGCAGGTTATCGGCCAGGCCACGGCGGTCGACGGCTCTGCCCTGCTGCGTCAGATTCAGCAGATGATCCAGCAGGAACCCATGTTCAGCGGCAAGCCGCAGCTGCGAGTTCATCCTGACGATCTGCAGCGCGTGGAACAAACGCTTGGCCCAACGCTCGATCTGCATGGCTGGCGTCTGCTGGCTGACAGCTCGCTGCATCCGGGCGGCTGCAAACTGAGCGCGGAAGATGGCGATCTGGACGCCAGCGTGGCGACACGCTGGCATGAACTGTGTCGCCTGGCGGCACCAGGAGAGCTGTAATGACGACTCGTCTTTCACGCTGGCTGGGTTCACTGGATGCGTTTGAAAAACGCATGGCAGAAGTGCCTGAGGTACGCCGCTATGGTCGCCTGACGCGCGCCACCGGTCTGGTACTGGAGGCGACCGGCCTGCAGTTGCCGCTGGGGGCGACCTGCGTTATTGAACGCCATGATGGTAAACAGGTTTCTGAAGTTGAGAGCGAAGTGGTTGGCTTCAACGGTCAGAAACTCTTTTTGATGCCGCTGGAAGAAGTGGAAGGCATTTTGCCCGGCGCGCGCGTATTCGCCCGCGTCAGTGGTGATAACGCGCAGAGCGGAAAACAGCTAATGCTGGGTCCTCAGCTGCTCGGTCGCGTGCTGGACGGCAGCGGTCGTCCGTTGGACGGCTTGCCCGCGCCGGAAACCGGCTACCGCGCCCCATTGATTACCCCACCTTTTAACCCGCTGCAGCGCACACCGATTACCGACGTGCTGGATACCGGCGTACGCGCGATCAATGCGCTGCTGACGGTAGGCCGCGGTCAGCGTATGGGCCTGTTTGCCGGTTCCGGCGTGGGTAAATCGGTGCTGCTCGGCATGATGGCGCGCTATACCAAAGCCGATGTGATTGTGGTCGGCCTGATTGGCGAGCGTGGCCGTGAAGTTAAAGATTTTATTGAAAATATTCTTGGCACCGAAGGGCGTGCGCGCTCGGTGGTGATTGCCGCTCCGGCGGATGTATCTCCGCTGCTGCGTATGCAGGGCGCGGCTTATGCCACGCGCATCGCTGAAGATTTCCGCGATCGCGGTCAGCACGTGTTGCTGATTATGGATTCATTAACGCGCTATGCCATGGCGCAGCGTGAAATTGCGCTGGCAATCGGCGAGCCGCCGGCGACCAAAGGCTATCCGCCTTCGGTTTTCGCCAAGCTGCCTGCGCTGGTGGAACGCGCCGGGAACGGCATCGACGGCGGCGGTTCGATCACTGCTTTCTATACCGTATTAACCGAAGGCGATGACCAGCAGGATCCGATCGCTGACTCCGCGCGCGCCATTCTTGACGGCCACGTGGTGCTGTCGCGGCGGCTGGCGGAGGCAGGCCACTATCCGGCTATCGATATCGAAGCCTCAATCAGTCGTGCGATGACCTCGCTGATCGATGAAGCGCACTATGCGCGCGTGCGCCAGTTTAAACAGTTGCTCTCCAGCTATCAGCGCAACCGCGATCTGATTAGCGTCGGTGCCTATGCAGCCGGGAGCGATCCGATGCTGGATAAGGCAATCAAACTGTGGCCAATGCTGGAATCCTTTTTGCAACAGGGCATCTTCGAGCAGAGCCGCTATGACGATGCCTGCCTGCATCTCCAGGCAATTTTTGGTTGATGTCGTCGGGCCACGGCCCGGCGCGAGGAATGAGGTCACCTGACGATGGCTAAACCCAACAGTGCGATGGAAACCCTGCGCGACCTGGCGCAGAAAGAGGTGGAAGACGCGGCTATCCGGCTGGGCACGATGCGTCGCGCCCAACAGCAGGCGGATGAGCAGCTGAATATGCTGCTCAACTATCAGGATGAATATCGTCATAAGCTGAACAACAACATGTCGACCGGCATCGCCAGTTCGCGCTGGACTAACTATCACCAGTTTATTCAGACGCTGGAAAAAGCCATCGAACAGCATCGTCATCAACTGACACAGTGTACGCAGAAAGTCGAGCAGGCGCTTGACGTCTGGCGCAACAAACAGCAGCGGCTGCACGCCTGGGAAACGCTTCAGGCTCGTTCGCAGGCCAATGAACTATTACAGGAAAACCGTCTCGATCAGAAACGGATGGATGAGTATGCCCAACGGGCATCTTTGAGGAAGGCTAATGATTAAGTTGCCAACATCAGTGAATACCGTCAGCGCCGATAGTGGTGTCGACCTTACCAACGGCACCGGCCTTGTCAGCGGCGATGGCGCGGCCTCCGGCCAGCTGTCGGAGGCGTTCCTGACGCTGCTCGGCAATCGTCTGCTGACGCTGGCGAAACAGGGCGATGGAAAAGCCACGCTGCCCGCTGATGCGCAAAAAGCGCTGGCAGAAAAAAAACCGGTAAGCGAACTGAGCCAACTGCTGGCTGCAGTGCAAAATCCTGAAGCAATTGATGCGCTGCTGACGCCGGAAAAGGCTAAAGAGAACCTTAAACTCGCCGATGATAAAGAGGAGCTGAAACGAGACAGTTTAAGCGCTGCCGATCAGCAATCTTTACAGGCGCTGTTTGCCATGCTGCCGCAAACGCCGCTGGTACAGCAGGCCGCAAAAAGTAATGACGTGAAACTGGAAGGTAGTGGCCTCGGCGCACTCAATAGCCAAAGCGGCAACCTGAAAGCGGCGCTGCTCGCGCAACAGCCTGTTACCACGGATGCTGATGCGGAGAAAACCAGCCTGAGCAGCGGTATGCCGTTGGCTGCTGCTGCGACGACCGCTGCCGGTAGCGAGGAGGAATCTCCGCTTTCCAGCTTCCAGAATCTGATGAATGAAACGCGTCAGAATGAAGGCACAGAGAATAAAGAAAATCTGCCGACGCATACGCTAAGCGCGCTGTCAGCAGCAATGAATAGCGCAACCGCCGCAACCGCCGCCCCTGCTGCTTCGGCAACGGCCATGACGCCGGTAACCTCGCAGATTAATGCGCAGCTGGGCAGTCCGGAGTGGCAACAGGCGGTAAGCCAGCAGGTGCTGATGTTCAGTCGCAACGGGCAACAGAACGCCGAGCTGCGTCTGCATCCGGACGATTTGGGTGCGATCCAGATCAGCCTGAAGCTGGATAACGATCAGGCGCAGTTGAGTATGGTGTCAAACCATAGTCATGTACGCGCTGCGCTGGAAGCCGCCCTGCCTCATCTGCGCACCGCGCTGGCAGAAAGCGGTATCAACCTGACGCAAAGCAATGTCAGCAGCGACGCTTTCCCGCAGAGCCAGAGTTTCGGCAGCCAGCAGGAACCGCGTCGCGACCAGCCTCAAGGCGCATTTCCGCTGGCATCAGGTAGCGAAGATGACGTAACGCCGCTGGCGGTCCCCGCCGCATTACAGGCGCGGGCGGCGGGCAGTAGCGCAGTAGATACATTCGCCTGACGGCGACAAACGCCAAAGGTAAAAGCAAAAGGCGCGTCTTTTCCCCCCATTGATCGGCGAGAGACGCGCGATAATCACTTCCGGCTAGCCACTATGGCCTGCCCCAGATAATTCACAGGGTATATCTGCAAAATGTCTGATAACGCGAAAGCTAAAGGCCGCAAACGTTCCATCCTGATTCCGGTGTTACTGGTTGTAACGCTGGCCGCTTGCAGCGTGGCAGGCTATGTAGTGTGGCGAACAATGAATAAAACCGACGGACATCAGGCTGCCGCGAAAGTGGAACCGCCTGCCGCCCCGGTCTTTTATGCTCTTGATACATTTACGGTTAACCTGGTCAATGCGGATAACGATCCCGATCGCGTGCTGTACGTAGGCTTTACCCTGCGTCTGCCGAATGAGGAAACGCGTCTTCGCATGAACGACTATCTGCCTGAGGTTCGTAGCCGGTTGCTGCTGCTGCTCTCACGCCAGGATTCATTGAAGCTGGCATCGGAACAGGGTAAGCAAGAACTGGTAGAACAGATCAAGCAGTCGCTGGCACCGCCGCTGGTTAAAGGTCAACCTCCGCAGGTCGTAAACGATGTACTGTTTACCGCCTTCATATTGAGGTGAGTTAATGGGCGATAGCATTCTTTCACAGGCTGAGATTGACGCGCTTCTCAATGGCGACAGTGAAAGCGCGGAAGATGATAAGAATAAGAGTATCGGCGATGACAATATTCGCCCGTACGATCCTAATACCCAGCGTCGCGTGGTGCGCGAGCGCATGCAGGCGCTGGAGATTATCAACGAGCGTTTTGCGCGTCAGTTCCGTATGGGACTGTTTAACCTGTTGCGTCGTAGTCCGGATATCAGCGTTGGGGCGATTAAAATTCAGCCGTACCATGAATTTGCCCGTAACCTGCCGGTGCCGACCAACCTGAACTTGATCCACCTGAAGCCGCTGCGCGGCACAGCGCTGTTCGTTTTCTCGCCCAGCCTGGTATTCATTGCGGTGGATAACCTTTTTGGTGGCGATGGGCGCTTCCCGACTAAAGTTGAAGGACGCGAATTTACCCATACGGAACAGCGTGTGATCCGCCGCATGCTGAAGCTGGCGCTGGAAGGCTACAGTGATGCATGGAAAGCGATCTATCCGCTGGATGTTGAATATGTACGTTCGGAGATGCAGGTAAAATTTACCAACATCACCACGTCGCCGAACGACATTGTTGTTACCACGCCGTTTCAGGTGGAGATCGGCAACCTGGTAGGGGAATTTAATATCTGTATCCCCTTCAGCATGATCGAGCCGCTGCGTGAATTGCTGGTTAACCCGCCGCTGGAAAACTCGCGGCAGGAAGACAGAAACTGGCGCGATACGCTGGTGAAGCAGGTACAACATTCCGAGCTGGAGCTGATTGCAAATTTTGCCGACGTCTCTCTGCGTTTGTCGCGCATCCTGCAGCTGAAGCCCGGCGATGTACTACCGATTGAGAAACCGGATCGCATTATCGCGCATGTTGATGGCGTGCCGGTGCTAACCAGCCAGTATGGCACCCTGAATGGACAATACGCGCTGCGTGTAGAACACTTGATTAATCCGATATTGAATTCGCTGAATGAGGAACAGCCCGATGAGTGACAGCAAAAACACGTCCGATGACAGCATTTCTGCGGACGATCTGTGGGCAGAGGCAATGAGTGAACAAGCCTCGACCGACAGCGCGTCGTCATCCACCGAGAGCGTGTTCAAATCACTGGACAGCAAAGATGTCGGCGGTTCGCTGCAGGATATCGATCTGATCATGGATATTCCGGTCAAACTTACCGTTGAACTGGGCCGCACCAAAATGACGATCAAAGAACTGCTGCGCCTGGCGCAGGGTTCAGTGGTCGCGCTGGAAGGTCTTGCCGGTGAGCCGCTGGATATTCTGATTAACGGTTACCTGATTGCACAGGGTGAAGTTGTGGTCGTGAACGATAAGTATGGCGTCCGTATCACTGACATTATCACCCCGTCTGAACGCATGCGCCGTTTGAGCCGCTAATAATGAGCAACAGCACCCAGCAGGCAACGACTCAGCAAGCACCACAGCCCGCCTTTTCGACCGGCTCGGCATTAACGCAGGTCAGCAGCGTACTGGCAGGGATCGTCTTACTGATCCTCGCCTTCGCCTGGCTGGCCCGGCGTCTTGGCTTTACGCCGAAACGCCTTGGCGGCCCGCAGGCGCTGAAAATCAGCGCCAGTGTACAGGTTGGCCAGCGCGAGCGCGTGGTGATTGTCGAAGTAGAAGATGCCCGCCTGGTGCTGGGCGTGACGGCGCAGCAGATTACTCATCTGCATACGCTACCGCCTAAAGATCCCGAACAACAGGATGCGCCGCCCGCCCAGGCGGCACCTGACTTCCGTCAGATTTTACAGACGTTAGTGAAACGTCCCGGAAAACCACAATGATTCGTCGTCTGCTTCCCCTCCTGCCGCTGCTGTTGTTAACGCCGGAGGTGCATGCTCAATTGCCTGGTCTGGTTACTCAGCCGCTGCCGAATGGCGGTCAGAGCTGGTCTTTGCCAGTGCAGACGCTGGTTTTTATTACCTCGCTGACTTTTTTGCCAGCCATTTTGCTGATGATGACCAGCTTTACGCGCATCATTATCGTGTTCGGCCTGCTGCGTAACGCGCTGGGTACGCCTTCTGCGCCACCGAATCAGGTGCTACTGGGCCTGTCGCTGTTCCTGACCTTTTTTATCATGGCGCCGGTGTTCGATAAGATTTATCAGGATGCCTACCTGCCGTTCAGTCAGAACAAAATCTCGATGGAAGTAGCGATAGACAAAGGCGCACAGCCGCTGCGTGAGTTTATGCTGCGTCAGACGCGTGAAGCGGATCTCGCACTGTTTGCCCGTCTGGCAAACACCGCGCCGATCGTCGGGCCAGAAGCGGTGCCAATGCGTATTCTGCTGCCAGCTTATGTTACCAGCGAGCTAAAAACCGCCTTCCAGATTGGCTTTACGGTGTTTATTCCTTTTTTGATTATCGATTTGGTCATTGCCAGCGTATTAATGGCGCTGGGGATGATGATGGTACCGCCGGCAACGATTGCCCTGCCATTTAAGCTGATGTTATTTGTGTTGGTTGACGGCTGGCAGTTGCTGGTTGGGTCGCTGGCGCAGAGCTTTTATTCCTGATACCCGGAGCAATCATGTCCCCAGAATCGGTAATGGTCCTTGGCCACGACGCAATGAAAATCGCCCTGATGGTGGCGGCCCCGCTGCTGCTGGCTGCCCTGATCAGCGGTCTGATTATTAGCCTGTTGCAGGCGGCGACCCAGGTCAACGAGCAGACGCTCTCTTTTATCCCCAAAATTTTATCCGTAGCCGCTACCGTAGTAGTGGCGGGCCCGTGGATGCTAAACCTGTTGTTGGACTATATCCGCACGCTGTTCAGCAACCTGCCCTATATGATCGGCTAACCGACCCGCTCTTCTCCGCCCGACCTTTAAGAGATCACACCTATGTTAACGCTGGACAGCAACCAACTGATGCTCTGGGTCGGCCAGTTTTTCTGGCCGCTGGTGCGTTTGCTGGCCCTGTTCAGTACGGCGCCCATTTTCAGTGAACGCGCCGTGAGTAAAAAGGTCAAAATTGGTCTGGCGGTCATGATTACCTGGATTCTGGCACCGCAGTTGCCGCCAACTAATGTAACGCTGTTTTCGGTAGACGGTTTTTGGCTATTAATTCAGCAAATTTTGATTGGCATCGCTTTGGGTTTCACCATGCAGTTCGCTTTTGCCGCAGTTCGCATGGCGGGTGAACTCATCGGATTACAGATGGGGCTCTCATTCGCCACCTTCTTTGATCCGGGCAGTCGACTGAATATGCCAGTGCTGGCACGTTTCCTGGATATGCTGGCAATGCTGCTGTTTCTCACCTTCAACGGGCATCTGTGGTTAATCTCGCTGTTAGCGGACAGTTTTCATACATTGCCGATTGGTGGAGATCCACTTAATGCCAATGCATTCCTGGCGCTTGCTAAAGCGGGCGGGTTAATCTTTCTCAACGGTATGCGACTGGCACTACCGCTTATCATTCTGTTGCTCACGATTAACCTGGCCCTGGGTTTGTTAAATCGTGTTGCACCTCAGCTATCCGTTTTCGCTATTGGCTTTCCTATAACCTTATCGATCGGAATTTTAACAATTGGCATACTTATGCCGCTCCTCGCCCCCTTTTGTGAGCATCTGTTTAGTGAAGTGTTTGATTTACTTTCTGACATACTTTCTGAAATGCCGCAAAACTAATCTCCAACAACTCTTAAGTTGACGCTTATGAATACTTAAGCACACACAATGTTTCTGCGTACTTTTCGAACCATTTTTACCAGAATTTCACTAAGGAAAATCTGATAAATACTTTAAAGCGATGAAAATTATTCGCATTAAATTACGCATCGCGTATTTTAAAACGGACTTCGCAACGGGTTTTATGTCAGGTCAGCCTTGGGCGGAATACGCAAATGGATGTTTTCGAAAGGAAAAATTTTTCTGCGTTTTTTTCTTGTCTAAAATGGATTTTTACGGCATTGTCTCGGCTCCCGAGTTTGCTACACATTCGCGAAACAAATCATTTTAAGATTTGTCCTATCAGGATTATCTTAGTTGTGCGCGATAGTGTAAGCGTTCTCAAAAGTTGCATCAGACGCCAACCGGGGCAGTTTGTCATTTTGACAAGATGCTGTTTGCGTTCTGCTGCGCTTAGAGGCAGTCATTTATGCTGCCCTGCGCAAAATCTGCTGTAGATACAAGGACGAAAGATGACCTCGGCACTGCTCCGTTTCGGATTCAGCACAGCTGAGTAAAATTACAAGATTGTTAATAGAAATCTTTCCCGTACCGCAAACGCGTATTCATCGTTGATTTAACGGATAACAAATTGGTGAGGGTCGCTATCATGCCAACGATTATTATGGATTCATGCAGCTACACACGTCTGGGATTAATGGATTACATGGCTACAAAAGGGATTAAAAAGAAAAATATCTCATCCGTTAACGATATTGAGCAGCTACAAATTAAATGCCAACAGCTAAAACCTGGCGTTGTCTTTATTAACGAGGAATGCTTCATTCATGAAGCCGATTCTAGCGAGCGTATTCGCAATATTATTCTGCAGCATCCTGATACGTTGTTTTTAATCTTTATGGCGATTGCCAATATCCATTTTGAGGAATACCTCTACGTTCGTAAGAACCTGATTATTACATCAAAATCGGTAAAGTCCGCCACGCTGGATAAGTTATTAAGCAGCTATTTACA
Source organism: Pantoea sp. FN0307 (assembly GCF_050113815.1). NCBI lineage: Bacteria > Pseudomonadati > Pseudomonadota > Gammaproteobacteria > Enterobacterales > Erwiniaceae > Pantoea > Pantoea sp. FN0307. The sequence continues at coordinate 721,616 of NZ_JBNJSO010000001.1, read as the reverse complement.
GAAAAAGGTTAGCGCCAACACGCGCGCCTCTGCTGGCATTGATGCGAATCCATTGACGCTCAGCCAGACCGAATCAAATATGCTTAAAATGTGGATGTCCGGGCACGATACCATTCAAATCTCTGACAAGATGCAAATTAAAGCCAAGACGGTTTCATCCCACAAAGGTAACATTAAGCGTAAAATCAAAACGCATAATAAACAGGTTATTTATCATGTAGTGCGTCTGACGGACAACGTGACGTCCGGTATCTATGTGAATGTAAGATAAGCATGATGGCCGGCTTTTGCCGGCCATCATGCTTTTGCATTTTGCGACACGCCTCTCATTTATCCCGCTAAGCCTTTTGCCCGGGTTGCCGATGCTTATGACAGCTTCGACATCGCCAACCTTACCTACAGAGAGCAAAAGGATATGAAGAACACCTCCCCTGATGAGGCCCAAGAACGGGTCAGCTTTTGGCAACATCTACGTTTGGTTCCCCTGTTTACAGCAATTTTTAGCGGTATTTTACTGCTGTTTGCCCTGTGCATTGCGCTTTCCGGCTGGTTTTTGCTGCAAAGCAATCGTTCGCTGGACGAAGCAACACAGGAAATTCAGGTTCGTATGGCTTTATCTAACAGCTCTAACCATCTCCGTACTGCCAGGCTGCTGGTGATTCACGCGGGCGCTGCGGCGCGTATTGGGGAAATGGATGAATTCCGATCTATTCTGACGGCGGTAGAAAAACGTCTTACTCAGGCACAGCAAAACTTTGATACCTATCTGGCCCGCCCGCTCAAAAGCGAAGCCGACAGCGCGCTTGATGCGCCGCTAAAAACGGAATTTAACGCCTACCTTAATAAGGGGCTACTCCCGATGGTGAATTCAGCCAAACAGGGAAGCTTTGAAGGCGTGATAGCTCAGGAAACCGACGTAACCCGCAAGCTCGACGATCAATATAATCAGGTATTACTCAAAGCTATCAATATTCGTACCGCGCGCGCCGAGGCGATTAATCAGCAGGCAGATACGCAATCACACCTTGGCTTTGTGATTATGGGCGTGGCGTTTGCCGCAGCGCTGGTGCTGACGCTGATGACCTTTATCTTTTTGCGCCGCATAGTAATTAACCCGCTACAGCAGGCGGGTGAGCGTATCGCACGCATCGCCGCAGGCGATCTTACTGCCCCGGCCCGCAGTTGGGGCCGCAGCGAAATCGGCATGCTGGGCGCGAACCTCCAGGCGATGCAGCAGGCGCTGGTGCAAACCGTGGGTGTGGTACGTGAAGGTGCCGTAGCCATTTATCAGGGTTCCGGGGAGATCTCTGCGGGTAATACCGATCTCTCCTCGCGTACCGAACAACAGGCTTCAGCTCTGGAACAGACGGCAGCCAGCATGGAACAGCTAACGGCCACGGTAAAACAGAACGCCGATAACGCCCATCATGCCAGTCAGCTCGCTGCCGATGCCTCCGGCAAAGCGCGCGAAGGTGGTGATATTGTCAGCGGCGTAATCAATACCATGAACAATATCTCCGGCAGCTCGAAGAAAATTGCTGAAATCACCAATGTTATTAACAGTATCGCTTTCCAGACTAATATTCTGGCGCTGAATGCGGCGGTTGAGGCGGCACGGGCCGGTGAGCAGGGGCGTGGATTTGCGGTGGTTGCCAGCGAAGTGCGTAATCTTGCGCAGCGCAGCGCGCAGGCCGCTAAAGAGATTGATGGCCTGATCGCCGAATCGGTGCAATTGATTGGTCAGGGCTCTACGCAGGTCAGCCATGCTGGCTCTACCATGACCGATATCGTGGAAGCGGTACGTCGCGTTACCGATATTATGGCGGAAATTGCCGCCGCGTCCGATGAGCAGAGTCGCGGTATCCAGCAAGTTAGCCAGGCCGTTACCGAGATGGATAATGTTACCCAGCAGAACGCCGCACTGGTCGAAGAGGCTTCTTCGGCTGCTGTTTCGCTGGAAGAACAGGCCGCTCGTCTGACAAAAGCCGTCGCCACCTTCCGTCTGTCACAGCAGGAAAGCAGCGCTCCGGTTAGCGTTACGCCGGCTGCGCCAACCGCCGTCAAGCTGCGTCCGGCAGTGGCTGTGGCCTCTGACGATAACTGGGAAAAGTTTTAATCGCAGCGGCGGTACTTAAGAGGGTCGCCTAAACGTAAAAAACCCACCTCTGCAGGTGGGTTTTTATCTATTCACTGTCCGCCAGAGGCTCAACGAACACGCCTTCGTCATGGTCAGTTTCATTAAAAAACCAGATACCCAGCGGATAATCTTCCAGCGCCACCAGATACATGGTGCCCTCATTAAAATCCTCCGCTGCCAGAATGGTGCCTGGACGACGCGGGCCGCCATCGGTTTTTACCGTGACGCGATCGTTTACCTTCATCTTCATGCTCTCTTGCCTGGGCTTTTACATTAATAGCGGAGCATAAACGGCGAATTAACGACGTGCAATGACCCAGACCGCATGAATAATACCCGGAATATAACCCAACAGCGTCAGTATGATGTTTAGCCAGAACGCGCCGCCAAAACCTACCTGTAAAAATACGCCCAGCGGCGGTAACAAAATAGCAATAATAATGCGCAATAAGTCCATAACGTCTCCTGTTTTCTTCATTTTTCCCGCGGTTAAGTGTAGCAGGATTGTTATTTGTTGCCTGTAAGGCTGCGTAAATGCACGCAACAGAAAATAACCCCTCAAAATTTTCGCTTTCTTAACGTTTCACCGCGAGACTTCTGACAGAGGTTCTATCTACACTGTTTTTACTGCACCAACCCCATAGGCGCAGTCAACCTAAAAGTAACAAGGATTTTGCCCGCGCAGCGCGGGCTTTTTTTTAAGTTATTTCCTGGTTATACCAACCTGCGAGCGTTCTCTCATTTCCTGCCTGCTCTTTGCCTATACTTATCTGGCCATATGTTTGCCGGAGACCACCATGAACAACCATGAACCGCGTAGCGTCAGGGGAATGACTTACCCCGCATCCTCTTCCGTGCAGGAGAGTGGCTGGCTTTGCGATAAAATGGATATCCACAGCGAATGGGATCTGGCGCAACAGCAAAATATGTCTGCAGGTTATGGCTTTGGCCCACAGATCTTGCAATCGTTTGAATTTGATATTCATGACTGCTCGGTTAGCGAAGTTAATCGTTAAGCGGCAAAAAAAATCCCGACCTCTATGAGGCCGGGATGACAGAACCGTCAATGAAATTCGTTACACCAGGTAATTCCTTAACGGCTACAGATTACGATATTTTTTCCTTAAGACAAATCTTATTTAGCCGTTAAAGGGGGTGTCAGTGGTTTATTGTCGACAAGTTAGCGCTTAGATATCGCCAGCTTATCTCTGTTTTACTCCCTTTTTTGCTACAGTCGGATGTGCCACAATTCCTTTTTTTTACAGAATTATCCGAGCAGAGAGTTCACCCGCCTTTTACGCTAATCACCCATCATAATTAACATCTGTCGTTATACTTAGGCATCAGCATTTATCGGAGCTGGCCTCCGTTATCATGAGGATTTAAGCATGCCGCATCTGCACGACCCGTTAATGATCATCACTGACCTGGATGGTTCTCTGTTAGATCATCACACCTACAGCTGGGAGCCAGCAGAACGTTGGCTAACTCTGCTAAAACAGCAGCATATTCCGCTGGTGATATGTACCAGTAAAACGGCTGCAGAGGTTATTCCGCTACAGCAAGAACTGGGTTTTCCCGGTGCGCCTTTTATTGCTGAAAACGGCGCGCTGGTACAGATCGATAATGCGCAGGGCGAAATGGTGCGCCATCACGCTGGTAAAAACTATGACGAAATCTGTGAGTGTCTGCGTCGTCTGCAACAGCAGCACCAGTTTCGTTTCACCGGCTTTAGTGAATTTACCGAAAAAGAGCTGGTAAATATTACCGGCTTGTCCGTGGCAAACGTCGCTCTGGCGCGCATGCGTGAGGCATCGGAAGCGCTGGTGTGGCGCGATACGGATGAACAGTTTGCGCTTTTTCGGCAGCAGCTGGAGCAGGAGTCGCTGATGCTGGTTCAGGGGGGACGTTTCTGGCATGTGATGCCAAAAGGCAGCGGCAAGGGCGAAGCGCTGCGCTGGCTGCTGCAAAATATGACCACGGCGGGCGGTAAACGCTTTATTACCGTCGGCCTTGGCGACGGCCCTAACGATGCGCCAATGCTGGACAGCGTTGACTATGCGGTCGTGATCAAAGGTTATAGCAAATTTCCGGTTGAACTAACGCGCCAGGATGAGCGTCACGTCTACCAAACCACGGAATATGGCCCGACTGGCTGGAGTGAAGGTCTGGACTATTTTATCGCGCAGGAATAACCCAATCGTGGCATTTTCGCCTGATTGCTTTATGGGGACTCGATATGAGTGATTTTTTCCAGAATGGCGTTATTACAAATTTTCATAATCTGACCGGTCGCTCTACTGAGTCACTGGAAAAAGAGATGGTGCAGTTTGCGCGTAAACGCAAAATGGGCTTGATTTTACCCTCCCTGTTTTCTGAACTGGAAGGACCGGCCCTTAACCATATTGTTGATGAACTGGCGAAGGTGCCCTATCTGGAGGAGATTGTTATTGGGCTTGATCGCGCCGATCGCGATCAGTTTCTGTTTGCGCGTGAATTTTTTTCCCGCCTGCCCCAGCGCCACCGTATTTTATGGAACGACGGCCCGCGTCTGAAAGCGCTGGATGCCGAGCTGGACAAAGAGGGATTGTCTCCCACCGAGCCGGGTAAAGGACGCAACGTCTGGTTCTGTACCGGCTATACGCTCGCCTCCGATCGCAGCAGCTGCGTAGCGCTGCATGATTGCGATATTGTGACCTATGAGCGCGGCATGCTGGCTCGTTTGCTCTATCCGCTGGCTAATCCGGCGTTTCAGTATGAGTTCTGCAAAGGCTTTTACGCGCGCGTGGCCAACAATAAGCTGAACGGGCGCGTGGGCCGGCTGCTGGTAGGACCGCTGCTGCGCTCGTTGCAGCAGGTTTATGGTCATTCTGAGTATCTGGAATATCTCAGCAGCTTCCGTTATCCGCTCTCCGGCGAATTCGCGATGCGTACCCATGTACTGAATAATATAAAAATTCCCGGCGACTGGGGGCTGGAGATAGGGGTGCTGTCAGAGATCTATCGTAACTATACCACCCGCCAAAGCTGTCAGGCGGAAATCGCACATAATTACGATCACAAGCATCAGCCGCTTTCAGAAGAAGATGGCACCGGCGGCCTGCGTCGTATGAGCAATGATATTGTGCAGTCGCTGCTGCGCAAGCTGGCCACAATGGGCGTAAGCCTGACCAGCGACTCTTTCCGGGTGCTGAAAGCAACCTACTATCGTAATGCGCTGGACATGATGGAAATCTACAGCCATGAAGCGACCATGAACGGATTGCATTTCGATCAGCACAGCGAAGAGGCAGCGGTGGAGATGTTTACTCAGGCGATTCTGGAGGCAGGTCAGGCCTTTATGGAGCGCCCTAACGATAAGCCTTTTATTCCCAGCTGGAGCCGTGTGCAGTCTGCCTTCCCTGATATTTTGCAGCGTATTTATCAGGCGGTCGAAGAAGATAACGAAGGTCACGTTTAACCTCAGCAGCAGAAGCGGTATAAACCGCCCTGCTCTGCCCGTTGACGCCTGCTATCGCATAGCAGGCGCTTACTCTTTAGGCGTTTCTGACGGCGGTCGGCTCTCCAGGTGCCGCAATTTTTTCCAGGCCTGACGCACGCCTTGTTGCGCCAGTTGGCTGACATAGCGTTCAAAAATTTCAGTACGTCGCCGCTGCTCGTTACGGTTGTCACGCCAGATCATGATGCCACGCAACATAGTAAAAACGATGCCAACCAGATAGCCCCATTCCTGAAGCGTTAGCTTACTGATAGAGCCTTTAACCACGCCCAACAGCAACAAGATGCCATTCATTATCAAATCCATTCCTCTTCTCCCGACGATAAAGGATAGTGAGATAATGAACCAAAAGTACAATTTCTACAAGAACAACTAGTTCACTTTGTTAACTGAATCGCTTAAGCTAAATTTTCCCATTTTGCTTCGACAACCACGCCGATAATGCGGCAATCATCATGAATTTCCTGCATTTTATACTCTGGATTTAGCGGCTTAAGATACTTACGCCCGCCATCTTCGATATAGCGTTTAAAGGTAGCTTCATTAGCATTGATTAAGCGCGCCACCACCAGTTTCCCGGAGGTGGCGGGAATATCAGGATCGACCAGAATCATCATGCCTTCCGGAATACTCAGCCCCACCGGCGAGGTCATTGAATCGCCTTTAACTTCCAGCCAGAAGCTGTTTTCGCTGACGTGACGCGTAGTGGCTGGCCAGCGATCGATTTCCGCCCGTGACCAGGGTTCTACCGCCTCGCTCCAGAGCCCGGCGCTGACCCAGCTTATCAGTGGATAGCTGTTATAGGCGGGCACCTGCGCAACCGCACGCACGTTATTATCAAGCGCCGTGGTGCCCAAGTGCAGCCACTCGCGGCTTACGTCCAGATAGTCCGCCAGCGCCTGCATTTTACCATCGCGCGGCATCGCCTCGCCGTTCAGCCATTTCCCAACGGCACGCGGCGTTACCGACAGGACACGCGCCAGAGTGACGCCGCGCCCGTGCGCTTCCAGTCCTTTACGATTACAGGCTTCAATAAGCCTTGCGGAAAAAGCGTGACGAAGAGTTTCTTCTGACATAGTTCACCTGGTTCATCAAAACGCAATATTGCGCTAAAAAAGATACATAATGAACCAAATGTACAAAAGCTCATCCCGCCAGTCAAGGCTGGCGGGAGAAGAGGAAGGATTTAGCTGGCAAGCTGGCGGGCAGAATTAACCGGGAACAGTTCTTCTTCATGAAATGCTTCGCGTCTTACGCTGTAACCGTCATACCAGCGACATTCCACCATTCCGCTGGCAATGCCGGTGACGATCATGGTTTGACCATCCTCTTTATGCTTCACTTCATCACTGACGCTGATAAACATAATGCGGCCTCCTTAGTTTGGTGAAAAAGCACCCATTATGTATAGCAGCCCCACTGAAAATTTCCTGCCGCGCCGTCCTAAAAAGCATCATGACGTACGGAAGTTGGCGAAATATCAGCAAAAAATAAAACAGGCAAGTTAACCCTGGTTTCATCTGCACCGAAGACAAAAAAAACGGACAGCTGTCCGTTTTTAACATATTGCCGAGAAGCATTGATGATTAGATTTTGCAGCCTTCGCAATCAGCTTCATCATTCAGCTCAGTCGGCACTTCGCTGGCTTTCTTTTCAGCGTTAGCCTGCGCCTCTTCCAGCTGAGTATCAATATCAAATTCAAACATATCGTCGTTCATGGCCTGCTCCCGTTAATCAATTTCGCGCTCTTTATACCTTAAGCGCGCAGCTTCGCAATCAGATTTACCGCTAACAGCACAATCGAACCAATAATAAAGCCGATCACCAGGTTAGCGCCGTTTTCCAGCAGTACGGTAATCACACCATGAAAACCTTCGCTGAAGTGAGTGATCATATGGTGCAGCACCGGAATACCATGCACGACAATACCGCCGCCCACCAGGAACATCGCCAGGGTGCCAACCACAGAAAGCACCTTCATCAACCAGGGTGCCAGCACCAGCAGCGTTTTCCCCGCCGCCTGCGCTACCGCTGAAGATTTATCGCGTAGCCAGAAGCCAAGATCGTCCAGCTTCACGATAGCGGCCACAAGACCATACACGCCGACGGTAACCAAAATGGCGATACCGGATAAGACCAGAATCTGATTCAGCAGCGGTGCGGCGGAAACAATGCCCAGGGTGATGGCTACAATCTCTGCGGAGAGAATAAAATCAGTGCGCACCGCGCCTTTGATCTTCTTTTTCTCATAACCGGCAGGATCCTGCTCTATCAGTTTCTGCAGCCGCAGCTGTCGCGCCTCGGGCGTTTCAGCATTTTTATCATGCTGCAGGGTGTGCATCACTTTTTCCACACCTTCGTAACAGAGGTAAGCTCCGCCGATCATTAACAGCGGCGTGATTGCCCAGGGCGCAAAGGCACTGATAACCAGCGCCAACGGCACCAGGATCAGCTTATTAAGGAACGAGCCTTTCGCCACGCCCCACACCACCGGTAGTTCCCGGTTTGCATTTATCCCGGTAACCTGCTGCGCGTTAAGGGATAAGTCGTCACCCAATACGCCAGCCGTTTTTTTCATCGCGACTTTTCCCATGATGGAAATGTCATCAAGTAAAGTAGCGATGTCATCAAGCAGTGTCAGTAAGCTAGTTCCAGCCAAGTTAGTTTCCTTTTTTACAGTTCATTATGCTGACAACAGGGACAAGCCTGTATCTCGCTGACCGCCATATCGGCAATGCCTTCACAGTCCCACTCAACGCGTAACGGTCCATTACCGGCCTGGTGGTGCAAATATTTGCTGACCGAACTTTCCGTCATGCCAGTAATCTCTTCCGTGGCGACCAGGGTTTCCCCAACATAAACGCGCGCCGTTGCGCGCGTATTAACCATGCGCTCTCCTTGCAGCTTATAGAGTCGCCGTACCGTAAGTTTAATGCTGGACATACTGTCCTCCCGGACCGGTTAGGCTAAAACAACGATCTAACCAATTATGGCCTGTTTTGGCAAACTTTGCGCCAGATCACTTTAGGCCCTGATAATGATTGCTTAAAAAATAGCGCCCGATCTAAGGCGCTGCCACTGACTGCGGAGCCTCTTAGAACGGGGTTAGCCCTTAGCGGCAATGATCACTGAAATGAGCATAATCTCTATTTGACAGGTTTGCTTACGGAACCTGATTATCAACCAGGTGCTTTCTGGCCGCTGGCTAAATAATTCAACATGACAGCACTTTATATTTTTTTAGTTTTTTTGTTTATACCGATTCTATTAATAACAAAATAAAATGGACAAGGAATTTTATGCGCAACATCAGGATTGTGACCGCCGCGAACAGTTTAATAATGCTTACTTTTATTGTTATTACTTTTTTTATCGCTTACGTCATTAATATCGGATTAAGTTCCGAATATAACTTTGAACAGTCGAAAGTCTCCAGCCAAAAATATCTGATTCTGAATGAAATCAGATATAAAATTGCCATGACGCGTGCTGATATAAATGCGCTGGATGCGGATATATGGCGTAAAGATCCATTGACGCAGCGCTACGTTGACTCCTCTAAACGCCGGATTAAAGATATCAAAACTGCGGTGAAAAAATTGGAAGCGTTCAGGCAGGATCAGGATGTGGAAGAGATTATCAAATTTACTCACGAACTGGTGAGGATCTATAGTTCCTTGTTGCAGCAGCTTCTTGATGGCAGCAGCGCCACGACCTCTACCTCCAGTATACTGGCCGATTTAAGCGAACATGTGAATAATGTCCTACTGCAAGAGGAGGAAGAAAACAAACTGTACGCCAGCCTGGCGCGTGAATATAAAAATAAAATTGTGATTTTTTCAAGCGCCGTGTTTATTGTCATCATTATTATCTCTGTGACAACGTGGCGCTGGGTAAGAAATAACCTTCTCTATAAACTGCATCAGTCATCGCTCATATTTGCTGAGATCGGCAAGGGTAACTTGCTGATGCCTGTTCCCTGTGAAGACAAAAATGAGTTCGGGTTGCTTTTCGCCGAAATGAATAAGATGAAAAATGCTTTGATCGCTATGATCTCATCGGTGCAACGTTCTGCTGCCCATATCGAGCAAAACACAAATAATATCGCGGTCGGAAATGATGATTTGACCTCGCGCACCGAGTCACAAGCCGCCTCTTTGCAGCAAACTGCCGCCAGTATGGAAGAAATTAAGATTACCGTCTCCCAGAACGCTCAGTAAACCTCTGGCTTTAGCTTGCCCCCGGCGCTGGAAAGCCAGGCGCAGCACGATCCGGCCCAGCTGCCAGCATCAGCGGATGCATTCCCTGATGATCGATCGCGGCATTGCTGTCGCTGGCCAGGATCCACTCTTCAAGGCGACTCACCATCGCCTCATCATCCAGTTTTAGCTTTCCGCGCAGCGCGCATTCCCATACCACTAACACCTTCCACTGCTGCTGCGTTAATTGCGCAATATGGCGTCGGTCACGCTCGACATTACTGCCGATTTTCCCCATCCAGAAAGCGGTGCGGGTAGAGGGCACCTTGAAAAGATAACAGTGATGATGGTGCCAGAAGCAGCCATGCACAAAAATTATCGCTCGCGCCTCATCCAGCACAAAATCGGGCCGCCCGGCCAGATTTTTATCCTGTACACGAAACTGAAAACCGCGATCCGTCAGCAATGCGCCCAGACGTTGTTCAATAGCAGTATCACGCGTGCGGATTGCGCGCATATTCTTGCTGCGCACAGCAGCCGAATGCACATCAGCCATAATGTTCTCCTTTTTGCTTTATAAACAGTGTATGCGCCGATGGCAAAAACCAGCAAACCGCCTGCGTACTGCAATAATTTACAAGCCAGCATACATGCGAAATGGCAAGATATATTCTTCATAGCTGATTATCGGGAGCTTTCATGACTGACCTGCTTTATCGTACCGAACCTGCAGCCACACGTTGCGAAGCGCAGCTTATCGCCTGGGGAACAGATGAAAAAGGTACCTGGCTCGCGACCGACCGCACGCCATTTTATCCGCAGGGCGGCGGACAAATGTCCGATCGCGGCACGCTGACATTGGGCGGGCAATCGTATGATTCACCGTTGGCGCTGATGCGTGACGGCAGCGTGCGTCATTATATTGCGGCACTACCTGGCGCGCCGAGAGCGGGTGAATCGGTAACGCTGGCTATTGATGCTGAATTTCGCCTACTGGCTTCGCGTTCGCACAGCGCAGGTCATCTCATTTCCCACGTGGTTGAAACAATGCAGCCCGATTTAATTCCCGATAAAGGCCATCACTTTTTACCCGGCGCTTACGTTGAATTTCAGGGAGAACTGCATCAGGATGCGCAAACTTTTTTACAGCAGGCGCAGCAACAGATAAACGCAGCGCTGGCCGCCGCTTTGCCGATCGCTGTTACTGAAAGCAGCTTTAACGATATCGCCACCCTGCGTCCGGAACTGGCGGAAAAAATCCCCCAGCAGCCGCAGATCCGCATCGTAACCATTGGCAACTATCGTCCTTTTGCCTGTGGCGGCACGCACGTTCCCCATAGCGGAGCGATTGGTGAGCTGACGCTGCGTAAAATCAAGGTAAAAAACGGCGTGCGTATCAGCTATGAGCTGTTACCGGGCTAAGCCAGCAGCCGCCCGCCTGCTCCAGCGGCAGGCGCTTTAGCAGGCATCCGCGGCTTGCGTCAGCGTTTACTGACCGCTTCCGCTATCCACGGCTGCAGCAGTTTTGCTACCGCTGCGAACACCGGCACGATAACTGAATTACCAAACTGACGATAGGCTTGAGTATCCGATACCGGAATACGGAATTTCTTGCCGCCGGGCGTTTCAAAACCCATGAGGCGTGCGCACTCGCGCGGCGTCAGACGCCGTGGACGACGCTGCTGGTTCTCCGGGTTATCAAACTCTTTTTCGCCAAGCGCGCGATCCCAGCCGCGATCGATAAGAATTTCCGAGCCATCTTTGTAATAGCGTGCCGAAAGCGTACGCACCACACCCTGCGTACTGGCGGGATCGAACAGGCCAAAGCCGAAACCGTTGCCCTTCGCCTGATGTTTGCGCGCGTAGTTATAGAGATATTTCCACAGCGTCGGCGTCAGAATATATTTCTCATCTACCTGCGGCTCCAGCAGCTCTGCCAGCGTACTCCGCTGCTGCGGCCAAAAACGGGAAATATCGCGCAGGGTGAAGCCCGGCTTTAATCCCAGCTCACGGCGAAAGCCCACCAGCACGATACGTTCACGGTGCTGCGGCAGAAAATGCTGACCATCGATAATTTTCGGGTCCGGCCCCGGCGGCGCGTCGGCATCCGCTACCTCATAACCCAGCTCATCCAGCGTCTGCATAATGATGCGGAAAGTTTTGCCCTGGTCATGGCTTTTCAGGTTTTTCACATTTTCCAGCACGAAAATCGCCGGCTTTTTGGCGGCGATAATGCGCGCAACGTCGAAAAACAGCGTGCCCTGAGCCTCACAGGCAAAGCCGTGCGCACGTCCCAGAGCATTTTTCTTTGATACGCCCGCCAGCGAAAACGGCTGACAGGGAAAACCCGCCAGCAGCACGTCATGATCGGGGATCTGCTGATTGATATGCTCCCACGCCGTTTGCTCATCAACATCGGCGTGCTGGCTTAGCGTGACATCCCGAATATCCTGATTAAAGCGATGCTGCTGTTCATCGCAATACCAGTTGGCTTTATAGGTGCGCACCGCATGTTTATTCCACTCGCTGGTAAATACGCACTGCCCGCCAATGGCTTCAAAGCCGCTGCGAATACCGCCGATACCGGCAAACAGATCAATAAAACGAAACGCGTAGTTGGGATGATGCGCTGGCGGCGCTGGCAGCATCTGCTGCAACAGAGCCACTTCTGCCGCAGTAAGCGCACGCTGGCTGCTCTTACCAGCCAGCCAGCGGCTGAGCGATTCGCGCGTCCATTCATGTTGATTTAGCTGACGCAGACAGGTCGCTACGGTTTTTCGATCGTAAACCTCCAGCACCTGCAGCAGCAACTGACTATCTTCCATCCGTTTCTGCTGTTCGTCGGCCTGCGCCTGCTGAGCCAGCTGAAGCGCTACCTGGTCAAATTCGCTCATAACTCTGCTGTTTTGGGAAAAAGTGCCGCAAGTGTATCACCTGTTTGACCCAGCGCTCCATTGATTAGCATTATTGCTTTTTAAACCCCTTCGGGGTGACAACACAGCGCCCGGCCCCTAAACTGGCCGCAATAAAACATCAGGAGAGCTGAAATGAGCGAAACTGAACGACCGCAGCTGTCATTACCCAACGGCGCTAACAAGCTTTTATTACACTCCTGCTGCGCGCCCTGCTCCGGCGAAGTGATGGAAGCGCTACACGCTTCCGGCATCGATTACACCATTTTCTTTTACAATCCCAATATTCATCCGCAGAAAGAGTATCTGCTGCGCAAAGAGGAAAATATCCGCTTTGCGGAAAAACATGGCGTGCCTTTTGTCGATGCCGATTACGACACCGATAACTGGTTTGAGCGTGCCAAAGGCATGGAATGGGAGCCGGAACGTGGTGTGCGCTGCACCATGTGCTTTGATATGCGTTTTGAACGCACCGCGCTGTATGCCTGGGAGCATGGCTTCCCGGTCATTTCCAGCTCATTGGGCATTTCCCGCTGGAAGAATATGCAGCAAATCAACGACTGCGGAGAGCGTGCGGCGGCCCCTTATCAGGGTATGACTTACTGGGATTACAACTGGCGTAAAAAAGGCGGCTCGGCGCGAATGATAGAAATCAGCAAGCGCGAACGTTTTTATCAGCAGGAATATTGCGGCTGCGTTTACTCGCTGCGCGACAGCAATTTGCATCGTAAATCGCAGGGCCGTCCATTAATCAAGCTGGGCGTGGTCTATTACGGTGATGATGAAAGCTAACGCCGCGCTATTCTCCTCAGATTTGTCTTAATACCAGCAGAACTACTAAAACTACTCCTGGCGCTGCCGCTGTCACAAAATTGACATCAGTCGCGCCAATACTCCTTTTTATTTTTATGGAAAGGATTATGTCGCTACTTTCAGTGCTTCCGCTGCGCCTGGTGCGCCCTTTACGTTTTCGTTTGCCTGAGTTTTTATTCAGCCTTAGCGCGGCATTCTGGCTTTTCTTGGGTCTGTTCTGCCTGCTTCAGTGCGCCAGCGTACTGATCCTGACCCGCTCTGTCAGCCATACCCATACTTCAGTAGAAATCGCGCAGCAGCTGCATCAACGCCAGGCGCTGCTGGAAAATGCCCGCGTTGCGCTGCTGACGGCCAGCGATAACAGCCATCGCGCTGGCATCTGGTTTATGCAGGACAAGGAGACCGGATCGGTGGATAGCTGGAAACCACTGGCAGCCAGCGCAGCAGAGGCCCTTACCCAGGCGCAGCAAGCCTTTACCCGTTACGGCGCACCGCCTGATAGCCCGCTGGCGCAAAGTTTTCATCAGCTGGCAAGCGGTCTGCAGGAGCAGTTAAAAAGCCTGAGCGATAACAGTATCGACGGTTTTTTTATGGTGCCGATGGAGGCTTTTCAGCAGCAGTTTAGCGAGGCGTGGCGCGCCACCCTGGCCCAGGCCGATCGGCAGGCCAGCGCCACCAATCAGACCACGCTGCGTTCGCTGACCGACAGCCGCAATCTGCTCTTGTTCTTTTCTCTGCTTTTGTTAGCGATGCTGGTGGTGGCGGGAGGGCTGCTGCTGCGCGGCGTTCTGCAACCGCTGACCCAGGCTACCATCGAGCTGAAGCATATTGCCACCGGTAATCTGACGCAGCCCTTATCGGAGTCGGGGCGACAATCGCATGAGATGCAACGTTTGTGGCAGGCCATGCGGCAAATGCAGCAGGGTTTGCAGCATATTGTCAGCGAGATAAACGGCATTGCCGATGCGGTTATGCAGAGCGCCGAAGGGATCGTACAGCACAGCGATACGCTAAATAACAGTAATCAGCAACAGAGCAGCGCCTTTGCCCATATCTCTGCGCGTCTGACACGTATGGCGGAGGAAGTAGAAAGCAGCAGCCGCTTTACCCAACACGCTACCCGACAGGTGCAACACACCGATACGCTGACCCAGCGCTGCGGCGAAATGGTGAGTCAGGTGGATACGCACATGCGCGATATCGTGCTGGCTTCAGGTGAAATTTCAGGCATTGTCAGTCTGCTGGAAGGGTTATCGCTCCAGACGCGGATGCTGGCGCTGAACGCCGCCATTGAATCGGCCCATGCCGGCGCGTATGGTCGCGGTTTTTCCATCGTCGCGAAAGAGATTGGCTTGCTCTCGAATCAGAGCAGTCATTCCACGCGTGAAATCGATCGGCGGATCCAACATACGCATCAGCATATCTCAACCGGCTCTGAACGCGTGCAGGCGCTGGAAGCGCTCTACGATCAGATTCGTAAGGAAGTATCCGGGGTTGTGGTACTGCTGGCGGAGCTGGAACAGAATGCGACGGCACAAAGCGAGCGCGTTGGTAAGATTGCGGCGGAGATTTCAAGAATGGCGCAACAGGTAGAACAAAATGAAGCGCTGTCGCAACAAAGCGCCAGCGCCTCTCAAATTTTGATCGAACAGGCGCAGCGTCTTTCTGCCAGCGTGCGCCAGTTCAGTCTGTAGTTATTTCTTCTTTTTGCTTTTTTTCAGCAGCGTGCGAATTTGTTTCAGCTCGCTGCTGGTTAGCTGTGGCGCGTCCTCTTCTTCCTGCCCTGCCGTTTCCTGAGCATCAATTTCCTGGGTATGCTGGTTATCAATTGCCGGATGCGGCTGGGTCAATAAGCTGGCCTGTAAGCGCTGGCTCACTTCCTGGCTCAGCGACAGCTGGTTTTCCAGCGCCAGCGTTTTCAAGGTTTCTTTTAGGTTCGGATCAATTTTAATAGTTAAGCTAACCGTGTCAGTCATACCATTTCTCCTGGTTGTTTGGGTCAACGTAGCTGAACAGCCGGGAATTTAACAGACTGTCACAAAAATTTAATATTCGCCCAACGCCGGAGTGAAGTCACGCAACACGGATTCATCCAGCGAAACCAGGTCTCCCTGTAGCTCTGCGCACAGCTTGGCCATATAGGTCACCAGAAAGGCAACGTTGTGTCGGGCCAGCCGCTTGCCCTCTGCGGTTTGCATGGTATCGGGCAGCCGCAGCAGTTTCTTTTGGAAATGATCCAGAGTCCAGCTGGTGTCGTCCAGTTGACGATCGCGCCCCAGAGGATCTTCGCTGTCAAACAGCGCCCGGCCTAATGCGCCGGAGGTATAAAATACCCGCGCCAGGCCAATCGCGCCTAATGACTCCAGCCGATCCGCATCCTGAACGATGCGCGCTTCCAGCGTTTCCGGTTTGATACCGGCGCTGAAACTGTGCGCCTGCACCGCATGTGCAACAGGGTTATGCAGCTCAACGGGGAAATCAGGAAAATCTTCATTCAGGATACGGCGGGTTTCTACTGCCGCCTTGCTGGATGCCAGATGCCGCTGCGGATGATTTTTCGGCAAATTCACCACATCGTGAAAATAACAGGCGGTCATTACCACCAGCGGATCGGCGTCAGTGCCCTGCATAATGCGCTGTGCGCTTTGCCAGACACGCCGCAGATGCGCAATATCATGAGCTTTATCGTCCTGCGGCCAGCTGGCATGCAGCCAGTTTTCAAAGCGGGATTGCCAGAGAGTCAAAGACATCATCTTCTCCTTTTTATTATAAGCAGAGGTGCAAATGGCAGGACAGTATGCGGGAACAGGAGCAGCCTGCTCCTTCTGCGGATATACCGTTCTTATATGACAGCCTGATGATGCAGGCCAGCATTGCAATTCATGTAAAGCCACTTTTTAAAATGCGATCTACATCAAGTTATAGTGCTCCCATTACAAAATAACAACACAATTGCAACAGCCATCACGTTTCATCTGGCAAAAATAAATCTTTAAATATTATAAACGTTAATGATTGAGCAATAAATCAGACAACAAGCCTACTGCATGTCCGACCAGCTTGTGCCATATTGAAGCGGTCATCGCTTAAGCCAAACTCATTCCATGAAAGAATGGCTAATTGCTTTACTGGCGGTTAAGACACTGTAAAAATATACAATAAATCAATGAGACGCGAATATCTTTCAACACACTCGGTAATGTTTCCAGACGCTATCCGGGCAAACAGACCTTTTGCAGTAAAGCGGCCCATTTCATAAGATGTTCTCATGAATAAATATTGAAATGAACGCCCCTTTTATCATCAGTAATGTTAGGATTTATCCTATTGTCTGTTCCAAACAGCATTACCGGGAAGTTAAGAAAAGAAGAACAACGAGGTAGACATGAAAGAAAGGCCAATTCTGTTCTCTGAACAACGTGTACGCGCTCTGTTGGCTGGCCAGCAAACTCAAACCCGGCGAATTATGAAGTCTCAGCCTTTCGGCCCGGGACAAGATAATCATGAAGGTTGCTACGTTGTTGATGTAACAGGTAACTACTTGCACGGCAAAAAAATGATGAGTATGGCTAACCTGAGTTATCAGTGCCCTTACGGCCAGCCGGGCGATCGGCTCTGGGTACGTGAAACCTGGCGTGGCCCGATAGTGCCAGCAGAACAGCTACAGGCGTATGAACGGTCGCCGGGCAGTTTTCGTCAGGCAAAATATTGTCAGTATCGCGCCGACAGCAGGGAACTGGGCCTGCAGCACGATCAGGAAAGCGAAACCTTTGGCTGGCAGACCGGGATCCATATGCCCCGTTGGGCCAGCCGTATCGATTTGTTGATTACCAACGTGCGTGCTGAGCGCATCCAGGATATCAGCGATGACGACGTGATGGCGGAAGGCGTGCAAACCGACTCACACTTTTTAAACCACTTTTTTACGATGAACAGCGAATCTATCGCACCGAAAGAGGCTTATCGTAAAGCGTGGGAAAAACAGTACGGCGGCACCAGCTGGGAGGTCAACCCGTGGGTTTGGGTGATTGAGTTTCGCCGTGCCTGAGCAGTCAGGCTGTGACGTTGCGCCGCTTTAGCGCGTTCAGCGGTTGCGTGAAACGTCATGCTGCGGCATGGTACGCCGTGAATAACGTTGCGCAGAGTGAATATTGCGATGATCAAATGGCCATGGAAAGAAAAGGTCTTACCGACGCCTCTTCCCTGGGAACAGGCGCTGGCGGTGCCGATCTTTGCTTCATTACATCCTGATGAAGAGCAAGCGCTGATTCAGCTGGCGCAACGCTTTTTGCATCAAAAGCGGCTCGTTCCGTTGGCCGAGCTGCAGCTGGATGCATTGCACAGCGCGCGTATCGCCCTGCTATTTTGCCTGCCAGTATTAAAGCTGGGGCTGGAGTGGCTGGATGGATTTCATGAAGTGTTAATCTATCCCGCTCCTTTTGTGTCAGAAGAGAGCTGGCAGGATGAGGATGGGCTGGTTCACAACGATCGCAGCGTACAGTCGGGACAGAGCTGGCAACAGGGACCGATTATTCTGAACTGGCTCGATATTCAGGATTCGTTCGATCTGAGCGGATTCAACCTGATTATTCATGAGGTCGCGCATAAGCTGGATGCGCGCGGCAGCGGCTTTACCAACGGCGTACCACCTATTCCGCTACGCGAAGTGGCCCCCTGGGAGCAGGATCTGCATGCGGCGATGGAATCGATTCAGGAAGAGATCGATCTGGTTGGTGAAAGCGCCGCCAGCATTGATGCCTATGCTGCTTCCGATCCCGCAGAGTGCTTTGCCGTGCTGTCGGAATATTTCTTCAGCGCGCCTGAGCTTTTGGCGCAGCGTTTTCCTGCCTTTTATCAGCGTATGACCCATTTTTACCGCCAGGACCCGCAGGCTCGTCTGCAGCCTGTAGTGGTAACCGGATAAAGCGAGGTACCGGCAAGAATTGCTTTAAAGCTAGCCAACTGAATAGTAATAGTTTTTTTGCTGTTGACAGTGCGGTAAGCTAACGGTAATATTCGCGCCACTTAACCGATTCCTCTGTAGTTCAGTCGGTAGAACGGCGGACTGTTAATCCGTATGTCACTGGTTCGAGTCCAGTCAGAGGAGCCATATTTTTGCTCAATGAGCGCTTTATCTGCTTTAACACAGAAGGCATTCGTTGAACGTTAAAAAAGCCTGACCGCATACTCTCGCCGTCAGGTTTTTTTATATCTGTGGTTTACGCTGTGGTTCGCTAAGCAGCCTCTGTGCCCCTTGATCGATGCACGCTTCTTTCCTGCCCTCTTTTCCCAAAAGCGATAGCTGCTTTCTTTTCTTAACGTGGGTTTGCTCACGCAGCATGCCGCAGACCAACGTGCCGCTCACTACGGTTAGCAACGGGGCGCAACGGGTCTGTGTTAAGATAAGGCTTTACTCTGCCGGTTTTTACTATGCAACAGCCCGATTTCCTTGTTGGTGAATGGCATGTTTCGCCATCAATAAATCAAATAAATCGTCCGGGACACAGCTTAACGCTCGAGCCACGACTGGTTGATCTGCTGCTTTACTTTGCCCAGCATCCAGATGAAGTGTTAAGCCGCGATGAGTTGATCGATAATGTCTGGAAACGTAACATCGTAACTAACCATGTGGTGACCCAAAGCATTTCTGAGCTACGTAAATGTCTCAGGCATGAAGAAGAAGAGGAAAGCCCGGAGTATATTGTCACCGTGCCCAAGCGCGGCTACCGTTTGGCCGCCTCAGTCAGCTGGTTAAGCGCTGAAAGCGAGATCGCCTCACTCAACGAGGGTGAACCCCTTCAGCCGCAAAGCGTTGCATACGCCAGCGCCTCTCCTCCCGCCGTTTCGCAGCCCGAACAGCGATCTGCGCCAGCGCTTGCCTCCGGAAGCCAGGCGCGCTCACCGTATCGCATCTGGGTATGGCTGGCATTTATCCTCTCTCTGGCTTGCGGAGTCGCGTTGCTGGTGGTGGGCCCGTTCTCTTCGCCAACCTCGTCGCCAACCTCTGTCAGCAAAGGGATCATTAACCCGCGTGATATCGATATTCAGTTTAGCGGTCGCCCTACCTGTACCAGCTGGACGCGCCAGAGCACCTATATGATGGGCATCGCCGATCAGATTACCAATCTCTTTAATACCTACTCGACCTATATGGTGCATAACCAGACGGACTACCGCTACCGGGGCCCCACCAGCGCAGGCAAAATCTTAACCATCGAATTCGTCAACCAGCGCCATTATCGTGAACAGCAGTGCTTTATGGCGGTACGGCTGGTAGATAATGCCGATAGCTCGGTTATGCTCGATCGCCGTTATTTTATTACCCACGATAACCAACTGGCGATCCAGCACGATTTACTGAAAAGCCTTTCGCAAGCTTTACAACAGCCCTGGTCAGAAAAAACGCAGCGGAGCCTGAATATCATGCTGCCAAAACAGAGTGAGGCGCTGCAGCAATATTATGAGGCGCATAGCTTATTATTGAAAGGCGATCCTGATTCCCTGACCCGGGCCAGTGATATTCTGGACGAGCTGATTAACAGCAATCCAGATTATTTCTTTGCGCAGGCCGAAAAAGCGCTGGTGGATATTTTACGACATACCGGGCAGCCGTTTGACGATCCGCAATTAGCCCTATTACAGCAAAAAATTTCTCAGCTGGAAAAGCTGCCAGAGATTGAAGATGAAGCTATTTACTTTCAGATTAATACCATCGCGCTACTGAATCGCGGAAAAATAGATCTCGCGGCACAGCAAATTAACAAAAGCATTGATCTGGAGATGTCCTGGCTTAATTATGTTTTGTTGGGCAAGGTCTATGAGATGCAAGGGCAAAAGAGACTGGCCGCAGATGCTTATATTACTGCCTTCAATCTCCGTCCCGGCGATAACATTTTATACTGGATCAGGAACACTATTTTCCAGACTTCACTGGCGGAAGTTGCCCCTTACCTGAACAATTTCACCCAGGAAAAGTAAATTTCATTCAGCCGATGGATAAAATTATTCATCGGCTCCTCTCGCCATCATAAAAACCCCTTCTCAATTTAACCTAAATATAGCATTTTTTAACATCACTTAACTCAAGAAAAACAAAGTAACGCGTTGAAAAATAATGATGTTTACATTTCCATGACCCTGCTATGACTTTTCATGTTAAAAGTAAAATTTCCGTCCGTTCATATTTATATTTAATTCACTTCTTTCGTATGTATTTACCTCGGCCTGCCCTTAATCTCCTGTCAACAGTTCAGGTAAGGCAGCAACACTTATTCACCTGAGCTATTTAAAATTAATTCAGGAGACAAATAATGGCCTCTGCAAAAAAAATTGGCCTTCTGGCCTGCACCGGTGTTGTAGCCGGTAATATGATGGGGAGTGGTGTTGCTTTACTTCCCTCAACCCTCGCCTCTATTGGCGGCATCGCTATCTGGGGGTGGGTAATATCACTTCTGGGTGCTATGTCGCTTGCCTATGTGTATGCACGTCTGGCAACAAAAAACCCGCAACAGGGCGGCCCTATTGCCTACGCCGGAGAATTATCTCCAGCCTTTGGTTTCCAGACTGGCGTTCTTTATTACCATGCCAACTGGATAGGTAATTTAGCCATTGGCATTACCGCTATCTCTTATTTATCAACTTTCTTTCCGGTATTGCATAATCCGGTTCCGGCAGGCATTGCCTGTATTGCCGCCGTCTGGCTATTTACTTTTGTTAATATGCTGGGCGGAAGCTGGGTAAGCCGTTTAACCACCATTGGTTTGTTTATGGTGTTGATTCCCGTGGTGCTCACGGCGGTAGTGGGATGGCACTGGTTTGATATCGCCACTTATCATGCCAACTGGAATACCTCAAATACCACAGATACACATGCCGTTATTAACAGTATTCTTCTGTGCCTGTGGGCCTTTGTCGGCGTCGAATCCGCTGCCGTTAGCTCCGGTATGGTGAAAAACCCGCAGCGTACCGTGCCGCTGGCAACCATTTTGGGAACCGGTATTGCCGGCATCATCTATATCGCCGCAACCCAGGTGATTTCCGGGATGTATCCGGCCAGTGAAATCGCTGCATCAGGCGCACCTTTTGCCGTCAGCGCTTCAACCATTTTAGGTAGCTGGGCGACGCCGGTGGTATCTGCCTTTACTGCCCTCGCTTGTCTGACCTCGCTCGGTTCCTGGATGATGCTGGTAGGCCAGGCCGGGGTACGCGCCGCCAACGATGGTAACTTCCCGGCGGTGTATGGCGAACTGGATAAAAACGGCGTACCGAAAAAAGGCCTGCTGCTGGCCAGCTGTAAAATGACCGCCCTGATGGTGCTTATTACCCTGTTAAGTTCCGGCGGCAGCAGCGCTGCAGACCTGTTCGCTCAGCTCACCGGCATCGCCGTACTGTTGACCATGCTGCCTTACTTCTACTCCTGCGTTGACTTAATCCGTTTTGAAGGGGTGACGCTGCGTAATCTTCTCAGCCTGATCGCCTCAGTGATGGGTTGCCTGTTCTGCTTTATCGCGCTAATGGGCGCTGGCTCATTCGAACTGAGCGGAACCTTTATCGTCAGCCTGATCATTCTGATGTTTTACGCCGGTAAGTTGCACCGCCGCCAGCATGCGCATGACGACGACGCACACGACCATCTGATCCCGCATTCCTGATATTCAAAATTTGCCCTTCCATTCCTGCTAACCGGCTCGGGAAGGGCATCTTACATCTGGAGATAACTTTATGAACGTTATTGCAATCATGAATCACATGGGTGCCTTCTTTAAAGAAGAACCTATCCGTGAACTCCATCGCGCTCTGGAAGTCATTAATTTTAAACTGGTCTACCCTAACGACCGCGAAGATTTGCTGAAACTGATCGAAAACAATGCCCGCCTGTGTGGCGTCATTTTTGACTGGGATAAATACAGTCTGGATCTGTGCAAAGAGATTAATAAACTCAACGAGCATCTTCCGATTTACGCTTTTGCTAATACCCATTCATCGCTGGATGTCAGCCTTAGCGATCTGCGTATGCAGGTACGTTTCTTTGAATATACGCTTGGTGCTGCGGAAGATATCGCTAACAAAATCAAACAGAGCACCGATGAGTATGTTAATACCATCCTGCCACCGCTGACCCGCGCCCTGTTCAACTATGTGCGCGAAGGAAAATATACCTTCTGTACGCCTGGTCATATGGGCGGTACCGCTTTCCAGAAAAGCCCGGTAGGTAGCCTGTTTTATGATTTCTATGGCGCGAACACCATGAAATCAGATATCTCAATTTCTGTCTCGGAGCTGGGTTCGCTGCTTGACCACACCGGCCCGCATAAAGAAGCTGAAGAGTATATTGCCCGCGTGTTCAACGCTGAGCGCAGCTACATGGTGACCAACGGCACTTCAACCGCGAATAAAATTGTTGGTATGTACTCCGCCCCGGCGGGCAGCACCATTCTGATTGATCGCAACTGCCATAAATCACTGACTCACTTGATGATGATGAGCGATGTAACGCCCATCTATTTCCGCCCAACCCGCAACGCTTACGGTATTCTCGGCGGCATCCCGCAAAGTGAGTTCCAGCATGAGACTATCGCCAAACGTGTTAAAGCGACGCCGAACGCCAGCTGGCCGACACATGCGGTTATTACCAATTCCACATACGATGGATTGCTGTATAACACCGACTACATCAAGAAAACGCTGGATGTAAAATCGATTCATTTTGACTCCGCCTGGGTGCCTTATACCAATTTCCACCCTATTTATACTGGCAAAAGCGGTATGAGCGGCGGTCGGGTAGAAGGGAAAGTGATTTATGAAACGCAGTCTACCCATAAACTGCTGGCAGCATTTTCTCAGGCCTCAATGATTCATGTAAAAGGCGATGTTAATGAGGAGACCTTTAACGAAGCCTATATGATGCATACCACCACTTCGCCGCACTACGGCATCGTGGCCTCTACGGAAACCGCCGCCGCGATGATGCGCGGTAACGCCGGTAAACGTCTGATTGGCGAATCCATTGAGCGCGCACTGCGTTTCCGTAAAGAGATCAAACGCCTGAATGCGGAATCTGAAGGCTGGTTCTATGATGTGTGGCAGCCGGAACATATTGCCGAGGCGGAATGCTGGCCGCTGCGCTCAGACAGCGCATGGCATGGCTTTAAAGATATCGATAACGACCACATGTACCTTGACCCGATCAAAGTTACCATCCTGACGCCGGGTATGGATAAAAATGGTCAGATGAGCGACTTTGGTATTCCAGCCAGCCTTGTAGCGAAATACCTGGACCAGCAGGGGATCGTGGTAGAGAAAACCGGCCCGTATAACCTGCTGTTCCTGTTCAGCATCGGTATCGATAAAACCAAAGCGCTCAGCCTGCTGCGCGCCTTAACCGACTTCAAACGCGCCTTTGACCTCAACCTGCGGGTGAAAAATATCCTGCCTTCCCTGTGGCGGGAAGCGCCAGACTTCTATAAAGATATGCGTATTCAGGAGCTGGCCGCGAATATTCACCAGCTAATCCAGCGCCATAATCTGCCGGATCTGATGTATCGCGCCTTTGAAAATTTGCCGGCGATGGTATTAACGCCTTACCAGGCTTTCCAGAAAGAGCTGCACGGTGAAGTCGAGGAAGTGTATCTGGAAGAGATGGTGGGTCGGGTCAGCGCCAATATGATCCTTCCGTATCCTCCGGGCGTACCGCTGATTATGCCGGGTGAAATGATCACTGATGAAACACTGCCGGTGCTGGAATTCCTGCAGCTGCTGTGTGAAATCGGTTCTCACTATCCCGGCTTTGAAACGGACATTCACGGCGCTTACCGACAGGAAGATGGCCGTTATACGGTAAAAGTATTAAAAGATTAAAATAGAGGACAGAGGGTAACCTCCTTTGGGGAAGCAGCTGCTTCCCCTTTTTTCATCGGTCATGCGTAATTACCCGCCTGACGCCCTTTTTAACAGTGCCCGCAATTGTCCAGGCCCGCTTTGACGCTTAGCAATCCGCAAATCGCAGGATGCGCTCGGCCAGTGCCTGCGGCGTCTGCATCGGCATCAGGTGTCCTGCCCCTTCGATAACTTCCAGCTTTCCCTGCGGCAGATGCGTTTGCATCATTTCCCGCTGCGCATCAATGCCAGGTACGTTTCTGTCCTCGCTTCCCAGCACCAGCAGCGCCGGAATATCGATACGACCAATGCGTTCACGCCACTCTTCCCGGCTGCCGGATAGCGGCCAGGCGTGCCAGGCCGCCAGGCTGGCGCTCTGCGCATCGGCAATCGCCACTTCGCGTAGCGGGTCGGGCAGACGCGCGGAACAGGAGCCGTCGACAAATTTCTCCGCTTCCTGACGTGTGCCCTGATAGCTGGCCTGCGCCTCCCGGTCCTCGTCGCTCATCGGCTGCGGTCCCGGCGGCGACGGCGCAACCAGCACCAGTTTCTGCAGATAAGCGGGCCGCCGCGCGGCTAAAGCCAGCGCAACTTTCCCGGTCATGGAATGACCTGCCAGGATCACCTTGTTTAATCCCAGACCACGCAGGGTTTCATCTACCTGGCGCACCATGGAATCCACGTCATAGCCCTTCACCTCCGCCGCATCGCCAAAGCCTGGCGTGTTCAATGCCACACAGCGGTAATGACGATCCAGATAAGGCAGAGTGGGAAACCAGGTTCGGTGCGAGCCGCCCAGATAATGCATCAGCACCAGTGTGGTCTCGCCCTGCCCCTGACTACTGTAAGGAAGCATCATTCCTCCTGACACATTGCCTGATGAATGTCGCCTAAAGCCGCGATCGCTTGTTCGCTGTAACCCGCCTGCCGCAGCGGCTGTAGCACTTCAGAAACGAGATCCGGCACGTAACCGATCAGAACTTCACCGGCAGTATGTAAGGTCACTTTATCCAGCGCAGCAGGCAGCAGCAGCGATTCGGCACGCCCGATGCTAACGCTGATGCCGTTTGCCTCAACCGTTAAAGGGTCGCCCAGATTGGAAAGAATACGCGCACTGTTAAAGCTGAAGCTTTGCGACTGGCTGAACCGCCAGCGCTCCAGCGCAAAATAGGGACCGGCACAGCAGAAAAGCCGCGTCAGATGCTGCGTTTGCAACGCCAGCCCGGCCTGCGGCTGACAACGCAGCTCTGGACGCAGCTCCTGCAGCAGCGCATCGATATTTTTCTCCCACTCCTGCTGACTCAGGCGTGAGCCATCTTCCATCCGCCACGGCATAGCGTGCTGCTGGATATCCGATGTCTGTTCGATTTCATAGATCAATGTGTCAGGGCCAAAACTGTGTAACATGCCGCCAGGCACGTAAAAGGTATCGCCCGTTTTTACCGGCACCCGATACATTACCGCATCGTAATCTTCCGCCAGCAAAGCGGCCTTTAGACGCGCATTGTCAATGCCTTCGCGCACGCCCAACAGACAGGTGGCATCCGGTGCCGCCCAGAGGATATGCCAGGCTTCGGTTTTGCCGTTTGGCTGCTGTTCCAGGCGCTGCGCCAGTTCGTCATTGGCGTGTAAGTGAACCGGCAGCATGCCGGTTCCGTCAATAAACTTGCTCAGCAGCGGGAAATGCGGGCCACGCCAGCCCGGAGCAACCATCTCATCAGGATAACGCAGGGTCAGTTCGCGCAGGCTGCTGCCTGCCAGCTCGCCATTGGTTACCGAGGCGATCATGCCGTCTACGTCACTGATTTCCCAGGTTTCGGCAATCCGCGTATCGGGCAGACCCGCTTTTCCCAACTGTTGCCTGATGCGCTGACCGCCGAAGATATGCGTGGCTAACGGCGTCGTCAGCTTTAAAGGATAAGCCTTCATTGCTCCCCCTTGCGCAAAGTTAGATAACCGCGACGCCGCCGGTAACGGCGATGGTTGCGCCGGAGATGTAGCTTGCTTCATCGCTGGCCAGCATCACGTAAGTCGAAGCCAGTTCAGCAGGCTGTCCCATACGCTGCAACGGCACTTCTCCACCGAAGCTTTCTACCTGTTCAGGCGGCATGGTGGCAGGGATCAGCGGCGTCCAGACAGGGCCAGGCGCAACAGCATTGGCACGAATGCCTTTATCAGCCAGCAGCGCCGCCAGGCTGCCGGAGAAGTTAACGATTGCCGCTTTGGTGGCAGAATAGGCAAGCAGTTTCGGCTTCGGCTGATCGGCGTTCACTGACGCCGTATTGATAATCGACCCGCCGGACGGCATATGCGGTACTGCCGCCTTGCAGATGTAGAACATCGCATAGAGATTGGTTTTCATGGTGCGGTCGAATTCTTCGTCGTCGATCTCATCCAGCGCATTGCGCGTCATCTGATAAGCCGCATTATTCACCACGATATCAATTTTGCCGAACGCTTGCGCCGTCTGCGCCACAATGCTGCGGCAGTGATCGGCTTGGGTGATATCGCCTGCAATCAGCAGTGCTTTCTGTCCCGCTTCCTCAACCAGTTTCGCCGTATCTTTGGCATCTTCGTGTTCATCCAGATAGGAGATCACCACATCTGCCCCTTCGCGGGCATAGGCGATGGCAACAGCGCGACCGATGCCGGAATCACCGCCGGTAATAAGCGCAGTTTTACCTTTCAGACGGCCAGAACCCTGATAGCGGGTTTCACCATGGTCCGGCTTTGGCTGCATCTCCAGAAAGCTGCCAGGCCAGTTTTGCTGTTGTGCCTGTTGCGGATGTTGTGGACGGTTTGTCATACGTTTTTTCCTCTTATAAAAAGCAAAGTCGCCTGATAAAAACAGGCCTTTTGCCTGTGGAAAAGGGCGCTGAATCGTTACCGGTAACCAGCACTAAGTGTAGCAGCCGTCACAAAAACGCAAGGGCGGTTACGTAACGTAACAGTTTGAAGAGAAAACTATTTTTAAACGCAATAAGAGGCTACGCGGCAAGATAAGCCAGGGAAAAACATAGCGGAGAACAGCAAAAAGCCCGCTGAGCCGCACTGCGCGCCTCTACCGCAACCGTCTATACTGTGGGTTACGTTGCAAAACCCTTATGGAGGCATCATGGAAAGTGAAAGCGAGGTTTACACCCGTCCCGAACCAATTGTGGAATTACCCGAAGCAGTGTTTAACCGGCTGCGCGGCGAAATCAAGCCGCAGGCGGTGAACGAGGCTGTTCGTCTCTCTACCGTTGATGCCGATGGCTGGCCGCATGCCGCTCAGCTTAGCCTGGGCGAAGTGTTCGCCATTGATCGTCAGACATTACGTGTTGCCCTGTGGCCCGATTCTCACACCACCGAAAATCTGCGGCGCGATGGACGTCTTTCGGTGGCGCTTGCCTATGACAAAGGCATTATTGAGATGCGTGGGCGCGCGATTCAGATTGCCGAAAACGAGACCGATCTAAACCTGGCGGTATTTGAGATCGATATCGGCAATATTATGGTGCATCGCTCTGACTACGCTGAAGTCGCGACCGGCGTTACCTTTAAAATTCATGATGCGGAAAAAACGGCAGCACGCTGGCAGGCGCAACGCCATATGCTGTCATCGCTGGAGTAAACGGCACGCTTTCTTCGCCTATAAAAAAGCCCTGCAACGCAGGGCTTTTTTATAGGCATCAATAGCCCGACTTAAGCGGGCATTTAAACGCATTATCGCTGCACGCGCGCTCTGGCCGTCGCCTTGCTGCGCTATCTCTTACTCAATATCCGTTTTGAGTCAGCCACCGGTCGATATTTTTGCAGCCATTTGCCGCTGATCAAGCGTCGCCAGAAGAAGATGCCGCGCACCAGCCAGTCAAGGAACATCCCCAGCCAGACGCCCACAACCCCCATTCCCAACACAATCCCCAACAGATAACCGGCGACCACGCGCGCGCCCCACATGCTGAGCATAGAGACATACATGGTGTAACGCGCATCGCGTGCGCCTTTCAGCCCGGCCGGTAATACCCATGAAGCGGCCCAAATCGGCATACAGGCGGCATTCAGCCAGACCAGATGTTTCACAACTTCAATAACATCCGCATCGCTGGTATAAAAACGCGCCAGCAGTCCGGCAAAAGGCACGGAAAGGAAGGCCAGCACGCACAAGCCAAAGGTCGCCAGCCAGAAAATATATTTTAGCTGGCGCGTGGCCTGACCAATCTGATTTTTGCCCAGCCGCGTTCCCACAATAATGGTCGATGCGGACCCGAGCGCGTTGCCCGGCAGGTTAATCAACGAAGCAATAGAAAAGGCGATAAAGTTACCGGCAATTTCGCTGGTGCCCATTCCGGCCACAAACACCTGCGTCAACAGCTTACCGCCGTTAAACAGCACGGATTCAATACTGGCGGGGACGCCAATGCCTAATACTTCCATCAGGATCTTGCTGTTCCAGCGGCTAAAATAGCTGCGCAGCGGAATGCGTAACGCCGGGGTAAAGCCCACCATCAGCACCACAATGATACCAATTGCGCCGATATAGCGGGTGATGGTCAGCCCCAGTCCCGCGCCGATAAAACCCAGCCCTTCCCATGAGAAGCAGCCATAAATCAGCACGCCACTGATAACGATATTGAGGATATTCATCCCGCCGTTGATCAACATCGGGATTTTGGTATTGCCCGCTCCGCGCAGCGCGCCGCTGCCGATGAGCGTGATGGCCGCAGCCGGGTAGCTCCATGCCGACATTTGCAGATAGCTCAGCGCCAGCGCTTTTACCTCCGGCGAGGCGCGGCCTGCGATGCCATCAATAATCACGTGACCATAGAATTCGATCACGCCTACCAGCAGCAGAGACAACACCGTCATCAGCGCCAGCGACTGCCGGGTCGCCGCCCGGGCACGCTCCCCGTCACGCTTGCCGAGGCTGAACGCCACCACTACCGTTGTCCCTAAATCCACTGCCGCAAAAAAGGAGATCACCACCATATTGAAGCTGTCGGCCAGCCCAACGCCCGCCATCGCCTCTTTGCCCAGCCAGCTGACAAGGAAGGTGCTCAGCACGCCCATCAGCAGTACGCAGAGATTTTCGATAAAAATGGGCACCGCCAGCGGCGTGATTTCACGCCAGAACAGCACCCGATAAGAACGCCGTTTGGGATACCACGCCGTGCCTTCAATGGCGCGTCGCAGTTTGACGAGTAAAGTTTGCAAGATCGACCCGATGACTTTAATGGAGGTGAGAATAATGATGATGGGCAATGGTTAGCAATTATGCAAAATCTTTCCGTTACGGTTTAACGCTTTATTACAACTTCAGTTTTCACCGCTGCCCCGCTCAGCGCGCTTTCATCCTGCCGGGATCATACGCCAAATTTTGCCAGCAGCCAGCGCCCTGATCGCCGGAAAAAGCATCAACTACGGCCATTTTTGCTGGTTATTACAGCAAACTGATTATGCTTTCCGCAAACAGTACCGCAGGGTGAAAAAAGGGTTTTGACATCATGGGGAAAATCAGTAATATGCGCCCCGTTCACACGATTCCTCTGTAGTTCAGTCGGTAGAACGGCGGACTGTTAATCCGTATGTCACTGGTTCGAGTCCAGTCAGAGGAGCCAAATTCAGAAAAGCCTGCTTTCGAGCGGGCTTTTTGCTTTTCAGTCTCTTGTCACACCTCTGCAACACTGCTTCTGACCGCCGATCGTTATCAAAGATAAAAACGTTAAAACCGGCTTCGCAGGTAAAAAGCTAACCTGAAGTTGCTTATCGGCATGTATTTGAAGCGCAACAGCCAACGGCAGCAAACAGATATTTCCCCAAATTGATAATAAACCTCAGGTATAAAAAGTTCTCGCTTTAGTAATAATTTTCATTATCATTTCACTTTAGCTTTAATAACTGAAAATACAGCAATAATTTTTATGAAGGGTAGCGTGAAATGAAGAGAGTCATCTGCGCAGCAGGATTAATGTTTGCCTCGGTCAGTTCTGTATTTGCAACCACTTACCCTCTGACAATTGAAAATTGCGGTTATAAAGAAACCTTTAACGCCGCGCCTGAACGCGTTGTGGCATTAGGGCAAAACACCGCTGAGATTTTACTGCTGCTGGGCCTGCAAGACAGGATGGTGGCAAGTGCCTTCTGGCCTTCGAAAGTCCTGCCGGAATTAGCAGAAAAAAACAGCAACGTTAAAACGTTAACCGTTGAAATCCCTACTCTGGAATCTGTTCTGGCGCAAAACCCTGACTTTGTCGCGGCGCAGCTTCCCCTGTTAATGGGACCAGAAAGCAAAGTAGCCAGGCGCGAGGATCTCGCCACTATCGGCGTAAACAGCTATATGTCGCCGGGCATGTGCGCCACGAAAAAAGCCATCGGTGATATGTACGGCAGCCGCCAGCAGCTGTGGGATATGAGCTATCTCTATCAGGAGATAGAAGATTTTGCGAAAATTTTTAACGTTGAGGCGCGTGGTCAGGCCCTAATTGCCGATTTCAAAAAACGTGAAATAGATTTACGTCAGGAATTCAGTAAAAGTAAAAAAGACCTCTCGTTTGTGTTCTGGTTTTCCAGTTCATCCCCTTCAGCTGACGCTTACGTGGGCGGTAAAAACAGCGCCTCAGGATTTATCGCTAATGTGTTGGGCGGTCATAATGCGATCAACGCTGAAGCAGAGTGGCCCACCGTTGGCTGGGAAAGCATCATTGCCGCTAACCCGGATGTGATTGTGGTTTCTACTCTCGATCGCAACCGCTGGGCGCTCGATAACGCAGAAGAAAAAATTAAATTCCTGAAAAGCGATCCCACCGTCAGCCAGCTTGAGGCCGTGAAAAAAGGTCATATCGTCATTATGGATGGTCAGGCGATGAATCCCACCATCCGCACGCTGTATGGCGCTGAACAAATTGGCGAACAGCTCAGAAAGATGGATATTCAGTAATGGCCGATGTTGTGCAACAAGCTCGGCGGGGGATGTTTCTCTCCCTGTCGTGTCTACTCTCCGTGGTGCTGTTGATTGTGGTGATTGCGCTGGGTGTTAGCGTTGGCGAACTGGCCATTCCGCTTGAGGGCGTATTATATGCGCTGGGTAATAAAGCCGGATTAACCCATGTGCCGCTGAATCGTATCCACGAAAGCGTTATTTGGGACTTTCGCCTGAGCCGGGCGCTGGTTGCCGCCTGCTGCGGCGCGGGACTGGCTATCTGTGGCGCTGTACTGCAAAGCCTGCTGAAAAATGCTCTTGCCGAGCCTTATGTACTGGGCGTTTCAGCGGGCGCATCAACCGGTGCGGTCTCCGTCGTGGTGTTGGGTATCGGCTCCGGTGCCGTCACGCTTTCAGCTGGCGCGTTTGCTGGCGCATTCGCCGCCTTTGCTTTTGTCGCCTTTTTGACCAACGGCGCACGCGGCGGTAACGAACGAACCATTCTCGCAGGCGTAGCCGCGTCGCAGCTTTTTAACGCCATTACCGCCTATACCATCAGCACCTCCGCCAGCGCTCAGCAGGCGCGCGACGTGATGTTCTGGCTGCTCGGCAGTTTCAGCGGTGTAAGGTGGCCTGAGTTCCAGCTGGCGCTGTGTGTAGTTCTGGTAGGCCTGGCTATCTGTCTCTACTACTCGCGCGCGCTCGATGCCTTTACCTTTGGTGACGATGCTGCGCTTTCGCTTGGCATTCCTGTTGCCTGGGTACGGCTCACTCTGTTTACCACCACCGCGCTGATCACCGCCACCATAGTCAGCATGGCCGGATCTATTGGTTTTGTCGGGCTGGTGGTTCCGCATGTTATGCGTTTCTTTTTTGGCCCGTTACATCGAACCCTGTTGATCGCCAGCGCGCTGGCGGGCGCCATCCTAATGGTGCTGGCGGATATCGCCTCGCGAATGCTGATCGCGCCGCAAAGTCTGCCTGTGGGAGTGGTGACAGCACTGGTCGGCGTGCCGTTCTTTGCCATTATTATTTATCGTTCAAGGAACAAGTAATGAGCATCTCTGCTGAAAATGTCACCTGGAAGGTGGGCAAGAAGGTTATCGTAGACGATGTTTCGCTCACGGTCTCTTCAGGCGCAACCGTAGGGCTGCTTGGTCCCAATGGCTCAGGTAAGTCTTCCCTGTTGCGCCTTCTTGCCGGCATTCGTCGCCCGCATTCCGGCACGGTGATGCTGGATGGTAAAAACATCCGTCATATCGCTAAAAAACAGCTGGCTCGCCGTATCGCCTTTGTTGAACAGCATGGCGCCACAGAAGCAAACATGCGCGTGCGGGACGTGATTAAACTGGGACGCATTCCGCATCACTCCCCTTTTTCCAGCTGGAACCCGCGCGATGATGAGATCGTGACTGAAGCGCTGCAAAAAGTGGATATGCTGAAATATAGCGATCGGGGATGGCAGAGTCTGTCCGGCGGCGAACGCCAGAGAGTGCATATCGCCAGAGCGCTGGCGCAAACGCCTGGCGAAATCCTGTTGGACGAGCCGACCAACCATCTGGATATTCATCACCAGATACAGTTAATGAAGCTTATCACCGAGCTGGGAGTAACAAGCATCGTGGCTATTCACGATCTTAACCATGCGGCGATGTTTTGCGATGCGCTGATCGTTATGCAAAAAGGCAAGGTGGTCGCCAGAGGGACGCCGCAGCAGGTGCTGACCGAGTCACTGCTGTGGGAGGTATTTCAGGTGGAAACCAGGATTGAAATCTCTCCCTATCACGGCAAAAAACATATCCACTACATCTCGTAACGTCAGGCTATTTTCATGTTTTTGCCTTTTCAGAGACCGGTAACGCAGGTCTGGCCGCCGGTTTTATTAGGTAGCCAGTTTGTTTTCAATATTGGCTTCTACGCCGTGGTGCCTTTTCTGGCGCTGTTTTTACGTGACGATATGCTGCTCTCCGGCGGCGCGATTGGGCTGGTGCTTGGACTACGCACTTTCTCCCAGCAGGGCATGTTTATCGTAGGCGGTGCGCTGTCAGATCGGTTTGGCGCGCGCGTTGTTATTCTTTGGGGCTGCTTTATCCGCATCGCGGGATATCTGTTACTGGCGTTTGGTCACACCCTGTGGCCGATCGTTCTTGGTGCCTGTCTCACCGGCATTGGCGGGGCGTTATTCTCGCCCTCTATTGAGGCGCTCCTCGCTAAAGCAGGCCAGCAAAGCGAGGCCAGCGGTAAACGCAGCCGCGCCGAATGGTTTGCTCTTTTTGCCGTCTGCGGCGAGCTGGGCGCCGTGCTTGGCCCGGTATTGGGGGCACTGTTTACCGGGCTGGGTTTCCGTTTGGTTGCGTTTGCCGGGGCCGCTATTTTTTTGCTGGCGTTAATCGTTCTTTCTGTTTGTCTGCCGCGCAGCGAGACAAAGCCACCCTCTCAGCAGCGGACGGCCTGGTGGGGCGTACTCCGTCAGCCACGGTTTGTGGTGTTCATTATTGCATACAGCTCCTGGTTGTTGAGTTACAACCAACTCTATCTGGCGCTGCCGGTGGAAATTCAGCGCGCCGGGGGCAATGAGAAAGATTTGGGGCCGCTGTTTATGCTGGCTTCATTGTTGGTCATCACCTTACAGCTTCCTCTGGCGCGTTTTGCACGGGTTATCGGGCCTGCATGGAGCCTGCCGACAGGCTTTGTTCTGGTGTCAGCCTCTTTTCTGAGCGTGGCGCTTTTTGCGGCGCATGAGCCGTCTGCAGGCTGGTTGCGTTTGTTGCCTGCGGCCTGCTTCGTCACGCTGCTGACCTTTGGGCAGATGTTACTGGTGCCCGCCGCGAAAGATTTTATCCCCCGTTTTGCTGAGGAGACGACGCTCGGTGCCCACTACGGCGCGCTTGCCAGCGCGGGCGGTTGCGCGGTGCTGGCTGGCAACTTTCTTTTTGGCGGCCTGCTGGACCGCGCGCTGACGCCCTCAACAGAAGCGATTACGCCCTGGCTGCTGCTGGCGCTGTTTCCGTTCTGTAGCGCGGGCATATTAATCCTGCTCTGCCGCCAGATGCGCAGGCGTTAACCGCGCGCCCGGCTGCGGCCAACCGCCTCAGCTCGCCAGAAAAAAGCCCGCTCAGGTTCCCCCTGGCGGGCTTGTGGCATTCAGCACCTTACGGCATCAGGCCAACACTTTCAGTTTCGTTATCTGCAGTTCAGCACGACCTTCGATAGTTTCCATCAAACGCAGGAACGGCGCGGCTTCGCTGTGCTGTTGCAGATGCGCTTCAGATTCCCAGCGCTCCAGCAGCACAAAGTGCTGCGGATTATCCAGATCCTGGTGCAGCTGATATTGCTGGCAGCCCGGCTCGCCCTGCACGTCGCGCTCCACGGTGCGCAGCGCCTGCTCAACCACTTCCGCTTCGCCTGCTTTTGGGATCACGGTGGCGACAATAGCGATAACTTCACTCATTTTGTTTCTCCCTGGATCGGTTTGATACATAGCGTCAGGTCAGAATAGTCGATATTGCGCCGCGAACGCATAGCGGTTTCTGTCAGAAGGCACGCAGCGCTTAAATTTGGCGAATAACTGCTGCGTTTTTAAGCTTGAAATTCCTGAATCGGCCAATATATAGCGTTCAGGATTGTCTGAAACTTGATTATCGGGAGCCTGGCGAATGAAACCGTGCGATGAAACCCTCTCTCAGCAGCCGCAAAAAATGGTGGCGGCGGCTAATCAGGACTCCGTTCAGGAGTTGCTCGCGCTGCTACAGCAGCAAAATTTGCCGCCGGAAACCGCGCTGGCAAACCTGGCGGTGGCAATGTCTCAACTCATGGCTAACACCGGCTGCCATCAGTTTATTCTTAGTAACCCGCTCTCACAGCTGTTGGTGCTGCTGCAAACCGGCGCGCCTACCCATAGCCATATGATCCATTAAGGCACGTCCGTTGTTGGCGGCAGCGCTGCCTGCCGCTTCCCCTGCTTAGCCTGCCACGCCTCGTTACCTGCTTATAACGTCTACACTTACCCGGTTACCTGATTAAGGGCCGTCATCGTAGCGGTCCGTGCTGCATTTTTTGATAAACGCAATGTGGGCAGTGCTGCCAGGCGCTGCCATCCCCTTATCCTGTTACGGGAGACCGCTATGGCTCAGCAACGAGTAATGCGCCTGCGCATCAACGGAAATGAACACCCTCTGGCGCTTGACGCGCGTGTAACCCTTCTCGATGCTCTGCGTGAACACGCCGATCTGCCGGGAGCAAAAAAAGGCTGCGATCACGGCCAGTGTGGCGCCTGTACCGTACATATCGACGGCGAACGGGTATTAAGCTGTCTGACGCTGGCGGCGCAGGCGGAAGGCCATGAGATCACCACCATCGAAGGGCTGGCTGGAGCGGATGAAACGCTGCATGCGGTGCAGGCAGCCTTTTTACGTCACGATGCCTTCCAGTGCGGCTACTGCACGCCGGGACAGATTATGTCCGCCGTGGCCTGTATTAATGAAGGCCATGCCAACAGCGACGATGAAATCCGCGAATATATGAGCGGCAATATCTGCCGCTGTGGCGCTTATCCCTTTATTGTCGCGGCGGTGCGCGAAGCGGCGCAGCAGCTACAACAGGAGCAAACGGCATGAGAGAGTTTGATTATCTACGCGCCGAAGATATTGCCAGCGCGACGGCCGCCACCAGCGTGCCGGGCAGCCGTCTCCTGGCGGGCGGCACCACCCTGATCGATCTGATGAAATGCGATGTCGAGCAGCCCGATCGCCTGATCGATATTACCTCCCTGGCGGGGATGTCAGCGATTGAGCTGGAAGAAAACGTTATTCGCATCGGCAGCCTGTGCAAAATGAGTCAGGTCGCGCAACACGAAGCATTGCAAAACATTGCGCCCGCCGTGATCCAAAGCCTCACCAGCGCCGCCTCCGCCCAACTGCGCAATATGGCGACCATCGGTGGCAACATCATGCAACGTACGCGCTGCAGCTATTTTCGCGATGCGCACGGCTACCAAAACTGCAATAAACGTCATCCCGGCTCTGGCTGCGCCGCCCGTACCGGTATGAATCGTAATCATGCCGTGTTGGGCAACAGCGAACATTGTGTTGCCGTCTATCCCGGCGATCTGGCGGTGGCGCTAACCGCGTTCGATGCCACACTGCAGCTTCAGGCGGTGGATGGCAGCGAACGCCGCGTCACCGTTGAAGAGTTTTTACTGCTGCCAGGCGATCGTCCCGACCAGGAGCAGGATTTACACGCCGGTGAAATAATTACCGCCGTTGAGATTCCGGTAACCGCCGCGCTGCAGCGTTCACACTATCTGAAAGTACGCGACCGCAGCTCTTATGAGTTCGCTGCCGCCAGCGCCGCCGTCGGGCTGGAGCTGGAAGAGGATGGCGTTACGCTGCGCGAGGTACGCATTGCGCTGGGCGGCGTCGCAACCAGGCCCTGGCGGCTTCGCGCGCTGGAACAGGCGTTGCGTGGCAAACCTTTTAACGAGCAGCAATTGCGTGACCTGGCGCCGCTGGCGATGCAGGAGGCCAGCGCGCTGGCGCACAACGGTTATAAAATTACGCTGGCGCCGCGCGTTATCGTACGGGCGTTGCTGAATGCGGGAGGCATAGCATGAGCGAGACCATCAAACGGCATAATCCCGACAGCGCGGCTCACGCACTTCAGGGGCTGGGCGCTCGCCGCGATCGCGCTGACGGCAAGCTGAAAATTCAGGGGCTGGCGCGCTACGCTGTTGATCACCCGGTAGATAATCTGTGTCATGCGGTGGTGGTACAGTCTTCCATTGCCGAAGGGGAAATCAGCCATATCGATAGCGTAAAAGCACGGCAAATGCCGGGCGTGCTGGCGGTTTACACCCATGAAAGCGGGTTGACCATTCATCCTGCTGCCACCTTCGCCAGCGGCGGCGCGGCGGCGCAATCTTTTGTCCCGCTGCAAAGCCCGCGCGTACGCTGGAACGGGCAGCATGTGGCGCTGGTGGTTGCTGAAACGCTGGAACAGGCGAAAGCCGCAGCGGCCAGCATTCACATTGATTACGTTACGCAACCAGCGATTATTCATCCGGATGACCCACTTGCTCAGCCAAAACCGGTGGAGGATTTAAACGTTGACTGGGGCGACGCCCGGCAGGCAATTCAGCAGGCGAGCGTCTCGATTAGCGGCACCTATACCACGCCGCGCGAATATAATCTGCCGATAGAGCTGCACGGCTGCATCGCTGACTGGCGCGATGGTGAACTGACCTTATGGGAGCCAAGCCAGTGGGTCGGCGGTGCGCGTAGCGTGGTGTCGCAGTGGATGGGGATCGATATTGATAAAGTCCGCGTGCTTTCGCCCTTTACCGGCGGCGGTTTCGGTTCGAAAGGTGGCATTCAGCCTCACTCAGCGCTGGCCTGCGCCGCCTCGCGCGCGCTGGGCCGGCCGGTCAAGCTGGTGCTGACGCGCGGGCAAACCTTCACCGGCTTCGGCGGACGCCCCCGCACTCATCAGCAGTTGACGCTGGCGGCCAACAGTGACGGCAAGCTACAGGCGATTGTACATAAAAGCTGGAATGAAACCGCCCGTGAAGATACGCATCTTGAACCCTGTAACTCAGTTACTGCCCTGATGTACGCGGTGCCAAATTTTTATTCACGTCATAGCCTGATACCGGTCAATACCGTGAATCCCGGCTGGATGCGTGCTCCGGGCGAAAACCCCAGCAGCTGGGCGCTGGAAGTGGCAATGGATGAACTGGCGTATGCGCTGAAACTTGACCCGCTGGAATTACGTCTGCGTAACTATGCGGAAGAAGATCCGCAGGCTAACCTGCCGTGGAGCTCACGTCGGCTGCGTGAAGCCTATTCCGCCGGCGCGCAGGCGTTTGGCTGGTCGCAGCGCCCGCCGGAGCCAGGCACCCTGCGTGAAGGTCGACAGCGTATTGGCTGGGGTATGGCTTCCGGCAGCTATCCGGTGCGGCGTACACCGGGCGAAGCAGGGATCACGCTGCGTCAGGATGGCACGCTGGAAGTGCGCAGCAGCGGTGCCGATATTGGCACCGGCACCTATACCATTCTGGCGCAAACCGCCGCCGACGTGCTGAGCGTGCCGTCAGAACAGATCAGCGTGCTTTTAGGCGACACCAGCCTGCCGCGCGCGCCGGTGGCTGGCGGCTCGCAGTTAGCGAATCTCCTGACCGCCGCAGTATACAAAACCGCGCTTAAGCTGCGTGAAGAGCTGATTACGCTGGCGCTCGGCAGCGCTGAATCGCCGCTGTTCGGGGCCAGACGCGAGGATGTGATGCTGGCGGAAGGTCAGCTACGCCTGTTCAGCCAGCCGGGCAGCAGCCTGAGCTTTACCGAGCTGCTGCGCGTCGCCGGAAAGGAAACGCTGGAGGTGCAGGCGGATACCTTTCCTTCTGACGCCACACAACAAGATCGCGATGCCGCTGACCGCACCTCGTCAAAGATGATCCCGCCCACTTCCGGCGGCTTTTCTGCCCATAGCTGGAGCGCTATTTTTGTCGAAGTGGCGGTTGATGAGGATTTCGGCACTATCCGGGTTCGCCGCATCGTGGGCGCTTTCGACAGTGGTCGCCTGTATAACCCGAAACTGGCGGAAAGCCAGTGGATCGGCGCGATGGTGATGGGGATTGGTCAGGCGCTGCTGGAGGAAGGCTTGATCGATGACGATAATGGCCGCGTGCTTAACGCCAGCCTGGCGGACTATCTGGTAGCGGTGAACGCCGATATTCCGGATATGGAAGTGATCAACGTCGGCGAACCTGACTATCAGGCCAGCGCGTTGGGCGGCAAAGCGGTCGGCGAACTGGGCATTGTCGGCGTGGCGGCCGCCATCAGCAATGCGGTGTTTCACGCCACCGGCAAACGCATCCGCGATCTGCCGATTACGCTGGAGAAAATGTTAGCGGACTAACGACTCGGGCGGAATGGTTCTAAGCTATAGTGCAATGCAAAGCTGAAAACCTGAGGAGAAAAAATGGCTAACGACCATTTCGCTAATGGACTGAATACGGCGCAGGCGCTGGAGCAACTGGATGCGCTCTATTACCAGGCGGTGAGCGCCCTGCGTGACGCCATTAAAGCCTTTGTTGAAGAGGGCACGCTGCCGGATCCGCAGGCGCGTGCCAACGGGCTGTTTGTTTATCCGGAGCTGCGTATCAGTTGGGACGGCACCTCGCCGCAGAAAAACCGCAGCCGGGCCTGGGGACGCTTCAGCCACGCCGGAAGCTATGCCACCACGATCACTCGCCCGCAGCTGCTGCGTCACTATCTGCGCGAACAGCTGGCGGTTATCGAACGTGATTATGAGGTCACGATAGAAGTTGGCCCGTCGCGCCAGGAGATCCCCTTCCCTTACGTGATTGACGGCTCCGACTTTGGGCTGGACCGCACGATGAGCAGCGCGCTGGCGAAACATTTCCCTACCACCGATCTGGCGAATATTGGCGATGAAACGGCAGACGGCATTTTCAACACCACCAGCATTTTCCCCCTGAGCCACTTTGACGCGCTGCGTACCGATTTCTCGCTGGCGCGTCTGCGGCACTACACCGGCACGCCGCCGGAACATTTTCAACCTTTTGTCCTGTTTACCAACTACACGCGCTATGTGGATGAATTTGTACGTTGGGCCTGCGAGCAGATTAAAGATGAGAACAGTCCTTATACGGCACTCTCCTGCGCTGGCGGCGCGCTGATTACTCAGGAAACGGAGAATGCTGAAGCCGCCCTCTCCGACCTGGCGTGGAAAAAGCATCAAATGCCCGCCTGGCACCTGATCTCGCCAAACCAGCGTGGTATTACGCTGGTAAATATTGGCGTGGGGCCATCAAATGCGAAAACCATTTGCGATCATCTTGCGGTATTGCGTCCGCACGCCTGGCTGATGATTGGCCACTGTGGCGGCCTGCGGGAAAGTCAGCAAATTGGCGATTATGTCTTGGCGCATGCCTATCTGCGCGACGATCACGTACTGGATGCGGTGTTGCCGCCGGATATTCCTATTCCCAGCATTGCCGAGGTGCAGCGCGCCCTGTATGACGCTACCAAAGAGATCAGTGGAATGCCGGGCGAAGAGGTAAAAATGCGGCTGCGTACCGGTACAGTGGTTACCACCGACGATCGTAACTGGGAGCTGCGCTATTCAGCCTCGGCGCTGCGCTTTAATCTCAGCCGTGCCGTGGCGGTGGATATGGAAAGCGCCACCATCGCTGCGCAGGGCTATCGGTTCCGCGTGCCCTACGGCACCATGCTGTGCGTTTCCGATAAACCGCTGCATGGCGAGATTAAACTGCCCGGTCAGGCTAACCGCTTTTATGAGGGCGCCATTTCCGAGCATCTGCAAATTGGCATCCGGGCGGTGGAGCTGCTGCGCGCCGAGGGCGATAAGCTGCACTCACGCAAGCTACGTACCTTTAACGAGCCGCCTTTCCGCTAAATATGCATAAAAAAGACGCCTGCGGGCGTCTTTTTTAGTATGCCGAAATTATGCCAGCTTGATCATCACCATGCCCACCAGCAGCAGCAACAGACCAACCCAGCCGCGCGGACGCAAACGCTGTTTAAACAGGATCCATCCTGCCGCCAGCGTTGCGATGACGCCAAAGCCGCCCCACAGCGCATAGGCGACCGCCAGATCGATGCCCTTCACCGCCTGCGCCAGAGCGCTGAAAGCGCCCATTACCATCAGCAGTGACAGGAGCCCTGGCAGTGGTTTGCGAAAACCATCCGAGTATTTAAGGAAAATATTCGCAGTGATTTCCAGTACCACCGCCAGCATTAAAAAGGCGATATGCCATCCATTAAGCGGCTGCATGCAACTCTCCTTTTTCATCTTTACGTTTGCCAGCTTTGTCGGTACCACCGTGCAATAACAGGATACCGGCAATCAATACCATCAGGCCAAGCCCCTTTATCAGCGGCAGCGATTCAGCGAACAGGGTGACGCTACAGAGCGTAATCAGCAATACACCAACGCCTTCCCACAGCGCATAGGCCACGCCAAGCGCAATACGTTTTATCGCCAGTGATAACGCAATATAGGAAAGTGTGATCATGACATACATCATCAGATGTCCCAGCATGCCGCCGTACAGACTGGCATACTTCATAGAGAGCGTACCCGATACTTCTGCAACAATAGAAACTGCCAAAAAAAACCAATATTTCATCTTTAAACCCTCAAGATGGTAAAAACATAACTACTTACTGCTAAAGCGGCCAAAAATGCGCCCTACAGTAAAAATCTGCATAAAAAAACTTTTTATGAAAGTGTTAACCATTCTTCCGGTAAGCAGCCTGAGCCAGAATACCGGCACGCGGAATACGCGTATGGTCACAGAAGAGTAAACGGGGCTACAGCTCGCTACACCAGTGGGTTTCGCAAGTGACTATCGGCGAGATAAAACCAGTGACGAAGAAGTGTGATGAGAATGTCTTACTACCTTTCAGCATAATTTTTCACTGTGTCAGTAAGTAAAATGACCTGCTTCAGTGCCTCATTAAGTTAATAAATTACAGCTTAGAGTGAAATATAGCACGAAAACGCTATTTTCTGAAATCTCTCATTTATCAGCACGGATTTTCCTGATTTAAATCAAATTCTTTTGGGATTTGCAGGTGGAGTAAAGCGATAAAAATCGCTAATGCGTGGCATACAGGATCATGTCAGAAAGCGGGCGCAGCAAAGCAAGGGCCGCCACCGTAGACGGCCCGGAGAATCAGGCGCTCAGCCAGCCCAGCTTAATCACGAACAGCAGCGAAAGTACAATCAGCGCTGCGTTCAACTCATGACGGCGGCCGCTTAACAGCTTCACCAGCGTCCAGGTTATAAAACCAAAGGCGATGCCATTAGCGATGGAATAGGTCAAAGGCATGGTCAGGGCGGTTACGGTGACCGGCGCAGCGGTAGTGATATCTTTCCAGTCGATTTCAGCCAGTCCGGCCGTCATTAATACTGCGATAAAAAGCAACGCAGGCGCGGTCGCGTATGCTGGCACGCTGGAGGCGAGCGGCGAAAAGAACAGGCTGAGAACAAACAGGAAGGCCACAACAATCGCCGTGAGTCCGGTTCGGCCGCCCGCGCTGACGCCTGCGGCGGATTCGATGTAGCTGGTGGTGGTAGAGGTACCCAATAGCGAACCAAACAGCGCGGCGGCGCTGTCGGCAACCAGCGCTTTGCCCATTTTCGGGATATTGCCCTGCTCATCCGCCAGGCCGGCGCGTTTGGTAACGCCAATCAGCGTGCCGGAGTTATCAAATACATCCACAAACAAGAAGGCAAAAATCACGCTGACCAGAGAAATATCCAGCGCGCCTTTGATATCCAGCTGCAAAAAGGTGGGCGCGATAGAGGGCGGTGCGGAGAAGACTCCGGCAAAAGGCGACAGACCAAGCCCTATTGAGATAAAAGTGACCACCAGAATGCCGATCAGCACCGCGCCGGTTACGCGCCGCGCCTCCAGCACCACAATAATAATAAAACCCAGCATCGCCAGCAGCGGGCCAGGTTTGGTTAAATCTCCCAGCCCCACCAGCGTCGCTGGATTGGCAATCACTATGCCCGCACTTTGCAGCGCAATAATGGCCAAAAACAGTCCGATTCCTGCCGCGATACCGGAACGTAGCGGCAGCGGAATGCTGGTAATAATCCATTCACGAATTTTAAAAATTGATAAGGCGAAGAAAATCAGCGCCGACAGAAACACCGCACCCAGCGCGATTTGCCAGGTGTAGCCCATATGCAGTACCACGGTATAGGTGAAAAAAGCGTTCAGCCCCATCCCCGGCGCCAGTGCGATAGGATAGTTAGCAATCAGCCCCATCAGCAGCGAGCCAATTGCTGCCGCCAGACAGGTGGCAACGAAAACCGCGCCCTTATCCATCCCGGCGGCGCTAAGGATCGTAGGGTTAACAAACAAAATGTAGGCCATTGCCAGGAAGGTGGTGATACCGGCCAGCACTTCGGTACGCACCGTGGTGTGGTGTGCTTTTAGTTGAAATAGTTTTTCCAGCATGCTGCTTCTCTCGTAGCGTTAACGTCGTCACTTGCGTGAAGTTTCTCTTGCCAAAATAAAAGGAATAAGAGCATTCCTGATTAGCAAGAGCTATGCCACAGCAGCTACCTCGTGTTTTCAACCACGGCGCTATTCCGGGTTGCTTTTTATGCGCCTCCGCCCTGCAATAGGGCACCATAAAACCGCACCGCACCAGTATGGTGCTAACCGTAACGGCCTGCGCATCAGTGCAGATACCGAATCATCAGTTATTAACAGACAGCAACCTGCGCGCTGCGCGGCAGCACCATGACCATATCGCCACAGGTCAGCATCAAATTAATGCCCTGCCCGTTTAGCGGCCACTCACGCAAAAATGCGATCACCTGTGGCGGCAGCTGCGGCGCGACGGCGCGGCGCTCCTGAATCCCTGGCCCACGCAGGCGCAGCGT
The DNA here is from genome assembly GCF_050113815.1 of Pantoea sp. FN0307. Lineage (NCBI taxonomy): Bacteria > Pseudomonadati > Pseudomonadota > Gammaproteobacteria > Enterobacterales > Erwiniaceae > Pantoea > Pantoea sp. FN0307. Next base: position 677,839 of record NZ_JBNJSO010000001.1, on the reverse strand, counting down.
CAGGCCGCCGTTAAGTGCCGGAACCTCCAGGATCACCGTGGCACCCGCCGCTGCAATGGCATGCAGGTCAGGGTTGCTGTCGCTGTGCAGCAACGCCAGGGCAGCAGACTGGGTATGGCTCAGCGGCGCGCTTCCGGCCTGGTACAGAGCATCGCGCAACTCAGGTGTATCCAGATATTCATCCAGCCACAGCGGAGTATCCGCTTCGCTCAGGGTCATCAACAGCGCCGTTGCCGCAGGTGAGAGGCCTGCCCAACGCTGAGCGCAGGGCAGCGTGACGGCTACGCCAGCTTCGTTCATGGCTTTTAAAATTCTGCGCAGCACAGGCTGCGTGGCTACTACAGGGCGGTTTAAGCTCGCCAGTAAACTCATATTCTTCTCCGTTAGGTACAGCATGATGGCTACTTTGCCGCAGCTAAATGACAGCTGGGTTACGCGGCGGTGGCAGCATGATGAATTTGTGTTAAGTCTGGCTACCCACCCTGCCACTGGTTAGCATCATTAATAAAAATATCATTCACTCCTAATGTTAGATCAAAACGTTAGATTTGCCGCTTCGCCAGTATCCATATGGAGCAAAATCTATTTTATCTGTCACAATTAACTATCAGAGAGCAGTGGCATGAGTGGAAAAATGTTTAATAAAGATCAACTACCAGACACTTTTCGACGCGAGTTTATTCGTGAAGTGGTTTTGCCATTAGCAGCGGTCTTGTTCATTACCTGGTGCGCAGCCAGCTTCAGCCTGGTATGGACGGCAAAACACAACAACCACGAGGCGCTGGTACAACAGGAAAATATCGTTAAAACCGCGTTTTCTCAGAGCATGACCGAACATGTACGCCAGTTACACAGCCTGAGCAACTGGCTGCCTCTGGCCCAGTATCTGCAGCAGCCCGGTAAGGATACGCGCTGGCTGGACGATAATATCGGCAGCTGGCTATATGAGATGTTTGGTCATCAGGACATCTTTATCCTTGATGCGCAGGGCCAGGCGTTGTATGGCTGGCAAAACGGAAAGCGCAGTGAGGGCCCTTACTGGAGCAAATTTGAACCTGCGCTGTCACCCTGGCTGGTACGCCAGAATGAGCTGGGCATTCAGGATTTGGTTGATTATGTGAAAATTGGGGAGCGTGCGGCACTGGTAGCCATCAGTAATATTAGTACGGAAGGCAATAACAGTGGCTTCAGGATTATTGGCATTAAATATCTCGACGATGGTTTTCTCAATGCGCTGGCCCAGCGCAGCCTGATCGATGGTTTGCACTATATTGGCGATCGCCCCACGCCTGCCGATCAGGCACGCTTTCAGCTTACCTCGCGTCTCGGCTTTTCCGCTGGCTATTTTGCCTGGCGACCAGAACAACCTGGCAGTGACATAGTAAAAATGTTGATGCCGTTGATCGGCGCGTTACTGCTGGTTACCACTGTGGTTTGTATGGTAATGATGTATCGCCTTTGGCGCATGCAGCTGGGTCTGGCTCAGTCGATATTACGTCTGGGCGCCAGCGAAGCCCAGGCGCAGCATCTGGCTTTTCATGATGTGCTTACCGGCCTCCCTAACCGCGCGCTGATTGACGATCGGCTGACGCAGGCGCTGGCGCGTGCGACGCGTAACCGCAGTCAGGCGGCGCTGCTGCTGCTGGATCTCGACCGCTTTAAAAATATCAACGACACCTATGGCCACCATGCCGGTGACGATTTAATCATTGAGGTTTCACATCGCCTTGCTGCGCTATTGCGCGACAATGATACCGTTGGACGCATAGGCGGCGATGAGTTCGTTATTGTGATGGAGGATATTCAGGATCTCAGCGCAATTGATGTGCTGTGTCAGGAAATTCTCGATGCGCTGGCGAAGCCTTATAAACTGCTGGGCAGTGAAGCCTGGATTGGCGTCAGTATCGGCATCACGGTCGCACCGCAGGACGGGCTGGATCGTCAGGAGCTGATGCGCAAAGCAGATATTGCGCTGTACGAGGCGAAAAACGAGGGGCGTGCGCAGTATCGCCATTTCGCGCGTGCCATGGACGAATCGGTACAAACACGTCAGCAGATTGCAGCCGATCTGCGTCATGCGCTGCAGCAGAAACAGGGGCTGGAGGTCTGGTACCAGCCCTTAATGGACGTGAAGGGCGAACGAATTTTAGGATTTGAAGCCTTGCTGCGCTGGAAGCACGCGCAACGCGGGTTTATCGCGCCGTCAGAGTTTATTCCTATTGCCGAAGAAACCGGATTAATTTTACAAATCGGCGAATGGGTGCTGCGCGAAGCGTGCCGGGTTTCTCTACGCTGGCCAACGCTGACAATCGCCGTTAATGTCTCGCCGCTGCAGTTTCGCGCCGCCGGGTTTGTACAGCGTGTTAAAGATATCGTGCAGATGGAAGGCGCTAATCCCCGCGCTCTTGAGCTGGAGATTACCGAGGGCGTACTGATTGATAATGAGCCAGAGGCTCGCGCCATTATCATTGCCCTGCGTGAGGCCGGCTTCCGCATCGCGCTGGATGATTTCGGCACCGGCTACTCCAGCCTGAACTACTTAAGCAATTTCCCGGTGGATAAAATCAAAATTGACCGCTCCTTTACCCAGTCGCTGGGCGTGGCGGAGAACTCAACGGCGATTATTGAATCTGTCGTCCGGCTTGGTCATGCCATGGGCCTGACGGTTACGGCAGAAGGCGTAGAAACAAACGGGCAGATGCTGGCACTGGCTGAGGCGGGCTGCAACCAGCTACAGGGCTATCTGTTTAGCCAGGCAGTGCCGTCTGAACAAATTGCTCTGATGCTGGAAAAGCGTAAAGCAGGATAAATGCCTCACCCTTAAACCGCTGACAATAGTTTCAGGGCGAGGCGGCTTGTTCCGCTATGCTGTGGCTGAGCTGGGCTTTACGCCGGGAAGTCGGTGCCAAGTGAGGTTTCTCGCCACGCTTCAATCTGCGCCAGCCGCTCACGGAGTTTATTGGTGACCGCTTCAAAGCCAAACGCTCCCATCACCAGATGGCGCGGCGGATGGGCATTTTCAGTAATCGCAATCATTGCGGCGGCGGCGCGCGCCGGATCGCCCGGCTGTTGGCCACTGTAGCCTGCGGTATTTTTCATGCGCACACCAGCGGTTTCGGCATAATCATCGATACGGTTTTCTGTCTGATGCAATGAGCGCCCCGCCCAGTCGGTGCGGAATGGCCCCGGCTCAACGCAGGTAACCTTGATGCCCAGCGGCTCACCCTCAACCGCCAGCGCATCGGACCAGCCTTCTACCGCATGCTTGCTGGCGGCATAGTAGCCGGAGCCAGGAAAACCAATCAGGCCCGCCACCGAGGTAATATTAATAATATGCCCGCGCCGCGCCTTGCGCATAGCCGGGAGCACCGCACGCGTCATGGCGAACAGACCAAAAACGTTAGCATCAAACTGCGCGCGGATCTCTTCTTCAACGCCCTCTTCAACCGATGACTGATAGCCATAACCTGCATTATTTACCAGCACATCAATGGTGCCAAACTTCTCCAGCGTTGCCTTAACCGCACCATCAATATTGGCGCTGTCGGTGACATCAAGCGCCAGCGCCAACGTCTGCTGTTCTTTACCCGGCACCAGGTCCGCAACTTTTTGCACATTGCGGGCGGTAACCACCACGTTAAATCCACGTTCAATCGCCTGCTTCGCCAGCTCACGGCCAAAACCGGTAGAGCAGCCGGTAATAAACCACACCGGGCGCGTTTCAGTTGTCATGCTGTTTTCCTTATGTGCGATCGGGCGAAGCAGGAAACTCCGTTAACTCACGGATATGTTCCTGACAGCCTCGCCCGTTGAAGAGAGGTTAATCTTTGATTTTTCGTAAACATAAGCCAGGAGCGGCGGTTTTACAAACGCCTTGCCACGCCGCTCAGGTTATCTCTTTTTAGTGGGCAACACTTCGTTCAGCAACTGGCTGGCGGTATCGCCAATCACCTGCGCAGCGCCGCGATCGCCCTTTAACATTGAGGTCATAAAGGCTTTCGCCTGTTTAAAGGTAATATGCGGTGGCAGCGGCGCTACTTCCGGATCGGTCTTCACTTCCAGCACTACCGGTCGGTCGCTGCTTAGCGCTTCCTGCCAGGCGGCACTGAGCTTTTCCGGGTCGTCGACAAAAATGCCCTTCAGGCCGAGCATCTCAGCAAAGGCAGCGTAGTGCACATTGGGAATATCCTGGCTGGCCTCAAAGCGTGGATTGCCTTCCATCACCCGCTGCTCCCAGGTCACCTGATTAAGATCCTGGTTATTAAACACGCAGACAATCAGCCGTGCATCGCCCCAGCCCTGCCAGTATTTCTGGATAGTGATAAGCTCCGCCATATTGTTCATTTGCATCGCGCCGTCGCCCACCAGCGCCACCACCGGCTGATGCGGAAAAGCAAACTTGGCGGCAATCGCATACGGCACCGCCGCGCCCATGCAGGCCAGGCCGCCGGAAAGCGTGGCGCGCTGTCCCTGTTTGACCCGATAATCGCGAGCGAACCAGTTGGCACAGGAGCCGGAATCTGAGGTAACAATGGCATCTTCAGGCAGCAGAGGCGACATTTCCCATACCACGCGCTGCGGGTTAACGGGTTTCGCGGGTGCCATTGCCCTCTCTTCCATCACCTGCCACCACTCCTGTACCTGACGGGCAATGATCTCCTGCCAGCTGCGGTCTGCTTTATGTTGCAGCAGCGGCAGCAGCGCACGTAACGTTTCCGCCGCATCGCCATGCAGATTCACCTCGCAGGGATAGCGCAGGCCAAGCATTGAAGGATCGATATCAATCTGTACCGCTCGCGCTTTGCCCTCTTCTGGCAAAAATTCTGTCCACGGAAAACCGCTGCCGATCATTAATAGCGTGTCGCAGTTTTTCATCATCTCTGAAGAGGGTTTGGTGCCCAACAGGCCGATAGAGCCGGTCACAAACGGCGCGTCATCCGGCAACACATCTTTGCCCAGCAGCGCTTTCGCCACGCCCGCACCCAGCACATTCGCCGCCTGCACCACCTCTACGGCCGCGCCGCGTGCGCCGGAACCAATCAGAATCGCAACTTTTTTACCGGCGTTGAGGATTTCTGCAGCACGTTGCAAATCATCCTCATAAGGCACCACTTTTGGTCGTTGATAGCCTGGGCCGGAATGGGTAAAGCCGTGCGCATGCTGCGGCTCCTGCCACGGCTCGTCCTGTAGGTCTTTCGGCAAAATCAGCACCGCCACGCCGTTTTGCGCTTTCGCAATACGCACGCCACGATCGACCAGATGGCGCACCTGCGCCGGGGCCGCCGCCTCCTGCACAAAATTAGCAACGTCAGAAAACACGCGATCGAGATTCAGCTCCTGTTGATAGTTGGAGCCGCGAGAGGTGGTTTCCGCCTGGCCGGAAATCGCCAGCACCGGCGCGTGGTCCATTTTTGCATCATACAGACCGGTCAGCAGATGCGTGGCGCCCGGGCCGCCGGTAGAGAGGCAAACGCCCAGTTCGCCGGTAAATTTGGCATGGCCTGCAGCCATAAATGCTGCCATCTCTTCATGGCGTACCTGAATAAACTCAATGCCGGCGCCCGCTTTATTTGCTCGCTGAATCGCGCCCAGCACCCCATTAATGCCATCGCCGGGGTAACCGTAAATTCGCGTAACGCCCCATGCCTTCAGGCGCGCTACAAAAAAATCGCTGGTCTTCATTGCCATTGTCTGTTTCTCCCTCTCAGATTACACAGACTTTAAGCATAGCTGACCTGCTCAAAACACAACCGCCGCGTTTAGCCCATCGCCTGACTCATCAAACTCCAGGCCGTCATCCCCTGCGGCTGCCACTCGCTGCCGCGCACCATGCGCAACGGATTATCTACCGGTTGTAAACCAAGGGTTTGTAGCCAGGAGCCCAGTCCTGCCTCGCGACGGCTGTCAATACGCACAAAAGCGCCAGCCAGCGGCTGCATCGCTTCAATAATCAGCTGTTGCGCCATTTGCCTGTCAGGTGCGATGACCGGGCCGATCACATAGCCATGCCCGAAACGGCGGGTAACAGCAAAGCCCAGCGGCACCGTTTGCTGACGCAGCAGCGTGATGCTGGCACCGCTCTGGAATAGCTGCTGTAGCAACGGTAGCCGCTGAAAGCCGTTTGCCTGCCAGTCAAGCTGCGCCAGCGCCGGAAGATCGCTCTGCCGCGCCATCTGTACCAGCCCGCTGGCGGGCGGCGGCGTCAACGCTGACGTTTGATACTGAATCACGTCGCCCGAGGCGACAAATCCCATCTGACGATAGAGAGGCGCGCCGGCGGCGGTAGCGTGCAGATGCAGCTGCCAGCCCTCCAGCTGCTGCAACGTATAGTGTAACAGCGCCTTACCGATGCCCTGACCGCGCAGCTGACCTGCGACAATGATCACGCCCAACGAGGCGCGCTCCGCGCCCCAGCGCCAGAACAGCGTGCTGCCGACCACACGCCCCTGCTGTTCCGCTATTACGCCTTCGCCCAGTTGCAGCATTAGTTGCCAGTCGGCAAGACGATGTGGCCACTTAACTTCCTGCGTGAGCGCCACACAGTCGTCCAGATCGTGCGGCGTCATTGCCCGTAACTTAATCATCCTCGCCCCTGCAAAAATAGCGACATTAGCCGCTGCTTTTACGATCTGCAATACACGGGACAAAGAGATTAAATCTGAAAGTCGATCGCTGGCTCCTCTTCCTGAACGCTAAGCGCCTGACGTTTCATCTCCTCCAGCGACAGGTTGGCGCTGCATAACTCAAGAAACTGCCAGACATAATTGCGCTGCAGTTGCCCGCGCTTTAGCGCCAGCCACACGGTGCTGGCCTCGAAGAGATGGCGCGCATCAAGCCGCGTCAGCGCTGATTGCGTATCCAGCTGGCATGCCTGATCGGCAAGGATCCCCACGCCAAGCCCCAGATCAACATAAGTTTTCACGACGTCGGAGTCTTGCGCGCTGAGGATAATGTCCGGTTTCAGCCCCGCAGCCTGAAAGGCGCGATCGACACGCGAGCGTCCGGTAATCCCCTGCCGATAGGTAATCAGGGGATAGCGGCTGAGCGCCGCCAGAGTAAGCTCCTGCTCCTGCTCCAGCTCATGTCCTTTTGGCACCAGCAGCGCATGATGCCAGCTAAACCACGGAAAGGCCGCCAGCGCCGACTGATTAACCAGCTGCTCGCTGGCGATACCGATGTCCGCTTCGCCAGCAGCAACCATCGCTACTATTTCCTGCGGCGATCCCTGATTCAGCTCCAGCCGCACCTGCGGCCAGAGCGCGCGAAAAGCTTTGATCACTTTTGGCAGGCTGTAGCGCGCCTGTGTATGGGTAGTGGCTATGGTCAGGACACCGCTGGTTTCGTTGGTAAAGAGATCCGCCAGCCGTCGTACCCGACTCGCTTCATCGAGAATGCGCTCAGCGATAGCCAGCAGCGCTTTGCCCGGCTCGGTCATGCCCAGCAGCCGTTTGCCGCGACGGATAAAGATATCTACACCCAATTCATCTTCTAAATCGCGTATATGGCGGCTGACGCCAGACTGTGAGGTAAAAAGCGTATTCGCCACCTCCGTCAGGTTAAACTCACAGCGTGCGGCTTCACGGATAATTTTAAGCTGTTGAAAGTTCAAACCGTTTCTCCTTATCTGGCGTTCAATGCTGCCTTAATGTTAAGCAGGCTTATTGATAGCTACAAATAATAAAAAACGGTTTCTTATGCATTTATGAGATAAAGGCGGACGACCAGTAATGATTAACCAGCCTGTCCGTGATCAAAGATGATCTAACCCACCAGCATCAGCTCACGCTCTTCCGCAACGGGCTTGTTCAGCAGCGTCAGCAGGATATTTTTCACCGCCTGAGCGGAAGGCGATAGCGGCAGACGCGAAGAGATATTGAGCGATAGCGGTAGATTAAGCGAAGGTGAATTAATACGCGCCATCCAGCCGTTAGTCGCGCTAACCAGCGCCCGTGCCGCCGACTCCGGCAGCACCGTTGCGCCCATACCGCTGGAAACGGCGGCGCTCAGGGTGGCAAGCGATTCAATTTCACCAATGATACGCGCGCTGAGGCGTCGTAATGAAAAAGCTTCATCGACCCGTTTACGCACCGCGCTGTAATCACGCGGCAAAAAGAGGTTCATCTGCGCTACCTGAGCCAGATCCACCATGCTGCCAGGCGCATTGCAGACCCCTACCAAATAAAGCTCTTCTTTCATCAGCGGCGTGCTGGTAATGCCCGCCAGCGGCGTGCGGTCATATAACACCGCCATATCGAGCTGTCCGTTTATCACTTTTTCATGAAGCGAAGAGCCGCTGTTTTCATGCAGGTAAACCAGGATTTCCGGATACTCTTCACGCACCGTTTGCAGCAGCGGCATGGTTAGCGAAGAAGCAGCGGTGCCCGGCGCAAGACCGATAGAGACCTGACCGTTCAGCGTCTGTCCGGCATTGATCACTGCCATTTGCGCCTGTTCACACTGACGTAAAATGGTTCGCGCATGGGCATACAGAATTTTTCCGGCCTCGGTGGGCGTTACGCCACGTTTGGTACGGATCAACAGCTGTTGGTCCAGTTCATTTTCCAGCGTGGCCACCTGCTGACTCAATGCAGGCTGCGCAATATGCAGCACTTCCGCCGCCTGAGTCAGACTGCCAATATCGACAATTTTTACGAAGTATTTAAGCCGTCTTAAGTTCATGTTGCCTCCGTCGGAGTTACCGAATGTTGTTACCAGCTCAGGCGCGCATCGCGGCTGTAAGCCATGCATTGCAATATGCAGGCCAGTTTTCATCGCGGTCAAAATGCGGCATCGCTAACCCACGATAAAATAAGAGAATCTGATTACCCCAAACGAGTTAAACGGCTAAATTTATGTCGCCAGCCCGACAGGTTAATGGTCTGTCGCACCAGAAGCGTGCAGCGGCTGCGTTTGTACTGTGCAGACGATAAGAGAAACTTTTTATAAGCGCTGCGCCGCTACTCTTTCGATCTTCATCACAAAAACCTGCTTTCATACCGGTCGAAACATGAACTCTGTCACTGTTCCCCTTTTCACTTATGGCAAATGTAAAATTTTTGTTATTACCTTAATTCACAAAAAAATCGTAAAAACAGCAGGTTATCCCAAATGAAATTATCACTTCATTAACTTTTATGTGCCCTTTGTAAAAGATAGATAACGTGACGTCATACTATAACCCCTCACCACCAGAGATAAGCGGTAGTACGCCTGCTGTCTCCTTAATTTTTAGAAGGAAAGTATTTTGCTGACTGTGCTGGGTTTTTCGATGGTGATCTGCTTCATGTATCTGATCATGACCAGACGAATGTCGGCGCTGATTGCGCTGATTATTGTTCCTACTTTTTTTGCGCTGGTAGGCGGTTTCTGGCACGGACTGGGCGAAATGATGCTTAACGGCGTCAAAACGCTGGCCCCCACCGGCGTGATGCTAACTTTTTCCATCCTCTATTTTGGTTTGATGATTGATGCCGGACTATTTGATCCGCTGGTGCGGCTGATTTTAAAAATTGTACGCGGCGATCCATTAAAGGTGCTGGTTGGCACGGCTGTGCTGACGCTGCTGGTTTCGCTGGATGGTGACAGCTCCACAACCTATATGATTGCCGTCGCGGCATTCCTGCCGCTGTATCATCGGTTGGGGATGAATGTGCTGCCGATGCTCTGTTTAATTAATCTGGCCAGCGGCATTATGAACCTGTCGCCCTGGGGCGGTCCAACCGCTCGCGCGGCAGCAGCGCTGCGTATTGATGCGCTGGATATTTTTATTCCCATGATCCCGGCGATGCTGCTGGGCTGTTTTACCCTGGTGGGAATGGCGGTGCTGTTCGGTCTGCGCGAACGTCGGCGGCTGGGCATCATGACGATGGAAAGTCATCATCTGGAAAATATCAGCCTGGGGCTGGGCGATGCAGAGGAATGTGAGGCTAACCGACGCCCTAAAATGTTCTGGCCCAATTTTATCCTTACCACCACGCTGCTGGTGCTGCTGGTCGTGGGACTGATGCCCATTCATATTCTGTTTATGCTGGCATTCGCCATCGGGGTGATGCTTAATTATCCCTCGCTGGAGCAGCAAAAAGAGCGCATCGGTGCGCACGCCGCTAATGTGCTGGCGGTGACCGCGTTGATTTTCGCTGCCGGGGTGTTTACCGGAATTTTATCCGGTACTGGCATGGTGGACGCTATGGCGAAGAGCCTGCTGGCGGTGATCCCTCACAGCTTTGGCCCTTATCTGGCGGTGTTTACCGCAGTAATCAGCCTGCCGTTTACTTTCTTTATGTCTAACGATGCGTTCTATTTTGGCATCCTGCCGGTGATCGCCCAGACCGCCGCAGGCTACGGTATCAGTGCCGAGGAGATCGCACGCGCTTCGATTATCGGTCAACCTTTCCATCTGCTCAGCCCGCTGGTGCCATCAATTTATCTGCTGGTTGGGCTGGCGAAGGTGGATATTGGCGACCATCAGCGCTTTTCAATTAAGTGGGGGATTGTGGTAAGTATGGCGCTGTTGGTAGGCGGAGTGGTGTTTGGCGCCTTTCCGCTCTGGCACCGCTGAGCAGGTCTGTAAACCTGCAGCTGGCGCATCGCGCCAGCTATGCCGATAGTCAGAGAAGGATTTAATCGCTATAGCGGAATAAGTCTGAACGGAATATTGCATGGCCGGTGCTTATTTAGTGAAGGCCCGGCCAGGCGATAAAACAGTAGGAAAGCAATTAATGGTGAAGCTGGGCCAGGTCATCCTCGGTTAAACCGGTCGCCTCCCGCACTGACTCACGAGGCATTCCCATTTTTAGCAGGCTGCGGGCAACTTCTAATTTGCCTTCATTTCGGCCCTGCTGTCGACCGAGCTGGATACCCTTCTCAATACCTTTCTTAATACCTTGCTGTTCAAGCTGTTGGGCGATGGTCATAAGTGCGTCCCCGTGTTGCGGCACACGCAGTGCCAGTTCGCGAACAAAAGCTTCGGAGTCGGCAGACTCACCTGCCTGTATTAAATATTGTATCAGCACCATTACCTGCGGTGAAGAAAGATAATCGGCCATCAGTAGCGTGACCAGACGATCTGTCAGGGTGGCAATATCACGCTGATGAATATGCTTCTGCAATAATGTGAGTGCTGCCATGCTGCGATGTTTCATGATTTCATCGTCAGGGATCACAGTGACATCCACCAGCGGAAAAGCACCGCTGTAAAGCTTGCCAGCCAGGTCAGGGTTATCAAATTCATTCAGCCAGCGTGTTGAATAGGGATAAGGGCTGCGTTTGCCAACATAAAAAAGCACCGGTATCACCAGCGGTAGCTTTTTATGACCCGCTTCGATATGGCGCTGCATCGCCGCTACGGCGTAACGCAACAGGCGAAACGCCATATGTTTATCCGGCGACGACTGGTGCTCGATCAATACATGAATGTAGCCATCACCTGCGGAGGTTTGCAGGCTATAAAGTACGTCACTGAAATACTGGCGCAGGTCACTTTCTACAAAGGATCCTGACTCCAGCTTCAACGTGCTGAGGTTGCAAATGGCGCGCAACGCAGGCGGAAGATGCAGCTCCATAAAATCACGCGCAATTTCAGGCTGTGACAAAAACTGACGGAAGGTAGCATCATGGGGCGTTGGTGTTCTGTTGTTGTTTTTCATTGACCAATCGTTTTTGTATATTGCTTCTCTTTTATTAATGCAACGCTATTATTTCCTCACCACCATTATCGCTATTCAGGCAGGAAAATAATGAAACGACGCTCATTATTCACCTGCCTGACTTGTGCAACGAAAATAATAGCAGCGCAAACTTAATAGGCTTATTGACAATCCACTATAAACGCGATCAATCATCAGTTTATGCGTCATGAAAATCAACTTCATTAAGTCAAAAACTCAAATCAGCTCGCACTATTATTTCGCACAATTACGATGAGCATTACCCTGTTAATAGATTATCTGTAATAAAGCGTCTTACCGCTTTTTGCGATTACGGTGCATATCGATAGAGACCGCAGCAACAATAATGATGCCTTTAATAATATCCTGTATATAGGCATCCACGCCTACAAAAGTAAATCCGCTTTTAATCAGCCCGAGAATGACCGCGCCGATCAGCGTGCCGGTAATGCGACCCACACCGCCCATCAGGCTGCTGCCGCCAATTACCGCCGCCGCGATAGCATCCAGTTCATAAGACATGCCCATGCTCGACTGCCCGGTACTGACGCGTGCCGCCAGCACAACGCCCGCCAGTCCGGCCAGCCCGCCGGCAATGGTATACACGATCACCAGATACTTATTAACGTTAATTCCGGAAACGCGCGCCGAGGTCATATTGCCGCCGATAGCGTAAACATATTTGCCGTAGCGCGTATGTTTCAGCGCAATGTGAAATATCACCGCCACCACCAGAAAGATCACGACCGGCATCGCGCCCTGACCGATGGCGGTAAAACCATCAGACAGAAAGCTGATAGGGTTGCCCTGCGTGTAATACTGCGCCAGCCCACGGGCGGATACCATCATGCCCAGCGTGGCGATAAAAGGCGGAATACCGGTGCGGGTTATCAGTACACCGTTAATCAAACCGCACAGGATACCCACCCCAATCCCGGCAACAATCGGCACCACGGCAGGCAGGTCAACCAGCGAAGGAAACATCGGCGACAGACTGTGCGAGGTTTGCGCCAGGCTGGCCGCCACCACCGCCGTTAACGCTATCAGCGAACCGGAAGAGAGATCGATGCCGGTGGTGATGATCACCTGCGTTACGCCAACGGCAATAATGCCGATAATCGCCACCTGCAGTACAATCAGCACCAGACGATTGGTGTTCAACAAAAAAGATTGATCGCGCACATACCAGCCTGCCACTTCAAAAATCAATGCGATGCCGAGCATCACAATAAAAATGCCGGTATCTTTTGGCAGCTTGCCCTGTAGCTGGCTGAACAGCGGCTGACGCGATGCGCGCGGTTGTTGAGTACTCATTTTCACGTTGCTCATAATCTTCCTCTCGCTTCACTCGGATGCCAGCGACATAATGGTTTCCTGATCGGCCTCTTCTTTATCGAGGATGCCGGTTATCCGCCCTTCGTGCATCACCATCACCCGGTCGCTCATGCCCAGGATCTCCGGCAGCTCTGACGACACCATAATCACCGCCACGCCACGGTTGGCCAGCTCACTGATCAATCGATAGATCTCTGCTTTCGCGCCGACATCAATGCCGCGCGTCGGCTCATCCAGAATCAGGATTTTTGGCTGCGCCAGCAGCCAGCGTGCAATCAACACTTTCTGCTGATTGCCGCCGCTGAGGTTATTGATGATCTGATCCATGGTGGGAGTTTTAATATTGAGCCGCCGGATCTGCTCCATACAATCCTGCGCCATTTGCACATGGCTGACGAAGCCGCCTTTGCTGCTGTATTCCGGCATATTTACAATGCTCATATTCTCCAGCACCGACAACACCAGAAACAGACCGGATTTTTTACGATCCTCGGTCAGAAACGCCATGCCCTTCTCGATCGCCGTTGAGGGCGAGTCAATGGAGACCGGCACGCCGTCAATCAATACTTCCCCGCTGTCGGCAGATGCCATGCCAAACAGGGTTTCCATTACTTCGCTGCGTCCGGCCCCCACCAGCCCGGCAACGCCAAGGATTTCACCACGCCGTACGCTAAAGCTGACATCTTCAAACGCATCCTGGCGCGACAGATGGCGCACCGTTAGCATCTCTTCGCCGATGGCGTTGTTGAATTTAGGGAACAACTGGGTCAGTTCGCGGCCCACCATCTGGGTGATCAATGACTGGCGGGTATAGCTGTCGGTCCGGTCGCTGCCTACCCAGCTGCCGTCGCGAAATACGCTGACCTCATCGGTGATGGCAAAGATTTCATCCATTTTATGGCTGATATAAACAATTGCTTTTCCCTGCGCCCGCAGATCGCGAATGATTGTAAACAGATGCGCGACTTCACCTTCAGTCAATGCCGAGGTTGGTTCATCCATAATCACAATATCGGCGTTCCACGAGACCGCTTTGGCAATTTCCACCATCTGCTGACTGGCAATGCTTAACTCTCCCACCATGCGATCCGCCGGCAGACGAATATTAAGCTTGCTTAGTAGCTCCGCAGTTTGCTGATTCAGCTGGCGATGATTCACCAGGCCAAACTTTACCGGCTCACGTCCCAGCCAGATATTTTCGGCTACCGTCATCCATGGCACCAAATTAAGTTCCTGATGAATCATTGAGATACCGAAACGTAGCGCATCCAGCGTATCCTGAAACTGCACCGGCTCGCCTTTGATACGGATAACACCCTGGTCGGGACGATAGATCCCAATCAGGCATTTCATCAGCGTGGATTTCCCCGCGCCGTTTTCTCCCATCAGCGCATGTACCGTGCCGGGCCTGACGCGCAGCGAGACGTTATCCAGCGCTTTCACCCCTGGAAAAAATTTACTGATGCCTTCAGCTTCCAGCGCATAAGCCGTCATGTTTTACCTCCGTACGACAGGTCGCCTGCCAGCGGCCCGCATAACGGGCGGCGGGCGAACGGAAAGAGTTATTTTTGGTTACGGCTGACAAACTGTTGATAATTCTCTTTGGTAATCAGCTGGTAGGGAATCATCACGCTTTTCTGAACTTTTTCGCCATTCACCAGCTTGATAGCTGTCTGAACGGCACCTTCGCCCTGCCCTTTGGCATCCTGGAAAACGGTGGCAACCATTCTGCCGTTTTTGATCTGCTGCAGCGCATCCGGCGTGCCGTCCACACCAGCAATCAGCACTTTGCTACTTTTACCCAACGCCATCAGCGCGCCGATAGCCATTTCGTCATTATTGGATGCGATAGCGTCAATTTGATCGCCTGCGGTCATCCAGTTGCTGACCACATCCACCGCCTCATTACGCATAAATTTGGCAGTTTGCTTCTGAACGATTTTGATCTGCGGATATTTAGCCACAACCGCCTCAACGCCTTTGGTACGGTCGCGGGTGGCTTCGTTGGCCAGATCGCCCATTAAAATAGCGACGTTGCCTTTTTGATTCATCGCTTTCGCTAGTGCTTCCATTTGCAGGCGGCCCGCCAGTTCAGAATCCGATCCCACATAGGCCATTTTGTCAGTCAGCGCCGCCTGAGGACGCCGGTTAACAAAGATCAGCGGAATGCCTGCTTTACTGGCCTGATCCATAATCGGTTTTACTGCGTTGGTATCGACCGGATTCACGATAATTGCGTCAACGCCCTGACCAATAAAGTTCTGCACCTGTTGCAGCTGCTGCGCCACGTCGCCTTTGGCATCTTCCATCTGGCCTTGCACCTGATTTTTATCCATCTCTTTCTGCATGGCGGTACGCAAAATGGTCAGAAAATTGTCATCAAACAGCGCCATTGATATGCCCAGCTGAATATCTTTCGCCAGCACTGCCGCAGGCAGCAGGCAGGCAATAACAGAAGCAACAATCGCTTTTTTCATCTTCATAGTTCACCCTTTGAATCGTTAAGTTGCGCTGGCGGGCCGTTACCTCGAATGAAAAATATTTTTTACATTCACACAACATCACCAGGGTTTCCAGCTTCGAAAAGAGATAAAACCTTATAACTGTCGCGCTTTTTCTGTTTACACCTCTCCTTTTCAACTTGTTGATTTTTATCTTAATTCATGTAAAGAAACCGTTTATAGAGCCCTGGTAACAACCCTCACGCATTGAAACAGTTCGTTTGTTTCATAGTCAATTTTATTGAAATTTTCATAATGAAAGCATCGAAACGCCCGTTTTAAAATTACCAGATAACAAAAATTTGACATGCCTCTAACAACAGCCGGGAAAAGCGTTTAAATTGAGATCTACCCGGCAGATTAGAAAAGCAGCAAATGGCAGCTTATTGCTGGTTTTGCCAGCAAACGCACGGGGAAAGGCGGGAGAGGCTTTGACATTCAGATGGGTGCCAGGTAATATTCGCCTCGTTCACACGATTCCTCTGTAGTTCAGTCGGTAGAACGGCGGACTGTTAATCCGTATGTCACTGGTTCGAGTCCAGTCAGAGGAGCCATATTTAGAGAAGCCCGCTCAGGGAAACCTGAGCGGGCTTTTTGCATTCTGCGCTTGCTTGCTGAAGCGGATACTTGATATCCCTGTTTAGCCGCCATCATTCACCAACTTTTCGCCATCGGCAGATGGGTTCTCTGTTTATTTATTCATCGCAACCTCGTCAGTGCTACTTTGCCAATAGCCGGTTAACTTTAATAATAGAACGGGTCAGCGTGCTGCCATGATGCGGATCGCCAAAATGAAACAGCGCTGTCGCGCGTCGAAAGGCAGGATCGCACGGACCATTAGCATGAAAGGTGCGATAACCGTGAAAGAAGTAGATATTGCCCGGCTTTAAGTAGAGCGTCATGGGTTTGACCAGCCGGTGCTTGATCGCTTTCATTAACAGATAACGCGATAATCTGTTTTGCATCAGGCTTTTTTCCAGTACGTTGAATACTACGCTGGAGCGAAAAGGCCGCAGGTTAGGAAACAAAAGCAAATCTCCGCGCGCCTCCCCTTCCTGGGGGATTTCAATCGGCAGCAGTGCGGTAATGACGCTGGCATCATAATGAAAAGAGTTGGATTTCTTTCTGCCGCTTTCTCCCTGCACGCAGCGCAGTACGGCCAGAACATTTTGATCGGCTAACCGGCGCGCCAGCGACTTTTCCGCCATCCGCTGCATAAGTTGTCGAAAGTCAGCGTCTTCACTAAGCCGGGCCAGCGGCGTGTGATCAATTTTTTCCACATCGCCGAAAATCGCATGATATCCTTTTCCCGCCTCTGCGCTTACCTCGTCAATCCAGGCACGAAATTTTGCAAGCCCTTCATCGGTGACCACATTTTCCAGTACGGCATAACCCTGATTTTCAATGTTTTCTAATAAGCGTGGAACGTTATTCGGATCGATATTGGTAACAAAAGACATAGCACCCTACCTGTTATACTATTTTTGGTATAGAGCGTTCAGCGCTCTTTTTTAATACCCTGGTTTAACCGGCTTAATCATAGGAGCTCTGCTAAATAAAGAAATAGACTCGCGTCCAAAATAAGAATTATTAACATTAGGGGGTCTGATTTTAACTGGCATCTTGTGGTTCATATGCTTTGCAAAAAGCTGATTTAAGCCATTGAATAAAAAAACAGGCTGCTGCTTTAAAAGTTTTACTGGCTTTTTATTGAGACCAATAATAAGTGAGTCACATCTGGCATGAGTTAAATAATCAGCGCTGCATCGGCGACGGTTTCAGGCAGATAAAAATGGCTTTCGTGGCGGATGTTTTCCAGCCTGGGCGCTGGCGTTGTGTTTAACGGATCAACACGTTACCCTGCCAACGGCTTAATTAACGGGAATTGCCCCAATATGGTTGAACAGGCAAAACGCAAAAACGATCCTGAAGGACTGAAAAAACGTATTCTTGAAGGCGCGCTAAAAGCCTTTGCCGAATATGGCATGCAGGGCGCGCGCCTGGAGCAGATTGCAGATAACGCGCAAACCACCAAACGTATGGTGGTCTACCATTTCAACAATAAAGAAAACCTCTATCTTGCAGTGCTGGAGCAGGTTTATCAGCAGATCCGCGAACATGAAACCGGCCTGAATTTACGCGAACTGCCGCCGGAAGAGGCGATTATCCGGTTAGTAGAGGAAAGCTTTGATTATCACGCTACGCATGCTGATTTCATGCGTCTGGTCTGTAGTGAAAACCTGCTGCGAGGCCGTTATATCAGCCAGTCGCCGCGCATCAAAGCGCTTAACCGTAGCGCGCTGGATTTGCTGGAGGATATTTTGACGCGTGGACAGCAGGCAGGCCTGTTTCATCGTGACGTGAATACCATTGATGTACACCGGCTGATCAGCAGCATATGCGTTCATCATGTTTCAAACCGCTATACCTTTAATGCGCTGTTCACTCCCGATAACAGTGAAGCGGAAAGTATTAAACGCAATCGACAACTGGCCGTCACCGCCACGCTGCGCTATTTACGCCGCTGTGATGCGCCGGCTTAATGCCGCTTTTCTGAGAAAACAGCAGGCTGGTCTCTGTCGCCAGCCTGCTTAACAAGTTAAATAGTCAGCGTTATATCAGAGCAGATCGCGCCATGACATTATCAGCGCCGCCGGTAATGGATCGGCGCGCACCCCTGGCGATGGCTGCCAGCTATCCCAGGCGCGAAAAGCCGAGAAATCCAGCCCGGTCAGGCTTTCCAGCCCACTCACCGTAATCCGAAACTCATCAACCTGTGGCACCTTATCCTGCTGCGCGGTGGCAATGACTCGCCGTGGCTCATCCAGCAGATTCGCCTGGCTAACCAGTAACGCCGTGGCCTGCGGCTCTCCTTCATTACCGATGCGTAATACCACTTTCCAGTACATCAGCGGCACCTTCGCCTCACCATATTGTCGCCACTGATCGTCAAGGACCGGGCCAGTGAGCACTGTAATCTGCTTTTTACTCTGCAGTACGCCATATTCCAGAATATAACGCTCTATGCCCTGCCAGTACTGCAGGCTCTGATTAAAACGAAAATGCTGCGGTGAACAGTTAGTAAAATGAAAGGTATCTTTATTGGCGCGGATCGCCTCCTGCGGCGTTCCCCAGGTTGGATCGCTGCGACGGGTCAGATGGCCGCGATCGAACCAGCGGCTGAATTCGCGATAAAAAGACTGAACCAGATAATAGCGGCTGTCGATGCGGCTATCCTCATACCAGCTGTCGCCTTCTGCCAGCAGCGAAGGCTGACCACTGTCGCGATTGATGTTGATATAGCGCGCGCCATCAATATTGGTGGCGGTAAGAAAAGCGATGCGTCGCTCGGCACAGAGGGCCAGCGAAAAGTTCTGGTAATCCAGAATCGCCTCGGTGCCGGTCGCGCCGGATCGCAGCGGGGCGATTTCCGCCGCTCTGGGCGTCAGGATCTGTGCCAGCGGCACCGCGTGATCGGTTAAAAAATCTGCCTGATAGCCGTTACGGTTAGCATAATTCGCATCTGGCGCGGCGCGTGCCAGTTCTGTGAGCGTCAGCGCGCGTTCGCCGCGTAGTGCTGCAATCAACCGCTGACGCGCTAAGGGTTCCAGCTTTACCGCCTCTGCTTTTAACCAGTCCACCAGGGCGCTGACACGAATGCCCTCATTAATCAGGGTGCCGCTTTCGTCCTGTGCCGCACCGTGATGAAGCGCCACCAACTCCCAGCTATCGTTAAAAACCGGCGCGCCGGAAGAGCCTTCTTCAGTATCCGCCGTGTAATGCAGGACATTTGCCGCCGCGCTGCCCTCTTCCCCACGCGCCAGCAAATAGTTATCACGTAGCGCCACCTGCTGCGCCGCGCCTGCAGGATGCTGAAGGATATTTACCGCCATGCCCAGCCGGTGTTTATCGGGTCGATCGCTAAGCATTATCTGGCCAGGCAGCGCCGCATCGGCATCGCCCGTGCGCTGTTCACCCAGCGCAACCAGCGTACAATCGAGCTCATCCTCCGGGCTGGTTAGCCAGAAACTATCGGCATCCAGCGAGTAAATAGCGGTTGCAGCGCTGTTATCCTGCTCATTCAGCCAGTAGCCGAACTCCACGCTATAGCCAGCGGCGCGCTGGCGATCCGGTAATACGTGAAAGCAGGTAACAAACAGTCCGGCCCCCGTGAGAAAACCGGTACCTTTCGGGACGCCATCTTCCCGTACCAGCGCCACTGCTTTGGCCCGTTCAGCACCCTGCAGTAAAAAGCCGGTGGGTAAAAAATCCGCTTCCGGGCCGATGATTGCCGTCCTCTCCAGCATGCGCTGGAAAGCATAACGCTGCGCGCGTCGGCTATCCGGCTCAGCCAGCTCAAGTTTGCCTTCGGCTATGGCCTTCACGCTCTGTTTGCGCTGGGCCGTGGTCAATGTCAGCCGCTGCCGTACCAGATATTCTGTCTGCCTCATGGTTTCTCCTTTCGCCTTGCTGTTAAACCGCCTCCATAACCATAGTCACCTTTACGCACATCGGCACGGCGCTTAACAGAGCAGGATAACCTCGCATTGCTGTTTTCTTCAGCATTCAATCGCTTTTTGCGAATCAGGCTTTGACAAGCGCTAACGCCCTCGATATTATGCGCCCCGTTCACACGATTCCTCTGTAGTTCAGTCGGTAGAACGGCGGACTGTTAATCCGTATGTCACTGGTTCGAGTCCAGTCAGAGGAGCCAAATTCAGAAAAAGCAGACGCCAGGCGTCTGCTTTTTTGCTTTCCAGCTCCGAATACTTTTCACTCCCTTTCCTGCCTCGAAACAACTTACATCGTTCTGTACATTTTCCACTTATCTCAATACATCCCTGTACCTACGCCATAAAGCTATGCCGCCATAAAGTGACTGTTATAAGGCTTTTTTCGTGCCAGAGGTGAATTTTTGGTCATACATGCTGACCGGAAGCCACAAAATGATCTATTAGCAAAATTTCTGATGTTTAATTTTAGTTAAGTCAAAAAAACCGCCGCAAAAGGAAAATGCAATTATAAATTTAAAAACTTGATTTATCTTCATGGCGGGATTTAAATCTTAAAAAAGTATCTCAAGTGCTGAAAGGCAGCATAAAATAGCGCTCAGGCGTTAAGTGTGTGCTAAAAGGCTCATTCGTTATAAAGCACTTGTCGTTAAATCCTTTCATAGACGGGTCAAGAACTTCCCATTGCGGCCGTTTTTTTTAATAATAATCTATAACCAATATTAATAATTTTTCCGCACTCCAACAAAAAATCTATTTTTATTATAAAAAACAGATTTAATATTCCTTTTTTACTTATTAGAGCCGTAGATGTAAGGCAGGTTATATTACTTTGTAAATAAAATAACCATCCTCTGTAATGAGGATTTACTTTTATCATCAATTTGACATGGCACTGTAAAAATAATTAATCTACGGCTCCTTGAAAGACCTATCAGATAATTCTTAGCGTTATAGCAACGTTATATTTATTGGTAAAAAAGCATGAACCTTAACGCAATGTTAAAGGGATTCAGATTATGGCGTGCAGGCAACGTCATATGCCAGGGAAGCGTTTCACTATTGTTAATGATGCTTGTTAGCGGCCAGGCACAGGCATCGTTAATACTTGATCAGAATCGAGTAGTGCTGAGCGCTAATGAAGGCGGAATGGGGGTAGTAAAAGTAGATAACCCTACAGACCGTGATTATCTCATACAAAGCTGGATTACCACTGATAATAACGGTGTGCAGGAAGCGCTATTTGTACAGCCGCCGCTGGTAAAAATCAAAGCACATCAGAAAGTTGCCTTGCATATAGAGGCTATCGATTCTTCTCTTGCTGAACAACCACAGGAGCAACTTTATCGGCTCAATGTTAAAGAGATCCCTAAAGTTGAAGAGAAAAGCGGCTCGCAGCTGATATTAGTGATGCTGACAAAGGTTAAAATATTATATCGCCCTGCTGCGGTATCGCCTGAGATGGGCAATCAATATAAAAAGTTGACGTGGAAAAAAGCCGCAGGAAAATTACAGGTTTATAATCCAACGCCCTATTATGTAACCTTTAGCAAAGTCTGGGAAGGAAACGACACGGCGCATGCGCTGGATGCCGACATGGTTTCGCCCCACTCAACAATGTTAATAAAAGGCTATCACGGCGCTTCTGATATTAATTACCGTATTATTAATGATTATGGTGATATCAGTAAGCCGGTACATGTCAAATTATAATTTCTCCTGACATCCAGATATTTAACGTTTTCGATTGGTGTCGAAGATGTTGTTTACTACTTGTTGGTTAATATTAAAAAAGGAAAGAAAAGTGAATAAATTAAAAACAGTTTCTTTGGGCTTATTAATGGTGACCTCTTCTGCCGCTTTTGCGGAAGGTGAAGGCAGCGTGGTACATTTTAACGGTCATGTTAATGAACCAACCTGTGCCATTGTTCCTGCCGACCAGAATATTACGCTGGAAACTGTTGGTGCCAGTGCCTTTGACAAGGTAGCCATTGGCGATAGCATTGAAAATGGCTCCCGTGATTTTGAAATTCATGTTAATTGTGAAGATCAAAATTTAGGTAACCATATAAAACTGGTTATGAAGGCATCTGCTGATGAAAATCAACCCAAGGCATTAAGAAATGCCAGCAATAATACCAGCGGTGTTGGCCTGGAAGTTTTTTACAATAATGAAGTCCTGGCGCCTAATCAAGAACTGGATGGCAGCCGCATTAATAACCTTAATAAAGGCGATGACAATATTAATATGAAAGTGCGCTATGCGCGCCTTAGCAACAATATCACCGGCGGTGACGTAAGTGCCGACGTTACTTTCGTAACGGAATATCGTTAATTCTCGTTATCATCCTGCTAAAAATCAGCCATGGCTCAGGCCATGGCTGTTCTCTCTGGCTTAAAGTTATGAGCGCCGTAAATAAACCTGCTACAACGCTACTATTTGTTGTTTGTCTGGGCTGCATGGGCGCAGCATCATTGAAGGCCGAAGAGAAGTTCGATTTATCACTGCTGGAGAATCAAACACAGGTCAATCGACAAGATGCGGAAATATTTAACGGCGACAGCGATATCCTGCCCGGGAAGTACTCTTTTAAAATTTTAATTAACGATCAGGAAGTGGCAGAGCAGGATGTTGTGTTTCGTCTCTATCATGGTCGTAGCGAGCCGCTGTTCGCCTGTCGTGATTTACAGGAATGGGGCGTTCACATTGACCGCTGCCCTCAGGCAGAAAACTTTCTTTCCGCCTGGGTACATGATGCCAAATTTGATATTGATCTGAGCGAAAACAGGCTGATGTTAACGCTGCCTCAACAGGCCTGGAGCAAACCGAACCTGTATGATATCGCGCCTGGCTGGCGGTGGGATAACGGTATAAACGCCGCTTTTGTCAATTACGACCTTTCCGCACAGCGTTATCAAAGCAGCAGCGTCAGCAACGATTTTTACGGCAACCTGAGCAGCGGCGTTAATCTTTTTGGCTTTCACCTGCGCAATGATGGCTATTTTTCTGCGCCTGAGATGGCGCATGCACGTTATCAAAGCAGCAGTAGCTGGCTGGCTTATGATATTGACCGTCTGCGTAGTACGCTAACCGTTGGCGACTTTTATACCAGTGGCAGCCTGTTTCAGGGAACCACGCTGCGTGGCGTCTCGCTGATGACCAATATGGCGATGTTTTCAAACACCGAACGCAGCTATGTACCTGCCATCATAGGTTCCGTTAGTTCGAACGCCACGGTTATTGTTAAACAGAACGGCTATGTGATCGCCACCCGGCAAATTCCCCCCGGCGCCTTTAATATCAATGATGTCCCCGTTTCTTCCTCGGCGGGTGATATTGACGTGACGATTATCGAAGCCAGCGGGAAACGGCAGCACTTTACCCAGCCGTTCAATACCAACAGCTTTCAGCTACCGTCACATAGCCTGCGCTATACCTTAAACCTTGGCGAAAGCCGACAGCATAACGCACAGCGCCTGCTGGAAGGCACGTTGTTATATGGGCTGAACAATACCTTTACGCTGTTGAACGGCGTGCAGTATGCCGCTGATTACCGCAATGTTGCTATCGGGATGGGCGCTAACGTACGCTGGCTGGGCGGCGTCAATGTGCTGTTTAATCAAAGTCAAACCACACGCTATCAGCAACAGCGTACCGGTAGACAATTACAGCTGGGCCTGAGCCGTTTTCTGCCGCTGACCGACAGCTATCTTTATGCTTCCGCCACGCACCGCTTTAATCCTTACTATCAGGAGTTTGGCTACTCTCCGCGCGCGGTGAGTACCGGGCTGGCGAGCGGCTATCGCAATAAATATAGCGTGCAGCTCAGCCAGAACATTAAAGGGATGAATCTGGCACTGAATTACAATCAGGAAATTGACTGGCTCGGCAGGCGTTATCGTAACTGGCAGACCAACCTTAATTTCAATATCAGGCATGCTACGCTGCTTACTTCCTGGTCACGCCGCTATTCAGCGGGACATGCTGCTGAAAATTATCTCTCAGTGAGTATCAGCCTTCCTCTGGGAAGAGAGCGAAACCACTATCTTGATATGAGTCATAGCAGCGGCAACAGCCATAGCAGCCATCTCTCTTTGACGGGACAGATGGGCGAAGAGAGAAATCTCGCTTACAGCCTGGGCGCGGCTAAAAGCGGATCTGAATATCATTATGATGCCTCGGCCAACTACACTTCCAGCCAGGGGGTAGCCCGTGCCGCATGGTCGCGTGGCCGTTCAACGGAGCAATGGCAGGCGGGCGCACGCGGCTCAGTAGTGCTGCATTCGCATGGCATAACGCTGGGTCAGTACCTGAGTGAAAGTGCTGCGATCGTTCATACACCACATATTGCCGACGTCAGGATAGAAAACGCACAGCATGTCGCGACCGACCGCTGGGGAAATGCAGTGGTGCCGAGCCTGGTGCCCTATTACTACAATGAATTAGCGCCCACGCTGGATAGGCGACACATTCGTACCATTAAGCTTGATGAAGTGGTGCATCGTCTGGTGCCGCGTGAAGGGGCGATTGTGGCGGTGGAACTTAGCGCCTCGCTCAGCAGCAACACTATGCGCGTATTACCCAAACCAGCGGACAGCCACTGCCGTTTGGTGCCATTCTGTATGATGCGGACAATCGTAACCGGGGCGTACTCTCCGCAGGCGGCGTCATCTCAATGGATATTTATCAACTAAAGTGGCCGCTGCATATCAGCCTGGCTGACAAACAGCGCTGCACTATTGACCAACCGGCACAAAAAAGCACAGAGAAGAGAATCTGGCATCTGATCTGCCATCGTTGAAGCTGGCGGCAAAATAAGGCTGGCAGGAGAAAAAATAAAAACGGGCCGCAACGCGGCCCGATAAACATGGGTCAGCACAACCGCTGACCGCAGAGATTACTGATTCTGTCCCGGTACTTTATGAACGCCCATGGACTTGAGTTTTTTAGAGAGCTCACGACGCTCTTTTGACAGATCGGCATTTTTGATGATGTATTCATCCACGCGATCTTCATAGTCGCTGCGCATGCTGGCGATGATCTCCTGAATCGCTTCAACGCTCATGCCCGGTTTAATGTATTCGCTCAGGTTATCCAGCAGCAGCACACGTTTCTGGTTGTCACGAATTTTCTTTTCCACATCGTGAATTTCGCGCTGTAGTTTGTTCTTGCGACGGTTCATGCGCACGAACTCAAGCACGTCCTGAAATGATTGCTTTGCATTTTCCATGTTGACACCTTTCATTAGGCCTGCCTGAACAGGCGGTATTGTCGTAGCCTTCAGCTTAGCGGCTCGCCTGGGCCGATGGCAATTTTCACATTTAAATTCGGACTGTGGGACATTTTAGCGCGAAATCTTGCGCAGCCACAGCTTCGATTGTCGAAACGATTATTTACGCATGGCCAGCCGAATCAAATCCGACAGCCGTTCCAGCTGTTTCGCCAGCTCCAGGCTCAGCCAGACATAGCCATGAATCGGCGTTTCCACCAGCCGATCGCGGTCATTTTCCGCAATCAGCTGCCGCAATTCGCGCACAATCTCCGCCAGCTCATGATGATTGGCCGCGACCCGATCGGCGTTGCCTTTAATCAACATTTCCGCCAATGCGTTAAAGGTATTTTCCGTCATCTGCTGCGTACGACGTAAGGTGGATGCATTCAGCAAAATCAGATGGCTGGCACGGGAAGACCACCAGGCATTGATTTGCAGCTCGAGGGTACAGAGAATATTGCGGTTAGTGGTTTGGATCCCTTCCAGCACCGATTTCGGAATACGCGTCTCTTTGCTGGCAGGTTCCAGCAACGAACGCATACGCACCACATCGCTTAATACCCGCTGTAAAGGTTTATCGAGACGCGGCTTATCCACCAGGTTCGGTGAAAAGCCGGCATGATAAATTTTCGCCATTGCTGACAGCGAATCAGAGAGCTTAATGCGCCAGTGAATATAGGCTTTTTGTGGCCAGATACTGGTAAACAGCAGCGCCAGCAGCGAGCCGAGAATCACGTCGCCGCTGCGCCACAGAGCCGTGGTCATGTCACCCGCTGGCGCGCCGCAGACCACCGCCAGCGTAATGCCAATCAACAGTGCCATATAAGGCCGCCTGCCCAGCGTCAGGTAGCCGCAGATAAACATCACTACTGTACACCACGCCAGCATTACCGGCAGTGAAATCAGCTCCAGCTTCAGGGCAATCAGCCCCGATATCGAGCCAAAAAAGGTGCCGCCAATCCGCTGAAGCGCGCGCGGAAAAACGTTCCCCCACGCGGAGACCGGCCCCATCACTACCACCAGCGTAATCAGCGGCCAGCTTCCCTCCGGAATTTCGCTCAGGCGCACCAGCAAGAACGTCAAAACAAAGCCCAGCGCAATGCGAACGCCATGGACGATACGGTAATGTCGGTAAACGCTGAATTCAACGGTTGAAAGCGGCTTATCGGGGCGCAAGCATAGTCTCCAGGGTAATGAAAAACGGAAGGTTATCATAACCTGGCGACACCATCAGGATGAGACTTTCGTCTATATTTTGCTGATGTTTAACTTCATTTTACATTAAGGAAAAGAGTGATTAACGCAGCAGATGACATATTGATACACCCGACGCGGTAGATCGCGTCAGGTGCGTACCGTTATTACCGCTCTGTGCCCGGTGCCATATGAGCCGTTACTGCCGCCTGCAAATATTGCAGCAGATCGGGCGTAAGCCAGGTCCCTTCCATCAGCTGCGGCTCCTGCTGCATCGCCTGACGGATTTTATTTTGCGTCTGTGGGTTATCGCTGGCATAAGAGCGAAACAGCGCCAGCCAGTGCGCACCGAGCGCCCGCGCCTCCTCTGCTTCCGGCGCGACGCCGCGCATCATCGCTTCGCGCAGTCGGCTAATCAACGCTGGCCACTCCTGCATGCGATCAAAGTAGTGCGCCCGTACAAAAGCGTACTCCTGTTCATCAAGATAGCGCTGGAAAATAGCCAGCTTGCTTTCCGCGAAGGCGCGCGTAACGTAATCCAGCATCGCAGGGGTGATCCCGGTTTGCTGCTGCATCGCTGGTTCATTGAGATGCATGGTGGTCAGACGCTGCAGGAAAGCGGGATTATGTGCGGTATCGCGCTCCAGCATCTGCATCCAGCGACGAGCCAGCGCCTGAGCCTCCGGCTCCTGCGGCGCAATGCCGTTGTCCTGTAGCTCCAGCAGCTTTTGTACCAGCTGCTGCCACTCCGCCTCTCGCTGCGCATCCGCCTGGTAAAAAGGCAGCTGCGTTAACTCTTCCGCCGTAAAATAGTTATCGTACATGGTCATCATCTCTAACGTTGTTAGCCAGTCCGTCAGCTCGGGTTCGCCGCCCCGGGAGAGCTGCTGATATAGCTGCCCCAGCCGCTGCCGCAGCTGTTGCATCTGTGTCAGCTGGCGATCGAGCGCCTCTATCTGTTGAGTCAGCACCTGCGGTAAAGAGAGTGCGCCATCGCTCAGCAGCGGATCGATTTCCGCCAGCGGCACGCCAAGGCGTTTCAACGCCTGAATCTGATGCAGACGACGAATATCGTCACGGTTGTACAGTCGATAGCCCGCCTCGCTGCGCGCCGACGGCACCAGCAGCCCGATGCTGTGGTAATAGTGCAGCGTACGTACCGTTACGCCCGTGCGTCGGGCCAGTTCACCTGCCTGCAATAACATGACTCTCTCCTTGCTCAACGTTAACCAAGGATAAAGGCTGACGTGGCGTCAGGGTCAAGAGGAATGACAAAGGAAAAACGTGAAAAGGAAAACAGGCGGATTTAGCATTAACAAAACACGGCAGAGGCGAGAGCTCGCCTCTGCCTGCCGGTTAAAATTTCTGCTTGAGATAATCACTGATTTTGGTCACGATACCGCCCTCTTCCACCTTATTCAATGTCATTAGCGGATAGCTGGCCAGCACCTGATCTTTGTCGATCACCTGAATCATGCCGACCTTCTCGCCCTGTTTTAGCGGCGCATCAAGATCTTTGCGATCGATAACATATTTCGCTTTGATGCTCTCTATCGCGCTACGCGGTACCGACAGATAAATATCCTCGGCGGCGCCTACTTCTACCTGATGCGGGTTGCCATACCACACGGTCTCTTTGCCCAGTGCTTTGCCAGCATGAAACAGCTGCACGGTATCAAAATTACTGTTGCCCCAAATCAGCAGTTTCCGCGCCTGCTCTTCACGGCCTTTAGCGCTTTTACCGCCCATGATGACGGCGATCAGCCGGTGACGGCCCTCCAGGCTGGAGGCGATCAGGTTAAAACCGGCGCTTTCGGTATGACCGGTTTTCAGGCCATCGACATGCAGGTTTTTATCCCACAGCAGCCCGTTACGGTTCTGCTGAGTGATGCCGTTCCAGGTAAGCGATTTCTCGCTGTACATCTGATAGAAATCGGGCTCGCCGTTGATGATGGCGCGCGAAAGCACGGCCAGATCGCGGGCGGTGGTATGCTGGCCTGGCGCATCCAGTCCGTGAACGGTTTCAAAATGGGTGTGCGTCAGCCCCAGCTTCGCCGCATAGTCATTCATCATTTTGACAAAGGCGTCCTGGCTACCGGCAACATGATCGGCCAGCGCGACGCAGGCATCGTTGCCGGAATCGATGATCACGCCACGACTCAGATCGCGTACCGTAACCTGTTCGCCCGGCTTGAGGAACATCAGCGAAGATCCTTTAAATACCGGATTTCCGGCGCCCCACGCATCCTGACCAATAGTCACCTTATCGTCCCGGCTGATGCGGTGCTGATCGATAGCGCGATCGACCACATAGCCGGTCATCAGCTTGGTCAGACTGGCAGGATTGCGCTGTTGATCGGCATTGCCTTCGGTCAGTATCTGCCCGGTGGTAGCGTCCATTAACACCCAGGATGCAGCATCCACCGACGGCGGCGTAAGCGGAAAAGAGATGGAAGCCGCATGGGCCTGAAATGCTAAAAACAGAAAACCGGTAAGAGTTGCAAACTGACGCCTTTTCAACGGAACACCCTCAATCAAAACATGAATTTAACCAGGGCGTTGTTGTACGGGATTAAGCGGTGATTTTTCTGAATAAATTGCAAATAATTATGTATTTAGCATCGGCCCATTTGCGGGTTATTGCGCCGTTTTTCTGCGGCATATTATTCGTCCCCATTAGCCCCTGACCTTCAATAATAAAAAAGCCACCTGACGGTGGCTCACCTGATTCACATTTGCTGAGGAAATTAGTGCGGGATTTCGGTCATTGATTTAACGTCAGAACGGTTGATCTGCTGCTCATTTCCGTTGGCGTCTTTATACTTAATCAAGCCGGTAGCATTGTCCTCTTTGGGTTTGCCATCACTGACAATTGTCCGTCCATCGTTAGTATGGATGGTGTAGTTGCTGCTGGAACATCCCGCTAATGGCAGGGCTGCGGCAAATGCAAATGCTAATAATGCTGTCTTTTTCATCATAACCTCCTGTTCAGATATTTACTCTTAATGTTTAGCACACTTTAATCATTACGCAATTTATCGCCTCTTTCTTTCCTGTGGCCTTTGTAATATTTCGAAAGCAATTAGCGCCCGGTTTTTCAGCTGCTTTGGCGACGTGTTCTATTCTTTAGTCACCGTTCCACAACAGAACACAGAGAATGATGAAACATAAAAATCGCACTATTGGTATTGCTCCCTACGGTGGATCGGCTGGCGGCTGGGGCGCGCTTAAGGCCGTTGCCGATGCATTGCGCGGACAGATGTCAGTGAAGCAGGATGTTATCGCGCTGTTTAAAGTCAACCAACCGCAAGGCTTCGACTGCCCCGGCTGCGCCTGGCCCGATCCACGTCACGCCTCATCTTTTGAGTTTTGTGAAAATGGCGCTAAAGCCGTCTCCTGGGAAGCCACCAGTAAACGCACTACGCCGGAATTTTTTGCCGCGCATACGGTAAGTGAACTGTGGCAGCGCAACGCATTTGAACTGGAGGGCGAAGGCCGCCTGACGCATCCCATGAAATATGATGCCGCCAGCGATACCTATCAGCCCATTGAGTGGGAAACTGCGTTTCGTGAAATAGGTGAGAGATTGCAAAGCTATAGCGATCCGGACAGCGTCGAATTTTACACTTCCGGGCGTGCTTCCAACGAGGCGGCTTTTCTCTATCAGCTATTTGCGCGGGAATATGGCACCAATAACTTCCCGGACTGCTCGAACATGTGTCATGAGCCCACCAGCGTTGGCCTGCCGCAGTCGATTGGCGTCGGCAAAGGCACGGTTGAGCTGGAAGATTTCGATCATTGCGATCTGGTGCTCTGCATCGGCCATAATCCCGGTACCAATCATCCGCGTATGCTGGGAACGCTGCGCGAAGTCTCTAAACGCGGCGCGACTATTGTGGCGATTAACCCGCTGCGCGAGCGTGGGCTGGAGCGCTTTACGTCGCCGCAAAGCCCAATTGAGATGCTGTCGCTCGGCTCAACCGCGCTGGCCTCCACCTACTATAAAGTCCGTGTCGGCGGCGATGCAGCAATGTTAAAAGGCGTGATGAAAGCGCTGCTGGCGATGCATGAGCGGGCGCTAAAACAGGGCCAGCCAGGCGTTATTGATGAGGAATTTATCCGCGAACACACGGAAGGCTTTGAAGCGCTGAAGCAGGATCTGGAAGCGACCGAATGGCCGCATATCCTGAAGGTTTCCGGTATGGATTATAAGGAGATCCTGAACATTGCCCGCCTGTATGCCACATCAGAAAAAACCATTATTTGTTACGGCATGGGCATCACTCAGCATCAGTACGGCACCCAGAACGTACAGCAAATTGCTAATCTGCTGCTGATGCGCGGCAATATCGGCAAGCGTGGTGCCGGCATCTGTCCGCTGCGCGGTCATTCCAATGTACAGGGTGACCGCACCGTAGGCATTACTGAAATTCCCTCGCAGGAACTGCTCGACAGTATTGAGAAAGTGTTCGGTTTCAAGCCGCCGCAGCATCATGGTCATGGCGCAGTCGCTGCCATACAGGCAATGCGCGATGGCAAAGCAAAAGCGCTGCTCTGCCTCGGCGGTAACCTGGCGGAGGCGATGTCCGATCCCAACGTGACTTTTGACGCGATGCGTAAGTTGGATCTGGTGGTGCATATGGCCACTAAATTAAACCGTTCACATCTGCTGTTAGGCAAGCATAATTACATTTTGCCGGTACTGGGCCGTACCGAGCTGGATGTGCAGGCGTCCGGGGAACAAAGCATTACCGTAGAAGATTCCATGTCGATGGTTCATGCCTCGCGCGGTATGTTAAAGCCCGCTTCGCCCTGGCTAAAATCAGAGCCGGCAATTGTCGCGGGGCTGGCTAAGGCGACATTGCCTGATACCAAAGTCAACTGGGATCAGATGATCGGGGATTACAGCTTTATCCGCGCGGCAATTGAAGCCGTTTTCCCCGCTTTCAAAGATTACAACCGTCGTATTCTGCAGCCAGGCGGCTTCCGTCTGCGCAATGCAGCCTCCGAACGGGAATGGGACACGCCCTCAGGCCGGGCGCAGTTTAAGGTTATGGAAGGAATTAATGAGGATCCGCGCTCGCTGAAATGTCACGACCTGGTGCTGACGACGTTGCGCAGCCACGATCAGTACAACACCACGCTGTATGGCCTGAACGATCGCTATCGCGGCGTGACCGGACGGCGCGATGTGCTGTTTATCAATGCGGACGAGGCGGAAAAACGTCAGCTGCGGGTGGGCGACAGGGTAAATATCATTGCGCTGGATCCCGATGGCAAACGCACCGAGCGCCGTATGGATAATCTGACTATCGTGGTGCTGGATATGGCAGGCGGCTCAGCGGGCGCCTACTATCCGGAAGCCAACGTGATGGTCCCACTTGACAGCCACGATACCGCCAGCGGCATCCCGGCATATAAAAGCATTCCCATTGAGATGGAACCCTGCGCGGTGCCGGTAGAAACATCCGGCGCTCTGCGCTGATTAAACGACTAAGTGATAAAAAGCCTCCGCTATTATCGGGGGCTTTAATATTTCAGAAGGCATCAACATATTATGTCGCCAGCGATCGTCTTGCGAATAGCTTGTATTTAATGTCGATAAGCATAAAGCGCGTCTCGGCCAGGATGCTGGAATATACCCTGCATGCAGCAAAATAATTTATATCTGGTTGTTAACGATATGAGTAACCTTTTCAACTAAAAACAGATTAAAAAAACCATTATCAGGTTATTATCTCTTTTCGTGGCGTGTGAAATTATTTACCTATGAGGCTCGGCGGGTTTTCTGTGACAAAAGGCGCGCTGTTTTATATTAATGAGCACGGCGAACTGATTTGCCGCGACCCACTGGCGTTTAAGTTTGACGGGGCGCAGGATATTATCCGTGAATATAACCGATCGGTTGCTCGCCGCGACTACAGCAAACGGGGCGGTAAACCGCACCCTACTGCGTTACCTGCCCGGCGAACGAAAAAACAGCCCGCGCCGTTCAGCACTATCAACAGCAAAGCCGCCGGAAGACTGCTGGCGACAGGCGGGATTTATCATCAGAACCCAGAAATGTTTGCTGATACCGTACGTAAGCCAGGCGGAGATGCCACGAAAGGATTTGACCAGGTGCTAAATGAGCAGACTGCAGGATCGCTAATTGCATTAAGTGCTTTGTTTACTGCTGCCCGGACTGGAGTACACCCGGGCTCTATTATCGAATTAAAAAACTGGAAAGCTATCTGGGACGCTATAAAGGAAACCGAATGTTACTGCAAATCATTGATGTGGTAAAAATCAATTATGTCAAAAGAAGCAGCGCGGTTCAGAGAACGTTAAGGAATTCATTTAATAATAGTGTCAGACGAGAATTTGCAAAAAACATTGCCGAGCATCCAGATATTATTAACCGTTTGGATGCACCACAACGAAAGATCCTACGGACTGGACAGATACCAAATGGGTTTAGTGTCCATCATAAGCTTCCTCTGGACGATAACGGAACAAACGATTTTTCGAACCTGATATTAATCAGAAATAAAATATAACATTCTATTTTTACAACTACTCAAAATGCCATCAGCCGTGGCCTGGCACCAGGCGACCGTAAAACAGTTTTATGGCCAGTTCCTAAGGGAGTAATTTATCCATGAAGGAAAAATTGAGCGGGTTAGCATTAGCTGGACATGAGTTTACTTTTTTGAGTAAAAACATGGGTTATGAGATTAGTCCTCCTTATACGGGTAAGATCCCCTCACACGATTTTGGTCGAGGAATTGCAGCGCAGCAGGCCAAATTTTGGCAGCAATATGGCGTATTATTATGCATTAGTAATGGATTATTCGCTGATGGTCATATTTTCTACGGCCTGACGACCGATGGCGATGAACCCGGATTACTCAAATTTAATGATGTGTTGAATACACAAGGTTTCGAATGCGAGGGCATGCAGGGGCGCATTGTTATTGGCAGTAATAATACCGATACGCTTTATTACGACACCGCCACTGAGCGATGGGGATCCTGTGATCGCATCGGTACTGAAAAAGTATGGGAAACCTGCGAAACTCTGGCAAAATCAATAGAAACTCAACGCGCTATGTTGAGAGAGAACCACCCAAACTTATAGGTAAAAAGAGCGCCAAACTACGCGCCTCCACAGCATCGCTATCTGGCGGTTCTGATGAACCGGAATATGGTTTACCATGTAACGAACATTACCACTCAGCAGTCAATGGATAACATTTTGGCCAACGAACGCGCGCAACCGACCTTTCTCTTTCATGACTATGAAACCTTTGGTAAAAGCCCGGCGCTGGATCGACCAGCGCAGTTTGCCGGCATCCGCACCGATATGGATTTCAATATTATTGGCGAGCCGGAAGCGTTTTATTGCCAGCCCGCCGATGATTACCTGCCGCAGCCGGAAGCGGTAATGATCACCGGGATTACGCCGCAGCTGGCACGGGCGCGCGGCGTTAAGGAAGCGGAATTCGCCCGGCGTATTCATGAGATTTTCACCGTCGAAAATACCTGTGTGGTGGGCTATAACAACGTGCGCTTCGATGATGAAGTCACGCGCAATCTCTTCTATCGCAATTTCTACGATCCCTATGCCTGGAGCTGGCAGAACGGTAATTCGCGCTGGGATCTGCTGGATGTGATGCGCGCCTGCTATGCGCTGCGTCCGGAAGGTATTGTCTGGCCAGAAAATGAGGATGGATTACCGAGCTTTAAACTGGAGCAGCTAACGCAGGCCAACGGCGTGGAACACACTCAGGCGCACGATGCGATGTCAGATGTTTATGCCACCATTGCTATGGCGAAGCTGGTGAAAACCAAACAGCCGAAGCTGTTTGATTTCCTCTTCAGCCATCGCACAAAGCAGAAAATCAATACGCTGATTGATATTCCACAGATGAAACCGCTGATGCATATCTCTGGCATGTTCGGCGCACTGCGCGGGAATACCAGCTGGATTGCGCCGCTGGCCTGGCACCCGGAAAATCGCAATGCCCTGATCGTTTGCGATCTGGCGGGTGATATCACGCCGCTGCTGGAGCTGGATGCCGACGCACTACGCGAACGCCTCTACACTCCGCGTCAGCAGCTGGGTGATGCTGCTGCGGTGCCGATTAAACTGGTGCATATCAATAAATGTCCGGTGCTGGCACCTGCTAACACGCTGCGCCCGGAAGATGCCAGTCGGCTTGGCATCGATCGCCAGCACTGCCTGAATAATCTGGCGGTGCTGCGCCAGCATGCAGAGATCCGTGAAAAAGTGGTTGCCCTGTATGCCGAGGCGGAGCCTTTTACCCCTTCGCCGGATGTTGATGCCCAGCTCTATAACGGCTTTTTCAGCGATGCCGACAAAGCGGCAATGAACATTATTCAGCAAACGGCACCCGCTAACCTGCCGGCGCTCGATCTGACCTTTAACGATGCACGCATCGCCCCGCTGCTGTTTCGCTATCGTGCACGTAATTTCCCGGGCACGCTCGATGACAGCGAGCAGCAGCGCTGGCTGCAGCACCGCCGCGAAGCCTTAAACAGCGAACGCATTGAATCTTTCCTGCTGGAGCTGGAGTTGCTGGCTAACCTACACGACGGCGATAATGAGAAGTTAACGCAACTGAAAGCGCTGTATGACTACGCGCGTGAACTGGTCTCATAAAAAAGCCGTCCTGCGGGACGGCTTTTTGTCTTGCGCAAGGCATCAGAAGCGCAGTGAAGCGCCAATATATGGGCCGTCAGCCAGCACGTTATCTTTGCGATCGCCTTTGTTGTTCATTTCGGCATATTTATAGCCAACCCGCACGTTCAGCAGCGAAATCGGTGTAAAGCTGATGCCGCCAGAGGCTTCCTGATAGCTGTCGAGATGATCGGTAAAGGATTCCGGTGAATAGTAATATTCGCCGTACAGGCCGATCATCTTCGTGACCGGCAGGCTGATACCAGCGCCTACGGCGGCGGCAAAGCCACTTTTACCATCTTCCGGATCGATCCACATGGCTTTGATGCCAGGCGTCAGGAAAACAGAACCAATTTCCACGTTATAACCCAGACGCAGGCCCGAAACGTTGCCGTCATGATCGCTGCGCATCCAGTTGCCGGACAGGCTCAGGCCAGGGGAAGTGGTTCCCAGTCCAACGTTCAGGTTGGTGTAATGTTCACCCACATCAACGCTGCCTTCGATAGCCTGCGCTGCTCCCGTTGCCAGCATCAGCGCAAGACCGCTGCTTACCACTACTTTTTTAAACATTGCCAACTCCATTGATTCAGGCAGATATTGCTGGCGCAGGGTAACCAGGCACGCGACCGGTTACAAGGGATTTTGTCTGAGTCCCTCCGCCCTGAAAACCGCCCCGCATCGCGCTTGCGCCTGACTATCGCGCAACGCTGCTCGATAGTCAGCCACAAAAAAGGCCAGACAGTGGTCTGGCCTTAACATTTTGATGCCGGTAGCGATTAATCGCGGCGAATCAAAGTGATTCTTCGCTGTACTGCGGTACCGGATTACGGAAGCTGCGGGTGACGACGGCGAGATAAATAATCCCGACCGCAGCCCAAATCAGCCCCAGCACCATTGAACTCTCTTCGAGGTTCACCCAAAGCGCGCCTACTGTCAGCGCACCGCACAGCGGCAGCAGCAGGAAGTTGATATTGTCCTTCAGCGTATAACGGCGCTTTTCACGGAGCCAGAACTGCGCGATGACCGACAGGTTTACGAAGGTAAAGGCAACCAGCGCACCAAAGTTAATCAGCGCCGTGGCCGTTACCAGGTCAAAGCGGATCGCCAGTAGCGCGATAGCGCCAACCAGCAGCACGTTCAGCGCCGGGGTACGCCACCTGGGATGTACGTAGCCGAAGAAACGCTCCGGGAACACGCCGTCGCGCCCCATCACGTACATTAGACGGCTTACGCCCGCGTGCGCCGCCATACCGGAAGCCAGCACCGTAATGCAGGAGAAAATCAGGATGCCGAACTGGAAGGTTTTACCCGCCACGTAAAGCATGATCTCCGGCTGCGAGGCGTCAGGATCTTTAAAGCGCGAAATGTCCGGGAAATAGAGCTGCAAGAAGTAAGAGACCACGATAAAGATGATGCCGCCTACCAGCGCCGTCAGGAAAATTG
Source organism: Pantoea sp. FN0307 (assembly GCF_050113815.1). Classification (NCBI taxonomy): domain Bacteria; kingdom Pseudomonadati; phylum Pseudomonadota; class Gammaproteobacteria; order Enterobacterales; family Erwiniaceae; genus Pantoea; species Pantoea sp. FN0307. The sequence goes on along the minus strand of NZ_JBNJSO010000001.1, from coordinate 641,233 downwards.
CTTTCGGGATCACGCGCTCTGCATCTTTGGTCTCTTCTGAAAGCGAGCTGATACCGTCAAAGCCCAGGAACGAGAAGCAAAGAATAGTCGCACCGGTGATCATCGGCACCACATGAGCATTCTCCGACCAGAACGGACGGCTGCTCACCAGCGTGCCCGCGCCTTCACCGTGCGCAACGCCGTAAATCACCATCGCCATCAGCGCGATTATTACCGCGACCTGCAGCACCACAATCAGGCTGTTGAAGTTTGCTACGGTTTTGATGCCGCGCAGGTTCGTCAACGTCATAAAGCCCACCAGCAGCACGACGAAAATCCATGAAGGCAGATCCGGCACCAGCGCTTCAAAATAAATTTTCGCCAGCAGGATGTTGATCATCGGCATAAACAGATAATCAAGCAGCGATGACCAGCCAACCATAAAGCCAACGTGCGGGCTAATGGTTTTCTGCGCATAGGTGTATGCGGAACCCGCCGATGGGAAGCGGCGTACCAGCTTACCGTAGCTCAGCGCAGTAAACAGAATGGCAATCAACGCAAAAGCGTAAGCGGTGGCAACGTGACCCTCAGTCAGACCGGATACGATACCGAACGTATCGAACAGCGTCATCGGCTGCATATAGGCCAGACCAATCATCACCACCGGTAATAAGGTCAGTGTTTTTTTCAGCTGCGTGCGCGGCTGAGCGGTATGCGTATTATGCGTCATGGTTTAGTCCCCCCATAGCGGCGGCCTGATTGAGGCGGACCACAGGGAAACTTCGCGCTATGCGAGAAAGAGTCTTCAGAGGCGTGAGGGAAGAAGCGTTGGCAAGGCTGCCGGTTGCGCCATAATCATCACGGAGTCGAACACCAGCGAAAGCCAGTGAGAAGTTAACGAGTTGCCCCATCTTGTTTTCCTTTAAACCACACGGTGAACGTGTTACGTGTATCTATCCGGCACGTAGGCCGGCCTCTTTTATGAATGAGCCTGATTAAATGCAAAAAAATAACCGACGCCTGAAGCGCCGGTTATCTGTCTATTTTGCAGGGCGCATATTCTGCACTACCCGGAGGGAGGATGACAAGATGTTGAGACCTTCAGATACAATTTCTTTTTCAGCCGTTAGGGGAATAAGAAAACGAATTACATTGGCGCGCACGCCACACGCCAGCAGCACCAGCCCCTGACGTCCCGCTTCCTGCACCAGCGCCTGGGTCAGCGCCTTCGCCGGACGCTGCGCATCGCCCTCTTCCACCAGTTCCATGGCGATCATCGCCCCCAGATGACGGATATCGCCGATACAGTCATACTGCGCCGCCAGCTGCTGCAGAAAGGCTACTACCTGCTCGCCCTGCTGCTGCGCACGCAGGTTAAGCTGCTCGCGTTCAATGATCTCCACCACCGCCAGCGCCGCAGCAACCCCCATTGGCGAACCGGCATAGGTGCCACCCAGCCCGCCCGCCTGCGCTTTTTGCATCAGTGAAGCACGACCCACCACCGCCGACAGCGGGAAACCGCCAGCCAGGCTTTTCGCCATGGTGATTAAGTCAGGCTCCACGCCACTGTGTTCGATGGCAAAGGTTTTGCCGGTACGACAGAAGCCGCTCTGGATCTCGTCAGCGATCAGCACAATGCCATGCTCATCGCAAAGATGACGCAGCTGGCGCATAAAGTTGGCCGATGCGGCATAAAAACCGCCCTCGCCCTGTACGGGTTCAATAATAATGGCCGCCACATCATCCGGAGAAACGTCGGCCGCAAAAATCCCCTGCAGCGCGCCCAGCGCCTGGCTTTCACTGATGCCTAAATAGCTGATGGGATAAGGCGCATGGAAGATACCGCCCGGAAAAGGACCGTAGCCTTTTTTATAGGGCTGCACTTTACCGGTCAGCGCCATGCCCAATAGCGTGCGCCCATGAAAACCGCCGCGAAAAGCGATTATCCCGGCGCGACCGGTGGCGATACGCGCTACCTTGATGGCGTTTTCCACGGCTTCCGCGCCGGTTGACATTAGCAGCGTTTGCGTGGGTTCGGCAATCGGCACCAGCGCATTCAGCTTCTCCGCCAGCTCGACATAGCTGCCGTAAGGCGTAACCTGAAAGCAGGGATGGGTAAAGCATTCCAGCTGCGCCTGTACCGCGCGCATAACGTCTGGATGATTATGACCGGTGTTTAATACCGCAATGCCCGAGGCAAAATCGATATAGCGCCGCCCTTCCACATCCCACAGCTCCGCGTTGCGCGCTTTAGCGATATAGACCTGAAGAGAGTTCCCCACGCCGGGCGTAACCGCTGCCTCGCGCCGCGCCTGCCACTGTTGATTGGTTTGCATCACCACCACCTCAGGCGTTTTTTAACATCCAGTCAATTTCAGTTGCGGTAATCAGCCGTTCAAACTGCATCAGCTCATGATGTTTGCAGCAGTGCCAGACAAAGCTAAAGCGTTCGCCCAACAGATCCTGCAGCGTGCGGCTACGGGCAAACAGATCCAGTGCTTCGCTCTGCCGCACCGGGAGCGGCGTGCCCACTGCTTCATGACCGTTGCCGGTCACCGCTGCCGGAAGCGGCAGTGCATTATCCAGCCCGTGCAGAATGCCAGCGAAAATCGCTGACATCACCAGCCAGGGATTGGCATCAGCGCCGGCAACGCGATATTCAACGCGGCGGTTTTCAATGTCGCCACAGGGAATGCGCAGCGCGACGGTGCGGTTGTTATGTCCCCATGACGCCTGCAGCGGTACCCAGGATTCCGGGCAGAAGCGGCGGTAAGCATTCACGTTGGGTGCCAGCAGCGCCATCGAGGCAGGCATCAGATCGATCATCCCGGCCAGCGCCCGCTTCAGCAGTGGCGAATCGCTGCCGTCATCGCAGGCAAAGGCGTTATGGTCGGCAGCGTCCAGCATGCTGACATGCACATGCATACCGCTGCCCGCATACTCTTCATAAGGTTTCGCCATAAAGGTGGCGGTCATGCCGTGGTTTTCCGCCACCTGGCGAATCAGGCGTTTGAGCTGAAGCGCATGATCGCAGGCGCTCAGCACGTTGCGCGTATGCCGCAGATTGATTTCAAACTGGCCCGGCGAGGCTTCCGCCAGCGCGCCATCGCCAGGAATGCCCTGCAGCTGCGCCAGCCGGTCAATATCCCCCAGAACCTGGGCGAAATGGTCAAGATTATCCACGGAATAGACCTGGCTTTGCATGCTGCGCTCATCGCTGCCGGGCGTACAGGGCGGTTGAATAAAACCGTCGTGGTCGCGTTGTTTATCGACCAGATAGAACTCCAGCTCTACCGCTACCACCGGAAACAGTCCCCGGTTGCGCAAGCGCTGCCAGAGATTGTTTAAAACATTACGGGGTTCAACGTCAAAGGGAGTGCCATCTTGATTACGCATGGTCAGCAGCAGTTGTGCTATGCGGTCGGGATCGGAAGCGGAAGGAACCAGCGTGCCCTCAACAGGCGTACAGATATTATCCGGCTCGCCCAGCGCCTGGCCTAAACCAGCCTGCTCGACGGTATTGCCCAGAATATCCATCGCAAACACGGAGGCCGGGAAGTAACAGCCCTTTTCCAGTTTCGCCAGGCTGCCTATCGGGATACGTTTACCGCGAAAAATACCGTTCAAATCATTGAGGAGAATGTCGACATATTGCGTTTCAGGATGGCGTTCCAGATAGGTTTTTACCTCATTCTGGAACGCGCTGGTTCGCATCTCTTCACTATGTCTTGTGAAGTCTTCTACTTCTACCAGGTTTGTCATGATCCCACCCGCCATTTACCGTTTTAGAAGGGTTGTGCGTACTGCTCAAAATAACGGCCATATTTAGAACATAGTCATAAGACAAAAAGTGTGCAAATGTTACAGAGTGGTTTGAATATTGAACAAAGCCTGTCTAGATTGTAAACAGACAGGCAGGTCATAAAAAGCCTGTACGCGCTTAACCCGCCCGCCAGCGCCCCGCAAGGAGGTCAGGAAACAGCATAGGCTCTAAGCGGTTTTGTCAGAAATAATTGCCAGCCGGAGACCAACGATGTGGAAAGAATAATAGACAATCCGCTTATCGGCGTAGTGATGTGCCACACAGTAAAGGATGGGCATCCAGGCTGGGTTCTCTATCAAAAATATCTCGATGCGATTATGGATGCCGGCGGTGTGGTTATCGCGCTGCCCCACCGGCCAGGGCTGGGCGAGATAATCTCTCAGCGTACGCTGCCGTTGTTTGACGGCCTGCTATTGCCGGGCAGTCCCAGCAATATTGAACCCTGGCGCTATGGCGCGGCAGGTGAAGAAGAAGAGAGCGATCCGGGGCGTGACGAACTGGCGATGCAGCTGATCCCACAGGCGCTGGCGCTGCGGCTGCCGTTGTTGGCCATTTGCCGCGGCATGCAGGAGCTGGCTGTAGCCGCAGGCGGCACGCTCAACCGTCAGTTGCCGGATGAAAAGGTGCTGCATTATGCCGACACTGACGCACCGCTGGCCGAGCAGTATGCGCCAGCGCATCATATTGCGCTAACGCCAGACGGCCAGCTGGCACGTCTGCTGGGCAGCGCCGCACCGCTACAGGTTAATTCGCTGCATAAACAGGGCATCAAAGATCCGGGCCCACGGTTATGGCCGGAGGCGATCGCAGAGGATGGCGTGATTGAAGCGGTCTCTGTTCCCGAACACCCGTTTGCCATTGGCGTACAGTGGCATCCGGAGTGGCAACACCAGCATTCCTGCGCCTCATCCCGGCTGTTTGAGGCATTTATCAGCGCCTGTCATCAATATCGCAAGGAAAAACGGCTATGAACGAAGCCACTCTCGCCCCCGGACGACGTCTGTCTCAAATCCGGCAAGAGTTAGGTTTGTCGCAGCGGCGCGTTGCTGAGCTCGCCGGGCTGACCCACAGTGCCATCAGCACCATTGAACAGGATAAAGTCAGCCCTGCTGTCAGTACGCTGCAAAAGCTGCTGACGGTTTACGGGCTGTCGCTGTCAGAATTTTTTTCAGAGGCGGTAAAAAATAGCCCGCCGAAAATGGTGATTGAGCAGGATGAGCTGATCGATATTGGCAGCCAGGGCGTCTCCCTGAAGCTTATCCATAACGGCAGCCTCCGCCATAATCTGGCAATGCTGCTGGAAACCTACCAGCCAGGTGCCACGACCGGTGAAAAAATTCGTCATCCCGGCGAGGAAACCGGCACGCTGCTGGAGGGTGAAATCACGCTGACTATTAACGGGCAGCGCTACCAGCTGCATGCCGGGCAAAGTTATATTATTGATACCGGTCAGCCGCACAGTTTTAGTAATACCTCGAATCGGGTCTGTCGTATTGTCAGCGCCCATACGCCCGCTAACTTCTGAGAGCCAGAGGAGACCGCCGTGAATCATGTGGATAGCTATTACGCCGCAACGGCTAATTCGCATCAGCCCTGGCCGCAGCTGGATGGCTCGGTACAGTGCGATGTGTGTATTATCGGTGCCGGATTTACCGGTCTCTCTTCGGCGCTGTTTTTAACCGAGGCGGGCTATGAGGTGGTAGTGCTGGAGGCGGAGAGCGTCGGCTACGGCGCCAGCGGGCGCAACGGCGGACAAGTGGTGAACTCTTACAGCCGCGATATTGATGTGATTGAGCAGCGCTACGGCACCGACGCGGCGCGCATGCTGGGCAGTATGATGTTCGAGGGTGCCGATATTATTCGCGATCGCATCGACCGCTACGCCATTGACTGCGATTACCGACCCGGCGGCATTTTCGCCGCGCTGAATGCGCGTCAGATGCAGCATCTGCGCACGCAGCAGCAGCTCTGGGAGCGCTACGGTAACCATCAGCTTGAGCTACTGGATGAGCGCGGCATCCGACGCGCCATTGGCACCGAGCGTTATGTCGGCGGGCTGCTGGATCGGCGCGGCGGCCATCTGCATCCGTTAAACCTGGCGCTGGGCGAAGCAGAAGCGATACGTCGTCACGGCGGCCGGATTTATGAACAGTCGGCGGTGGAAAAAGTAACCTACGGCACGCCCAATATCGTTAAAACCGCACGTGGCGACGTCAGCGCTAAATTTGTGATTTTTGCCGGTAACGCCTATCTGGCACCGGAGCTGGAGCCGCGTTTGAGCCGTAAAAGCATGCCCTGCGGCTCACAGATTGTCACCACCGAACCGCTCAGCGTGGATCAGGCGCTGGCGCTGCTGCCGGACAATTACTGCGTTGAGGATTGTAATTATCTGCTGGACTATTTCCGCTTAACCGCCGACAACCGCCTGCTGTACGGCGGCGGCGTAATTTATGGCGCACGTGAACCGCAGGATATCGCCGCGCTGATCCGTCCGAAGCTGCTGAAAACCTTTCCTCAGTTGCAAAACGTTAAGCTAAGCCATTGCTGGAGCGGCAACTTTTTACTGACGCTGTCGCGGATGCCGCAGCTGGGACGGCTGGATAAGCAGGTTTATTACATTCAGGGCGACAGTGGACACGGTGTTACCTTTACCCATCTGGCGGGCAAGCTGGTGGCGGAAACGCTACGCGGCGACGCCGAACGCTTTGACGCATTCGCCCGCCTGCCGCATCTGCCCTTCCCCGGCGGTCGACGTTTTAAAGTGCCGCTGACCGCCGTCGGTGCCGCCTGGTATGCACTGCGCGATCGGCTTGGTGTCTAATTGCCGCTGCGTTAACCCAACGGCATGGTGGCCGGATCGGGGTAACGATACTCAAATCCCAGTTCGTCGCAAATTTTACTGCCATCGACAATTTTGCCTTGTTTATTACCGGCAGCGGCAAAGGTTGGCGGCGTTAATCCCAGCTGCTGGGCGGCTGCGCTATAGAATTGCTCACGGGCCGGATGCGCCGGAGCGCTAAGGTTATAGATATGGCCGCCTTTTGGCGTTTGCAGCAGCAGCGTAATTGCCGCTACCACATCATCCACATGCACCAGATTCACGCCAAGTTCACCATCCGGCACATCAGTTTTACCAGCAAGAAAGCGTCCCGGATGACGCTGCGGCCCGACCAGACCGGCCAGCCGCAAAATATCGACCGAGGTACCCGGCAGATCGTGCAGCCAGTTTTCCAGCTCCGCCAGTGTCTTTCCGGCAACGGTAACCGGCTGCAACGGGCTATGCTCTTTCATCACGCCCGCGCCGTTGCCGTAAACTGAGGTGGAACTGGTAAAGATAATGCGCGGCACGTTAAACGCCAGCGCGCTGTCGACCAGGTTTTGCACCGCACGCTGATAATTTTCGCCGCCCTCTGCCGTACGGCTGGCTGGCAAGGTCACCACCAGCGCATCTACCGACAGCAGCGCCTCCAGCTCATCGGCATCGCACGCCAGTTCCGGGGTCAGCCGCAGCTCACAGCAGGCGATCCCGCACATGCGCGCCGCCTCGACGCCATCCGGCGTGGTTTTGCTGCCGCTCACCTGCCAGCCGCGCGCCGTTAACGCCGTTGCCAGCGGCATACCCAGCCATCCCAGACCTACAATCGCGACCTTTTTCATTTCTGCTCCTGCCCCTTCAGCTTGATTAACAATAAGGCTACGTCACGCCTTCGCGCGTGACAATCTTCGCACAAAAAGAGATTTCTCTGCCTGGCGAAAAAACGGTTGCCAATGCGCGCTATCTCCGCTAGGTTAATCAGCAGGCAAATGAATATACATGCAGAGAAATTATGACACGCGTTCAGTTCAACCATCATCACCACCATCATCCTGACTAGTCTTTCAGGCGATGTGTGCTGGAAGACGTTTAGGATCTTCCAGTGGTGCAGAACGCAAATGGCCCCCGGAAGATCCTCTTCCGGGGGCTTTTTTTTGGCGGACTGCAACAGACAGGATAAATGAGAAGAGGACTGGAGAGATGTTAGATAACACCCGTTTACGCATAGCTATGCAAAAATCTGGCCGTTTAAGCGATGAGTCACGCGAGCTTCTGGCGCGCTGCGGCATTAAAATTAACCTGCAGCAACAGCGTCTGATCGCCTTCGCTGAAAACATGCCAATCGATATTTTGCGCGTGCGTGATGATGATATCCCCGGCCTGGTGATGGATGGCGTAGTGGATCTCGGCATCATTGGCGAAAATGTGCTGGAAGAAGAACTGCTGACCCGCCGTGCGCAAGGTGAAGACCCGCGCTACTTTACTCTGCGTCGCCTTGATTTTGGCGGCTGCCGTCTGTCGCTGGCGATGCCGGTAGATGAGGAGTATACCGGCGTCCAGTGTCTGCAAAATACGCGTATTGCCACCTCCTATCCTCATCTGCTGAAGCAGTATCTTGATAAACAAGGCGTCGCTTTTAAATCCTGCCTGCTAAATGGCTCCGTTGAAGTCGCGCCGCGCGCGGGTCTGGCCGATGCGATCTGCGATCTGGTTTCTACCGGCGCCACGCTGGAGGCCAATGGCCTGCGTGAAGTGGAAGTGATTTATCGCTCGAAAGCGGTGCTGATCCAGCGCGACGGCGAGCTGTCAGCGGCGAAACAGGAGCTGGTGGATAAGCTGATGACGCGTATCCAGGGCGTGATCAAAGCGCGTGAATCAAAATACATTATGCTGCATGCGCCAAGCGACCGGCTGGAAGAGGTGATTGCGCTGCTGCCAGGTGCTGAACGTCCAACGGTGCTGCCGCTGGCAGGCGACCAAAGCCGCCTGGCGATGCACATGGTCAGCAGTGAGACGCTGTTCTGGGAAACCATGGAAAAATTAAAGGCGCTGGGCGCCAGTTCCATTCTGGTGTTGCCAATTGAGAAGATGATGGAGTAATGCCATGAGCCGCTTTGACACGCTTACAGACTGGCAGCAGTGCGACGAGGCGCAGCAGCAGGCGCTGCTGATGCGCCCTGCGATTTCTGCTTCCGATAACATTACGCAAACGGTGCGCTCGATCCTTGCCCGCGTCAGCGAAGCGGGCGATGCCGCGCTGCGTGAATATAGCGCCGCCTTTGATAAAACTCAGGTTGATGAACTGCGCGTTAGCGCGGCTCAGATTGCCGAAGCGGCTGCACGGCTTGACGATAACGTAAAGCAGGCGATGGCGGTGGCGGTAGCGAACATCGAAACCTTTCACCGCGCCCAGCAGCTGCCTGCGGTAGATATTGAAACCCAGCCGGGCGTGCGCTGTCAGCAGGTAACGCGCCCGATCCGCTCAGTGGGTCTCTATATTCCTGGCGGTTCAGCGCCGCTGTTCTCTACGGTACTGATGCTGGCAACGCCGGCACGCATTGCTGGCTGCGCACGCGTGGTGCTCTGCTCGCCGCCGCCGATTGCCGATGAGATCCTGTATGCCGCGCAGCTGTGTGGCGTAGAAGAAGTTTTTCAGGTCGGCGGCGCGCAGGCGATTGCCGCCCTCGCCTTCGGCACCGAATCGGTTCCGAAAGTAGATAAAATTTTTGGCCCCGGCAATGCCTGGGTGACCGAAGCCAAGCGCCAGGTCAGTCAGCGTCTGGATGGCGCTGCGATCGATATGCCTGCAGGCCCCTCTGAGGTGCTGGTGATTGCCGATGATGATGCCACGCCCGCTTTTGTTGCTTCTGATTTGCTGTCGCAGGCGGAACATGGTCCCGATTCACAGGTGATCCTGCTGACGCCGTCGCGCCGCCTGGCACAGGCGGTAGCAGAAGCGGTGGAAGCACAGCTGGAACAGCTGCCGCGCGCGGCCACCGCGCGTCAGGCATTAGCCAGCAGCCGACTGATCGTTGCCCGCGATCTGCAACAGTGCGTGGAGATTTCCAACCGCTACGGGCCAGAGCACTTGATTATCCAGACGCGCCAGCCGCGCGAGCTGGTGGATCAGATCACCAGCGCCGGTTCGGTGTTTCTCGGCGACTGGTCACCGGAATCGGCAGGTGATTACGCTTCCGGCACCAACCACGTATTGCCCACCTACGGCTATACCGCCACCTGCTCCAGCCTCGGTCTCGCTGATTTTCAAAAGCGCATGACGGTACAGGAGCTGACGCCGCAGGGTTTCCTGAATCTGGCCCCAACCATTGAGACACTGGCTGCCGCCGAGCAGCTTATCGCCCATAAAAATGCTGTCACGCTGCGGGTCGCCGCGCTAAAGGAGCAAGCATGAGCCTGAATATTGCTGAATTAGCGCGCGCTAACGTGCGGGCGCTGACGCCCTATCAGTCGGCGCGTCGTCTCGGCGGCAACGGTGACGTCTGGCTGAACGCCAACGAATATCCGCTGCCGGTCCCGTTTGAAATGTCGCAAAACACGCTGAATCGCTATCCGGAGTGTCAGCCAGAGCAGGTGATCCGGCGTTACGCCGCCTACGCCGGCGTGACGCCGGATCAGGTGCTGGTGAGCCGTGGCGCGGATGAAGGCATTGAACTGCTGATCCGGGCTTTCTGCGAGCCAGGCCAGGACGCTATTCTGTTCTGCCCGCCCACTTACGGCATGTACAGCGTTAGTGCCGAAACTATCGGCGTAGAGTACCGCACCGTGCCGGCGCTGGATAACTGGCAGCTGAACCTGCCTGCGATCGCCGCTGCGCTGGATGGCGTAAAGCTGGTCTATATGTGCAGCCCGAATAATCCCACCGGCAACCTGATTGACCCGGAGGCAATTCGTCAGCTGCTGGAGATGACGCGCGGCAAAGCGCTGGTGGTGGCAGACGAGGCCTACATCGAATTTTGCCCCCAGGCGACGCTGGCAGGCTGGATTGCAGAGTACCCGCATCTTGTGGTATTGCGCACCCTGTCGAAAGCCTTTGCGCTGGCGGGACTGCGCTGCGGCTTTACGCTGGCCAACGCGGCGGTTATCGAGCTGCTACTGAAGGTGATTGCGCCCTACCCGCTCTCAACGCCGGTAGCCGATATCGCCGCGCAGGCGTTGAGCGACGACGGCATTACGCTGATGCGCCAGCATGTGGTTGAGCTAAATACTAACCGCGCCTGGCTGGCGACCGCTCTGACCAGGCTTTCCTGTGTGGAACAGGTGTTCCCCAGCGAAACCAACTATATTCTGGTGCGCTTTACTGACTCTCCGACGATATTTAAATCGCTGTGGGATCAGGGCATTATTCTGCGGGACCAGAACAAAAACCCGGGGCTCGCCGGATGCCTGCGCATTTCCATCGGTACCCGAAATGAGTGCGAGCGCCTGATCGCCGCACTGCAAGCCTTACCCGGCGCCGCCGGCATTGTGGAGCAAGCATGAGTCAGAAAACCCTTTTTATCGATCGCGACGGCACCCTTATCAGCGAACCCCCGCAGGATTTTCAGGTGGATCGCATGGAGAAGCTGGCCTTTGAACCTGATGTGATCCCGGCGCTGCTGGCGTTGCAGAAAGCCGGTTACCAGTTGGTGATGATCACCAACCAGGATGGCCTTGGCACTGCCAGTTTCCCGCAGGCTGACTTTGACGGTCCGCACAACCTGATGATGCAGGTTTTTAACTCGCAGGGCGTGCGCTTTACCGATGTACTGATCTGTCCGCATCTGCCAGCGGATAACTGCGACTGCCGTAAGCCAAAAACCCAAATGGTGGAAGCCTGGCTGGCAGAGGGCGCGCTGGACAAGGCGCACAGCTATGTGATCGGCGACCGCGTCACCGATATCGAACTGGCGCAGAACATGGGTATTCAGGGATTACGCTACAGCCAGGACGGTCTGAACTGGAACGCCATCAGTCAGAAGCTGACGCAGCGCGATCGCTACGCGAAGGTGAACCGCAATACCAAAGAGACGCAGATTGAAATCGAAGTCTGGCTGGATCGCGAAGGCGGCAGCAAAATCAACACCGGCGTTGGCTTCTTTGATCATATGCTGGATCAGATCGCTACGCATGGCGGCCTGCGTATGAACGTTGAGGTAAAAGGCGACCTGTATATCGACGATCACCACACGGTAGAGGATACCGGCCTGGCGCTGGGCGAGGCGCTGCTGAAAGCGCTGGGTGACAAGCGCGGCATCGGGCGCTTTGGCTTCGTGCTGCCGATGGATGAGTGCCTGGCGCGCTGCGCGCTGGATATTTCCGGCCGTCCGCATCTGGAGTTCAAGGCGGAGTTTAACTATCAGCGCGTCGGCGATCTCAGCACTGAGATGGTTGAGCACTTTTTCCGCTCCCTCTCCTATTCTATGGCCAGCACGCTGCATCTGAAAACCAAAGGCAAAAACGATCATCATCGTGTAGAAAGCCTGTTTAAAGCTTTTGGCCGCACGCTGCGCCAGGCGATTCGTGTAGAAGGCAACACCCTGCCGAGTTCGAAAGGAGTGCTGTAATGAACGTGGTGATCCTGGATACCGGCTGCGCCAACCTCTCGTCGGTAAAAGCAGCCATTCAACGCCTGGGCTATCAGCCGCAGGTTAGCCGCGAGGCGGATATTGTTCTGCAGGCAGACAAGCTTTTCCTGCCCGGCGTCGGCACGGCCCGGGCGGCTATGGATCAGCTACACGAACGTGATCTGGTGGATCTGATTAAAGCCTGCACGCAGCCTACTTTAGGTATCTGTCTGGGAATGCAGCTGCTCGGCAGCGGCAGCGATGAAAACGGCGGTGTAAAAACCTTAGGGATTATTGACCAGCCGGTAGATCTGATGAAAGACCAGGGTCTGCCGCTACCGCATATGGGCTGGAACCGCGTCACGCCGAAAGCGGGCGAGCATCTGTTCCGTGGCATTGAAGATAACAGCTGGTTTTATTTCGTCCACAGTTATGCGATGCCGGTTAACCATTATACCATCGCCCAGTGTGACTATGGTCAGCCTTTTACCGCTGCGGTACAGAAAGATAATTTCTACGGCGTCCAGTTCCATCCTGAGCGTTCCGGCAAAGCGGGCGCGCAGCTGCTGAAAAACTTCCTGGAGATGTAAGGATGATTATCCCGGCGTTAGATTTGATTGATGGCAAAGTGGTGCGTCTGCATCAGGGAGATTACGGCCAGCAGCGCGATTACGGAAGCGATCCGTTGCCGCGTTTGCAGGATTATCAGCACCAGGGCGCGCAGCTGCTGCACCTGGTCGATTTAACCGGCGCGAAGGATCCGGCGGCGCGCCAGCTTACGCTGTTAAAACAGTTGCTGGCGGGCGTTGAGGTACCGGTACAGGTCGGCGGCGGCATTCGCAGCCGTGATGATGTCGCTGCGCTGCTGGAGGCGGGTGCCTCGCGCGTCGTGGTGGGTTCGACGGCGGTGAAACAGCCGGAAGACGTGCAGCGCTGGTTCAGCGAATTTGGCCCGCAGGCCATTGTGCTGGCGCTGGATGTGCGTATTGACGCCGCTAACCGCAAAGAGGTGGCGATCAGCGGCTGGCAGGAAGCGGCTGGCGTCACCCTGGAACAGGTTATTGAGCAGTTTCTGCCTTTTGGGCTGCAACATGTGTTATGCACCGATATTTCACGCGACGGCACGCTGAGCGGCTCGAACGTCTCGCTCTATCAGGAAGTGTCCGCACGTTTCCCGCAGGTGGCTTTTCAGTCTTCCGGCGGCATCGGCTCGCTGGCTGATATCACTGCCCTGCGCGGCAGCGGCGCGCAGGGCGTGATCGTTGGACGTGCTTTGCTGGAAGATAAATTCACGGTTTCGGAGGCCATTACATGCTGGCAAAACGGATAATTCCCTGTCTTGATGTGCGCGATGGCCAGGTGGTTAAAGGCGTGCAGTTTCGCAATCACGAAATCATCGGCGACATTGTGCCGCTGGCGCAGCGCTATGCTGAGGAAGGCGCTGATGAACTGGTTTTTTACGATATCACCGCTTCCAGCGATGGCCGCGTGGTGGATAAAAGCTGGGTGGCGCGCGTAGCGGAAGTGATCGATATTCCGTTCTGCGTTGCCGGTGGCATTAAAAGCGCCGAAGACGCCGCACAAATTCTCTCATTTGGTGCCGACAAGATCTCAATTAACTCTCCGGCACTGGCCGATCCTGAACTGATTACACGGCTGGCGGACCGCTTTGGCGTGCAGTGCATGGTAGTGGGCATCGATACCTGGTATGACGAACAGAGCGGCAAATATCACGTTAATCAATATACCGGCGATGAAAAGCGCACCCGGGTGACCGGGTGGGAGACGCTGGAGTGGGTAGAGGAAGTACAAAAGCGCGGCGCTGGTGAAATCGTCCTGAACATGATGAACCAGGACGGCGTGCGTAACGGCTATGATATGGTTCAGCTACAAAAAGTGCGTGAGGTATGCAAAGTGCCGCTTATCGCCTCTGGCGGCGCAGGCACCATGGCGCATTTTCTGGAAGCCTTTCGTGATGCTAACGTCGATGGTGCGCTGGCCGCTTCGGTATTTCATAAGCAGATTATCAATATCGGCGACCTGAAACGGTTTCTGATTGAACAAGGTGTGGAGATTCGCCCGTGTTAACAGAACAGCAGCTTTCCCAACTGGACTGGGAAAAAACCGGCGGCATGATGCCGGTGATAGTCCAACATCAGGTTTCCGGCGAAGTATTAATGCACGGCTATATGAACCCGGAAGCGCTGGATAAAACCCTGCGCGAGCAGAAAGTCACCCTCTGGTCGCGCACCAAACAGCGCCTGTGGACCAAAGGCGAGACCTCTGGTCATTTCCTGAATGTGGTCAGCATCACGCCCGACTGCGATAACGATACGCTGCTGGTGCTGGCGAATCCCATTGGCCCCACCTGCCACCTTGGCACCACCAGCTGCTTCTCCCCTGCCGCCCCGGACTGGACATTTCTCTATCAGCTGGAACAGCTGCTGGCGGAACGCAAGCAGGCCGATCCCGACAGCTCTTACACCGCTAAGCTATACGCCAGCGGCACCAAGCGCATCGCACAAAAAGTGGGAGAAGAAGGCGTCGAGACCGCGCTGGCCGCTACGGTTAACGATCGTCATGAGCTAACCAACGAAGCCTCTGACCTGCTCTATCACCTGCTGGTGCTGTTACAGGATCAGAACCTCGACCTGAGCGCGATTATTAATAACCTGCGCGCACGTCATAAGGCGTAAAACAAAAAACCGGCCTGCAGGCCGGTTTTTTTATCAGAAAGACTATTTACGCTGTCGGTAAGTTGACGCCATATTGCGCCCCAATACTATCCCAGAACCAACTATCCCGCCTAACAGCACCGCCAGCACCAGTGTCAGGCCCTTTTTCGGGCTGTCGCGACGGACAGGCATATTCGGTTCCATGATATAACGGAACGACTGCAGATTATCGACCTGAATTTTCAGGTCCTTGATTAAACGCAACGCACGCTGGGTAGCATAATAACTATCATCCAGCGGCAACGGCTTAGTCGCTTCGTTGGCAATCGATGAGGTAAGTGCCTTCGAGCCCAGCAGATAGAGCGTATCATCCGATAAGAACTCCGCCTGGGTCAGCTGCGATGAGGTAATACCGGCACCTTCGGCTACTTTCATCGCCTGTTTTAATGCTTCGATACGCTGCTGTTTTTTATCTTCCGCCACCTTCAGCTGCGAAGTCAGCGAGTCAGTTAACTCACGGGTTTTAACGGCCATATTACGCTTGATATCGTTGCCGTAATCATCCACCACTTCGTTATTCACCAGCTTTATAAAATGCGTTACCTGCGCCTGAGCCTCTTCCGCAGTCTGCGCGGTAAACTTCACGCTTAACGGGTCACTCTGGCCTGCGTTAACCGGGCCGACTTTTAAATCCAGCGGTTCGTCCAGGTTCTGTAACGCGCCGGAAAGCGCAGTGATAGAGGCGTTAAAGCGGTTAAACAGCTGACGCTGCAGTTCTGCTACACCGGGCTTATCCTGAGGATATTGGGAATAGAGCACGTTAAGCGCAGCATTATAGTTTGCCACCTGGCCCGGGCTTGGCTGGGTAACAATTGCTTCTGAGGTCCATTCTTCTTTTGCAAAAAAGAGATACGCGATCGCCAGTAACAGAAACAGAATCACGGTGGCGATAATGATCTTTTTACCATTCCATAGCTGAGCAACAACATCCAGCAGGTCAAGCTCATCATCGTTGTTGTAAAAGGTCTGACGAAGTAAAGACTGATCCGTAGTTGTCTTATTTTCTTGGTTCATGTTTCTGGTATGCCCAACTTATTAAATGAAAAGCGGAATGATAAACGCCAGGAAGAAAACAATAGCAAAAGGAACGGTAAAGAGTTATCTGAAATCAATAAAAAACCTCCCAATGGGAGGTTTTTTAGGCAAAACGGAATTAGTCCAGCCATTCAGTATGGAACACGCCGTCTTTATCGATACGTTTGTAGGTATGTGCACCAAAGTAGTCACGCTGCGCCTGGATCAGGTTCGCCGGCAATACTGCAGAGCGATAGCTGTCATAGTAGGCAATAGCGGCTGAGAAGGTTGGCGTTGGGATACCGTTCTGCACCGCGTAAGCGACTACGTCGCGCAGTGCCTGCTGATATTCATCAGCGATATTTTTGAAGTAAGGCGCCAGCAGCAGGTTCGCGATGTCCGGAGTATCTTTATAGGCATCGGTAATCTTCTGCAGGAACTGCGCACGGATGATGCAGCCAGCACGGAAGATTTTCGCGATTTCGCCGTAGTTCAGATCCCAGTTGTTTTCATCAGACGCGGCTTTCAGCTGAGAGAAGCCTTGCGCATAAGAGACGATTTTGCCCAGATAAAGCGCACGACGCACCTTCTCAACGAACTCAGCTTTATCGCCGCTGAACGCCTGGGCAGTCGGGCCGCTCAGAACTTTAGAGGCAGCAACGCGTTGGGTTTTCAGCGAGGAGAGGTAACGTGCGAATACAGACTCGGTGATCAGAGAGAGCGGCTCGCCCAGATCCAGCGAGCTCTGGCTGGTCCATTTACCGGTGCCTTTGTTCGCGGCTTCATCCAGGATCACATCAACCAGGTAGTTACCCTCTTCATCTTTTTTGGTGAAGATATCTTTGGTGATGTCGATCAGGTAGCTGCTCAGCTCGCCTTCGTTCCATTCGCTGAAGGTTTTCGCCAGGTCTTCGTTGCTCAGGCCCAGCGCATTTTTCAGCAGGGAGTAAGCTTCGGCAATAAGCTGCATATCGCCATATTCGATACCGTTATGCACCATTTTCACATAGTGACCTGCACCGTCCGGACCGATATAGGTTACGCAAGGCTCGCCTTCGGCACGTGCAGCGATTTTATTCAGAATCGGCGCAACCAGTTCGTAAGCTTCTTTCTGACCGCCAGGCATAATGGAAGGCCCTTTCAGCGCGCCCTCTTCGCCACCGGACACGCCGGTACCGATAAAGTTAAAGCCTTGCTCAGAAAGTTCTTTGTTACGACGAATGGTGTCTTTATAGAAGGTGTTACCGCCATCGATCAGGATATCGCCTTTATCCAGATGCGGGGTCAGTGAAGCAATCGTTTTGTCGGTCGCTTCGCCCGCCTGCACCATCAGCAGGATACGGCGTGGTTTTTCCAGCGAGTCAACGAAATCTTCAATGCTGTAGTAAGGCGCGAGTTTTTTGCCCGGGTTTTCGGCAATAACTTCATCTGTTTTTTCACGAGAACGGTTAAAGATGGATACAGTGTAGCCGCGGCTCTCAATGTTGAGTGCCAGGTTACGGCCCATCACCGCCATACCTACAACGCCGATCTGTTGCTTGGACATTATTTACTCCTGTCTGGTGGATACTTACTATGAGACAAAAAACGTTATGAATGCACTTGATATTACAATATATGCAATAGAGGTTTGAAGCTATCAGTGTAAGAAGTAAGTCGCTCTGTTAGTAGAAAAGTCAGGCAGTTGAAAAAATTTGTTCGTTTACCATTGCTATATCTATGTTACATCTAGAATAAAGCACGGTATTGCTCATTAATAATTCGCCAGACATAACGTCGCTGTGCTATCTCTCTCATAAGCAGACCGCTTGTATTATTAAAATCAAAATCATTAATTAAATTTAGTAGAACTTCAGCGTCATGAAAATAAACCGCCTTATCTTCAGTTGTTGCCCGATTATAAGAACAATCATAGCAAAAAATAGGCTTACCAAAATGCATCATCTCGACAAGTGAGGGGTTGGTACCACCAGCAGAGTGGCCATGTATATACACTGAGCAGCCTTGCCGAATACTTTTTAATATACTTAAATCATAAATTGGCTCGATAATTTCGATATTTTTAAAGGCAGAATAAACCTTCTTCAGGTACATGCCATAATGGCTGGAGGACCAATTACCGATAAATTTTAATGGCATAGCAGTCTGACTGAAAGCTTTCAATATGGTTTCGACATTATTCTCGGGCTCGATTCGACATAGTGCTAACGCATAATTTTCTTTTTTCATCAATAAAGATTCTTGCTCATTACTTATCACGCTCACCGCGTGATCGCCACCATAAGCAATTGTCTCACTATTAACATTATATTCACTCTTAACATAATCAGCTATCGCCTGATTATCTGAGATAATAATATCTGAATATTTAACTGCCATCTTTTCCGAAAAATTTAAAAATCTTTTGGCCACGTAATTCCATTTATCACGCCGCCACTCTAGACCATCAATATTAGTAACGATTTTTGCAGAAGTTATTTTTCTTATTATCGGTAAAGCAATACAACCAGAAACACCCAAAATAAGTATTGTATCAGCTTTTATTTTAATACAATGAAGTAGCGAAAAAACATCATAAAATATACTTGAGATGCCATTAGCTTTAAAAGGCATATAGACTAAATCAGCACCATTATGGTAAGCTTTCTTTTGGTGATAGCTTTTACTTGAGCAGTAAACAGTATATTTTATTCCACTTTCTGCATCATTATAATTAGTTAGGTTTTCAATTAATGACTCAAAACCACCATAACAAGCAGGCAGTCCAACGGTCCCAACAACTGCAACATGTTTCATAAAATCTCACTGAGTTAACTTATATTTAATGCGGTTAATATTCTTATAGTATTTTGCAATCAGGTTTAGCATTAAATTATCTATAATTACCCTAATTGACCAAGCTGAGGCTGCTCCATAAAGCCCCCATCGGTTAATCATGAAATACAATAAGATTAAATAAGGGATAACCTCGCACATATGTAATATTGCAATAGCTCTGGTAATGCCTATCGACTGTAAATAAAGGACCGGCAACTGCGAGAGAGAATTAAATAAATAACCTGATAACATAATAATTAAAATATTTGCCGAGATAGCAACAAACTTTTCTCCCAGCCAGTAATAAATAATGAGGTGACTACAGAGCATCATCAATGGGACAACGGTAAAAGTGAACAGATAAAGGTAACGTTTAACTCTACTAAGCGCCTCCTGATAATTTTCTGAATGACTATCATTAATGCGGCTTAGATGAGGGAAAGCGGCCCTGGTCAGCGCAGATGGAAATAGATTAATACGTGTTACTAACTCCGAAGGCAAAGTATAATACGCAACTTTTTCTGCCCCCAACAATGCGGAAAGGATAAACCGGTCAAAATAAACCATGATTGGACTGATAATATTACTTATAGATATCCAACCACCAAACTCAAACAATTTCTTTAGCGCTAAGTGGGTAAAACGGAATTTAAAAAAAAGATTTAGCTCGCCGATACAGATGATTGAAACAATTAAAGAGAGTACTCTTCCAACCACAATACCTGTAATTGCACCAATAAAACTATCCATAAACCATGGAAAAATAATTATTGGTAACACAGATATTATTGCGCTGAGAATTTTTATAGTATTAAAAAGATTAAACCTTTCGCTAGATTCTAAACGGGCGACGATAACTAAGTTGATGAGCATAAAAGGAATGGCAAGTGCAAGTATTTTGAAAGCGTTAACTGAAACTTCCTTTAGATCTTTACTAATATTTAAAATAAAAACCAAGCTTCCGGCATTCATATATATAGTGCAGAGCAAGATAATCCCGATCAGTGTCACAACTGTTACAGCCGTTCCTAAAATTTCACCGTCAGTAAGATTCAGCTTATCTTTTATGGTAAGTAGCCTAACAACAGAACGTGATAAGCCAGCATCGAAAAGGCTTGAGTAACCCAAAATACTAAAAGAGATGCTGAAGATACCAAATTCTTCCGTTGTCAAATGCCGTGAAAAATAACCAAAAACCGGCATTATAATCAAAGCTGGTATAATAACACCTAAAAGGTTAATTAAACTATTTTTTAGTATTTTCATCTCTACACTTTATGAAATTAAATTAAATTCAAATTTAGATACCGTATTGGTAGAATAGGTAATAAATAACATCCCAATAAAAAAAGCATACCAAAGCATGCGTTTATTTTGCACCTTAGAACTTAAATAATAGCAAATAATAACAATAAAAAAGAAGTACCCAATATAGCTAAAACGATAGGATGAAGGTGCAGAAAATATAAAGGCGTATGGAGTCATCACCACATAGTAGAGGCTGATAGCCATTTCTGGTATAACTTTATTTTTATCTCGATAAAAGCAGTAGGCAGGTATTAGTGACAATATAAAAAAGTAGTATTTGATAAAGCCGCTAAACATATCTGATTGCTGATACTTAAAAGCAAGTATTCTATTGATTATATGGCTACCTGAGTAATGCGCCAAAACATTAAACAAAGCATTAAATAAGCCTACCTGCTCCAACAGGAACACTACCATATAAATAAGTAATAAAAGATATGGTTTTGCCAGCCGGTTGATAAACGGCATAAGATAGATAACAAGAAAGATGATTGATGAGCTATGCACTCCAGTCGAAACTGCAATCAAAAAGAGTGAGTATGCTTTTCTTTTTTCTTTCAAATACAAAACACATCCATAAGATGCAATTGCAAGTGCTAATCCATTCCTGATACCGTTGACAAACAGATCTAACCCTGGCATAAAAACAATAAAAAGCACGCAAGCCAAGGCCGATAGCTTTATACCGAAACATTTTCTAAAGGATAAAAAAAGAAAAATTGCAGTAAGGAGAAATATTATATAAAGAAACAATGCAGGCTGAGAAAAGTAATTAACTATAATATATCCTAATTTGCTAAATATCCACTCAAAGTTTCTAGTATCACCGTAGTCTTTTAAAAATGAAAACCAGTTTACATAAGTAGCAGTATCTGTTCCTGTAGTAACATCACGCAGGCCGAACAGTACAGATGTGACAAACCAAGTCACTAACAAACTATAATAGGATAATGCATTAGACTTTACTTCTTGAGCACATAAAGCTAATACAAGAACAAGAAATAAACTGACACCATAAATTGAAAAATAAAAGTTATTTAACAGATGCATTATTAAAATCAGTCCTTCACCATTATCATGGTATGGAAAAAACTCTTAATTTTCATCCCTAAATATGCGTGCTCTGGCAAAAGACTACTTATCCTTTCATCTCCTGAACAATAAATGAAATCATCGACTATTTTATTAGTAAATATTTTATCGTTATAATTATAAACATAATTGCTTGCATATTCATAGTCAATGGAAGTCAAACATGGCTTATTAAATTTGAGATACTCATACATTTTTAATGGTGAGCCATCATGACTTTTTTCAGCTAAATAGGGAAGTAGTCCAACTTTAAATGTTTTTAATATGTTTGGAAGATCAACATATCTGAATTTGCCCTTTAATGTAATACCAGCCTGAGTTAGTTTTTTAGCCGTTAGCTCATTATAGACTTCCCCATATATAACGATGCTATAACTTTGGGCTAGTTTGCTAACAAAGTTGACATCGAACTTATCTGTAACAAAGCCAGTAAATCCTAAGTCATAAGTCCGTGAGTCTTGATTTTCATCCTTAGCAAAATTGTCAGGCTTAAATCGAGTATTAAATACGCCATTAGTGATTACGTAATTTTCGACGCCTTTAGCACTTTTTATCTCTTTGGCAGCAGCATCGCTTACAGCTGTGATAAAATCATAGTTATTAGCTACATGCTGGTATTTCTCTTTCACTAACGCTATTTCATCCAGAGAATAACAGTTATGCTTAGCAAAATTATCAATCATATCATACCAGTAAAATAAGCGACTATTAGTCACCACTGGGATTTTAGCAATCGGAGTAAAATCAATTATTAGTAATTTTTTTTCTTGTCTAGAGGGATCCTTGATAAAATCTTCAATAAATTTAATAACATATTTTTGATAGCAGTACTCAGTCCATTTTCTTTTTTTCAAGGGACCAAAAATATCATACTTAGTGTAATCTAAAACATCATTTCCAGGATATCTATTGGCGGGTTTGTTTTTATTATACAACCTTTCATAAAGACTTACTGGCCGATTTAGTATAGTAATTTTATCAATTTCACCTATCTCATTTAATATTTCCAGAAATTGCAAATCTCTTACGGCAGAGCCAAAATCGTTCCAGAAATATACATCTCGATAAGGTATATAAAGCACGTCAAACATTTTTCTAACCTTACAGATAAGGGCGAAAACCGCCCTTTTATCTAAAGAGTAACGACTGAACCGAAATTTTCGTTCGCCAAACGCGACTTCATATCATAGATAAAGCCGTTTTCTTTTAATGAGATAGTCCAGTCCTTATTTAGGAAGCATTCATGAGGAACAACTAACGCAATAACATCATACTTTTCATCTGGTTGTTTGTTATAAATTTTTACCCCATACTCTTTGAAGAAATGTTCAGAATCTGCATGGGGATCGAAAATATCAATATTAATGTTGTATTTACTCAAAGCCATGCAAAGATCTATGACCTTAGTGTTTCTGATATCGGGGCAGTTTTCTTTAAACGTTGCCCCCAAAATGAGCAGTCTTGATCCAGGCACAATACATGATCTCATCACCATTGAATCAATTATATGTCTGCTAATAAATCCTGCCATGCGGTTATTTATTTCTCTTGCTGAGCGGATCATGTCTGGCGTATAGTTAAATTCATTTGCCTTTTGCAACAAATAGTAAGGATCAACGCCTATGCAGTGTCCTCCTACTAATCCTGGTTGAAGTTTAATAAAGTTCCATTTGGTAGAAGCAGCTTTCAATACATCGAATGTATTGATTCCCATTTTATTAAACATCATTGCAAATTCATTCATCAGCGCAATATTTACATCCCGCTGGGTGTTCTCTATTACTTTCGCTGCTTCAGCAACTTTGATTGTTGGCGCCTTATGAGTACCAGCAATAATAATTTCACTATAGAGATCATCGACAAAACTCGCAATTTCAGGCGTTGAACCTGAAGTGATTTTTTTAATAGTGGTTAGTCTGTTCTCTTTATCTCCTGGGTTGATTCTTTCCGGACTATAACCCGCATAGAAATCACGGTTATATTTTAATCCAGATAATTCTTCAAGCACTGGGACACAATCATCTTCAGTAGCGCCAGGATAAACCGTTGACTCATAGATTACTAGATCACCTTTCTTCAATACTTTGCTAAGCATTCTACTAGCGCTTATCAAAGGCGTGAGATCGGGTTTGAAATGCTTATCAACGGGAGTAGGAACGGTTACAATATAGACTGTTGACGCTTTAATATCATCAATACTATCAGAAAAAGTGAGCTTTTCTGCTGAAGCGATTTCTTCCGCAGAGCATTCTAATGTAGTATCATTATTTTTTTTAAGTTCCTCGATACGATTTTTATTTATATCGAAACCGACAGTAGTAAATTTTTTACCAAACTCAACAGCTAACGGCAGGCCTACATAACCTAAACCAATGATTGCAATTTTTATATTTTCACTAAAGATATTCATTTTACACCATGATTAATATTTTACTAGTTAGGTTTAAACTTACCAACTTAATTAAATGAATTTCCTTTGATATTGTTAAACCCATGTATTACAGCTTTATTAAATGCAGCACAAAGATTAAACTTAGCTGCCAATAAAAAAGAAACGTTCATATAAAATATTGTTAATAAAGCATTAACGTAAAAAATATGCTTCCTGTTAATTCTCTTTTTTGCAAATAAAATTTGATTCCTTACAGAATAATAGACCTGTATCCTACTTGCATTAAGGTAGCGATTATTTAATATTCTTTTTTTGTGATTTAGGTGAAAACTTTTTTCAAGATCAACTATTTTATCTCCATCAATAAAGTTAATCTTGCATCCATTTTCCATCACCAAGCGATACGTAAAGTCATAGTCATCAACGTATAAATAATAATTTTTATCAGGTAGCCAGCCAGGATTTAATGTATTTTTGCTAATTACCAGTCCGCTGTAGGGGGCACAGATAATATCACCTGAAGTTTTCTCGAAGTCTTGATAATTTTTTTTGAAAAAATCGCGTCCAAGAAAAGCGTTTTTGGTAGATATGTTAATGCATGGGTTGCCAGTTTCACGCGCAAAGAAAAGATCTTTTCGATCTTCTCTTAACACCAGACCAATCTCTTTATCACTTAACGTCTTCTCTGTCAGCTTTGCCAATAAACCATCAGGTATTAAATTGTCATCGTCGAGCATGAGTAGTTTATCCTCGATTAGTCGGTTCTTGATTATATAATCCAGGCCTCTATAGAACCCACCAGCCGATCCCTCATTCTTTTCCAAAATGACTGGGTATATTTTTATACCATAAACACTTTCTAACGCCTGGGTTTTCTCTATTACCGATTCAGGACAACCATTATAAACAATGACTACTCCTGTTGCCTGCTGCTTTGCTAGTTCCTGTAAGCTTTTAGAAAGATAATTGAAACGATCATTGTAGGTCACGGTTAGAACTAGCACACCCATACTCCCCCCGATTTAATCAAAGTTACAACTATGCAATTGAGGTTGAACTTTATCTTTTTCCGACAGAATATAGTTATAACCTTCAGGCCAACTTATGTTAATAGTTTTATCACTCCAAATTATTCCTTTATCGCTATCAGGATGGTAATAATTAGTAGTTTTATAAAAAAATTCAGCCGTTTCAGAAAGTGTCAAAAAACCGTGGGCAAATCCTTCAGGTATCCAGAGCTGCCGTTTATTATCGGCAGATAGCAAAACACCAACCCATTGACCAAAAGTTTCTGATCCTTTTCTCACATCTACGGCTACATCAAATACTTCACCAACAACGCAGCGCACTAATTTACCCTGCGCATAGGGTGCGGCTTGAAAATGTAGCCCCCGTAGTACACCTTTAATGGATTTAGAGTGATTATCCTGAACAAAATTAACTTTGCGACCAATTGACTCTTCAAAAACTCTCTGATTAAAGCTTTCCATAAAAAAACCGCGCTCATCGCCAAATACTTTAGGTTCAAATATAAGCACGTCAGGAATATCAGTTTTTATTACTTTCATCGATTAATAACCTTTGATCATTTTAATCAGATACTTGCCATATTGATTTTTTGCCAACGGCTGAGCAAGCTTGCGGACCTGATCTGCATCAATAAACCCTTTTCTAAATGCAATCTCTTCCGGGCATGAAACTTTCAAGCCCTGACGCTCTTCAATAGTCTGAATAAAATTACTTGCTTCTATCAGGCTCTGGTGAGTTCCCGTATCAAGCCAGGCATAACCGCGCCCCATCATAGCTACAGACAGTTTTCCCTGAGCCATATAAAGATTATTGATATCTGTAATTTCCAGCTCGCCACGTGGGGATGGCTTCAACTGTTTTGCCATTTCAACGACGCGATTGTCATAGAAGTAAAGCCCAGTGACAGCATAATTACTTTTTGGCTGAACTGGCTTCTCTTCCAGTGAGATAGCTTTACCGCTGGTATCAAACTCGACTACGCCATAACGCTCAGGATCGTTGACATGATAGGCGAACACCGTTGCTCCGCTTTCCTGACTTACTGCTGCTTCCAGTTCTTTCGGCAAATCGTGGCCATAAAAAATATTATCACCTAGTACTAATGCGACATTATCCCTGCCAATAAACTCTTCGCCAATAATGAAGGCCTGGGCCAGACCGTCCGGACTTGGCTGGACTTTATACTGCAGATTAAGTCCCCACTGACTACCATCACCCAGCAATTGTTCAAAACGTGGCGTATCCTGCGGTGTACTGATAATCAAAATGTCTTTGATCCCTGCCAGCATTAACGTACTGATAGGGTAATAGATCATTGGTTTATCGTAGATGGGCAGCAGTTGCTTGCTTACAGCCATGGTTACAGGATAAAGGCGCGTCCCAGAGCCGCCAGCCAGAATAATTCCTTTACGTTTCATATTACTGTCTCAAATTTGTTTTAATGACGTTTCAGAGGCTCTGCCCCATCACAGCGTAAAGCTAAATAATTCATCAAGCATACGGCCAACACCCTGCGTCCAGTGCGGCAAAGTTAGCTCAAAAGTCCGCTGAAACTTGTCGCAGTTCATGCGAGAGTTATTGGGCCGCCGCGCCGGCGTGGGATACGCTGTAGTTGGAACAGCGTTAACTGTCCTTACGGCAAGCTCGGTGTGCTTTTCAACACTATTCAATACATATTGCGCATACTCATGCCAGGTTGTTTCGCCAGCAGCAGCCAGGTGATAAATCCCCGCAACGTCTGGTTTTTGTCGTGCCTGCATAAGCGCATAAGCGGTGCAATCGGCTAACAGTTCAGCACTGGTCGGGGCACCGTACTGATCGTTAATGACAGCCAATATCTCTTTCTGTTTGCCCAATCGGATCATCGTCTTGGCAAAGTTATTGCCGCGCGAGGCGTAAACCCAACTGGTACGGAAGATAAGGTATTTATTACAGACCCTGGCAATGCGATGTTCACCTTCAAGCTTAGTCTGCCCGTACACATTAAGTGGAGCTGCATTATCCGTTTCCTGCCAAGGCGTATTACCCCCTCCCGGAAAAACATAATCTGTTGAGTAATGAACCAGCCAGGCACCACATGCAGCAGCGGCTTCAGCCATAACGCCTGGCGTAACGCTGTTAACTACATGCGCTGTTTCGGCGTCGCTCTCTGCTTTATCAACAGCAGTATAGGCCGCAGCATTAACAATAATATCAGGCTGGATCGATAAGATGGTTTGCCGAATGCCCTCGGGATTCAGTAAATCGCCACAGTAGTCGGTTGAGCGTGAATCCAGAGCAATAAGTTCACCCAACGGCGCTAAAGCGCGCTGTAATTCCCATCCTACCTGACCATTTTTACCAAACAGCACGAGCTTCATTATTTTCTATCCTTGTAATTATTTTCCATCCAGCTCTGATAAGCGCCGCTTTTGACATTGGTAATCCACGTTTCATTGTTCAAATACCACTGGACCGTTTTACGAATGCCGCTTTCAAAGGTTTCCTGAGGCTTCCAACCCAGCTCACGCTGAATTTTGCTGGCGTCAATGGCATAACGGCGGTCGTGTCCGGGACGATCGGCAACGAAGGTAATTTGTTCACGATAGCGTCCCTGCGCTTTAGGGCGCAACTCGTCCAGCAGGTCGCAAATCGTTTCAACAACTTCAATATTTTTCTTCTCGTTGTGTCCACCGATATTGTAGGTTTCACCAATTTCCCCACGAGTCACCACCGTGTAAAGCGCACGCGCGTGATCTTCGACATATAACCAGTCGCGAATTTGATCGCCTTTGCCATAAACCGGCAACGGCTTACCTTCAAGGGCATTCAGAATGATCAGCGGGATCAGTTTTTCCGGGAAATGATATGGCCCGTAGTTGTTTGAGCAGTTCGTTACGATCGCAGGCAAGCCGTAAGTCCGCTGCCACGCGCGTACCAGATGATCGCTGGAGGCTTTTGAGGCTGAATAAGGACTGCTCGGGGCATAGGCGGTAATTTCGGTAAAGAGTGGAAGCATTGCTTGCTGCTCCTTGACCTCATCTGGATGCGGCAAATCGCCGTATACTTCATCTGTTGAAATGTGGTGAAAGCGGAATGCAGCTTTACGCTCCGCTTCCAGCGTCGACCAGTATTGGCGAGCCGCTTCGAGTAAAGTATAAGTGCCGACAATGTTGGTTTGAATAAACTCAGCCGGTCCGGTAATAGAGCGATCGACATGGCTTTCCGCTGCAAGGTGCATGACTGCATCTGGCTGGTGTTCGGTAAACACACGATCCATAGCAGCCCGGTCACAAATATCTGCCTGAACGAAACAGTAACGCGGGCTATCTGCAACTTCGTCTAAAGAGGAAAGGTTGCCCGCGTATGTTAATTTATCAATATTGATTGCTTCGTCTTGCGTATTTTTAATAATGTGACGAACCACAGTAGAACCAATAAAGCCTGCCCCACCGGTAATTAAAATTTTCACTATGCTTTACCCGTTAATATCTGTTTATTTTAAAGTTGAATAACGCACGATTGTTAATTTCGATCTGTCCATAGTGCGTAAGGTGATGCCAAATGCGCTAAAGGTTATTAAAAATAATATCAGGCTCCAGAACACTGGAATGAGCATCGCATCCAAAGAAATACCAATAGCACTTAGCAGCAGCGCCATAACGCTCATTATCATTAACGCCTGCCGCCCGCTAAACCCCACCCGCAGTAACACATGGTGCAAATGCTCCCGGTCCGGCTTGAACGGGCTGTCCCCTCTTCTGATACGCGCGATCATCACGCGCAGCATATCCATCAGGGGAACGGCGATCAGCCACAGCGCAGTGACCGGGCGCATCACCGCATCTTCACCCTGGGTGGCAATGATCAGTAACCAGATCACGGTAAAGCCAATCAGCGTACTGCCGGCATCACCCATAAAGACTTTAAACTTGCCGCCCCACGGGATGCCGAGGTTCAGCAGAATATAAGGCAAACAGGCGACCATCAGACACAGGCACCACAGCGCCATATTATCCCGCTCGCCCATCCAGAACACCACAGCCAGCGCGCCAAAGGTTACCGAGGAAAGTGCCCCGAGCAGGCCATCAATGCCGTCAACCATATTAAAAGCATTAATTGCACCCACTACCGCCAGCAGCGTGACCGCATAGCCGATGATGCCTAAAACCAGCTCGTAGCCAAACAGGATGTTCCCTAAAGAATAGAGGTAGAGACCGTTGTACATCATGATGCTGGCTACCAGCGCCTGTAATGCCATGCGCGGCATTACGGGAAGGTCAAGTTTGTCATCCAGCACGCCGACAACAATAAGCAGCGTGGCGCAAACCATATAAATGCTGAAGTCAGGCAGCCAGTCAGGCTGCATAACGTAAATAATCCATAGGGAAAGATAAACTGATACCCCGCCGACCAGCGGAATATGGCCGTTATGATGTTTCCGCGCGTTAGGTTTATCTACTAACCCTACTTTTTTGGCAATCTTGCGAGAGATAAAAAGTAGCGCCAGCGCTCCCAGAAAAACGAGCACGATTTCTTGCATGTTTGCACCAGTATTGAAATTGACCACAGTGACCTGAAAATGCCCACGCTACCGCCCCTGGCTTTAAGCAACCAGACGCTTCGCGGCTCAGGGCTCAAACAAGCATAGCCTGTGTGAGCAATAGGGTAATTTTTTCTCGCAACGCCATCAGAATGCACTGTAACCCTGCGCTAATAGTTTACGATTCTCGTACTATCGTCGCGTACAGACAAGCACAAAATGTCCTGTTTACCTGTTGAGTTATTGGCTTTCAACTAAAGAATGCATTGATTGTTTGCTTTGCAAACAAAGCGCTCAAAATATCAGCTTGCCGCACATCCCCTGATAAGGCTCAGGCTATTACCGCTGTGACACGCTTTGTGATGCTATTTTATCCATTAACCTTCTCTACTAATACTCATGCCGTTTAGCAACGGTTTAACTCACACCTGAAACAGAAATGGCCTCTGTTTCCAGAAGCCATCGATATTCATTAATACGTTTTGCTCTGCGCCACGCTTTTAACTGAATCGTAAAAGCGTAACAGCCGACAATAAATCATAAGAGCAACTTACCCTTAACGGTAGCCGTTAGGATTTTTTGACTGCCAGTTCCAGGTATCGCGCATCATCTCATCGATACCGCGCGTTACACGCCAGTTCAACTCTTTATCAGCCAGCGTAGCGTCAGCCCAGAAGGCGGCTAAGTCGCCATCGCGGCGCGGTTTAATGTCAAAAGGAACCGGCTTGCCGGAGGCTTTTTCGAACGCCTTCACCATCTCCATCACCGAGTAACCTTTGCCAGCACCCAGGTTATAAGCTTTATAGCCCTGCAACTGTTCCAGGTGATCCAGCGCTTTTAAATGGCCTTCCGCCAGATCGACCACGTGAATGTAGTCACGCACGCCGGTACCATCTTCCGTGGGATAGTCAGCACCGAAAATGCCGAGCTTATCAAGACGGCCGATCGCTACCTGGGCAATGTAGGGCAGCAGGTTGTTAGGAATACCGTTAGGATCTTCACCGATTTCGCCAGACTCATGAGCACCTACCGGATTGAAGTAGCGCAGCGCGATCGCCTTAAACTGGCTGTCCGCTTTGGCGTAATCCTGCATGATCTGTTCAACCATCAGTTTTGAGGTGCCGTAAGGGCTGGTCGTGCCGCCAATAGGGGTCGTCTCAACGTAAGGCACCGGCGCGTTAGCGCCATAAACCGTGGCGGAAGAACTGAAGATGAAGTTATAAATGTTGGCGTTACGCATCTCTTCCAGCAGCACTACCGTACCCGAAACGTTATTTTCATAATATTCCAGCGGTTTGCGGGTCGATTCGCCTACGGCTTTCAGTCCGGCGAAATGGATAACGGCACTAATGCTATTGCTGGCAAAAATGTCGCGCAGGCAGGCGCGATCCAGAATATCACCCTCAACAAAAGTGGCTTTCTTTCCGGCCAGTTTTTCTACGCGATTGATCGATTCCCGCGAAGCATTACTGAGGTTGTCCATTACCACAACGTCGTCACCGCGCTGCAACAGCGCCAGCACCGTATGAGAGCCGATGTATCCCGCTCCGCCCGTTACCAAAATAGCCATGTGCACTCCTTTAATGCCGCGCAAAGGCACGGCGTGTCATTGTGAGGAATTATTTTGCCAACAATTGTTTAATGGTTTCGCGGAAGGCCGCGCCCTGCTGCTTGCTGCGCAGGCCATAGC
This sequence comes from Pantoea sp. FN0307, assembly GCF_050113815.1. Taxonomy (NCBI): domain Bacteria; kingdom Pseudomonadati; phylum Pseudomonadota; class Gammaproteobacteria; order Enterobacterales; family Erwiniaceae; genus Pantoea; species Pantoea sp. FN0307. The sequence continues at coordinate 610,453 of NZ_JBNJSO010000001.1, read as the reverse complement.
TGACAAACGCCTGCATGTAGCCCATTTTACGACCGCAGTCGAAGCTGTCGCCTGTCATCAGGCAGGCATCAACCGGCTGTTTCTGGCTCAGGCTGGCGATGGCGTCCGTTAACTGAATACGGCCCCAAGCACCCGGCTCGGTTTTCTCAAGCTCAGCCCAGATATCCGCAGACAGAACGTAACGGCCCACTGCGGCCAGGTCAGAATGCAGCGTTTCCGGATGCTCAGGCTTTTCAACAAAACCGGTAATGGTGCTGACGCTGCCTTCATTTTCCAGCGGTTCTTGCGTCGAAATCACTGAATATTCTGACAGGTCGGCGCCCGGCATATGCTTCGCCAGCACCTGGCTGTGGCCGGTATCTTCAAAGCGCGCAACCATTGCGGCGAGATTATAGCGCAGGTGGTCAGCGGTAGACTCATCCATAATGACATCGGGCAGCACAACAACAAAAGGATTATCGCCGATCATAGGACGCGCACAAAGTACCGAGTGGCCAAGGCCCAGCGGTTGCGCCTGACGAACGTTCATGATGGTCACGCCCGGCGGACAAATGGATTGTACTTCACTCAGCAGTTGACGCTTCACTCGCTGTTCCAGCAGCGCTTCAAGCTCATAAGTGGTATCAAAATGGTTTTCTACCGCGTTCTTTGACGCATGCGTGACCAGAACGATTTCCTTGATGCCGGACCTGACGATTTCATCAACAATGTATTGAATCATCGGCTTATCTACGATAGGCAGCATCTCTTTAGGAATGGCTTTTGTAGCAGGGAGCATATGCATACCGAGACCCGCAACGGGGATAACTGCTTTAAGCTTGGTCATATTTTTTCCATATAATGATGTGAAGACGTTCAGCGATTATGCAATAAACAAGCAATCGTTAAGTATAATCTTATTCTGAAAATTTTCGTCAGCAATAGTGTTAAAGAAACAAAGAATTAAAAGATCTGGTGCATCTCTGTCGAATAAATCAAATGCAGCCGGAAAAACCCTGAACAACAATAAATCTCTCCTGCCCTAATCAACTTATTTTATTACAGCAAGCATTATTCGCTGAGATTAATCTGATAAAATTACCAGCGCTTAACGCAAGTGTAAAAAAGCGTTTTCTTTTATCTGATTTTAAATATTACATCTTCCAATTATCTGGCTTAAATGAATAATGAAACCTGGCGTTGTCATTCTTAAAAGGGTCAGAGATGAGCATTAATGAAAAAGCCAGTGAAGAACGTATCCACTCGCGACGTAAGGCGTTAACAAAAATTCTGGCTTCGGCCGCTGCCATCGGCACGCTCGGTAGCCTGACGCGCGCCAATGCGGCCCCCGCCTCCACGCCGTCGGCACCAGCGCCGGATAGCGTTGCCGGTAAAATCAATGGCGCGCCGGGCATTATCCTCGATCACGCGTCCACCTCATGGGCTAAAATTCGTAATGATATTCATCGCAGCAACGGCCCGGTCGATAATTACGCTGCTTTGCAACAGCTGGTTGAGGATAAGAAATACCTTACTATTGATACACCAGTCAGTATAAATAAATCCATTACGCTCACGGTAAAAAACCAAATAATTGAAGGGCGTGGCAATGGTATTATTACGCCACTGGCAAATATGGGTAATGAATTTTTGCTGGTGTTGAAAGCTGACGCGACGCAAATTCATGGCATAGTATTAGATAATCCTATGCTATTAAAAAGCGAAACCGGCGGTCGCCAGGGCGGAATTATGATTTCCGCGAACTATTGTGAAGTCTCTAACTGCTATTTTTATCGTATGCTGCAGTCGGTTATCGCCCCGGCCAGCTTTGGCGCTTACGGCACCAAAATCACTAACAACTGGTTTTTAGAGTGCCTGGGCGCCGGAACAGGTATGCGCGATCTGCATTCTAAACTGGGTGAGGATCGTGGCGATGCGGTAACCATCTGGGGCTCCGGCACGATCATGACCGGCAACCATGCCTACTGTAAGGCTGGCGAGGATGCTCGCCTGGCATTCCATGCTGAGGGGCTGCCGGGCGCACGCAAGCATGTGCGCGATTTCGATCACAAAGACATTATCATGGCGAACAATATGGCGAAGGGCAGCTTCCGTCGTCATTTCGCAATGGAAAACATCAATGGCGGCATCTCGATCGGGAATATCTCCATGGGCGGCGCTACCTGGTGGGGCGAAGCCTATATTCAGTGCAAAAATATCAATGTTAAGAACACCATTCGTTACAGCAACAGCCCGGATATACTGAACGGCAACGCCTGGCGGCCTATCAAAGCGGCGATCGCCGTGGTCAATTTCAACGAAGGCGTAAATATCGACAGCACCGTACTGATTGCCAAAGGTACCAAAGCCTACGGCTTCGCCATTGCAACCCAAACCGGCGATCATGACGTAACGCTGTCAGGCAGCATGATTAACGAAGGCGCTCGTACCAATACTGCGCTTTACCTGAATCAGCCGAAGCGCTTCCGCATTAATAATCTGGATACGCGCGGATTTGCCAGAGCTGCGCTGATTACTTCGAATCCTGACGTATTTATTTCCAGCAACAACAACTATCACGAGCTGAACGGTCAGGGTATTGGATTAGAGATGGCGCGTGGTAAAGGCGGCACTATCAACGTTAACGGCGACACTTACCTTAATGTCAGCACGGCATTTAAGCTGCCGAACCTGGATAATCTGAGTATTAAAAATACGCAGGTTAGCGGCGAAGGACGCTTCGCTAACCTGAGCGGCATTAGCCGGTCACTGACGATTAGCGACAATAGCGTCATTTCCGGCAACGAGATGCCCGTCGCGTATAGTAACGGCAGCTCGCCCGATATTGCCTGGACGGTACAAAACAATATTGGCATCAGAAGCAACTTTACCTACAGCAGCGATCAGCTCACATCAGCAAAATCACAGCTGAACCAGCGTAATAAATATGCCGGGAAAAATGTCTCGGTTAATAATAATTCGGTGTGGGTGGCGCTGGGTAATAATCCTGAAGCACCGTGGCTGAACCTGGCAACGCAGAAACAGGTGAAGCCGGCGTAAAAATCCGCCTTCTATGAAGGCGGCATTGATTACGCCCTGGAAGGGCGTACTAAAACCCTTAAAAAGAAGTCTCTGCCCGTCCTGTGAGATTTAAGTCCAAAGACAATAAGGCAGAGCCAAAACCCGTTGATGACCACGCCCATAGAACGTGGTGTTCAGATGCGGATAAAAAAAAGCCTCAGCGCTGGCGCTGAGGCTTTTTTCTTAAGGTCAGGCCGGTTTTTTACGATTCTTAATCATCGCTATGGCATGAGAAAATATCGCTAGCTTATGGCGAGGAATAAACATCATCACGTACAGGCCATAAATAACGGCGCCCGCAATAATATCCAGCACCAGTTTTTCCCAGCCGGTTTGCAAATGCAGCAGACGATCCATTGCAAACAGGCCCAGACACATCACCAGCGAACCGATGATCGGGCTAACAATCTGCGCCAGATACTCTTTCCAGGTTACATTCAGCAACGTGAGCGCGCACCAGGCCGAAACCGGATAGAGCAGCAGTGTGCGCAACGAGTAGGAAAGCGCCATCGCTACCAGCCCGTAACGGACAAAGATAAAGAAAATGGTGATATTGGTCACTGCGTAGAGCAGCGTCAGGCGCGACTGCCAGTCCGGGCGATCGCGGGCAAACATCACCGTATGGTTATAGTAGCCAATAGAGACGATAAAGCCGGTCGCGCTGACAATCTGCATAACCGGCACCGACTCCATCCACTTCTGCCCTAACAGCAGCCAGGTGACATCATGCGACAGGTAGCACAGGCCGATAAAGGCTGGCGCAGTAAGCAAAATGGTAAAAAAGGTGGCGTTCAGATAGTGAGATTTAAACTCATCCAGCTGATTTTTCACCCGCGAAAACGCCGGTAGCGAAACGCGCATCAGCGCGGTAGCCATTACCGTATTCAGCGTGTTCACGATACGTTTGCCTGCGGAATAGACCCCAGCTGCTGCGCTGCCCAGATAGTAAGTAATAAAGAAAATATCACTGTTCTGGTTAGCGAAGTTGGTCACGCCGCTGAGCGCTACGTGGCGGGAAAAGCGCATCGACTCTTTAAACGACGCAACGGAGAATTTCAGGCGCGGTTTCCACGGCGTGGCCAGCCACAACGTAATGGTCGCCACAACCGAGGTCACCACCTGCTGCATGACCAGACTGGTGATCCCCATGCCTTTCCATGCCAGATAAACGCCGACAATGCCGCCTAGCCCAATGGAGGTAATGGAACGAATCGCCAGCGAACGGAACAGCAGTCGATGCGTCAACCAGGCCTCATGTGTTTTACTCAGGCCGCTGACCAGAATAATCACGCTGGTGCCGCGAATCACATCGGCCAGCCCTGGAACATCCATCATATTTTCCAGCATGTTGGCCGAGAAGAAGACAATGAGAAACGCCGGAACCGCAAACATACAGCAGCTTAAAAAGGCGGTATTAAAGTCTTCGTCGGTCGGTTCATGCTTACGAATGATCGATGTCGCGATACTTTCAAATATGACCGTCCTGAACAGCTGGGTAATCAAAATGGACACGCTGAGCATGCCATAGAGATGCGGATCGAGTAAGCGCGCCAGCACCAGGAAGATAACAAAAGTGATGCCCTGCGCCGCCACGTTATCGAGGATTGACCAAACGGCGCCGGAAGCGACGCTGCCTTTTGGCGTGGGTTTATCTGACTGTTTTCTCACTGTAATGTCCTGATTAGTGGAAGGTTTCAGCGTTACGCGCGGGCAATGACTTCAACCTGGCGCAAACGCTCCTGCAATTTTTCCACGTTCTCATAAAACACTTTGTCGTCGCTGCGCTGGCCGCTAAGCTGGGCCGCCTGACGCAGTTTCGCCGCCGCCTGGTCGATATAGCGATCGTTCCATTTCATATTGAAGCGCGTCTCTGCGCCGGTAAACAGGCGATCCGGCACCTCATGGGAGAAGTAGCGCGTATATTTCAGGTAGCGCGGCCACCAGGCGGTACTTTTCTGCTTGCGTACGCGAATAAATTCTTTAATGGCGTAATCAACGTCGGCATTTTTCAGGTGATAGTTCTCACCGTACAGCGCCAGCGTTCTGTCACGCATAGATTCACGGAAGGAGCTGCTGCCCAGCACCAGCGGCTGATAATGCTGATTAATCGTCTGCGTCCAGTCGAGCCATTTAAAGGTGTTGATCTGGCTGGAGCTAACCAGCGGCACCCACGGCACACGCATCGCATCGGCAATAATCGCGGCGTGCATAGCGTCAGCCAGGATCAGCCTGGCGTGACGAATACGGTTAATAATGGTTTTAGCATCACCCTGTGGGCTGATGTATTCGACGCCCGCGCGGCGACAGGCTTCTTCCCACTGACCTGTTTTTAACGCGTCATGATGAGGAATAAAAATAACGCCTTTGCGCTCGGCTTCCGGTACCGGCTGGAATTCCGCCAGCGTACTTAATAACGCCGCGCCATCAGTAATCGCTTTTTCTTTTGGCAGACCCAGCACGTGTGCAGTCAGCGGGCCGCGTACACTCAGAATATTCCAGCTTTCGTCGCCAAAGTTGGCTGGTGGGACGCCATAGCCGACGCCGCTGCTGAAAACGATCCATTTTTTAGCGGGGGGCAACGCAGAGCTGATAATAGTCCCAATACCGGCAAAGCGGCATTCTTCATTCTCATCAAATACCCCTGGTAATAAATCGTGCCACAGCCATTCGTTTAAATCGTCACCAAAGTTACCTGCGGCAGTTTTATAATAATGAACTTTCACTCTTCTCTCCTAAATAACCACCAATGATTAAAAACGTTAAAAGGTTAATCGAACGCCATTAATGGCGATCTTTCCCTTTTTTAAAGCGGGGAAATTTATCCTTTTTTCAGAATATGCTTACCCATGCGCCCCAACAGAACCAGCGTATACGGTGATGCAAACAGCATGACATTAAGGATATTTATTTTTTTATTTAACGTAGGGGATACAGAGTAAAACTCACGAAATGAGAGATGCGAACGGCATTTTTTAATCGCCTGTACCGCAGCGGAAAAGCTTACGGCACGTGAAACGGCCATAAATGCGACGCGCGCAATAACAGAATATTTATGACGCAGGAAAATTTTATGTTCTTCCTTATTTTTCCATACGCTGCCCGTCAGCTGGTCAGTCAGAGGCAGGTAATCTAAACGCATGGTTGCTTTATCCCAGGACTTTTTGGTCAGCGATTGAGGCCGTTGGATGTAATGGTAAAGGGGCTCTGCGGTGAAGGACATAGTCATATTCTTATTAAAGATAAGAATCAACACTTCGTAATCTTCGAAAATGATCTTCTTTTCATCGAAGGTGATACCATCAAACAGCTCGCGTTTAAAGAGCTTATTCCAGAGAAAGCCGGGGATCTCCCCTTCCAGCATAGCAATTAATGCCTGCTTGCCGGTCAGCGTACCGGCAGGCGCAAAGCGGTTAGTGACTTTTTTACTGCTGCCGTCTTCGCTTTCATAAAAATAGAGACACTGAGAAACATCTGCCTGCTTTTTTTCCAGCGTATTGACCAGTAAAGCGATCATATTGCTTTCCAGATAATCATCGGAATCCAGGAAGGCAATATAGTCGCCGCTGGCGGCGGCAACCAGCCGATTACGGGTTGCAGAAACGCCAAGATTAGGCTGATTCTGCTGAAGAACAAAGCGCACGTCTGGATGATTATCGCGTACCGCCTCTACCAGCGCGAACGTATTATCCGTTGAGCAATCATCGATAATAACGATTTCGAGATTTTTATAACTCTGGTTAATAATCGAAAGCAGCGTTTTCTCGATAAACTTTTCGCAGTTATAGACTGGGATCAGTACACTTACTAAAGCTTCAGTAGACATCGCACGATCTCTCTTACTCAATTTTTTATCTGACATCAGCGCCACACTCATGCAGGCTGTTGCCCGCTAATTAATGCGATTAGGCTGTCATAAGATTTTTTCTTATCGAACTCTTGCTCAACCTTGTAACGTGCCGCCTTAAGCATCGGCATCAAATCAGGTTTTTCATCCGCGATTTTAGCGATGACATCAGCCAACGCAGCGGCATCCTTTTCTTTAATCAGCCAGCCATTCTTGCCATCTTCAACCAATTCAGGAATGCCGCTGTGCCAGGTAGAAACTACTGGAATTCCACGCGCCATCGCTTCCATCAATGCCACCGGCACCCCTTCCATATCACCGTCTTCCGCCGTTTGCGAAGGCAGCATAAAAACATCTGATTCACGCAGAAACTGGTTAATCACCTGCGGCGACTGGAAACCGTGCAGAATGACATGGTCCTGCAGACCGTAACGGGCGATGGTCTGCTCAACCTCATCGCGCTGCGGGCCGTTGCCCAGCACATTGTAGATAAAGGAATAACCGCCTTCTTTCAGGATGCGGCATGCTTCCAGGGAGGTGAAAATGCCCTTTTTATCGGTCAAACGGGCAATCGTCAGCAGGCGGATCGGCTCGCCAATCTGGGTCAGTGGTGAAAAGTCGAAATCTTCAGTATCAATACCGACGCGCATAATATGCGTTTTGGCCGCATCGCCGCCCAATGAGCGAATGCGTTCCGCCCATAGTCGGCTAATAGGCAGAATAAATTTACTGTCCTGAAACAGCTCTCTGTAATCCTCTGCGTAGGTTTCCAGAATACGGTGAGTGGAAATATCGTAGCCGTGAAAGATTGTTGCCAGCTCGCCTTTCAGGACGCCAAATTTACGTAGCTTATTTGCCAGTACGCCAGCGGTGCCGAAATGTGCGATAAACAGATCGGCATGATAACTCTGTTTATTAGCGGCAATAATCGCCGGCAGAGAGAGATTTTTGGAGCTGTAGCCATACTTTTTGTAGTTAAGGGCTGGCAGCACGTTGAATTTTGCCTGCACCAATCCTTTCACAATGGTTTTCAAACGACTCATGGCGCGAGCGCTGGTTTTATTTTCTTCAGCAGATAATAAATAGTGCGTTTTTTGCAACAGCGCATAGCGATCTTTCTTTGCAAATTCTTCAATTGCCGGTCCAGGCAGCACCGCAATTATTTCGACATCAAATCCTCTTTCTATAAAATAGGTTATCTGGTTTATTACAAATGTTTCTGAAGGCACCGGAAAAGTATAAACAAAAAAAGAGATTTTCATTGCCACCTCTGTCTACGATAGCTAAATACCTAAAAAAAAGGAGATAACCCATCTTCGTTAAAGATGGCACCTCCTTATTTTTTAAGCAAATATAATCGTAAAGCTCATTCAGCGTCGCCAAAAATGACGAGCGGCACATTCCTTGCCTTAACGCTGTTTCGCTAAATATAGATTAAAATCCTGCTATCCTGTCAGAAAATCAATGTATCGCTTTGCTGGCTTACCTGCAAGAGTAAACCAGCCTGCTTTTATTTACTGTTGAAAATTAAACAAGTATTTTTTAATAAGCTGTTTTACTGATAAAGCCTTTAAAGAGAGTCAGAAAAATAATGCGCATATCAAGCCACAGGCTCCAGTCACGGATGTACTGCAGATCGAACTCAACACGTTTTTCCATTTTTTCCAGCGTATCGGTCTCACCACGCCAGCCATTAATTTGTGCCCAGCCGGTAATGCCTGGTTTCACCTTATGGCGCAGCATATAGCCCTGAATAATCGAGCGATATTGTTCATTATGAGCAACGGCATGCGGACGCGGCCCAACAATAGACATATCGCCTTTTAATACATTGATGAACTGCGGCAGCTCATCCAGCGAGGTAGAGCGTAAAATACGACCAATAGGTGTAATACGCGCATCGCCTTTCGTGGCCTGGGTAACCGTATCGCCATTCTCCATCACCGACATTGAGCGGAACTTCCACACTTTAATCGGCTTACCGTCCATGCCATAACGCACCTGACGGAAAATCACCGGGCCCGGCGAGGTGAATTTAACCAGCGCGGCAATGGTCAACAGCGCAGGAGAGATAAACAACAGAATACAGGATGAAACCACGATATCTTCGATACGCTTCAACACCATATTGATGCCATTCATTGGCGTTTCAAACAGCGGCACCACCGGCACGCCATTAATTTCTTCGGTGCGCGACTGAAGAATATTAAAGGTGAAAATATCCGGGATAAGCATTACCGAACAGGTGGTGTCAGAAAGTTTGTTCACCAGCTCGCGGATCGCCATTTCTTCTGACATCGCCATGGCGATATAAATTTTATCCAGTTTCCCTTCCCGGGCATCAACCAACAGCTGCTCAAGATTGCCGCAGTAGTTGATATTGCCAGCATCACTACGAGATTCATTAGCAACGTCAGAATAAAGCCCGACAACGTTCATACCCATCCAGGGTGCGTTAATGAAACTATTAGCAAGTGAAACGCCAATGGGCATATTTCCGACGATGGCGACATTGCGCGTATTGTATCCCAGCTTGCGAATAATACGGGCAAAATAGCGAATTGCCAGACGGCAGGCGATAAAACCGATCGCCACAATCCCAAACCACAACAAATAAGCTTTAAAATTAAGATCCAGATCGCTGACGAACGACATCACGCCTGCAGTAATCAAAATACTTAATGCCCAGTTTTGCAAAATAAGCTGTAGCTCGTGGGCGAAACTCACACCGCGCCAGGAGCGATAAAAATCAGTAATACCGCCAATCATCTGGAATAATGCCAGAGCGGTAAGTGAAAGTAGCCACCAGGATGATGAAAAAGACTGGGATTCAATGCGTGCTAAAATATACAGCCCGGTAAACATCACAAAAATGTCAGAAAAACGCTGTATTATGGAAATAATCGACGCGTTAGTACGGGTACGAAATCCACTCGCCGTCATCATTTTATTATCATCCCTGCCTAATTCATGCATGATTGAAGACATGTCTTAGACCTCGCTAGTTAATTGGTGTTCAACGTTTCAGTATGTCGGCATATAAACCATGCGTTTTGGCTATCATAGCCTGCGAAGTAAAGTTATTGGTAAATAATTGATTTCCTTTTCGCCCCTTTTCCCTCAAATCAGATTTATCCAGGCGGTTTAGTACAGAAAGTAAGGAGTCAGAGTCACCGTTTTTAAACAGATAACCCGTTTCATTATTAATTACCACTTCCGGCAGTGAAGTTGCGTCACTGGCAATAATTGGCACTGAATAGCTCATTGCCTCCAGCGGCACCATCGCGAACCCTTCCCAACGGCTGGGAATGACCAGCACATCCGCCGCGATAAAATAAGGTTCCATCTGGCTGGCTTTAAGCCAGCCGGTATACTCCGCCCCCGGCAGCTTTTCAATTTTCTCGGCGCTGTGTACGCTGTCGCCAATCAACGTCAGGTGAATATTGGGATTTTGATTACGCTTCATGGCATTCAGTAAAATATCGTAGCCTTTCTGGTAATCAAAACGCCCAACAAACAGCACGTTAATACGCGGATCGGCTAGCGTATCCGCCTTGACGATCTGCCGTTCAGCCACGCCGTTATGAATCACTACCAGCTTATCAGCGCTAATGCCGTGCGCCTTTGCCTGGTCAGCTTCATACTGACTGACGCAAATAATGGCGTCCGTCATTGGCAGCAACGCTTTTTCGATAAAGGAATAGATCTTTTTCTTACCGTTACTGGTCTGCATCAGGAAGCTAAATGCATGCGGGCAGTAAACCACTTTCGGACGAACAACAGGCCACAGCAACAGCAAACAGGCACGGCCAATAACGCCGGCAAAGGAACTGTGAAGATGCACCACGTCGGGCTTGAATTTGATTACCGTGCGGCAAAACGCAGCGGCAAATGAAAACAGCGCGCCGACCGACCGGCCCTTACGTTGCCATTTCACGACGTTTTCTGCATGTGCCGTATCCAGTTCTCCGGCCTGATCCGCCGGGATCAGGCACTGGATTTGATAACTGTTCTTCTCATCCTGTTGTGCCGCAACGAGTTGTTTTAAAACTGTGGCAACGCCACCTTTTATTGTCTCTGCAGCATGGAGGATTTTCATTTACTCTTCCTTTTTGAATTTCCCAAAACTTAAATAGACGTAAAACATTAATGGATAGAATGGCGACAGGTGACGCAGGTAGCTGCCATAATCTGGTTCAAACAGGCTCTGAATAACCGTGTAGGAAATAATCGCCAGCGCAAACACCACAACCAGCGGATAGGTTCTGTCCTGCAGGGCGGCATGAAGCGTTTGCCAGATTCTTCTGAACATCAAAATAATAAAGGTAGAAATAACCACATAATAAGGTGACAACATTAAAATCAGTGGGAACGGGAAAAAGAATGTTATCCACGTCAGACTAACGTTTAACCAGCCAAATAACGGATTACCGGCCGGGAACCAGGGACGAATCAGGGTATTGCTACCGTCACCTTCTCTCTCCAGTCGGTGTTCATTCACTTCATTACGGAAATTATCTACGTCAATGCCTAAACCATACTGGAAGCCAAGCGCCAGTACCAGCAGCGAAAGCAGACATAAAATAAATATCCACTTTCCTTTATGGACATAACGCGACATTAACAGCAGGGCATAAAACTCTATTAAAAACAGGAACCAGTATGTCCTGAAATAATAGGCGTAGAACAGAGCAAAGCAGGTCCATATTAATAGCCCGGCAGTACGATTCGCAAAGGTGATGAGCAACGGCATCATCATCAAAAATACGATAAAGTCTTTACTCTGCCACGTCAGGTTAATCATTGAAGAAAAGCAAAAAAACAAGAACACGCCGATATCAAATATATTCATCGAACCACCGCGCACCTTGATGAAAATAAACACAAAGGTGCTGATGATGAGAATGGCTGAAATCAGCGCAAATACAATCGAGCTTTGTTCAAATCCCAACAGTTTATAAAAGTAAGCTGTGCTGCCGTAGGAGTTTCCGGGGCCGAAGCTATAGGTAAACTTCATAAAGCTAAAGATGGTGATTTGGTCTGAAAAGAAGTACGGTTTCATCACCGACTCTTTTACTAACGCCACTCCCACCATCATCAACATCATAAATAAGAACAGCATAAAGGTCATATGTGGATCGAAATAGAGATAGCGATTCTTTCTTATACCTATCTTCATCGATAAAAATTTCATTTTATTTTCGCCATTCCAATTGCTGTTTTAAATCACTTCCCCGGAACAAAACGTTTCGCGGTAATAGTGGCTAACTTTTTAAATCTTTCATTCATCATCGCCATAAAATGGCTGAATTTAATTTTTCTCGACAGCAGCAGCTTTAAATAGATAGCCACGCCTTTCGATTTTTCATTAGAGAGCAAATAACTGTCGGCAATAATCTTTGCGTAGAAGCCGAACCAGATATAGCTGGGTACGCGCTTTTTAATGCTCTCCAGCCAGATTAACGATTTATCGCGTTTACCGTCGGAAGAGATACGCGCGGTAGAGTCCGAATCGTCATAAATGGTCAGCGGCAGGTCGAGATAAAAAAAGCTGGCTCCCCTCTCCTGCAGACGCAGGGCGAAATCCCAGTCCTGATGTTTACGCAGCGTAGGATCAAACTGCGTTTGTTTGGCTATCGCGGCGTCCAGCAGTAGCGTACTGGTTTGAAAATCGTTGCCCAGCAGCAGGAACTCCATGATCGAGGAATATTTTTTCAGGTCTTTATTCCGTCGCAGGTGCATGCCCTCAGGACGCTTATTATATTTAGCCGTCATGCAAACGCGGTTTTTACCCGGCTGCTGGCGTAAATAGGCCAGTTGTTTTTCCAGCTTCTCTGGCACCCACTCATCGTCGGAATCGAGCAAGGCGATAAACTCACCGCTGCTGCGCTCAATTCCTTCATTGCGCGGACGCGTGCCGCTGCTGTTTTGCGCCAGCTGAATAAAATGTACGCGCTCATCTTTAACGCCCGCCATGACCTCAGCGGTATTATCCGTGGAAGCATCATCCACCACGAACACTTCGATGTTACGCCAGGTTTGATTTAAAACGCTGTTTAGGGTTTTTAAAATGATGTCGGCACGATTATAGGTGGGAATAACAACGCTGATTAAAGGCGTAGACTCAGTCATAACATCAGTCTCAATGTGATTCGTTTTAAAAACCTTAAAAGGCCAGCCGCGAACGGCTGGCACTCTCGTTTTACGGCTTGGTTGATTCGTAGCTATAGTGGTAATAGCCATAACCGTAGGCGCTGGCAGCTTTTTTCACCACCAGGTTCAGAATGGCGCCTTTAATCTCAATACCGTTCTGCTCAAAGCGACGAACGCTGACTTCAATCTCTTTCACCGTGGATTTCTCAAATCCTGCCACCACCATACTGGTGCCGGCCTGCATACCGATAATGGCCGCATCGGTCACCGCCAGAATCGGCGGGGTATCGATAATCACGATATCGTACTGCTTCTGCACGTTGGCCATCAGGTCGATAAACTTCTGACTCATCAGCAGTTCAGACGGGTTAGGCGGCAGCTGACCGCGCGGAATAAAGTCCAGCCCGCTGACGTTAGTGGGTCGAATCGCCTGCTGCAGCGTTGCCTGATTTGACAGCAGGTCAGACAGACCGTGACGGTTATCGGTATTAAACAGCTCGTGCGAATAGCCTTTACGCATATCGCCATCAATAAACAGTACGCGCTGGCCTGACTGTGCAACCACGGCGGCCAGGTTAGTGCTGATAAAGGTTTTACCGATATCCGGGCTGCTACCGGAGATCATGACGATATTGTTAGGCGCATCCAGCATAGCGAAGTGCATGGTAGTACGCAGACTACGTACCGCTTCAACCGCCAGATCCGTTGGGTTTGCCAGCGCCAGCAACTCACCGCCGCGTATCGCTTTTTTGCCCTTATCTTTGCCCAGCATCGCCAGCTTACGATCGCGTTGCTGCTGCCATTCAGAGATAGGAATACTGGCGTATACGTTGATGCCGCTGTTTTCCAGCTGCTCCGGGCTCTCGATGCCACGAATCAGAATGGTTTTCATCAGCACGTAGATGGTGGAAGCCAGCAGGCCCAGCACCAGAGAAACGGCGATGATAATGGCAGAGCGCGGAGCGATCGGCTTGTTCAGCACCAGTGCCGGGTCAACGATACGTACGTTACCCACGGTGCTGGCTTTGTTGATGCTCAGCTCTTGCTGCTTGTTCAGCAGCTGCATGAACACCGCCTGGCCTGCATCGACATCACGCGTCAGACGAATAATTTCTTGCTGAGTGCGCGGCAGGGCTGAAACTTTACCCTCCAGCGATTTTTTCTCATCCCGCAGCGTCTTACGCTTTTCCAACAGCGTGCGATAGGCCGGGTGCTCTTTGGTATAGAGCTTGGAGATTTCCGCCTCACGGAAAGTCAGTTCGTTCAGCTGGTTATCCACATTAACCATGGTATCCAGCATCGACTTGGCTTCCAGCGTCAGATCCACTGAATCGTTTTGCTGACGGAACGCGTTCAGTTTGTTCTCAGCATCATCCAGCTTCTGACGCACCTGCGGCAGCTGACGTTGAATAAAATCGAGGCTCTTTTGCGCTTCCTCAGATTTACGTTCAACGTTTTGCAGCAGATAGTTTTCCGTAATGGCGCGCAGCGTATCCTGCGTCAACTGCGGATCGGAACCGTTCAGGGTTAATGCCAGCACGCCGGTATCTTTGCCCTGATCCACCACGCTCAGACGGCCTACCAAATCATTGTAGGTCGGCAGATAGCCATTTTTCTGCACAACAAAGGCGTCGCCCGGCCCGGCATTGGTGTCAGAGACGAGGATTTTTACTTTGCCCTGCCCTACATACTGGCCTACTTTGCCTTTTACCAGTTCACCGTCTTCGCCAGAGAGGGTAAAGGTGTGGTTCTCACCGATAACCAGCTCAAGCTTCTGACCGATCAGTTCCGGCGGTAATTCCAGACGAGAAACGGCGAGTTTTTTATCGTCGTTGCCCATCAGGCGCGCCCAGCCAGCACCCACAACCGGCAGATATTTCGGCGCGACGGTGGTTTGCAGGTTAAGATCTTCGATGGTTTTACCCAGCACCATCCGGGACATGATCAGACCAATCTGCGCATCTGAAGCCGGTTTGGTATCCGGCATCAGATTGGAGAGTTGAGTCATCACCAGGCTGCCCTGGTTTTGTTCAACCTGTACCAGCGCATCGGCCCGATAAACCGGGGTGGCGAGGATGGAGTAGATAATACCTATTACTGCGAATAGTGCGGTTACGCCAATAATGAGCCAGCGATGATCGATAATTGAACCGTATAAACGGGCTACATCGATTTCATCTTTGGCATCTGCAATTTTCTGCGAGCTATCTGATTTTTTGTTGACCATTATTATGCCTGATTATCGATTTAATGCGTGGGCCCATTTCTGAGCGGCGTCATCCAATAAAAGGTATACAGATTCAAAAGCCTCTATACTTTTTCGATATGGATCCGGGATTTCACGACCTGCGCACCAATGACCAAACAGCATGGTTTTGCCGCGAACTTCCGGGGCGATATTACTGATGTCATTGATATGCTGTTTTTCCATCACCAGGATCAGATCGTTTTCTCTGCACATGGCTGAAGTGATTTTGCGGGCGCGGTGCCCTTCCAGCGAGAGATCGTGTTGCTCTGCCACCTTGATGGCGTTTTCATCTGCTGGATAGTTCACCAGCGCGCCTAATCCTGCTGATTCAACTTTCACATCCGGGCAGTAGCGTTTTAGTAATCGTTCGCCAGTTGGCGAACGGCAGATATTGCCCACGCAGACAATGAGAATTGAATTAAACATATTCATCACCAGTTTTTGATATCTCTCGCTGAGTTGATGCTGTAGCGAACACTGTTGATGGTAGGCAGCAACTGATTGATGACGCGGTTCCAGCGGGTAAGCGGTGTTGCGGTCACGTAGACGATGTCATACGGCTGCAGCTGGAATTCCGTGCCCAGTACCATCGCGGTCGCATCAGCAGTATTAAGCTGATAGATATTCGCAACCTTGCCGCCCTGTTCGCGGTTCGGACGAATAACAAACACGCCGGTGGCGTTAGAGACATCCTGGTTCAGCCCTTCCGCATTGCCCAGTGCTTCCGTCAGCGTCATGCCGCTGCGATCCATTTTCAACGTCTGCTGGCGGTTCACTTCGCCCATGACAAAGATTTTCAGTTCGTCATTGCGCGGCACGTACAGAATATCGCCCGGATAGAGCAGGCGGTTTTGCGTCAAATCGCCGTTCTGCATCAGCGCCTGCAGAGAAATACGTTGTTCACGGCCATTGTGGGTCAGCACCACGTTACGCCAGTCGGCGTCTGCGGAGAGACCGCCTGCGGTGTTAATCGCATCCAGGACGGTCAACGGGATATTGGTGATTTCCTGTTTACCAGAGGTACCGACTTCGCCGGTGACGTAGACCTTTTGCGAACGGAAAGCCGCGATATTTACATCAACCTGCGGGCTTTCAATATAGCTGGCCAGACGACTCTGCAGCTCGCTGCGCACTTGCTGGATGGTTTTACCGGCGACCTTTACCTTACCGATGTAAGGATAATAGATGGTGCCATCTGAATGGACCCAGTTACCGGTGTCGCTGGCGCTGCGGTACTGGCCGGCTGGAGTCGTCAGCTCCGGGTGATCCCAAACGGTAACGCTCAACACATCGCCTACGCCGATACGATACTCATAGTTAGCCAGCTCACGATCGAGCTGCGGGTTCGGCTGGGCAACAATAGGTTTTCTGCGCAGCTGCTCGACCAACATCGGGGTAAGAGGAAAGACGTTAACCATTTTGTTGATGTCATAATCAGCGTCCTGCTGCTTGATAACATCTTTACCGCTGGTAGAAACATTTTGCCCTGGGACTACGGTACAGCCACTGATAAGTGAGATTGACACCAGTAACGGAGCCAACTTTAGTTTCGTTTTCATCATTGAATTATCATCACTATTGCTGATTTATTGTCTAAAGCGGTGTGTGTCGCCGCAAAAAAAGTTCATGAATAAACGTCAATTCACGACCAATCTGCTCTAACTATTGCTGTTCCGTCATGAGATGTTTGCCCCTCGTTTTATGCATAAATGTCCCTGCTGCGAAAGCCACTCTGTCAACGCCCGGTAAAAACAGAGGCGGCCCGCTGTCCTGCAGTTCGACCATTAATGGTCAGCTTACTGACCGTATCGGTATTAATTTGTCCTGTAATGCCGACATTAAGGCCTGAATCAGGTTTTATGATGGCATCAGTTATTCTGTCGTATTTATTTAGCATTAGTCTTAAAACAACAGAAATTTATACATTACTCTTGACGGGCATATTTGAACCCAACAGCCAGAGTTTAAGCACGCTACCGCCCCTGGCTTTCAGCTACCAATGCTGTTAAATCAGAAACAGTGCTATTTGAGGCGCAGGGATCGGTTAGCTCTTATAAGCTACATTAAGCCAAAGGGATTACTCATTTATCTGAGCGCAGCAAAAGAGCCGCATCAATTATCTCGGTCCGATCACATAAGTTATGGCTAGATTTTTATACTATTGACTGGTTGTGACAAGCACAGGAAAGCAGATCCATAGCACTTTCAGAATAAGACTAAAGAATATAAAAAATAATGGTTAATTTTCAGTAAGTTACCCCGACAGCGCCTTTCTTTTTTTTCCAGATAATTCCGGCTTGATAATAACTTTTATTACATAATGCAACCAGATGGCGTTTATTTCTGCAGCAGATGTTAATAATTACCTCTCTCTGCCCCCGTAAAATCCCAATAAGCTTGAGTGCTAATATATGCCTATCAGGCGCACATTAAGGCTTGCGCTTTTTTTGTTTAGGATTTATCTCAGGTAATATTGCGTTTTCATTATTCAGATTCCACTATCGCTCAGCAAAATAAACAATAAAAGGTGAAACAGGGTATGGAATGGATCGCAGATCCATCAATCTGGGCCGGACTGGTTACATTAATTGTGCTTGAACTGGTGCTGGGTATCGATAATTTGATCTTTATTGCCATCCTGGCGGAAAAGCTGCCTGCCGCGCAGCGCGATCGCGCCCGCATTACCGGGCTGCTGTTGGCGTTGCTTATGCGCATGGCGCTACTGACCTCGATCGCATGGTTAACCGGGCTTACGCGTCCGCTGTTGACGCTATTCAGTCACACTTTTAGCACCCGCGATGTGATTATGCTGATCGGCGGATTATTCCTGCTGTTTAAGGCCACTATGGAGCTCAATGAGCGGCTGGAGGGACGCGACAGTGATGAGAATCCACAGAAGCATGGCGCGCGCTTCTGGCCGGTGGTGGCGCAGATTGTCGTGCTGGATGCCGTTTTCTCACTGGATGCGGTTATCACTGCCGTTGGGATGGTGGATCACCTGCCAGTGATGATGGCTGCGGTGGCTATCGCCATCAGCCTGATGATCCTTGCCAGCAAACCGTTAACCCGCTTTGTTAACGGCCACCCAACCATTGTGATTCTTTGCCTGAGCTTCTTGCTGATGATTGGCTTTAGCCTGATTGCTGAAGGGTTTGGCTTCCATATTCCCAAGGGCTATCTCTATGCCGCTATTGGCTTCTCTATCTTAATTGAATGTCTTAATCAGCTGTCGCAATTCAATCGCCGTCGCTTTCTTTCATCGACCATACCGCTGCGCAAACGCACCGCCGAAGCGGTACTGCATCTGCTGCGCGGTCAGCACGCCGAAGCGGAGCTGGATGCGGAGACCGCTTCGCTGGTGGGAGAGGCCGATGAGCACGCGGTCTTTAATAAACAGGAACGCCAGATGGTCGTGCGGGTTATGAGCATGGCGCAACGCAGCGTCAGCAGTATTATGACCTCGCGTCACGATATCGAACATATTGACCTGAGTAATAGCCCGCAAAAGATAATGGCGCAGCTGGACCGTAATCAGCATACCAGGATCTTAATTACCGAAAACGGCAGCGAGCCGCTGGGAGTGGTGCATATTATCGATCTTCTGCATCAGTCGCTGCATCATAACTCTCTCGACCTGCGCGCTTTGATTCGTCAGCCGCTAATTTTCCCGGAACAGCTTACGCTGCTGCTGGCGCTGGAGCAGTTCCGTAGCGCGCGCACCCATTTCGCCTTTGTGGTGGATGAGTTTGGTTCGGTGGAGGGCGTGGTGACCCTGAGCGACATCATGGAAACCATTGCCGGTAATTTACCAAATGAAAGCGACGAGCTGGACGCGCGCTATGATATTCGTCAGAAAGAGGATGGCAGCTGGATAGCCAATGGCCATATGCCGCTGGAAGATCTGGAGATGTATATCGACCTGCCGCTAAACGAAAAGCGCGATTATCACACCATTGCCGGTCTGCTGATGGATCAGCTGCAGCATATTCCTCAGGCGGGCGAAGAGCTGCAGATCGGCGACTGGCTTATTCGCACTTTAGAAGTGGAAAGCCATCGCGTGCATAAGGTGCAGATTATTCCGTTTGCTCAGCGCGAGTCGGATACCGAGGCGTAAACAGCCATAACGCGTTACCGCTGAGGAGAGCGCCAGGCGCAGGATATCAGGCGATTCCTGCGCCAGAGCGACTATTGCGGCGCTTTTTCCGGCGTCACATTTTTCTGATTACGCTGTGACCACTCATCCAGGCGCGATTTGATTTGACTCTCAAGCTTCTGACGCAGCAGCTGATCCACTTTCAGGTTGTATTGCAGATTATCCCAGCCGCCGTAGATATGCAGCGGAACCGCCGTCTGTTGCAGTGTGGCGATAAGGTCATTATCCCCTTTCCAGCCACTGGTAACCTGCACGCCAAAATGAATATCGCACTGACGACGCAGCATATCTATCTCACCCGCGCCGCCCAGACGGAAGCCGGAAGCCCCGCCCTGTAGGTTTTTAAGCGTAATAAGGCCATCTTTTAAGGTTGCCTGTGCCTGCAGCTTATCAAGGCGGGTTTCGTTACTGTTGCCCGTTTCATCTCCGCTGCTGACCCGATCGCTGTTACGGGCCACGGCCCGCTGGACCAGTTGCTGAAAATTCATGCCGATAATGCGAGCTGAATCCAGTGCTACTTCGGCTTCGCCGCGCCAGCGCCGATGAAAATCAACAACGCTCAGTCCCTCTCCACTCATGTTACCGGTTAATGTCAGCTGGCCATCCAGCGTTGGCGGCAGAGCAAACGCCTGCAGCAACGGCGCTAATGCAATATTCTGCAGCGCCGGACGCAGCGCCACCGCAACCGACTGCTGATGCAGATTTAAGGTGCCCGGTAACGAGAAAGTGCCCTCGCCTACCCGTCCGCTCAGCGTATTAAGCGCTATGTTACCCTGATGATTTTGCGCATCCAGCGCTACCTGCTGCATATCCATGCCATGCCAGCGCAACGTATCGACCTGAAGCTTCAGCGCTGCATTCAGACTGTTCAGGGGATGATCGTAACGGGTGGGTTCGGCGATCACCGGCGCGCGGCTAAAGGCGGTGGCGACAGACATGCCAGGCGAAGCGCTGGTTGGCGAATTCAGGCCGGAAAGCGCATCCAGATCGAGATGCGGCGAGCGCATATCAATCGTGACCGCCGGCGCGTTGCCAAGCTTGCCGCTGATAGCGCCGTTCAGCTGGCTGTCACCCAATGTCAGCGCCACGTTTTGCAATGAAAAACGCTGGCTGTCATTCAGCCACTCCGCCTGCAGGCTGCCTTTGCCCTGCAATCCCGTTGCAGGCAGACCCGGTCCCTGTAGCTGCCAGCTCAGCGACTTCACCGTACCACTTACGCGCTGCGGATAATTGGCCACATTCATCTCGCCATCCAGCGACAGCTGCAGCTCACGCTGATCGCGGCTAACCCGCGTCGCCAGTGACAGCCTCGCCTCACGGCGGCTGTCCTGCGTCAGGGAGAGATTAAGATCGCGAAAGTTAATCTCTTCTCCCTGCGGCTGACGCCAGATTAACAGGCTGTCAGCCACTTCGAGATGACTGATATCGAAAGTCCAGCCTTTTACCGGTTCCGGCGGCGTTGAGTTCGTCGGCCCTACCGGCGCATCGGCTGGCTGTTGAGCTTCGCTCTCCGGCGTCAGGCGGATCACTGCGTTCTTCAGCATGACCTGCTTAACGCTGAGCTGATGCGACAGTAAAGGAAAGAGATGGACATCAAGCCGCATGTTTTCAGCCATCACCATCGGCTGCTGTGCGCCAGGGGCGGTAACGGACATACGTCCGGCAAGGATGCTAAGCTGCGGCCAGACATGCCAGCGCAAATCGCCCTCCAGGCGCAGTTGATAGCCGCTACGCTGTTCAACCTGCTGCACCATATAGTTGCGAAAATCGTTGGGGTTAACCAACAGTACCAGCGCTGTCATGCCCGCTACAATCACGACGAATAAAATAGCCAGCGTGGTAATTAATCGTCTCATCCCATCCCCTGTTCAGGCAGTTAGTCTTTATCGATCCGACTGGCGTCCGCGCCCTGCTGCCCTTTGTATTTAGCATCTTCACGACGGTTATATGGGCGGGCGGCGGGACCAGACAAAGGTTCAAAGCTTAGCGCACCGATCAGCATACCGGGACGCAAGGCCAACGGCAGCTTACCTGAATTATAGAACTCCAGTACGATACGGCCCTGCCAGCCGGGATCGATGCGGTGCGCGGTCACATGCACCATTAAACCCAGACGCGCCAGCGATGAACGACCATCAAGCCAGCCGACCAAATCGTCAGGCAGCGTGACCGATTCCAGGGTCACGGCCAGCGCCAGCTCGCCCGGATGCAGATAAAACGCCTCACCCTCCGGCAGCACAATCTCATCGCTCATCACGCGATCCAGTGCCGCGCTGACCTCGTGTTTAGGGCCGCTTAAGTCGATATAGGCTGCAGTATGCCCACGAAAAGTACGAAACTGATTGCCCAACCGCACGTCCACGGTTGCGCCGTTGATGCGCTCTACTGGCGGGCGCGGCGTAATCGCCAGCTTGCCGTTATCAAGCCAGGCTTCAATATCGCGATCGCATAATCTCATCGCCGTTTACTCCTTTTTCTTCGGGCTGACGCGCTTACTCAAAGAATTGATTGATTTTCGCTTTCAGAATATCGATGGCAATGCGGTTTTTACCCCCGCGCGGCACGATGATATCGGCGTACTGCTTGGAGGGTTCAATAAACTGCAGGAACATCGGACGCACGGTTTTTTGATACTGCGCCATTACCGAATCCATTGAGCGGCCGCGTTCGTTCACGTCGCGCTTCATACGACGCATCAGGCAGATATCCAGCGGGGTATCGACAAAAATGGAGAAGTTCATCTCTTCGCGCAGGCGGGCATCGGTTAACAGCAGGATCCCTTCGAGAATAATGACCTTTTTCGGTTTGAGATGAATGGTTTCCTGCGTGCGGGTATGTTCAACGTAGCTGTAAACCGGCAATTCAATATGCTGGCCCGCTTTCAGGGCCTGAAGATGATGCAGCAGCAAATCATGATCCATCGCGCTGGGATGGTCATAGTTCGTTTTAATCCGCTCTTCCATAGTGAGGTGGCTTTGGTCTTTGTAATAACTGTCTTCAGGAATCACGCCGATATGCTCATCGCCGACCTGTTCGCGGATTTCACGATACAGCGTGCTGGCAATTAAACTTTTTCCTGATGCGGATGCGCCTGCGATACCTACAATGACGCATTGATGGGACTTGTCAGTCATAAAATTAAAGACCTGATAACTGTGTGACGTGGCACCAGGCGATGTCGAAACATCATCCTTAGCGTTCAGTCAGATATTGAGAGGATTAACTGGCGGCAATTATAGGGAGATCGCCGGTTTGATGCCAGAAAAAAGCAGCTTGCCCGTCGCCGGGCGATGAAGCGCTGCACGGAATGCCCGCTTTTCAGACTTTCTCCTTTGGCGCGCCCCCATTTCACCGATAAACTGCTACGCGCGATCCAGCTCTCACTTTTCGTGGCAGCGTAGCGACGCCCCTTCTCGCCAGTTGGCGAGAGGCATACTCATAACAGAAAGGTTGGCTATGTCCTGGAGAACGATTACCTATTTTGGCGACAGCATGTTGCTGATCCCCACAGCAATTCTTATCGCGCTGATCCTGCCCTGGAAAAGCAGCGATCGGCGCACGGTCTGGTTTTGGCTGTTGGCCTTTGGGCTAGCGGGACTGATCGTCAGCGTGTCGAAAATCCTGTTTATGGGGTTCGGCATCGGTAGCGCCCGCTTTAACTTCACCGGCTTTAGCGGACACAGCGCGATGTCAGCCACTCTCTGGCCGGTTATGCTCTGGCTGCTATCAGGTCGGCTGCCCGCATTCTGGCGCGGCGTGGCGGTGACAATTGGCTATATGGTACCGCTATTGGTGGGCGCTTCACGCCTGGTGCTGCTCGCGCATTCGAAAAGCGAAGTCGCCAGCGGTTTGCTGATCGGCTTTACGCTCAGCACGCTATTTCTGATCAATCAGCGCAATACGCAGCTGAAAGGCTTCTCCCTGCCGCAGGTCAGCGCCGCGCTGCTGCTGCCGCTGGTGCTTATTGGTCACGGACGCATCGCCCCTACGCAAAACTTTCTTGCACACCTCTCTGCTGATCTTGCCGGGCTGGAAAAGCCCTGGACACGCGCGGATCTGCTAAAACAGCGGCAGCCAGGCTATCAATCGTTTGAATAAACTGGCTATTTCAGCGGTTGCCATCGGGTTGGTTTTAACATCCTGTGCTAGCATCACCAAAGTGATATAACGCCTGCTCGCGCTTTTGCGGGCAGGCTCGCCGGACCCGTGAATGACAACCCATACTATTTCGCCCGCGCACAGCACGTTATCTTCTTTCAGGCCCGCTCTGCTGCTGGGCCTGATCTGCTTTATCGCCTCGCTGTTTTGCCTGACGCTGAGGGTGCTCGATAATGCTATTTCGCCCATCTGGTATGCTTCGGCGCTGATGACGGCGGTGGTTTTTCGCAGCCGTGGCCGCCAGCAGGCACTGCTGTTGCTGGCCTGCCTGGCCGGTACGCTGGGCGCGCATATTATGGTTTTGGGGCCGCACTGGCCGCTGTTCTCTTTTGCCTTTATCAATCTGCTGCAAAGCCTGCTGGGCGGCTACCTGCTGCGCCTGTTGATCAAGCCTGAATCCGCGCTCGATTCGCTGATGAGCTGGTTGAAGATAGTGGTTACGGCGGGGATGCTGGTGCCGTTAGCCAGCGGGCTTGTCGCGCTCTGGTGGTCCCACTTTTCTGGCGGCACGCCTACCCTGCGCTTTTTTACTGTCTGGGTATTATCAGAAGTTATCGGCATGCTGGCGCTCGGCCCAATCTGTCTGCTGTGGCAGCCGCGCTACCTGCGTCTGCAGGTGCAGCAGGACGTACTGTTGGCAACGCTGATCGCCCTGGCCGCTTCATTGCTTATGAGCTTTCTGGCGCTGCGCTTTTTACCCTGGCCCTTTACTTTTGTCATGGTGATTCTGTTTTGGGTTGCGGTACGTCTGCCGCGCCTCGCCGCATTTTTAGTTTTTTTCGCCAACGTCTCGCTGATATCGCTGATGCTGGTGCTGGGTTTGGTCAGCATGCCGGCGTTCAATTCTTCATTTATGATCACCGCGCCCTGGCTGCCGCTTCTGCTGATTTTGATCCCCAGTCACATGATGACGATGGTGATGCACGCCTTTCGCGAAGAGAAAAAACATATCCGCGCCAGCGAAGAGACGAACCGACGGCTAATGGAGCGCATTACGCTGGCTAATGAAGCGGGCGGCATCGGCGTCTGGGAATGGGATGTCATGCGCAATGAAATGAGCTGGGACCGACGCATGTATACTATTTATGAGCTGGAGCCAACCTTGCGTCCTACCTATGCGTTTTGGCTCAGCCGCCTGCTACCGGAAGATCGTCCCCTCGCGCAAGAGGCGGTACGGCGCGCGCTGGAGGATGACATCCCTTTCAGCATGGAGTGCCGGATTACTACCCGCAACGGCCTGCGCTTTATCCGCACGCAGGCGGAGAGCCAGCGCAACGCCGAGGGAAAAATTGCGCGGCTGCTGGGCATTAACCAGGACATTACCGAACTGCGCCTGCTGACCGAAGCGCTGTACCGTGAAAAAGAGCAGATGTTGATTACGCTGGACGCCATCGGCGAAGCGGTAATCAGCACCGATGAAGAGATGCGCGTGACGTTTATGAACCCGGTCGCCGAACAGATGAGCGGCTGGACGCAGGAGCAGGCGGCAGGAAAATCGCTGGGTGATATTTTGCGCATTACCCACGGCGCGCGCGGCCCGGAAGTAGAGGATATTCTGTGCTGTAACCTTCCCGGCACCATGAACGATCCCGATCGCGATCTGGTGTTGCATAACGCTTCCGGCGAACATTTCGCTATTCAGTACAGCCTGACGCCGCTGAAAACAGTGACGGGAAAAAACATCGGCAGCGTTATGGTGATGCAGGATGTAAGCGAATCGCGTGAAATGCTGAAACGTCTGCATTACAGCGCTTCACACGATACGCTAACGCGGCTACCTAATCGGGCCAGTTTTGACCACCAGCTTAAACGGCTGCTGCTCTCCGCCAGCGAAAGGCAACAACAGCACGTTCTGGTGTTTATCGATCTCGATCGTTTTAAAGCGGTCAATGACAGCGCCGGGCATGCGGCAGGTGACGCGCTGCTCACTGAGCTGGCCGAATTAATGACGCACCGGCTGCGTAGCAACGATTTTCTGGCTCGTCTTGGCGGCGATGAGTTCGGCCTGTTGATAGCCGACTGTGGAATAAGCGCGGCCCGTCAGGTGGCGCAGGATATTGTCAACGCCATTAATGACTACCGCTTTTTATGGGAAAGCAAGCTCTACCGCATTGGTGCCAGCGCCGGACTAACGTTGATTAATGGGGATAACTGTCAGAGCAGCGAGGTGCTGGCGCAGGCGGATTTGGCCTGTTACAACGCCAAGCACAACGGACGCGGTCAACTGACCGTGTATGAAACCCGGCCCCAGCCAGCGACGCCGGTTACGCTTACATTTAAAGAGCAGGCCACACCTCCTGATAAGCCGCTACGCTGGCAGGCCTGGTCGGTATCGGCCCCTGGCAAGACACAAACCGCCAGTTTTCATCTTTTGCAACCCCGACTCACCAACGCACAGGGGCATGAAGCCGCTATCGCTGACTATCGCGCCGCGTTACCAAATGACACGCGGCGTCTGGCGTTGGATCACGCGCTGATTGAGAGTTTTTTCTCTCTTTACGCGCCGGGCATCGCCCGGAAAGGGTTACAAATCGTGTTGCCGCTGACAGTCGAAGGCTTGATGAACGTGGCATGGCAGAAGACGCTTTTCAGCCACCTTGACGCCAGTCCGCTGCATGGTGATGCGTTAATTATGAGTCTGGAAACCTGCGCGCTGTTACAGCATAGCGAGGCGTTGCGTCCTGTCCTGCAGCATCTGCGTCAGCAGGGTTGCCGTATCCTGCTGCGTGATTTTGGCCGCAACCTGGATCTCTTTAAGCAGATCGCTCATGAACAGATCGATTTTATACAGCTGTCTCCCGACCTTACTGCCAACGTACATTTTAATCTGATGGACGAGATGCTGGTTTCTATTATTCACGGACAGGCGCAGCGGTTGAACATCGCTACCGTTGCCGGGCCAGTGGACCTGGCGATGGCGTTGTCAACGTTGAATAGTATCGGCATTAATGGCGTTTGGGGCGATGCGCTCAGCAGCTGCGTGCCGTTAAACACGCTGCTGGAAAACAGCTTTTTCGCCATTAAATAGCCAGCCGATGAGCACAGGGCAATTTGCAACGTGTGAAACATTTGCCAGTGCCGATCGGCTCGGGTAAAGTCACCCCCTTTTTTCTTAAGGGGGATCTTTATGTTTATCGGTTTTGATTACGGAACGGCTAACTGTTCCGTGGCCGTGGTAGAAAATGGCGCGCCGCGGCTGCTTAAACTGGAAAAGGATTCTCCTTATCTGCCCTCAATGCTGTGCGGGCCGACGCGTGAAGCGATCAGCGAATGGCTCTTTCGCCATCATCAGGTGCCGACGCCGGAAGCGGAAAATCAGGCGCTGCTGCGGCGCGCCATCGCCTTTAACCGCGATGAAGATATTGAAGTAACCCCCGGCAGCATCCACTTTGGTCTTGATGCGCTGTCGCAGTATATGACCGACTCTGAAGAGGTCTGGTTTGTTAAATCGCCCAAATCCTTTCTCGGTGCCAACGGCTTGAAGCCGCAGCAGATCGCCCTGTTTGAAGATCTGGTGTGCGCCATGATGCTGCATATTCGCCAAACCGCAGAACAGCAGCTGAGCGGATCCATCGATCAGGCGGTGATTGGTCGACCGGTTAACTTTCAGGGATTAGGCGGCGACGAGGCGAACCGTCAGGCTCAGGGCATTCTGGCGCGAGCTGCCAGCCGCGCCGGTTTCCGTGATGTGATCTTTCAGTTTGAACCGGTGGCGGCGGGGCTCGATTTTGAAGCCACGCTGCAGGAAGAAAAGCGGGTGCTGGTGGTGGATATCGGCGGGGGCACCACCGACTGCAGTATGCTGCTGATGGGTCCGCAATGGCACAATCGCGCCGATCGCACCAGCAGCCTGTTAGGGCACAGCGGCTGCCGCGTTGGTGGTAACGATCTGGATATTGCGCTGGCTTATAAAGAGCTGATGCCGCTGCTGGGGCTGGGCGGAGAAACGCAAAAAGGCACCGCCCTGCCCGCCCTGCCCTGGTGGAACGCGGTGGCGATCAACGACGTTCCGGCGCAAAGCGACTTTTATTCAGCCGCCTGCCGCAAACTGTTACAGGATCTGATACGCGATGCGCGTCAGCCGGAAAAGGTGCAGCGCCTGCTGAAAGTCTGGCAGCAGCGCCTTAGCTATCGCCTGGTGCGGGCGGCGGAAGAGAGCAAAATCGCCCTTTCCGACCGGGCTGAAACCAGCGCAGCGCTGGCGTTTATCGAAGCCGGATTACGCACGGATATCGCCAGCAAAGGGCTGGAAGCGGCCATCGCCGCGCCGCTGGATCGTATCCAGGAGCAGGTCAGGCTGGCGCTGGAAACCAGCGGCACCACGCCAGATATGATCTACCTGACCGGCGGCAGCGCCCGCTCGCCGCTGTTGCGTCAGGCGCTGCAGCAGCAGCTGCCTGCCATTCCGCTGGCCTCCGGCGATGATTTCGGCTCGGTCACCGCCGGGCTGGCTCGCTGGGCGCAAATTATGTTTGCCTGACGATGCTTTAAAACAATTAACGCGGTTTCCTGGCGCGCGCATGTTAGCATTTCAGCCCCGTATTAAAGTATGGATACATTTATCGTGAGCCTGTGGAATCTCAGTTTTCAACAGTATCTCGCTTTTGCTCTGCTGCTGATGCTGCTTTATCGCTATACCGGAGCGATGGTTTGTCTGGCAGTGATGGTTACAGGCGCTTCGCTCTGGCGCGTCTGTTACGGCGAAGCCTTACCGGCGTTACTGCTGCTGTTGCTTATCGGTAGCGCATTGGGCGTGCTGATTTTTTACGCGGAGCGATATCGCTCAATGCGCAAAGCCAACCGCTTTTTTGTTCAGTAATAGGCTAATGGCCAGGCAGCCGCATAAAAAAAGCGCCCGCAGGCGCATTTTTATCAGGCTGGCTTAATAGCGGCTGGCCTGCGTGATCTTTTCCACTTCATCCAGATTCAGCCGTAGCTGGGCTGCTTTCACCAGCTCATTTAACTGCTCCAGCGACGTGGCGCTAACGATGGGAGCAGTGATCCCCGGACGGACAATCTGCCACGCCAGCGCTACCTGCGTTGGGGTAATGCCGCGCGCCTGAGATACCTCGTCCAGCGCCTGCAAAATACGCAGCCCACGCTCGTTAAGGTATTTCTCTACCACGCCCTGCCCGCGCTTGCTCTTGCTGGCATCCTCCGGACGACGATATTTGCCGCTCAGAAAGCCGCTGGCCAGCGAATAGTAGTTGATCACACCGATGTCATTTTCAGTGGCAACCTGCTCCAGACCGCTTTCATATTCCTGGCGATCGTAGAGGTTATACTCCGGTTGCAGGGTCTCATAACGCGCCAGTCCATTTTCTTCGCTGATCTTCAGCGCCTGTGTGAGACGATCCGCTGAATAGTTAGAGGCGCCGATCGCACGCACTTTACCTTCCCGGATCAGATCGTCGAACGCTTTTAACGTCTCCTCCAGTGGGGTTTGATCGTCATCGCGATGCGCCTGATAAAGATCGATATAGTCGGTTTGCAGACGACGCAGCGAATCTTCCACCGCCTGCCGAATATAGTTGGCTGACAGTCCGGTTTTCTCCGGCGACAGCTCCATGCCCACTTTGGTAGCCAGCACAATTTTGTCGCGTTTGCCGCTTTTTTTCAGCCAGTTGCCAATGATGGTTTCCGATTCTCCCCCCTGGTTGCCCGGTGCCCAGCGTGAATAAACATCAGCGGTATCAATGAACCACAGCCCTTTTTCCACCAGCGCATCCAGCAGTGAGAAAGAGGTATCCTGGTCCACGGTCCAGCCAAAAACGTTGCCGCCAAAGGTAAGCGTAGGAACTTCAATGCCACTGCGCCCAAGCTGACGGGTTTCAATTTGGTTCATCATTGTTCTCCTGAATTAATGTATTGCCAACCTGTTGATGAGCGTAGCAAACATCTGTGCTTCTGTATCAGTTTCTGATGCCCTGCTCTGATTTGTCTCATCTGATGAGATTGCGGATACTTACGTCAGCCTTACGGCTGCCTTACAGATATTCTTATTTCCTTCATTTTTTTATCCTGTTTGGTAACTACACTGGTTAACTTTGCGGGAATAGCCTGACTGTCCCGCCTGGAACTATTGATTACACTGCCGGAGAGCAATAAACAGCAATGAATGCCTCACGCTCTATATCTAAAAAAATTCTGTTATTGATCCTTGTCGCGCTGGTCGCCGTTGCCGGTTATTTTTTATGGCCTAAAGGTGATGGCGGCAGCACCACAAACGCCTCCCAACAGCAGCCGCGCGGCAAAAACGGCAGGCGTAACATGCCGCTGGCGCCGGTACAGGCCGCCACCGCGCAGACGCAAAGCGTACCGCAATACTTTTCTGGTCTGGGCACCGTCACCGCCGCCAATACGGTGACGGTGCGCAGCCGCGTTGACGGCCAGCTGATGGCGATTCATTTTCAGGAAGGGCAACAGGTCGAGGCGGGTCAGCTGCTGGCGGAGATCGATCCACGTCCTTATCAGGTGGCGCTGGCACAGGCGCAGGGACAGCTGGCGCGTGATAAGGCAACGCTGGCTAACGCCCAGCGCGATCTGGTGCGCTATCAAAAACTGGCGAAGAGCAGCCTGGTCTCTCAGCAGGAGCTGGATACCCAGCGGTCGCTGGTCAGTGAAACCCAGGGTACTATCAAGGCGGACGAAGGCAGCGTCGCCAGCGCCGAGCTTAATCTCACCTACAGCCGCATTACCGCGCCGATTGCCGGTCGCGTCGGCCTGAAGCAGGTCGATGTCGGCAACTATATCACCAGCGGTGACAGCACCGGGCTGGTGGTGCTGACGCAAACGCACCCGATCGATGTGCTGTTCAGCCTGCCGGAAAATAACATTCAGCCAATTTTACAGGCGCAGAAAGCGGGCCAGCCGCTGATTGTAGAGGCCTGGGATCGCAGTAACAGCACCATGCTGACGCAGGGCGAGCTGCTTAGTCTGGATAACCAGATTGACACCACCACCGGTACCATCAAGCTGAAGGCCCGTTTCAGCAACGAGGATGACCGTCTGTTTCCCAATCAGTTTGTGAATGCGCGCCTGAAGGTCAATACGCTGCATGACGCAGTGGTAATTCCCGTTGCCGCGTTGCAGATGGGCAGCGAAGGCAATTTCGTCTGGGTCATCAACAGCGAGAACCAGGTGAGTAAGAAAAGCGTCAAGCCAGGGCTACAGGATAGCGAAAAAGTGGTTATCAGCGCCGGGCTGGATGCTGGCGAACGGGTGGTCACCGACGGGCTGGATCGCCTGACGGAAGGGGCAAAAGTAGAGGTGGTAGCGCCGCAAACAACGCCGCTGGCCAGCGATAAAGCCACTCAGCCCGCGCGCGCAAAAGGAGATCGCGCCTGATGCAGGTTTTACCTCCTAATGCCACCGGCGGCCCATCGCGCCACTTTATTCTGCGACCGGTCGCCACCACGCTGTTAATGGTCGCTATTCTGCTGGCCGGTATTCTGGGCTATCGCTTTTTGCCGGTTTCCGCGCTCCCGGAAGTGGATTACCCCACCATTCAGGTGGTCACGCTTTATCCTGGCGCCAGCCCCGATGTGGTCACCTCCGCCATTACCGCGCCGCTGGAGCGTCAGTTCGGACAGATGTCCGGGCTGCAGCAGATGTCGTCGCAGAGTTCCGGTGGTGCTTCGGTTGTGACTTTACAGTTTCAGCTTACGCTGCCGCTGGATGTCGCTGAGCAGGAAGTGCAGGCGGCAATTAACTCCGCCACCAACCTGCTGCCGGATGATTTACCCAATCCGCCGGTTTACAGCAAGGTCAACCCCGCCGATCCGCCGATTATGACACTGGCGGTGACCACCACCAGCATGCCGATGACGCAGGTGCAGGATATGGTGGAAACCCGTATCGCCCAGAAAATTTCCCAGGTTAGCGGCGTGGGGCTGGTTACGCTGTCGGGCGGGCAGCGTCCGGCAGTGCGTGTAAAAATGAATGCGCAGGCGCTGGCGGCACTCGGTCTTGACAGCGAAACGGTACGTACCGCTATCGCCAACGCCAACGTTAACTCAGCGAAAGGCAGCCTTGACGGACCGGAGCGCTCAATTACCCTGTCGGCCAACGACCAGATGCAGTCGGCGGAAGATTATCGTCAGCTGATTATCACCTACAGCAATAACGCGCCGGTGCGGCTGGGCGATGTCGCTACCGTTGAACAGGGTGCAGAAAATAGCTGGCTCGGCGCATGGGCCAACCGGCAGCAGGCGATTGTGCTTAACGTTCAGCGCCAGCCGGGAGCGAATATCATCGCGACCGCCGACAATATTCGTAGCCTGCTGCCTGAACTGACCGCCTCGCTGCCGAAATCGGTCGAAGTAAAATTACTTTCCGACCGTACCACCAATATTCGTGCCTCGGTGCATGATGTGCAGCTGGAGCTGCTGCTGGCGCTGGCGCTGGTGGTGATGATTATTTACCTGTTTCTGCGCAACGTCCCCGCCACCATTATTCCTGCGGTAGCGGTGCCGCTATCATTGATCGGCACCTTTGCGGTGCTCTGGCTGCTCGGCTTCTCAGTGAATAATCTGACGCTGATGGCGCTCACTATCGCCACTGGTTTTGTGGTGGACGATGCGATAGTGGTGATCGAGAACATATCCCGCTATATCGAGCAGGGGGAAAAGCCACTGGCCGCCACGCTGAAAGGGGCTGGTGAGATTGGCTTTACCATTATCTCCCTCACCTTCTCACTGATTGCTGTGCTGATCCCGCTGCTGTTTATGGGCGATATCGTCGGACGTCTGTTCCGCGAGTTTGCCGTTACGCTGGCGGTGGCAATATTGATTTCCGCTATTGTCTCGCTGACGCTCACGCCGATGATGTGTGCACGTATGCTAAATGCGGAATCGCTGCGCCGTCAGAACCGCTTCTCCCGCGCCAGCGAAGCGATGTTCGAGCGTATTATCGCCGTTTATGGTCGCTTGCTGACCCGCGTGTTAAACCATCCGTGGCTCACGCTGGGCGTGGCGTTGGGTACGCTGGTCCTGACGCTGCTGCTGTGGATGTTCATACCCAAAGGCTTCTTCCCGCTACAGGATAACGGCATTATTCAGGGTACGCTGCAGGCACCGCAAAGCGTCTCTTACAGCAGCATGGCGCAGCGCACGCGCGATGTCGCCTCGATTATTGAGCGCGATCCGGCGGTGCAGAGTGTCACCTCATTCGTCGGCGTTGATGGCACCAATCCGGCACTGAACAGCGCACGCGTCCAGATTAACCTGAAGCCGCTGGATGAGCGTGACGATCGTATTCCGGCGGTGATTGAGCGTCTGCAAAGCGCGGTAGCGCGCGTGCCGGGCGTCACGCTGTGGCTGCAGCCGGTGCAGGATTTAACTATCGATACCCAGCTGAGCCGCACGCAGTATCAGTTTACGCTGCAAACCGGCTCGCTGGCGTCGTTAAGCCAGTGGGTGCCGCAGCTGTTGGCGCGCCTGCGTACGCTGCCGCAGCTGAAGGATGTCAGCAGCGACTGGCAGGATCAGGGACTGGAGGCGTATGTTAAAGTCGACCGCGACAGCGCCAGCCGCCTCGGCATCAGCATGAGCGATATTGATAACGCGCTGTATAACGCGTTCGGCCAGCGGCTGATTTCCACCATTTACACCCAGGCCAATCAGTATCGTGTGGTGCTGGAGCAGGATACGCAAAACGCGCCTGGCCTGCAGGCGCTGGAGGCTATCCGCATCGCTACCAGCGACGGCGGCACGGTGCCGCTCAGCACCATTGCCCGGGTTGAGCAGCAGCATGGCGCGCTGACGATTAACCACCTCGATCAGTTCCCGTCAACCACCTTCTCGTTCAACCTCAACAGCGGTTATTCGCTGGGCGAAGCGGTGCAGGCGATTAGCGCGGCGGAAAAAGATCTGGCGATGCCGTCGGAAATCATGACCCGCTTTCAGGGCAGCACGCTGGCGTTTCAGGCGGCGCTGGGCAGCACGGTATGGCTGATTGTGGCCGCCATTGTGGCGATGTATATCGTGCTTGGCGTACTGTATGAGAGCTTTATCCATCCTATCACCATCCTCTCTACCCTGCCCACCGCCGGTGTAGGCGCGCTGCTGGCGCTGCTGTTGAGCGGTCACGAGCTGGATATTATTGCCATCATCGGCATTATTCTGCTGATTGGTATCGTGAAGAAAAACGCCATCATGATGATCGATTTCGCCCTTGCCGCCGAGCGCGAACAGGGTAAAACGCCCTATGACGCCATCTATCAGGCCTGTTTGTTGCGCTTTCGTCCCATCCTGATGACCACGCTGGCGGCGCTGCTGGGCGCGTTGCCGCTGATGCTGAGCACCGGCGTCGGCGCTGAACTGCGTCGTCCGCTCGGCATTGCCATGGTCGGCGGGCTGATCCTCAGCCAGGTGTTGACGCTGTTTACCACGCCGGTGATTTACCTGCTGTTCGATCGCCTGGCGCACTACACGCGTCGCCGTTTGCAGCGCGGGGAGGCGCAGTCGTGAAGTTTTTTGCGCTGTTTATCTACCGCCCGGTCGCCACCACGCTGTTAACGCTGGCGATTGCACTGGTCGGCATACTTGGCTTTCGCCTGCTGCCGGTGTCGCCGCTGCCGCAGGTCGATTTCCCGGTGATTATGATTAGCGCTTCGCTGCCGGGCGCGTCGCCGGAAACCATGGCGTCATCGGTAGCGACGCCGCTGGAGCGTTCGCTGGGGCGTATCGCCGGCGTCAGTGAAATGACCTCCACCAGTTCGCTGGGCAGTACGCGCATCATTATGGTGTTTGACTACGATCGCGATATTAACGGCGCGGCGCGTGATGTGCAGGCGGCGATCAACGCCGCGCAAAGCCTGTTGCCCAGCGGGATGCCCGCCCGTCCCAGCTGGCGCAAGGCGAACCCGTCCGATGCGCCGATCATGATTATGACGCTGACCTCCGATGACTGGACGCCTGGTCAGATGTATGACTACGCCTCGACGCAGCTGGCGCAAAAGCTGGCGCAGATTGAAGGGGTTGGCGACGTGGCCGTTGGCGGCAGCTCGCTGCCAGCGGTGCGGGTGCAGCTGAATCCACAGGCGTTGTTTAATCAGGGCGTTTCGCTGGATGCGGTGCGTCAGGCGATCGCCAACGCCAACGTGCGCCGTCCGCAGGGGGCAGTGGAAAACCCTGGAGAGCGCTGGCAGCTCAGAACCAATGATGAGCTGAAAACCGCAGCGGAATATCAGCCGCTGGTGGTGCATTACAACAATGGCGCAGCGGTGCGCCTGGCGGATGTCGCCACGGTTACCGACTCGGTGCAGGATGTGCGCAACGCCGGGATGACCAACGCTAAACCGGCGGTGCTGTTGGTGATCCGCAAAACCGCTGACGCCAACGTGATCCAGACCGTTGACCGCATTCGCGCCGAGCTGCCGGAGCTGCATGAAATTATTCCCGCCGCCATTAATCTGGCGGTGGCACAGGATCGCTCACCGACCATTCGCGCCTCGCTGGAAGAGGTAGAACAATCGCTGGTGATTGCCGTGGCGCTGGTGATTCTGGTGGTGTTTCTGTTCCTGCGCTCAGGTCGCGCGACCCTGATTCCGGCAGTGGCGGTGCCGGTCTCGCTGATTGGCACCTTTGCCGCTATGTACCTGTGCGGATTCAGTCTCAACAACCTGTCGCTGATGGCGCTCACCATTGCCACCGGTTTTGTAGTGGATGACGCTATCGTGGTGCTGGAGAATATTTCCCGCCATATCGAAGCGGGGATGAAACCCTTGCAGGCGGCGCTGCAGGGCGTACGCGAAGTGGGCTTTACCGTGCTGTCGATGAGCATCTCGTTGGTGGCGGTATTTATTCCGCTACTGCTGATGGGCGGGCTGGTGGGACGGCTGTTCCGCGAATTTGCCGTCACCCTGTCGGTAGCGATTATGATCTCGCTGGTGATTTCTATCACCCTGACGCCGATGATGTGCGCCTGGCTGTTGAAGGCGAAACGGGCTGGCAGCCAGCCACGCACCCGAGGTTTTAACCGCCTGCTGCTGGGCCTGCAACGCGGCTATGGCCGCTCACTGCACTGGGTGCTGGAGCGGGCGCGCTGGACGTTGCTGCTGCTGCTGGCCACCATCGGTCTGACGGTATATCTCTATATCACCATTCCAAAAACCTTTTTCCCTGAACAGGACACTGGCCGCCTGATGGGCTTTATCTCTGCCGATCAGAGTATCTCTTTCCAGGCAATGCGCGGCAAGCTGGCGGACTTTATGCAGATCATTCGTCAGGATCCGGCGGTGGATAACGTAACCGGTTTTACCGGCGGTTCGCGCACCAACAGCGGCTCGATGTTTATCTCACTGAAGCCGCTCTCCGAGCGTACTGAAAGCGCCCAACAGGTGATTGCCCGGCTACGCGTCAAGCTGGCGAAGGAGCCGGGTGCCAGCCTGTTTCTGATGCCGGTGCAGGATATTCGCGTTGGCGGACGAGAGGCCAACGCCAGCTATCAATACACGCTGCTGTCAGATAATTTAAGCGACCTGCGCAACTGGGAGCCGAAAATTCGTGCGGCGTTCAGCAAGCTGCCGGAGCTGGCGGACGTGAGTTCCGACCAGCAGGACAAAGGCGGAGAAATGGCGCTGACTTACGATCGGCAAAGCATGGCGCGGCTGGGCATTGATGTTTCCGACGCTAACGCCCTGCTGAACAACGCTTTTGGGCAGCGCCAGATCTCCACCATTTATAAGCCGCTTAATCAGTACAAAGTGGTCATGGAAGTGGATCCGCGCTATACCCAGGATATCAGTGCGCTGGATCAGATGTTTTTGATCAACAGCGACGGCAAGCCCATTCCGCTGTCGTGGTTTGCCCGCTGGCAGCCCGCCAATGCGCCGCTCTCGGTGAATCATCAGGGACTGTCGGCAGCGTCTACCATCGCCTTTAACCTGCCGGAAGGCGTTTCGCTGTCGCAGGCGTCAGAGGCGATTGAGCGCACCATTACCGCGCTGGGCGTGCCTTCCAGCGTGCGCGGCAGCTTTGCCGGTACCGCACAGGTGTTTAAAGAGACGCAGAACAGCCAGCTGTGGCTGATCCTTGCGGCGATCGCTACCGTCTATATTGTGCTGGGCATCCTGTATGAGAGCTATGTGCATCCGCTGACCATTCTCTCTACGCTGCCCTCGGCGGGCGTTGGCGCGCTGCTGGCGCTGGAGCTTTTCGGCGCGCCCTTTAGCCTGATTGCGCTGATCGGCATTATGCTGCTGATTGGCATCGTAAAGAAGAATGCCATCATGATGGTGGACTTTGCGCTGGAGGCGCAGCGCAACAGCAGCATGAGCGCACGCGAAGCAATCTTCCAGGCGTCACTGCTGCGCTTTCGTCCGATAGTGATGACCACGCTGGCCGCCCTGCTGGGCGCGCTGCCGCTGGTACTGACCAGCGGCGACGGCGCGGAGCTGCGTCAGCCGCTCGGCATTACCATTGTTGGCGGGCTGGTAATGAGCCAGCTGTTAACGCTCTATACCACGCCGGTGGTTTATCTCTATATGGACAAGCTGCGGCGACAGAAAAAACCGCTGGCGGTCGCCGGTTAACCGGCCGCCAGGCTTAAGACATAACCGGGGCGAACTATGAAGAATGCACAATCTGCATCGGTACGCTGGCAGCTGTGGATCGTTGCCATTGGCTTTTTTATGCAGACGCTGGATACCACCATTGTGAATACCGCCCTGCCCACAATGGCGCGCGATTTAGGGGTCGATCCGCTCCAGATGCATTCGGTGGTGGTTTCCTATGTGCTGACGGTGGCGGTAACGCTGCCGCTCAGCGGCTGGCTGGCGGACCGCTTTGGCGTGCGCAACATCTTTTTTGCTGCCATCGTGCTGTTTAGCCTCGGTTCGCTGTTTTGTGCGCTGGCGGGAACCCTGAATCAGCTGGTACTGGCCCGCGTGCTACAGGGCTTCGGCGGCGCGATGCTGGTGCCGGTGGGCCGCCTGACGGTAATGAAAATCGTGCCGCGTGAGCAATATATGGCGGCCATGACCTTTGTCACGCTGCCGGGGCAGATTGGCCCGCTGGTTGGCCCGGCGCTGGGCGGCGTGCTGGTGGAGTATGCCAGCTGGCACTGGATTTTCCTGATTAACCTGCCGGTGGGGATTCTGGGGGCGCTGGCGACCATTATGCTGATGCCTAACTATTCTATGCAGACGCGCCGCTTCGACTTTTCCGGTTTTCTGCTGCTGGCGGCGGGCATGGCGACATTGACGCTGGCGCTGGACGGGCAACACGGATCCGGCAATTCGCCGCTGGCGCTGGGGCTGTTGATTCTGGCGGGCGTCTTCTCGCTGCTGTTCTATCTGATGCATGCGCGGGCCAATGATAACGCACTGTTCAGCCTGAAGCTGTTCAACAACCGCACCTACTCAATCGGCCTGCTGGGCAGCCTGACCGGACGTATCGGCAGTGGGATGTTGCCATTTCTTACCCCGCTGTTTTTACAGCTTGGCATGGGCTACAGTCCGTTTCATGCAGGTCTGATGATGATCCCGATGGTGCTGGGCAATATGGGCATGAAGCGCATCGTGGTGCAGATCGTTAACCGCTTTGGCTACCGTAATGTACTGGTAGGCTCCACCCTGGCGCTGGCGGGCGTGGTATTGCTGTTTCCGCTGGTGGCGCTGATGGGCTGGGTCTGGGCGCTGCCGATCGTGCTGTTTTTCCAGGGGATGGTAAACGCTATTCGCTTCTCCTCAATGAATACGCTGACGTTAAAAGAGCTGCCGGATAATCTCGCCTCCAGCGGCAACAGCCTGCTGTCGATGATTATGCAGCTGGCGATGAGTATTGGCGTCACCATTGCTGGCCTGCTGTTGGGCGCTTTTGGTCATCACGCCGCTATCGACAGCGAAATGGCCCATGAAACCTTTATCTATACCTGGATTTGCGTGGCGCTGGTGATCGCGCTGCCAGCGCTGGTTTTCTGGCGCGTACCAAAAGCATCAAGTAAGAATGCGGCGCTGGGCCGCGGGAGATCGTCGCGCTAATGGGTAAATTGCGTTTTGGCATCAGCGCGAAGCTGTTTTGCGCTATTTTTTCTACCTGCATGCTGGTGCTGATCACCATGCACTGGGGCGTCCGCCTGAGTTTTGAGCACGGCTTTATCGATTACATCAAGCGCGGCAATGAACAGCGGCTGACGCTGCTGAGCGAGGCGCTGGCAGATCAGTATCAGCAGCACGGCAACTGGGATTTTTTGCGCAACAATAACCGGCTGGTGTTTTCTATTCTGCGCTCGCTGGAGCAGAATCCAGATACCAGTAATCATCTGCCGCCGCATGGCTGGCGCACCCAGTTCTGGATTATCGACCAGCGCTATCATGTGCTGATCGGCCCGCGCTCACCGGTGCCGCAGGAGGGGATCCGCCGCGCCATTAATACCGACAGCGGGCATGTTGTCGGCTGGGTAATCGGATCGCCGCCGGAGCGCCTGACGCGCAGCGCCGATATTAATTTCGATCAGCAGCAGCGGCGAACCAGCTGGCTGATTGTCGGACTGTCAACGCTGCTGGCGGCGGCGGTGACCTGGCTGATGTCGCGTGGGCTGCTGGCTCCGGTCAGGCGGCTGGTTGCTGGCACCCACCAGCTGGCAGCAGGTCATTTTACCAGTCGGGTGGCGGTAAGCAGTCAGGATGAGCTGGGGCGACTGGCGCAGGATTTTAACCGTCTTGCCAGCTCTCTGGAAAAAAACGAAAGCATGCGGCGCGCCTTTATGGCAGATATTTCCCACGAGCTGCGTACGCCGCTGGCGATCCTGCGCGGCGAGCTGGAGGCGATGCAGGATGGCGTGCGTAAACTGACGCCTGAAGCGGTCACTTCGCTGCTGATGGAGGTCGCCACGCTCACCAAGCTGGTCGACGATCTCCATCAGCTGTCACTGTCGGATGAAGGCGCCCTTGCCTATCGCAAAAGCTCAACCGACCTGGCGGCGTTGCTGGAGCTGGTCGCCGGTAACTTCTATGCCCGCTACGCCAGTCATGCTTTAAGGCTGCAACTGTCGCTGGTGGAGCAGGCACCCTTTTTTGGCGACCCTGATCGGCTGATCCAGCTGTTTACCAATCTGCTGGAAAACAGCCTGCGTTACACCGATGCGGGAGGAACGGTAAAAATGACGCTGCAAAGCACAACGGATCGCTGGCAGCTGCTGATTGATGATTCCGCGCCGGGCGTTGCTGACGCGCAACGGGAACAAATATTTGAGCGTTTTTACCGCACCGAAGGCTCCCGCAATCGCGCCAGCGGCGGCTCAGGGCTGGGTCTGGCGATCTGCCGCAATATTGTCGAAGCGCATGGCGGTACGATGTCGGCGGATCACTCTGATTTAGGTGGACTGCAAATCAGGGTAGAATTGCCGCACGATAAATCCTGAATAGCCAGCCATGACCGAATTTAACATGCCCCTTATCCTGATTGTGGAAGATGAACCAAAGATCGCTCAGCTGATGATCGACTATCTGCAGGCGGCCAGCTACCGCACCCATCATCTGGCACGTGGCGACGAGGTTCTTGCTTTTGTAAAACAAACGCCGCCGGACCTGATCCTGCTGGATTTGATGCTGCCCGGGCTGGATGGCCTTTCCGTCTGTCGTGAGCTACGCCGCTTTTCCGATCTGCCGGTTGTAATGGTTACCGCAAAAATCGAAGAGATCGATCGCCTGCTGGGGCTGGAGATTGGCGCGGATGATTATATCTGTAAGCCCTTCAGCCCGCGTGAAGTGGTGGCGCGCGTAAAAACGATTCTGCGTCGCTGTCAGCGCAGCCAGGAAGATACCGCACCGCCGTCGCCGCTGCTGGTAAATGAAGCGCGTTTTCAGGCCAGCTGGGCGGGAAAAGCGCTCGATCTGACGCCCGCCGAGTTTCGTCTGCTGAAAACGCTGGCGCAGGAACCGGGTAAAGTCTTTTCGCGCGAGCAGCTGTTAAACCACCTTTATGACGATTATCGCGTGGTCACCGATCGTACCATCGACAGCCATATCAAAAACCTGCGCCGCAAGCTGGAGGCGCTGGACGCCGATCAGCCCTTTATTCGCGCCGTCTACGGCATGGGCTACCGCTGGGAGGCGGATGCGTGTCGCTTGATCTAGCGCAATTTACATCGCTGCTTCAGCCGCTTAGAATTTCTCACCTTTTAACGGGCCATCAATTTTGCTGTGCCCGTCAGCAATATCTGACCTGACATCAGACTGAGAATATTATGTTTAAACCGGAACTCCTTTCTCCGGCCGGTACGCTGAAAAATATGCGTTACGCCTTTGCCTATGGCGCAGACGCCGTGTATGCCGGTCAGCCACGCTACAGCCTGCGGGTGCGCAACAACGAATTTAACCATCAGAATCTGGCGCTGGGTATTCAGGAAGCGCACGCGCTGGGTAAAAAATTTTATGTGGTTGTGAACATCGCCCCGCATAACGCCAAGCTGAAAACCTTTATCCGCGATCTCCAGCCGGTGATTGATATGCAGCCGGACGCGCTGATTATGTCCGATCCCGGCCTGATCATGATGGTGCGCGACGCGTTCCCCGCGATGCCGATCCATCTGTCGGTTCAGGCCAACGCGGTTAACTGGGCGACGGTGAAATTCTGGCAACAGATGGGGCTGTCGCGCGTTATTTTGTCCCGCGAGCTGTCGCTGGAAGAGATTGAAGAGATCCGCCAGCAGGTGCCGGAAATGGAGCTGGAGATCTTTGTGCATGGTGCGCTTTGCATGGCCTATTCCGGGCG
This sequence comes from Pantoea sp. FN0307, assembly GCF_050113815.1. Lineage (NCBI taxonomy): Bacteria > Pseudomonadati > Pseudomonadota > Gammaproteobacteria > Enterobacterales > Erwiniaceae > Pantoea > Pantoea sp. FN0307. Next base: position 569,120 of record NZ_JBNJSO010000001.1, on the reverse strand, counting down.
CTGCCTGCTTTCTGGTTATATCAACAAGCGCGACCCCAACCAGGGCACCTGCACCAACGCCTGCCGCTGGGAGTACAAGGTTCAGGAAGGCAAAGAGGATGAGATCGGCAATATTGTACATCAGTATGAGCCGATTCCGGTGCAGGATGTCACCCCGACGCTCGGTGCCGGTCAGCCGACCGATAAAGTGTTTATGATTGAAGAGGCGATGCGGCCCGGCGAATATATGACCGCGTTCGAAGATGAGCACGGCACCTATATCATGAATTCCAAAGATCTGCGTGCCGTGGCGCACGTGGAGCGCCTGACGCGGATGGGTGTGCACTCGCTGAAGATCGAAGGACGCACCAAATCATTTTACTACTGCGCCCGTACCGCCCAGGTTTATCGTCGCGCTATCGACGACGCTGCTGCTGGCAAGCCTTTCGATCCCTCGCTGCTCACTACGCTGGAAGGCCTGGCGCATCGCGGTTACACCGAAGGTTTCCTGCGCCGCCATACCCATGACAGCTATCAAAACTACGATTATGGCTATTCGATCTCTGAGCGTCAGCAGTTTGTCGGCGAGTTTACCGGCGAACGACGCGGCGCGCTGGCGCAGGTTGACGTAAAAAATAAGTTCTCCGTGGGCGACAGCCTGGAGCTGATGACCCCCGCCGGTAACCTGCACTTTACGCTGACGGCGCTGGAAAACAGTAAAGGTCAGCCGACCGGGGTTGCGCCCGGCAATGGCCATATGGTCTGGCTGCCGGTACCGGAGGAGGTAGATTTGAACTTTGCTCTGCTGATGCGCAATCTTAACGGCACCACTACGCGTAATCCGCACGCGGAGGCGAACGCCTCCAGCGCAAATTAATGATCCGCCATAACAGTTTTTAGAATTTGATCACATTAGCCGGCGCGGTTTGTCGATAACATCGCGCTTGCTAAAACGAGCAAAAAGAAACGGCAGTCTATACCAGGAACCACCTCATTCGCCCGCCCGGCTCCCCCGCGCGGGTTTTTCTTTGCGTGTTGCTCTTAAAGCCCACCCGTAAGCACAGCGTTTCCCTGCTTCTGTGCTATAAAAACAGTCTGACAAAGATGAGTGAGCGACTCAACGCGTGGAGGATTCAGGCCCCTGCGCAGGTGCGTTGTTTTGATGTCACTCTTACTACAATATTTGCTGCCAAGGGAAATAGCATGGAAAAACAGGCTTTGACACTGGTGATCCTGAATGGAAAAGGGGCGGGAAACGAGGCGCTGCGTACGGCGATCGCTACGCTACGCGCTGAAGGTTATCCCATTGAAGTGCGCGTAACCTGGGAAACAGGCGACAGCGAGCGTTATCTGCAGGAAGCTATTGCCCTGCATGCCACGACCGTGGTGGCGGGCGGCGGCGACGGCACCATTAATGAACTGGCGAACAGCCTGATCAAGATTGCATCCTCTTCCCGGCCGGTTTTAGGGATTTTACCGTTGGGCACCGCCAATGACTTCGCGACCAGCGCCGGTATCCCTGAAGATCCCGAGGCCGCGCTGCGGCTGGCGATTGCGGGAGAAACCGTCAATATCGATCTGGCGCGCGTTAATCAGGATCGCTATTTCATTAACATGGCCACAGGCGGTTTCGGCACGCGTATCACCACCGAAACGCCGGAAAAGCTGAAATCTGCTTTGGGCGGCGTCTCCTATTTTATTCATGGTTTGATGCGCATGGATGCGTTAAAGGCGGACAGCTGCGCCATCAGCGGTCCCGATTTCTCCTGGAATGGCGATGCGCTGGCGATCGGCGTCGGCAATGGACGCCAGGCAGGCGGCGGCCAGCGTCTTTGTCCACGGGCATTTATTAACGATGGCTTACTGGATCTGAGTATCGTCAATTCACAAGAGCTGCTTTCCACGCTGCTGCACTCTTTAACCAGCGATGAACAGAATCCGAATATCATTTCCGCTTCGCTGCCGTGGCTGAACATCTCTTCACCCAACGAGATGACCTTTAACCTCGACGGCGAGCCACTCAGCGGCACTGAGTTTCATATTGAGGTCATCGCCGGAGCGCTGACTTGCCGTTTACCGCCGCAATGTGAACTTATCGCCTGACATGACTTTTCTGCCTGCGGCTAAAATGTTTTAGCTACCAGGCAGTTACCCTCTCTCTTCTCTGCTTCCACTCATACCCGATGCCCTTGTTTCTGACCTGTTAGACGGTGGGTTAAACATATTCTTTACAACACAACCTGACAGCGCGAAACAGTGTGATCGCGATCGAACTCCTGCCCATCTCTACTTGTATGGTAGTACAACAGCGCTTAGATTTCGTTCATCCGAAGTCGCTATCAAGGTCAGAAGAATGAAAATCGTTAACGCTGAAGTCTTTGTTACCTGCCCGGGCAGGAATTTTGTCACGCTGAAAATTACCACCGATCAAGGGATCACCGGCATTGGCGATGCCACGCTCAACGGACGCGAGCTGCCGGTCGCTTCCTATCTGAAAGATCATATCTGTCCGCAGCTGATTGGCCGCGACGCGCATCAAATCGAAGATATCTGGCAGTTCTTTTATAAAGGCGCCTACTGGCGACGCGGCCCGGTCACGATGTCCGCGATTTCCGCCGTTGATATGGCGCTGTGGGATATCAAAGCCAAAGCCGCCAACATGCCGCTCTATCAGCTGCTGGGCGGCGCATCGCGTACCGGCGTTATGGTCTACTGCCACACCACCGGCCACAGTATTGATGAAGTGCTGGATGACTATGCGCGTCATAAAGAGATGGGCTTTAAGGCGATTCGCGTGCAGTGCGGCGTGCCGGGCATGAAAACCACCTATGGCATGGCAAAAGGCAAAGGCATGGCCTATGAACCCGCCACTAAAGGCGACTGGCCGGAAGAGCAGCTCTGGTCGAGCGAAAAGTATCTCGATTTTACGCCAAAACTGTTCGCTGCCGTGCGTGAACGCTTTGGCTTCGATGAGCACCTGCTGCATGACATGCACCATCGCCTGACGCCGATCGAAGCGGCACGCTTTGGCAAGCGCATCGAAGATTACCGACTGTTCTGGATGGAAGATCCTACTCCGGCAGAAAACCAGGAGTGCTTCCGCCTGATCCGCCAGCATACCGTTACGCCAATTGCCGTGGGCGAAGTATTTAACAGCATCTGGGATTGCAAACAGCTGATTGAAGAGCAGCTGATCGACTATATCCGCACCACCATTACCCATGCGGGCGGCATCACCGGCATGCGCCGCATCGCTGATTTTGCCTCGCTGTATCAGGTTCGCACCGGATCGCACGGCCCGTCCGATCTGTCGCCGATCTGCATGGCTGCGGCGCTGCATTTCGATCTCTGGGTACCGAACTTTGGCGTACAGGAATATATGGGTTACTCCGAGCAGATGCTGGAAGTCTTCCCGCACAGCTGGACCTTCGATAACGGCTATATGCATCCGGGCGATAAGCCAGGCCTGGGCATTGAGTTTGATGAAAAGCTGGCAGCGAAATATCCCTATGAGCCCGCCTATTTGCCGGTCGCCCGCCTTGAAGACGGCACCCTGTGGAACTGGTAAGGAAATGATGATGAAAAGCGTGGTTATCCAACAACCCGGCGAACTGCAGCTACAACAGCGCGCATTACCGGAACCAGCCGCAGGCGAAGTACGGGTAAAAGTGCGCTACGCCAGCATTTGCGGTTCAGATGTGCATATCTGGCACGGCCATAACCCTTTTGCGCGCTATCCGCGCGTTATCGGTCATGAATTTTTTGGCATGATCGACGCCGTCGGCGCAGGCGTTGATGCCGCTCGCATCGGCGAACGCGTGGCGGTCGATCCGGTAGTGAGTTGCGGCCACTGCTATCCCTGCTCGGTGGGCCGCCCGAACGTCTGCCGTGAGCTACAGGTGATTGGCGTGCATCGCGACGGCGGCTTTAGCGAATATGCCGTTGCGCCAGCCCGCAATGCTTACCGCGTGCCGGATGCCATTCCCGATAAGCTGGCCAGCCTGATTGAGCCCTTTACCATTGCCGCTAATATCACCGCCTTTTTGCAGCCCACCGCGCAGGACGTTGCGCTGGTCTATGGCGCGGGTCCAATGGGCCTGACGGCGATCCAGGTGTTAAAAGGCGTGTATGGCGTGCGGCAGGTGCTGGTGGTGGATCGTCTGCCGGAGCGGCTGGCGTTAGCGCAACAAAGCGGCGCGGATGTGGTCTTTAATAACAGCGAGGTGCCGCTGGCGGCCCAGCTGGAAGGCGTACAGCCGACGCTGATTATTGACGCCGCCTGCCATCCATCGATTCTGGCGGAAGCGGCGGCGCTGGCCTCACCGGCGGCACGTATCGGCCTGCTTGGTTTCTCTGCCGAACCCTGCACGCTAACGCAGCAAAGCCTGACCAGTAAAGAACTGTCGCTGTTTACCTCGCGCTTAAACAGCCATCGTTTCCCGCAGGTCATTGAATGGATTGAGCGCGGCGCTATCCAGCCAGAGAAGCTGGTCACGCACTATTTCCCGCTTGCCGAGGTTGAGCAAGCCATGACCCTTTTTGAAAAAGATCCGCGTACCTGCTGCAAAGTTATTTTATCTGTTGAATAAGCCAGGGGTTGGGCGACGCTGTCGCCCTCCCGTAAATTATTATAATTATCAAACGATTACGGAGATACCATGTTCAAGAATTTACGTTGGACCATAGTACTTCTGCTGTTTCTGGTCTACATGATCAATTACCTCGATCGCGTAGCGCTTTCCCTCACCGTACCGATGATTGAAAAAGATTTGATGCTGAACGCCGAGCAGTTCGGCATGATTTTCGGCAGCTTCTTTTTCGGTTATGCCCTGTTTAACTTTATTGGCGGCCTCGCCACCGATAAATATGGCCCGACGCTGGTGCTGGGCATCGCTGTTGGCATGTGGTCGCTGTTCTGTGGCCTGACCGCCATTGCGACCGGCTTTTGGTCGATGCTGATCCTGCGCGTGCTGTTCGGTATGGCAGAAGGCCCGATCTGCGCCTCCGCCAACAAGGCAATTAACGGCTGGTTCCCGAAAAAACAGGCGGCCACCGCGATGGGCTTTCTGAGCGCCGGTTCGCCGCTGGGCGGCGCAGTAGCCGGACCGATTATCGGCTATCTGGCGCTGGCGTTCGGCTGGCGACCGGCGTTTATCATTATCTGCTCGATTGGCATCGTCTGGATGGTGGTGTGGTTTTTCATTGCTGCGGATAATCCGGCGCGCAGTAAACGTGTTTCCGCCGAGGAACACGCATTAATCGATAAACTCAAAGAGGCACAGCCGGGTGACGAGCCGGAGCTGGATCAGGCAGCGCACGGACTGGGCTACTATCTGCGTCAGCCGATTATCCTGGTTACCGCCTTCGCCTTCTTTTGCTACAACTACATTTTGTTCTTCTTCCTGAGCTGGTTCCCGGCTTATCTGGTGCAGGCGCACAACCTGGACATCAAATCGATGAGCATGACCACCGTTATCCCCTGGATTGTGGGTTTTGTCGGTCTGGCGCTGGGCGGCTGGATCTCCGATAAGATTTTCAACATCACCGGTCGGCTGCTGCTGTCGCGAAAAATTGTGCTGGTGGTCTCGTTACTCGCCGCTGCCCTTTGTGTGGCGCTGGCCGGTACGGTAGAAGGGGTAACTTCTGCGGTATTGCTGATGTCGGTCTCTATCTTCTTCCTGTATATCACCGGCGCGATCTACTGGGCGATTATTCAGGATGTAGTGCATAAAAGCCGTGTCGGCGGCATTAGCGGCTTTATCCATCTGATTGGCAGCCTGTCCGGGATTATCGGCCCGATCGTTACCGGTTTTATTGTGCAGCATACCGGCAAATTTGACAGCGCCTTTGTGCTGGCGGGCGTGATTGCCGCGTTAGGCGCGATGCTGGTGCTGTTTGTGATCAAAAGCCCGAAAGCCACCAACAAACCTGTTTCTGTATAACCACTTCCGGCGCGCATGGCGCGCCTTTTACGTTAAGTAAGAAGGATTTTCTCATGCTATCCGTTGAGACACTGGCAGACGATGTTTTGGTTCCCGATTACGATCGTTCCCAGCTGCGCGCACGCATTCTGCATATCGGTTTTGGCGCTTTTCATCGCGCCCATCAGGCAGTATGCGCTGACCGGCTGGCGCGGGAGCAGCAGAGCGACTGGGGTTATATCGAGTGCGAGATCAATCTCCACAGCACCGGCACGCTGGTGGAATCGCTGCGTCAGCAGGATCATCTGTACACCGTGACGGAGATGGCGGACAGCGGTAAAACATCACGTGCGGTAGGAGTGATTACCGCTGCCGTAAATGCGCGTACCGATGGAATCGACGCGGTGATTGAGGCGATGTGTCAGCCAGATATCGCTATCGTCTCAATGACCGTGACCGAAAAAGGCTACTGCCACCATCCCGCCACCGGCCAGCTTAACCTTGAGCATCCCGTTATCCAGCACGATATCGCCCACCCTGATGCGCCCCAGTCGCTGCCCGGCGTGATTCTGGCTGCCGTGAAGCGCCGCCGCGAACGCGATCTGCCGCCTTTCAGCGTGATGTCCTGCGATAATATGCCGGAAAACGGTCATGTCACGCGCAATGTGGTGTTACAGCTGGCAGAGAAACAGGATGCCGGACTGGCAGACTATATTCGTCATCATCTGACCTTTCCCTCTACCATGGTGGATCGCATTGTTCCGGCAATGACCCAGGAAGCGCTGGATACGCTGGGCGAAAAGCTGGGCTGCTACGATCCGGTTGCCGTGCAGTGCGAACCCTTTTTCCAGTGGGTGATTGAAGATAATTTCGTTAATGGTCGCCCTGCCTGGGAAAAGGCTGGCGCAGAACTGGTAGAGGATGTGCTGCCGTTCGAGGAGATGAAGCTGCGTATGCTTAACGGCAGCCACTCCTTTCTGGCTTATCTCGGCTACCTGGCAGGCTATCAACACATCAGCGACTGTATGGAAGATGAAAATTTCCTGCGTGCCGCCCGCACGCTGATGCTGGCGGAACAGGCCCCAACCCTGCGTACCCAAAATGTGGACCTGGTCGCCTACGCCGATTCGCTGATTGCGCGCTATCAAAACCGCGCCATCAAGCATCGCACCTGGCAAATCGCCTCTGACGGTACGCAAAAGCTGCCGCAGCGCTGGCTTGACAGCATCCGCTGGCATCTGGCGCATAACAGCCGTTTCGATCTGCTGGCGCTGGGCGTGGCGGGCTGGATCCGCTATGTCGGCGGCGTTGATGAACAGGGCAATGCGATTGAAATTAACGATCCGTTAAAAGAGACGCTGGCACAGCGCGTCAGTGAAAGTGCTGAAGGCGAAGCGCGTATTGCTGCCCTGCTCTCGCTACAGAAAGTATTTGGCGACGACTTGCCGGCTAATGAGCAGTTCACCACGCGGGTGCTGGATTTTTATCAGCAACTACTGAAATCCGGGGCGAAAGAAACGGTTAAGCAGCTTATCGCAAGCTATTAATTGTTCCTTTGACAAAAGGGCTGGCGCGGAGCTAACGGGCTGTTTAGACTGAAGGCTTTCGCGTCCAGCTGTCCAGGAAAGTTGTCGTATGTCAATAGCCTACACCATTACCGCTAACGAGCCGGTTAACCAGCAGATTTATCGCTTTTTGCGTCAGGATATTGTCACCTGCGTCATTCACCCTGGTTCACTGCTGTCAGAAAAAGAGGTCTCTTCACGTTTTAACGTGTCACGTCAGCCGGTGCGGGAAGCCTTTATCAAACTGGCGGAGGCTGGACTGGTACAAATCCTGCCGCAGCGCGGCACCTTTGTCCGTAAAATTTCCGCTCAGCGCGTGGCAGATGGCCGCTTTATTCGCGAAGCGGTAGAGATTGCCGTGGTGCGTCGGGCAGCAATGGAAGCGGCGCCCGCAGCGTTAATGGCATTGGAACATAACCTTCAGCTGCAAAAAATGGCGGCGCAGCGCCATGACGTACAGGCTTTTTTAATGCTGGACGATGAATTTCATCTGCTGATTGCACAAAGTATTCACTGTGAGCTGGCGTGGGAGACGGTAGAAAATATCAAAGCCACCATGGACCGCGTGCGCTTTCTAACGCTCAGCAAAGTTTCGCCGCCGGAGAGTCTGATTGAACAGCATGAGGAGATCCTCAGCACGTTGCGCAATAAAGATGCCGACGGCGCTGAACAGGCGATGCGTCGACATCTGCAGGAGATGATTTTCTCTATTACGCCTATCGCCGAGCAGAACAGCGAATGGTTTGAGCAGGTTTAACGGCTGGCCGGGCGGCTTCAGGCCGCCCGGCCAGCAATCAGGCGACAGTAATGTCGTTAGCTAAATAGACATCCTGCACGGCATTGATTAACGCCACGCCATCCTTCATCGATTTCTTAAACGCCTTGCGGCCCAGAATCAGGCCCATGCCGCCTGCGCGTTTATTGATCACCGCTGTACGAACCGATTCAGCGATATCGGTCTCGCCCGCCGATGCGCCGCCTGAGTTAATCAACCCGGCACGGCCCATATAGCAGTTAGCCAGCTGATAGCGCACCAGATCAATCGGGTTTTCACTGGTGAGTTTGCTGTAAACGCGTTCATCGGTGTGACCAAATTTCACCATATTGTAGCCGCCGTTATTCTCCGCCATTTTCTGTTTTACGATATCTGCACCAATGGTGGCGGCGAGATGGTTGGCCTGACCGGAAAGGTCGGCGCTAACGTGATAATCCACGCCCTCTTTTTTAAAGGCGTTATTGCGCAGATAGGCCCAAAGCACGGTTACCATTCCCAGCTCATGTGCACGCTCAAAGGCGGCGGAAACCTCTTCAATCTGACGGCGAGACTGTTCAGAGCCAAAATAAATAGTGGCGCCCACCGCTACCGCGCCCAGATTAAACGCCTGCTCAACGCTGGCGTAGAGGGTTTGATCATACTGTGCCGGATAGCTCAGGGTTTCGTTATGGTTCAGCTTTACCATAAACGGGATTTTATGCGCATAGCGGCGCGATACCGATGCCAGCACGCCATAGGTTGAGGCCACGCAGTTACAGCCCGCCTCAATAGCCAGCTCAACAATGTTTTTCGGATCGAAATAGCGCGGATTGGCGGCAAAAGAGGCACCGGCGGAGTGCTCCACGCCCTGATCGACCGGCAGAATAGAGAGATAGCCGGTGCCCGCCAATCGCCCGGAATTGTACAACGTCTGCATATTGCGCAGCACCGCAGGAGGACGATTGTTATCAATCATCACCCGATCGATATAATCCGCGCCCGGAAGGTAAAGGCTTTCCGCTGGAATGGTCATGCAGCGATGTTGCAAAAGGCTGTCTGCTTCTTTGCCCAATAACTGTACGATGTCCGTCATGTTTGCTCCTGTAAGGTTGAGGCGAGGCTTGACTGGTCGGGCAGGGTTCCCACCGCCCGACGACCCGGCAAAGACTGACCTCGTTTCCCTCACTAACGCAAACTGCTGACTCCATTTTTCAGAAATATTCGTGGGTAAATTTTACGTTACGCCTACCACCAGCGATAAAAATGGTGCACAGGCCCGATGCCCTTTCCTACCTGTAGCGTATCAGCCTGTTCCAGCGCGCCCTGTAGCCAGCTTTTAGCCGCTGCAATCGTAGTGGCCCAGTCATTATGACGCGGACGTAGGGCAGCCAGCGCCGAAGAGAGCGTACAGCCGGTACCGTGCGTATTACGCGTGGCGATGCGCGGCGCAGTAAAACGTTGCTCGCCTTCACGGGTAAACAGCCAGTCCGGGCTTTCGGCATCGCTGAGGTGCCCGCCCTTGATCAGCACCGCCTCGCAGCCCAGCGCCAGCAGCGCTCTGCCCTGCTGCTTCATTTCCGCCTCATTACGCGCGTGATGCGTTTCCAGCAGCGCCGCCGCCTCTGGCAGGTTAGGCGTAATCAACGACACCTGCGGCAACAACTGCTGGCGCAATGTCTCGACCGCCTGCGGCGACAACAGCGCATCGCCGCTTTTCGCCAGCATCACCGTATCCAGCACTACCCAGGGAATTGCGGCGTGGCGAAGCCTTTCTGCTACCGCTTCGACAATATCACTCTCCGCCAGCATGCCGATTTTGGCGCTATCAATACGCACATCGCTTAATACTGAATCCAGCTGTGCGGCGACAAAGTCAGGTTCGATACGGTAAACCGACTGCACGCCGCAGGTATTTTGCGCTACCAGCGCCGTGATTACGCTGGTGCCATAAGCGCCCAACGCAGAAAAGGTTTTCAGATCGGCCTGGATACCTGCGCCGCCGCTGGGATCGGTACCGGCAATGGTTAATGCGTTGATGCGGATCATGCCAGCGCCTCCTCATTCAGGTTCCAGAGTCCGTCAAGAAAGGCCGGGATAAAACTGCCCGGCCCGCTTGTTGAAGCTGCTGCCTGAGCGCCGACGCAGGAGATAATCCGGCAGGCGCTGGCAACATGCAGCAGCCGATCGCCCGGCAACGCCGCAAAGCCAGCCACCACCGCCGAAAGCGCGCAGCCGGTGCCAACCACGCGCGTCATCAGCGATGAGCCGCCTGGAATGCACAGCGTGCGCTCGCCATCGGTGACGTAATCCACCTCGCCGGTAATGGCAACGATGGTGGCATAGCGCCGGGCCAGCTGCTGGGCAGCAGAAAGCGCTGATTCCGTCGAGTGCTGCGTATCCACGCCGCGTCCGCCGCCCTGCTGTAGCGCCAGCGCGAGAATTTCAGAGGCGTTGCCACGAATCGCTGCGGGCCGCAGCGTCAGCAGTTGCTGGCAGAATTCGCTACGCAAGCGCAGCGCCCCTACTGCTACTGGATCGAGCGTCCAGGGCGTGTCGGCTGCGTTAGCGGCGTTGACTGCTGCCAGCATGGCTGCGGCACGCGACTGGGTCAGCGTCCCGACATTAATCAGCAGCGCATCGGCGATAGCGCTAAACTGCGCGGCTTCTTCGGCATCGATAACCATCGCGGGCGAGGCGTGCAGCGCCAGCAAGACGTTAGCAGTAAAGGATTGCACCACATCGTTAGTCATGCAGTGGATCAGCGGCGCGCGCTGGCGGAACAGGGAGAGTGTGTGCGCAACAAGCGCGTTATCAGGCAGATCAGGCTGTTTCATAATGCTCCTGGCCGACGTTCAGGAAGCAATGCCGACCAGGCATCTGACTTCCCTACGCTGGCATTATCCAGATCAGGTAATACGGGTATTTCTCAGCCTTCACAAAGAAGGGCACCCCGAGTCATTTAAAATCAATAGGTTGTGATTAGCGTCTTGTTCAGACCTGTTAAGGATAATGCCAGTGGGAACAAGGAGAAACAAGTTTTAAAATCAGTACAGGAAGAGGCATAAATGATACTTGCCGCAGTCTGTGAAAAATCACTAACTAATGCGAGAACAACCATGGGCCTGACACTATTTTATTCACCGGGATCTGTAACGAAACCACAAACTGCAACGGGCTATCCGGCTGTGCCAGATAGTGATATCACAGGATGCCAGGCTGCCCTCATGTCATGAATATATTGATCGGATCTGCGCGAGCTGAGCACTTAGCCGCGCTACAAGCTATTGAATTAGCATCGTTTGAAACGTTACGCAACGAAGGTGCCGTTGCCGGATCGCCTGCCGCAGGCAGTATTGAAGAATTCAGCAGGCTATTGCATGAAGGGTTGCTGCTCGCTGCCTTTATTCCGGGAGAAATTCCGGTCGGGTTCGCCGGTGCCTTTATTGTTGATAACTGGCTGCATATCGCCGAAGCTGATGTCCATCCAACCTGGCAGCGTCAGGGGATTGGCCGACAATTAATGAATGCGCTTCTTTCAGAAGGGAAGCGGCATGGCTTAACGGGTGCCTCGCTGACAACCGATCGCTATGCGCCATTTAATGCTCCTTTTTACGCCTCGCTTGGCTTTCAAATCGCCGAAGGTAAGGTCATTCAGCCCCGTCTGAGAGAATTGCTCACAGCGGAAGTCGCATCAGGATTAAACCCGCAACGCCGTGTTGCGATGCAACTCTTCTATTGATGTCGGGTTGGTTTTCAGGGCACTCAACAATAAATGGCGGTCAGCGGCGAAAAGCGCGGGTATGCTGCGCGTTACGCCGCAGCCTCTCCTGCCTATACCTTAAGCAACCGTAAAAGAGCATCCAGTGACGCTACCGGGCCGCTGTGATTCACCGCTGAACGGGTTGTATCCCAGGACTTTGCATCATCCATGCAGTAATCAGCGATGCAGGGAATATTTGCATCCTCATCCAGCAAGCCCACCGGGATCCATACGTAAGGCATTCCCTTTAAGACATTAGGAACCGTTGAGCCACACGCCGAACAAAAATCGGTGCGGTAACCGCCTGGTTTTGTCCAGCTTTTGATCGCGCCCTCACCCTTTATCCAGGCAAAGTTTTCCAGCTTAACCAGCGTGGCCAGATTAAAGCCCACTCCCGTTTGCTTGCGACAGAGTGAACAGTGACAGCGATAAAATGCCTTTGGCGGGACAACTAATCTAAACCCTACGCTGCCACACAGACATGAACCATCCATAAAATCCCTTCCTTAAACGCTATTGTTTTATCACTGTTCCCAGCTCCAGCAGAATGCTCCGCCGCCAGGTCATATAGCCTATAGAATTCCAGCAGGAGCGGAAAAAGAAAACAGACGCGATGTCCCTCGCCTGCCGGGAAATAATTCGTCCGGCAGGCAAGATACTTAAGCTTTCCGCCTTACTGGCGCGCCAGGCCTACCGCTTCACCCAGTTGCCATACCGCCATCGCATAGTGATTACTGTGGTTATAGCGGGTGATCACATAGAAGTTCGGCAGGCCGTACCAGTACTGATAAGATTTCCCCATATCAAAACGCAGCAGGCTCACCTGCGGATTACCGTTAATAGCGGCTTGTGGACGCAGTCCCGCTGCCGCCAGGCTGGACAGGCTGTAGCGGGTCTTAAAGCCATTCTCCAGCCCCGGCGCCTGACCGCTGGCCGGTACCGCAACGGTTTTACCCGGCTGCCAGCCGTGCTGTTTGAAATAGTTTGCTACGCTGCCAATGGCATCAACCGGATCCCAAAGGTTGATATGTCCGTCGCCGTTAAAATCGACCGCATACTGTTTTTCAGAAGAGGGCATAAATTGTCCATAGCCCATCGCACCCGCATAGGAACCACGCAGATCGAGCGGATCCTGCTGTTCTTTACGCGCCATCAGCAAAAAGGTTTCCAGTTCGCTGCTGAAAAACTCCGCCCGACGAGGATAGGCAAATGCAAGCGTAGCCAGCGCATCGATAATGCGCGTTTTACCCATGACGCGGCCCCAGCGTGTTTCCACACCAATAATGCCAACAATGATTTCCGGCGGAACGCCATATTCCCGCTGCGCGCGCTGTAGCGCATCCTGATACTGATTCCAGAAGACCACGCCGTTCTGTACGTTATCTGGCGTAATGAATTTATTGCGGTAACGAATCCATGCGCCGTTCGGCCCGGAAGGCGGCTGATAACCGGGCGTCGGCGCCTGGCGATCCATCAGGCGCAGCACCCAGCCCAGGCGTTTTGTTTGCGCCAGCACATCGTGCAGCTGTTGGCGATTAAAACCATGCTCCCGCACCATTTTATCGATAAAGCGTTCGGTCTCCGGATTACCGGCAAAATCACCGCTTAACGGATGAATTTCGTGTGCGGGCTTAAGTAAAAATCCACCTTCTCCCAGAAAAGGGTTGCCGCTTTGCGGCGGGGTCGGCGTCGGTTTGCTGCTACAGGCAGCCAGGGTCAGAATCAGCGGTAGAAGAAGGCGAGCATGACGCATTACAAATCCATATATTCAGCGATAAAAAAGAATTAATGGTAATCATGGATTGGTAATACGTAAAAGAAAATTCCTAATTTACTGAAAATTTCTGATGGCGTTGAGAAAGTGTAAATAACCGGCGTTGCGGGGTAATATGCAAAGCGTTTTGAACAGCGCGGCAAGGGGGTCAGCACAGACCTCCTTGCCGCTGTTGTTACGGATGGTCGCGCCGAAACAGCGTCCATTCTTCAATGCGCTCGCCGCCCGGTAAACGACAATAGCTCTTCTCGCCTTCTGCGGTTTGCACCCTTTCCAGCGTGCCCCCCTGCTTAATGCAGTAAGCCGAGGCGGGATTTGGCATGCCAATCAGCGGTTGCCCCTTCTGCGGCACTGATTGGTGGCTGCACCCTGTTACCGCCAGTGCAGTCAGCAGCATGATACTTTTTTTCATATTCACCCCATTGTCAGGGCGGCGTGCCGATCGCTCACCGCCAAACCTGATTATTGCGTAACCGCGTCGCTGACGGCGCTATCCGCCTGCCACAGGCGATATTTCACCTGAACGTCGGCTGGCGTATAAACCACAATCGGTAGCTTGCTGTTATAGCGTTGCAGGCTGTGGGCGCCGATATTGGCGGTAACAAATGCCTGATGTTTGCTGCTATTGATACAGGCCATCCGCGTAGAGGCCGGAGGGGTCAGGCTTTTAACCACATAATAATTGTAACCCCAACCGTTCAGCGTCTGCTGCTCTATCTGCGCGCCCATCATATGTTGGTTACAGTCTACTTCCAGCGTTTTACCGATCAGCAGTTCTACTTTATACAACTCTTCGTTTTGCTGCTGCGGCAGCCAGATGACCTGCCGGACCTGGCCTTTTTCCGCAGCCGGATAAGGCGCGACGCTTTCCAACTGAGGATGCCCCTCCGCTTTCTTCGGCTGCTGCGCGCACGCTGATACCGTGATACAGAGCGCACTAAGCAATATTGCTTTCATTTTCATCTTCATTTCTGCCTTTTATTGATGCATTTATCCAGGCTAACACGAAACAGCCGTAGTTAATGCTGAACCTAATCAAAAAAAGGGTAAAAAGCCAGACTGCGTTATTCGTGAGCGATGTGGAAAATTGTTGTGAGCTGATGCAACGAAAAGAAAATATCTGTGACATGGAGCGAGATCTGCATCACAAAACTCCCCCCACCAGCAAGAATATCCATCTCTATGGACCATTTAACATCACGCCCGCCGCAAAGAATTTTGTATGTTGCCCTATGGTGCAGTAAATAAATCTGGAGCGGTAAATGTCTTACGTTAACAGTAATTTAGATATAGATGATATGCACAGACGCAAAGTGCGTCGTATGAATCTGTTTATCTCTGTTTCCGCCGCGCTGGCTGGCCTGCTGTTCGGGCTGGACATCGGCGTGATTGCCGGGGCTTTACCTTTTATTACCGACCATTTTTCCCTGACCAGCCACCAGCAGGAGTGGGTGGTCAGCAGCATGATGCTCGGCGCGGCGCTGGGTGCCATCTGTAACGGTTGGGTCTCTTCACGTCTGGGGCGCAAATATAGCCTGATGGCGGGCGCAGTATTATTTATCCTTGGCTCACTGGGGTCCGCTTTTGCCGATAGCCTTGAAGTGCTGCTGGGGGCGCGCGTGGTGTTGGGCGTAGCGGTAGGCATCGCCTCTTACACCGCCCCGCTCTATCTTTCTGAAATGGCCAGCGAAAATATTCGCGGAAAAATGATCAGCATGTATCAGTTGATGATCACCTTCGGCATTCTGCTGGCGTTTCTTTCCGATACTGCGCTGAGCTACAGCGGCAACTGGCGCGCCATGCTGGGTATTCTGGCGCTCCCGGCGGTGCTGTTATTCGGCCTGGTGATTTTCCTGCCAAACAGCCCGCGCTGGCTGGCGGCGAAAGGCTTACATATCGAGGCGGAAGAAGTGTTGCGTATGCTGCGCGATACCTCCGATAAAGCCCGCGCCGAACTGAATGAGATCCGTCAAAGCCTGCAGATGAAACAGGGCGGCTGGACGCTGTTCAAACGCAACAGCAACGTACGCCGGGCGGTGTTTCTGGGCATGCTGCTGCAGGCGATGCAGCAATTTACCGGCATGAACATCATCATGTATTACGCACCGCAAATTTTCAAAATGGCGGGCTTCAGCAATACGCAACAGCAGATGATGGCGACGGTAGTAGTTGGATTAACCTTTATGCTGGCTACGCTGATTGCAGTGTTTACCGTGGATAAAGCGGGCAGGAAACCGGTGCTGAAGATTGGCTTTTCGGTGATGGCGTTTGCCACGCTGGTGCTGGGCTACTGCCTGATGCAGGCTGGCAAAGGCGATATCACTCCTGGCCTCTCCTGGCTGTCGGTGGGAATGACCATGATGTGCATCGCGGGTTATGCCATGAGCGCCGCACCGGTGGTCTGGATCCTCTGCTCAGAGATTCAGCCGCTGAAATGTCGTGATTTTGGTATCACCTGCTCTACCACCACTAACTGGGTGGCTAACATGATCATTGGCGCAACGTTCCTGACGCTGCTGGATGTGATTGGCGCTGCGGGCACGTTCTGGCTCTATACCGGTTTTAATCTGGTGTTTATCGCGATCACTTTCTGGCTGATTCCTGAAACGAAAAACGTCACGCTGGAACATATCGAGAAGAACCTGATGGCTGGTAAAAAGCTGCGGGATTTAGGGCAGTAACACCTTTGGTATCCTGTGCCAATGCTGTATCAATTACCTTTGTACCGTTTGGGCCTGAACAGCAGGCCCAAACGTTTTTGCATGATGGCATCACCGCTGCCGCCCCTGGCATGTTTATCTCTCTCTTTAATATGTTGTAACTAAAAAAATGCGCAGCGTTGTGCATTCGCCAGCGCCGTCACGCTTTCCACTATTGATTCCGTTGAAACCACCCTTTTTTGATACCGCACAACCTGCAACTACCCATATAGAGGTATACAGGTGTGTTTTTTTAACGGACGCAACGTTCATTAAATAAATAATTATAAACCAGGAGGTTACATGGCGAGGAACAGGCGCTTTTTACGCTTCGCGTGGCTTAAAAGCTGGCGAATTATGGGGCTGTTGCTGCTGGGAGCGATAGTGGGTGTTGCGGTATTAGCCGGCAGCGTCACGATAATGCATAAAACCAGCGACAGCGAGTTTTGCGTTTCATGCCACAGCATGCAACGTCCGCTGGCGGAATATCAGGGCAGCATTCATTTTCAAAACCCGGCGGGCATCCGAGCCGGGTGCGCTGATTGCCATGTTCCGCCCCAGTCGGTGGATTATATGCTGACAAAAATGGGGGCGTTAAAGGATGTAGTCGGCGAAATCAGCGGCAAGATCGATAGTGAGGAGAAATATAACGCCCATAAACTCACGATGGCGGAATCGGTCTGGAAAACCATGAAAGCCAACGACTCAGCAACCTGCCGTAGCTGTCATAGCTTTGATGCGATGGATGTGCTGGCTCAGCGCCCGGAGGCGCGTAAAGCGCATCCCGTCGCCATCCGTGACGGTCAAACCTGTATCGACTGCCATCGCGGCGTCGCCCATATTCTGCCGGACATGCGTGCCAGCAATGCCAGCGGTGCCACGCAGCTGTTGAACGCCGCCGCCCATACCCCGGCTCAGGCGACACGCCTCTATGCCGTCGCCACGCAGCCGTTCCGTCTTGACCCCAAATCTGACCAGACTCACGGCATCCTGTTCCCTTCCAGCGAAATCACCGTGGTAGAGCGCAACGGCGAACAGCTGCAGGCGCGTCTTAACGGCTGGCAGCAGCAGAATGTGCCCGGTGCCATCTATGCCGCGCCGGGAAAACGCATTATGAGCGCGGTGCTGGATGAGCGTGCCGCCGCGCAGGTGGTCGTGCTGCACAGGCAGACCGACAGCGAAACCGGCCAGCAGTGGAATCAGGTTTCGCTTACCTTCTGGCTGCCGCAAAAAGCCCTGATTGATGACCAGCAGAAAATCTGGCAGTACGCCGCCGGACTGATGTCCGCCAACTGTACCGGCTGCCACGGTCTGACCGCGTTGGATCACTACAACGCGAACCAATGGATTGGCGTGATGAAAGGCATGGCACCGCGCACCTCGCTGGATCAGGAGCAGCTGCGCCTGCTGACCCAGTATGCGCAGAAGCACGCCAGCGATATGAACAACAGAGAGGGACGTGAAAAATGAAAAAAAATCTCACCTCCGGCTGGTCACGCCGACGCTTTTTACAGGCGGGCAGCGGCCTGCTGGCCACCAGCGCACTGCATTTCGGTTACAGTAAAACCGCACTGGCTAAAGCGATTGCTCAGGCACTGCCACAGTTTACCGCCCTGCGTCCGGCGCAAAAAGGCATCCTTACCGCCGCGCACTGGGGCGCTTTCGAAGCGATTATCGAAAATGATCGGATGATTGGCGTACAGCCGGTTTCGGACGATCCGGCGCCAAATGAGCTAATAGCGATGGCGCCCTGGCAGGTTTATGCGCCTAACCGCATCAAAACACCCATGGTGCGTAAAAGCTGGCTGGAAAACGGACCTGGCAGCCATCCTGAACGACGCGGGCGCGATAAGTGGGTTGCAGTCAGCTGGGAAAAAGCGATCGCGCTGGTGAGCACGGAAATTAAGCGACTGCAGCAGGATTACGGCCCTTCCGCTATTTACGCTGGCTCTTACGGCTGGAAAAGCACCGGTATGCTGCACAACTGCCGCGCCCTGCTACAGCGTTTAATGAACCTGTGCGGCGGCTTTCTCAGCTACAGCGGCGACTACTCCACCGGCGCAGCCCAGGTAATTATGTCGCACGTGGTCGGCTCTATGGAGGTTTACGAGCAGCAAACCAGCTGGCCCAACGTGCTGGAGCATAGCGAGCTGGTGATTTTGTGGGGCTGTAATCCTCAAACCACGCTGAAAAACAGCTGGAACGTGCCGGATCATATGGGTCTGGAGGGCTTTGCCCAACTGGCGAAAAAAGGCGTCAGGACGATCGCCATCGATCCGATTCGCCAGCCAGGGGCAAAAGCGCTGAATGCTGAGTGGATCGCGCCGCATGCCTATACCGATAGCGCAATGATGCTGGGCATTGCCCATACTTTGCTCAGCGAACAGCTGCATGATGAGGCCTTCCTGAAACGTTACACCGTGGGATTCGATCGCTTCCGCGCCAGTCTGCTGGGTGAAGATGACGGGGTGGTGAAAAATGCGCAATGGGCCAGCACAATCTGCGGCGTTGAAGCGGAAACCATCCGTCAGTTGGCGCGTGATATGGCGCAAAAGCGCACCATGATCATGGCTGGCTGGGGCATTCAGCGTCAGCACCATGGCGAACAGCCGCACTGGCTGCTGGTTACTCTGGCTGCGATGCTGGGTCAGATTGGCCTGCCCGGCGGCGGCTTCGGCTTTAGCTATCACTACTCTTCCGGCGGCAGCCCCACGGCGCGCGGCGGCATTATTTCCGGCATCAGCGCAGGTGAAGCGCCCAAAAACGCCCCCGCAGCGATTCCGGTGGCACGCATCGCCGACTGTCTGGCGAACCCCGGCAAGACAATTGATTTTAACGGCCGTCAGGTGACGTATCCGGATGTAAAAATGGTCTATGTTGCTGGCGGCAATCCTTTTCATCATCACCAGGATACCAATAATCTGCTGCAGGCGTGGCGGCGGCCGGAAACCATTGTGGTGCAGGAGCCTTACTGGACCGCGACCGCCAGGCACGCTGATATTGTGTTGCCCTGCACCACCAGCTATGAACGCAACGATCTCGATATGGGCGGCGACTACTCCCAGCTGTATGTTTTCCCGATGCGCCAGTGCGTTGCGCCACAGCATCAGGCTCGCAATGACTTCGATATATTTCGGGCGATCGCGGCGCGCCTCGGCGTGGAGCAGGCCTTTACCGAAGGCCGGGACGAGATGCTGTGGCTGAAATCGATGTACGATAATATGAAAGGCCAGGCGCGTACCGCTGGCGTGGCGCTGCCGCCTTTTGATATGTTCTGGCAGTCAAACAGCTATATCCGTTTTCCTGTTCCTGAAGCTAACAAACAGTGGGTACGCTTCGCCGATTTTCGCGCCGACCCGCTGCTTAATCCGCTGGGTACGCCTTCCGGCAAGATTGAAATTTTCTCACAGCGCATCGCTGCGATGCAGTACGCGGATTGTCCGGGACTACCGGGCTGGCTACCGCCGCAGGAGTGGCACGGTAGCCCGCTGGCTGAACGCTGGCCGCTGTCGCTTAACACAGCGCATCCGGCCCTGCGGCTCCATTCACAGCTGGATAATACCCCGCTGCGCAAGAAGCACGCGGTTGCCAATCGCGAGGAGATCCTTATCAATCCGCAGGATGCCGCGCGGCGCGGAATTCGCAGCGGCGATCTGGTGCGCGCCTTTAACGCGCGCGGGCAGATTCTGGTCGGCGCACTGGTTACCGAAGATATCCGTCCTGGCGTGGTGCGTATCAGCGAAGGTGCCTGGTACGATCCCGCCGAGCCCGCCCAGCCCGGTACGCTGTGTCGCAACGGCAACGTAAACTGCCTCACCGTTGATATCGGTACCTCTATGCTGGCGCAGGGCAACTGTGGCCATATGGCACTGCTGGAGATTGAAAAGTATCAGGGCGATGCGCCTCCCAACACAGCGCACGCCATGCCGTCCGGCGTGGTCTGATTGGTGTTTGCGCTGCCGCCCCGAAGCCGGGGCGGTTTTACCTGATACAAGCCTTTCTTCCCCCCCGCTCCATCCACCCGCCATTAATCATGCTAATTTTATTAACATCTGTTGATCTCGCACGGTGCATAAGGAGAACGCATGCATATACGACCTTTTACCGAAGCTGACCGCCCTTTTTTGCGCACGCTGTTTCTTGCCTCGCGTAAAGCAAACTGGACATGGCTTGATCCCGAGGGCTGGCAGTTGGAAGATTTTGACCAGGTGGTGTTAGGCGAAAAGGTGCTGGTTGCCGAAGAGGAAGGGCACCGGCTGGGTTTTGCTGCCTGGCTGGAAAATGACAATTTTCTGCATAGCCTGTTTATCGATCCCCAGTATCAGGGACGCGGCGTCGGTAGTGCGCTGCTCCAGGCAATTCAGGCGCGCTTTACCTCTACCGGCGCACTAAAGTGCCTGCTGGAAAATAAATCGGCCCAGCAATTTTATCTGCATCATGGCTGGCAAATCGTTTCTGAGGGGGAAAGCGAACATGGACGCTACCTGCTGATGCACTATCGTAAAGCGACCCGACTGCGCTACGCACAACAGCAGGCATGATTTAACCTATTGATAATATTTGATTATTTTATTTAACCCCCTAAAAGCGTGAACTCTCAGCATCGTTTCTTACTGCCAGTGCCAGATTGCCTGAGCCGGTGACCGTAACGGAAAGGTTTCCCCCGACTTGCTTCGTTAGTTTTATCTCTATCAATCGAAAGACGCATTTTCAGGCTGCCGATTGCGCTGCGGGTTCCGGCGCAGGCAGGTTTCAGATCTTGATGGAGATAAACATGAGTTTTCAACTGGCATTACCGGGCATCAGCCTGCATGGCTATGAAGCCATTGTCGATATGGCGCGCCTGCTGACGCAAAAAAACTGGGGCAAGGCGCTGATTGTGACCGACGCGCAGCTGGCGCAGCTGGGTTTAACCCGCAGCCTGACCCAAAGCCTGGATCAACAGGCGATTCCTTATGCCCTGTTTACCGGCGTCGCGCCCAATCCCACAGAACAACAGGTGCAGGCCGGTATTGCCGCCTTTCGTGAGCAGCAGTGCGATTTTCTGATCGCCTTTGGCGGCGGCAGCCCGATTGATACCGCCAAAGCCATTAAAATTCTCACCGCCAATCCGGGCCGCGCGGTGGATTACGCGGGCGTTGGCAAAGTGCGTCAGCCCGGCGTGCCATTGGTGGCGATTAATACCACCGCCGGTACCGCCGCCGAAGCCACCAGCAATGCGGTGATCACCGACAGCGATCGTCAAATTAAGCAGGTTATTATCGATACTCACCTGATCCCTGATATTGCCGTTGACGATCCGGCGGTGATGCTGGGCATTCCGCCTGATGTCACCGCTGCAACCGGTATGGATGCGCTGACGCATGCGCTGGAAGCCTATGTTTCGCTGGGTGCGCATGTTCTCACCGATCCTTCAGCGCTGGAAGCGATGGCTCTTATCCGCCGCTGGCTGCCGATCGCAGTTGAGGAAGGAGACAATCGCGAGGCGCGCGAAATGATGGCCTGCGCGCAGTATCTGGCAGGCATGGCTTTTAACAGCGCCGGATTGGGTCTGGTGCATGCGCTGGCCCATCAGCCGGGCGCTACTCACAATCTTCCGCATGGCGTCTGCAACGCAATTTTACTGCCGGTAGTGGCGGCCTTTAACCGCTCCGCCAGCGTGGCCCGTTTCGCCCGTATTGCCGTTGCGCTGGGGGTCGATACTTCCGCTATGGACGATGAGGCTGCCAGCCATGCCGCGATTCAGGCGCTGCGCCAGCTGGCAGCACAGGTTGGCATCCCTTCCGGCTTCCGCCAGCTGGGCATTAATGAAAACGATATCGAAGGCTGGCTGGATAAAGCGCTGGCCGATCCCTGCGCGCCCGCGAATCCCCGCCCTGCCACGCGTGAGCAGGTACGGGAACTCTATCTCCAGGCGCTGTAACGGTTACAGGGCGCGGAAAGCGATGTCGCCAGGGATAACCTCTCCCTGCCAGTAAAGCTCAGCTGCCACCGCGCCCGCCAGTTGACGATAGATCTCGGCAAATTCACTCTCCGGTCGGCGGATCACTGTGGGCTGACCGGCATCAAGATCTTCACGCAGCGTAATATGCAGCGGCAGCTGGCCCAGCAGGCGGGTATGATATTTTTCCGCCAGCATCTCTGCTCCGCCGCTGCCAAAAATCGCTTCATGATGGCCGCAGTTGCTGCAAATATGCATGCTCATATTTTCCACCACGCCCAGCACCGGCACGTCAACCTTTTCAAACATCACAATCCCTTTGCGGGCATCGATCAATGCCACATCCTGCGGCGTCGTTACCACTACCGCGCCGGTCACCGGCACGTTTTGCGCCAGCGTCAGTTGAATATCGCCAGTGCCCGGCGGCATATCCAGCACCAGGTAATCCAGATCTGGCCACAGGGTTTCATTAAGCAGCTGCATCAGCGCTTTGCTGGCCATCGGGCCGCGCCATACCATCGCGTTATCTTCGGTAACCAGATAGCCGATTGAGTTGGTGGCCAGGCCATGCACCATAATCGGTGCCATATGCTTGCCGTCCGGTGAAGAGGGACGCTGATCTTCGGTGCCCAGCATGGTCGGCACCGATGGGCCGTAAATATCAGCATCCAGAAGACCGACGCGTGCGCCTTCCGCCGCCAGCGCCAGCGCCATGTTTACTGCGGTACTGGATTTGCCTACGCCGCCTTTACCTGAGCTAACGGCAATAATATTTTTCACACCGTTAACGCCCGGCTGGTTTTTTACCCGCTTCAGAGTGGCGACATCATGGCTTAAACGCCAGTCGATCGCCTGCGCGCCGGTAATACGCAGCAGATCGGCGCTGGTTTGCTCCTGTAACGCTTCAAAACCGCTGCCCCAGGCAAAGGGCATTTTGATTTCAATATGCAGCTTGTTGTCCATCAACGCGACATGGTTCAGCGCTTTCAGCGCGGTGAGGTTATGCTTCAGCGTCGGATGGGTAAAGGTTTTTAATACGCCTGCGGTCATGGCGCGCAGCGTGTCGGGCGCTAAGGCCCTCTGGGAGTGTGAACTCATCCCTTCTCCTTGTGTTCGGGTTGTTTTATGTCCGGGCTGGTCGCCTGTTTCGACAACCAGCCTTTTCCGGGCATAAGTTGATGTTTCTAAGCATACCAGAAGCCCGTACAAATCGTATTTGCCTGACAGCGCGCGAAATCCCTTTGTTTACGTCAGGTCGGGCTTTCGGTTACCATCTAAAGCCCTTTTTAACCAGAAGAAATAAGTCCCGCTATGACTCAAGTCGCGAAAAAAATAATGGTAACGTGCGCTCTGCCGTACGCTAATGGCCCTATCCATCTCGGCCATATGCTGGAGCACATTCAGGCTGATATTTGGGTCCGTTACCAGCGAATGCGCGGCAATCAGGTTTGGTTCATTTGTGCCGACGACGCGCACGGCACCCCGATTATGCTGAAAGCACAGCAGATGGGAATTACGCCTGAGCAGATGATTGCTGAGATGAGTCAGGCGCATCAGAAAGATTTCGCTGGCTTTAACATCAGCTACGACAACTATCACTCCACGCACAGCGATGAGAACCGCGAGCTGTCGGAGCTGATTTATACCCGTCTGAAAGAGAACGGGTTTATTAAAAATCGTACTATTTCGCAGTTATTCGATCCGGAAAAAGGCATGTTTCTGCCGGATCGCTTTGTAAAAGGCACCTGCCCGAAATGTAAATCGGCCGACCAGTATGGTGATAACTGCGAAGTGTGCGGCGCAACCTATAGCCCGACCGAGCTGATCGATCCGAAATCGGTGATTTCCGGCGCGACGCCGGTGATGCGTGATTCTGAGCATTTCTTCTTCGATCTGCCCTCCTTCAGCGAAATGCTGCAGGCCTGGACTCGCTCCGGCGCGTTGCAGGAGCAGGTAGCAAATAAAATGCAGGAGTGGTTTGAATCGGGTCTGCAACAGTGGGATATCTCCCGCGATGCGCCCTATTTCGGCTTTGAGATCCCGGGCGCGCCGGGTAAATATTTTTATGTCTGGCTGGATGCGCCGATCGGCTATATGGGCTCGTTCAGGAACCTGTGCGATAAGCGTGGCGATCTGAACTTTGACGAATACTGGCAGAAAGACTCCACTACCGAGCTGTATCACTTTATCGGTAAGGATATTGTTTACTTCCACAGCCTGTTCTGGCCAGCCATGCTGGAAGGCAGCAATTTCCGTAAGCCGAACAATCTGTTTGTTCATGGCTACGTGACGGTAAACGGCGCCAAGATGTCTAAATCGCGCGGCACCTTTATCAAGGCAAGCACCTGGCTTGAGCATCTGGATGCCGACAGCCTGCGCTATTACTATGCGGCCAAGCTCTCTTCACGCATCGATGATATTGACCTTAACCTGGAGGATTTTGTCCAGCGCGTTAATGCCGATATCGTCAATAAAGTGGTTAACCTGGCTTCACGCAACGCTGGCTTTATCGCCAAACGTTTCGGCGGCAAGCTGGCAGACCATCTGGCAGATCCGGCGCTGTATAAGACCTTTACCGATGCCGCTGACAGCATTGGCGATGCCTGGCTCAGCCGCGAATATGGCCGAGCGATCCGTGAAATCATGGCGCTGGCGGACGTGGCTAACCGCTATGTTGATGAACAGGCACCGTGGGTGGTGGCGAAGCAGGAAGGCCGCGATGCCGATCTGCAGGCGATCTGCACCATGGGCATTAATCTGTTCCGCGTGCTGATGACCTGGCTGAAGCCGGTACTGCCATCGTTAAGTGAGCGCGCGGAAAGCTTCCTGAAAACTGAACTGCAGTGGGATGCGATCGCTACGCCGCTGCTGGATCATGAGGTTGCCACGTTTAAAGCCCTTTACAGCCGTATCGAAATGCCGAAGGTAAACGCGCTGATCGAAGCATCAAAAGAAGATGCCGCTGCCGCCGCAAAACCAGCGGTCTCCGGCCCGCTGGCGGACGATCCCATCGCTGACACCATTACCATCGACGATTTTGCCAAAGTGGATATGCGCGTGGCGTTGATTAAAACCGCCGAGCTGGTTGAAGGTTCCGATAAGCTGCTGCGTCTGGAGCTGGATGTGGGTGGTGAAATGCGCCAGATCTTCTCCGGTATTCGCGCCGCTTACCCGGATCCGTCGGTGCTGGTGGGGCGTCATACCATTATCGTGGCTAACCTGGCCCCGCGTAAAATGCGCTTTGGCGTATCGGAAGGCATGGTGCTGTCGGCAGGCCCGGGTGGTAAAGATCTGTTTATTCTTGGCGCGGACGGCGCTCAGCCGGGCATGCCGGTAAAATAAAACTCCTTGATGGGGAGCGTTAAAACCGGGTCCGGTGCCGGCGGCGGACGTTCCGGCCAATGGTAAAGACGCCCCCTGACAGCCTGGCCTGCGGATGTTATGCCGCAGGCCGCTTTACTCCTTCATCGCTCTTACAGATAAACGTGACCGGTAGCACGAAAAGGGGTTTCAGCGTATGATTATCAGCGCTAACCACAGGAGTCTGCCATGTCAGTTGTGCTGTCTGCCTGCTGGCGCTATCTGCGCGCCTTCATCATTATTTATCTCTGTCTCTATGCCGGTATCGGTATTTCATCCCTGCTGCCTATCGTGATCCCCGGCAGTATCATCGGCATGCTGATCCTCTTTTTGCTGCTGGGATTTCAGATTGTCCCGGTAAAATGGGTGAAGCCTGGCTGTTATCTGATCATCCGTTACATGGCACTGCTGTTTGTACCGATCAGCGTCGGCGTGATGAACTACACCGATATCCTCACCGCTCAGTTCGGCCCGATTATGGTTTCCTGTGTGCTCAGCACCCTGCTGGTATTAATGGTTGTCGGCTACAGCTCGCATCGCCTGCACAGCAAGCCCATCGTGGGGGAAAATAAAAATGAGTGATATGTGGTGGTCGCTGCCGCTGACCCTGGCGGTGTTTTTTTCTGCCCGCTGGCTGGCGGCGCGGGTAAAAATTTCCCTGTTTAATCCGCTGCTGATCTCAATGGCGGTGATCATTCCCCTGCTGTTGCTGATCAATATGCCCTACGCGCGCTACTTCCAGGGCAGCGAGATCCTGAATAGTCTGTTGCAGCCTTCCGTGGTCGCGCTGGCCCTGCCGCTCTATGAGCAAATCCATCAAATTCGCGCCCGCTGGAAATCGATTATCGGCGTCTGTTTTATTGGCAGCATTACCGCCATGGTCTCCGGCACCGCTATCGCCCTGTGGCTTGGCGCAACGCCGGAAATTGCCGCCACCATTATGCCGAAATCGGTCACCACGCCGATTGCGATGGCAGTTTCCGCCTCACTGCATGGCATTCCGGCGATTAGTGCTATCTGTGTACTGATTGCAGGCGTACTGGGCGCGGTATTTGGCCACATGCTGCTTAACCTGATGCGAATTAAAACCAAAGCCTCACGCGGACTGGCGATCGGCAACGCGTCGCATGCGCTTGGCACGGCACGCTGCGCCGAAATGGACTATCAGGAAGGGGCATTCAGTTCGCTGGCGCTGGTAATCTGCGGCATCATTACCTCGTTGCTGGCACCGTTTCTTTTTCCTGTGTTGCTCGTCCTTTTTGGCTAAAAGTTGCGAGAGATCGCGCAAATTGTAATTTCATTTCATACATTGCATTGCCGTAGCGACACAGATCACATATAACCCGTTGTCGGTGCTTTACAATTTTGGGATATCCCTTTTATAAGAGGCATGCAATGCATCCACGTTTTCGTCCGGCCTTTGCCGACTTAGCGGCTGAACTTCAGACCGCCCTTCTTCCCATCCTTGACGCTGAAGATTTTGCCGCCTTTTTAACACCCCATCAGGTCGATTCTTTATGTCAGCAGAGCGGCATGGATTCAGATGCTTTAGCACTGGCGCTGCTGCCGCTGGCTGCTGCCTGCGCCGTTACGCCGCTGTCGCACTTTAACGTCGGCGCCGTTGCGCGCGGCAACAGCGGGCACTGGTATTTTGGTGCCAATATGGAATTTGCCGGTGCCACCATGCAGCAGACGGTGCATGCGGAGCAGAGCGCGGTAACCCACGCCTGGCTACGTGGCGAAAGCGGCCTGCAAACGATCACGGTCAACTACACGCCCTGCGGCCACTGCCGCCAGTTTATGAACGAACTGAACAGCGGCACGGCGCTGCGTATCAGTTTACCTGGCCGCCCGGTGGCGACGCTGGGCGACTATCTGCCGGACTCCTTTGGCCCACGAGATCTGCATATCTCCACCCTGGTGATGGATGAGGTTGATCACGGCTATGCGCCCACAGGAGATGCGCTGGCTCAGGCGGCCATCGCGGCGGCCAACCGCAGCCATGCCCCCTACAGCCAGGCGCATAGCGGCATTGCGCTGGAAAGCGCCAGCGGCGCAATTTATCACGGCGGATATATTGAAAATGCGGCCTTTAACCCCAGCCTGCCTCCGCTACAGGCGGCGCTGATCCTGCTGAATATGCATGGCGAAAGCTGCCAGCAGATCGTCCGCGCCGTACTGGCGGAACTGCCCGATGCGCAATTGCAGCAGCAGCCCGCCACCGCCGCCACCCTTCAGGCGCTGGGCTGCGGTACGCTTCATACCGTTACGCTAAAAAAAGCGTAACGCCTGGCGCAAAGTGTCAGCTTTTGTTATCGAAAGTTAACAAAAGCTGTACTTCTGCGAGAATTTTCTTAGGATCGTGGCACCCCTTATCGTGATAAAAACACGGGCCACTTCCCCAAAGAGAACGTGCCTGTAACCGGAGCAAACACTGCATGGAACTCGATTACGAGAGTAAACGTCCGCTTTATATTCCCTACGCTGGTCCCATTCTGCTGGAATTTCCACTACTCAACAAAGGCAGCGCCTTTACCATTGAAGAGCGCAACGACTTTAACCTTAACGGCCTGCTGCCGGAAACAGTGGAAACCATTGAGGAACAGGCGGAGCGTGCCTGGCGTCAGTTTCAGGATTTTAAAAACAATAACGATAAGCACGTCTACCTGCGCAACATTCAGGACACTAACGAAACGCTGTTCTATCGCCTGCTCGACAATCATCTGGAAGAGATGATGCCGATTATTTATACCCCGACGGTAGGGGCTGCCTGCGAGCATTTCTCCGAGATCTACCGTCGCGCGCGCGGGCTGTTTATCTCCTACCCCAATCGCGCCAGCATTGAAGATATGCTGCAGAACGCCACCAAACAGAATGTGAAGGTGATCGTGGTCACCGACGGCGAACGTATTCTGGGTCTTGGCGATCAGGGTATCGGTGGCATGGGCATTCCGATCGGTAAACTGTCGCTCTATACCGCCTGCGGCGGCATCAGCCCGGCTTACACCCTGCCGGTGGTGCTGGATGTCGGCACCAATAATCAGCAGTTGCTGAACGATCCGCTCTATATGGGCTGGCGTCATCCGCGTATTACCGGCGAAGAGTATGACCGCTTTGTCGATGAATTTATTCAGGCGGTGCGCAGCCGCTGGCCGAACGTGCTGCTGCAGTTTGAAGATTTCGCCCAGAAGAACGCAATGCCGTTGCTGGAGCGCTATCGCGATCAGCTTTGCTGTTTCAACGATGATATTCAGGGCACCGCCGCAGTAACGCTTGGCACACTGATCGCCGCCAGCCGTGCTGCGGGCAATCGCCTGCGCGATCAAAACGTGGTATTCCTCGGCGCGGGTTCCGCAGGTTGCGGCATCGCCGAACAGATTATCGCCCAGATGAAATCGGAAGGTTTGAGCGATGAAGAAGCGCGCGCCAAAGTCTTTATGGTGGACCGCTTTGGCCTGCTGACCGATAAGTTGCCTAACCTGCTCAGCTTCCAGAGCAAGCTGGTACAGAAAAGCGAAAACCTTAGCGACTGGAATCTGCCCAGCGACGCCATCTCGCTGATGGATGTAGTGCGCAATGCCAAACCAGATATTTTGATTGGCGTATCGGGCCAGCCGGGTCTGTTCAGCGAAGAAATTATCCGCGAGATGCATAAACATTGCGCGCGTCCGATCGTGATGCCCCTTTCTAACCCAACCTCCCGGGTAGAAGCCACGCCAGCCGACCTGCTCAGCTGGACCGATGGCGCGGCGCTGGTTGCGACCGGCAGCCCATTTGCGCCGGTAACCTGGCAGGGCAAAACCTATCCTATTGCCCAGTGCAACAACTCCTATATTTTCCCGGGCATAGGTTTGGGCGTGATCGCCTCTGGCGCAACGCGCGTAACCGACAGCATGCTGATGGCGGCCAGCCGCGCGCTGGCAGACTGCTCGCCGCTGGTAAATGAAGGCGAAGGGCCGGTGCTGCCGGAAATCAAAGATATTCAGGGCGTATCCAAAGTGATCGCGATGGCGGTAGGCAAGGCGGCGCAGCTGGCGGGCGTGGCGGTTGTCACCTCGGAAGATGTGCTCTCCCGGGCGATTGCCAATAATTTCTGGATGCCGCAGTATCGTAACTATCGTCGCACCTCGATTTAAGCGACACCCTCTCCACCCGAGCAACGGCGGAGATTGTTTAAAAAAGCCGCGCCCGACCGGCGCGCGCTTGCTTCACGTTAACGCCTCAAGTAGCCTTGAGACATTCTTTCCGCCCCATCCTGAGCAATGCCGAACATGTTGAAACGCATGACATATGGTCTGATTATCATCCTGCTGTTGATGATCCTGACCGCGCTCGGCCTCGATCGCTGGATTGCATGGAAAACGGCCCCGTGGATTTATGAAGATCTGACCTCGTTGCCGCATCGTCAGGTGGGTGTGGTGCTGGGCACCGCCAAATATTATCGTACCGGCGTACAGAACCAGTACTACTACTACCGCATCCGGGGCGCAATCAATGCCTATAACAGCGGCAAGGTTAACTATCTGCTGCTCAGCGGCGATAACGCGCAGCAGAGCTACAACGAGCCGATGACCATGCGTCGCGATCTGATCGCCGCTGGCGTCAATCCTGGCGATATCGTACTGGATTATGCCGGATTTCGTACTCTCGATTCGATTGTGCGCACCCGCAAAGTGTTTGATACCAACGATTTTATTATTATTACCCAACGCTTCCACTGCGAACGTGCGCTGTTTATCGCGCTGCATATGGGCATCCAGGCGCAGTGCTACGCGGTGCCCTCGCCGAAAAATATGTTAACGGTTCGCGCGCGTGAAGTGGCCGCCCGTCTTGGCGCGCTGGCCGATCTCTATATTATGAAGCGTGAGCCGCGTTTTCTTGGCCCGCTGATCCCAATCCCGGCGGTGCATGAAGTGCCGCAGGATGCGCAGAGCTATCCGGCGGTGACGCCGGAACAGCTGCTGGAGCTGGAGCAAAAGCGACAGAAGAAGTAGCGGCTTCTCTGTCGCCTCTTATAACGCCGCCTTGCTATTGAGTAGCGAATGAGACTCAGAGCCAGCGCTGCTGCGGATAAAGCGAGACGCGGATATTGAACAGATGCACCATGGCCGCAAAGGTCGCCGGGCAGGTAAGCGAAAGCGTCTCCAGCTTTTTCAGTAACTGATTCAGTTCATCCAGTAAATCCTGATGCGGCTGGGTCTGTAACGCCTTTATTTTGCGCCGCAGATAGAGGCTCAGCTCGTGAAACATCTGGCTGCTGTCAATCCGATGCTGTTGCAGCTCCGTGTGATAGCGCGCGTAAAAGTCATAGCAGTTAGCGCCAATCCAGGTTTCAGCGATCAGATCGCCTGCCGCACTTAGCTCAGCATCAGGATCGAGCTGTCTGCGCGGCAGAATGATATTGACCCGGTCGAGCATGCGGATAATAAAATGCTGGCGCATCAGCAGAGAAGAAGAGTTCCTTTCCACCGCTTTAATGAACCCCAGCAGATCCCTTATTCCCATGGAAAACGCGCGCCGGGCGATCCAGGAAGGCCGCCTGTTTCTGATAATGGCAGAAAGCGCCACGGCAATGATGATGCCGGCCAGAGTAGAAATACCGGCATTCAGCGTCGCAATCAAATTGGGCACATAGTGATGGCTAAGCCCAATAAAGCCGGGCAGCTGAATGGCCACGCTCAGCCCTATCAAATTGGTGGCAGGCCGGGCCAGTACCAGACCCAGCACGAACAGTCCGGGAAACAGGCAGATGATCAGCGCCTGTAACGTATTGGCCTGCGGTATCAGCACCGCGATATAAAACAGACTGATCAGCAGCGCAATTACCACGCCTTTAATAAACAGCCGCATGGGCGTGACCGGAGAATCGATGCTGGCAAAAAAAGAGCTGGTGATTGCTGCCATCAGCGGCGCATTCGCTCCGTCAGCCCAGCCGCTGCCTATCCAGAACAGCGAGGAAAGAAAGGTCGCCATAAACGCGGTTACGGCCGAAAGCAGCAACAGGCGCTGGTCGGTATGCCGCATATTCGTGCTGCTTTTAGACAAAACGGCATCGCTGCTGCTGTAGAGATCCGCTGCACGGGCGGTCACATTGTGCCAGGCGTCATCAATGCGGACAAAATTCCCCAGCCGCTCCAGTAGCCCGGTAAAGAGTAAAATCTCCTCCGTGCTGATGTTTCCTTCACGCCACGCTTGTTGCAGGGAAGTCTGACATTCCGCAAGCAGGTGCTGTATCACTGCCGTATTGCGGGAAACATCAAAATTAAGCCATAAGAGGAAGTGTTGAAAAACATGCGTCACGCACGGCGGAAACGGGATTTTCAGTTCGGCCAGCAGCGTGAGCCGGGTTTCAATCGCGGTCAGCGTTGGCAACAGCCAGGTTAAATGCTTGTACTGTACGCTGACCAGCCTGATCACGTTGCGCGCGGCCTCGCCATCATAGATACAGTGGGTGAGAAGCGTTTCAACATTCAGTGGATAGTTCGCCATGCCAATCAGGATATCTTCCCGCTCAGGCGAACGGCGTCCTGAGGTATGGGCAATTAAATCATTACAGAGTTTCTGTGCCGTTTTATACCAGTTGTTTACGCTCTGGCTTAGCAGATGATGCATGGGAACAGGCAGTATCAGTCGGTGAATCAGCGAACTACAGACGATACCCAACGTAATCTCTTCAAGGCGTGAAATCACCGTCCCGGTAATGGCATAGGGCGAGCTGACATCAGGAAATCCCATAATAGCCGCGCTGTATCCAGCCAGCATAAAAATATAGCTTTTAGGCGTACGATCTTTCAGCGACAGATAGAGACAAACGGACACCCATAACGAAACGCTAAAGCTGAAAAACAGCGGTGACTGCACCGTTTCGGGATAAATCAATAAAATAAAGAAACCGCCAAGCAGCGTTCCCAACAGGCGAAACACCGATTTTGACAGCGTGGAAGCGGCATATAACTGCGAAGTAACAAAAACCGTTGTTACTGCCCAGGCAGGTTTTTCAAAGTTAAGGAGAAGCGCAATCGATAAAGCCAGAAACGCGGCGAGAGACGTTTTGCATGAAAACAAAACCGCGCTTTTTGTGAACCACTTCATTTAGGGGGAGTACCGTAGCACAAGTATGTGCCGCCTATTCTGGCAAACGGAATAAAAACTTACTCTCACTAAAAATATACAAATTGTTTCCAGCGTGGCTTTAATTATTTAATTAAATTAAAACATCGCCGTTTTAATGTGTTTTATTTAATCACATTAATGCTTATTACTTATCTTTCTCCAGGCAATAGCATGTTCAAAAAAAGCCAGCTGCCTGTATTCCGCTGATTGCTAATAGCTATAAAGATGGTATCAGGTGAATAAAATTAACCTATAACATCACAGGCGGCGGTTTTCACCGCCGCCTTGGTGCTTATTTTTTACGCGAATATTTCAGTGAGTCTAGCGCCACGGCGAAAATGATAATGCCGCCCTTGATAATGTACTGCCAGTAAGGGTTAACGCCGATATAGGTCAGACCGTAGTTGATAACGGTAAAGATCAGTACCCCGGTCACCACGCCCGCTACGGTACCGACGCCGCCGGCAAAGGAGACGCCGCCCACCACGCACGCCGCGATGGCATCCAGTTCGTACATAAAGCCAAGGTTGTTGGTGGCGCTGCCGATACGGCCCGCTTCCAGCAACCCGCCGAAGGCATAGAACACGCCGGACAGCGCATAAATCAGGATCAGGTTAAGAGGAACGTTAACGCCGGAAACTCTTGCCGCTTCCGGGTTGCCGCCAATGGCAAAAATGTTTTTGCCGAAGCGCGTTTTGTTCCACAGGATCCAGACAAACACAATAGCGATAATGGCGTAGAACGTGATGTAAGAGAGTTTAAAATCGCCAAAACGCAGAAAGCCCTGGGTAAAGGTAGAGAAGCTCGCGTCAAATCCGGCAATCGGCGAAGCGCCCACGTAATCGTAATAGAGCGAGTTAATGCCGTAGACGATAATCATGGTGCCCAGCGTGGTGATAAACGGCGTCACTTTCAGATAAGCGATAATGATGCCGTTAACCAGACCAATCAGGCCGCCTACCACACAGACCACCAGAATCACCAGCGGGATCGGTAAGGTAGCCATGTCAGGGAACACTTTATTGGCGTTTTCCATCGACTGCAGCAGCGTTGCCGCTACCACCGCCGCCAGCCCAACCTGTCGTCCGGCGGAAAGGTCAGTGCCCTGGGTAACAATCAATCCAGCCACGCCCAGCGCGATAATAATACGCACCGAAGACTGAGTCAGAATATTACTCAGGTTCATTAAGCTGAGAAAAGTGGGATCCTGGAAGATAATAATTGCCAGCAGCACCAGCAATACCATATAAATGCCGCCCTCTTTTAACCAGGTCAGCGCATTCTTTTTAGTTGTAGCTTTCATGGTAACAGCCCTTACATCATTAAAGGTGTAACGACGCTAAACGTAATATTTCGTTCTGCGTGGTATTTTTGGTTTCGACAATACCGGCAACGAGACCGTTACTCATTACCAGGATCCGGTCAGTAATTCCCAACAGCTCCGGCATTTCAGAAGAGATAATAATGATGCCTTTATCTTTCTTCGCCAGCTCGGAAATAAGCTGATAAATTTCAAACTTTGCGCCAACGTCTATGCCGCGCGTTGGTTCATCCAGCATTAATATTTCCGGCTGGGTAAGCAGCCAGCGGCCAATAATCACTTTCTGCTGGTTACCACCGGAAAGCGAGCCTATTGAGGTATGATGTCCCGGCGTTTTTACCCGCATGGAATCAATCACCCACTGGGTATCGCTTTTCATACGGCTGTTATCCAGCAGGCCGAAGCGGTTTTTATACTGACGAATATTAGAAATTAACGAGTTAAAGCCAATATCCAGGTAGGCGTAAATCCCGGTGGATCGACGCTCTTCGGTAACCAGCGCAAAGCCGTGGTTAATCGCCTCATTGGCGCTGTGATTATTGATCGCCTTGCCGTGCAGCTTAATGGTGCCGCCCGACTTTTCGCGAATACCAAACAGCGTCTCTACGATATCGGTACGCTTGGCGCCCACCAGACCGGCAATGCCAAGGATCTCCCCTTTATGCAGATCGAAGGAAACATCACGGATCGAAGGCTGACGTAGCGAGGTCAGATTGCGCACTTCCAGAATCACTTCGCCCGGCACGTTGGTTTTATCGGGGAAACGCTGATTCAGAGAGCGTCCTACCATCATGGCGATGATCTTATCCATATCCAGCCCTTCCAGCGGCTGGGTATTGATCCACTGGCCGTCGCGCAGAATGGTAATTTCATCGCAAAGCTGAAATATCTCTTCCATCTTATGTGAGATATAAACAATGCCGCAGCCACGATCTTTTAGCTTACGAATAATGGTAAACAGATGATTAACTTCTTTCTCAGTCAGAGAAGAGGTAGGCTCATCCATAATCACGATTTTAGCGTCATAGGAAAATGCTTTGGCAATTTCCACCATCTGCATTTGCGAAACGGAAAGCAGCGCTACTTTGTCGCGCGGATCGATATCAATATCCAGCTCATCAAAAATGGCCTTGGTATCGCGATACATTTTATCGTGATCGACAAATATGCCTTTGCGCGGATAACGCCCCAGCCACATGTTGTCCATTACCGAACGCTGCAGCACCAGGTTTAATTCCTGATGCACCATGGATACGCCATTTTCCAGCGCCTCTTTCGCGCTCTGGAAATTAACCTCTTTACCCTGAAAAACAATGCTGCCGCTGTCCTTACTGTAAATACCAAACAGGCATTTTAATAAGGTCGATTTCCCCGCGCCATTCTCTCCCATCAGTGCGTGAACGGAATGCGGCCGGACTTTTAGATTGACATTATCTAAAGCCTTTACGCCGGGAAATGACTTATTGACATTAGTCATCTCCAGCAAATATTCATGCTGTGCTGTTTTTTCACTGGCCATAATTTACCTGGCTAAATATATCTGCGTCTGGCAAAAAAGGGCACAGCTATCGCTGTGCCCGACTTCGTTTATTTACTGAATTGAGCAAGGTTTTCTTTATCTACCGCAACGTAAGGAATACGTACGATTTTATTTTCCAGCTTAAAGTTGGTGCCTTCAGCAGCCGGTTTGCCAGCCGCCAGATTTTTCGCCAGTTCAAAGGTGGCTTTCGCCTGGTTGGCACCGTCGTTCAGTACCGTACCGGCCATTGCACCCGATTTCACCATTGCCAGCGCTTCCGGCAGCGCATCGACGCCGAATACCGGAATGGAAGATTTATTGTGCGCCTTCAGCGCTTCTACCGCGCCCATCGCCATCGCATCGTTGTTAGCGATTACTACTTCGATTTTGTTGGCGTTAGGGCCAGAGAGCCAGGCGTCAACTTTGTCTTTTGCCTGAGCGGTGTCCCACATCGCGGTATCCATCGCCAGCTGCTGCGTTTTGATACCGTCTTTATTCAGCGTCTCGATCACGTATTTGGTACGTGCTTCCGCATCCGGGTGACCCGGTTCGCCTTTCAGCAGCACGAACTGAATCTGACCATCTTTATTCAGATCCCATGCCGGCGTCGCTTTCCAGTGCTTCTCAATCAGCTGCCCCTGGATCACGCCAGACTCTTTAGAATCGGTACCGACATAATACGCTTTGTCATAGCCAGCCAGCACTTTGGCGCTCGGTTCTTTGTTAAAGAACACCACCGGTACGTCGTTGCTGCGCGCTTTATCAATCACTACGCCTGCCGCTGCCGGGTCAACCAGGTTGATTGCCAGCGCTTTAACCCCTTTTGCCAGCAGCACGTCAATCTGATCATTCTGTTTTGACTGGTCATTCTGCGAGTCATTCATCAGCAGTTGGACGCCACCGGCAGCCTGCGCATCTTTTTCCAGATCCTTACGCACCATCGACATAAAGTTATCGTCATATTTATAGATGGTCACGCCAATACGGGTATCTGCTGCGTGCGCCGTTGCACCAAACATCATGCTGGCAACCAGGGCTGTGAGGGTGAAAACCTTCTTATTCATAATATTAGTATCTCCGGTTTTTACAGGGGTCGTTCTACATCCAAACCCTCCATCCAGCAGATGAAGGTGTGCGGATACTCAGTGAAAAAATCGGCCTGGGCGGGTAGTTAACTAAACGTTACGCAAAGCCGATGGATTGCTGACACAAAACCTGACTTCCTTAATCGGTAACGCTTCCTGGAAAGTAATGCCAAACTGTTGCGCGGCACGCTGTAGAGCAGTTCAGCCTGCAGGCTAAAACCGTTACATAATGTTTCATCGCCGTTAAGTCGCTGCTATCATAGAGAGGCGTATGTTAATTAACTGTGAATTTACTCACAGATTGAAAACGGTTACATGGCGGAATCGTTTGAAAGAGTGACCGGCCCCACATTTTGCCGGGCGGCCACTGAATGACGCCGCACCAGCGTTGGCATAAAAAAGTGTCGGGCGCTGGTATCCAGTTCGCCGACTGCGCCTTTTAATGCCAGCTCCGTAGCCAGTTTTGCCATAGATACAATGGGATAACGGATAGTGGTCAGCTGCGGATCGGTATAGCGCGACACCGGAATATCATCGAAGCCGATAATAGAGATATGCTGCGGCACCAGAATACCGTTATCTTTTAACGCGGTCAGCGCGCCGGTAGCCATGCTGTCGTTATAGGTAAATAGCGCCGTAAGCCGCACATTGCGCCCCAGCAGCTCAACCATGGCCGCCTCCCCGCCCTGCATGTCCGGCTCGCCGCTGCCGATCCAGACGTCCGGCGGCGTAATGCCCTGCTCGTGCAGCGCCTGCAGCCAGCCCGCCCGACGCTGTTCCTCATCCTCAATCGCATGGCTGGAGCCGAGATAGCCAATACGCGTATGGCCCTGTTGCAACAGCATACGCGTCGCCATGAGTGCCCCGCTTACGTTATCCAGCCCGACGCAGCGATATTCATAGCCGGGCACGATACGGTTGACCAGCACCATACCCGGCACCTGATCCATAAAGTTGCCCAGCTCGGCATCGGAAAGAGATTTAGAATGCACTACCAGCGCGTTGCAACGTTGACGGATTAATACTTCAATGGCGTGGCGCTCTTCCTGTTCCTGATGCCAGGAGTTGCTGATGAGCACATGTTTTTGCACCCGCTGCGCCACGCTATCCACTGCTTTTACCAGCGCACCGAAAAAGGGATCGGAAACATCCATCACCACCACGCCGATGGTATCGCTAACCTGCGTGGCCAGCGCCTGCGCATTCGCATTTGGCCGATAGCCCAGGGTATTCACCGCCTGTTGCACAGCGTCACGGGTTTCAGCGGTTACCGCGCTGCTGTTATTCAGCACGCGCGAGACTGTTGCGACGGAGACGCCCGCCAGACGCGCGACATCACGAATAGTTATCATGATGAGTGACCTGAAATAAGGAAGATATGCTGCATGATGTACCTGCCAACTGGGATTGCTGGCGGCTATTCTGGCAGGCAACCGCGACGGGCTACGTGAAACAGGTCACACTCATGAAAACGGTTACATACAATTTTGTAACAATTGTGACAGGCGTCATTGTCCAGGGCGGGCGCTGTTCAGCGGCTTGCCCGCTGCCAACGCGGTAAGCTTACGCCATAACCACTCCAGCGGTCCCTGACGAAACCGGCGCAGCCACAGCGTGGAAAACAGCAGGTTTGCCAGCCAGACCAGCGGCACCAGCATCAACAGCTGCAGGCGGTCAAAGTGCATAAACAGGCCAAGATGGTAGAACAGCGTGGTACAAATCAGGGTTTGCAGTAGATAGTTAGTTAACGCCATCCGGCCTACGCAGCAGATCGGCTGGATAATTTTCAATCTGGCCAGCTGAGGCCAGAAGCCGAAGCAAAGCGCTGCATAGCCAAGGCTAATCAGCGGCGCGGCCAGGTCGCGCGGCGCCTGCAGGTAAAACGCTGACCAGCGAAACGCCCAGTCCAGCTGCCACTGTAACAGCGTCGCCGGCAGTTGAATCAGCCAGCCGAGGCCTAATAAGATCGCTGCCGTGCGGCGATAGTGACGACGACTAAACGCCCCCTGCAACCAGCCATTGCGCATCAGCGCACCGCCGATCATCATCAGTCCCGCCAGCTGCCAGCCATACTGCGCCCCCAGCGCCAACAGCATGGATGAGAGATGAGCGAGCCGGTTTTGCACCGCGTTCCAGCCGCCGTTTAGCTTCCAGAAAGTTTCATACTGTATATCCGCCGCGCCGGGCAGCCAGGAACGCGCCGGTTCCGGCGAGGAAATCAGGCCAAACAGCAGCAGTACGCCAACGCCGACCAGATAAAGCATCACGCCGGTGTTAAACAACGAGCGCGTGGAAGGGACATCGCGGATCATTCGCCAGGCAATCAGGCCGATAATGCCGTAGGCGAGAAGAATATCCCCTTCCCAGAGGAAAAGAGCGTGAATAAACCCGAAGATCACCAGCCAGCTTAAGCGTGCCTGAAGCCAGCGTTTGCCGCGCGGCAACAGCATTTGCAGGCCCGCGCCGAACAGCAGGGCAAACAGCGTAAGGAATTTACTTTGCGCCAGCAGATCGAGCGCCGCCCAGCTAAGCGCATCGCTCAGAGAGGGCTGACCGTGCCAGGCAGGGTTCAGGTAAGCGGCGGAAGGCAGGCCGAAGCCGCTGATATTCAGCAGCAGGATACCGAGAATGGCGAGACCACGAATAAAATCCAGCGTGATATTTCGTTGCATGCCCGTTCCTGCTGCGCTTCCCTCTGCCGTCAGAGGAGATTAGTTATGACGCACCGCACGTAAAAATTCCTGGCGCGTGTTCTGACTGGACTTGAACAGGCCGCCCAGCGATGTTGTGGTGGTAGCGCTGTTGGCATCGCGAATGCCGCGCGCCTTAACGCAGTAGTGCACCGCGTCAATCGATACCGCTACGTTATTGGTGCCGAGCAGCGTCTGCAACGCAATCAGTACCTGCTGCGTCAAACGTTCCTGGACCTGCGGACGCTGGGCAAAGAACTGAACGATGCGGTTGATTTTTGACAGACCAATCACCTTATCTTTGGGAATATAGGCAACGGTCGCCTGACCATCAATAATCACAAAATGATGCTCACAGGTGCTGGTTAGGGTAATGTCCCGCACGGTCACCATCTCATCCACCTTCATTTTATTTTCAATAAGGGTGATTTTGGGAAAGTTCGCGTAATCCAGACCAGAGAAAATTTCATTAACATACATCTTGGCGATGCGGTGTGGGGTTTCCATCAGGCTGTCATCTTCTAAATCAAGATTGAGCAGCTGCATGATTTCAGTCATATGCCCGGCAATCAGCCGCTTACGCGTTTCGTCATCCATTTCACGTACGGGCGCACGTAACGGGGTTTCCAGTCCACGCGCGACCAGCGCGTCGTGAACCAGAGCAGCTTCATGACTTAACGTCGCCATGTAATGTTTCTCCAGCAGGTGTAACAGCCGATAATCGCCAGCGTGGTCGTTATCGGGGTAATAATCTGAGGGCGTATTCTGAAGCACTCCGCCCGGTTTATCCAGTGAATACACGTAATCACCACTGAAATTGCTTCATGCAGCGCGTCGCCACACCAGAGCGCCAGCCACCAGCAGCGCCGCGCCAGCAACATATAACGCGGGGTCGAGGCGATGCAGAAACAGGCTGGAAAGCGAGGAGAGCATCGGCCCGGTCAGTTGGCCAATGGCGTAGCCGGTGGTCAGCAATCCTGCCAGATAGCGCGCATGCTGCGGAGCCAGCTCACGACCATACTGCAGCGTAAGCTGCACCACGCAAAGGAAACCGCCGCCCGTCAGCAGCGCGCCCAGCAGCAAACCGCCGATGCCCGGCATCAGTCCGCCGATAAACACTCCCAGCGCCTGCGCCCATAGCGCTATCGCCAGTCGGGTATGAGAGCCAGCCAATTGTCGGGTCACAATGCCAGGCACAATAC
Source organism: Pantoea sp. FN0307 (assembly GCF_050113815.1). NCBI lineage: Bacteria > Pseudomonadati > Pseudomonadota > Gammaproteobacteria > Enterobacterales > Erwiniaceae > Pantoea > Pantoea sp. FN0307. The sequence continues at coordinate 528,437 of NZ_JBNJSO010000001.1, read as the reverse complement.
CTGCCACTGCCGCCCCGCCAAAAATCGGCCAGACAAACTGGGCGAACAGACTGTGTGGGAAGCGAGTAACTGCCAGCTGGGAGAGAAAGGTGGCAGGCAGGATATAGCCGAAGCCTGCCAGGCTGTAGCTCCAGACCAGCCGCTTAAGGTTGCCGTTCAGTACCAGCGGCGCGGGGGCCGTTTCTGGCTGGTGCAGCTCGCCCCGGCGCGGCAGGTTGATCGCAATCGGCGCAACCAGCAGCAGCGCCAGCGTGCCGTAGGCCAGCCATGCGCCAGCCGCCGAGAGATGGTAGTGATTCAACAGCACTGCCAGCATGCCGCTAAGGAAAATACCGATACCCGGCCCGGCAAAAACCATCGCCAGCAGCGCCGGTCTGCCCTGCTTTTGCAACTGCTCGCCGCACCATGCCGCTACCAGCACCATCGCCCAGCCGCTGGCCCAGCCGATAAGAAAGCGCAGCGCGCCATGTAGCCAGGGATCGTTCAGCCATGCCGAAAGCAGCGTCAGCACCACCGCGCCCCAGACGCCCGCCTGCAGCCGCCACTCCACGCGCTGACGGGCGCGCATCGCATCAAAGGAGCCACAGAGATAGCCCAGATAGTTAAGCGCCGCCACCAGACTGGCGCTGGTTAACGTTAGCTGATGCCCGGCAATCATCAGCGGCACCTGCGGCGTAAAAGCAAAACGCCCGATGCCCATCGCCACCACCAAGGACAGCAGCGCACTGAGCGCAATGCGCCCTGCCCCTGTCTGAGCGCCCCGATTCTGCATAAGCCATATCATCTTTTGTAATCAACGGTTGCGCCCACGATGCGCGATGTTTAAACTCACGAAAAGTGAATATTTATAACCAAGTTGATTACGGTAAGAGAACAGATGGATTTAGTCCAGTTACGTATGTTCTGCCTGGTTGCAGAAACCGGTTCGGTGGCGCGCGCCGCTGAACAGCTGCATCGTGTGCCCTCTAACCTGACCACGCGCCTGCGTCAGCTTGAGCAGGAGATCGGCGTTGACCTGTTTATTCGTGAAAAACAACGCCTGCGTTTGTCGCCGATGGGCCATAATTTCCTGAGCTACGCCCAAAAAATTTTGACGCTGAGCGAAGAGGCGCTGAGCATGGCGCGCAACGGCGAGCCGGGGGGCAATTTCGCCCTTGGTTCAATGGAGAGCACTGCCGCCACGCGCCTGCCGAACCTGCTGGCGGCTTATCATCAGCGTTATCCGGCGGTGGCGCTTTCGCTGATCACCGGCACTTCTGGCGAGATTATCGATCGCGTGCGCGAAGGAACCCTTGCGGCAGCGCTGGTTGACGGGCCGGTGAATTATGAAGAGCTGAACGGCTGCATTGCCTTTCGTGAACAGATGATACTGATTTCCAGCGCTGGCCATGAGCCGATCCGCAGCGCGGTGGACGCCAGCAGCGATACGGTTTTCGCCTTTCGCAGCAGTTGTTCCTATCGCCTGCGGCTGGAAGAGTGGTTTCGCGAAGATGGCGTGCAACCGCATAATGTTATGGAGATCCAGTCCTATCACGCCATGATGGCCTGCGTTGCCAGCGGTGCTGGCGTGGCGCTGATCCCGCAGTCGGTGCTGGCGCAGATGCCTGCCCGCGAGCGGGTTCAGGCGCATGTGCTGCCGCCTAAGTTTTCTGATACCGCCACCTGGCTAATCTGGCGGCGTGATGCGTTTACCCCGAATGTGGAAGCGCTGAAATATCTGATTATTGAACAGTTTGACGACAAACCCGTTAACGATGAACTGATGCATCCTTTGGAGCTGATAAATGGAAATGATTAAAACCCGTGCCGCCGTTGCCTGGGCCGCAGGCGAACCGCTGAAAATTGAAGAAGTGGATTTGATGCCGCCGCAGAAAGGTGAAGTCCTGGTGCGTATTGTCGCCACCGGCGTTTGTCATACCGATGCTTACACACTGTCGGGCAAGGATCCTGAAGGCGTATTCCCGGCAATCCTCGGCCACGAAGGCGGCGGTATTGTGGAAGCGGTAGGCGAAGGCGTCACCAGCGTTGAAGTCGGCGATCATGTGATCCCGCTCTACACGCCGGAATGTGGCAAATGTAAGTTCTGCCTGTCCGGCAAAACTAACCTCTGCCAGGCGATTCGTACCACTCAGGGTAAAGGCCTGATGCCGGACGGCACCACCCGTTTCTTTAAAGACGGCAAGCCGATTTTCCACTACATGGGCACCTCAACCTTCTCTGAATACACCGTCGTGCCGGAAATCTCGCTGGCTAAAATCAGCAAAGAAGCGCCGCTGGAAGAAGTCTGTCTGCTGGGCTGCGGCGTCACTACCGGTATGGGTGCGGTAATGAACACCGCTAAAGTCAAAGAAGGCGACACTGTTGCTATTTTCGGTCTGGGCGGCATTGGCCTGTCGGCGATCATTGGTGCGAAGATGGCGAAAGCGGGCCGTATTATCGGCATCGACATCAATACCAGCAAATTCGATCTGGCACGCAAGCTGGGTGCCACCGATCTGGTTAACCCGAAAGATTACGATAAGCCGATTCAGGAAGTGATCGTTGAGATGACTGACGGCGGCGTAGATTACTCGTTCGAATGTATCGGTAACGTTAACGTAATGCGTTCAGCGCTGGAGTGCTGCCATAAAGGCTGGGGTGAGTCGGTAATTATCGGCGTTGCGGGCGCGGGCGAAGAGATCTCTACCCGTCCTTTCCAGCTGGTGACCGGACGCGTCTGGCGCGGCTCCGCCTTTGGCGGCGTAAAAGGTCGTTCGCAGCTGCCGGGTATCGTGCAGGATTACCTTGACGGTAAATTCCAGCTAAACGATTTTATTACCCACACCATGCCGCTGGAGGAGATCAATGAAGCGTTCGAGCTGATGCATGAAGGCAAATCGATCCGCTCCGTGGTGCATTTCAGTAAATAAACGGGAGCCATCATGCCAACGACGCTGGAATTACTGGAAGAACATCGCCTGTTTGGCGGCTGGCAGCAGCGCTGGCGGCACCACTCGTCGGTGCTGGGCTGCAACATGACCTTCGGCATTTTTTTGCCAGGTCCGCAGGGCGATGCGCCGCCACCGGTGGTCTGGTGCCTGGCGGGCCTGACCTGCACTGATGAAAACTTTTCCGTGAAGTCAGGCGCGCAGCGTGTGGCGGCGGAGCTGGGCCTGGTACTGGTGATGCCCGATACCAGCCCACGTGGTGATGAGGTGCCGAACGATGCAGCTTACGACCTGGGACAGGGCGCGGGTTTCTATCTGAATGCAACGCAGGAACCCTGGCGGCAGAATTTTCATATGTACGATTACGTTAACGAGGAGCTGCCGGCGTTGATTGCCGCAAGCTTTAAGGTAAGCGATCGTCAGGCGGTGATGGGGCATTCGATGGGCGGTCACGGCGCGCTGATGCTGGCGCTACGTAATCCGCAAAAATTTGCCTCAGCTTCTGCGTTCGCCCCGATCGTTAATCCCTGCTCGGTGCCTTGGGGTCAGAAAGCCTTTAACGCCTACTTAGGTGAAGATCGTGAGCAGTGGCGGCAATATGACAGCTGCTGGCTAATGCAGCAGGCGCAGCAGCAGCTGCCGTTGCTGATCGATCAGGGCGACAGCGATCAGTTCCTGGCCGATCAGCTACAGCCAGAGCAGCTGGAGGCGATCGCGCAGCAGAAAGGCTGGCCGCTGACGCTGCGTATTCAGCCGGGTTACGATCACAGCTATTTCTTTATTTCCTCGTTTGTTGAGGATCACCTGCGCTTTCATGCGCAGCATCTGTTGGCATAAAACCAGGGGCGGCGCAGGCCGCCCTTATTCCTGCAGAACCTACAGTACATTGCCAGGCAGTAGCGGCGTCCATCTTGGGTATAACCCTTATCATCGCGGCTGAATCATACCGTGTTCAATAGTCTGTCTCTGAGCACAGAGAAACAGGTGCATTGCATATCGGCCACTCTCAGGCGCGCGGCGCTCCGGCACATATGCCACGCCTAATCTTCCGTGAAGGTCCATAACTCAATCTGCTGCCTTAAATCGTTAATCCACTATACTGACTATTGCAGTTGTAATTTACATACGAGGCTACGCACGGTTAATGGCCTGACACCAACCTTACCCATGACCACCCGGAGAGCAAAATGCTAAAGAGTAAAACCTTGAAAGGGCTGCTGGCCGTATCGGCAGTAGCAGTTATGTTCAGCACGGTCGGCGTGCAAGCTCAGACGCCAACGAGCGCCGTGCAGAATGACGCCGCAGGCCAGACCGGCTCGCGTGCCGGGCTCAGCTCCGGCGACGAAAAAGCGTTGAAGGACATGGCGCAGGCCAATATCAATGAAATCGCCGCCGCCAAGATCGCGCTGAGCAAGGCTCAGGGCAGTGAAGTCAAAGAATTTGCTCAGCAGATGGTCGACGACCACGGCGGTGCCTTGACCAAAGTACAGGCGGTCGCCCAACAAAAGGGCGTGACACTGCCAACTGAGCCGGACGCCAGCCACAAGGCCATAGCCGCCATGCTGGAAAAGCAGAGCGGCGACGCATTTGACAAGATGTATATGGAAAACGCCGGCATCAAAGACCACAAGATGGTGCTGTCGACGCTGCAGAGTGACGCCATGAAGATCAAGGATCCGGATGTGAAGGCCCTGGCCGACGCGCACACGCCGGTTGTCGAGCAGCACCTAAAATCTGCCCAGCAGATCGGTATGCCAGCAGGTAAGTAAACAGGTTGTTCGTGGGCGCATGGTCCTGCGCTCCGGGCGCGACCACAGTCAACAGGACGTTATTAACTGTTCCCTTGCCTATTCGCTGAACCCAGCCCTTATTTATTCGCCGTTGTGTTAGCGCTTTAAATAAGGGCTGGATGGCTTACAGGCCGGGTTCCGCTACCAGTCCGTCAATAAGTACCTGCGGCGAACCCTGTGAGCAGCGCTCAATGCGGCCGCGCACGCCATATACTTTGGCCAGGCTTTCCGCAGTAATGACCGTTTCCGGTTCACCATCAGCAATTAACCTGCCCTGCTGCAGCATCAATACATGCTCTGCATGGCGCAGCGCAATATTAATGTCGTGAACCACAACCAGGGTAACAATATTTCGCAGCCGGGTTTCCCGCCGCACTAAATCCATTACGTGAAACTGATAATTTAAATCGAGCGCGCTTAGCGGTTCGTCCAGCAATAACAGCTGCGGACGTCGAATTAATGATTGCGCTAATCCCACCAGCTGTTTTTGCCCGCCGGAAAGCTGATCAAGATAGCTTAATGCCAGATGCGCAATACCCAACTGTTCCAGCAACGCCATGACTTCCGCTTCGCTGGCTGCGCTGGCGCCGTAACCTCCGGAGGCGCGCTGAGCAACAATAATGGATTCCAGCACATGTAAATGCACGCCCGCCGGCAGCGACTGCGGCAGATAAACCACTTTTTCCGCACGGCGCGCAAACGGCAGCGCCATTAACTCTTCACCGTTAAGCCAGAGTTCGCCCTGGGCCTGATTCAGGCCAGCCAGGGAACGCAGCAACGTTGATTTACCGCAGCCGTTTGGCCCCAGCAGCACGGTGATTTTGCCGCGCGGCAGTCGGGGAACGTTGAGGTTTTCAATGACTTTACGTTTCGGATAGCCAGTGTGAAACGCACGGATTTGTAAGCCTTCCATCAGACATTCCCCCGATGACGCAGAATAATGGTCAGGAAAAACGGCACGCCGACCAGCGACGTAACGATGCCGACCGGAATAATGATGCCCGGGATCAGGTTTTTGGAAGCCACAGAGGCCATCGACAGCACCAGCGCGCCGGTCAGCGCGCTGGCAGGCAGATAGAAGCGGTGATCTTCACCGAATATCAGCCGGGAGATATGCGGCGCAACCAGGCCAATAAAGCCGATCGGTCCGACAAAAGCCACCGCCAGCGCCGAAAGGATACTGATACGCAGCAGCGTGCCGAGACGCAGACGACGCACGTCGATGCCAAAGCTGATAGCGCGATCTTCACCAAGGCGCAGCGCGGTCAGCTTCCATGAACTCATCAGGGAGAACGGCAGCAGCAGCAGCACCGCCGCGCTTAAAATACCCAGCTTTTCCCAGGAGGCGCGCGCCAGGCTGCCCATGGTCCAGAACACCAGCCCCTGCAACGTATCTTCGCTGGCTATAAACTGCAGCATGGAGACCAGAGCATTAAAGGTAAACACCAGCGCAATACCAAACAGCACCACGCCGGAGGTGGCAACCCGCGTCCAGCGCGTGACGCCATCCAGCATCAGCGCAGCAAACAGCGCAAAGACAAAAGCGTTGCCGGAGATAAACCACTGATCGGGAATACCGGGAATGCCGATGCCGAGAATAATGGCCAGCGCGGCACCGAACGCCGCTGCGGATGAAACGCCCAGCGTAAACGGGCTGGCCAGCGGATTATTCAGGATGGTTTGCATTTCCGCACCGGCCAGGCCAAGCGCCAGGCCCACCACCACTGCCATCAGTGCATAGGGCAGACGGATTTCCCACACGATGACTCGTGTTCCGGCATCTACGCTCTCCGGCTGCAGCAAAGTATGCCAGAGTGTCTCCAGCGTCAGGCCGGAAGGGCCAAGGGTAAAATCGACGATTAGCGAGGCCAGAATAGCCAGCAGCAACAGGCCCATCATCATCAGGCGGTGCCGTAACAGCTGGCGGTAGCGTCCCATCACCTGCTCAGGCGGTTTAGCGCTGGCATAGTGGGCGGATTCGGGTGTCACACTCATGTTAAATCCTGTCAATGTCCGTTATTTCCGGCGCGGGCGGGCTGTGTCCCTTGCGTTAGTAGAGCCGCAATAAAGTTTGCGCGCCGCCCTGCTCCGCCGCTGGCCGCAGGCCCAACGGTAAGGGCTGGAACAATAAAACAAACGATAATGGTTATCAATGCAATTTGTGGCATCGTACCAGATAACAAAAAGGCGCAACTTTCGTCGCGCCTTTATTTTATTTGCCCGGCATTAACCGTTATTCACCGAAGCGTGGAAATTCCATATCGCGATAGCGTACGAAACGGCTGCGGCGTACCAGCTTGTAGCCAAACCAGATGATCAGGAACAGCGGAATGCCGATATAGGTAGCAGCCACGCCGTACCAGTCAATGGTGTCCGCCAGGAAAGCCTGATAGTTCTGACCGAGTGTAATAATCAAACAGAGCACAAAGGCGAAAATCGGCCCCAGCGGGAAGAAACCGGACAGGTAAGGCAGGTCTTCCAGCTTATGTCCCTGCGCCACGTAGCCGCGACGGAAGCGATAGTGGCTGATGGCAATGCCCAGCCAGGCGATAAAGCCAGTCATCCCGGAAGTATTCAGCAGCCACAGGTAAACCTGCTGGTTACCAAATTTTGAGGTCAGGAAGCAGAGCGCCGCTACCACGGTGGTGGCATAGAGCGCGTTACGCGGCACGCCGTTTTTCGACAGCTTAGCGAAAATACGCGGCGCTTTGCCTTCGCTGGCAAGGGTAAACAGCATGCGCGTCGAGGCGTACATCCCGGAGTTGCCCGCCGACAGCACCGCCGTCAGGATCACCGCGTTCATAACCGCCGCCGCCGACAGCAGACCGGCATGCTGGAACACCAGCGTAAACGGACTAACGCTGATATCTTTTACATCGTTACGCAGCAGGCTGGGATCGGTGTAAGGAATAATCAGGCTGATAATCAGAATGGCGAAGATATAAAACAGCAGGATACGCCAGAACACCTGACGTACCGCGCGCGGAATATTTTTTGCCGGATCTTCCGACTCGCCCGCCGCGATACCAATCAGTTCAGTCCCCTGGAAAGAGAAGCCGACAATCATCGCCACGCCAATCATTGCCGAAAAACCGCCAGCGAAAGGTGCTTCGCCAATCTGCCAGTTTTGCCAGCCAGCGCTCTCTCCGCCGCGCAGAATACCAATCATCATCAGCACGCCGATAATGATAAAGATAATCACGGTGGTGACTTTGATCAGTGAGAACCAGTATTCCGCCTCGCCAAAGCCTTTTACTGAAATATAGTTCAGCAGGAACATCAGGCCGAGGAACAGTGCGCTCCAGATCCAGCCCGGCGTATCCGGGAACCAGTAACTCATCACCAGCTGTGATGCCACCAGGTCAACGGCGATGGTAACCGCCCAGTTGTACCAGTAGTTCCAGCCAAGCGCGAAGCCAAACCCTTCTTCGACATATTTGGCACCATAGGTGGAGAAAGAGCCGGAAACCGGCATAAACGCCGCCAGTTCGCCGAGACTGGTCATCAAAAAGTAAACCATCAGCCCGATAAGCGCATAGGAGAGCAGCGCACCGCCAGGCCCCGCCTGCGAGATCGTCGCGCCAGAGGCGACAAACAGCCCGGTGCCGATAGATCCGCCGATAGCGATCATTGTCAGATGGCGCGCTTTTAGCGCACGCTGCAACCCAGGTGGTTGTGTTGTTTTTTTATCCTGAACCATATTTAAACGCTGTAAATGGGGTGAAAAGAGGCGCGATTGTAGCAACTCATCGGGTCAAGTATAGTGATAACCCTGCGTTATAAGTTACCTTCATGATCCGCGTTGGATTATTAGCCGTGCCCGTTGCTTACTCCCGGCAATAGCTCAGAAAGCGGCTCAGCGCCTTGGAGATATGCTTCTGCCGATGATGGATACGATAAAGTGTACGCGACAACGTTGGCAACGGCACCTTGATTTCCACCAGCGAGCCCGTTTCCAGCTGTTCGGCAATCACCCGCCGCGATAGGCAGCTAATGCCCATCCCGTGCCGTACCGCATGCTTGATCGCCTCAGAATTGCCCAGCTCCAGCGCCAGCTGAAAATGCGGCAGGTGCGAGAGCAGCAGATAATCCACGATTTCACGCGTGCCCGAGCCGTGCTCACGCAGGATCCAGGGCGCAGCGGCCAGGCTCTCCAGCGTGACCGGCTGCTGGCGCAACGGCGTATCAGGCGCGGCAAACACCACCAGCTCATCCTGCAGCCAGGGTTCGCTGATGATGTCGCTGAGGTGGCAGGGCCCTTCTATCAGCCCAAGATCCACGCGAAAATCGGCCACCGCATTGATCACATCCTGACTGTTGCCCACGCTCAGCTCCAGCGGCAGCTGCGGATAGTCGCGTCGCCAGGCGGCAAGCATTCCCGGCAACAGGTAGTTGCCAATGGTGCTGCTGGCGTACAGCCTAATCGCGCCGTTGTCTTCGCGAAACAGCTGTTCAATATCGGTCGCCTGCTCCAGCAGCCCTACCGCGCGTGGATAGAGCAGACGGCCATGTTCGTTTACCACCAGCCGCTTGCCCACGCGATCGAATAGCTGCACGCCCAGCTGCCCCTCCAGGTCGGCCAGCGCCGCGCTGACCGCCGACTGCGAAAGCGCCAGCTGCTGTGAAGCCTGGGTAGTAGAACCGCTTTTCAGCACCTCGGTAAATACTTCTATTTGACGCAGCGTAATATGCATCGATTGTCCTTTACGTCACAAAATGCCTGACGCCCCACATCAGCAGCGCCAGCCAAAACAGCAGCAAAATAATAAGGCTGCTGCTCATCATTTTTTTACCCTGCCGCTGGCGTAGCTCAGCGTTGGCCTCGCTGCGGGCGCGTACCTGCGTTGGCATCAGGCGCAACAGCAGCATCACACCCGACGGTACGATAACCGCATCATCCAGCCATCCCACAATGGGCATTACATCAGGGATCAGGTCGATGGGGCTAACCGCATAAACCGCCAGCCCCCCGGTAAAAAGCTTTAACCACAGAGGCGCATGAGGGTCGCGACAGGCGAACCATAGCGTAAGCGCATCTTTTTTAATAAGCCGCACCCAGCGACGTAGACGATTAAACAGCACTTTCACCTCCGCCTATATTACTTATTCCGATTGATAATAAATATATAATCAATTTCACTTTTAAGCCAGGCGCGGCGCACACTTGCCTTACAGGAAAAAAGGAATCTGCATATGGCTGAGTTAACCCTGACAAAACCGCACTATCGTCCAGCACGTTTTTTACCTGGGCTGCTGCTGACCGGCCTGATGGCTGCCGCTGCGCTGACGCTGGGCAATCAGCCTTCCTTCGCCGCGCTGGGTCTGAGCGGGCTGACGCTGGCGATCGTTATGGGCATGCTGTTGGGCAATACCCTTTATCCGCATCTTCACGCTGTGTGCGATAGCGGCGTGCTGCTGGCGAAACAGCGTCTGCTACGGCTGGGGATTATCCTGTACGGTTTTCGTCTTACCTTCCAGCAGATTGCAGGCGTGGGCATCAGCGGCATCGTTATTGATGCGCTGACGCTAAGCTCAACCTTTCTGCTGGCCTGCTGGCTTGGCCGTCGCTGGCTGGGGCTGGATCGCGAGAGCTGCTGGCTGATCGGCGCAGGCAGCAGCATCTGCGGTGCCGCCGCCGTGCTGGCAACCGAACCGGTGGTCAAAGCGCAGGCGGCAAAGGTGGCGGTGGCGATCGCTACCGTAGTGCTGTTCGGCACGCTGGCAATTTTTATCTGGCCGCTGCTCTGGCCGCTGGCGCAGCAGCTGTTTCCTGCGCTGACCATGACGCAGTTCGGCATTTATACCGGTTCGACGGTGCATGAGGTGGCGCAGGTGGTTGCGGCGGGCCACGCGATCGGCCCGGAGGCGGAAAACGCAGCGGTCATCGCCAAAATGCTGCGAGTCATGATGCTGGCACCGTTTCTGCTGCTGCTCTCCGCCTGGATCCAGCGCCAGAGCCCGCACTCTTCGACGCAGCGAAGCGCCGTGCCGTTTCCCTGGTTTGCCCTGATGTTTATTGCGGTGACGCTGTTTAACTCCTTCCATCTGCTGCCTGCTGGCTGGATTACGTTTATTAACCAGCTCGATACGCTGCTGCTGGCGATGGCGATGGCTGCCCTGGGGCTGACGACGCGCCTGAGCGCGATTAAACAGGCAGGCATGCGCCCGCTGCTGTTGGGCCTGATGCTGTTTATCTGGCTACTGCTGGGCGGCGGTGCCATTAACCTGCTGGTTCACCATTTCATGCCATAGGCGCATCAGTTATCATGGCCTGCCTGCTCAGGCAGGCCATTAACAGGAGAACAGCATGAAATTTATTGGCGCGCATGTCAGTGCGGCGGGCGGTGTGGAACAGGCGGTGTTACGCGCTCATGAACTGGAGGCAACCGCTTTTGCGCTGTTTACCAAAAACCAGCGGCAGTGGCGGGCAGCGCCGTTATCCACTGCGACCATCGACGCCTTTCGCAGCGCCTGCGAAAAGTACGGCTATAGCAGCGGTCAAATCCTGCCGCATGACAGCTTTTTAATTAATCTCGGTCATCCGCAGGAAGAGCCGCTGGAGAAATCCCGCCACGCCTTTATCGATGAGCTGCAACGTTGCGAACAGCTGGGGCTGTCCCTGCTTAACTTCCATCCCGGCAGCCACCTCAGCCAGATTGACGAAGATGCGTGTCTGCAGCGTATTGCTGAGTCGGTGAATATTGCGCTGGATAAAACCACCGGCGTTACCGCAGTGATTGAAAACACGGCAGGCCAGGGCAGTAATCTGGGCTATCGCTTTGAACATCTGGCGGCGATTATCGATCGGGTAGAAGATAAGTCGCGCGTTGGTGTCTGTATTGATACCTGTCATGCGTTTGCTGGCGGCTACGACCTGCGCACCGAAGCGGACTGCGAGGCGACTTTCGCCGAGTTTGAACGCATTGTGGGCTTTCAGTATCTGCGCGGTATGCATCTGAACGATGCGAAAAGCGCCTATGCCAGCCGCGTCGATCGGCATCACAGCCTGGGTGAAGGCAATATTGGCAAAACCGTGTTTAGCTGGCTGATGAAAGATAGCCGCTTTGACCATATTCCGCTGATCCTGGAAACCATTAATCCCGATATCTGGAAAGATGAGATCGCCTGGCTGAAGTCGCAGCAGCTTGCTTCTGAAGGCACTCCCACACTTTGAATGCAGGCGCTATAAAAAAAGCCAGCCCGAAGGCTGGCTTTTTAACAACGTGAACCGGTTAATCAGGCTTTTACCAGCTCAGCTTCAGGGCGCTTCAGCACCGCATAAGAGACGCCAGCCAGCAACGTACCTACCGCAATCGCCAGCAGATAACCCAGCACCGGGGTGATCGCGCCCGGGATCAACAGCACAAACAGACCGCCGTGCGGCGCCATCAGTTTTGCGCCTACCATCATGGAGATGGCACCCGTCACCGCGCCGCCAATGATACAGCACGGCAGAACGCGCATTGGATCGCGAGCGGCAAACGGAATAGCCCCTTCGGAAATAAAGCACAGCCCCAGCACCAGCGCCGCTTTACCGCCCTCCTGCTGACCCTTGTTGAATTTCCGGCGCGCCAGCAGCGTCGCAACGCCCATCGCCAGCGGCGGCACCATACCGGCAGCCATAATTGCCGCCATCGGCGCATAGGTTTGCGAACTCAGCAATCCCACACCAAAGGCATAGGCGACTTTGTTAATCGGCCCGCCCATATCAGCACACATCATACCGCCAAGGATTGCGCCCAGCAGCACCGCATTCGCTGTGCCCATATTGCCCAGCCAGTGCGTCAGACCTTCCATGATTTTCGCGACCGGCGTACCCACCACGTAAATCATCAGCAGGCCGGTAATCAGGCTTGCTACCAGCGGAATAATCAAAATCGGTTTCAGCGCTTCCATACTCTGCGGCAGCTTTACTTTGCTGCTCAGGAATTTGGCGGCATAACCGGCAATAAAACCGGCAATAATCCCGCCAAGGAAACCGGCGTTAATTGAACTGGCCAGCATCCCGCCAATCAAACCCGGCGTCAGGCCCGGACGGTCAGCGATAGAGAAAGCGATGAAGCCTGCCAGCACCGGTACCATCAGCGCAAAAGCGGTGCCGCCGCCAATCTGCATCAGCGCCGCCGCCAGCGTGCCCTGCTCTTTAAACGCGGTAATACCAAAAGCAAAGGAAAGCGCAATTGACAGACCGCCCGCCACGACCATCGGCAGCATATAGGAAACGCCGGTCAACAGGTGACGATAGGCCCCGGCGCGCTCTTTCTGCTCGCCGTCGCTGGACGCGCCCGACTGATTGCCTTTCGGCTGATAAGGCCGCGCTTCAGCCAGCGCCTTGTCAAACTCCTGCGCGGTTTTCTTCAGCGCCAGGCCGGTAGAGGTGCGGTACATCGGCTTACCGGCAAATTTCGCCAGATCCACTTCGATATCTGCCGCCACGATCACCAGATCGGCATCGGCAATTTCCTGCGGGGTAATTGGGTTACCCGCCCCAACCGAACCGCGTGTTTCCACTTTTACCCACCAGCCGCGTTTTTTCGCTTCGGTTTCAATCGCTTCGGCAGCCATAAAGGTATGGGCTACGCCGGTTGGACAGGCGGTGATCGCCACAATGCGTTTTGCGCCTGTCGCAGCGGCGTCGGCGGTTGCCGCCGGAGCCGCAATCGGTTCCACAGCCGGAGCCTGCCAGGGTTTTGCTTCTGCTTTGGCGCGCGCAAGGAAAGCCTGCGGATCGCGTACCGCCTGCGCCGCCTCGCCCAGCCATACCGCTTTGCCGTTCAGCGCACTGTCAGCAGGCATCTTGCTGCCCAGCGCAATCACCAGTTCAGCATCAGCAGGATTTTCCACCAGCGTCAGGCCAGCATTGCCCGCCGCCGCCGTGATAAGTTGTTTTGCCATATAACCGGAGGCCAGCCCCAGCGAAGGATCTGTAATCAGCAGCGTTTTCATTCTACCTCTCCTGCTGTCAGTTAAAGGGTTTCAGGTCGACGCGCGCCATCATCGCGGCCAACTGAGTACGATCGGTAACGCCCACATTGCTTTGGCTGACCGCCAGCGCGGCAACCGCCGTCGCCAGGCGCAGCGTATGTTCGCTTGATTCGCGCATCAGCAGGCCGTAGATCAGCCCGCCTACCATGGAGTCGCCCGCACCCACGGTGCTGACCACCTCACAGGCCGGTGGTTTGGCGATCCACTCGCCGGAGGCGTTGACCCACAGCGCGCCTTCCGCACCCAGCGAAATCACCACATGAGCAATGCCCTGCTCGCGCAGCGCATGCGCAGCTTCAATAACATCTTCAAGCGTGGGCAGCTTGCGTCCGGCCCAGATCTCCAGCTCGCGGCGGTTTGGTTTCACCAGCCAGGGCGCAGCTTTCAGTCCTGCCACCAGCGCTTCGCGGCTGCTGTCAAAAATAATGCAGGGACACTGGGCACGCAGATCGCTCATCCAGCGGGTAAAGGCTTCCGGCGCAACGCCAGCCGGCAGGCTGCCGCTAACGCAAACCATATCGAACTGTCCAAGCCAGGTCAGGGAATCAGTGGTGAAACGCTCCCAGTCCTGCGCGCTCACGTCAAAACCGGAAAAGTTCAGGTCGGTGACTTCGCCATCTTTCTCGGTAAGCTTAACGTTGATACGCGTGCGGCCCGGCACCACATGGAAACGGTTGGCGATACCCAGTTCGCTAAACAGATGCTGGAAGCCGTCCTGATTCTCTTTACCCAGAAAACCGCCAACGGTGACATCAATGCCCAGATCCTTCAGCACTTTCGCCACGTTAATGCCTTTGCCGGCGGCATGCAGCCCGGTGGTTTTCACCAGGTTAACTTCACCACGCTCAATTTCCGGGCAATATCCCACCAGGTCATAGGCCGGATTTAGCGTGATGGTTGCAACGCGTCTGCTCATGCTGCCCCCTCGCCAAGGCCGCTGTTAATGGCCTCTTCAATCGCATTCAGCGCCTGCTGCGCATCTTCACCGCTGGCGGTAAAGCGCAGGCGATGTCCTTTTTTCACACCCAGCGCCACCACCTTCATCAGGCTGCGACCATTGGCTGGCTTACCGCTGCCGTCAAGGTTGGTGATCGTGACATCACAGTTGAATTGCTTGATCACGCTGACCAGCGCGGTGCCCGGTCGGGCATGCAAACCATGTTCGTTGCGGATAATAAATTCCGCCGTCAGCACTTCCGCCTGTTCATCCACTTCGCTGGTTAACAGCGCCAGCACGCCAGCGGCATCCGCTTTCAGCAGACGCTCCGCTTTATTTTTCAGCAGCAGATCGCTGAGATAGTTAAGCACCTGCAGCGGCTTATCATCAGCCACCGCCACGGTCACCAGCATCGCTGCGGTTTCACCATCAACAACAACAGGCTGCGCGACGCGGCTGACCGCTACGGCGCTGCCCAGATTGCCTTCGGTGCTGTCGTTCAGCCAGATGCCCTGGCCAAGGTTCAGCGGCTTCGCGCCAATAACCTGCGCGACAAAACGTGCATCAACCGCACCCGCCTGCTGCAGTCGGCCCGCATTGAGCGCCTGTAGCGTCATTAAATCGCTGGCGTTGACATCAACGGCAATCAGCGAGGTATCAAATTTGAATTCGCTGCCCTGCTTTTCACCCATCAGCAGGCTGCGCAGTTCTTCGGCAGAGCTGGTGGTTCTTAATTGCGCGGCAACATCATCATCGCTCAGCACATGGGTAAGCTGACGCAGCAGCGCCAGATGCTCGTCGGAACGGGCGGCGATACCGATTACCACATACGCGGTTTGATCGTCGCCCCAGACGATGCCTTGCGGAAACTGAAACACCTGCACGCCGGTCTGCTGAACCAGGTCGCGGGTGTCGGTGGTGCCGTGAGGGATTGCAATGCCGTTGCCCAGATAAGTTGAAGTTTGTTGTTCGCGGGCCAGCATGCCGTTGACATACCCTTCGCCTACATTGCCTGCGGCAGTCAGCGCTGCGGCGACCTGGCGAATGGCCTCTTCTTTATTACTGGCTGTCTGCCCTGGATGGATAGCCTTGATATCGAGCTGGAACATAGTTCTCCTCTCCTGCCGAAATTGAATCGTTTCAGCTGTATTGAGAAAAAAAGCGTTACCCCATGCCAACTTTACTTGCGAGATAACGCTGAAACGTTTCAATCAGTTTGGTACAGAGTAGCGTTGACACGCAAGTTATGTCTGAATCCACGTAGCATATTTTTGAAGCAACGCACATTTCATTTACGTTTTCAGAATAATTCTGCTGCAAAGCTGAAAATAGCGCTGACGGCAAAGGTGCTTTATCGTTCAGCTTCAGCAAGCATCAGCTGATAAGAATAAGAGGCGGTAAAAGACCACAGGAAAGGCGAACAGGCAGGGATATTTTCAGGGGGCGGTGGCTGCTTCCAGTGTTAACAGCCAGGTAAGCGCCTGCTCACGGGAGGGGCCGCACATTTCAGCGGAAGGCTGCAAACCAGCGCAGACTTTAGGGCGCAGCGGCGAGCCGAATATTTTACAGCGCTGTTGGGCATCCAGCTGAATACAGGGCGTATTGGCCGGCTTGCCCTGCGGCATGCCGGGAATGGGTGATGAGATGGACGGCGCTGTACAGCAGGCCCCACAACCGCTACGACATTCCATAACATTCCCCCGCTGAAAACCTCGCGACAATAGCAGCCCGTTTCATGAATTGCTATCTGACTCGTTAAAAATCGCTGCAGGATCTTGCCTGTTCTGCTGGCCGGGAGTACTTTGTCGCGATTCTTAACTATACGATGCAGAGAGAATGTAGATGCCAAAAGCTAACGAAATTAAACGCGGTATGGCCGTGACCTGGAACGGCAAGCTGCTGCTGGTTAAAGACATTGATATTCAAAGCCCCAGCGCACGCGGCGCCTCAACTTTATATAAAATGCGTTTTACCGATATTCGTAC
The DNA here is from genome assembly GCF_050113815.1 of Pantoea sp. FN0307. Taxonomy (NCBI): domain Bacteria; kingdom Pseudomonadati; phylum Pseudomonadota; class Gammaproteobacteria; order Enterobacterales; family Erwiniaceae; genus Pantoea; species Pantoea sp. FN0307. The sequence continues at coordinate 511,813 of NZ_JBNJSO010000001.1, read as the reverse complement.
CGGTATGAAAGTAGAAGAACGTTTTAAAGGCGACGATATCGTTGACGCTATCTCTCTGGTTCGCCGCTCGGTAACCTTTTCTTATGTCGATGGCGATGAATATGTGTTTATGGATGAAGAGGACTACACCCCTTACATCCTGAAAAAAGAGCAAATCGAAGAAGAGCTGCTGTTCATTCCTGAAGGCGGGATGCCGGGTATGCAAGTGCTGACGATGGATGGTCAGGTGCTGGCGCTTGAGTTGCCGCAGACCGTTGATATGGAAATTGTGGATACTTCGCCAGGCATTAAAGGCGCTTCAGCCAGCGCACGTACCAAACCCGCCGTGATGGCAACCGGATTATCTATTCAGGTGCCGGAATATCTTAGTAACGGCGACAAAATCCGTATTCATATTGCGGAGCGCCGCTATATGGGTCGCGCTGACTAAAATTCCGCTCTGTCTTTCACCAAACCAAATGTTACATTATAACATTTGGTTGTTACTGATAGCTGACGATAATCAGTCCCCGCTGCTGCTGGTTATCCAGCCAGATAAGCTGGGCTTGCACACTTTTCTCCGCCAGATCGCTGCGGGTAAGGTGCGCTAACGGCTGAGACTGACGCAACCATTGACCCTGACGATAACACTCGCTGTTTAATGTGCCCTGCGCTACTGCGATATTGCAGCCTGGCTCCTCCAGGCCGCCATGAAACATAAGGGTTCCGCTGCTGTGAGCAGAAAGGGATAACAGCGTTAATATTAAGGTCAAGCCGATGCGGTATTTCATGATTATCGCGCCCCTGATGGTTTATTGCCGGTTAAATATATCATTAACGGCATTTCGTTAGTTTGCAGCAGCAGCAGAAGGCGAATTAATCAATAAAAGGAGATCTCCATGATCCAGGTCAACCTGATTACCGGGTTTCTTGGCAGCGGCAAAACTACCACGCTGCTGCATCTGCTGGCGCAGAAACCAGAAGGCGAAAACTGGGCCATCCTGGTAAATGAGTTTGGTGAAATCGGTATCGATGGCGCGCTGCTGGCCGAAAGCGGCGCGGTATTAAAAGAGATCCCCGGCGGCTGCATGTGCTGCGTTAATGGTCTGCCCATGCAGGTAGGGCTTAATATGTTGCTACGTCAGCATCAGCTTGATCGCCTGCTGATCGAACCCACCGGTCTGGGTCATCCCAAACAGATCCTGGATATGCTGAGCGCCGAAGTTTACCAGCCCTGGCTGACGCTTCAGGCTTCGCTGGCGCTGCTGGATCCGCGTCAGCTAAGCGATGCGCGCGTATGGACCAATGAAAATTTCCGCGATCAGCTGGCCGCGGCGGATATTATCATCGCCAACAAGCAGGATCGCTGGCAGGAAGAAGATCGACAGGCACTGGCGCAGTGGCAGGCGGAGGCGCTGGCAGGTCGCCTGCTGGTCTCCACCGAGTATGGCCGCATCGATCCGGCGCTGTTGGCGCAACCGCGCCGTAATCTGCGTACGCTGCCGCAGAGCGAGGCGCATCAGCATAGTCACCTTGGTTCAGGGCTCTCAGCGCTACGTCTCGATCGCAATGCGCGCTGGCGTCGCGCCTTTAATCAGGGCCAGGGCTATTACGCCTGCGGCTGGGCTTTTGACAGCGATACGCTGTTCGATACCATCGGCATTCTTGAGTGGGCGCGCCTGGCTCCGGTGACCCGCGTTAAAGGGGTTATGCGCATCGCTGAAGGCGCGGTCAGCATTAATCGTCAGGGTGCCGATTTCCATATCGAGACGCGCCAGGCGCCGCCGCCGGATAGCCGGATCGAAATTATTCACGACAGTGAAGCGGACTGGAATCAGCTACAAAGCGAGTTGTTGAAGCTCCGTTTAAGCGATAATACCTAGGCTATGTCGCTATTTTTGACCTTTGCTGTGAGTTCCCTATGAACGCAAAACGTTTGGCGATTATTCTGCTGCTGAACTTACTTGGGGTGGCGCTGTTTTTATCCTGGTTCGTGCCTGAACATCACGGTGCCTGGTTCAGCATCGACAGCGCGATTTTTCTCTGGTTTAACCAGCATATGGCCACCAGTCATGCGTTTGCCTTATTGCTGGCGATCACTAATTATCGCGGCTTTGATGCGGTATCGCTGCTGGCGATGGGCCTGCTGTACTGGTCGTACTGGCTGCGTGAAACGCCGCAAGAGCGTCGCCGTATGCTGGCGATCGGTATCTGCATGCTGTTGACGGCGGTGGTGCTCAACCAGCTCGGCCATCTGCTGCCGGTAAAACACAGCAGCCCGACGCTGTTTTTTGAGCAGGCTTATCGTGTAAGCGAGCTGACCGGCATTCCTGCCAAGGATGCCTCCAAAGACAGCTTCCCGGGCGATCACGGCATGATGCTGATGATCTTTGCCTGCTTTATGCTGCGCTACTTTGGCAAAAGGGCTTTTGCCATTGCGCTGGTTATTGTGGTGCTGTTTTCGCTGCCGCGCATTATGGCGGGCGCGCACTGGTTTACCGATGTTGCGGTAGGTTCGCTCTCGGTGGTGCTGGTTGGGTTGAGCTGGTGGCTGATAACGCCGGCCAGCGATGCGCTGGTTAACTGGCTCTGGCGCACCCTGCCCGGCAAATATAAACCCGGTTTGCCGCGCTAACCTTTTGCCTGCGCGTGTCGAAACCGTGAAAAGCCCCGTCTGGTTATTGCCGACGGGGCTTTTTTATTTCCTGGTAATGAGTCTGCTAATTAGCGACGTAAAAGAAATAGTGATGACCGCCCGGCCTGAATATTGGCGGGCGGCCCTGCTTGTCCAGCCTGTTTTTTCTGAAAAATGCCGCTATCCGATAAATTGACCGGTTAAAGCCCCTTTAATCCCGCCATTATTTGCACAAAGTTGTCGATAAAGTAGCCAAATGGTTATGTATTGATTTCACATCAAAAAAACCTATAAAAAAGTGCGTAAAACCACTCGCCATGCGGCTTGCAATCGGTTAACCTCAGCCACAGCCAGGCAAAAGTCGTACGTAATGTACGCTTCTGTAAATAAAAAATGTGCGTATTCACACATTTTAAAGATTCAGAAATTGTCTTATGTGCTGGGAGTATTTAATCTCGTGCCGTTTTGCTCATTAATCAGCGACCTCCGGTCGTAAGGACTTCAAGGGATAATAAACACAATGGTCAAATCTCAACCGTTTCTGAGATATATCTTGCGGGTAATCCCTGCTGTCGCGCTGGCGACATTACTCTCAGCATGTAGTGGTCATCACGGACAAAATGCGCAAACTGAGACCCATGCAGTGAATAACCAGAATGGTTTTTTACTTCAAGCGTCTCAGGATGAATTTGAACAAATGGTGCAGAATGTCGATATTAAATCGCGCATTCTGGAACAATATGCCGACTGGAAAGGCGTGCGTTATCGTTTAGGCGGTACCACTAAACGTGGCATTGATTGTTCCGCATTTGTACAACTCACTTTCCGTGAACAATTCGGTCTTGATCTGCCGCGCTCAACTTCAGAGCAAAAAGATACTGGCCGTGAGGTGGCGCGTACCAAGCTGCGTCCTGGCGATCTGGTGCTGTTCCGGGCGGGCTCTACCGGCCGCCACGTAGGGATTTACCTGGGCAACGACAATTTTGTCCATGCTTCGACCAGCAGCGGTGTCATGATCTCCAGTCTCAACGATTCATACTGGAAAAATCGTTATCGCGAAGCACGACGCGTATTGAGCCGAACACAAAGTTAATTCTTCTCCCTGAAGTTTGATATTAATGAGCAATTAAAAACGCTGCCCCGGCAGCGTTTTTTTCGCCCTGAATACACAGCTTTTGGAAAAAATGCCCTGCTAAAAACCTTTACTCCAGAATAGCAAGACATACAGCCTCACTCGTTATATTCTCCGTTTCTTATTACCAGATACTGGCTGTACTAATTCTCACTATAAAAAAGGCTAAAGCGGGAGATTATGCCCAATGCCATTGTCCAAAGTTATAAAGCGCCAAGCGGATCATCCGCGCCGGATAGCCTGGATCAGTACCGTTGCGGGTCTCATTTTCTTTCTTATTTTTAGCACCGCTACTCTGTTTATTATTCAGCACAAGCGGGCGCAGCAACATGATCGGCTGGCCAATGCCAGCAAGGTTTATATGCAGAATTTGTTTAATAATCTGCAGAAAAATCTGCTGCCGCTACTTAAGTATACTAACGATAGCTGTCAGCGCGTCGGTAGCATACTTACCTCGCGCGCAGCCTTTATCAACGATATTCGCACTATCATGCTGGTGCGCGACGGTCAGGCCTGGTGTTCATCGGCTACCGGCGCTTTTCTGCTACCGGTGCGTAATTTTTCCTCCTCGCTGGTGCTGTCGCGTCCATATGATGTTGCGTTGGTCGGCGGCACGCCCATGCTTCCCCATCAGCCTGCGATTTTGCTGTGGCTACAGCATCCCAGTGTTGCCAGTCAAGGCATACTCGCCACGCTGGATGTTAATATGACGCCTTTGCTGTTGCTGGCAGCGAGCCAGGAGAGCCTGGATGGACTGGCAATCGTATCAGGCGATAAGGCGCTGCTCACCTGGAGTAATAAGCTAATTCCGCGCATGGCGCTGCCCGCTACCGCCCTGCGTCAGTTTAGCGTGCCGGGTTACGCGTTGACCTTCTATCTGTACGGTGAAGAACTCTCGGTACGCGATATCGCTTTCGTGTTACTGGCTGGCCTGCTGCTGGCGATGATAGTGGCGTCGGTCAGCTGGCTACTCTTTTCAGTGCGTCTGCGCCCCGGCAAAGAGATTTTGCTGGGCATTAAACGTAATGAGTTTCACGTGGTTTATCAGCCGTTGATCGAAGCGGCATCCGGTCGCGTCTACGGGCTGGAAGCTCTGCTACGCTGGACGCATCCGGTAACCGGTCCTATTCCGCCTGATGCCTTTATCACCTATGCCGAAAGCCAGAACATGATCGTCCCGCTGACGCGCCATCTGTTCAGGCTGGTCGCGCAGGATGCCCGGCTGCTTTGCTGCCATCTCCCACCGGGTGCTACGATGGGGCTGAATATTGCGCCGGGGCATCTCTCTGCCCCAGGCTTTCGCCAGGATGTGAACGAGTGGATTGCCAGCATGCCGCCTGCGCATTTTGATTACGTATTTGAAATAACCGAACGCACCATGGTTGCCGGGCAAAAGGCGGCGGCAGTATTTGACTGGCTGCACGAACAGCAGATCACCATCGCGATTGATGATTTTGGCACCGGTCATAGCGCGCTGATCTATCTGGAGAAATTCAGCTTTGACTATTTGAAAATCGATCGTGGTTTCGTGCAAAGTATCGGCATGGAAACGGTTACTTCACCAGTACTGGATGCGGTATTGACGCTGGCGCGTAAGCTAAACTTGAAAACCGTTGCCGAAGGCGTAGAGACGGAGGAGCAGGCCGCCTGGCTGATTAAGCGCGGCGTGACCCATATGCAGGGTTATCTGTTTAGCCGCCCGTTACCGCCTGAGCAGCTTATCCAATATTTGCAAAAGCAGCAGGCCGATCGAGCCGATGCTTAGCCCGCTGGTTCTTGACGGCGGCCACCGCGCCGCCTGTTTGTTCGGGAGATAACCGATTTAATGTTACTTCGTCTGCTTATACTGGCTCTTGCTATTGGCGCAGCGCCTGCTGCGTGGGCCGAAGTCATTCAGGAAGGCCACGCTTTCGCCGAGCTGGGCGAGCCAAAATATGACGCAAATTTTACCCATTATGATTACGCTAATCCGGCTGCGCCGAAAGGCGGTAAAATTACCCTGGCGGTGATAGGTAATTACGATAACTTCAACCGCTTTGCCTCTCGCGGCTATCCCGGTGAAGGAACCATTACGCTGTACGATCGGCTGTTCGCCACCTCTGACGATGAGCTCGGCAGCTACTATCCACTGATTGCGGAGTATGCACGCTATCCCGCCGATTTTAAGTGGGCGGAGATCACACTCAATCCCCGCGCCCGCTTTCATGACGGTTCGCCGATTACCGCGCAGGATGTCGCCTTTACCTTTGAAAAGTTTATGACCGAAGGCGTAACCTCATTTCGTCTGGTCTATAAAGGCGTTACGGTAAAAGCGATTTCGCGGCTGACGGTGCGCATTGAGCTGCCGAAAGCGGATAAAAGCCTGATGCTGGGGCTGTTTAACCTGCCGGTGCTCTCGGAGAAATTCTGGCAGTCGCGTAAATTCAACGAGCCGCTGGGCTATCCGCCGCTCTCCAGCGGCCCCTACCGTATCAGCGCCTATAAAATTGGCCAGTATATTACCTATTCGCGTGTTAAAGATTACTGGGCCGCCGATCTGCCGGTAAACAAAGGCCGCTTTAATTTCGATACCATCCGCTACGACTATTACCTGGATGACAATGTCGCCTTTGAGGCCTTTAAAGCGGGCGCCTCAGATTTCCGCGCTGAAGGCTCGGCCAAGAACTGGGCGACCCAGTACCGTGGCAGCAGTTTCGAGCAGCAACAGATCGTGAAAGAGGCGCGACCGAATCAGGTCACCACCGACACGGCCTGGCTGGCATTTAATAATGAAAAGCCGCTGTTCAGTGACCGTCGGGTGCGTCAGGCGTTAACGCTGGCCTTTGATTTCGAATGGATGAACAAGGCGCTGTTTTATGGTGCCTATTTACGCAGCAGCAGCTATTTCCAGAATACCGAATATGCCGCACGCGGCTACCCGGATGCTGCGGAACTGGCGATCCTCGCGCCGTATAAAGGCCAAATTCCGGATGAGGTATTCAGCGAGCGTTATCAGCCGCCGCGCAGCGATGGCAGCGGCTACGATCGCGCCAACTTGCTCAAAGCGCTGGCGCTGCTGAAGCAGGCGGGCTGGCAGCTTAAAAATCAGCAGTTGGTTAACAGCGCCGGACAGCCGTTTCGTTTTGAACTGCTGCTGCCGAGCGGTGGTAATATCGCCTGGGTGCTCCCCTTCCAGCACAGTCTTAAGCGTTTAGGCATTACCGTAGATATTCGCCGGGTCGACAGCTCGCAATATTTACGGCGGCTGCGAGGTGGTGATTATGATATGACGCCAGGCCAGTATTACGCCACGCCCTGGCCAAACAGCAGCCTTAGCCAGCTCTGGCAGTCGCCGTTTATCGATTCCAGCTGGAACCGGCCACGGATAAAAAGTCCGGTGCTGGATGCGTTAATCGATCGTATTCTGGCGCATCAGGGCGATAAGGCGGCACTGCTGCCGTTAGGACGCGCGCTGGACCGCATCCTGCTGTGGAACTATTACATGATCCCGATGTGGTATGGTGCCAGTGACCGCTACGCCTGGTGGAATAAATTTTCACATCCCACAATAACGCCTGCCTTTTCCGTCGGGCTGGAGAACTGGTGGTACGATGTGAACAAGGCTGAAAAATTGCCGGCCCAGCGGCGTTAAGGAGTCAATTTGGGCGCTTATTTGATTCGTCGTTTACTGCTGATTATCCCCACGCTTTGGGCGATCATCACGCTGAATTTTTTTATTGTGCAGATTGCGCCCGGCGGCCCGGTAGAACAGGCGCTGGCTAACGCGCAGTTTGGCCAGACCACCGGTCTGCCCGGCAGCAACGGCGCGGAAAGCAGCCGGGCAATACTTAACAGCTCGCCGGGCGATAGCCAGTATCGCGGCTCGCGCGGCCTCGATCCTGAAGTCATCGCCGAGATCACCAAACGTTACGGTTTCGATAAACCGCTACACGAGCGCTATTTCAACCTGTTGTGGGACTATATTCGCTTTGATTTCGGCGACAGTCTTTTCCGCAGCGCCTCGGTGATCCAGATGATTAAAGAGAGCCTGCCGGTGTCGATATCGCTTGGCCTGTGGAGTACTTTGATTATTTATCTGGTGTCGATTCCGCTGGGTATTAAAAAAGCGGTACGCAACGGCAGCGCCTTTGATGTCTGGAGCAGCACCCTGATTATCATTGGTTATGCGATCCCCGCCTTTCTGTTTGGCATCATGCTGATTGTGCTGTTTGCCGGCGGCAGTTATCTGGACTGGTTTCCGCTGCGCGGCCTGACGTCGCCGCAGTTTGCTACGCTGCCCTGGTATGAAAAGATCGCTGACTACTTTTGGCATATTACGCTGCCGGTAGTGGCGACGGTAATCGGCGGCTTCGCCACCTTAACTATGCTGACAAAAAACTCCTTTCTGGATGAGATACGTAAACAGTATGTGGTGACCGCGCGTGCAAAAGGGCTGGATGAAAACAAAATTCTCTACCGGCATGTATTTCGCAACGCCATGCTGTTGGTTATCGCCGGTTTCCCCGCCACATTTATCAGCATGTTTTTCACCGGCTCGCTGCTGATTGAAGTCATGTTTTCACTTAACGGTCTGGGCCTGCTGGGCTATGACGCCACCATCCAGCGCGACTATCCGGTGATGTTTGGTACGCTGTATATTTTTACCCTGATCGGCCTGCTGCTCAATATCTTAAGCGATATTACCTATACGCTGGTCGATCCTCGCATCGACTTTGAGGGACGATAATGAGCCGTTTAAGTCCGGTAAACCAGGCGCGCTGGCAGCGCTTCAGGCAAAATCGTCGCGGCTACTGGTCGCTGTGGCTGTTTGCGCTGATCTTTATACTATGTCTGGGCGCGGAACTGCTGGCTAACGACAAGCCGCTATTGGTGCATTATCAGGATCGCTGGTATGCCCCGCTGCTGTTTAACTATAGCGAAAGCGATTTCGGTGGTCCTTTTGCTACCGCCGCAGATTATCAGGATCCGTGGCTGAAACAGCGTCTGACGCAGGATGGTTGGGCGCTGTGGGCGCCGATCCGCTTTGATGACGACACCATTAATTTTGCCACGAAAGTCCCCTTCCCTTCTCCGCCCTCTACGCAAAACTGGCTGGGTACCGACGCCAACGGCGGCGATGTGCTGGCGCGCATTTTGTACGGCACGCGCATTTCTCTGCTGTTTGGCCTGATGCTGACGCTGATTTCCAGCGTTATCGGCATTACGGTGGGCGCGATGCAGGGCTATTTTGGCGGCAAAGTGGATCTGTTTGGTCAACGTATTATTGAAATCTGGTCCGGTATGCCGACACTGTTTTTGATTATTCTGCTTTCCAGCGTTGTCCAGCCCGGCTTCTGGTGGTTGCTGGCAATTACCGTGGCATTTGGCTGGATGAGCCTGGTCGGCGTGGTGCGCGCCGAGTTCTTGCGCACACGCAACTTTGACTATATTCGGGCGGCAACCGCGCTGGGCGTCAGCGACAGCCGGATTATGCTGCGCCATATTTTACCCAATGCGATGGTCGCGACCCTGACCTGGCTGCCGTTTATTTTGTGTGGTTCAATCACTACCTTAACCTCGCTCGATTTCCTGGGCTTTGGCCTGCCGCTCGGCTCTCCTTCGCTCGGCGAGCTGCTGCTGCAGGGGAAAAACAATCTGCAGGCGCCCTGGCTCGGTCTGGCGGGCTTCTTTACTCTGGCTATTTTACTGTCGCTGCTGATTTTTATCGGCGAAGCGGTACGTGACGCATTCGATCCCGCTAAGGTCTCCTGATATGTCTTTTCCCCTGCTTAGCATCAATCATCTCAGCATCGCTTTTCGCCACGGCGCTACCGAGCAACGCGTGGTGGATGACCTTTCGCTTAGGGTCGAAGCGGGCGAAACGCTGGCGCTGGTCGGCGAATCTGGCTCCGGCAAAAGCGTTACCGCGCTTTCAGTGATGCGTCTGCTGCCGTCACCGCCGGTGGTCTGGCCGCAGGGTGAGATCCTGTTCGAAGGGCAGGATCTGCTGCGCGCCGATGAACGCACGCTACAGCGGCTGCGCGGCAACCGCATGGCCATGATTTTTCAGGAACCGATGGTGTCGCTTAACCCATTGCATACTCTGGAAAAACAGCTGTATGAGGTGCTGTCGCTGCATCGGGGCATGCGACGCGAGGCGGCGCGCGCTGAAATGCTAAGCTGTCTTGATCGGGTTGGCATCCGTAACGCGCGTGCGCGCCTGGCTGACTATCCGCATCAGCTTTCCGGTGGCGAGCGTCAGCGCGTTATGATTGCGATGGCGCTGCTGACCCAGCCAGATTTATTGATCGCCGATGAGCCAACCACCGCGCTGGATGTCACGGTGCAGGCGCAGATCCTCACGCTGCTGAAAGAGCTGAAGCGCGAGCTGAATATGGGCCTGCTGTTTATTACTCATAACCTGAATATTGTTCGCCAACTGGCCGATAGCGTCAGCGTGATGCAAAACGGTAAAGGCGTAGAGCATAATCGCTGCGATCGGCTGTTTGCGACGCCGCAGCATCCCTATACGCGTAAGCTGATCGATGCGGAGCCGACCGGACGTCCCGCACCGGTTGACCAAAGCCAGCCCGCGCTTCTGCAGGTGAATCAGTTGCAGGTGGCTTTTGCAGTAAAACGCGGGCTGCTGCGCCGTACCACGCATCAATATCAGGCATTAAAGAACCTCAGCTTTACCCTGCGGCCCGGGGAAAGCCTGGGGCTGGTGGGCGAATCTGGCTCCGGGAAAAGCACAACCGGTCTGGCGCTGCTGCGGCTCATCGCCTCGCAGGGCGAGATTAACTTTGCAGGTCAGCCGCTACAGCATCTTAGCCGTCGGCAAATGCTGCCCTGGCGGCCCCGGCTACAGGTGGTTTTTCAGGATCCTAACTCTTCGCTGAACCCACGCCTGAACGTGGTGCAGATTATTGAAGAAGGTTTACAGGTACATCGTCCGGCGCTTACGGCGCAGCAGCGTGAAGAGCAGGTAATTCAGGTAATGCAGGAGGTCGGGCTCGATCCCGCTACCCGACATCGTTATCCGGCGGAATTTTCCGGCGGTCAGCGTCAGCGCATTGCTATCGCCCGCGCCTTGATCCTGCAACCTGAACTGGTGATCCTCGATGAGCCAACCTCCTCGCTGGATCGCTCGGTGCAGAAGCAGATCCTGGAGCTGTTAAAAAAGCTGCAGCAAGAGCATCGCCTGGCCTACATTTTTATCAGCCACGATTTGCAGGTGGTGCGTTCGCTGTGCCATCAGGTGGTGGTTTTGCGTCAGGGCGAAGTGGTTGAGCAGGGAGATTGCGCTGCGGTTTTTGCCGCACCGCAGCAGGAATATACGAGGCAATTGTTAACGCTGGCGCAAACGGCGGATTAGCAGAGGCACCGCAGCGCCTTATCAGTATCACTATCCGGCCGATAGCTAGCCAAATGACCGGAGTGACCGAATCAAAGCGACTGAGCGGTAAAGGTTTCGGCAATCGCCACGCCCTGATTTTTCAGGCGTACCGTAGCAGCGCTTTCATCGCTGCGCTGCACAAACAGACAGGGCTCGCCCTGCCACTCGACAATGGCACATTCCACCTGGATTTCCGCCAGCATGGCGCGCATTTTCTGCATCACTTCCCAGGCGGGCGCACCATCATGGCTAAGCAGCCGCAAACCAATCAAATCGTCATCGGCCGCCAGCGTATTCAGTTCTATCGCCCCGCCAGCCATTCCGGCAGCCCAACGGTAGCTTTGTGGTAAGCGATGTACAATCGACAATTGTAAAGTGTTCAAATGCAATCCCCAGGGCACCTGATGCTCGCGGTTCGCTGCCTCCGATCACAGCCTGACCAGATGGCAAAAGCGCGTAGCGAGCATTTTATTGTTACGGCATTTTGAGAGGTAGCTCTCATTTTGCTGCTATATGTACCGCGTTCGGGAAACAGGCACAACCACTTTTGCTTCATCCCTGTAACTTTTACACGCCTATACTTTTACATATAATCAACAAACCGCACTTTTGCCAGGGCGAAGAACGTTAACTTGCCTGCGTGTGCTTATGCGCGCGGCTGGCATAGCTAAACAGCAGCAGCGAACAGGTGGCGCATAAGGCTATTGACCATACCATCGGCCAGGCGGTGGTAAAATTAGCCATAGAGAGCAGTGCGCCTACCAACGCGCCCACACCAAAGCGCAGCGTGCCTGCCAGCGACGATGCGGTGCCGGCAATATGAGGAAACTCATCCAGAATTACCGCCATCGCGTTAGAGGAAACCATCGCCACACAGCCGATAAACAGCGCCACGCCAAACACCAGCGGCAGAAAACCGAGATCGAACGCGCTGACCACCAGCAGCCAGATGCCCATAGCAAACTGGATCAGCAGGCCAAATCGAAACATTGCCAGCGCACCAAAGCGGCGCACCGAGCGGCTGTTAATCAGCGTCATAATAAACAGGAACACTACGTTTAACCCAAAGTAGTAGCCAAAGTTCTGCGGCGAGACATGGTTAACTTCGATATAAACAAACGGCCCGGCGTTAAGAAATGAAAACAGCCCGGCAAACGAGAAGCCGCTGGCCATCATGTAGCTAAAGGCGCGCTTATGGCGAAACAGCGACAGAAAATTGCGTAGCGTGGTGCGTAAATGAAAGCGCTGGCGCTGCTCTTTTGGTAGCGTTTCGCGAATTTGCGTCGCGACCATTACCGTGACCGCCAGCGCCGCCAGCGACAGACTCCAGAAAATCGCATGCCAGCTCCACAGCACCAGCAGCCAGCCGCCGATAATCGGTGCCAGCAGCGGCGCAATGGTGGTTACTAGCATGACAAACGACATCATGCGTGAAAACTCCTCTTTCGAGAAAGCGTCACGCATAAGCGCGTTAATTACCACACTGGCCGCTGCCGCCGAAAGGCCGTGCAGAAACCGCATATTAATCAGCTGCTCAATGCTTTGTGACAGGGCACAGGCGGCCGCAGCCAGCGCAAAAATCAGCGTGCCGATGGTGATCACCGGCTTGCGGCCATAACTGTCCGCCAGCGGGCCATATACCAGCTGTCCCAGCGCAAAGCCCAGGATATAGACGTTAAGCGTCATCTGTACGCTGCCGGCGGACACGCCAAATTCCCTGGCGATCTGCGGCATCGCTGGCAAATACATATCGATCGATAAAGGCATTAACATCGCCAGCAGGCCAAGGATAATCACCAGCCCGATCGAGGAATTTTTTTCCTTACGCAACCTCTGCTCCTTTTGTCAGCTTATGCCACAGATGTCATGGTTAACGCGGCGCGCCGACGCTGGCGACCTCTTCCTCGGTCAGCGGGCGGTATTCGCCCGGCTCCAGATCGTCATCCAGCGTAATCTCGCCGATGCGCTCACGATGCAGCGCCACCACATGGTTGCCTATCGCGGCAAACATACGTTTTACCTGGTGATAGCGCCCTTCGCTGATGGTCAGACGCACCTCTGTTTCGCTAAGCACCTCCAGCGTGGCCGGTTTAGTCAGCGTTTTTTCTCCATGCAGCTGCACGCCCTCAGCAAACAGCTGCGCGGTATCTTCCCGTAGCGGATGCTCCAGCGTGACCCGATACGTTTTTTCACAATGGTGACGCGGCGAGGTAATGCGATGCGACCACTGGCCGTCATCGGTGAGCAGCACCAGCCCGGTGGTGTCAATATCAAGACGCCCTGCCGCATGCAGTTTCCATGCGGTCGGCTCCTCAATAAAATAGAGAATGGTAGGATGATCGGGATCGTCGGTAGAGCAGACATAGCCCTGCGGTTTGTTCAGCATAAAATAGCGCGGCCCGACCTGAAGCTGGAGCAGATTACCTTCATATTCTACCTGGTGTTCCGGCAGCACTTTAAATGCGCCGTCGCGTACAATTTCGCCGTCTACCGTTACGCGTTTGGCCCGCAGTTCCCGTGCGGCGATGGCTCGGCTAACTTCCAGTTGTTGAGAAAGAAATTTATCAAGTCGCATTACTGTTTTGATGCCTGTTGTCTGACCTGGAGAGATACGCCTGCGGCGCATTAAGAGCGCTAAGTATACCTGGAGTTGTCAGCAGCGGACAGAGTGAAATGCCGTTTCACCCGCTTTCATGGCATAATATGGGCCGGTTTCCAAAATCAATTCTGCTCATGTCGTTTACTCTGCGTCCTTATCAACAGGAAGCGGTTGAAGCCACGCTTAACCACTTCCGCCGCTCCCAACAGCCTGCGGTTATCGTGCTGCCCACCGGCGCCGGTAAAAGTCTGGTGATTGCCGAACTGGCGCGGCTGGCGCGCGGACGCGTGCTGGTGCTGGCTCACGTTAAAGAGCTGGTGGCGCAAAACCACAGCAAATATCTGGCGCTGGGGCTGGAAGCGGATATTTTCGCTGCCGGACTGGCGCGCAAAGAGAGTAAAAGCAAAGTGGTATTTGGCAGCGTTCAGTCGGTGGCGCGTAATCTGCCGCTGTTCGACAGCGCCTTTTCGCTGCTGATTGTCGATGAGTGTCATCGCATCGGCGACGATGAAAACAGCCAGTACCAGCAGATCCTTACGCATCTGCGTCAGCATAATCCTCAGTTGCGGCTGCTGGGGCTGACCGCAACGCCCTATCGTCTCGGCAAAGGCTGGATCTATCGGTTTCACTATCATGGCATGGTGCGCGGCGACGAGCGCGCCCTGTTCCATGACTGCATTTATGAACTGCCGCTGCGTTATATGATCAAGCATGGCTTTCTGGTGCCGCCGGAACGCCTGGATATGCCGGTGGTGCAGTACGATTTCAGCCGCCTGAGCGCCCAGGGTAACGGCCTGTTTGCCGAAGCCGATCTTAACCGCGAGCTAAAACAGCAGCAGCGTATTACGCCGCATATTATTAGCCAGATCGTAGAATTTTCCGCCGAGCGTAAAGGCGTAATGATTTTTGCCGCCACCGTTGAACATGCCAAAGAGGTGCTGTCGCTGCTGCCGGAAGGTAAAGCGCTGGTCAGCGCCGACACGCCAGGGCCGGAGCGCGATGCGCTAATCAATGCGTTCAAACAGCAGCAGATCAAATATCTGGTTAATGTCGCGGTGTTAACCACCGGCTTTGACGCGCCGCATGTCGACCTGATCGCGATTTTGCGTCCTACCGAATCGATCAGCCTCTACCAGCAGATTGTGGGGCGTGGACTGCGTCTGTGTGAAGGAAAGAGCGACTGCCTGATTCTGGATTATGCCGGTAACCCGCACGATCTTTTTACGCCGGAAGTGGGCGCGCCGAAAGGTCAGAGCGATAACCAGCCGGTGCAGGTATTTTGCCCGGCCTGCGGCTTCGCCAATACTTTCTGGGGCAAAACCACCGCTGACGGCACCTTGATCGAGCACTTTGGTCGCCGCTGCCAGGGCGTGCTGGAGGATGACGAAGGGAATCGTGAACAGTGCGACTATCGTTTTCGCTTTAAAAGCTGTCCGCACTGCAACGCGGAAAATGATATTGCCGCGCGCCGCTGCCATGAGTGCGATGCGGTGCTGGTCGATCCCGATGATATGCTGAAAGCCGCGCTGAAGCTCAAGGATGCGCTGGTGTTACGCTGCGGCGGCATGACGCTTGAGGCGGGCCGTGACGATAAAGGTGAATGGCTGAAGGCCACCTATTACGATGAGGATGGCACCAGCGTTAGCGAACGCTTCCGCCTACAAACGTCGGCCCAGCGCACTACCTTTGAGCAACTGTTTATGCGGCCGCATCAGCGCGCGCCTGGCGTACCGCTCGGCTGGCAAAGCGCCCGTGACGTGGTCGCGCTGCAGCCGCTGCTGCGTCATCCCGACTTTGTCGTGGCACGCGCACGCGGGCAGTTCTGGCAGGTGCGGGAAAAGGTATTCGATTATCAGGGCCGCTATCGCCGCGCTAATGAGCTGCGCTAATGAGCTGCGCTAATGAGCTGCGCCAGGCGCGCAGGCTTCAGCACTTCCGTTTGCCCCGGCGGCTAAACATCGCTATAATGCCGCGCGCTTTTGTCTGACAAGAGCTGAACAATCCAACCTGCTGCTGGGTCGCCTGTAGCAGGATCATTTATTAAAGAGAGTTACCATGTTAACTATCAAAGCAACTGAACGTAAAGAGCAGGGTAAGGGTGCGAGCCGCCGCCTGCGTGCTGCTAACAAATTCCCGGCTATCATCTATGGTGGCAAGGAAGCAGCAGTTTCTATCGAACTGGATCACGACTCTGTGCTGAACCTGCAGGCTAAGCCTGGCTTCTACACCGACGAACTGGTTCTGGTTGTCGATGGTAAAGAGACCAAAGTTAAAGTGCAGGCTGTACAGCGTCACCCGTTCAAGCCAAAACTGCACCACATGGACTTCGTTCGCGTTTAATCGCGTTTCGGACCCAAAAAAAACGCCGCATCTGCGGCGTTTTTTTATGCCTGCGCGCGGGCAGTAACCCACGCGCTCGCGTTTACTGCCCGCCAGTGCGACGCTGCAGCTGATCGCGCAGATTTGGCGGCGTGCCCTTGATGGTCAGGGTATCGGTCGCCGGATCCCAGAAGATACGCTCGCCCAGCAGCATGGCATCAAAATTGATGGTTAGCCCACCGCCGCTGCCGGCAAATTTGGTCAGCTGACGCAGCGTAGTGCGATCTGCCGGGAAGCTCTCTTCCAGTTCGTATCCCTGCTCCTGAGTAAACTGCTGAAAGTTCTTTTCCCCCAGCGGCGGCAACTCGCGCGCCAGCTCTTCAATGGCAATCTCTTCGCCCGCCTGCAGCTGTTCGTTACAGTAGCTGTAGACCTGCTGGCGATAGTTTTGCCGCTCGGCTTTATCCAGGCTGGATTCGGCACAGTAGTCGTCCACCGCCTGCAGTAATCCCCGGTTCTGCGCTTTGGTATCCAGCCCTACGCTGGCTCCCAGAAAATCCATGAAGAAATCAGCGACCTTACGCCCGACGCGCCCGCGCAGGAAGGTCAAATAACGCGTGGATTCCGGATTCGTTTCCCATTCGGTTAAATCAATGCGCGCAACGATATCGGCGTGGTTAATATCCAGGTAGTGAACGCTGCTGATATCAAGCTGCTCATTAACGCGCATGCTGCTTTGACTGTTCAGTACGGCGATCAATAAATACTCCACCGCCAGATAGCGGTAGTGGCAAAACAGTACAATGCCGCCTTCGGCAAAAGGATATTTTGCCAGTTCATCGCGCAGCCGTCCGGTCGCGGCCCGGCTGAAGGCCAGAAAATCCTGCTGGCCATCGCGGCATTCCCGCAGGGTTTGCGCCAGTTCGCTCTCGGCGTTAAACAGGCCAAACGCTTTGCTTTTCGCGCTGTAGATCCGGTGCAGCTCTTCCACCAGTTCCGACACGGCCTGGGTGGCGGGCAGCAGGCTATCACGCAGCACCAGTTCCAGCGTTTGCTCATCACGTTTGATCAACTGATGCAGGGCAATCTGGTCGATATCCAGACTCATGTTAGACTCTCCTTTAAGCTTCAGGCGCGTATTCAAACACCCCGCGCCCTTGCGATCAACTGGCGACTTCATCATCCGGAAGCGTTGCCGAAGTTTAACGCTACGGACACGATAAAAGTGCAGAAAAAAAGGCGTGCTTACGGTAAGATACCGCCTTTTCAATACGTATTAGTTAAGGTTATGCCACAATCATCCCGTTATAGTGACGAACGCGTGGAGCAGATCCTCGCGCAGCTGGTGCAGGTGCTGGAATCAAACCAGGCACCAACCGATCTTTCCCTGATGGTGCTGGGAAACATGGTCACCAACTTAATCAATACCAGCGTAGCGCCTGCACAGCGTCGTGCGCTGGCCCGTTCCTTCGCTGATGCGCTGCAAGCCTCAGTGCGCGAAGATAAAGCCCATTAATGTGATGATCTGACCGCAAATATGGTTACCAATCGGCAACGCTACCGTGAAAAAGTCTCCCAGATGATTAGCTGGGGGCACTGGTTCGCGTTGTTTAATATCATTTTTGCTACCCTGCTGGGCAGCCGTTATCTGCTGGTTGCTGACTGGCCCGGTTCACTGGCGGGGCGCGTTTACGCGTTTACCAGTTGGATCGGCCACTTCAGCTTCATTGTTTTTGCGGCCTATCTGCTGCTGATCTTTCCCCTCACATTTGTGGTGATGTCGCAGCGTTTGCTGCGCTTTTTATCCGCTATTGTCGCCACCGCCGGGCTTACGCTGCTGCTGGTTGACAGTACCGTGTTTAACCGTTTCCATCTTCACCTGAATCCGGTGGTCTGGGAGCTGGTCGTTAACCCGGATCAAAGCGAAATGGCGCGAGACTGGCAGCTGATGTTTATCAGCGTGCCGGCTATTTTTCTGGTGCAGATGCTGTTCGCCACCTGGAGCTGGCAAAAGCTGCGTAGCCTTAACCGCCGCAGCTTTGGCAAGCCGCTGGCCGCGCTGTTTATTAGCGCCTTTTTTGCCAGCCACCTGCTTTATATCTGGGCAGACGCCAACTTCTATCGCCCGATCACCATGCAGCGCGCTAACTTGCCGCTCTCTTATCCGATGACCGCCCGCCGTTTTCTGGAAAAGCATGGCTTACTGGATGCACAGGAATATCAACGCCGTCTGATGCAGCAGGGCAATCCGGAAGCGGTTTCTGTGGCTTATCCGCTGAGCGATATTCGCTTTAGCGACGGCGGCTCCGGTCAAAATCTGCTGGTGATTACTGTTGACGGTCTTAATCAGGCTTCTCTACCTAAGACGCTGCCTAACCTGACGCGCTTCGGGGAAGAGAACGTACGTTTCAACCAGCATTTTACTGCGGGCAGCTCGCCGGATAGCGGCCTGTTTGGCCTGTTTTACGGCATTTCTCCCAGCTATATGGATGGGGTACTGGCCTCGCGTATCCCTTCTGCCTTTATTAATGCGCTAAGTCAGCAAGGCTATCAGTTTGGCTTGTTTGCCTCTGA
The DNA here is from genome assembly GCF_050113815.1 of Pantoea sp. FN0307. Lineage (NCBI taxonomy): Bacteria > Pseudomonadati > Pseudomonadota > Gammaproteobacteria > Enterobacterales > Erwiniaceae > Pantoea > Pantoea sp. FN0307. The sequence goes on along the minus strand of NZ_JBNJSO010000001.1, from coordinate 493,200 downwards.
TGGTTTCAGCTCGCCGCTTTATCGTCAGGCGCTGCTGGCTGATTTTTCTCTGCCGTTGGCAGGCGATCAGCCCAACAGTCAGACTACCGGGCAATGGCAGCGCTGGCTCGGTTCGCTGCCGTCAGGCCGCGCGCCGTGGTTCTCATGGATTTCCTATACCGGGCTGAGCGATCTGCCGGATGGCGCTAAACAGCGCGCGCAGCGCTATAGCCGTAACGCCAAAGAAATTGATAGCGAGATCGGTCAGGTATTAGCCACGCTGCAGCAAAAAGGACTGTTGGATAATACCGTGGTGGTGATCACCGCTCAGCAGGCCGTTACGTTGCATGCTCAGCAGAGTAATGATGCCCGCCCTGCCCTGCAGGTTCCGTTGCTGATCCACTGGCCGAAAACGCCAGCGCAAACCATCAACAAGCTGACCGATCATCAGGATGTTATGACGACATTAATGCAACGCCTGCTGCATGTCAGCACGCCCCCTGCGGAGTATTCGCAGGGAGAGGATCTGTTTGCTGCCAGACGTCGCCATGACTGGGTTACCAGTGCGGATAACGATCGGCTCATTGTCACCACGTCGCAAATTACGCTGGTGCTGGATGCTAACGGCAGCTATCAGGCTTATAACCGCGAAGGTCAGCAATTGAAGGATCATAAGCCGCAGTTGGCACTGCTGCTGCAAGTGCTGACAGACGAGAAACGCTTTATCGCTAACTGATTATTAATAAAGCAGTTAGAAAGCCGGCGTCTTGCATTTAGCGAGATTCCAGGTAGTATAGCGTCCACATATCGGCACGTAGCGCAGCCTGGTAGCGCACTGTCATGGGGTGTCAGGGGTCGGAGGTTCAAATCCTCTCGTGCCGACCAAATTCCCTAAAAAACCAGCCCTAACCGGCTGGTTTTTTTCTTCCTGAAAATACCGGACGGCAGAAGCCCAGCAGCATTCTGATATTGCAGGGTAAATTTCTGCACAGGTAGTTTTCAGGACCCTATACCGCCCTGTTAACTCACACATCCTTTCGTTTATATTTTTCTGGCCTTAAAAATCTGATAAATTCAGTTTGATTTTTATCTACCTGAAAGGAATTAAGGTATGAGCAACTACAGGGAAATAGCGCAGCGTATAGTAAAAATACTCATCTCACCCGATTCAGCTTTCGGCTTCTGGAATGGCGTGCTTTCAGTACCAAAAGATATTGGTTATCTGGCATATGGCTTTATAGATACTGACTCACGGTATATTCGGGAAACCGAACGCATCAGGATAGTGACAGCGATTCGCTATGGCATTTTGAAGAATCATAATTTCATTAAAACCATTGAGATCGTGTTTGAGGCTTTTAATCAATATGTCCCGCAAGAAAAACAGAACAGTATCTACAGTAAAACGCTGTTTTCCATTGCGGGCAGAGCCACGACTAATACGCTGATTTCTGGACGATTAGCACAAGCTATTGCACAAAATTCAGGCTTTTTTGTCGGCATACGTGGTAGTGTCGTTGGTAATGTATTACTGGCCGGAGGAATGGCGGAACGCAGTATTTATACGTCCCTACGGCTTCAAAATTACGCTCCTGAGGTTTATAAAGCTCTACGAGCTCACAATTATGATTTACTTTATTTTTTACTTGAGCCAGCTTTGCAACCCTTTGTAGAAGCGTTACATGTGAAATGGACTAACGGAACGCCAGCCTTTAACCGAATTCTCGATGCGGTAGATAATGAACTCAAACAAAAATGATGCAAAACACGAGACCGCTATTCGCATACTCCTGCATTACGCTGGTTCACTAATCGGTGGATTGCTCGTATTCCTGTGCGCCTACTGGTTTTTCCATTTTGAGACCTGGACAGAACGAGGCATCTATATTGGCCTGACACTACTGGCTGTATACATAATGCTTAAACTGGTGCCCAAAAAGTACCGTTAAATCCGCCCTGGCTGACTCAATACACTGCGAAACACTTGTTTGACAGGTTCGATATCTCTCTATGGTTACGTATTTTCTTTACGCAACGAAATATTTTCCCTGAGCAATCATTCGCTTATTAATTTCTTTAATGAGGGGATCTATAAACTTTTTACCGCAGGCCGATAGTAACAACGTTCATTAATCATCCAGGTAAACCCTCATGAAATTATCGACCCGACTTGCGGCTGGATATGGCCTGCTTATCTTACTGTTAGTTCTTTGCGCTGGCGTAGCGCTGCATGCCCTGACTAATGCTCGGGAAGGCATGGACGATACGGTGAACGTTAAGATGAAAAAATATCAGCTGATCCTTGATATGCGCGGCAGCATTCGGGATATGGCTATTGCCGTCCGCAACCTGGCGCTGCTGAGTGATCCAAAGGCAATGCAGCCGGAGTGGGAGCGTCTGCAGAAGCAAAAGCAGCTTTACATTCATAATCGCGAAGAACTGTCGCAGATAATGAAAATTGATTCGACGTCGGCAGGACGCGATGCCTTCCGCAAGGTGCTGGATAATGAAGAGGCGGCATTTAACGCCTATGAAAAAGCGGGACAGCTCGGCTTGCAAAACCTGCAGCAGGAGACAACCACCTACCTGATGACCGTAACGCGTCCGGCGCAAAATAAGTTGCTCGACGCGCTAAACATCATGACCAATGTGCAAATGCAAAACGCCCGCAATGCGGTTACGGATAGCAGCGACGAAATCACGCGTACCTTTATTTTCCTGAGCGTGCTGGTAGCAGTGTCGATAGCGTTGGCGGCGGCAACAGGTTTTATAACCGTACGGAGCCTGATGCGACAGTTAGGCGGTGAACCGGCGCAGGCGCAGACGCTGGCAGCGGCCATCGCAGACGGCGATCTGACCTCCACCATGTCGTTGCGTTCGGGCGATACCACCAGCCTGCTGGCCTCGCTGTTGCGTATGCAAACGCGCCTGAGCGAGATGGTCACACAGATTAAAGATGCCTCCGCTTCCGTTTCACTCGCCTCGGATGAAATCGCGCGCGGCAATACCGAGCTTTCTGCACGTACCGAGCAGCAGGCTGCCGCTCTGCAGGAAACCGCTGCCAGCATGGAGCAGCTCACAGCAACGGTGAAAAGCAACACGGCAGGTGCCAGCCATACGGCAGGGTCGGCGCGTGATACCGCTACTCTGGCCCGTAACGGGGAAGAGAGCGTGCGCAAGATGAACAAAACCATGGCTGATATCTCTCTCAGCGCGGCGAAGGTAAGGGACATTACCAGCACCATTGAAGGTATTGCGTTCCAGACCAACATTCTGGCGCTGAATGCTGCCGTTGAGGCAGCGCGCGCTGGCGAGCAGGGACGCGGTTTTGCGGTAGTCGCTGGCGAAGTGCGCACCCTGGCGCAGCGCAGCGCCACGGCGGCAAGAGATATCAAAGGGCTTATCGAAGAGGCGGTAACACTGGTGGATCAAGGGGTCACGGTTGCTGACGGCACTGCGGCCAGCATTATGAGCGTGGTCACTATGGTCAGCGAACTGGCCAGTGCGATGGATGAAATCGCGCTCGCTTCAAAAGAACAGATGCAGGGGATCTCCCAGATCAGCGTCGCGGTAGGTCAGATGGATGGTGTCACGCAGAGCAACGCCGCGCTGGTTGAAGAGTCCAGCACCGCGTCGCAGTCGCTGGCGGAGCAGGTTCATGCCTTACGGGGTATGGTGGATACTTTCCGCGTCTGATCGGAACAATATTTGATGCCAGCCGAAGGCCTGAGGCTGGCCTGGTTTTCACCAAACAGCGTGCAAAGCACGCTGTGCCTGATATTTTTACTCTGTGGTTAGCGCTCAGGCGCTAACCACCACCATCTGCCCGCCTATCTCTCCAGCCCTTCCCCTTAATGCAGGACACCCGATGCTGCGACACATATTTGGGTCATTATGATTTACGATTATTTTCTTTATTATGACGAAGATATGCTGCTGGAGTTACGACTCAACGTCCTGGCTCCTCATATTGATAAATTTGTCATTGTTGAATCTACCCACACTTTTACCGGCAAGAAAAAGCGCTGAACTGATGTCAGAAGGGAAGGATATCTGGAAGCGAGAAAGGATATTAAAAGCCGTTCCTCTGTGTAAGGAACAATTCCCCCTTCCGCTGGTAGAAAATCAGGAAAAGTATCGCGATTTTATCCGGTAGCCTTCAGTTAATCAGGGCCGGATAAATGCTGCGCCCTGTCACAAAGCGGTTTAACTTAATAAAACCTTCACATTATTGTCACAAATCTTTCCTAGCCTGTTGCCACCTTAACGAAACGGGAATCAGGCTATGGCGGCTGTTAAAGCAAAAAACATACAGGATACTGAAGCCCTGCTGCATTCAGGCGTTAACAAGGTGGAACTGGACTGGGAAATAGACAGCGATGATTTCTTCCATCTTGCCAGCCACTGGTGCGAGCGTGGAGCAAAAATTACCCGCTCTCAGCATCACTTCGTGCTGTCGGTAAAAGGTTTCGCTATCCCGCCAAATGACTGACAACACTCGGCCGGGGTTGCGTTCGCATACCCCGGCTTACGGTACACGCCTAACGCCCGGTATCGGTGCGCTGAACTGCATCCAGCGTCGCCTTCTCTCTCTCACTACCTGTTAACTCGTACAGCTCCCCTTCGCGCATCTCCAGCAGCCGATCGGCATGGATAAAATAGTGATCGTCGTGGCTGATGGCGAAAACGGTTTTGCCGCTTTGCTGTAGCCAGGGCAAGAGTTCACGATAGAAAACCCGGCGGAAATGGGGATCCTGATCGGCGGCCCACTCATCCAGCAGCAGAATATCACGCTGCTCCGCCGCTGCCAGCAGCAACGCCAGACGCTTGCTCTGCCCTTTCGACAGCTGCAGGTTCACTACCCTGTTTCCATCCAGTTTTAGCTTGTCCTGCATTTTCAGTCGTTCCAGCCACTGTTGCACCAGCACCGGGCTGGCCGGCTGCGCGTCAGGACCGATAAGACGATCAAACAGATGGACGTCGGTGAAAACCGCAGAGAAGAGATGGCGGTAACGCTCAATATCCGTTACCGCTTCACCATCAAGCAGAATGGTGCCGGAAACCGGCTGATAGAGACCGGTCAGCAACATCGCCAGCGTCGATTTTCCGCTGCCATTGCCGCCAATCAAAAATACCAGTTCGCCGCGCTTCAGCGTCAGGTTGATCGGCCCAACGCTGAAACCGTTATCGCCATAATGGAAAACCAGGTCACGCAACTCCAGCGTTTGCCAGTCGGCGACAGCGGAGGTGGTTGAGAAATGCTCGTGCCACTCCGCCAGCTGAAAGCTCCGCAGCTTATTAAAAGCCACCTGGGCGCTTAACAGCGTTGGCAGTGCACCAACCGCCTGCAGCAGCGGCGTGCGTAAAAACAGCAGCATCAGAGAGTAGGTCGCGGCGACGGCGGTATTCGCCCATCCCAGACCGTTGGCCATAAAGAACACCATACCGATCGCACCCAGCATCATAATGTTCGACCAGTTAACCGCGCTGAGATGAAAGGTATCGGCACGCACGATATGGTGCCGGTAAGCGTTGGCATTTTCCTGATAAACGGTGTCATAAATCTGCTGCGCGCGCGTGCGGTTCAGCGCCAACTCTTTGCGGCCATCTATCACTGTCTGGTAATCGGCATAGAGACGATCTTCCGTCTCGCGCAGCTTCGCCATATGGCTGTAAACACGCGAAACCAGCAACCAGCCGCCGATAATGGTCACCGCAACCCAGATTGCCGTTACTGCCAGCATCCCCGGTGACAGCCAGGCAAGATAAGCCGCCGAACCGATGGTCAGAATAATCCCCTGGATCAGCTCCGGCAGACGCACAAAGGCGATGGTGATATTGCGCACATCGCTGGTGAGCCCCGCCAGTAACTGTGCGCTGCCGATCTGTTCAATACGTTGAATATGCGTATCGAGGATACGCTTGATAAACTGACCGCGCAGCTTCCAGACAAAGTGATGTCCCAGCAGCGTCAGCGCCAGCTGTGAGGCCAGCGTGACCGCCATCAGCAGCAGCAACAGGCCAAGAAAAGTTGGCAGAACCGCCATTGAAGCATTGATACTGACAATCAGCTCGCGGTTAATGTAAGCAATAATGCCGATACCCAGCGCCGCACTGAGCAGATTAAGCACAATTATCGCAATAAACGGCCAGCGGTACTGTTTATAAACGACGGAGAGCAACTCCATAACTGCATCCTGATAAAAAACAAAGCAGCCTGCAGTTTAATGAGAAGCTAATCGATAGCAATAATAATTCTCAATCAGAATAATACAGATCTAACCTCAGCGCGCGCAGCGGAAAGTCAGGTTGTAACGGAACGCGCCCGCCAGAGGATGAATGCCCGCTTTTACCGGCAGGATACCGTGAAAACGCAGCCGTGAGGCGCCGCCCCATACCACTACGTCGCCATGTTCCAGCATTACACGCTGAACGGCATCGCCGCGTTCAAAGCCACCAAACTGAAACACCGCCGGCAGACCAAGAGACACCGAGACGATGGGCTGTCGCAGATCCTTTTCATCCTTATCCTGATGAAGCGACAGTTTTGCACCCGGTTCATAGCGGTTAATCAGGCAGGCGTCAGGCTGAAAATGGCTAAAGCCCGCCTCCTGCGCGCACGCCTGTGCCAGCAAACGAAACGTCTGCGGCATCGGCGGCCAGCGGCGTCCGGTTTCATTATCTTCACCGGTATACTGATAGCCGCGCGCATCGCTCGACCAGCCGAGATCGCCACAGTTGGTCATCGCCACCGACATGCGGTGACCGCCCGGCGTAATGCGATGATGGAAAGGGTTACTCTGCGCTACCTCTTCAATCTGCGCCAACAGGCTGGCCGCCTGCTCGCGGGCACGCCGTCGCAGAATAACCGCACCCTCTGCCAGAGGCTCAGCCCAGGGGGCTTCTTCACTAAACAGATCTAACATTGCCGCTCCGCTTTCCGCCGTAAACCTTGTTGCATGCTAACGGGACGCAGAGGCGCCCTGCAACATAAATGCGCGAAACTGTGGCGACATCCAGCTGCTGAAACCCTCTTTATCTTTGGTAATCAGATAGACCGCCAGCTTTTCCCGCAGCGCCAGCGCTTTGGCTTTTTCAGTCCCCAGCACCATCAGGCCGGTATCCCAGCCGTCCGCTTCCAGCGCGGTAGTGGCGATAACGGTCGCAGAGACCAGACGGTGTTCAATGGGCTGACCGCTTTGCGGATCGATGACGTGCGAAATACGTCTGCCGTCCAGCTCGTAATAGTTGCGGTAGCTGCCTGACGTGCTGATGCCGTGCCCCTGTAAATTGACCAGCGCCTGCACAGCGTTCTCACGATCGGTCGGCTTCTGAATCGCCACCCGCCAGGTTTTGCCCGCAGTGTTACGGCCACGCGTCAGTACTGCGCCGCCAACCGAGACCAGATAGTTATGGATGCCCTCCTTTTCCATCAGGCGCGCCAGATGATCGGTAGCAAAGCCCTCTCCCATGGTAGAAAGATCGACATACAACCCCGGTAAATCTTTCTGCAGATAAGCACCGTCGGCGCGTTCAATCACCTGCAAATGTTGCAGGCCGGTCAACGCTTTCGCCGCATTGATCTCCGCCTGCGACGGCGTATGCAATGGCTGTTTATCCGGACCAAAACCCCACAGATTAACCAGCGGCCCCACGGTAATATCCATCGCGCCCTGGGTTAACCTGCCAATACGCAGCGACACTGTGACGATATTGGCCATCTCCTGGCTAATAGGTTGCGGACTGAGGTCATGAGATTGGTTAAAGCGCGACAGTACGGAGTCCTTTTTCCACGTTGACAGCTCGTGGTCATCCTCGTCCAGCTGCTGCTGAATTTTCGCACGCAGCTCCTTTTGTCGGTCTGCTGACACGCCCGCCAGGCTAACGCGCCATTGGGTTCCCATGGTTTTACCTGTCAGCACCAGCCCGTTATCCGTCGGCGTCTGCTGCCGTTCACAGCCCGTCGCCAGCAATCCCAGCAGCATTACCGCTGCCAGCGCTCTTTTTTTCATTGCTTTCATCTTCATCTGTCGTTGTATTGTTCGGCGAGGCGGCACTACGCACGACGCACCGTGGCGGCACATTTTGCCCCATTTCTGCTCAGGCGATGTTGACAAATGTGCCTTAAATCCGGATTAACGGGCAAAACAAAGATGGCACGAGATGTGCTTTATTCAGGCAGGTTAACGCTATTAGGGGAAATGCGTATGCACTATGCAGGCTCGCGCCAACAATGGATATACTGCCTTCTGGCCTGTTGCAGCTTTACGCCTGGCGGCACAGGGTTTGAAGGTATGTGGGGAGATGCGCTGAAAATGGTGCCCGGCGCGCAAAACAGTGAGGGTTCTGCCCCTCTAAAGCGAGGCGTAAAAAAGGCGACGCTGAGCGTCGCCTTGCAGAAAGCGGGAATGATTAGAACTGATAAACCAGGCCCAGCGCCACTACGTCATCGGTGTTGATACCAGCTGCGTCGGTAAACGCGTTGTCATCCAGCAGGTTGATCTGATAATCAACATAGGTAGACATGTTTTTGTTGAAGTAGTAAGTCGCGCCTACGTCGATATACTTTTTCAGGTTCTGCTTGCCGTAACCCTGGATATCTTTACCGCGAGAGGTCACATAAGCCAGGGACGGACGCAGACCGAAGTCGAACTGATACTGCGCAACCAGTTCCCAGTTGTCTGCTTTATCAGCAAAACCGTAGGCTGCCTGATCGTCGTCGCCGAAACGGGTAGCGTTATAAGAACGGGTGTACATCGCCGCCAGGTAGATGTTGTTTGCGTCATATTTCAGGCCGCCGGTATACGCTTCCGCTTTGTCGCCGTTGCCCAGAATCGCACCGCTGTTCTGGTAGTTAGTACGGTCAGACTGGAACATTGCCGCACCCAGCCCCAGGCCGTTGCCCAGGTCGTAAGTGGTGCTCAGGCCCCAGCCATCGCCGTTCTGCGCTACAGCTTTACGGCTGCCAGCTTCTTCCGGGTTGCTGTCATTTTTGCCCTGGTACTGTACGGCAAAGTTCCAGCCGTCAACCAGGCCGAAGAAGTTGTTGTTACGGTAAGTAGCTACGCCGTTAGCGCGCTGGAACATAAAGTTGTCTGCGCCGTAGGTATCGCCGCCGAACTCCGGCAGGACATCGGTCCATGCGCCGATGTCATAAGCCACGCCGTAGTTACGACCGTAGTCGAACGAACCTGCGTCACCAAATTTGATACCGGCAAAGCCAACACGCGTATAAGAATCTTCGGTGCCTTCGTTTTCGGAATGGTTCAGAGCAACCTGATACTCCCACTGACCATAGCCGGTCAGCTGCTCAGAGATTTGGGTTTCGCCTTTAAAACCGAAACGCAAATAAGATTGGTCGCCGTCGCTGCCGTCGTTGTCAGAGAAATAGTGCAGACCGTCCACTTTGCCGAACAGGTCAAGTTTATTGCCGTCTTTATTATAGATCTCTGCTGCGCCTGCGGAGCCTGCTACTAACAGCGCCGGGACCATCAGGGAGAGAATATGACGTTTCATTTTTATTACCCTCTGGTTATGTGCCTTATAATTGCCACTGCTTGTCGAGCGTTTATTTTTCGGTCGACAGCTCATTGTTCAATCGCCAGAAGTAATAATCCATAAAGAAAATGCTACTAATTTTCCAAAACTGTTTCTATATATTTTATTTTTATCGGTAAATGTAAATTACGTGGAACTTTTAAACAGCACATAGCGTTAAAAAATAAAGCACTATTTGATAAGAAATATCTTTATTACAGGTTATCAGAGAGTTAAAAATAACCATGATATCAGCACTGAATGATAAAAAATTTCTTATTGATGGTTATAAAATAGATCCCGCTATCATCATTTTATTTCATTATTACCTTCATTCACCCTGAATGAGCTGTTTTACCCTTATATTCTGCCGGACATTAACTGTCCGGCTTTTTTTATCAATTTTTAACCAGCGCCCTACCGCAAACGCGCCAGCTGATGATTGGCGGTTATCCGCCTCCTGCTCAGTTACAAATATTTTTTAAACCACTCTGTCTGAACGCGAATAACCTGCTGGAAATGTGCGCCGGTATAGATATCGTAATGACGGGCATCGGCCTGCTCATACAGTTTCTTCTCCTGAGCACCAATGGCGGCAAATAAAGCGCGGCCCTGCTCTGGTGGATTAACGGTATCATTTTCGGCAATCACCACCAGCGAAGGGCATGTGACCTGAGCGGCAGAAAGAGCTGGTTTATATTGTAATGTTTCGCGCACCGTCAGGAACGGGATTTTAATATCCATCTTTGGATAAAGCGCCCGATTCTCTTCAAAAAAGGCTTTGGATTCGGCATCGCTTAATACGCGGTTGACGCTCACCATCATCTCTTTACCGCTATTTTTCTGCTTTTCAGCCATTTTATCCAGTGTGGCAATAAAGGCGTTTTTCTCTTGCTCATCCATTTGGCCGCTAACGATCGCTTCACCATCGGCAAAGGCCAACTGGCTGACAATACATTTAATTTCTGACGCTTCCGCCGCCGCGCCAAAGACATGGCATCCGCCAAAAGAGGTTCCCCAGAGACCGATGCGTTGTGCATCAAGCTCTGGCTGCTGCTGAGCCCAGCGCATCACGGAAAGAATGTCGGCAATCTGCATTGCCGGGATCAGGCGGCCCCGCTCACCGTCACTGTCGCCAAATCCACGGTAATCAAAGGTAATAGCCGCGAAACCGGCCCCGACAAAGGCCTCGGCAAACGCTGGCAGCAGAATTTCTCGAATGCCGCAGAACCCATGACATAAAACGATAACCGGTTTTTTACCTTCACCGCCTGGTTTGTGCAGCGTAATAACAATACCGTCATCATTTTTTTGCGTTAAAACATCCATTAACCTGTTTCCTGTATTTATTTAACCTGATACACACGCTTTACTTTTTAACAGCGCGCATATTATAAAACGGGAAAAGAGTAAACTTTGAGAGATTCGTCTGGGTTATTATTTAAACCTGTTATTTTTTGCATTGTTGTCACAAAAAACAAGCTACGGCGCTTAGCGTTCACGCATCGCTTCGTTAATTTTATTTAGCGGTTTAATTAAATAATCCATTACTGATTTTTGACCGGTTTTTATCTCTACATTGGCGACCATGCCTGGCAGAATTGGAAATTTACGGCCAGCGCGGTTAGTCAGCTCCGCTTTTTGCGTGCGCACATAAACGCGATAATAATACTGATCGCGCTTTACCTCATCCTGGAGGGTATCCGGGGAAACCGTTTCCACTTCGCCATCCAGATCGCCATAAATTGAAGAATCGTAGGCGGTAATTTTCACTACGGCAGGCAGGCCAGGCCGAATATAGGCGATATCTCGCGGGTTAATGCGGGTTTCAATCAGTAGCTGATCCTCCAGCGGCACAATCTCCATCAATTTACCGCCCGGCTGCAACACGCCTCCAACCGTGGTCACCTGTATATCTTTTACGATGCCGCGCACCGGCGATAACAGCGTGGCACGCGTCAGCTGATCCTCTTTGCCGGTCAATCCCTGTAGCTGGGCGTCCAGCTCGGCATTATTTTTGACCTGTTCTTCGCGCGCGCGCACCGCATATTCGTTACGCGCTTCGTCGATTTTGCCGCGTAGTTCGCTCACCTGCCGACGCAGACGAATCACTTCCACCTCGCCCGCCGCGCCCTTCGCCACCAGCGGCGCGGTCATGCGTAACTCTTCCTGCACCAGCTTCAGCGACTGTTGCAGGTTGTTGACGGTTTCCAGTAAATTACGGCGTCGTGACTCATAGAGCTGCGTTTCACGCGCTACCAGTTCCGGCTCACGCAGCGTTTGCTCGCTAAACTGCAGCGGCTCGCCGGTGAGCTCGGCGCGTAATCGTTCCGCTGAGGCACGCAGAGTGCGTACTTTCGACTGCGCCTCGCCAAAATTGGACTGAAAGCGGGTTGGATCAAGCCGCGCCAGAACCTGTCCTTTACTGACAATATCCCCTTCATGCACGTTCAGCTGATTAACGATACCGCCGTCAAGGCTCTCAATTACCTGCGCCCGGCTGGAGGGCGTCACTTTGCCGGTGCCCACCGTGACTTCATCGAGAATAGCGAAATGCGCCCAGACCAAAAAGATCACCAGCGCGGCGCTGCATAGCCAGATAATCAGCGAGGTGCGGCGTTCATGGGTTTTTAACTGGCGATCAACCGTAACCTGCGTCATGCGGCATCTCCTTTGGTTGGCTTCGCCGCGCTGGCGCTACGCAAAATATCATCGCGCGGGCCATCTGCGACAATACGACCGTTGTCCATCACCACAATCCTGTCCACCAGCTTTAACAGCGCCGGACGATGGGTTACCAATACCAGCGTGCGCCCGCTTAGCCAGCTTTTCATTTGCCGGATCACATGTTCTTCCAGTTGTTCATCCATCGAGGCGGTGGGTTCATCCAGCAGCACCACCTGCGGCTGACGCAGGATCATACGGCTGATAAGCACCATCTGGCGCTGACCGCCGGAGAGACCGCGGCCACCCTCGTTAATAATACGATCCAGGCTGGCGGCATCCTGCTGCACCAGGCTCAGTGCGCCGCTGACGCGCAGCGCCTGCAGCATCTCCTGTTCGCTGGCATGCGGATTGCCCAGCATCAGGTTTTGCCGCAGGGTGCCAAAAAACAGCCGGGAGTCCTGCGACAGCCAGCCCAGCTGACGCCGCAAATCAACCGGATCGATACCACTGATATCCACGCCATCAACAATCACCTTGCCCTGTGTCGCTTTCGCCTGTCCCGCCAGCAGCTTTAGCAGCGTCGATTTTCCGGCGCCAACTTTGCCCAGCAGCGCGATGCGCTCGCCTGGCTTGATCTGCAGCTGCCCGATGTTCAGCACATTTTTGACATTTTCTTCATCGTAGGTGTACTGCACGTTACGCAGATCGTAATGACCGGCCAGTGTCGGACAGTGCGCCATCTCGCCCTCTTCCGGCTGATCGAGCGGCTTTTTCAGCAGCTCATCCAGCCCTTTCATCGCGCTTTTGGCATGCTGCCAGCGTGAGAAAATCATCGTCAGCTGCATCAGCGGCGCAATGGTGCGTGAGGAGAGCAGGCTGCTGGCGACCAGCGTGCCGGTGGTGATATCGCCCGCCAGCACCAGATAGGTACCGTATACCAGCATGCTCGCGTAGGTCAGCTGCTGTACCGATGAGGCCCAGCCGGTGAGTCTCGCTCCCCACAGTCGCTGTTTCATGCCGATAGCGGCGCTCACTTCATGCGTCTGCTCCCACTGGCGCTGGAAATAGGGTTCCGCCTGTAGCGCTTTGATATCCTCTACGCCCTCAATGGTTTCCACCAGCACCGCATTACGCAGCGCTCCTTCGCGCATCCCTTCCTTCGCCAGTTTTGCCATCGGGATCTGCACCAGCAGGCCCGGGATCACAATCAGCGGGATCGCCAGCAGCGGAATGATCACCAGCGGACCGCCGATAAACCCCATGATAAACAGGAACAGAATAACAAACGGCAGGTCCGCCGCCGCGCCAACGGTGGTGGAGGTCAACAGCTCGCGTACCTGATCGATCTCACGCAGCTGCGAGATAAAAGAACCGGTGGATTTCGGACGCGCTTCGTTACGAATATTCATCGCTCGCGCAAACAGCATGGAAGAGATCTTGAGGTCGATGCGTTTGCCCATCAGATCGGAGACCTGGGTACGCATCAGACGGATCAGGTATTCAATCGCAGCGGCGATCAGCACGCCGGCAAATAGCACCCACAGCGTCGGCTCCGACTGCGCCGGGATCACGCGGTCATAAACCTGCATCGAAAACAGGATGCCCGCCAGCGCCAGCACATTACCCACCACCGAGGCGAGAGAGATTTCAGCGATGCGCCGTCCCATGCCGCGAAAGTTTTTCCAGAACCAGTGCTCCTCATACGGCTGCACAAACTCATCAATGCGCGCATCGCGTGCGCGCGCCGCCACGCCGGGCACCGCCACCTGCTGCTGACTTTGCGCCAGCAGCTCCGTCAGATCGCTTTCACGCACCACATCGCCGCCATCGCTCAGCCAGTAGCGCGCGCGTCCTTCAGCATCGATCGCCTCGACCACTGCCACGCTGCCGTTATCCAGCAGCAGGATCACCGGCGTCACCTCCTGTCGCCAGCGTAACTTTTCACGCGGCGTCATGCTGAGATGCAGGCCCAGCAGCCCTGCCAGACGCTCCAGCTGTTTATCAGACGGCAGATGCTCAAACCAGCGCATCTGCTGACGCAGCGTTTTACCATCGGCGGGCTTGCCGAAGCGGGCGGCAACCCGCAGCATCGCCGCGATCCAGTTATCGGTAGAGGTGGTCATAGTCGCTGCCTTATTCATCTCTGTTACCTGCTTGCTAATTCAGTGAAGGCAGACACTCGCCGCTCTGCTTTTCGCGATCGATGCCCATCATATCCAGCAGATTGTCCACCGCTGCCGCATAGCGCACCGTGGCATTCCAGCCGTCATACAGCGCGGTGATGCGCATGCTGTCAGCCTGAAACACATCCTGCTCGACGCTGAGCAGATCGTTGAGGCTGCGCTTGCTGAGCCGGTACTCGTCCGCATAAACCGAGCGGGTGTGCTCTGCGCTTTCCAGCTGTACTTCTCCCGCCTGCTGACGCTGCTGCGCGCCGATCATGTCGGCGTAGGCGGTGGAGGCGTTCTGGTTAATATCGAGCTTGGCGCGCTGGATTTCCGCCTGCGCCGCCTGACGCGCCGCCTCAGCGGAGCGGGTGCGGGCATCGACCAGCCCCCCCTGATAAAGAGGCGCTTCTACCCGTAGCTGCAGTTCATCATCCCAGTAAGATCGGTTGTCGTTTTCATAGCGGGTACGTCCCGCCTCCACTTTAACCGTGGGCCAGTGATTCGATGCCGCCTGGTTAACCCGCTCGCGGGCCGCCTGCTGCCTGGCCTGCGCGCTGCGCACCGCGGCGCTTTTCTCATAGGCGATACGGTCCAGCGTTACCTGCTGCTGTAACAGCGATTCCGGCAGCTCTGGCAGGTTATCGGAGATGACGCCGGTGAGTACCGTAAGCTGCGCCTGCGCCGAACGCTGCTGAGCACGATACTGCTCCAGCGTGGCGCGCATTCCGGCCAGACGCGTGCCCGCCTGCAGCACGTCAGACTGCGAATTCAGGCCAGCATCGGCACGCAGTCTGGCAATGTCGCGCACATGCTCCAGTGAGGCGATATTTTTTCGTGCAGACACCACCAGCGCCTGATAGCGCTTCACCTCCAGGTAGGTCTGCAGCGTATCGGCGGCAACGGTTGTCATGGTATCGAATAGGGCAAAACGGTAGGCGTCAGAAAGCGCATGCTGCTCATCGATCGCTCCGCCGGTGCGCCCAAAGTCATACAGTAGCTGGCTAAGCATCACGCCACCGGAGGCGGTATTGTTCAGGCTGCCGGAGGAGTTGGTCTGATTCGATCGTCCGCCGGTCGCCTGCAGGGAAATCTGCGGATACCAGGCGCTTTTGGCGGCGTCCAGCTCCGCCTCGCCCACGTTGATCTGTGCAGCGGCCTGGGCAATTTGTGGATTACGGGCGAAAGCGCGCAGAATCGCTTCACGTAGCGTAAGCGTGGCGATGCGCTCCTCGGTAGGTGCGGCACGCCAGTTAAATTCAGCTTTCGGCTCTGAGGCCGCCCAGGCGACATGCCCCACGCAGCCCCACGCGGCGCTCAGGCAAAGAGAAATAAGGAGTTTACGCATGCAGCTCGATCAACCTTTTTATTATTCGTACGCGTGAGGCAGGAGCCGTTCCCTCGTGCGATACTCATATCCGGTAAAATAACATCATGAATCATTACCGAATTCCATTCATTTTATTAATCAGTTGCGTAATTTTGCCGTCAGCTATTTTGCGGTATAAATCACATTCTCACTAACAGGTATAAAGGCGCCTGCTAAAGGACAAAGGCAGCACAAGGCCGCCTAAGTCATTAAAAAACAACTTTGTAACATTGCTTGAATATTAAAATGAACTAAACATTGTTATCAGACTACCGGCTGTAAATGCTGCTGTTGCAGCAGCTCGGCCAGCGCATTTTCCGTCGTCGGCGCATGGTGAGCGGCATCCTCGCTTTGCGTCGCGCTGTAGCCGACAGCGGTCACGCCGTGCCACATATCCGCCGGAGCGGGCGGCAGCGCCGTTTCCTCATTATGGCCTGAGATTTCTGCGCCAGCGGTTGCCTTTGCCACGCCCACGCCCTGTGCGGCGGTTTCGCCGTCAGCGACTGACTGCGCCGTTTGCCCGTCATACGCAGACGCTTCCACATGAGCTGCTGGCTTCGCCGATTCCACGCCGTGCACAGACGTTTCGGCGCCGGTGGTTGCCTGCGTATCTGTTCTGGTCTGGGCGTCAGCATCGGTGGCGGTTAAGCGATCCACCAGCGCGGCAAGCGAGGGCTGGCTGGCGCTGTGCAGACCGAGCGACGCCGTATCCAGCGGCTGGGCGCCATCGTCAACGCCCACGGTTTCCGTGGCGGTCAACGTTGCCGCGTGCATGGCCAGCGCGTCGGAGGCGTCATGACTCTGCGTCGACTGAACATCGCTAAAGGTCACCGCGCCATCGGCATCCACGGTAATAATCTTCGCCTGCACCTGGGTCACATTCGAACCGCTCCAGCTCAGCCAGTCGCTCATCATGGCGACGACGGTATAACTGCCGGGCTTAAGCGCCTCTACGTCGCTAGCGGGCACAGTGACCTGCCAGTGGTTATCGTAGCCCTGCCCATCTTTGCCCGCCTCAACGACAGAGGTGTAGGTTTTGCCGTTCAGCGTAACGTACACCGTTGAGCCAATGCCCAGTCCCTCGCCGGAGGAGCGGGAGGAACTGATAATCAGATCGCTATGCTTTTCCGCGCCGCTGAGATGGTTGTCGCCGCTGATCGGATCAAATTCAAACGTCATGGGATAATGATAGGGATAGCTGCCCGCCGCCGTTTTAATCGCGCGCGTAGCGGCAAACTGATTGCCGTCCTGATCCTGGTAGCTGATGGTAATATGGGTCGTGGTGCCGTTTTTGACGCTAAACAGATCGGGAACATTGACGCTCCAGACGCCCTCGCTGGTAACGGTGCCGAAAAACACCTTGTCCCCGGCGGTCAATTTCACCGTACTGTCCGCCGGAATGCCGGTGGCATGGCCGGTAATATAGAAAGGCGCCGCGATTTCACCGCCATCCACGTTGTTGTCGCCGGAAATCGTATCGATGGTTAACACCGGCGTTTCGTTACCTTCGCCGTTATGGTTCAGCGTCAGGGTTTTCGCCACCTGCGCCACTTCCTTCGCCCCACCGTAGAACACGGTGGCGATCAGCGTAATCTGGCCCTCCGGCAGCGCCTGTACATCTTCCTTCGGCACGGTAATCACCCAGCGGCTGTCGGTGGTGGTTTTGGTGCTGTAGGTGTGGCCGTTCAGCATCACCTGCACCTCATGTCCGCTGTCGATATAGCGGCCCCAGCCGGAAATCAGCAGTTCGCCGCCGCGCTCGACGGCGCTCAGCACGTCATCGCCGGTGACTTTATTCACCGCCAGCGTCGGTACCTTATTGCTGCTGTTGGTCAACGTAAACTGCGTGCTGACGTGATGATCCACGCCCGCGCTGTCGGTATGATCGGCGGTGACCGTCACTTTGCCGCCGGGAATGGCAGCGATATCGCTTTCCGGCACGGTGACGGCCCACATACCGTCGTTACCCAGCGTACCGCTGTAGGTTTTCCCATGCAGAGTGATCAACACGGTGTCGCCTGGCATTCCCTGATACGCGTAGCCGGAAATGACCGTAGCGTTGCCGTGCTCATTATTCGTGATGGCGTTGTTGACTGAGATCGGATTAAACGCCAGATCAGGGTCCAGTACGGTAAAAGTCTTGGTCTGGGTGCTGTTCACGCTTTCGCCCGTGTTCAGCGTAGCGTTAATCGAGGCGATCACCGTATAGCTGCCGGGCGGCAGCGCCTGTACATCCCTGGCGGGCACGGTAATCTGCCAGTGGTTATCATAATTGCCGCCTTCCACCACGCCGGTATAGGTTTTGCCGTTAAGCGTGACGTAAACCGTCTCGCCGAAGCCAAGGTTTTCACCGGAGAATTTCGAGCCGGTGATAATCAGATCGCTGTGCCCTTCCTGCGCATCGACCTTGCCGTCAATGCTGATGGTATCGATCTGAAACGCCATCGGATATTTATAAGGGTAGCTTGAAGGCACCAGATGGATTTCGCGGCTGGCGGCCACCTCATTGCCGACGCTGTCCTGCCAGCTGACGACCGCATGGGTGGAATTGGCGTTTTTGGCGTTATACAGCTGTCCGACTTTGACGCTCCAGACGCCGTCGCTGGTCACTTCGCCATAAAAGACTTTATCCGCAATGGTCAGCTTAATGCGACTGCCTGCCGGTATGTTGCTGGCATGGCCGGTAAGGAAAGTTGTGGCGCCGATTTCATAGAGGCTAATGGTGTCATCTGCGGATACGGTATCAATCTCCAGCGACGGCGACGCCTTGCCCGCGCCCTCGTTATTCAGCGTCAGGGTTTTCGCCACCTCTGCGACGCGCGCCTCATGGCCGAGCGAAGCCAGCAGCGTAATCTTTCCTTCCGGCAGCGCCTGCACATCTTCCTGCGGCACGCTGATGGTCCAGCGGCTGTCTTTGGTGGTGGTGGCTTGATACTGATGGCCGTTCAGCGTTACCGTGACCTCATACCCTTCGCCGATATTGCGGCCCCAACCGGAAATCAGCAGATCGCCGCCGCGTTCGATGGCGCTCAGCACATCGTCGCCGGTCACCTTGTTAAGAAACAGCGTCGGCACTGACGGACTTGCGGTGCCCGCCAGCAGGTTAATCTGGCTGGTGGCCTTGTGCGCCACGCCCGTACTGTCGATATGAGAGGCGTTAACGGTCACTTTGCCGTTGGGGATTTGCGCGATATCGCTTTCCGGCACGGTAACGTACCACATCGCATCATTGCCCAGCGTGCCGCTGTAGCTTTTGCCATGCAGGGTGACGGTAACGGTGTCGCCTGGATTGCCCTGGCGCACATAGCCGGACACCACGGTGGCGTTGCCATGCTCGTAATAGCCGATGGTGTTATCGATGGAGATCGGGTTGATGGTGATAGTCTCGTCCGCCGCCGCCGCGCGCGTCGGGGCGTCAGCCTGTTGATGGCTGGATAAGGATGTCGTCGCCACGCGCGGCGAGGCGGTATCCGTTTCAGCCGCGAGACTGGTCACCAGGGTAGCGTCAGAAAAAGGAAGCGCAGCGGCAAGCCGCTGACGATCGATGGTGTTGGCCATAATAAATCTCCTGTGGCGCCAGATGAAAAATTGCCGTGGACAGACGCACCCCGCGGCCGGGATGAATTGCACAGCTTTATTTATCCTTTCAAAACCTGAAAGGGAGGGTTGGCGCGCACCAGAGCTGAATCAGCCCAATAACCAGGCAATGAAACATTATCTAAAAACGGTTTGTTACCGTCATGTGCGACCAGATATAAAGAAAACAGGTAAGAACAGCATCTTTATCAATTTATCTTATCGATTAATAAAATTAATCGATGGCACCAAAATGGGGCAACGCAATTTTATTTTTGTTACATGCGTGCTGGCTAATCCCTTGATATCACGCTGTCTGCACGCGAAGCGCCGCTGTCCTTGTTAAGCTGAGGTGCCGCTTAACATTGTGCCGCCTTTGACTGTTACGCAGCGGGAATATTTAGGAATTAACCTAGGGGCTAAAATGTAGTTTCTGGCGTAGCCGACTACCTCAATCAGCGCTTCCCGCGCTCTTTAGCTGTAGGTGAAAAATGCGGCGACGCTGAATAAATCGGCAACATCGTGTGAAATAAGCGGGCTTCGTTGGGCGACCGGTAAAAAACGGGGCGCGTCGGCCCCGTTGTTGAGTACAAGCGCAGCCTGAGGAAAGCGATCGTGCCTGTATGCGGCAAATCCTGCGACAGGGGGAACACTGCTACAATCTGCCGTCTGGGGTTCTGCTACCCTCGGCGCAGTTTTCCTTCATCTTTAACAGCTGTTTTCGCAGAAATGCCATTATCCTTAATTTGACTTATGGCAAGGTGACGCGCCTGATTTTGCCACTTTTAGCCAGGAACTTTCCTGAAAAAGCGCTCCGGCGGCGAAAACTGATTAACAACCTCCATTTTATCGTTTAATAACCTTGCTGGCGCAGAATAGCTGTAGCCGCCATCTCCCGATGAAACGCTGCTCTGCCGGTTGATTTTGTGTTAAAAAGGAACCCCTTTGCGCATCATGGATACTGACCAATGACCTCAGCGGATGTTGAACAGACACGGAAAAGCCAGCCTACCGTGCAGCTGGCCACGCGGATCATTTTTCTGATTGCGGGCATCGGCGTTTCAACCTGGGCACCGCTGGTGCCATTTGCCAAATCGCGCCTGGACGTTAGCGATGCGGCACTGGGCGGCCTGCTGCTGTTTCTCGGCCTTGGCTCGTTGATCGCCATGCCGCTGACCGGATCGCTGGTGGGCAAACAGGGCTGCAAGCGCGTGATCGTCTGCTCATCCCTGATTGTGATGCTGATGTTGCCTTTTATGGCGACGCTCTCCTCTCCCGTCACGCTGGCGCTGGCGCTGATGCTGTTCGGTGCCGCAATAGGCACCCTGGACGTAGCGATGAATATTCAGGCTGTAGAAGTTGAGAAAGCAGCTGAGCGCACCATGATGTCCGGTTTTCACGGTTTTTATAGCATCGGCGGGATCGCAGGCGCGGGGCTGGTCAGCGCGCTGCTGTGGCTGGGATTGTCGCCGCTACAGGCGGTGCTGGCGATGCTGCTGTTGCTGCTTCTGCTACTGCTGGCCAGCCAGCGCGGGATGCTGACGGAACGGATGCATCAGCAGGATACCCCCTTGTTTGTGGTGCCGCGCGGCTGGGTGCTGTTCCTCGGTGTGCTCTGTTTTATTCTGTTTCTTACCGAAGGCGCAGTGCTGGACTGGAGCGCCCTGCTGCTGACGCAGGAACGCAAAATGCCCGCCGCACAGGCCGGGCTGGGCTACGCGGTCTTTTCCATCGCCATGAGTATTGGTCGTTTGACCGGCGACCGGATCGTTAACCGCTTCAGTAATCGTCTGGTACTGGCGGGCGGCTGTCTTTGCGCCGCGCTGGGCGTGCTGCTGCTGATTAGCGTTGATAACGTGACAATTGCGCTGCTGTCGTTTTTACTGATTGGCTTTGGCGCGGCTAATACGGTACCGATCCTGTTCAGCGCCGCCGGGCGTCAAACTGTGATGCCGGTAAATATGGCGGTTTCCGCCATGACAACCATCGGTTATGCCGGTATTCTGGCAGGTCCGGCGTTAATCGGTTTTGTGGCTCACGGCTTTGGCCTGGTGACCGCGTTTGCTGCCATCGTGGTTCTTTTGGTGGCAGTTGCTGCCAGCGCACGGCTGGTAACACGTTAAATGGTCAGGTACCCCCTTTCATCATGATGTACAAGTTTCCTTTATCTTCCAGCAACGTTACGCGTTTTTTCGTGATGTTTATTCTGCTGCTGTTGCTGGCGCTGGGCTTTATGGTCCATAACGCGGTTAATACCTGGCTGCTGGAAAAACGCTATGCCATGGCGGATATTACCCGCTCGGTGCAAAAACGCATCGATACCTATCGCTTTGCGACCTGGCAGATTTATGAGAACCTGGCGGCCAGCGCGGCCGGAAGTACTCCCTCTGCCAGCCTGCAGGAAACCCGGCTGCGTCCTGACGTCTACTATCTGGAAAAGATGCGGCGTAAAACCGAGGCGCTGATCTTCGGCTCGCACGACAGCAGCACGCTGGATATGACGCTGCGCATGTCTAATTACCTGGATACCCTTTGGGGTGCGGAAAACAGCACCTGGTCGATGTATTTTCTTAATGGGCAGGATAATAGCCTGATTTTGATCTCTACCCTGCCGCTGAAAGATATGGCGACGCGCTATAAAGAGAGCGCAATCAGCAATATCGTTGATGCGCGGCGTGCAGAGATGCTGCAGCAGGCTAACGCGCTGGATGAGCGCGAAAGCTTCTCGCCGCTGCGCCGTTTCGCCTGGCAAAACGATCACTATTTTACCGTGCGCACTACCTTTAATCAGCCCGGCCATCTGGCTACCGTGGTTGCGTTCGATATGCCGATTAACGATCTTATCCCGCATAATATGCCGCTGGAAAATTTCCAGCTTAAGCAGGATGTCGTTCTGAGCAGCAGCACGGATAACGAAGATGAGTTACAAAATACCCGCATCACGCTCAATAATCCCAACATAGAGATTGCAGCTTCGCTGCCCAGCACGCCGCAGCAGCTGATTTATCGCATCCCGCTGAGTACGCTTGCTTTAGATACGCTGCGCAATTTGATGTGGCCGCTGATGGCCAACCTGCTGTTGCTGTTAATGTCGCTGGCCGGCTTATTTTTGCTACGCCAACAGTCGCTGCGTCCGGGAGAAAATCAGAGCGCCGAGCTGGATGCGCTGCGTATGCTTAACGAGGAGATCGTCAGCAGCCTGCCGGTTGGCCTGCTGGTTTATGACTTCGCCAGCAATCGCACCATTATCAGCAACAAAATCGCCGAACACCTGCTGCCGCATCTAAACCTGCAGAAGATCGTTAATATGTCCGATCAGCATCAGGGCGTGCTGCAGGCGACGGTTAATAACGAAGTGTATGAGATTCGCCATGCCCGCAGCCATCATTCGCCACATACGCAGCTGTTTCTGATGCGCGATCAGGATCGCGAGCTGCTGGTGAATAAAAAATTGCAGAAGGCGCAGCAGGTGCTGGATCGTAATCATCAACTGCGTCAACAGCTGATGCAGAATCTTGGACATGCGCTGCATCGTCCGCTGCAGCAGGTTGTGGCTCAGTTGCAAACGCTCAGCGAAACCAGCGACGATGACCATGCGCACGACGCGCTGGAAAATAGCCAGGCGCTGGCCCGTCTGGTGGATGATATTGTGCTGCTGAACCGACTGGAAACCCATGACTGGGCTCCGGATGCTGCCTCATTTAATCTGCAATCTCTGCTGGATGAACTGACGCTGGAACTGCTGCCGCTGTCACGCCGTAAAGGATTGACGCTGCTGGTACGCAACCACCTTAACAGCGATGAGATGCGCTTTGGCGATAGTCGCGCTATTTATAAGGTGCTGGCCACTCTGCTTCACTATTCGCTTACCACCACCAGCTGGGGCAAGATAACGCTGGAGGTCGAGTCCCCTGCCGATCGTCCCGATCGTTTGAATATTCAGATTGTGGATACCGGCGCGGGTCTGACGCGCGATGAACTGGGCAATAATGATTTCCCGTTCCTTGGTGAAACCACTGAGGATCGTTTTGGGCAGGCTTCCGGCCTCGCCTTTTTCCTGTGCCGTCAGCTGTGCAAACAGATGGGCGGTCATCTGGAGATTCTGGCCCGGCCAGATATCGGCACGCGCTACAGCATTTTGTTGCATGTGCCGCCGGAACATCAACAGCAGCAGGAAGAGAAGCTGCTGGAAGATGTCATTATGCTTATCGACATCGCAGTCGATGACATTCGCAAAATCGTCACCCATCAGTTAGAAAACTGGGGTGCGAAGTGCATTACGCCGGATGAACGTTTTGCCGGCCAAACGCACGATATCCTGATCACTGACGATCCGGCGCGGCTTTCCGGCTGGTCGTTGTTGCTGACGGATAATGAACTGGGCTTTACCGTCCTGAATGAACAGCAGTATCGGGTTAACTTTAACCTGAGTAGCGCGTTGCAGGATGCGCTGTTACAGCTAATTGAGAAACAGCTATCTCAGGATATGTCGCCTGCCGGAGAAGATGAAGAAGAGGAAGCCGTTCCGCTTATCAGCGGGGGGTACTACCAGCTATTTGTCGAGACAGTACCGGAAGATGTACAGAGACTGTATACTGAGGCGTCGAACAGGGATTACGCGACGCTTGCTCAGACAGCGCATCGCCTGAAAGGGGTATTTGCCATGCTTAATCTGGTACCCGGCAAGGAGCTTTGTGAACAGCTGGAACAGCACATTAAAGCGAGTGACGATTTAAACATCAAAAATACCACCAGTGACATTGACGCTTACGTCAATCAACTGCTGCAGCAAGGTAACCAATAAGATGAATAATTTGAACGTAATTATTGCCGATGACCATCCAATTGTTCTGTTTGGCATTCGTAAATCTCTTGAACAGATTGAATGGGTCAACGTAGTTGGTGAGTTTGAAGACTCGACAGCATTGATTAACAGCCTTTCCAAACTGGACGCCAACGTCCTGATCACCGATCTCTCCATGCCTGGCGAAAAATATGGCGACGGCATTACGCTGATCAAATATATCAAACGTCACTATCCGGATCTGTCGATTATTGTTCTGACCATGAACAATAACCCGGCAATTCTCAGCGCCGTGCTGGACCTGGATATCGAAGGCATCGTACTGAAACAGGGTGCGCCGACCGACCTGCCGAAAGCGCTGGCAGCACTGCAGAAAGGGAAGAAATATACCCCGGAAAGCGTGGCCAAGCTGCTGGAGAAAATCAGCGCCGGCGGCTACGGTGACAAACGCCTGTCGCCGAAAGAGAGTGAAGTATTGCGCCTGTTCGCTGAAGGCTTCCTGGTGACCGAGATCGCCAAGAAGCTGAACCGCAGTATCAAAACCATCAGCAGCCAGAAAAAATCAGCAATGATGAAACTGGGCGTTGATAACGATATTGCGCTGCTGAACTATCTCTCTTCGGTCAGCACTACCGCCCCGATGGACAAAGAGTAAGCCGCCATAACGCGTCACGGAAGACGCGTTATGAATGAAGCTCTGCTACCGTCATGGTAAACATCAACAGCGTTTCCTGTTTATTGGCTGCGTTACCAGGGCCAACGATTCGTACATGGCGCAAATCAGCAAGTGAATCCATTCCGTCATTTTTACATTGCGAATGCCTCACGACCTATACGCCGCGCACTTTTCTGACGCGCTCGGCATAAATCGCCAGCGAGGTTTTTAACGTATCGAGCGTAACTGGCTTCGATAAACAGTTATCCATGCCCGCCTCCATACAGCGCTGCTTCTCTTCCGCCAGCGCGTTGGCGGTAACGCCAATAATCGGGAACGTTTGTCCCAGCTGGCGTAAGCGCTGCGTCAGACGATAACCATCCATATTCGGCATATTGACGTCGGTCAGCACAATATCGATTTCGCTGCGGCTAATCACATTAAGCGCATCCACGCCGTCCTGCGCCGTTTTCACCCGATAGCCCAGCGAACTAAGCTGATCGGAAAGCAGCATACGGTTGATAGGATGGTCGTCCACCACCAGAATCAGGATATCGTGATTATCCACGCCTGGCTGCTCCGGCACCGGCAACGATGCCAGACCATCCGGCACTTCAACCAGCACGCTGTAAATTTTGCCCAGCAACGCTGGCAGTTCATGCGGCATCGCGGTGCTGTGGATCCAGCGTCCGGGTTTGACCTCATACGGCACGTCAATGTGCGCGCCGTCAAACAGGATGATCGCGCGCACCGGCTGTTCTGGCTGGAAGTCGTAATCAGTAATAATCACATCATCCGCCCGCCATTGCTGGTCGTTAAGGCGCTTCACCTGAATCCCGTGCGCCTGCAACAGCCGCGTCATAAAGGCAGCCAGGGCATCGTTACGCAGCGCCAGCCAGATCTGCTTATCTTCCAGACCTTCATGCAACACCGGCGCCATCACCTGACTGTTGTAGAGCGGGATACGCACAATAAACTGACTGCCCATGCCCGGTTCAGATTCCACTTCAATGTCGCCATCCATCATATTGATCAGCTTTTCACAGATTGCCAGCCCAAGGCCGGTTCCCTGAAAATTACGCTGCACCCCGGTTCCCACCTGAAAGAACGGATCGAACAGCCGGGTGATCTCTTTGTTGGCGATGCCGACACCGGTATCACGTACGCGCACCGCCAGGTAACCCTCGCGAACATAGGCATGGAGAATAATGCAGCCGGTATGGGTAAATTTAATGGCGTTGTTGAGCAGGTTGGAAATCACCTGCTGCAGGCGCATCGGATCGCCATCCAGCGCAACCGGCACGTCATATTCAATAAAGCAGTAAAGCGTCAGACGCTTTTTCACCACCAACGATAAATAGTTGGCGGTGATATGCGTAATGATCTCACGTGGCGCAAAAGGACGCGGCTCGATTTGCAGCTGTTCCGACTCAATTTTAGAGAAGTCGAGGATGTCGCTAATGATTTTCAGCAGCAGGCTGGAGGAGTTGTTCATCGCTGTCACCAGCGAATCCACCCCTTTCGGCAGCTGTTTGGTTTGCAGCAGATCCAGATTGCCGATAATCCCATACAGCGGCGTACGCAGCTCATGGCTGACGGTTGCCAGGAACATTGATTTAGACTGACTGGCCTGCTCGGCCGCCTGCGCCATCTCCTGCAGCGACTCTTCCATTTTCACGCGCGCGCTAACGTCCACCAGCACGCAAATCGCTACGTTTTCATTACGATAGCGTGAATGCACGAAACTGATCTGCAGATTGGTATTGCTGCCGGTGAGCAGATCGACAAAGTTAACCTGCTGGCCGCTGATGATTTCCGTTAGCTTCTGGCGATCTTCCTGCGTCAGCATGGTGAGATAGTTATGTGCCAGCTCATTACTCAGAATATTGGTGCCATCACGGGTGCGCAGAATACAGATGCCAACCGGCGCAGAAGCCACAA
The DNA here is from genome assembly GCF_050113815.1 of Pantoea sp. FN0307. Classification (NCBI taxonomy): domain Bacteria; kingdom Pseudomonadati; phylum Pseudomonadota; class Gammaproteobacteria; order Enterobacterales; family Erwiniaceae; genus Pantoea; species Pantoea sp. FN0307. The sequence continues at coordinate 466,507 of NZ_JBNJSO010000001.1, read as the reverse complement.
TTTTCCGGTTAAACTGCTCATGCTCTTCCAGCCGGTGCGCATTTTCCTCTGCCGGCAGGAACATCCGGCGTTCAAACAGCCAGGCCAGGGTAAAGAGAATAACCGCGCTGATCAAATTCAACAGGATGGCATTAATCATTAACAGCTTAAGCCGATCCACCAGCACATCGGTCGGCACTGAATAGATAATGCTTAAATTAGAAGGATGCAGAGTCTTCTTCAGCACCAGCTGTTTATAGTTATCAACGTAGCCAAACCAGGCTTTCTTATCAGGCACCTCATCAAGCGAGAACGCGACGCGTCCCCGGTTGGAGGAGAGCACCGGCTGATTGGCCTCATTCACCAGCGTGGCGGTGACCGGCAGGCTGCCCGGCGTGACAAAATCATCCAGACGGATATTTTGCTCAATGCCCAGCAGCGCCTCCAGCTTGTTGGCGATATAAATGGGCGTAATCATATAGAAATAGCCGACGCCAGGCTGCCCGTTATTGCTTACCCAATAGAGGCTGCTTTTGCGCTCGTCCGTGCTGCTGTTGCGATAGCGCAAAATGCGCTCGTTCAGGGTTTTTACCGTGCGCTCGCGATCCACCGAACCGTTGCCGATACCAAAATCGGCCATACACAGCCCTTCGCCGCCGATAAAAAACACCCGGTTCAGCTCATAGGCGGAGGCGAAATTAGTTTTCCAGTAGTTCAGAAAATAGCTGAGTGATTCCAGCGAGCTGCGCCAGGTGTTGCTCATGGCGGAACAGTTTGAATTGGCGACCAGCGGAGAAAACTGCGGCAGCGTGACTTTGCCAGGAAAAACGCCGTTCAGCACGTCTGTGCCGTTGGCGCTGTTGTTCAGTCGGTTCTCGGCAATATATTTTAGCTGGCGAGTAATATCAGCGGAGTGACGCACGTACCACTGCGCCTGGTCATAGTTAAGCGTAAACTCCTGACGCACCTGCGCTTCTTGCTCATGCAAAATGCTGATAACGTAGAACGCCGTTAACAGCGCCCCCAGCGACCAGAGCATCAGCGCCAGCGCGCGAAACAGGTAGCGGGAAATCCTTAGCGTTGTGCGAAACGAAACGAGATATTTCAAGGGAAAGCCCCGGCGCAACCGCCGACAATAATTAAAATTTTTTGATCCCGCTACAGTAGCGGCAGATGGCGAAAAAAGCCAGACGTTAGCCGCATTCCGCCTCGCTGTTCAGACTAAATATCCTCTCTCATCGCGTATCGCCATCGCATAACCGGCAATCGCAACCTGATTCACCGATTTACTGGCCGCCTCAGGCTCGCTTACAGGGCGGTGCCGATCTCATAACCAACGGCACTTCTCGCCTCTTCCTCTCATATTTTTACGTGGCGAACGCACCCAGCTCTTGCAGCGTCTCCGCCAATAGTGTGAGTCCGGCTGCCTGACTATTTCAGAAAGATTGCCTGAAAACTTTTACGTCTTTGAGCCGTATCCGGCCAGGATTGAAGGCGAAAAAAACGGGCCAGCAGCTGCCTGGCCCGTTATATGTAGCGCTTGCTGTGATAATTTTTATCGCGTGATGGATTAACCCACTACGACAAAACAGCAAGCGGGCGATTACTCTTCTTCGCCGTCCGGAATATCATCATCATTTTCTACTTCCGGGGCGATATCGTCCTCCCCTTCAGCGACGCTGCCATCGATGGCATCCAGCTCTTCTTCTTCCACTGGCTCAGCAACGCGCTGCAGGCCAACCACGTTTTCATCCGCTGCGGTACGGATCAGGATCACGCCCTGGGTGTTACGACCAACAATGCTGACTTCCGATACGCGGGTGCGCACCAGGGTTCCGGCATCGGTGATCATCATGATCTGATCGCTGTCTTCGACCTGCACCGCGCCGATAACCGGCCCGTTGCGATCGGTGACTTTGATCGAGATAACGCCCTGCGTCGCACGCGATTTGGTCGGGTATTCGCTGTTTGCGGTGCGTTTACCGTAGCCGTTCTGCGTTACCGTCAGAATTGCGCCCTCTTCACGCGGCACAATCAGCGAGACCACGCGATCCCCTTCCGCCAGCTTGATGCCGCGGACGCCGGAAGCGGTACGGCCCATGGCGCGCACGGCCTGCTCGGAGAAGCGCACCACTTTACCGGCGGCAGAGAACAGCATCGCTTCGTTGCTGCCATCGGTCAGCGCCACGCCGATCAGCTCATCATCTTCACGCAGGTTGACGGCGATAATACCGGCGCTGCGCGGACGGCTGAACTCGGTCAGCGAGGTTTTCTTCACGGTGCCGCTGGCGGTCGCCATAAAGATATTGGTGCCTTCGGTGTATTCACGCACCGGCAGAATGGCGGTAATACGCTCGTTGGCTTCCAGCGGCAGCAGGTTGACGATAGGACGTCCACGTGCGCCACGGCTCGCTTCCGGCAGCTGATAGACTTTCATCCAGTAGAGTCGGCCACGGCTGGAGAAGCAGAGAATGGTATCGTGGGTATTCGCCACCAGCAGGCGATCGATAAAGTCCTCTTCCTTGATACGTGCTGCCGATTTACCTTTGCCGCCGCGACGCTGTGCTTCGTAATCGGAAAGCGGCTGATACTTCACGTAGCCCTGATGTGACAGGGTAACCACGACATCTTCCTGATTGATCAGATCTTCGATATTAATATCGGCGCTGTTCGCGGTGATTTCGGTACGACGCTGGTCACCAAACTGATCGCGAATGGCTTCCAGCTCTTCACGGATCACTTCCATCAGGCGATCGGCGCTTTCCAGAATGTGGATCAGCTCGGCAATCTGTTCCAGCAGCTCTTTGTATTCGTCCAGCAGCTTCTCATGTTCCAGACCGGTCAGCTTCTGCAGACGTAAATCCAGAATAGCCTGCGCCTGCTGCTCGGTCAGATAGTAGCGACCATCGCGAATACCAAACTGCTCTTCCAGCCACTCCGGACGTGCAGCATTATCGCCCGCACGCTCCAGCATGGCGGAAACATGACCCAGCTCCCACGCCTGCGCAATCAACCCGGCTTTCGCTTCGGCCGGCGTTGGCGCACGGCGGATAAGCTCAATAATCGGATCGATATTCGCCAGCGCAATCGCCAGACCTTCAAGGATATGCGCGCGGTCGCGAGCCTTACGCAGTTCGAAAATGGTACGGCGCGTGACGACTTCACGGCGATGACGCACGAAAGCCTGAAGAATATCCTTCAGCGCCATAATTTTCGGCTGGCCCTGATGCAGCGCCACCATATTGATGCCAAAAGAGACCTGCAGCTGCGTCAGCGAATAGAGGTTATTCAACACCACTTCCGCTACCGCATCGCGCTTCACCTCAACCACGATACGCATACCGTCTTTGTCAGACTCGTCACGCAGCGCGCTGATGCCTTCGATACGCTTGTCTTTCACCAGTTCAGCGATTTTCTCGATCAGGCGCGCTTTGTTGACCTGATAGGGAATTTCGTGAATCACGATGGTTTCACGTCCGGTTTTGGCATCGGTTTCCACCTCACCACGGGCGCGGATATAGATTTTGCCGCGACCCGTGCGATAGGCTTCTTCGATACCGCGACGACCGTTGATGATGGCGGCAGTAGGGAAATCCGGTCCCGGGATATGCTCCATCAGCCCTTCGACGCTGATATTTTCATCGTCGATGTAGGCCAGACAGCCGTTAATCACTTCGGTAAGGTTGTGCGGCGGAATGTTAGTCGCCATACCAACCGCGATACCGGAAGACCCGTTGACCAGCAGGTTAGGTACTTTGGTGGGCAACACTTCCGGAATCTGTTCAGTGCCGTCGTAGTTCGGCACAAAATCCACGGTCTCTTTATCCAGATCCGCCAACAGTTCGTGGGCGATTTTTGACATGCGCACTTCGGTGTAACGCATCGCTGCGGCGGAGTCGCCGTCAATGGAACCGAAGTTGCCCTGCCCATCCACCAGCATATAACGCAGCGAAAACGGCTGTGCCATACGCACAATGGTGTCATAAACGGCAGAGTCGCCGTGCGGGTGATATTTACCGATGACGTCGCCAACGACACGGGCAGATTTTTTGTAAGGTTTGTTCCAGTCGTTCCCCAGCACGCTCATGGCAAAAAGCACGCGGCGATGGACAGGTTTCAGGCCATCGCGAACATCTGGTAATGCACGGCCAACGATGACCGACATGGCGTAATCGAGGTAAGAGCTCTTCAGTTCTTCTTCGATATTAACCGGTGTGATTTCTCTGGCAAGGTCGCTCATGGAGCCGCTATCCCTCTACATTTATCCCGGATTTAAAGGTGCGAAAGTATATCACATTGCAACCTGTCGGTGAACGGAAAGCAGCGTTTTAAGCGCGCTTTCCCCTTTGGCGTGCCGTGCTGATTGCTGCGAGAAGATGTATACTCCGGGAAACTTTGTCAGGAGTAGAAAAAGATGAATGCGAGAGCGCAGATGAACAATGTGGATCAGGCTGAAATCGCCAAATTTGAAGCGGTGGCATCACGCTGGTGGGATCTGGAGGGTGAATTTAAGCCACTGCACCGCATTAATCCGCTGCGCCTTGGCTATATTGCCCAGCACGCGGGCGGCCTGTTCGGCAAAAAAGTGCTGGATGTGGGCTGCGGCGGCGGTATTCTCGCTGAAAGCATGGCGCGTGAAGGTGCGCAGGTGACCGGCCTGGATATGGGTGCGGAGCCGCTGGAAGTTGCGCGTCTGCATGCGCTGGAGAGCGGCGTAAAGGTCGATTACATACAGCAGACGGTGGAAGATCACGCAGACCAGTATGCTGGCAACTATGATGTGGTTACCTGCATGGAGATGCTGGAGCATGTGCCAGATCCGCGCTCGGTGGTGCTGGCCTGCGCTCAGCTGGTCAAACCGGGCGGCGACGTATTTTTCTCTACCATTAACCGCAATGCAAAATCCTGGCTGATGGCGGTGGTTGGCGCGGAGTATGTGCTGCGCATGGTGCCGCGCGGCACGCATGATGCGAAGAAATTTATTCGCCCGGCGGAGCTGCTGCACTGGGTAGATGAAACCCCACTGCGCGAAAAACACATTATCGGCCTGCACTATAATCCGCTGCGTGACAGCTTCCGTCTTGCCCCTGGCGTTGACGTCAATTACATGCTGCATACGCGCCACGGCGAGAACTGATCGGCCATTTGGCCGGAGACACAGGCCAGCGTAACCGGGCGCTCCCCCGCGCCCGGTTAGCCGCCCGCGCGGCTACAGGTGAAAACCGCTGGCCTGCAGCTCATGCTCCAGCCAGCCCAGAAAACGTTGCATTTTTTCCTTTTTTTCACTGGCGTGCGGGAACACTAAATGATGCGCACTTACCGGCATGGCGAAGCTGTCGTTAAATACCGGTTTCAGCTTCCCCGCCTGAATATATTCCTGCGCCAGCAGATCGCTCTCCAGAATAAACCCCATATTCATGCAGGCCGCTTCAAAACTCATATAGGAGCGGTCGAAGCTAAAGACAAAATTTTTATTTTTATATTCTACGCCATGCCATGAAAACCAGACGTCCCAGCCAATTAAGGTGATTTCCGAATTAATTAACTCGTTAACAACCAGCTGTTCGGGGTGCGTTATCGGATGACGTGCCAGATATTCCGGCGAGGCCAACACCACCATTTTTTCATTTTTAATGGTTTTGACATTAAGCGTTGGCCATTCGGCCAGCCCGTGACGAATATCAATATCCAGGTTATCGCGCGCAAACTGCAGGTTTTCATAGGAACAGGTCAAGTTGAGCTGAATATCAGGATGCGCCTGCCTGAACTTGTCCAGACGCTTCATCAGCCAGAGCAGCCCAAAGCTGGGCGAAGAGTGAACCCGCAGGTGCTCATGATGAATATCATGAATGGCCTTTTCCGTGGCCCGCCCGATAAGGGTCAGCGGCCCGGCAATCTCTTTCAAATAGACCTCTCCCGTGAGCGTCAACACCACGCCTTTGCCGTTGCGGGTAAACAACTTCTTGCCTAAAAAACTTTCCAGCGCGGCGATCTGATGGCTGACAGCAGAGGCGGTAACGTTTAAATTTTCTGCTGCGCTATTCAGGCTCCCGGTATTGGCGACCTCAATAAAAGCCAGGATATTCTTTAATGAAGGTAACGGCAGAATATTCTTTTTGCTGACGGTCACGTTATGCTCCTGAAGATCATCATTTGCGCAATGGGAAATTTTATCGTGCAACGACTCGTTAAACAATAAACAGACCCCATTTTACTCACTGACCCCGTTGTTTTTTCTGGCTGACAAATGTGACAACGTTTGCAATTATCTATTTTTACTGTTGACTTACCTCAGGAATTCTCTGCTAAAAATTCGATGTTCCTTTATGACTTCTCTCACGAATCAAATTTTTCTCATCCACAAATGAAGTTTTTTAACTTCCCATTTAATTTTTAATGCATATAGTCAACCTATCTTATTTAATCGAGCTCTATAAAAAATGCATTTAAAACTATTTCCGACGCCATTTATTTAAGAGGCTACCCTATGTTAAAAACAGACGCTGTGCCGTTGACGCAAAGTCGGCAGACACGTTACCGCTTTATTGTGCTTGCGCTGATATTTATTGTCTATGCCGTTAATTATGCAGACAGAACCAATATTGGCGCAGTGCTGCCTTTTATTATCGAAGAATTCCACATTAATAATTTCGAGGCTGGCGCAATCGCCAGTATGTTTTTCCTGGGTTACGCCATAAGCCAGATTCCCGCCGGTTTCTTTATGGCGAAAAAAGGCATTCGCGGCGTCGTAGCGCTATCAATTTTTGGCTTTTCATTTTTTACCTGGCTGATGGGCACCGCTTCATCGGTATTGGCATTAAAATGGATCCGGCTGGGCCTGGGCCTGAGCGAAGGCCCCTGTCCGGTTGGCCTCGCCTCTACCATTAATAACTGGTTTCCCGCCAAAGAGAAGGCTACGGCTACCGGCGTGTTTATTGCCGCCACGATGTTTGCGCCGATTATTGTGCCGCCACTGGCAGTCTGGATTGCGCTCGATTACGGCTGGCGCTGGGTATTTTTCTCTTTCGCTATTCCTGGTATGTTTGTCGCTGTTGCCTGGTATCTGCTGGTGAAAACCCGACCGGAAGAGAGCCGTTTTGTTTCACAGGGCGAGCTGGATATTATCCATGCGGATAACCAACAAGGTAATCAGGCGCGAACGAACTTAGTTATGCATCCTAAATTCGCCTTACTCGATCGCCTTATTCGGGTAAAAAAACTGGAGCCGATTAGCCGCGCTAAAGATCTGTTCAAATCTAAAAATATCATCGGTGATTTCCTCGCTTATTTTATGATGGTCAGCGTGCTTTATGGGTTACTGACCTGGATACCGCTCTACTTAGTACAGGAAAAAGGCTTTACCTTCCTAAATATGGGTTTTGTCGCCACCATGCCCTGCCTGGGCGGATTAATTGGTGCCATCGGCGGCGGATATATTTCTGACAAACTACTGGGAAAACGCCGTAAACCCACCATGATGTTCACCGCTATTACCACCGTTATTATGATGCTGGTGATGCTGCGTATTTCCGGTGATACCTTCACTATTTGCCTCGGCCTGTTTTTTGTCGGGCTGTGCCTTAATATCGGCTGGCCTGCGTTTACCGCCTACGGCATGGCGGTTGCCGACAGTAAAACTTACCCCATCGCCGCCTCCATTATTAACAGCGGCGGTAATTTAGGCGGTTTTGTTTCTCCTATGGTGGCCGGATTTTTACTGGATAAAACCGGCAGCTTCAATGCGGTATTCACTTATTTCGGTATCTGTGCGGCGATAGGGCTGGTGCTTATTTGCCTGCTGGATGAGCCGGAATAACTCACGCGTTATTACGCTTCTGAATGGAGTTAATTATGTTATTACAAGATAAAGTCGCCGTGATTACCGGCGCGGCCTCGGTACGCGGTCTGGGTTTTGCCACCGCCAAACTTTTTGCCAGCCAGGGCGCAAAAGTGGTGATTATCGATCTCGACGCTGAAGCCAGCGCAACGGCAGCCCGGCAGTTGGGTGCTGGTCATCTTGGCCTTGCCGCCAACGTTGCCTGCGAGCAGCAGGTTAACGCGGCAATTGAGCAGGTGCTGGGCGCTTATGGCCGTATTGACATACTGGTCAATAACGCCGGGATCACGCAGCCGATTAAGTTAATGGATATCAAGCGCGAGAACTACGACGCGGTGCTGGACGTCAGCCTGCGCGGTACGCTGCTGATGTCGCAGGCGGTGATCCCCACTATGCGTAGCCAGCAATCAGGCAGCATTGTGTGTATCTCTTCCGTTTCCGCTCAGCGCGGTGGCGGTATTTTCGGTGGGCCGCACTATAGCGCCGCTAAAGCGGGCGTGCTGGGGCTGATGAAAGCAATGGCGCGCGAACTGGGGCCGGATAATATTCGCGTTAACGCCATCACGCCCGGCCTGATCCAAACCGATATCACCGCTGGTAAACTTTCCGATGAGATGCGCCAGTCAATTCTGGCTGGTATTCCTCTGAACCGCCTTGGCGAAGCGGCAGATATCGCTGGCGCAGCGCTGTTCCTCGCCAGTCCCCTTTCCGCTTACTCCACCGGTATCACGCTCGACGTGAACGGCGGAATGCTGATCCATTAATACACCGCAGGGGAATTCACTATGTCACAAACTGAACTACAAAAAGTTGCTGCGGCGGCGTGGCGTATTCGCCGCTATGCCCTGCGCATGGGTGAAGTACAGGGTCAGGGCTATATTGGCCAGGCGCTGGGCATTGCAGACGTACTGGCAACCGCTTTCTGTCACACCATGAATATTCGACCTCAGGAGCCTGAGTGGGAAGGCCGCGATCGCTTTCTGCTCTCGCACGGACATTACGCCATCGCCTATTACGCCGCGCTGATCGAAGCAGGCATCATCCCTGAAAGCGAGCTGGAAACCTATGGCTCGGACGACAGCCGTCTGCCGATGTCCGGCATGGCGACCTATACGCCCGGCATGGAGATCTCCGGCGGCTCGTTGGGACAGGGATTAAGCATTGCCGTTGGCATGGCGCTGGGCCTGAAACAGAAACAGAATCCTGCTCTGGTCATCAATTCCATGTCCGATGGCGAACTGGATGAAGGTTCGACCTGGGAAGCGGCGATGTCCGCAGCGCATTATCAGCTCTCTAATCTGATTAACGTGATTGATGTCAATCGTCAGCAGGCGGACGGCAACTCACAAAAAATCCTCGGTTTTGAGCCGCTGCAGGATAAATGGGCATCTTTCGGCTGGTATGTACAACGCGTAGATGGCAACGATCTGAAACAGGTCATCACCGCATTTGATAACGCAAAAAATCATTCTGAAGCCGTGCCACGCGTCATTATCTGCGACACCCTGATGGGCAAAGGCGTGCCTTTCCTTGAGGCACGCGACAAAAATCACTTTATCCGCGTTGATGCTGACGAATGGCAAAAAGCGCTGGCCATATTAGATACGCAACCACAAGGAGTCGCATAATGTCGCAAACGTCAACCAAACCCCGTTTGACCACCTCTGCGATGATCGCCTCTATCGCGGATGAAGGCCAGGAAACCCGTTCAGCGCCTTTTGGTCACGCGCTGGTCGAACTGGCGCGCCAGCGTCAGGATATCGTTGGAATGACAGCGGACCTGGCGAAATATACTGATTTGCATATTTTCGCTCAGGCCTTTCCGACACGCTTCTTTCAAATGGGCATGGCCGAGCAGCTATTGATGGGCGCTGCGGGTGGCATGGCGAAAGAGGGCTTTGTGCCGTTCGTTACGACTTATGCGGTCTTTGCGACGCGTCGCGCCTACGATTTTATTCATCAGGTGATTGCCGAAGAGCATCTTAATGTCAAAATCGCCGCTGCCCTGCCTGGCCTGACCACCGGCTACGGCCCCAGCCATCAGGCCACCGAAGATATGGCGATTATGCGCGGCGTGCCCGGCATGACCATCATTGATCCCTGCGATGCGCTGGACATAGAGCAGGCGGTGCCAGCAATGGCTGCGCATAATGGGCCGGTTTATCTGCGGCTGCTGCGCGGTAAGGTGCCGGTAGTGTTGGATAAATATGATTATCAGTTTGAAATAGGCAAAGCCAGGCTGCTGGAAGAGGGTCGCGATGTATTGCTGATCACCTCCGGCATTATGACGATGCGCGCGCTGGCGGTAGCGGAGCAACTGCGCAAAGAGAATATCAGCGTGGCAGTGCTGCATTCGCCGACCATCAAGCCGCTGGATGAAGAAACGATCCTGGCACAGGCGGCTAAACCAGGACGCCTGGTGATGACCGCCGAAAACCACAGCGCCGTCGGCGGGCTCAGCGAAGCGGTCGCCTCATTGCTGCTGCGTAAAGGCGTCTATGCGGACTTCGATACCATCAACCTGCCCGATGCGTTTCTGGATGCCGGTGCCCTGCCAACGCTGCACGATCGCTATGGCATCTCCACGGCGGCGATGATCGCGAAGATCAAAGCTCGACTGGGTTAAGCATACGCCGTCGGGTTGCCCGGCGGCGCTTTCACGGTTTCTCGCTGCATCAGAACTTATATTGCAGACCAATACGCAGTCGCGTCTGGCGTTCATCGGTGGTTTTACGCACGCTGATATCACCGACCTCAATATAAGGCGCCCAGCTTTTATTAAATTTCCATAATGCCTTTATGTTTTGCTCGTAGTCCCATTTTTTATTATTAAAACGGATCTGATCGCTGTGTTTGTAGATATAGTTATATTCCACTTTCCAGTCAGTAAAGTCGTAACCTAACCATATTTCACCGCGGTTGGTTTTCATATCCTCTTTATCAGTCTCGCTCTCACGGGTGTATTCATAGCGGTAGCGGCCGTTAATATAGATACCGTTAGCAAACGCATAGCCGGTCATTAAAAAGGGCTTATAAATACTCCTTTCTTCCGAAGATTCCAGGGTAAAGCCCGGCTGTACAAACCACTCTTTGATCGGACGATACTGATAGTTGAGCGTACTTTCAGTGCCGTTACTCACCATATCGCGAAAGGCTTTGTTTTTATTATCGCCTCCCGACCTCCACTTTGCTTCCAGGCCAAAGCCAATACCATTATCAAAGCGATGCGATACGGCGATGCGATCCTTATGGGCTTTGCTGTCATCCAGCCATTCATGACGTACATCGATAGTTACCGCCGCGGTCTGTGTTGAAGCCAGCAGTAATCCGCAGCACATTAAAGTCTGTTTATTCATTGCTTGATCCCATCAGTATTGATACAGAGGTTTTTTATTATTTTATTAAGTTCGAGGCGTTATTTTTCGCTTAATAAAAAATCATTATCTTTTTCAATGCTTCCTGTTACCACATCGGCATATTTCACTGCATTATTTCGCAGTGACAGATTTCCGGCGAACTGACCCTGTTTTTCGGGTTGCGTATAAGGTCCGGCGCGGAAGATAAAATTAAAACGATGGTTATCTACGGCGATATTATTTTTCACCACCAGCATGCCAGGATTAAAATTGTCGGTGAATCCATCCATGCCATTTTCTATCGCTACGCTGTTGGTTATGCGATGCGCAACCGGGATCCCTTCACCGCCGAGCTTGAAACCATTATTGGTATTGCGTAACGCCACGCTATGCTCAATGCTGACCGCGCCGTTGGCACCATCTTCAATCTTGTTGAACAGATCAAAACCGTCATCAGCATTATCATGCGCAAAGCAGGCTACCAGCCGGTTTCCCTCACCCACACGCATTTTTACCGCAAATCCATCCGCATTGATGCGGCCAGCATCCTGATTTCCCCAGGATTCTGCGTGAGCAATCAGGTTATGACTGGCCCACAACGCCCTCCCCACACCTGGCGGCGAGGCGACCCAAATCCCGGTATCATCCGCATGATGGGCGATAACCTGACGGATCTGATTATGGCTGCCGGATATATTGAAACTCTTGTCGGTTACCTCGATATGTTCAATATCCCAATAGCTGGCCGGGAGATTTAATCCATGAAAAACCACCTTTCCTGTCAGCGGCCTGAGCTTTTTAAGTTGATCCCTGCTGCCGCTGCTGGCTGCTGCCAGCGTCGTTAATGGGTAGTCGCCCGGTGCCAGCCATAGCGTACCGCCGGGTGATAACAGTGCTGCCGCCGTCGCGACATCAAGCGGGTGCTGCTGGCTGCCGTCATTCTGCGCGTTACCCTGCGGGGAAGCGTAGAGGCGGCTGGCATCCGCAACGTGCTGCCGCGTAACGGTCAGATTATCCTGCACTACCTCGCCATGCCGGGTTTCCAGCCGGTAATCGATACGGGTGGCGTTGGCACTAAGCGACAGCGGCAGGCTCACCATTTCTCCCGCTTTTAGCGGGCGATCCTGCAGATGCACAATGCCATTACTGCTTACCGTTAACTGCCCGTCATCGCTGCTACGCAGCTGAAACTGATAGCGCGCGGTGGCAGAAACAGCCGCTGAGGCTATTTCAACGCTTACCGGCGGTTGTGGACTGACAAACGGCTGATGCGTCTGGGCCCGATGCTCGCTAAGCGTCAGGCTGGCGCTGTGTACGGTAATGCGGGCGTTACGTGAGGCGAAAAAGCCCACATAATAGGCGTCTGGCTCCAGTACCCTTATCCGCTCCGCATCTCCCGTCTGTTGGCTTTGCCAGTTATCACTGCCTGCTGGTGCCCATGCGGCGCTAAAGCCGGTATCAGTGCGTGCCAGACGCAGTCGAAAACGCGGCGTCTGGCTGAGATCGATCCTGGGCTGGTAAGACTGACGTTTGATCTCTACGCCGGTATTGCCCCACGGCTGGGTGACGCCATTACGGGAAATGAGCGTCGCCTCTACCTGGTGATGCGAACGCTTTTGGGCAGCAACGATCGCATTCATCACCATATTGGCGGCGGCGGGAAACTCTTCGTAACCAGCCTGTACCGGATCGCGGCGTGCTTTGCCGAGCGTATCCCGAACCAGCAGTCCTGCCCCCTCCTGACCCGCCGGTAACGCGCCGTTTTCGGGTCCGAACTGGTCAACGCTGATTTCAGCTTCCAGCTGCATGTTGGCGCTGGCTGGCAGGCGGGTATAATAGAAGGTCAATCCATCATGGCTGTTGCCAATTTTACCGCCGCGACTTTCCAGGATAGCGGGCAAATGCAATCTTTCGCCTTTTGCGCCTGCGCGGCTGCCATCGGCAAAGCTCACCTGATTCAGGCCCACCTTTTCCGGCAGAACATTGGTGGCGAAATTAACGTCGGTTGACTGACCAAAGGTAATCGCGTGCCACTCCAGCGAAGCGGTTTGCGGCAAAGCTGCGGCCGCGCCATTGCTGGCAATAACTAACCATAAACAAGCTTTGTACATTTTGTTTCCTTGAGGCGCAGGTATCCTGGCCCACCCGAAGGATGGGCCTTAAAAGCCATTTAACGTGGGGGTTTTTATGCCTGAGGGGCCTGTTTCGGCTCCGGCGTATTCTCCGTGACCAGCGGGGCCAGTTTCATTTTCTGGCAGATAGCGCTACGGCCCCAGCACTGCTCATAGGGATAGCCTACCAGCGCCTCGATAACTTCCCGTACTTCCGGTTTGATATCGCTCTGTGCGCCGCCAGCTTTAATGCGCGCCACCTCTTCCAGCACCACCAGATGCGTTTTACGGTTGAGCAGCATCTGTCGGCTGAAAATAATGGCGATAAGAGCCAGGCCAATCACACCGCCGAAGAAGACCCAGGAAATGGCATGCATCGCCGTTTCTGGCTGGGTATGAGATTTAGACTGGAAGCCGTAATAGCTAAGGATTGCCCCCATCACAAACACAATAATTGAGCGCATGATTTTACCGGAGAAGGTCATTGCCCCGGCGTAAATGCCTTCACGACGGCGGCCGGTAAAGACCTCGTCGACATCCGCCAGGAAGGTATACACCGTCCACGGAATGTAATAGACGCCGCCGGTGCCGAGGCCGAAAATAACGGTGATCGCAATGATAGCCACGGTCGCAGTTTGCGGCGGCAGGTTGAAAAAGTGCAGCAGGGAATAGCAGCAGACAGCGAAAATCACAATGCTCAGCGCCCAGATATAAGGCTTACTGAAACCGCGCTTCACGCAGAGCGCGATAAAAATCGCCGTGGAACAGAGCTGCAAAATGGCGTTCAGGCTGTTCAGCCCGGCAAGGATAGCCGGATCGTACAGCAGCACAAACACCACATAATAGGTAAATACCGAAGCGAACAGCCACTCCGCGCCAAAGCCGAACAGGTACATGCCTAAATGTTTGCGAAATACGCGCAGATAGAAAGTGGACTGCATATCACGCGCCAGCGCGCTCAGGGTTTTCCAGAGAGACTGCTTCTGGCGTAACTCTTTTATGCCGTTGTCTTTGCGCTCCCAGCTAAACCAATAGAGCAGGCCCACCGCAATAAACAGAATAGCGCCGTAGGTAATACCGGTATAAAGAAACGGCTGCGCCGATTCTTTGCCATACAGCAGAATAAACTGGCCCGGAATTAACGCCGCGAGGAAATTAGCAATCTTACCAAAGATGGCTTTATAACCGGTGAGCTTGGAGCGCAGGGTAAAGTCATCCGTCATTTCGGTAGCCAGCGTTTCATAGGGCACCATGACGGAGGTATAAATCAGCTCAAAAATAACGTAGGTGGTCAGGTAATACCAAAAGCCAAAGCCTTCAACCCACAGCAGCGGATAAAACACCATCAGCGGCGCGCCGATTAACAGAAAAAAGCGCCGACGGCCAAACCGCTTACCGAGCCAGGTATTACCAAAGTTATCGGTGAGATAGCCCATTATGGGGTTACTGATGGCATCAATAATGCTGGCGACGGAAAAAATAAACGAGGCCTCCAGCAAAGAGAGCCCGCAAAAGGTGGTGTAAAAATAGAGTAGCCAGGCGCCCGCGATGGCTAAAGCTCCACTACCCAGCAGATTTCCGCCGCCGTAGGCCAGTTGATGACCCAGCGTGATTTTCTTATTGGTTCCCAGAGGTATTGATTTTCTTATCATGATATGTCGGCCTTTATATTATTAAACCGCTGTTTCATTTTAAATGAAGTGCTTTTTTATATATTTATAACGAGCGGAATAATGTGATTAACGCCGCATTAAAATCACGTTAATGAGCTATTCATAAGCGCCGTAACGCTTATGGCAGGAGGGGCAGAAAGGAGGCTAAGGAATTTTTTTATTTTTAATCAGCCTTTTACGAAAAGAACACGACAGGAAAAAGTGGGCGGCAAAGCTGATAAACATGAGTATTGTTAAGAAAATATTTTTGATTTAGCGAGATATGTCACATGCTGAAAAAACGCCCAGCTTTTCACTTGAAATTTTTATTTGGTTTCTCTCTTTTCAGGCAACCGTAAAACGCCAGAGATAAAGCAGACCAGGCCTGCTCTGCATTTGACTGTTTTTGCTACAGCGCGTAGACGTTTTTTGCAGAAAAAAAAAGGAATTTTTGCCAGCTGAACAAGAACCAGGCGCTCGATCAAATTCTAACGTTTTTTTTTCAAAGGATTGACATCCGCTGCGCGCCTTATGAAACGTGGACTTAGGAAATTACTTACCCACCGATCACGATTTTTACGCGAAAATCAAGGCTTGTTAAGATGCGATTAATTACTAGAATACTCACCATCTTGTTGTTCATTTACTCCTCACCCCCTATATATAGTGTTTATCCACAGAGTTACTCACAAAGAGCAAGCTGTGTATAAACGGGGGATATTTTTTCACGGACAGGTATAACGCGACATGAATCAGAGTCTGCTCGTCACTAAACGCGATGGCCGCAAAGAGCGCATCAATCTGGACAAAATCCACCGGGTTCTCGACTGGGCTGCGGAAGGCCTGCAAAATGTTTCCGTTTCTCAGGTTGAGCTGCGTTCCCACATCCAGTTCTACGACGGCATTAAAACCTCCGATATTCACGAGACTGTTATCAAAGCCGCCGCCGATCTGATCTCGCGTGACGCGCCAGATTATCAGTATATGGCCGCACGCCTGGCGATTTTCCACCTGCGTAAAAAAGCCTACGGTCAGTTTGAGCCGCCAGCGCTCTACGACCAGGTGGTGCGCATGGTCGATATGGGCAAATACGATCGTCATCTGCTGGAAGACTACAGCCGCGAAGAGTTTGAGCAGATGGACGGCTTTATCGACCATTGGCGCGATATGAACTTCTCCTACGCGGCAGTCAAACAGCTGGAAGGCAAATATCTGGTGCAGAACCGCGTCAGCGGCGATATCTATGAGAGCGCCCAGTTCCTCTATATTCTGGTAGCGGCCTGCCTGTTCTCTAACTATCCGCGTGAAACCCGTCTGGATTACATCAAGCGTTTCTATGACGCGGTATCCACCTTTAAGATTTCATTGCCGACGCCGATCATGTCTGGCGTTCGCACCCCGACTCGTCAGTTCAGCTCCTGCGTGCTGATCGAGTGCGGCGATAGCCTGGATTCCATTAACGCCACCTCCAGCGCCATTGTGAAATATGTTTCCCAGCGTGCCGGTATCGGTATTAATGCGGGTCGTATTCGCGCGTTGGGCAGTCCGATTCGCGGCGGCGAGGCGTTCCATACCGGTTGTATCCCGTTCTATAAGCATTTCCAGACTGCGGTGAAATCCTGTTCGCAGGGCGGCGTGCGCGGCGGTGCGGCTACGCTGTTCTACCCGATGTGGCATCTGGAAGTAGAAAGCCTGCTGGTGCTGAAAAACAACCGTGGCGTGGAAGGCAACCGCGTTCGTCACATGGACTACGGCGTACAGATCAACAAGCTGATGTATCAGCGCCTGCTGAAAGGTCAGGATATTACGCTGTTCAGCCCTTCTGACGTACCGGGCCTGTATGATGCGTTCTTTGCCGATCAGGATGAGTTTGAGCGCCTGTACACTAAATATGAGCAGGACGACAGCATCCGCAAGCAACGCGTGAAAGCGGTCGATCTCTTCTCGCTGATGATGCAGGAACGCGCCTCAACCGGCCGTATCTATATTCAGAACGTCGATCACTGCAACACCCACAGTCCGTTCGATCCGTCGATTGCCCCGGTACGCCAGTCCAACCTGTGCCTGGAAATCGCGCTGCCGACCAAGCCGTTGCTGGATGTCAATGACGAGAATGGCGAAATTGCGCTCTGTACGCTTTCGGCCTTCAACCTGGGCGCCATTAACAGCCTGGAGGATCTGGAAGAGCTGGCGACGCTGGCGGTGCGCGCGCTGGACGCCCTGCTTGACTATCAGGATTACCCGATTCCGGCCGCGAAGCGTGGCGCAATGGGTCGTCGTACGTTGGGTATCGGCGTGATTAACTTCGCCTACTATCTGGCGAAGCATGGCGTGCGCTATTCCGACGGCAGCGCTAACAACCTGACGCATCAGACCTTTGAAGCCATTCAGTATTACCTGCTGAAAGCCTCTAACGAGCTGGCAAAAGAACAGGGCGCCTGCCCGTGGTTCAATGAAACCACCTATGCGCAGGGTGTTCTGCCGATCGATACCTATAAGAAAGATCTGGATGCCATCTGCAACGAGCCGCTGCATCTTGACTGGGATACGCTGCGTGAGTCGATCAAAACGCACGGCCTGCGTAACTCCACGCTGTCTGCACTGATGCCGTCTGAAACCTCTTCGCAGATTTCAAACGCCACCAACGGTATCGAGCCGCCGCGCGGTCATATCAGCATTAAAGCTTCTAAAGACGGCATTCTGCGTCAGGTGGTGCCAGAGTACGAGCGTCTGAAAGATAGCTATGAACTGCTGTGGGAAATGCCAAACAATGATGGCTATCTGCAGCTGGTCGGCGTCATGCAGAAATTTATCGATCAGGCGATTTCTGCCAATACCAACTACGATCCGTCACGCTTTGCCAACAGTAAAGTGCCGATGAAGCAGCTGTTAAAAGATCTGCTGACCGCCTATAAGTTCGGTGTCAAAACGCTTTACTATCAGAACACCCGTGACGGTGCGGAAGATGCGCAGGACGACATCGCCCCATCCATTCAGGATGACGGCTGTGAAAGCGGCGCCTGTAAAATTTAATCGGGTCTGGCCGGCACCTCTCCGGCCATGACGCTTCTTTTGGCCACGTTGGCGACGTGGCCGCAACATGGCAGGCCGTGCGATGCACGGTCAAAACGGCTGTCAGCGCCTCGCCCTGTGCGGCAAGGCCAGCCTGTCCCGTTAGCATGTGGAATCAACTATGGCTTACACCACTTTTTCTCAGAATAAAAACGATCAGCTGCTGGAGCCGATGTTTTTCGGCCAGTCGGTCAACGTTGCGCGCTACGATCAGCAAAAATATGACATTTTTGAAAAGCTGATTGAAAAGCAGCTCTCCTTCTTCTGGCGTCCGGAAGAGGTTGACGTATCACGCGACCGCATCGATTTCCAGGCGCTGCCGGATCATGAAAAACATATCTTCATCAGCAACCTGAAATATCAGACGCTGCTGGATTCCATCCAGGGCCGTAGCCCGAACGTGGCGCTGCTGCCGCTGATTTCGATCCCGGAACTGGAAACCTGGGTAGAAACCTGGGCCTTCTCAGAAACCATTCACTCACGCTCCTACACGCATATTATTCGTAATATCGTTAACGATCCGGCGCTGGTGTTTGATGACATCGTTACCAACGAACAGATCCTGAAGCGCGCCAGCGATATTTCCGGCTACTATGACGATCTGATCGAGATGACCAGCTACTGGCATCTGCTGGGCGAAGGCACCCATCAGGTCAACGGCAAAACCGTAACCGTTAACCTGCGCGCGCTGAAAAAACAGCTTTATCTCTGCCTGATGAGCGTTAACGCGCTGGAAGCGATCCGCTTTTATGTCAGCTTTGCCTGCTCTTTTGCCTTTGCCGAGCGCGAGCTGATGGAAGGCAATGCGAAAATTATCCGCCTGATCGCCCGCGATGAAGCGCTGCACCTGACCGGCACCCAGCATATGCTGAACCTGATGCGCAGCGGCGAAGACGATCCGGAAATGGCTGAGATTGCGCAGGAGTGCCGCCAGGAGTGCTACGATCTGTTTAAGCTGGCCGCCGTGCAGGAAAAAGAGTGGGCGGAATATCTGTTCCGTGACGGCTCGATGATCGGCCTGAATAAAGATATCCTCTGCCAGTATATTGAGTACATCACCAATATTCGTATGCAGGCGGTGGGTCTGGATCTGCCGTTCCAGACGCGTTCAAACCCGATTCCGTGGATTAACGCCTGGCTGGTCTCTGATAACGTGCAGGTTGCGCCGCAGGAGGTAGAAGTCAGCTCCTACCTGGTTGGTCAGATCGACTCCGAAGTAGGCGAAAACGACTTCGACGACTTCCAGCTGTAATCATGGCCGGGAAGCGAATCACGCTGTGCATCTCCGGTGCGCAGCTTGAATATACCGACGAGCACCCTTCTCTGCTGGCGGCGCTGGAAGCGCATAATATCTGCGTGGAATATCAGTGTCGTGAAGGCTACTGCGGCTCCTGCCGCACCCGCCTGATTAAAGGGGAAGTGAGTTACGCCGGTCAGCCGCTGGCCTTTATTCAGCAGGGCGAAATTCTGCCCTGCTGTTGTAAAGCCAACGGTGATATCGAGATAGAGCTGTAGCGTTACTGCCTTCAAGCCCAACCATCGGTTGGGCTTTTGCGTTTCCCATTACGCTTTTAGCGTTTCCACCACATCAACCCAGCCATGCCCGGTAGAGACATCCATGCCGTGCAGCCAGCGACGCAGCATATTCATCGCCATCATCGCCACCAGCTCCTGACGCGTTTTGACCGTGTGACGCTGGTTATTAAACTTCACCTGCTGACCATACGTGCCATCCGGCGTGTGCAGCGCAAAACCGAGCTGCTCATCCTGCAACGATCCTACCAGCAGCGCCAGCGACGCCTGCTGCGCCTTTGCCCGCGCCTGCGCCCGCTGCGCCAGCTGTGAAAGCGTCTCTTCTCCGTCAGGCAGCACTTCACCAGCCCGGCACGCCACGCCGCCGGAAAGGAGCTGCCACAGCAGCAGGCCCGCGCTGAACCGTTCGCTGACGGTGAGTGTCAGCTGCCGCGCGTTTAGCTGCTGCGCCAGCAGCGCCGGTAGCCCCTGCGTGCCTTCAAACAAGGTGCATTCCGCCAGTTGCAGACGCACCTGCTGCCAAACCTGCTCCATTGCTACCCGCTGCGCGGCCGGGCCGGTGAGTTTGATTTCGATAATCGGCGCAGAGGAGCGATAGCCCATGACCACGCCTTTCGGCAGCGGCAGCGGCTCCAGCTCCGCCGCCAGATCGCTCTCGCCGCGCCCAAAGGTAGTCAGACGTAAACAGAGCGGCGGCTCCGGCAGTGCAAAGCGCGCTTTCAGGCGCGGCAGAATTTGCTGTTCCACCATCACTTTAAATTCTGACGGCACGCCGGGCGTAAAGAAGATCCAGCAATCATTGAGCGTGACGGCAAAGCCGCAGGCGGTGCCTACCGGGTTATCAATCAGTTCGCTGCCAGCAGGGATCTCCGCCTGCTTGCGATTGCTGGCTGCCATTGGCCGTCCACGGCTGGCAAAAAAAGCCTCGATTTTTTCCAGCCAGGCAGGCTGCAGTTCCAGCTGTACGCCACAGGCGTTTGCTGCCGCCTGCGCGCTTAAATCATCGCTGGTCGGGCCGAGGCCGCCATTAACAATCAGCACATCCGCAATGCGGCTGCGCTCGGTCAGTGCTTCCACCAGTGCGGAGAGGCTGTCGCCGACGGTGGCGCGGCTGGTCATTGGCAAGCCCTGCTGAAACAGGGTATCAGCCAGCCACGCGGCATTGGTATCGATAATCTGGCCGTGCAGCACTTCATCGCCCGTTGAGAGCATTTCCACTCTAATCACTTCACGTCCCTCGTTTGGTTAAGGCTTTTACTGTAGGAAGGCACGTCAGTGAATACAACGAAAATATCGCAGATGAGAGCGTTTCAGAGATAGCAGTGATAGCTTTTGCCTGATTGTCAGCACGGCGGCTTAGCAGCAAAATAGCGGAAACAATAGGTTTACCCAATCAATGACGGGTTTTACCTCGGTTAAACCTTTGACAATCACACCGATAGAGAATTGCCATATGAATAAAAAAGGTCTTACTACCGCTTCAGGCGCGCCGGTTGCCCATAACAATAACTCTATGTCTGCCGGACGTCGTGGCCCGCTGCTGTTGCAGGATGTCTGGCTGCTGGAAAAGCTGGCGCATTTCGATCGTGAAGTGATCCCGGAACGTCGCATGCATGCCAAAGGCTCAGGCGCTTACGGCACCTTTACCGTAACGCAGGATATTACCCGTTTTAGCCGAGCAAAACTCTTCTCAGAAGTGGGTAAAAAAACCGATCTTTTCATCCGTTTCTCTACGGTTGCCGGTGAACGCGGCGGCGCTGATGCCGAGCGTGACATTCGCGGCTTTTCCATGAAATTTTATACCGAGGAAGGCAACTGGGATCTGGTTGGCAACAATACGCCGGTTTTCTATCTGCGCGATCCGCTGAAATTCCCGGATCTTAACCATGTGGTTAAACGCGATCCACGAACTAACCTGCGCAACCCCACCTACAAATGGGACTTTTTCTCGCATCTGCCGGAAGCGCTGCATCAGTTGACTATCGACTTTAGCGATCGTGGTCTGCCGCGCTCTTACCGCCACATTCATGGTTTTGGCAGTCACACCTACAGCTTTATCAATGACCAGCAGGAACGTTTCTGGGTGAAATTCCATATGCGTTGCCAGCAGGGCGTGGAAAACCTGATGGATGAGGAAGCCGCGCAGCTGATCGCCCGCGATCGTGAAAGCTCGCAGCGCGATCTGTTTGAATCGATCGAACGCGGTGATTTTCCGCGCTGGAAATTTTACGTACAGGTTATGCCAGAGCAAGAGGCGTCACAGACACCGTACAACCCGTTTGATTTAACCAAGGTCTGGCCGCACGCCGACTACCCGCTGATTGAAGTGGGCGAGTTCGAGCTGAACCGTAACCCGGACAACTATTTCGCCGAGGTTGAGCAGGTTGCAATGAGCCCGGCTAACGTGGTGCCCGGCATCGGCTTCTCGCCGGACCGCATGCTGCAGGGCCGTCTGTTCTCCTATGGCGATGCGCATCGCTATCGTCTGGGCGTGAACCACCACCAGATCCCGGTGAACGCGCCGAAATGCCCGTTCCATAGCTATCACCGCGACGGCGCAATGCGCGTGGACGGCAACAGCGGCAATGGGGCGACCTATGAACCCAACAGCTTTGGTGTGTTTCAGGAGCAGCCAGACTTCAGCGAGCCGCCACTGTCGCTGGAAGGCGCAGCCGATCACTGGAACCACCGTGAAGATGATGACTACTTTAGCCAGCCGCGCGCGCTGTTTAATCTGCTGAGCGAAGAAGAGCATCAGCGTATGTTTAAGCGTATCGCCGGTGAACTGGTGCAGATACCAGAGTTTATTCAGCAGCGTCAGATTGCGCTGTTCCGTGAGGTAGACGAAGCCTATGGTGCCGGGGTGGAAAATGCGCTGCGGGCGCTGCAGGGGTAAGCCTGCATTTTCCTGGTACTGAATCAACCGTTTACAGCCCAACCGCAAGGTTGGGCTTTTTTATTGCCTGTTAGCGGCTGGTCAGCAATGGGAGCGTCACCTAATATTCAGGGTTAATGGACATCAATCTAATCGGCTTTCTGCCGGCCCTGTTACCCGTGGCGCTTTCGCCTGGCGCAAGCTTTACGCTGGCCATTAACAGTGCGCTGGCAGGTGGCCGTCGCGGACTGTGCTCTACTCTGCTCGGAACGACACTGGGTATTTATACGCACGCCGTTTTAATCGGATTGGGTATCACGGCGATGGTCGCTTCGCCTGCATTTTTCAACATGCTGAAAATTGCCGGCACCGCTTATCTTCTCTGGTTGGGCATTCAGCTGATCCGTAGCGGCCTTTCAGCGCATACGTTTTCTTTCGATCATGCAGCAAATCCCGTGACGTTAAAAAAAGCCTGGCTGGCCAACGTGCTGAATCCCAAGGCCATCCTGTTTTATCTGACGGTGGTCTCCCAGTTTGCCGGCAGACAGGGGAATATCAGCGATTATCTGGTGCTGGCTTCGCTACACGTTGTGGTAATGGTCGCCTGGCTGCTGCTAGTCAGCAGAGCACTAATTTGTTCTGTCCGTAAAATCGATCCGTTAATGCTGAAAAAATCTGTAAATATCATTGGCGGGCTGCTGCTTATCGCCCTCTCTCTAAAAGCGCTGCTATCCTGATTTTGTTATCAATAACAATTCAGGAAGCCGCCCATCGGCTGTTTTGCAAAACCACACGGTAGCCATCCTTGTCCTGAAAAGTGATACCTTTATTCTTCCAGTACGGGTTAAAAGCACAGGTTCGGGTAAAACCCGCCTGCTCCATTTGATTACAGGCTGCCGTCCACGCTTCCCTTTCCGGAATATACAAAACCAGAAGATCCTCTGCCGAGGGCGCAGGCATAACAGGATGGTCATGGCACAGAGTAAACTCCAGGTGCCAGGGCAAGTCATAACGACCAAGCATACATCCGCTAAAGCCTTCATGGTTGGTAAATTCGCCGATTTCCTGTAGCCCCAACCCACGGCAATACATGTCGCTGCTCTGCCTGAGATCTGTTACCGGTCGCGCGATACGTAAGTGATGAAATAACATCTGTTTTCGCCTGCAATGAAAGGTCAAAACACCATAACACTACTCCCGGCCATTTTCACAGAGAGCCATATCATCAGCTTCCACTCTCCTGCTACCGGGCCTGCAGCCACTGCGCCAGCTGCTGACGTGATAATTTAATACCGCCCTGTGCAAGGTCTTCCGGTAGCTGCAGCCAGCGGAAGGGGCGTTGAAAGCTGGCCAGCTGCGTGCGTGCCCAGGCGGCGATGTTTTCCATCTTTTCATCCGTTGCCAGCGTCAGCAGCGCAACCGGCCTTGCGCCCCACTCTTCATCCGGCTGCGGCAGAATAACCGCCTGCATCACGGCGGGATGCTGCATCAGCAGGCTTTCTATCGCTTCCGGCTGTA
Source organism: Pantoea sp. FN0307 (assembly GCF_050113815.1). Taxonomy (NCBI): domain Bacteria; kingdom Pseudomonadati; phylum Pseudomonadota; class Gammaproteobacteria; order Enterobacterales; family Erwiniaceae; genus Pantoea; species Pantoea sp. FN0307. The sequence continues at coordinate 442,574 of NZ_JBNJSO010000001.1, read as the reverse complement.
CCGCCTCGCCGCCGCTGAAAAACAGATTGTCTTTTCTGCCCAACACCTGCAGTTCGTCCTGATGCCAGCGCCCCAAATCGCCAGTGGCAAACCAGCCCTGCTCATTTGTCAGCGGCCACAGTTGTCCATCGCGCCAGTAGCCACTGGCTAAGGTTGCGCCACGGATCCAGATTTCGTCATCAACAATCGCTATCTCACGCCCGTTTAACGCCCTGCCGACGCCAGCCCGGTTGTCCGCCCGCTTGCCACATACCGTGGCGGCGCTTTCCGTCAGGCCATAACCACACCAGCAGCCGATGCCTGTGGCTTGTGCGCGCGTGACTAAATCAGCAGGGATCGCAGCGCCGCCGAGCAGTACCGCCCTTAACCCCGCAGGCCGCTCAGGCTGCCGGAGAAGACGCCATAGCTGGGTTGGCACCAGCGATGCAAAACTGCATCCGCTGAGCGCCTGCGACAAAGGCGATACGGGTAGCACCAGGCAGGCGCCCGCCAGCAGCCAGCGCCAGACGATCCCCTGCCCGGAGACATGATACAGCGGCAGCGACAGCAGCCAGCTTTCGGCAGCGTTGAAATTCATTAGCTGATTCACCCCCGCCGCGCTGAGCAGCAGCGCCTGAAACGTGTGTGCTGCCGCCTTCGGCAGGCCAGTGGAGCCAGAGGTGAGCGTCAGCGTGGCAAGAGCATCGGGCCGCCATAAAACCTGCATTGTTGTCGCCAGCGGCGGCGTCTGGTTTAACCACTGCGCCGTCGGAAAAGTAAGAGGCTGTGTTGCAACCGGCATAACGTCAGACAACGGCTCGGCCAGATCCAGCATGAAGTCAGGAAGCAACATGCGCAGCAACGGCAGCAGCGTCACTGACGGCAGCTGCGGATTAAGCGGTAATACCCGCGCGCCAGCCTGCAATAATGCCAGCCAGGCCAGCAATAGCGACAGGCTGTTATTACCACGTAGCGCCACCAGCGATCCGCACGTCACGCCCTGCTGCTGAAAACCGCTACAGAGCCGCTCCAGCCGCTCTGCCAGCGCCTGCCAGCTTAGCTGCTCTTTGCCTGCCTGCAGCGCGATTGCCGCAGGCAGGGTTTGCGCCCGCACGCGCCATGGAAAATCATTTAATAAATGCGCGTCCACGTTTCCCGATCCTGTAAGGGCAGCATGCAGCCAGGCCAGCATCGCACCAGCTGCTGACGCATCAACGTTAAGGTACCCAGCCCCGGCAGCGACTGTGGCGTTAGCCAGTGCGCCAGCCGCGCCAGCTGCGTCAGTCCCAGGCTGGACTCCAGCGCCGAGCTGATAATCACCTGTAACCCCAGCCGCTGCGCCTCGTGGATTTGCTGCTGAATACGCGCCAGCGAGCCGGTTAACGTGGGCTTGATTACCAACGCTGTCAGCCCCGGCGCAGCCTGTAACTGAAAGCCCGGTTCACGCAGGCTCTCATCCCAGGCGATCGCTATTCCCCATTCGGCGGCAAACGCCAGGCTTTCGGCAGGTGTACGGCAGGGTTCTTCAATAAAGGCGATACGCGCACGCTGTGACGGCGTCAGGCAGCGGGCAAACTGCCGCGCTTTTTCCAGCGTCCAGCTGCGGTTGGCGTCCAGGCGCAGCTGCAGAGCGGGCAACGCTTCCAGCAGCAGGCTGACCTGCAGGCCGTCGCGTACCGCTTCATACAGTCCGACTTTCATTTTGGCACTGGGCGTTTCCTGCTCCTCAAGCTGTAACAGCAGCGCATCGGGATCGCCGTGACACAGCTGCGCGCTGCGCCAGATACCCGCTAACGGCAGCTCCTCCGCCAGCTCTGCGCGGGCACAGCTCAGGCCAAAAGCCACCGAAGGCAGCAGGCTTTCATCAACCGGCCGTGCGGCAAGCCACTGCGTCAGCCAGGCTACGCAGGCCTGCTGCGCCTGCTCCAGCGTTTCGCAGCTGAATCCCGGCAGCGGCGCGATTTCGCCCCAGCCCTGCCGATCCTGCTGTTGCAGCATCACCAGCAGCCCTTGCCGCTGCGTCAAACGACGATCGCGCAATACCACGCCGCTTTCCATGGGAATGGCATAACGCCACAGCTTCGCCTGACGCATCAGGGGTTACGCCTGAACTGACTGAAATCGGGCTGACGCTTCTGGTTAAAAGCGTTGCGCCCTTCCTGCCCCTCTTCGGTCATATAAAACAGCATGGTGGCATTGCCAGCCAGTTCCTGCAGCCCTGCCTGACCGTCGCAGTCGGCGTTCAGCGCCGCTTTCAGACAGCGCAGCGCCATCGGGCTGTTATGCAACATTTCGCGGCACCAGCGCACCGTTTCCGGCTCTAACTGCGTCAGCGGCACCACATGATTCACCAGCCCCATCGCCAGCGCCTGCTGTGCATCGTACATGCGGCACAGGAACCAGATCTCACGCGCTTTTTTCTGCCCAACAATGCGCGCCATGTAGGATGCGCCCCAGCCGCCATCAAAGGAGCCGACTTTCGGCCCGGTTTGTCCGAAGCGCGCATTGTCCGCTGCGATGGTGAGATCGCAGAGCATATGCAGCACGTGCCCGCCGCCAACCGCATAACCCGCCACCATTGCTACCACCGGCTTCGGGCAGTTGCGGATCTGGCGTTGAAAGTCGAGCACGTTAAGATGATGCACGCCGCCGTCATCCTGATAGCCGCCGTAATCACCACGCACTTTCTGATCGCCGCCAGCGCAGAAAGCCTGTTCACCTTCGCCGGTAAGAATAATGACGCCGATCCCTTCGTCATAACGCGCATCCTGCAGCGCCAGCATCATCTCCTGTACCGTCAGCGGTCGAAAGGCATTGCGCACCTGTGGCCGGTTAATGGTAATTTTGGCTATGCCCTCCGGCGATTTGTGATAGCGGATATCGCTGAATTCACCACTGCAGTCATGCCATTCAACCGGCGCGGTAAGCTGTTGTTCATCGGGATAAAGCATAAAGTTCTCCAGAATTCAGACAGGTTGACGCAGCAGTTGCGTCAACCGATCGCTAAAGGCGGCAGGACTGGCACGATGGGCATTGTGTCCGGCAGCCGGGATGGTGTGCAGCGGCAGACGCGCCTGCATGGCGAGCTGAATAAATTTATTGTCCCATTCACCGCACAGATAGCTGAAAGGCACGCTCAGCTGCTGAAGTTCCGGCAGCAAATCAGGCTGCTTGCTTAATGAAGTGGCGTGCAGCATTGCCGCCAGCGAAGGGCCGTCGCCCGTGCTTCGGTGCCTGACCAACGTGTTGCGCTGTTGCTCGGTCAGCTCGTTAAAGAGCGGCTGCCGATACCAGACCTGTAGCGCGTCAGGCAGCGGTAGCTGGCGGAAACGGCTTATCCACAAGGTATCGCGCGCAGCGCGCGCCCGACGCTGTTGTTCATCGGCCAGCCCCGGATGCCCCGCCTCCACCACCAGCCCGCATAGCCCAGGCAGCGCTGCGCGGCAGGCGTAATACATCGCCACGCGTCCGCCGAGGGAATAGCCGATGAGCCAGTAATGTTGAATCTGGTAATGACGCAGCGTAGCGCCGATGCGCTCGCTGAGTTCATCAAAGCCGCTGACGCGCTGCCCGCAGGAGCCGCCGTGCCCGGGCAGATCGATGCTCAGCATCGGCCAGTCGATAAACGCCTGCTGTACCGGCAGCCAGTCATGCAGGGTGCCCAGGAAACCATGCAGCCAAACCAGAGTTGGCTTGCTGCTGCGCCGATGTCCCTGCCAGCGGGCGTGCAGGATCATAGCGCTGCTCCCATCGCCACCAGGCGGGCAAAGGTCTCCGCACCGCTATCGGGCGCTACGCTGAACTCTACCAGCGTGCCGCCCTGCTGCATAAAACCCTGTTTAACGGCCTGTTGTAGCGGTTCCCAGGCGGTAACATGCTGATAATCAAGGCCGAACATCTGCGCTGCCGGGGCAAAGCTGACCGACTGCGGCAAAGTGAAAAAACGCTCGCGCTCGCTGACCGGCGTCGGCAACAGAGAGAAAATGCGGCCGCCGTTGTTGTTAACCACCACCAGCACCAGCGGCGCGGCAAGCTGACGCAGCAGCGCCAGACTGTTCAAATCATACAGGGCAGAGATATCGCCCAGCAGTGCCAGCACCGGACGCGCCTGAGCGCGCTGGATGCCGCTTAAGGTTGCTATCAGGCCATCGATCCCGCTGGCGCCGCGATTGCAGTAAACCGGGTAGCCAACCGGCAACTGCGCTAACGCATCTGTCAGCCGTATCAGCAGGCTGTTACCAAGAAACAGCGCGCCATCCGGCGGCAGTAATTCCGTCAGCCGGTGCGCCAGCAGAGCCTCTGGCGTATTTCCTACGACCGCGCTGGCCTGGCGCTGGATGGATGCGGCCAGCATGGCCAGCTCAGGTGCCCAGGGCGTAGCGGCTACTGCCGGATGCGCATTAATCCAGCCGCCGATCTCACTGACGATACGTCGCCCCGGCTGGCTGGCTGGATCGCGCCGCCCCGGCAGCGCATCGATAAGCCACCACTGCTGCGGGCGCGCCTGCTGCTGCCACTGCAAGAGCCGTTTGCTAATCAGACTGGTGCCAAACTGCACTACCAGCTCCGCCTGATTTAATTGCTGCTGCGCCTGCGGGCTGCTCAGCCACAAATCCGCACAGGGCAGCGGCTGGCCGGTTTGCGATTGAATATCTGCCAGCAGCGGCCAGCCCAGCGTGGCCGCCCACCGCGCCACCGCCGCGCCCTGTTCCGGGCGCATTTTGCCTGCGATAACCACGCCGCGTTTTTGTCGCCAGGCTGGCCAGTCGCTCTGCTGCGTATGGTTTTCCGGCGCGCTGTGGGTCACCCACGGGATCGATTGCTGCATCCATGCATCCAGCGACGCCAGCCATTCACGCCAGGCGTTATCCTCTGTGCCATAGAGCGGCTCAGCAAAGGGACAGTTAACGTGCAGCGCGCCCGTCCCGGCTGCGGCAATCGCTTCATCCAGCGCCGCCGCCAGCCAGCGGGCATCAATTTCAGGCGTTGGCCGCGGTAAATCGCAGCGGTGGGCAAAATGTGAAAATATGCCTGGCTGGGTAATCGCCTGATTAGCGCCGCAGTTAATCAATTCCGGTGGTCGATCGGCGCTCAGTACAATCAGCCGCTCACCGGTTAGCTGCGCCTCAATAACGGCGGGCAGCAGATTCGCTACGGCAGTGCCCGAGGTCACTATCAGCGCCACGGGGGTACGCGAGCCTTTCGCCAGGCCAAGTGCTAAAAAGCCCAACCCGCGTTCATCAAAATGGGTATGGCAGGTCAATGCAGATTTGGCTGCCGCCAGCGTGAGCGGCGCAGAACGTGAGCCTGGCGCGATACAGATATGACGCACCTGATGACGCGCCAATACCTCAATAATCACCTGCGCCCAACGGCGGTTAAAGCTACTGTCAGACATACTCTCCCCTTAGTGTCATAACGTTGTCCGACGATGCAGCGAGCTTTCCTTCGCCATGCGGATGAATTCAGGCGGAATGCGCCACTGGCGGCTTCCCGGTCAGGCGGGGTTGTAGTGGTGCCGCGCGGGTGGGCAGCAATGCTGCCAGCGCCGCCATTTTGTTTTCTGTTTCCTGCCATTCCTGTTGCGCATCGGAACCGGCGACGATCCCCGCGCCGCCATACAGCCGCACTCGCGGCCCCTGGACCAGCGCACAGCGCAGCGTGACGCAGAATTCGCTTTTTTGTCGGGAGATAAAACCAGTGGAACCGGCGTACCAGTCACGATTCAGCGCTTCATGGCGCTGCAGAAAGGCGTATGCCGCCGTGCGCGGCAGCCCAGCTACCGCCGCCGTGGGTTGCAGGCGCTGTAAAATGCGCGCGTCGCTGCGGCTGCGTAATTTGCCGTGGATGCGTCGTCGTAAATGCTGAAGATTGCGCAGGCGTACCAGCTCTACCGGCATGACCTCCAGTTCGCTGACTATTTCCTGTAGCCGGGAACAGATATCTTCCATGACCAGTGCGTTTTCATGCTGATTTTTGGCGTCCTGCAGCAGCCACTGCGCCTGCTGCAGGGCAAGTATGGGATCGATATCGCGCGCCACCGTGCCCGCCAGCGCCTCAGTCAGCAGCGTATTTTGCTGCCGCAGCCAGAGCCGCTCCGGCGAGGCGCAGACCAGCGCGCTGTCGTCTGCAAAGCGCAGCATAAACTGATAACAGTGCGGATTGGCGCGCCGGCTGGCCGCCAGCAATGCCTCCGGCGGCAACGGACGATCCCATAGCAGGTCCATCGTGCGTGCCAGCACCACTTTTTCCAGCTCTCCGGCGGCAATTGTCGCTAACGCCGAGTTTACTCGCTGGCTCCACTCCGCCTGTTCCGGCTCACACTGGCTCTGTTGCAGCTGCCCACGTATTAATGGCAACGGCTGCGGCACGCGCAACCCATGCAGGAAGCGTACGGCAACCTGCGCATCCTCCTGCAGGTTATGATCGCTTTGAACAAACAGCGTCAGCCGTTCACCACGGCTGTCCTGCTGCCACATTAGCCGCGGTAGAAAGAAAAAGCTGTCAGTGGCGGCAAAACGGTTGCTGCCCCAGATCCGCCAGTTCCCGGGCAAAGCGCGACACGCCTGTTCAGCCTGATACAGCGTCTGGTAACAGCGGATGGCTCCGCAAAGCGCAACCTGCTCATGGCCGTTGCGGTGCTGCCACCAGAGCTGGGGCCGGTACGGCTGGGCACAAAGCCAGGACAGGGAATCCTCGCCGGACGCAAGGGAAACGGTTAACGCGCGAAAGCCCGCTCCTCTGCTGTTGATTTTTGCCAGCTCAGTGAGCAACGCGCTATACGCGGCAGGAAGCGAATACACGAATACCTCCATAATCATAAAGAGGTAGCTAGTGTAAAAGGGAGAGTGACAGGGGATTTTGATGCAGAACAGTTCGCACCACGTTTTGTCGCGGTTCAGGCTGAGAAGAGTCGGGTAAACGCAGAGGATTGTACGGCGGAAAAGAGGAAAAACCAGCCTCTTCCCGGTTGGTCAGAGGCTGTTTGCTACAGAACGCTTAGCGACGCGCCAGCAGCAGGCCGAGGATCAGGCCCGCAGCTGCGCCGATACCGATACCCTGCCAGGGTTTTTCATGAACGTAGCCATCGGCACGACAGGCTACCTGTTTGGCACGGTAGTAGTAGGAATCGGACGCCGCGCTGACGCGCGTTTTCACTCCGTGCAACGCCTGTTCCGCCTTCTCTTTTAGCTCAAGGTATTTCTGATCGGCCGGATCGCCGGAGGATTTCAGTACCTCTTCCAGCGTTTCGGTAAGCAGCGTGAGATCATCATCCAGGCGCGTTTCCTGTGGTTCACCGGCTACCTGAGGCTTATCCGTTACTTGCGGATCGCGCTTTTCTTGCGAGTCAGTTGATACAGCCATTTTCTTCCTCCGTGTAAAACACATGAATGTCCACTAACTATAGACACTTTTTACATCCCTGCCTGAACAGACGTTTAGGAATTTACTGACAGGGCTGGCGGAAATTCGTTGGTTTATATGATTAATCTGATAAATTCCTGTTAACCGAATTTTTGCCGCCTGCGTCTGTCGTAGCTGACTGTACCCCAGACTCATCCTGGGAAAGCAAATGGGTGCAGAAGCTCGATCACTACAAACTCGTTCAGCATAAGGAAAGCGTTTCTGGCATGAATCGAAGAATGTTTATGAAAACCTCAATGGCATTCGCTGCGGTTAGCGGCATGTCTGGCTTATCCACGCTATTTGCACAGTCCGCCTGGGCAGAAGATGGCATCGCTGACGGCACTGCGACGCGCTTTGACTTTGAGGTACTAAAGAAAAAAGCCGCCGCGCTGGCGCAAAAGCCCTGGGGCGGCGCGCCAGGCCCGTTGCCGGATACGCTGGCGACCATGACGCCGCAGGCTTATAACGCCATCCAGTATGATGCGAATCACTCTCTCTGGAACGATATCGATAACCGGCAGCTGGACGTGCAGTTTTTCCACGTCGGCATGGGTTTTAAACGCCGTATTCGCATGTTCTCTGTCGATAAAAGCAGCCGCGAAGCGCGTGAGATTCACTTCCGCCCGGAGCTGTTTAACTACCAGAACACCAGTGTCGATACCAAACAGCTGGAAGGTAAAACCGATCTTGGCTTTGCCGGTTTCCGCGCGTTTAAAAAGCCGGAGCTGGCGCGGCGCGATATCGTCTCTTTCCTGGGAGCCAGCTATTTCCGTGCGGTGGATGAAACCTACCAGTATGGCCTGTCGGCGCGCGGCGTGGCGGTAAACACCTTTAGCAACGGACAGGAAGAGTTTCCCGATTTCGTCGCCTTCTGGTTTGAAACGCCAAAAGCGGATGACACCACCTTTACCGTTTACGCCCTGCTTGATGGTGCCAGCCTGACCGGTGCCTATAAGTTTGTTATCCACTGTGAGCCGAAGCGCGTGGTGATGGAGGTGGAAAACCACCTGTATGCCCGCAAAGATATTCGTCAACTGGGGATCTCCCCAATGACCAGTATGTTCAGCTGCGGCAACAGCGAACGTCGTATGTGCAACACCTATCATCCGCAAATCCATGATTCCGACCGTCTGGCGATGTGGACCGGTAAAGGGGAATGGATTGCCCGTCCGCTGAATAACCCGCGCAAGCTGCAGTTTAACGCTTACGATGATGAGAACCCGCGGGGCTTTGGCCTGTTGCAGTTGAATCATGATTTTGAAGATTATCAGGATGTGATTGGCTGGTATGACAAGCGCCCCAGCCTGTGGGTGGAGCCGATCGGCAAATGGGGCAAGGGCGCCATCAATTTGATGGAGATCCCTACCACCGGCGAAACGCTGGATAACGTGGTCTGTTTCTGGCAGCCGGAGCAGCCGGTTAAAGCCGGTAGCGAACTCTCTTTCCAGTACAAGCTTTACTGGAGCGGCCTGCCGCCGGTACGCAGCGAACTGGCGCGCGTAGAGGCAACCCGTTCCGGCATTGGCGGCTTCCCCGAAGGCTGGGCACCTGGCGAGCATTTCCCGGATGTCTGGTGTCGTCGTTTTGCCGTTGATTTTGTTGATGGCGATCTGAAAAATGCCGCGGCAAAAGGCATCGAGCCGGTGATTACCGTCTCTGCCGGCACCATTAAGCAGGTAGAGATTCTGTATGTTGAGCCGCTAAACGGCTATCGCATCCTGTTTGACTGGTATCCCACCAGCGATGCTGTTGATCCGGTCGATATGCGCATGTTCCTGCGCACCAACGATGAAACGCTGAGTGAAACCTGGCTTTATCAATATTTCCCGCCACCGCCGGACCAGCGGAAATATGTTGATGACCGCCAGATGACGGTAGGCTAAATAACAGGCGGAGCATTGCGCTCCGCCTGTTACGTATTACTTCATCATATCGATATGCGGAATATTATCTTCCAGATAGACCTCGCCCTGCGGCTTAAAACCCATGCATGCGTAAAAGCGCTGTAGATGCGCCTGCGCCGAAAGAAACTGCTGACGTTCAGGCCAGTACTGCTCACAGCTTTCCAGAACCCTTTCCATCAGGCGATAGCCGAGCTGTAATCCCCGCGCTTCGCTGGTAACAATCACGCGCCCAATCTTTACCGGGCTGTCGGCATTTTCTGGCGCCAGAATACGTGCGCAAGCCAGTATTCTTCCTTCGCCCAGCGCAAAAATATGGCGGTTATCACGCGCTAAATCCTGCCCATCAATATCTTCATACGCGCACTGCTGCTCGACGATAAAAACGCGATTACGCAGAGCCAGAATGTCATGCAGTTGCTGAACGTTTAGTTCGCTATGATGCAAATCGTACCAGGTTAACTCCATACGCCTGCTTTCCCCTTGGTTTTAGCCACATGTCGCCATCGAACATCAATTTTGCCTGCTAATAATGCGCGTTATGCCGGTTTAATATAACCTCAATCGATGCTTAAAAAACCGGTATCGTTTTAAAAATCATGGAAAAATGCCTGCGCTTTTATATCAACAGGAGGTTGAAGATGAAATCGATAAAAGCGCTTTGCAACGGAACGCTCCCCTTGACGCTGTGGCTAATGAGCCCGCTGGCGATCGCCAACAGTCTCCCCTCTTATCCGGTAACATTTACACTGGCGACTGGCTGGCTCGGTGGCAAATCCAACGAATACGTTTACGACGAAGGGCATAAAAATAGCGAGCTGGACTGGAAAATAAAGAACGCAGCGGTTATTCGTGGCCATCTCGACTGGGAGATTGCGCCGCAACTTAGCCTGGCGCTTAGCGGCTGGACAACCCTGGCGCGGGGCAGCGCAAAGATGGATGACTATGACTGGATGGTTGATAACCAGTCGCACTGGAGCGACTGGTCTACCTGGCCTGCTGCCCGTCTTAACTATGCTAATCAGTTTGCCGTCAGCATTACCGGCTGGCTGCTACAGCAACCGGAATATAAGCTTGGCGCAGCGTTGGGTTATCAGCAGACGCGGATCAGCTGGCAGGCACAGGGCGGCAGTTATATCTATGATAACGGTGCCGATATCGGCCGTTTTTCCCGTGATGAGCGTGCCGCCGCTTATCAGCAGCGTTTTTCCGCGCCCTGGCTCGGCATCGCCGGACAGTATCGTTATAAAAAACTGGAGCTTAACGCGCTGATTAAATATTCCCCGTTTACCAACGCACACGATAATGACGAGCATTACACCGATTATAATACCTTTCGCGTCAAAACCCGCCGTAGTGATTACTGGGCCGCCAGCATGGATGCAGGCTATTATCTTTCACCACAGTTAAAAGTGCTGGCAGCGCTAAGTTGGGAAGATTACCGGCAAAGTCGCGGGCAAATGCAGATAATTGATTATGACCAACAGACCTATGATTATAGCGAGAAGGGAGGCGGCGGCGTGAGTCATAAAAATTACAGCCTGACCGCTGGCCTGCAATATCATTTCTGATGCCAAAAAAAAAGCCCTGTATCGCTACAGGGCTTTCTCTTTATCGGCTGACTTACATCAGCGGCTGCGCCATCTGTACCAGGCTGATAAGCGGCTGTGGGTAAACGCCCAGCAGCAGAACCAGAATGGCGGAAATCAGCACCACGATGCCGCCCGCGGTAAACGCCCAGTTAGCTGGCGTATCGCGCGTATGCAGCTCAGGCGGGCTAAGATAGAGGCTAACGGTAACGCGCAGATAGTAATAAAGGCCAATGGCGCTGCCTAATACCACCGCACCGGTCAGCCACCACAGCGAGGCGCTAACGCCCAGCGCAATCACATAGAACTTACCAATAAAGCCCAACGTCATTGGAATACCGGCCAGCGACAGCATCATTACTGTCATCACTGCTGACAGTACCGGACGATGCCAGAACAGGCCGCGATAGGAGTAAAGCGAGTCGGCATCCGGACCACGATACGGGCTGGACATCAGGCTCACTACGCCAAAGGCACCGATGCTGCTGAACAGGTAGCCAGCCAGATAAACACCGGCGGTTTCCAGTGACATCTGATGAGACTGCACCGCAATCAGCGCAACCAGTAAATAACCCAGATGCGAGATAGAGGAGTAACCCAACAGACGCTTGATATTACTCTGACTGATCGCCAGCAGGTTACCAAACAGGATGGAAACCACAGCGATAATCGCCAGCACGTTGCGCACCGCTTCGCTATCGGTAGCCGGAGCATACATAAACAGACGCATCAGCGCGCCAAAAATGGCGATCTTGCTGGCGGTCGCCAGGAAAGTGGAGACCGGAGCAGGCGCGCCCTGATACACGTCTGGCGTCCAGAGATGGAACGGCACCAGCGACAGTTTAAAGCCCAGACCGACAATCATCATGCCAAGACCCAGCAGCAGCAGCGGCTGATGCAGCACGGTGTCACTCAGGTTTTTACCCAGTTCCACAAAGCTCAGGCTACCGGCATCGGCATACACCAGCGCAATACCAAACAGCAGGAAGGATGAGGCCGCTGCCGACAGGATGGTATATTTCAGCGCCGCTTCCAGCGAACGTTTCTGACGGAAAGCGTAGCCAATCAGGCCAAACAGCGGCAACGACAGCAGTTCCACGCCGATAAACAGCGAAGCCATATGGTTAGCGCTTGCCAGCACCACGCCGCCCAGCGCGGCAATCAGCACCAGCAGATAGAACTCGTCGCAGTTATCGCTGAAGCCCTGCAGCCACGGATAGGCGAAGGTACAGGTGGCCAGACTCGCCAGCATCACCATCCCGGTATAGAACATCGAGAAACCATCAACGCGCAGCAGCGGCGTGACGTCCATCGGTCCTGCCTGGCCCACAAACCAAAGTGACAACAGCGCCAGGTTAAGGCCAATCACGGTCAGCGTCGCATTGGCAAAATGGTTGCGTCGCCACGCAATGGACAGCATCACAACCACCACCGTCAATCCGACGATCAACAGCGGCAACAGCGCGATCAGTTGTTGAGGAGTTATTGTCATGGCGAATTACGGCCTTGTAGTTGAAATTGAAGCGGTAAACCACTGCTGAATGTTGCTCATTGCAGCGTGTGAGGTGTCCAGGATCGGCTGTGGATAGACTCCAAGCAGCACCAGCAGAACCACCAGCACCATAATCATGATGAACTCACGTGCGGACATGCCGCGCAGCGGCGTTTCCGACTTTGGCGCACCATAATAGGCGCGTTGCATCATGATCAGCGAGTAAACAGAAGCAAACACCAGACCAAAAGTCGCGATAACGATAATCGTCGGCACCACCTGGAAACTGCCGGTCAGAATCATAAATTCGCCAGCAAAGTTACCGGTGCCCGGCATGCCAAGGTTGGCCACTGCAAAGAACAGCGACAGACCCGGTATCCACTTCAGGCGTGACCACAGGCCGCCCATCTCACGCATATCACGCGTATGCAGGCGCTCATAAAGCTGGCCGCACAGGATAAACAGCGCCGCAGCTGACAGGCCATGCGCAATCATCTGCACCACCGCGCCCTGGAAAGCGAGCTGGTTGCCGGTATAGATGGCGATCAGCACGAAGCCCATATGGGAAATCGAGGTGTAGGCGATCAGACGTTTGATATCGGTTTGCGAGAACGCCATCCATGCGCCATAGAAAATACCGATAATCCCCAGCCACATTGCAATAGGCGCAAACTCCGCCGACGCGTTCGGGAACAGCGGCAGGCTAAAGCGCAGCAGACCGTAAGCGGCGGTTTTGAGCAGGATCCCGGCCAGGTCCACGGAACCGGCAGTTGGCGCCTGGCTGTGCGCATCCGGCAACCAGCCGTGTAGCGGCACCACCGGCATTTTTACCGCAAAGGCGATAAAGAAGCCGAGCATCAGCAGATATTCCACGCCACGTGACATCGGAGTGTGCAGCAACTCTTCATAGTTGAATGTCCAGACGCCGGTCGCGCGGTAATGCACAAACACCAGGCCAAGAATCGCAATCAACATTACCAGGCCAGAGGACTGGGTATAAATGAAGAATTTGGTGGCGGCAGTGATACGGGTTTTCCCGTCTGATGCCTTATGACCCCAGAGCGCGATGAGGAAGTACATCGGCACCAGCATCATTTCCCAGAAAAAGAAGAACAGGAACATATCGATGGCAAGGAATACGCCGATAACGCCACCGAGGATCCACATCAGATTGAGGTGGAAAAAGCCCTGATATTTCTCAATTTCATTCCAGGAACAGAGCACTGCCATCAGGCCCAGCAGGCCAGTCAGCACCACCATCAGCAGCGACAGGCCATCCAGTGCAAGGTGGAAAGCGATGCCGAAGCGCGGGATCCAGGGAACGGAGAACTCAGATTGCCACTGCGGCAAACCTGCCGCCTGGGTCAGTGAATAGCCTCCCTGCAACCAGAGCTGCAGTGAAAGCGCCAGCGTCAAGCCCATTGTAATCAGCGCGATCCAGCGCGGCGTCTTCGCGCCTAAGCGCTCAGCGAGCCAGCACAGAAAGCCGCCAACAAATGGGATAACAATTAGCCAAGGTAATAACATGGCGGTTACGGTCCCTTTTCTAGTCCTGCATGAGCCGCCGGCAAAGATAACCGGTCAGCCCAATCTCAGGTTTTTTCACAAGCTTATCGGGTGGAAGGCAGCAACGCCGCCTTCCGCTCACTAACCTTACATCACCAGCAGCAACGCCAGCACCACAACGGCACCGATGCTCATGGAAGCGACGTACCAGCGCAGATAACCATTTTCGCTTACCGCCAGCCCTTTATTCGCCAGGCGTGATACCAGAGCCGGCGTATTCAGCAGCATATTCAGCGGATCGCGTGACAGCAGCCAGGCGATGCCTAAATAAGGCTTAACGAAAATTTTGTCATACAGCCAGTCGAAGCCCCATGCGGCGAACCACCAGGTGCCGAAGAAACGCCCCGGAGCGCTGCGCGCCACGCTGGTAACCAGCGTACGCTTGCCGAGCCAGAGCCAGGCGGCAATCAGAATGCCGACGATGGCCACCACGCCCGAAGCAATTTCCAGCCCCATTTTACCCGCTTCGCCATGTTCGCTGGCAGGCAGTACGCCAGCCAGCGGCGGCGTAATCAGCGCGCCAATAAAGGTGGAAAGAACCAGCAGCACGATAAGAGGCAGATGATGCGTGATCCCTTTGCCTGCATGCGCATGAATTTTCTCTTCACCGTGAAACACGATAAAGATCATGCGGAAGGTGTAAATCGAGGTCAGGAAAGCACCAACTAAACCGGCAACCATCAGATTGACATGACCGTTCGCCAGTGCGCCGAACAGGATCTCATCCTTACTGTAGAAGCCAGCGGTAACCAGCGGCAGCGCAGCCAGTGCCGCACCACCCACCAGGAAGCAGACATAAACCAGCGGAATGCTTTTACGCAGGCCGCCCATTTTGAAAATGTTCTGCTCATGGTGGCAGGCCAGAATTACCGAACCAGAAGAAAGGAACAGCAGCGCTTTAAAGAAGGCGTGGGTCATCAGGTGGAAAATAGCGGCATCCCATGCCTGAACGCCCAGCGCCAGGAACATATAACCGATCTGGCTCATGGTGGAATAGGCCAGGACGCGTTTGATATCGGTCTGTACCAGCGCCGCAAAACCTGCCAGCACCAGCGTCACCGCACCAACGATACCCACCAGATGCAGTACTTCCGGCGTCATCAGGAACAGCCCATGCGTACGGGCGATCAGATAAACGCCCGCGGTCACCATGGTCGCCGCGTGGATCAACGCCGAAACCGGCGTCGGACCCGCCATCGCATCAGCAAGCCAGGTCTGCAACGGCAGCTGCGCCGATTTACCGACCGCGCCGCCCAACAGCATCAGCGTAGCCCACTGCAGCATATGGTTATCAGCAGCGAAGTGCGCTGGTGCCAGCTCGACCATTTCGCGGAAGTTCAGCGTGCCCAGCTCGTTATAGAGAATGAACAGCGCAAAGGCGAGGAATACATCACCCACGCGGGTAATGATAAACGCCTTCATCGCCGCCTTGCCGTTATCCGGATTGGTGTAATAGAAACCAATCAGCAGATAAGAACAGAGGCCCACGCCTTCCCAGCCGAGATACATCAGCAACAGGTTATCGGCCAGCACCAGAACCACCATGCTGGCGATAAACAGGTTGGTATAGGCGAAGAAGCGCGAATAGCCCTCTTCCCCACGCATATACCAGGAGGCGAACATGTGAATAAAAAAGCCGACGCCGGTTACCACCGACAGCATGGTCAGGGAGAGACCATCCAGCGTCAGGGTTACGCCGATATTAAAGTTACCGACATGCATCCAGGTCCACAACGCCTGGGTAAACAGCGTACGATCATGGTTAAAGAAATCGATGCCAACCCAGGCAGTGACCAGCGCGGTCAGTCCGATTGAACCCACGCCAACGGTAGCAGACAGGTTTTCTGACCAGCGGCCACGAGAAAACGCCAGCAGCAAAAAGCCGATCAGCGGAAGCAGTATGGTTAAGTAAAGAAGATTCATCCGCGCATCTCGCTCACTGTGTCAATGTTCAGGGTTTGACGACGGCGGTAGAGCTGCAGCAACAGCGCCAGACCAATGCTGGCCTCCGCTGCGGCAAGGCTGATCGCCAGGATATACATCACCTGACCATCTGCTTGCCCCCAGTAGCTTCCCGCCACCACTAACGCCAGAGCCGAGGCGTTAATCATGATTTCCAGACCGATTAACATAAACAGCAGATTACGACGCAGCACCAGCGACGTGAGTCCGAGGACAAACAATATGGCTGCCAGAATCAGTCCATGTTGTAGAGGGATCATGCGCGTTCCTCCTTTGTTTTCGCAACCGCTGCATCGCTGACGCGGTTGCTAAGCACTTCGCCCTGACGATCTTCACGTCCGATATGGAACGCAACCACCAGACCTGCCAGTAGCAGCATAGAGGCCAGCTCAACGGCCAGTACATAAGGCCCGAACAGGCTGATACCGACCGCTTTCGCATCGATTACGGTGCCGTCGATGCCCTGGTCATTGGCGCTCATAATGGCATACACCATTACCGCCAACAGCAGCAGCGACACCAGCCCTGGACCAATCCACAGCGAAGGCTGCAGCCACTGGCGCTCCTGCTCCTCAACCGACTTGCCAAGGTTAAGCATCATCACCACGAAGACGAACAGCACCATAATGGCCCCGGCGTAAACGATGATCTCCAGCGCGCCAGCAAAGTAGGCGCCAAGCGAAAAGAAGACGCCAGCAACCGCCAGCAGCGAAACAATCAGGTACAGCAACGCATGTACCGGGTTGGTGTGGGTAATCACGCGTAGCGTGGTTAACACCGCCACCAGACCACAAAGATAAAACGCAAATTCCATGCCGGGCTCCTTAAGGTAACAAGCCTTTGACGTCGATGGGTTTGGCTTCGTTTTCCGCTTCGCCCTTGTCTTTCCCTTCGATCGCCATGCCTGCCATACGGTAGAAGTTGTATTCCGGGTATTTGCCCGGCCCTGAAATCAGCAGGTCTTCTTTCTCGTACACCAGATCCTGACGCTTGAACTCGCCCAGCTCGAAATCGGGCGTGAGCTGAATCGCCGTGGTCGGGCAAGCCTCTTCGCACATGCCGCAGAAAATGCAGCGTGAAAAGTTGATGCGGAAAAATTCCGGATACCAGCGACCATCCACCGTCTCCGCTTTCTGCAGCGAAATACAGCTGACCGGACAGGCGACGGCGCACAGGTTGCACGCAACGCAACGCTCTGCCCCATCGGGATCGCGCGTCAGTACAATACGGCCACGATAGCGGGGCGGCAGATAAACCGGCTCCTCCGGATACATCTGCGTTTCACGCTTCGCGAAGGCATGCAGGCCCATCAACCAGATACTGCGTACCTGGGTGCCGAAACCGACAATAATGTCTTTTAATGTCATGGTTACAACCCCTTTACTGCGCGTTGTACAGAATCACTGCGGCGGTAGCCAGCAGGTTCAACAGCGTCAACGGCAGACATACTTTCCAGCCGAAGGACATTACCTGGTCATAGCGCGGACGCGGCAGCGCAGCACGAATCAGAATAAACATCATCATAAAGAACGCGGTTTTAATGGCGAACCAGATGAAGGGCGGCAGCCATGGTCCGTGCCAGCCGCCAAAAAACAGCGTAACAATCAGCGCGGAAACCGTGGTAATCGCCACATATTCGCCCACGAAGAACAGACCGAATTTCATACCGGAATATTCGATGTGGTAACCATCTGCCAGCTCCTGCTCCGCTTCCGGCTGGTCAAACGGATGACGGTGGCACACCGCTACGCCAGCAATACAGAAGGTCAGGAAGCCAAAGAACTGCGGAATAATGTTCCACAGATGCGCCTGGTTATTAACGATGTCGTTCATATTGAACGAACCGGCCTGCGCCACCACGCCCATCAGCGACAACCCGAGAAACACCTCGTAGCTCAGCGTCTGTGCAGAGGCACGCATTGCGCCCAGCAGGGAGTATTTGTTGTTACTCGCCCAACCGGCGAACAGCACCGCGTAAACCGCCAGACCCGCCATCATCAGGAAGAACAGCAGCCCGATGTTAAGGTCGGTCACCATCCATGTCGGACTGACCGGCACAATGGCGAATGCTAACAGCAGTGAAACGAAGGCGATGACCGGAGCCAGCGTAAAAATAAAGCGATCCGTGAACGGCGGGATCCAGTCCTCTTTAAAGAACATTTTGATCATATCCGCCACCAACTGCAGCGAGCCGCCCCAGCCGACACGGTTAGGCCCGTAGCGGTTCTGGAACAGGCCCAGCAGACGGCGCTCGGCGAAGCTCATAAAGGCACCGCAGGAGACCACCACCAGCAGGATGACAATCGCCTTGAGAATGCCCAGCAAGATATCGATAACGTCCGGCGTCAACCAGCTCATTGTGCCGCCTCCCGCAGAGTCTCAATAGTCGCGCCCGACAGGAACGGCGGTACGCTCGGCATGCCCAACGGTAAACCTACCTGCCCTGCCTGCAGTGCGTCAGAAAAGCGCACAGGCAGGCGCAGCGTTTCACCGGAGCAGTTGAACTCCACTGCTGTACCGACGTTAACGCCAAGCTGAGCGGCATCGGCCGGGTTAATCACCAGAGCGGCCTGCGGCATACGCTGCTGAATAACCGGCGCGCGCTGCGTCATCTCTTCGCTGCCGAACAGATTGTAGTAAGGCGCAACACGCCAGCCGCCGTTGCGGGCAAAGGCGGTTGGCACCTGGGTAAACCACTCCAGTTGTTCTGTCGTGGCTTCAAACAGACGCACGCCAGGATCGCCGTTACGCAGTTTGCCGCCCACTTCATCCTGGAACTTGTTCCACGCCTGCGGTGAGTTCCAGCCTGGCGCCCAGGCGAAAGGAATCTCAGAGCGCGGCGCGCTGGGCTGGTTGTTCCCTTCCATAGAGAAGGAGAACATGGTGTCCATATCCTGCGGCTGACGCGGCTCATGCACGCTGATATTAGCGCGCGCGGCGGTACGTCCGCTGGAACGATGTGGCGAACGCGACAGTTTCTGACCACGAATACGGAATGAGGCATCTGGCGCGGCATCTTTAATGCCTTTCAGCTGCGGCAGCGCCACAACCACGGCATCAATCACATGATCCAGCTGCGTCCAGTCGACGTGACGGCTTTCCAGCGCGCTGTGCAGCGAGTGCAGCCAGCGCCAGCTTTCCAGCATCACTACCGTTGAGTCGTAGTAAGAGGGATCGTAAACCTGGAAGAAGCGCTGAGCGCGGCCCTCCTGGTTTATCAGCGTGCCATCGCTCTCAGCAAAGCTGGCGCCTGACAGAATCAGACCTGCTTTTTCCATGGTTGCCGTGCGCTGATGATCGACCACGATAATGCTGTCGGCGTTGCGCAGTGCGGCATCCACTTTCGCTTTCGGCGCATGACGATAAAGATCGTTTTCCAGAATCACCACCGCGTCGGCGCTGCCGTTTTCCAGCTGCGCCAGCGCATCCTCCAGCGTATTGCCACCGATCATGCCAAGGCCCACGCTGTTCGCTGCGGAAGCCAGCAGCGTAATGCCGACATCGGCACCGCGCCCTTTCAGCGCTTTAGCGACGTTAGCCGCCGCCTCGATCATCGCCTCACTGCCAGAATGTGTACCAGAGATAATCAGCGGTTTCTTCGCCCCGGCCAGCGCCTGGACAATAACGTCAAGTTTACCGTTCAGGCTGCTGTCGAAATCGCTTACTGCCGGCGCACTTGCGTCCAGCGCGTGGGCGATAGCGAAACCGAGACGCGCCTGATCTTCCACCGGCGCGCGGTAGCTCCAGGCAGCGATATCATCCAGACGGGTTTCATCAACGTTGGTGACAAACAGCGGATGTTTCGCGTGCTGACCAATGTTCATGATCGCCGCGATTTGCCAGTCGGCTACTTTCTGCGCCGCCGCCATTTCGCGAGCTTTGCCTTTCACCGCCTGACGTACGGAGAGCGCTACGCGCGCGCCGGTTTGGGTCAGATCTTCGCCCAGCACCAGCACCGCATCGTAGCTTTCAATCTCACGTAGCGCGGGCGTATGGATACCGCCTTCACGCAGCACTTTCAACATCAGCTCCAGACGCGCCTGCTCGCCAGCGGGCATGCCGGTTGAGAAGTTAGCCGCGCCAACCAGTTCACGCAGCGCAAAGTTGCTTTCTACGCTGGCACGCGGTGAGCCAATACCGATCACTTTTTTCGCCTGACGCAGAATATCCGCCGCGCCCTGCATCGCCTGCTCAGCATTCAGCGCTACCCAGTCGTTGCCGCGACGCTGCATCGGCTGACGCGGGCGATCTTTGCGATTAACGTAGCCATAGCCAAAACGGCCACGGTCACAAAGGAAATAGTGATTCACGCTGCCGTTATAACGGTTTTCAATACGGCGCAGCTCACCATAGCGCTCGCCCGGGCTGGTGTTACAGCCGACGCTGCACTGCTGGCAGATGCTGGGCGCAAACTGCATATCCCATTTACGGTTATAGCGTTCGGAGTGGGTTTTATCAGTGAACACGCCGGTCGGGCAGATCTCTACCAGGTTACCAGAGAATTCGCTTTCCAGCGTGCCATCTTCCGGGCGACCAAAATAGACGTTGTCATGCGCGCCATATACGCCCAGATCTTTGCCGTCTGCATAATCTTTGTAGTAACGCACGCAGCGGTAACAGGCGATACAGCGGTTCATCTCATGAGAGATAAACGGCCCCAAATCCTGATTGCGATGGGTACGCTTGGTGAAACGATAGCGACGGAAGCTGTGGCCGGTCATCACCGTCATATCCTGCAGATGACAGTTGCCGCCCTCCTCACATACCGGACAATCGTGTGGGTGGTTGGTCATCAGCCATTCGACCACGCTTTCACGGAACTCTTTCGCTTCGCCATCGTCGATAGAAATAAAGGTACCGTCGGCAGCAGGCGTCATGCAGGACATGACGAGGCGACCGCGCGTATCTTCAGCGTTTTGGTATTGCTTTACCGCGCACTGGCGGCAGGCACCCACGCTTCCCAGCGCCGGATGCCAGCAAAAATAAGGAATATCCAGGCCAAGAGAGAGACACGCCTGTAGCAGGTTGTCCGCTCCATCTACCTCATATTCTTTACCGTCTACATGAATTGTAGCCATAGTGAACATGCTTCCGTAAGGCTCGGCATCACCGAGCGTTAAACACAATTCTTCTTACCCTTCACCTTTCAGGCCGCAGCGGTGTTGGCTGCCTTCACTCACCGCGCTCACTTACTTGCGTAAGCTCGCGGGATTCATTCAGTTGTCGCCTTGCCGCAATCCGAAATGCTTTGGGTAAGCGGTGCGCACCTTTTCCGTTGCTGCTCTGTTTTACCAGCGCGCTTTCAGCAGGTTTGGCTGAATGCCGTTAATGGCACGCGTATTACCAAACACCTGCGGCGCGATACCGGCTTCAAACTCTTCACGGAAGTATTTGATCGCGCTTTGTAATGGCTCTACGGCGCCGGGTGCATGCGCACAAAATGTTTTACCTGGGCCCAGCTGACGACAAAGTTGCAGCAGCGTTTCGATATCTCCCGGCTGCCCTTTGCCCTGCTCCAGGGCGCGCAGAATTTTCACGCTCCACGGCAGGCCGTCGCGACATGGCGTACACCAGCCGCACGACTCACGGGCAAAAAACTCTTCCAGGTTGCGCACCAGCGAAACCATATTGATTTCGTGATCCACTGCCATCGCCAGCGCGGTACCCAGACGGCTGCCTGCTTTGCCGATGCTGGCAAATTCCATTGGCAGATCCAGGTGCTGTTCGGTCAGGAAGTCTGTGCCTGCGCCGCCCGGCTGCCAGGCTTTAAACTTCAGCCCGTCACGCATGCCGCCCGCATAATCTTCCAGAATTTCACGCGCCGTGATGCCGAAAGGCAGCTCCCAGACGCCCGGGTTTTTTACCCGACCGGAGAAGCCCATCATTTTGGTACCGGCATCTTCACTCTTCGACAGCCCCTTGTACCACTCCACGCCGTTAGCCAGAATGGCCGGCACGTTAGAGAGGGTTTCCACGTTATTAACGCAGGTCGGCTTGCCCCAGGCACCGGCAGAGGCCGGGAATGGCGGCTTGGAACGCGGGTTGGCGCGACGTCCTTCCAGTGAGTTAATCAACGCCGTCTCTTCGCCGCAGATATAGCGGCCAGCGCCGGTATGAACGATCAGTTCGAAATCAAAGCCGGTGCCAAGAATATTTTTACCCAGGAAGCCCGCTTCGGTAGCCTCGGCGATGGCGCGACGCAGATGTACCGCCGCCTCAATATATTCACCGCGCAGGAAGATATATCCACGGTACGCTTTCAGCGCAAAAGCGCTGATCAGCATCCCCTCCACCAGCTGGTGCGGCATTTGCTCCATCAGCAGGCGGTCTTTATAGGTACCCGGCTCCATCTCATCGGCGTTACAGAGCAGGTAACGGATATTCATCGACTCATCTTTCGGCATCAGGCTCCATTTCAGACCGGTGGAGAAGCCTGCGCCGCCGCGCCCTTTCAGGCCGGAGTCTTTAACTATCGCGACGATTTCGTCAGGTGCCAGGCCTTTCAGCGCTTTTTCCGCACCGGCATAGCCATTTTTGCTACGGTATTCGTCAAACCACACCGGCTGCTTGTCGTCACGCATACGCCAGGTCAGCGGATGGGTTTCCGCAGTACGAATGATCTCTTTTATTGTCATTGATACTGCTCCAGTAACGATGGAATGTTTTCCGGCGTCAGGTGAACGTGCGTATCTTCATCCACCATCATGGTCGGGCCTTTATCACAGTTACCCAGGCAACAGGTTGGCAGCAGCGTAAAGCGGCCATCCGTGGTGGTCTGGCCCGGTTTGATGTTCAGCGACTGTTCCAGCGCCGCCTGAATGCCCTGATAACCGGTGATATGACAAACCACGCTGTCGCAATAGCGGATCACGTGGCGGCCAACCGGCTGACGGAAAATCTGGCTGTAAAAGGTAGCAACCCCTTCAACATCGCTGGCGGGAATACCTAACACTTCAGCAATGGCATTAATGGCACCATCCGGCACCCAGCCGCGTTGTTTCTGCACGATTTTCAGCGCTTCAATTGAGGCTGCGCGTGCATCTTCATAATGGTGTTTTTCATGCTCAATCGCGTCGCGTTCTGCTGCACTCAGCTCAAAGACCTCGGTCGGGTCGATCGTTTCGATAGCAATTTTTTGATCGTGCATAATTAGCGGTCCACGTCTGACATAACAAAATCGATACTACCCAGGTAAACGACCAGATCGGATACCAGGCTGCCGCGGATCACTGATGGGATCTGCTGCAGGTGCGGGAAGCTTGGCGTACGAATACGCGTGCGATAGCTTACGGTACTGCCGTCGCTGGTCAGGTAGTAGCTGTTGATCCCCTTGGTCGCTTCGATCATCTGGAACGATTCGTTCGCAGGCATTACCGGTCCCCAGGAGACCTGCAGGAAGTGGGTAATCAGGGTTTCAATATGCTGCAGCGTACGCTCTTTCGGCGGCGGCGTGGTCAGCGGATGATCGGCTTTAAACGGCCCGGCCGGCATGTTGTTCAGGCACTGCTCCAGAATACGCAGGCTCTGACGCATCTCTTCCATCTTCAGCATCACACGGGTATAAGCATCGCTGACGCCATCACCTACCGGAATTTCGAAATCGAAATTCTCATAGCCGGAATAGGGACGCCATTTACGCACGTCAAAGTCGATGCCGGTAGCGCGCAGACCAGCACCGGTGGTGCCCCAGGCCAGCGCTTCATCTTTACCATAAGCGGCAACGCCTTTAGCACGACCTACCAGCACGCTGTTTTTCAGCGCCACGGTTTCATATTCCTTCAGGCGCTTCGGCATCCAGTCGAGGAATTCACGCAGCAGACGTTCCCAGCCTTTCGGAAGATCGTGTGCGACGCCGCCGATACGGAACCAGGCGGGATGCATACGGAAGCCAGTAATAGCCTCCACAACGTCATAAATTTTCTGGCGGTCGGTAAAAGCAAAGAACACCGGTGACATGGCACCGACGTCCTGAATAAACGTAGAGATATAAAGCAGATGGCTGTTGATGCGGAACAACTCAGAGAGCATCACGCGAATGACATTAACGCGATCCGGCACCACGATGCCCGCCAGCTTTTCAACCGCCAGCACGTAAGGCATTTCGTTAACGCAGCCGCCCAGATATTCCACGCGGTCGGTGTAAGGGATGTAGCTGTGCCAGGACTGGCGCTCACCCATTTTTTCTGCGCCGCGATGGTGGTAACCGATATCAGGCACACAGTCGACGATCTCTTCACCATCCAGCTGCATGACGATGCGGAATGCACCGTGCGCCGATGGGTGGTTCGGACCGAGGTTGAGGAACATAAAGTCCTCGTTTTCGGTGCCACGCTTCATGCCCCAATCTTCCGGCTTGAAACGCAGCGCTTCCATCTCCAGATCCTCTTTCTGTTTAGTCAGCTCAAAAGGATTGAATTCTGTCGCGCGCGCCGGATAGTCTTTGCGCAGCGGGTGCCCTTCCCAGGTTGACGGCATCATGATGCGCGTCAGATGAGGATGCCCGTCAAAGGTGACGCCAAACATTTCCCAGGTTTCACGCTCATACCAGTTGGCGTTAGGAAAAATTTTAGTGATGGTTGGCAGATGCATGTCATTTTCAGACAAGGCCACCTTGAGCATAATGTCGCTGTTGCGCTCAATAGAAAGCAGATGGTAGAAAACGGAAAAATCCGCAGCGGGCAGCCCGTTACGGTGGGTACGCAGGCGCTCATCCATGCCATGCAGGTCATACAGCATCACATAGGGCTTTGGCAGCTTGCGCAGGAATTCCGTAATCTCCAGCAGCTGTTCACGCTTCACCCAAACCACAGGAATGCCGGTTCGCGTCGCCTGAACGGTAAAGGCATCCGGCCCAAAACGGTTACGCAACTCGCCGATCACCGGATCATCCAGGTGATCCCGGGTTTGCCATGCAGGCTGAGCGAAATCTTGCGTGGTCAAATCTGTCATACGTTACTCACCATTGGCCTGAAAACAGGCACGAAGTCGTTGGTGTCAGGATGAGGTGCGCGCGTTGGTTGGTCGTATTATTGCGCTGCGTGTCAGGCCCCATCCATAAATTGTTGATTTAAATTTCGTCCGGGGTACGCAGGTTCGTTACCGCAATGCGATCGCCGCGCTTCCTTTCACGCTCGGACTGCATATTGGCGCGATAAACGCCCTGATCGCCAACGACCCAGGAGAGCGGACGACGTTCTTTACCAATGGATTCCTGCAACAGCAGCAGCGCCTGCATATAGGCTTCCGGGCGCGGCGGGCAGCCAGGGATATACACATCCACCGGCAGGAACTTATCAACGCCCTGCACCACTGAATAGATGTCATACATGCCGCCTGAGTTAGCGCAAGCCCCCATGGAAATCACCCATTTCGGCTCCAGCATCTGATCGTACAAACGCTGAATAACCGGGGCCATTTTGGTAAATGGCGTACCGGCTACCACCATGAAGTCAGCCTGACGCGGAGAGGCTCGAATAACTTCGGAACCAAAGCGGGCGACGTCATGCACCGAGGTAAAAGAGGTGGTCATTTCGACATAACAACAGGAGAGGCCGAAGTTAAACGGCCACAGAGAGTTCTTACGACCCCAGTTCACCATGTCATGCAGTGCGTTTTCCAACTTGCCCATATAAACGCTGCGGTGGACATGCTGCTCCAGAGGGTCGGAAACGATCTCCTGTTTCTGCAGGGGATAACGGTCGTTCTCACCGTTGGGGTCTATGCGGGTGAGCGTATAGTCCATCTTAATGCCTCGCTGTTACTGCTTTTGAGGGTTGGTGTTAGTGACCTTACCAGTGTCAACGTCTACGCGACGACGCGCAGGCGCCCAATCCAGCGCACCAATACGCACCAGATAAACCAGACCAGCCAACAGCACCAAAATGAAAATTGTGGCTTCAACAAAGCCGACCCACCCGCTTTCGCGGATAGAAGTCGCCCATGCATATAAAAACAGGGCTTCTACGTCGAAGATAACGAAGAACATAGCCACCAGGTAGAACTTGGCAGAAAGGCGCAAATGCGTGCTGCCAACCGGATCGATACCTGATTCAAAGGGAGTGTTTTTATTACGTGCGCGGGCGCGACCGCCTAACAGCCAGCCACCAGCCAGCATAAAGAGACATAGCCCAAAAGCGACAACGATAAAAACAGCGAATGCCCAGTGATGAGCGATAACTTCTGTGGTTGTTGACATACTCTCTGCTTACTCATCAAAAGTGGCGTTTAGCGTCCTGCGATGCCGATAGCGAAGAACACACCACATTAATTCAAGGGAAGGATGAAAAACCTTATAAATTATGCTGTCATTAACCTATAAGCAGCAATTTAATGGGGTTTTTTACCCCTTTCTATAACCTTTTGTCAACTTTGGCAAAAGTATCCACACGTTAATTTACAGCTGCAGCATTTTATTAACATATGATGCGTAATAATTAAGCTAAATCGTGTCAGTTTGAGAATGTAAATTAAGTGTAGTGGGTATTTGCACGGTTGGATCGTGCATTTAACAAACATATTTTGACAGGAAAACGGCAGATTTCCTGCCCCTTTGCGGGGTTATTTTTTTGATCCAGGACACACTTTTGCCCTTTTTGATAAAATAACAGACAATTCAGGTGGGTAATTTTTAGGCAAATGCGCAACAAAGGCTGATTACAACAAGAAACATTACGTTTTAAAATCGCGTTTCATTATGGCAGGAAGTATCACAAAGAAAGTTGCCAGGAAAGGGCAAAAATAGCAGCAAAAAGAACAACAAAAAGGCCTCTTAGATCGTTACCGAGCTAAGAGGCCTTTTTTTAACAGTTTAGAATCAGAAATCACATTCTAAATGAGAAAACGTCTCATTTTTATACTTATTCTTCATCATCCAGCAACATTGCATCACCCTGCCCTGTTAAGGACAGATTGTATGGGTCGTTGCTGGATTCCATGGCGTTGAAAATAGCCAACGCCAGTTCGTTTTCACTGTCCGGATTGCGGCACAGCAGGTATTGCGTATCCGGCAGCACTGGCAGGCCTTCAGCCGCGCCCATTACGCGCAGTTCAGGGCTCATCATTTCTACCGGACGTGCGGTCACGCCCAGGCCCGCTTTCACGGCGGCGCGAACCGCAGCCAGCGTAGAGGCCACGTAAGAGATGCGCCACGGAATGCCAGCTTCATTCAGATGGTCGATCGCCATATCGCGATACGGACTTGGCTCGTCCAGCAGCACCAATGGGATCGCTTCGCCGCGCTGGAAAATATAATCCGCAGCGCAGTACCACAGTGTTGGCGAAGTGCGCAGCACCTGATGAGTAAAGGAACCCGGACTGGAGGTGGTCACTACCAGGTCAACTTCGCCCTGGTTGAGCATTTCCATCATAAACGGATTGCGCTTCACGCGTACATCAATCGCCAGTTTCGGGTAGACAGAGGTCACGCGGTTCAGCAAGAACGGCAGAATGGTATCTGACGTATCGTCCGACGCGCCGATAGTCAGTACGCCCTGGACGTTGCTGTACATCAGCGAGGTACAGGCTTCATCGTTGAAACGTAAAATTTTACGGGCATAGCCGAGCAGCTGAATGCCATGCTCGGTCAGCAGCTTATTACGGCCATGACGGGCAAAAAGTTCTTTGCCTACCAGCTGCTCCAGACGCTGCATCTGCTGGCTAACAGCTGATTGCGTTCTGCATACGGCAGCGGCGGCGGCGGCGAAGGTGTTGAGATCTGCTACTGCAACGAAAGTTCTCAGCAGATCGAGATCGAGATTAAGTATCGGACGATTTGCATTAGTCATATTTTTCTTCACTTATAAGTTTTTAAGAACAACTACCCTGGTGTTACTCCCGCCGATCAAATGTCAAACGGAGATTTAAGATGGCAACAATGACGTCTCCGATAAGCCGGAAGCGACAGCTCAACACTGCAAAAAGAAAAGCTGCTTTTCATAATACCGCTGGAGGAATGCATACAGACCAGCCAGTGCCGCCGGTATTTAATGACCAAATACTCAGCGCCGGAGCGCTGCAACAGTAGACGCAAAATGCGCCCTGCTTAGTGATGGAAACCGCGCCAACTTCAGGCAAGTTAACTACGGGGCCGCTGGTTCATAATTTCTACATACTGCGTTTGCAAAACTGCGCAACGCAAAAAAACCAATAAATCGCCGGACTTAACCTTTACTGCCGCCGTTTTAATTCTGGCTACAGTCAGGCGTGTTTGTTTTATCACAAAGCCCGTTGATGGATATCCTGCCACAACGACGTCTAATTTTTAAGCCCCAATCGCATTTTTCTTATCAATAAAGCGCGGTTTTAGCATTATTGAGCTTTTTTTTAACGATTGTTTTTAACGGCTCGCTGGCTGAAAAGCATCCTGAAGCGCAATGGGGTGCTTGATGGCAAAACAGCAGAAAAGTATCCAACCCGTTTAATCATTATACCCCTTTCAGGTTATCGGCACTTTAAGTAGTAAAATTTAACTGTTTCACTCCGCATCAATCTACTTTTTTTATCTTAATTTGTTTCTTTTTCTGATCCAGCTCGCATACCGTGAAGAGATTTTTACAGTCAGAAGAGCACCCTGGTGCTTTATGCTGGATTTAAGCAAAATTTTGGTTTTTTAATCCAGCTAATCAAGGTTGCCTGACGTTGCATACCAGCCAGCTCCTTATTGCCTTTCAGTTGCGCCAAAAGCCAGCCTTGCCCTTCAAATCGCAGGAGCAGAAGAGTAAATTGAGCGGGTTTATTTCCACGGCAGGAACGCAGTTCTGTCAGTAAAGGCGCATGTAATGAATTCAACAATCGAAAAATCGTCAAAGCTGGATAATGTTTGTTATGACATCCGCGGTCCGGTGTTAAAAGAGGCCAAACGCCTTGAAGAAGAAGGCAACAAGGTTCTGAAATTAAATATTGGCAATCCCGCTCCGTTTGGCTTTGAAGCCCCGGATGAGATTCTGGTCGATGTTATTCGTAACCTGCCTGGCGCTCAGGGATATTGTGATTCAAAAGGGCTCTATTCGGCGCGCAAAGCTATTATGCAACATTACCAGGCGCGCAATATGCGCGACGTTACCGTAGAAGATATTTATATCGGTAACGGCGTATCTGAATTGATTGTTCAGTCAATGCAGGCGTTGTTAAACAGCGGCGATGAGATGCTGGTGCCTGCGCCGGACTATCCGCTGTGGACCGCTGCGGTTTCCCTTTCCAGCGGTAAAGCGGTTCATTATCTGTGCGATGAATCCGCCGGTTGGTTTCCGGATCTGGCCGATATTCGCAGCAAAATTACGCCGCGTACCCGCGGTATTGTGATTATCAACCCGAATAACCCTACCGGCGCCGTCTACAGCAAAGAGCTGCTGCTGGAGATTGTGGAAATTGCCCGCGAACATAATCTGATTATTTTTGCCGATGAAATTTACGACAAAATCCTTTATGACGCCGCGCAGCATCACTCTATCGCCGCACTGGCGCCCGACTTGCTTACCGTAACCTTTAACGGTCTGTCAAAAACCTATCGCGTTGCGGGATTCCGTCAGGGTTGGATGGTGCTTAACGGCCCGAAAAAACATGCCAAAGGCTATATTGAAGGGCTGGAGATGCTGGCGTCTATGCGCCTTTGCGCCAACGTCCCGGCGCAACACGCTATTCAGACAGCGCTGGGCGGCTACCAGAGCATCAGCGAATTTATCATGCCGGGCGGACGTCTCTACGAGCAGCGCCAGCGCGCCTGGGAACTGATTAATGACATCCCTGGCGTAACCTGCGTCAAGCCGCAGGGCGCGCTCTATATGTTCCCGCGTATCGATGCGAAAAAATTCAACCTGCACGACGACCAAAAAATGGTGCTGGATTTTCTGCTACAGGAAAAAGTGCTACTGGTACAGGGATCGGCTTTCAACTGGCCGTGGCCGGATCATGTCCGCATCGTGACTCTGCCGCGCGTTGACGATCTGGAGATGGCCATCGGCAAATTTGGCCGTTTCCTGGAGGGCTATCGCCAGTAACCGCCCTCAGCTCTGCCTGCTGTAGCGCAGAGAATGAAAAGGCGATACTGTTGCTGTGGAGACCGGAAATGCCGGTTTCCGCAGTGTACAGAGGAGAAACCTTTTCAATGAAGCAGAGCCATTTCTTTGCCCATCTTTCCCGCCTTAAACTGATCAATCGCTGGCCGTTGATGCGCAACGTGCGAACGGAAAATGTCTCTGAGCATAGCCTACAGGTCGCGATGGTTGCGCATGCGCTGGCGCTGATAAAAAACAGCATGTTCAACGGTAATCTTAACGCGGAACGCATTGCGCTGATTGCGCTCTATCATGATGCCAGCGAGGTGCTGACCGGCGATTTGCCGACGCCGGTTAAGTATTACAATGCGCAGATTGCCCATGAATATAAAAAAATTGAAGAGATCGCCCGCCAGAAGCTGATTGAAATGCTTCCTGCCGAGCTGCAGAATGCGTGGCGTCCGCTGCTGGATGAACAGCAGCAGAGCGAAGAGGAAACGGCCATAATCAAGCAGGCCGATGCGCTATGCGCCTATCTGAAATGCCTTGAAGAGCTTTCAGCCGGAAATAATGAGTTCCGCCGGGCCTTGTCGCGCCTGGAAAAAACGCTTGAGCGGCGTCGCAGCGAAGAAATGGACTATTTTATCGCCGTGTTTGTGCCCAGTTTTAACCTTTCGCTGGATGAAATATCGCAGGATACGCCGCTGTAAATCAGAACGGAAACAGCAAGGGAACCAGCAGGACGCTAACCACCATCACTACCAGGGTAAAGGGAACGCCAATTTTAACGAAATCAGCGAAGCGATAACCGCCCGGCCCTAAAACCAGCGTATTAACCGGGGAAGAGACCGGCGTCATAAAGGCGGCGGAGGCAGCGATAGCGATAATCATCGTGAAAGGATAAGGCGATACGCCCATCTGCTGCGCCGCCGCTACGCCAATCGGCGCCATCAGCACGGCGGTGGCCGTATTGGAGATAAACAGTCCAATGCTGGCACAGAGTATAAACAGGCAGAGCAGCATAATATGCGGGCTTCTGCCGCCAGCAATATCCATCAATCCCTGCACAATCAGCGCCACGCCACCGGTTTTTTGCAACGCCAGCGCAAAAGGCATCATGCCGGCAATCAGAATGAGTCCCGGCCAGTGAATGGCTTTATAGGCGCTCTCCATATCGATGCAGCGAAATTTCCCCATCAGTAAACAGGCGATAATTGCCGCAATCGGGCCGGGAATCACATCGGTAATCATCATCGCCACCATCAGCGCCAGGGAGAATAACGCATGCGGTGCCTGACTGTGCGCCGGGACCGCCTCATCAATCTCTGCAGGCAGCGCCAGCAGCAACAGATCCCGTTTCTGCTGCTGTAGCTGCTGAATACGCCGCCAGTCACCGATAACCAGCAAAATATCCCCCACCTCCAGCACAGTATCCGCCAGCGTGCTTTCCACCAGGCTGTTGCGACGCCGAATACCGATCACGCTTAGCCCATAGCGCTGACGGAAACCCAGCTCGCGTACGCTTTTGCCTGCCAGTTCTGAATCGGGAACCAGGGCGGCCTCAGCCATACCGACATCACGCGCACGATCGGAAAAATAGTCGCCGCGTAAAATTAACGGTTCCAGCAACTGTTCACTGCAAAACTGCCGTAGATCGATCTCGGCTGCCGACATATCAATCAGCAAGACGTCTCCGCTGCGAAAGGTTGTTTCGCCCGTTACCGTAACCATCACGCGTCGAAACTTGCGCCAGCGCTCCAGGCCAACCACATTTGCGCCATATTTTTCTCGCAGTCTGAGATCGTCAAGGCGATAGCCCACCAGCGGCGAACCGGTGCGGATTGCCAGACGACGGGCGCGACCGCTAAGCCGATATTCCCGAATCAGATCGCGGAAATTGCGGCGGCGCGGTGCGGCAGATGAGGATGATTCCGCAGATGAATCGGCCAGCCAGTAGCGAGCTATCAGCATATAGCCGATGCCCAGCGCCAGCACCGTTATCCCCACAGGCGTAACGGCAAAAAAGCTAAAGCCCTCTAGCCCTTCACGTTGAAGTTCACTATTCACCACCAGATTGGGCGGTGTAGCCACCAACGTCATCATGCCGCTAATCAACCCCGCCACGCTAAGCGGCATCATAAGCCGCGCGGGCGATGAGCCAATCTTCGCCGCTACGCTCAGCACCACGGGAATAAAGATAGCCACCACGCCGGTAGAACTCATAAACGCGCCTAACGCCGCCACGGTCAGCATCAGCCAGAAAATCATTTTACTTTCGCTGTTGCCGGCAATTTTCATTAGCCATTCACCGGTCTGCAGCGCTACGCCGGTGCGCACCAGCCCTTCACCAATGACAAACAGCGCGGCAATTAAAATCACGTTGGGATCGCTAAAGCCGATGGTCGCTTCCTGCAGCGTCAACGTACCGCTAAGCACAAAAGCGATAATCACCAGCAGCGCAACGACATCCATACGCAGCCTGCCGGACGCAAACAGCCAGACGGTTATTGCCAGCAGGCTAATCACCCAAAGAAGTTGACTATTCACAGCCCTTTCCGTGTCACCAATCCTGAATGCGCGCAGCATGCCATAAAATAAACCCCGCGGTAGCGGGGTTAAATCAATCAAGCCTGGGTTAGCACCGTGATTGTTCCGTCATCCTCTTTGGTGATGCGCAGCGCCGTGAGCGTGGTCAACTGCAGAGCGGTTTCCGCCAGGCGCGGCGTACCGGCAGGCGCGTTCACGGCAATCACCGCACAGCCGGCGGCAAGGCCGGAAAGAATACCGGCGGGAGCATCCTCCACCACCACGCAGTCAGCAGGCGCCAGGCCTAGCAGCTCTGCGCCTAACAGGTAAGCATCTGGTTCAGGCTTGCCGTTTTTAACCCGCTCGGCGGTGACAAAATGGGTTGGCAACGGCAGTCCTGCCGCCTGCCGCCGCGCGGAGGCGACCGGTACCGACCCAGAAGTCACGATCGCCCAGGGAATGGCCAGCGCGTTTAAATGCTCCAGCAGTTCACGGGCGCCCGGCAGCGCCGTTACGCCTTCCGTATCTTCAGCTTCGGTTTTTTCCAGTAGCTGAAATTCCTGCTGGATTTCCTCTTCGCTGCAGCCGCGCATAAAGTGACGCAGTGAAGTGATAGCCTGTTTGCCGTGGATAAAATCGAGGATCTCATCCGCGTCGATGCCGTGACGCTTGCCCCAGTTACTCCAGGCGCGTTCCACCGCCGGCAAAGAATCGACCAGCGTGCCGTCTAAATCAAACAAAAAACCTTTACACTTCACTCGCGTTTCCTTCTCAGGCGTTGATGATTTGCGCAATCTCTGTGGCGCAGAGATGATACTGGCGCGGGCAGGTTTGCCAGACGGCCAGCATGCGTTGATATTTGTCCCACATGGGCGTCTGGGCATTAAAGCCGTGCGTACCGGCATCGAAATGGGTATAGCGTCCTTCTACGTTAACCATAAAACGCACATATCCCAGATAGCGCGCTTCGGTTGCCGCATCGAACCCCAAAAACTGTAACCGACGCTCGTCAATAGCAGCGCGCTCCTTCAGGTTTTCCCAGGATACCCGCAGTGCATGATGCATTTCCATAATATTGATGATGGTGCGGCAAACCGCTTCGCCCAGTTCGCCAAATTCGCGATCTAACTCACGCATCTGCAGGCTGTAACCGCGTTCAATGATAGTTTGCAGGCGGCGATAGCGCTCGCCGTTATCAGGATCGAGCAGGGTCATCAGTTTGTATTGGTTAGAAAGAATTAAGCGCTGCGCATGCGTCATGTCCATCGTCATCTCCTGTATCAGGCACAGTAAAAGGATGTTCAAGAATCGCACGACACATAAAAAGGCGGTATCACAAGCCAGCCTTTCTTTGATTTAAGCCGGGTTGCCATTGAAAAATTCTCTGGCAACCCGAAACTTATTCAGAGATCGTCAAGGAAAGTGTTATCCAACTGACGGAAAGCGCGTTTAAGCAGATCTGCCAGCGCCTGATAGGTGGGTTTTCCTTCCACAGGCGCGATCGACTGCCCGGCCTGCTGCAATTTCTCACGCACCTCATGAAACCAGTTCAGCAGCGTGGGCGGCAGCGGTGTTACAGAACGGCGTCCTAACCACCACAGCCCCTGCATCGGCAGGCTACAGGCAAACAGTGCGGTCGCGACCGCCGGTCCCAGCTGTCCACCCAGGGCAATTTGCCAGCTGAGCGTGAAAATCGCCAGCGGTGGCATAAAGCGGATCGCAAAGCGCGTGGCGCTGCTGATACGGTTCTCCGGAAAAACCGGCGCGAGGCGTTTATCGTTCGGCCATGTTTTCATGTAGTGCTGTCCAAGCTGGAATGTTTTAAACCAACCGACGCTGGATTCATTTGCCATGGCTCACCTCAACTTCTTTTGCAAGATTTAAAAAATTTAAACAACGAAACAACTTTGTGTGACAACCTTCAAAAAATTTTGTTTTTACCAGAGACTGCCGTTATTCTGAGCGCGTTATCAGCGCCGCCAAAGGCAATAATCTTTATTATTTTGAGGTGAAGCCATCGAAGGCGACACAAATTTCAAAATTTTACGTAAAATTACCGTCTTTTTTTGCTGTCGGATAACTTTTTGCTGGCAGTATGATGATAATCATTAATGTACCAGCTTTCATACACTACGATGATAGGCTGATTGCTTTTTTTTTAGCCACTTTTGACAAATAGGTACTTCCATGTCGAGTAAGTTAGTACTGGTTCTGAACTGCGGTAGCTCATCTCTTAAGTTTGCCATCCTCAACCCGGCGGACGGTAAAGAGTATCTGTCAGGTCTGGCCGAATGCTTCCATTTGCCTGAAGCGCGCATTAAATGGAAACTGGACGGCGCTAAACAGGAAGCTGAGCTGGGTGCGGGCGCAGCCCACAGCGAAGCCCTGAACTTCATTGTTAAAAACATTCTGGCACAAAAACCAGAGCTATCGGCACAAATTGCTGCAATCGGTCATCGTATTGTTCATGGCGGGGAAAAACTGACCCAGTCAGTGCTGATTGACGATAAAGTGGTGCAAAGCATTAAAGACGCCTCCTCTTTTGCTCCGCTGCATAACCCGGCGCACCTGATCGGCATTGATGAAGCGCTGAAAAACTTCCCGCACCTTTCTGATAAAAACGTAGCGGTTTTTGATACTGCTTTCCATCAGACAATGCCGGAAGAGTCTTACCTCTATGCCCTGCCTTATAATCTTTATAAAGAACATGGCGTTCGTCGCTATGGCGCTCATGGCACCAGCCACTATTATGTGTCGATTGAAGCTGCCCGCATGCTGAATAAGCCGGTGGAAGAGCTGAATGTCATTACCTGTCACCTCGGCAACGGCGCTTCCGTCTCCGCGATCCGCAACGGCAAGTGCGTGGATACCTCTATGGGTCTGACCCCGCTGGAAGGCCTGGTAATGGGTACACGCAGCGGCGATATCGATCCGGCGATTATTTTCTTCCTGCACGATACGCTGGGCATGAATATTGATGCCATCAATAAGCTGCTGACCAAAGAGTCCGGCCTGCTGGGTCTGACCGGCGTAACCAGCGACTGCCGCTACGTAGAAGAAAATTACACCACCAAAGAAGATGCGAAACGCGCGATGAACGTTTTCTGTCATCGTCTGGCTAAATATATCGGTTCCTACAGCGCGATGATGGATGGCCGCCTGGATGCCGTGGTGTTTACCGGCGGTATCGGTGAGAATGCGGCCATGGTACGCGAGCTGTCGCTGGCAAAACTGGCGCTGCTGGGCTTCGAGGTGGATCACGAGCGCAACCTGGCGGCGCGCTTCGGGCAGGAAGGCTTTATTAACAAAGAAGGCACCCGTCCGGCATTGGTTATCCCCACCAATGAAGAGTTAGTTATCGCTCGCGACGCTGCGCGCCTTACCGCATAAGACTTTCTCCGTCAGCTCAGGCTGGCGGAGTTGTTTTGACAGCCTGAAATACCTGAGAGGTTTACTGTGTCACGTACCATAATGCTTATCCCTACCGGCACCAGCGTCGGGTTGACCAGCGTCAGCCTCGGCGTTATTCGTGCGATGGAACGCAAAGGGGTTCGCCTCAGCGTGTTCAAACCCATCGCGCAGCCCCGCGCCGGTGGCAATACGCCTGACCAGACCACCACCATTATTCGTAAAAACTCCTCCATTCCTGCCGCTGAGCCGCTGCAGATGTCACGCGTGGAATCGCTGCTGGGTTCTAACCAGCAGGACGTGCTGATGGAAGAGATCATTGCTCGCTACCACGCCAATACCCAGGACGCGGAAGTGGTGCTGGTGGAAGGCCTGGTGCCAACGCGTAAACATCAGTTCGCCAGCGCGCTTAACTATGAGATCGCAAAAACCCTGAATGCGGAAATTATCTTTGTAACCGCGCTGGGCAACGATTCACCGGCACAGCTGAAAGAGCGTATCGAAGTTACGCAAAGCAGCTTTGGCGGCAGTAAGAACAAAAACATTACCGGCGTCATCATCAACAAACTCAACGCGCCGGTCGATGAACAGGGCCGTACTCGCCCGGACCTGTCAGAAATTTTTGATGACTCCACGAAAGCCAGCGTCGCGAATATCGATCCGAGCCAGCTGTTTGCCAACAGCCCGCTGCCGGTGCTGGGCTGCATTCCCTGGAGTTTTGATCTGATCGCCACCCGCGCGATTGATATGTGCCGTCACCTGAACGCGCGCGTAGTCAATGAAGGTGAAATTCAGACGCGTCGCGTAAAATCAGTGACGTTCTGCGCCCGTAGCCTGCCGCATATGCTGGAACATTTCCGCCCAGGCTCGCTGCTGGTGACCTCCGCCGATCGTCCTGATGTGCTGGTTGCAGCCTGTCTGGCTGCCATGAACGGCGTTGAAATCGGTGCGATCCTGCTGACCGGCGGCTATGAAATTGATGACCGAATTTACAAACTCTGCGCACGCGCCTTCCAGACCGGCCTGCCGGTGTTTATGGTTGAAACCAATACCTGGCAAACCTCTCTTAGCCTGCAAAGCTTTAATCTGGAAGTGCCCAGCGACGATACGCAGCGCATCGAAAAAGTTCAGGAGTACGTTGCCAGCCATATCAGCAGCGACTGGATTGAATCTCTGACCGCCACCTCCGAGCGCAGCCGTCGTCTTTCGCCGCCAGCCTTCCGTTATCAGCTCACCGAGCTGGCGCGTAAAGCGGGCAAACGCATTGTGCTGCCGGAAGGCGATGAACCGCGTACCGTTAAGGCTGCCGCCATTTGCGCCGAGCGCGGCATTGCGCATTGCGTGCTGTTAGGCAACCCGGATGAAATTCAGCGTGTCGCCGCGGCGCAGGGCGTCGAACTGGGCAAAGGTATTGAGATTATCGATCCGGAAGTGGCCCGTGCCAATTACGTGGCGCGCCTGGTTGAACTGCGTAAAAACAAAGGCATGACCGAAGTTGTTGCGCAGGAGCAACTGGAAGATAACGTGGTGCTGGGCACCATGATGCTGGAACGTGACGAAGTGGATGGTCTGGTTTCCGGCGCGGTACATACTACCGCCAACACCATTCGTCCGCCGCTGCAGCTGATTAAAACCGCCCCTAACAGCTCGCTGGTCTCTTCCGTGTTCTTTATGCTGCTGCCGGAACAGGTTCTGGTTTATGGCGACTGTGCCATCAACCCGGATCCAACCTCTGAACAGCTGGCGGAAATTGCTATCCAGTCGGCGGATTCCGCAGCGGCATTCGGCATTGAGCCGCGCGTCGCAATGATCTCCTACTCTACCGGCAACTCTGGTGCGGGTAGCGACGTGGAAAAAGTACGCGAAGCAACGCGTATTGCGCAGGAAAAACGTCCCGATCTGGTGATCGATGGCCCGCTACAGTATGACGCAGCAATTATGGAAGATGTAGCGAAATCAAAAGCGCCAAACTCTCAGGTAGCGGGTCGTGCTACGGTATTTATTTTCCCGGATCTGAACACCGGTAATACCACTTATAAAGCGGTACAGCGTTCAGCAGATCTGATCTCCATCGGACCGATGCTGCAAGGCATGCGTAAGCCGGTTAACGATCTGTCACGTGGCGCACTGGTTGATGATATTGTTTATACCATCGCTCTGACCGCGATCCAGGCTGCACAGGCGGAAGCACAGCAAAACTAATTTTGCCTGCTGATTACAGGCGGCCTGCGGGCCGCCTTTTTATTTCCCGCTGTTGACACGACTATCTTTGCAAATTCTCTGCCCTCCTTTCTTTCTTTTTTCTCTTAATAAAAGGCCCTGCCGACACAATGTTTGTTGTGACTGGATGCGCCCGTTAAAAACGCAATAAATAAGCGCATTGACAAACGCGTGAATTATAAAATAACAAGCGAGACGCCAGAAAAAATAAGCGAAGCGGCAACCGACGCGTTTATTTTTCTACGCAATTTGTGAAATTATTTTGGTCAAATCCGCATTCCCTAACTAGCCTTAAATTACCTGAAACAGAGGTGTCGAAATTTTTCACGCACGTTGAAAAATTAATACTGTGGCAACGGGTTAAAAGATAAACATAGGGAGTAAATATTATGAGTGAACATCCTGAGCATCTCCGCAACCGGCACGATACGGCCTGGGTGGAACCGGTGAATGGTGTACCGCTGAAGCGCATTTCATGGAGCGCTATCTTTGCCGGCGTTATCGCTGCGGTATTAGTCCATTTATTATTATCGCTGTTGGGAATGGCGATCGGCACATCCAGTATCGATCCGATGAAAGAGCAAAATCCGATGGACGGCATCGGCACCGGCGCGGCCATCTGGACCGGCCTTAGCATGCTGGTATCCATCGCCGTGGGTGCCTGGGTTAGCGGACGTCTGGCGCAGCGTGAAGGCATGCTGCATGGTCTGTTAATGTTCGGCGTGAATACCCTGTTTAGTCTGTGGCTGGCTATTATGCTGGTTAACTCCGCTATGAGCGGCGCCATGAACGTGATGGGTGCCGGCCTGAGCGCGATCGGCAGCAGCATTAGCGCTGTCGCTCCACAGGCAACGCAAATGGCGCGTGATAAGCTGCAGGAAAGCGGTATTAATCTCGACGACTTGCAGAATGAATTAGAAACCACGCTGCGTCAGACGGGTAAACCTGAGCTGCAGCCGGAAAACCTGCAAAACGATGCGCAAAATGCGGCAAACAGTGCGCAGAATCAGGCGCAGGCCACGGCAAATAATCCACAGAATGCCGATACGGATATTGCTAACTGGATTAAAGGCGTAATTAACAGTAATCAGGACACGTTACAGGCTGCCGACCGTGAGGCACTGAAAAATATTATTCAGGCACGTACCGGTAAATCTGATGCCGAAGCTGAACAGATTGTTACTCAAACGGAACAAACCTATCAGCAGGCGCGTCAGAAATATAATGAGCTAAAACAGCAGGCAGAACAGAAAGCGCGTGAAACTGCGGATAAAGCTGCAGAAGCAACCGCTAAAGCCAGCTGGTTCGCCTTCTTTATGCTGATTATCGAAGCGATTCTGGCAGGCGTCATGGGTATGGTCGGTCGTCGTACTCAGCCGCGTCAGGTACTGAGCAATCAGCGTCCTACAAAACGCGATTAAATACCCTCAGTGAGTAAAAAGGCGGGAGACTCTCCCGCCTTTTTTATTAGAGCAGTTCACG
Source organism: Pantoea sp. FN0307 (assembly GCF_050113815.1). Taxonomy (NCBI): domain Bacteria; kingdom Pseudomonadati; phylum Pseudomonadota; class Gammaproteobacteria; order Enterobacterales; family Erwiniaceae; genus Pantoea; species Pantoea sp. FN0307. The sequence goes on along the minus strand of NZ_JBNJSO010000001.1, from coordinate 403,051 downwards.
CGCGGCTAAAACAATATCCTGCGCCGTCAGGCCATATTCCTGTTGTAAAAACGCCTGCGTGCCTACCTGACCGTAGCGCTCCTTCACGCCAACGCGCCGCATCGGCACCGGACAGGTTTCTACCAGCACTTCCGCTACTGCCGAACCCAGCCCGTTATGGATACTGTGGTTTTCACAGGTCACAATACGCCCGGTTTTACCGGCATAGTTTTTTATCAGCATGCGATCCACAGGTTTTAGAGTAAACATATCGATCACTGCGGCGCTGATGCCTTCCTGCTCCAGCTGCCGCGCCGCCTCCAGCGCTTCTGTCACCATAATACCGTTGGCGATCAGGGTAATATCTTCGCCATCACGTAACACATTGCCCTTGCCGATAGTAAACGTTGAGCCTGGCGCATATACGGCGGGTGCCTGTTTGCGGATGGTACGCACCCAATAAAAACCGTCCAAATCGATAAGCTGATGCAGCAGATCGTCAAACATTACTGCGTCTGTGACCTCCAGCACCACCGAATGGGCCAGCCCGCGCACAATGCCCATATCCTCAAACGACATATGCGTGCCGCCGTTGTGGCAGGCGGTGATGCCGGCATCCGATGCAATGACCTTCACATTATTACGTGCGTAATCCAGCGCCATAAATAACTGGTCAAAGCAGCGACGGCTGGCAAAAGCAGTAAAAGTGTGTACGAAAGGCTTTCGTCCCGTCAGCGACAGCCCTGCGGCAATGCCTATAACATTGGCCTCCATGATGCCGCAGTTGATAACCTGCTGCGGCCAGGCCCGCGCCACGCTATCCATCGCCATTGAACTCATCAGATCCGCCTCAAGGGCGATAATAGAGCTTCCCGCCGCAATCTGTTTCGTTACGAAGCTGGCATATACCTTACGCATCTCGGGCGCGTCGTTTTGTCCTGCAGGTGCAATCTTAATCATGTGCCGCCTCCAGTTGGTGAATAGTTTCCCGGAGCGTCTGTTTCATCTCATCCGTCAGCCGCAGATGATGAGAGTTACTTAACTGCTCAAGGCAGGGCACGCCCTGCCCTTTAATACTGTCGAGGATCACCACGCGTGGGCGGGCATCCGCAGCCGGAACTGGCTGAACCTGCTCCAGCAATCCGGCGACGTCATCGCCTTTTACCGTTACCACATCAAAGCCAAAGGCACGGAATTTTCCTTCAAGGTCAAACGCGCAAATGATCTCGTCCAGCTCGCCGTCAAGTTGCTGTTTGTTCCAGTCGATAAATATCGTCAGGTTATTCAGGCGGTGATGGGCGATAAACTGAAATGCCTCCCAGCACTGGCCTTCATTCAGCTCACCGTCACCAACGATGCAAAACACCCGATTTGACCGTCCCGCCAGCTTATGCGACAGCGCCATGCCACCGGCAATGGAGATCCCCTGTCCCAGCGAGCCGGTTGTAGCATCAACGCCGCGCGTTTTCAGTCGGTCCGGGTGACTGGGAAGCCGGGTGCCGTTCTGGTTTAGCGTGTTTAACGCTTCAACAGGAAAATAACCTTTAATGGCTAATGTGCTGTATAACGCCGGGCCGGCGTGCCCTTTCGACAGAACAAAATAGTCCCGCTCCGGCCAGTCTGGATCTGCCGGGTCGATTTTCATTACCGCGCCGTACAATACCGCCAGCGTTTCCACTACCGACATACTGCCGCCATAATGACCGAAACCCAGCTGCGTCAGAGATTTAAGCGTGGCGATGCGAATATTGCGCGCCAGCTGTGTGACTTCCTGTACATTCATGATTTAGCCCCGCTATTTTCCTGCGGCTTACCGTCCGCAGATCTGTTTTTTGCCATCAGGTTGTAGGCCACCAGCAGCACGAACAACGCCACTACCAGTCCCGTAATGGCCAGCGGCGGCAGATAGCGCGCCAGATTACCCAGCACAATCCCGATTACGCCAAAATCAGCGTCTGAGAAGGTGGTATTGGCAAAGCCTATTGCGCCCAGTACCGGCAGCAGCAAAACCGGCAGAAAGGTAATCAGCAGCCCGTTAGCGAATGCGCCAACCATTGCCCCGCGCCGTCCGCCGGTGGCGTTACCAAACACGCCAGCCGTCGCGCCGGTAAAGAAGTGCGGCACCACGCCTGGTAAGATCAGTACCAGTTTGAGCTGCCCCAACAGAAATAACCCCACCAAACCGCCAAGGAAGCTGAACAGAAAGCCAATCAGTACCGCATTAGGGGCGTAGGGATAGACAACCGGACAGTCCAGCGCAGGACGCGCATTCGGCACCAGCTTTTCCGAAAATCCGGTAAAAGCCGGAACGATTTCCGCCAGGATCAGACGCACGCCCTGCAGGATGATAAACACGCCCGCCGCGAAGGTAATCGCCATGATAATGGCGTACACCAGATAGTGCTGACCGCCGCTGAACTGGCTTTCAACATATTCTCTGCCCGCGCTTACCGCCATAATCAGATAAATAATCATCATGGTCAGAGAGATGGAAATTGAGCTGTCGCGCAGGAAGCTGAGGTTTTTCGGCAGGTTCATCTCTTCGGTGGATCGGGAGCCTTTACCGCACTTGCTGCCGATCCAGCCGGAAAGCACGTAGCCAAGCGTGCCGAAATGACCGAACGCAATATCATCACTGCCGGTAATACGTTTCATATAACGCTGCGCCAGCGCCGGGAAAAAGGCCATAACCAGGCCTAAAATCAACGAGCCGGTAAACACCAGGCCAACGTCTCCGAACCCGGCTACGGTCAGGATCACGCTGATCATACAGGCCATATAAAAAGTGTGATGTCCGGTCAGGAAAATATATTTCAGCCGTGTAAAGCGCGCGACAATAATATTCGCCACCATCCCGAATGCCATGATCAGCGCGGTAGAGGCACCATATTTTTCCAGTGCAATAGAGACAATGGCCTCGTTATTGGGAATAATACCCTGGATATTAAAGGCGTGTTCAAACATACCGCCCAGCGGATTTAATGACCCGACCAGCACCGTTGCGCCGCCGCCCAACACAATAAAGCCGAGAATAGTTTTAATTGTGCCCTTAACAACGTCAGAAAAAGACTTTTCTGTGCCACCAAACCAATTAAGGCAATTAAACCCACCAGCACCGAGGGCACTTTAAGAATATCAACGATAAAATTCAGCGTTTCCCGGATAAACATATCCACCTCGCTATAGAGATTTTATTTTTCAGGCTGCTTTTTCCTGGCTGGCGTTATATACCCGATTAAAAACATAAGAAGCGTTCGGTTGCCGCCTTGCTGCACCCTGAATTTTGATGTTTTGTGATTATTGTTTGTCGAACCAGGCGCGCAGCTGCGTTTCCAGTTCATTGATATCGATAATGTTCTTAATCACCACCAGCTTGCTTTCCGGCACGCTGGCGCTGGCGGCGATATCCTTTGCCATAACAAACAGGTCTGCCGCGTCAGGCGTTGCGGAAGAGAGATCGGCATGCTCTACCTCCGCCTCTCTGCTTAGTTTTTTCAGTACTTTTTTAATATTCATTTCGATCATAAAACTGCTGCCAAGACCGGAACCGCAAATAGCCATGATTTTCATGTTTACCACCTTTTTGAGTAGAGAGGCCCCCACCACGCTGGCGCGTAATGTATTTAAAATCGAAATGCGAAGTGAATTCAGAAGCGTTCGATAATCTTTTTAATATCCTCCACGCTTTTCGCCTGATGTAATTGTTCCATATCCTTATCGCTGGAAAACAATTCCGCCAGCGCAGATATCATTTCAATATGGCTATGTTTATCAGGCGCCGCGAGCATTACTATCAGATCTACCGGGTCAAAGGCTTCAGACTTAAAGGCTACGCCGCGTTTTAGCTTAAGCAGCGATAGCCCTAATCCTTTTGCTCCCTCTTCCGGTCTGGCATGCGGCATCGCCAGCCCGGGTGCCAGCACATAATAAGGTCCCAGCTGGCGATGCTGCTCAATCATTGCCGTAACGTAATTGGGTGTGATGACTCCGGCCTCCAGCAAGGGCCTGGCCGCGAGTTCCAGCGCCTGCGGCCATGCTTCTACGCTCTCCTGTAGCCTGATGGTGGCGTCATGCAGCCATTGTTTAAGCACTTTTCTGTTCCGCCGTTTAGCACAAGATGAACAAACTTTATGCAAGGCAACAATTGTTAACCGTGATAATAATCACAAAGATAGCGCTACCAAAAAGTATCATGCAAAATTGTGATAGCGCTATCAAAGCGTAATCCTGGCAGGAATTCACAGTAAGCAAAGAGGCTTAAGGCGTATACTCTCTGCTATGTGAAGCGAAGGAAGACACTCAGCGTCTGGTCAGCAGGAATGTGTATGTCTCTAACCCGAAAACGGCGCAGTACCGGTAAAGTCACGCTTGCTGATGTGGCTCAGCTTGCCGGTGTGGGCACCATGACCGTATCCCGTGCGTTACGTACGCCTGAACAGGTTTCCGATAAATTACGTGAAAAAATTGACGCTGCGGTGCAGACGCTGGGATATATGCCCAATCTTGCCGCCAGCGCGTTGGCATCAGCCTCATCCAGAACCATCGCCATGGTGGTGCCCAACCTTGCCGAGGCGGGCTGCCCGGAGATGTTTGCCGGGCTGCAACAGGCGCTACAGCCTGCCGGATATCAGATTATGCTGGCGGAATCGCGCCATCGTCTTGAACAGGAAGAGAAGCTGCTGGAAACGCTACTCGCTTCCAATATTGCCGCCGCAGTTTTGTTGAGCGTTGAGCACAGCGATACCGTGCGCCACTGGCTGCACAACGCCGCGATCCCGGTGATGGAAATAGGCGCAATACGCGCCGATCCTGTTGATATGAATATTGGCATTGATAACGTTGCCGCAATGTACGAACTCACCGACATGCTTATCCAGCGCGGTTACCAGAATATCGGCATGCTCTGCGCTAATCAGGAACAGTGGATTTTTCAGCAGCATCTGCAGGGCTGGTATAAAGCGATGCTGCGCCATCATTTATCGCCCCATCGCGTGATCAACGCGGCGCTTCCGCCTAATTTTTCCACCGGCGCCTCTCAGCTACCGGAATTTTTACTGGCGTGGCCAGAACTGGACGCGCTGGTCTGCGTTTCCGACGAGTTGGCCTGCGGTGCGCTGTATGAATGCCAGCGCCGACGGATCAAAGTGCCGGACGAGCTGGCGGTGGTGGGTTTTGGCGACAGCGATGTCAGCCGCGTTTGTCAGCCGCCGTTAACCACCATCGCGGTGCCGCATCGCAAAATTGGTATCGAGGCGGGACGCGTACTGCTGGCGCGTTTAAACCATGAGGAGTGGAGCGATCGGCAACCGATCGCTTCCAGTTTATGTTTGCGGGATAGCTGCTGAGGAATTATTCCGCCTTGACCTGTTTTTCCTGCCTGGCCGGTTCGTTATTGGCGTTGCGGCTGAGCCACAGCGATAGCGCCTTCAGCGAATCGGAGGTGAATTCATCACAGCGGGCGGTGATCTCCTCCGGGGTCAGCCAGAAAACCTCAACCACTTCTTCCGGCTGCATGGCAAACGGGCCGTGAGAAACGCAGCTGAACAGCGCGCCCCAGACGCGGCAGTGTTCATCTTCAAAATAGAACTGACCATGTTCGGCGAACGGCACGGCAGCGATACCCAACTCCTCTTCCGCCTCACGACGTGCAGACTCCAGATACCCTTCCCCGCTTTGCACCACGCCGCCTGCGCACGCATCCAGCATGCCGGGCAGAAAATCTTTCGTTTCCGTTCGGCGCTGCACCAGAATATTACCCATGCCGTCGTGCACCACTATATAGGTAGCGCGATGACGCAAATGTTGTGCCCGCATCTGGGCACGGCTGGACTGAGCGATAACTTCGTTATCTTCGTTAACGATATCTACCCATTCAGTGCCGGCATCCTGACCTTGCTCCACCATCAGTAACCCTTTTCGTTCTGGCGCCCATTGCGCGATGATATTTCCCACAGGTTTTGCGTTACGTTGACGCAAACCGCCATAACTTAAAGGCTTCGCCTGCCGGACGCAAGCCGGGCGATTAGCCTTTTTTAACCGACTCTCCCAGCCACAGCTGAACCGAGGCGCGCTGCCACTGAAACCAGGCGTATTGCGCCAGATTTTCCGGCAATTCATCACCATGCAAAGCCAGACGATTCAGCATAATAGCCAGGTCGGTATCAGCAATAGACCATTCGCCAAACAGGTTCTGTTGCCCTGCGCTCAGCAAACGTTGCGCGCCTTCGATAAGTTTAGCGGCGCTCTGGCGCGCTTCCTCGCTAAGCGGTGAATATTTTTCACCGGCAAAGATAACTTCTGTAGGGCGTTCCTGACGGAGCGGCATAAAATCGCTGCGCAGCCACGCCTGCAGTTCGCGCGCACGGGCGCGTTTCTCGCGATCGTGTGGATAGAGACGTTCATAGTCGGGCGCAGGAAAACACTCTTCCAGATATTCAATAATCGCTGAGGATTCGCTGAGATACAGACTATCCAGCGCCAACGCAGGAACGCGGCGGGTCAGCGAAATGGCCGCATACTCTTTGGTCAGATGTGCGGCATGTGCCAGATCGACTCGCTGTAGCGTAAAAGGTAGTGCTTTTTCCCTCAGGGCGACATAAACGGACATCACCCAGGGACTGTAGCAATGAGCATCTGACCACAGCTTAATTGTAGGGTATTGCATGCGGTTCTCTCCTGCGAGTTAACGATCGGTATATTTGGCCAATCGATAATAGCACCACTGTAAAGGTTCTCTTCTATGCTGAATAAAGAGTGATAAAACAGGGATGAGGCCTGGCATGCAAATATTAATTACCGGCGCTACCGGCCTGATTGGGCGTCATCTGGTGACGCATCTGCTGGCGCGTGGCGATCGCGTCAGCGTAGTAACGCGTAACGTCGAGGCGGCGCGCGATCTGCTTGGCCCGCAGGTCAGTATCTGGTCCGGGCTTAATCAACAGCGCGATCTCAACGGCATCGATGCGGTGATCAACCTTGCCGGCGAGCCCATTGCCAGCAAACGCTGGACGCCACAGCACAAGCAGCTGCTGTGTGAAAGCCGCTGGCAAATCACCGAGCGGCTGGCCTCATTAATCAACGCCAGCAGCGAGCCGCCTGCAGTACTGATTTCCGGTTCGGCCACCGGTTATTATGGCAATGCTGGCGAGTCAGTATTAACCGAAGAGGATAGCGGTCACGATGAGTTTACCCATCAGCTTTGCGCCCGCTGGGAAGCGCTGGCGATGACCGCCGCCAGCGATCGTACCCGCGTTTGCCTGCTGCGCACGGGCGTCGTACTGGCAAAAGAGGGCGGCGCGCTGGCGCAGATGAAAAAACCCTTTCTGCTGGGCCTCGGCGGTCCCATCGGCAACGGACGTCAGTTTCTGCCGTGGATCCACCTGGAGGATATGCTGAGCGGCATTCTCTGGCTGCTGGACCATCCGTTGCAGGGGCCTTTCAATATGGTTGCGCCGTATGCGGTACGCAACGAACAGTTTGCCGCCACGCTGGGTAAGGTGATGCATCGCCCGGCTCTGATACGCACGCCGGCCAGCGCAATAAAGCTGCTGATGGGGGAATCCTCGGTGCTGGTGCTGGGCGGACAGCATGTGTTGCCCCAGCGGCTGGAGGCATCCGGCTTCCGCTTCCGCTGGTATGAGCTGGATAAGGCGCTGGCCGACGTCATATAAACACCCTGATAAAAAACGGCTGACCGGCGCAGAGCTATCCGCTTATAACGCCCCTGCCAGGCTATTTCAGCACGCCGGAAAGAAACTGCTGGAGACGCGCGCTTTTCGGTTGGCTGAAAAGCGTCTCTGGCGGCCCTTCCTCTTCTATTTTGCCCTGATGCAGAAAAATAACGTGGCTGGAGACATGGCGGGCAAACTCCATTTCGTGCGTGACCACTACCATGGTTTTCCCCTCTTCCGCCAGCTTCTGCATAATGCGCAGCACTTCGCCCACCAGTTCAGGATCAAGCGCTGAGGTTGGCTCATCAAACAGCAGCACATCCGGCTCCATCGCCAGCGCACGGGCAATGGAAACGCGCTGTTGCTGACCGCCGGAGAGGTTGACCGGATACTTCGCCTGAGCGCGCTCGTCAATGCCCACCTTATTGAGATAGCGCAGCGCGCGTTCCCGCGCCTCGGTCTTGCTCAATCCCAGCACCTGAATCGGCGCTTCCATGACATTCTCCAGCACCGTCATATGGTTCCAGAGATTAAAGTGCTGAAATACCATGGTGAGACGCGTACGCAGCAGGCGCAGCTGCTCTTTATTGGCGACTTTCAGCTGCCCGTCACCGTCACGCACCAGCTTTATAGGCTGGTTATTGACCGCAATCGATCCTTCGCTGGGCTTTTCCAGAAAGTTTATACAGCGCAGGAAGGTGCTTTTCCCGGAGCCGGACGATCCGATAATGGTAATCACATCACCGGCGTTTGCCTGGAGCGATACGCCTTTTAACACCTCATGCTCACCATAGCGTTTGTGCAGTTCGGTAACGTTGAGTTTATTTTCAGCCATAGTCATACTCAGTGGGACGATGAAGGTTTAAGGTGCGCCAGCCAGCGTTTTTCCGCCTTGCGGAACAGGCTAATCAGCACGTACGAAATCACTAAATAGATCACTGCCGCAATGCCAAAGGCGGTAAACGGCTGATAGGTTGCGGCATTGATATCACGCGCGATTTTCAGCAGATCGGGAACGGTGGCGGTAAAGGCCAGCGCCGTTGAGTGCAGCATTAAGATCACTTCATTGCTGTAGGCAGGCAGTGCGATACGCAGCGCCGCAGGCAGAATAATGCAGCGATAGAGCTTAAAAGTAGAGAAACCATAGGCGCGCGCCGCCTCAATTTCTCCATGCGGGACGGAGCGAATCGCACCAGCAAAAATCTCGGTGGTGTAAGCGCAGGTATTCAGCGTAAAAGCCAGCAGCGTACAGTTCAGTCCACTGCGGAAAAAGGCGCTGAGCAGCTCCGATCCCTTGACCACTTCCAGCGTATACATGCCGGAATAGATGATCAGCAGTTGCACATAGAGCGGCGTGCCGCGAAAAATATACGTAAAAAACCATACCGGCGCGCGCACCGCTCTGTTTGGCGAAACGCGCGCGATAGCCAGCAGCACCGCCAGGGCACCGCCGACGGTCACCGAAAGAATTAACAGCCACAGCGTAATTGCCACGCCGGTGAAGCGATAGCCGTCGGTCCAGAGCAGCGCTTTCCAGTATTCCTGTAAAATCTCGATCATAGCTCGGCCTTCTTCACGCCAACGGAATAGCGACGCTCCAGCCACCACAGCACGCCGTTTGATAAGGTAGTGAACAGCAGATAGATAATGCCGGCGACAAGGGCGAACCAGAACGGCTGCCAGGTGCTTTTGCCAGCCAGCTGGGTCGCTTTTACCACATCCTCCAGCCCCAGCAGCGAGACCAGCGCCGTGGCTTTCAGCACCACCTGCCAGTTGTTGCCGATGCCGGGCAGCGCAAAACGCATCATGGAAGGGAAGAGAATGCGGCGAAATACCTGCGAGCCGGTAAAGCCAAAGGCGGTTGCCGCTTCTATCTGCCCTTTCGGTACCGCCATAAAAGCGCCACGGAAGGTTTCGGTAAAATAGGCACCATAGATGAAGCCGAGAGTGATCACCCCGGCCGCCATCGGATCGATATCAAACTGCGCGATCCCCAGCATGGTGGTAATTTGGTTGAGTGCGATCTGCAGACCATAAAAGATCAGCAGCATCAACACCAGATCGGGCACGCCGCGTATCAGCGTGGTATAAGCCTCAGACAGCAGCGCCAGCGGACGATGGCGCGACAGGCGTGCGCCAGCGCCCACCAGACCTAAAATCACCGCGAGCAATACCGAGCTGAGCGCCAGCTCCAGCGTCACCAGCGCGCCGCGCAAGATAACTTCAGAATAGCCATACAGCATCAACGAAATCCTGGCGTAACAGAAGAAACAAAATGCCGCTCGCGCTAAGCAAGCGGCCATAACGGTCGGCGATTAATTACCGTAAACGTTAAAATCAAAATACTTTTTCGCGATCTTGTCATAGGTGCCATCTTTGCGCATTTCAGCAAAGGCTTTATCAATGGCCGCCTTCAGTTCGCTATCTTCTTTGCGCAGCCCGATACCGGTGCCGACGCCAAAGATTTTGTCATCTTTTACTGCCGGACCGGCAAAGGCGTAATCTTTGCCCACCGGCTGTTTCAGAAAGCCTTCGCTCGCCTGCACTTCATCCTGGAAAGCGGCATCGATGCGGCCCGCATTCAGATCCTGATAGACCAGATCCTGATTAGCGTAAGGCGTGATGGTAACGCCTTTCGGACGCCAGTACTGATTCGCATAGGTTTCCTGGGTGGTGCCCTGCAGCAGGCCGATATTTTTCCCTTTTAACGACTCCGGCGTTGGCTCCAGTTTTGCGCCTTTTGGCGCTACCAGCCGCGAGTTAGCGGCATAGAGCTTGTCAGAGAAGGCGATCTCCTGCTGACGCTTTTCAGTGATAGAGAGCGAAGAGATAATAAAATCAATTTTCTTCGCCTTCAGCGAGGGGATCAGCGCATCAAAATCGCTCTCCACATAGGTACAGCGAGCCTCAATACGTTTGCAGATCTCATTGGCCAGATCGATATCAAAACCGACCAGCTCGCCCTGCGCATTTTTCGATTCAAACGGCGGATAGGTGGGATCGTTACCGATACGCAGCGTTTTCGGTACGGCAGCGCCGACAGTGCCTGCGAAAGCCAGCAGCAAAGAGAGAGCCAAAACTCGCTTTTTCATGGGTTATCCTCAAGTGAAGAGCTTATAGTTATGTGAGATGTGACAGGTTTGCTTTCAGGAAACTGCACTTTTCATGCCAGTTCACAATGCTGCGGCATGAATGACGTCTGGCCTTCACGGCAGCAAAAAACGGACATAAGCGCTTCGTTTGTGAATGAAATATAGCAGGCTTGAAAAGAGGAAAAAGCGACATTGTTACGTTTTGGTGCATGACCTGCACGAAAAGTGATCCAGGCCGGATTAATGCACCAAAACAGAACATTTTATGTGAGGTTATGCACCCTGCCAGCGCGTGAACAGATCTTCCGGCAGAGTAATATCAAACTGATCGAGTACGCGATTCAGCGTTTGATCGACTACCTCCATCAGGCTCTGCGGGCGATGATAAAAGGCTGGCACTGGCGGCATCACAACGGCGCCCAGCTCGGCGGCAGCGGTCATCATCCGCAGATGTCCCAGATGCAGCGGCGTTTCCCGCACACACAACACAAGGCGTCGGCGCTCTTTCAGTACCACGTCGGCGGCTCGCGTCAGCAGCCCATCGCTATAGCTGTTAACGATGCCGGAGAGCGTTTTCATCGAACAGGGTAAAATTGCCATCCCTGCGGTTTTAAACGAACCGGAAGAGATGCTGGCAGCGATATCACGCACATCATGCACCACATCGGCAAATCCCTGAACTTCGCGCAGGGTAAAATCTGTCTCCAGCGCCAGCGTTTGGCGGGCGGCATTGCTCATCACCAGGTGCGTTTCAATTTCCGGCAGCGGCTTTAAAAGCTGTAACATGCGAACGCCGTAAATGACGCCGCTGGCGCCGGAAATGCCAACGATCACTCTTTTCATGAAAATACTTTCCTTATTGGTGGGAGGTTAAGTTTGGACGCCCGCCCACAAGATTACAATCAAACCGTTAACGCGACGCCCTTTAGCACCTCTGCCTGTGCAGCAAAAAGATGAATAAGGTGATCGGCTACCACTCTGACCCGACGCGAATGCGCCAGATCGGCATGCATTACCAGCCACACCGGCTGCTCAACGCCCGGCTCCGCCAGCAGACAATGCAACCCTGCCCGCTGCGCCAGAAAATGAGGCAGCAGCGCTAACCCCATCCCGGCAACGGCGGCGGAAAGCTGTGCCGCCAGCGTATTGGTTTCCAGCCGACAGGGACGCCCGCGCAAGGTACGTAAAAGCCATTTTGCTGCAGGCAGATGATGATGCGTTTCCGCCCAGCCAATAAAATCATCATGCTCGAAAGCGGCGTTCTCTTTATCGAAGCGCCGGGTGGTCAGATAAGAGGCTGACCCGTACAGGCCGAAGCCCAGCGTGCCTACGCGTTTTATCGTTAAATTACCCGCTTCAGGGCGCACCATGCGTACTGCCAAATCGGCATCGCGGCGGTGCAGATTCACCGTTTCCAGGCCGCTGATGACCTCCACCCGCAGTTCAGGATGCTGCGAGAAAAGCGCCCCCAGCGAAGGGATAATCAGCGGGTTTGCCAGATTTTCCGCCGTCGCCAGCCTTACCACTCCCGCCACCTTGCCCTGGGTTTGCGCCGCCTCGCCAAAAGCAAGTGCGGCATGTTCCAGCGCTTCAGCCCGTTCCAGCAGCGCTTCGCCATCATCGGTCAGACGATAGCCGGTCTGATGGCGGCTGAAAAGCGGTACGCCCAGCGCGGTTTCAAGCCGATCCAGACGGCGCGACAGCGTGGCGATCCCGATGCGCAGTTCATCTGCAGCACGACTTAAGGTGCCGCTGCGGGCAACGGCAAGAAATATCCGGGCATCATCCCAGTGAATAGAGGCGTACATTTTGTTTTTCAAAAATGGAAAACGGAACGCCGATTTTAACGCTACTTCGCCAATAGAGAAAAGCAGATACTTCCTGCAACCAACAGGAGGAGCAAAAATGCAACAACGACAGCTGACAAAAAATCTGCAGGTTTCTGCACTGGGCCTGGGCTGCATGGGAATGAGCGAATTCTACGGGCCGCGCGATGACGCTGCCTCGCTGCGCGTACTGGAACAGGCGCTGGATAGCGGAATTAACTTCTTTGATACGGCAGATATGTATGGTCCTTATCACAACGAAGAGATCATTGGTCGCTTTCTGGCCTCCCGGCGGCAACAGATAAAAATTGCGACCAAGTTCGGCATTGTGCGCCAGCCGGGGGAATACCGTCGCCATATCGATAACAGCGCGGACTATGCCCGCCGCAGCTGTGAAGCTTCGCTGCGACGTTTGGGCATTGAGCAGATCGATCTCTATTACGTTCACCGTCTGGATAGCGCAACGCCGGTGGAAGAGACAATGGAAACGCTGGCACAGCTGGTACGTGAAGGAAAAATTGCCCATATCGGCCTGTGCGAAGTTAGTGCAGCCACGCTAAAACGGGCGCATGCGGTTCATCCGGTGGCGGCACTTCAAACGGAATATTCACTCTGGACACGCGAGGTAGAAAACGCTGTGCTGCCGACCTGCCGGGAGCTGGGTATCGGACTGGTGGCCTACTCTCCGCTTGGGCGCGGCTTTTTAACCGGTCGCTTTCAGCCAACGACAACCTTTGTGCCCGGCGATTTCCGCGCCAGCCTGCCCCGTTTTCAGCCGGAAAATATCGCCAGGAACCAGCCGCTTGCTGAAGTGATCGCTGCGTTGGCGACAGAAAAAGCGTGTACCGCCGCCCAGATTACCCTTGCCTGGCTGCTGGCGCAGGGAGAAGACATTATTCCCATTCCCGGCACCTGTAATCGCCTGCATTTGCAGGAGAATGCGGCGGCGCTCAAGGTAACGTTAAGCCCGCAAGAACTAACGGCATTACGGGAGGCGGTGACGGCATTACCGGTAGCTGGCGAACGTTATACCGCAGAAGGCATGAAAGGTCTTGATGCGTAAGCAACTTAAGAAAAGGAACCAGATATGAGCAGAACCGCAATTCTTGAGAAGCCAGCCATTCAGAGCTGGCGTAGCTGGCTGGCCGTGGTGGCGCTGGGCATTAGCGCTTTTACTATTGTGACCAGCGAACTGGCCCCGATCGGCCTGCTCTCGGCGCTGGCGCAGGATTTTAACCAGTCTCAGGCCGGGACCGGGATCATCGTCACGGCCTATGCCTGGGTAGCAGCGGTAGCCGCACTGCTTTCCGGGGCTTTGCCGCAGCGCGTTCCGCGCCACATGCTGCTGACCGGCATGATGCTGGTATTGGCAGCATCCTGCCTTGCCGTCGCCTGGGCCAGTTCTTTCAATCTGCTGCTGGCGGCACGCATCACTGGCGCGCTGGCTCATGGTGCTTTTTGGGCATTGATCGGCACCGTTGCCGCCCAGTTGGTTCCGCCTGCCCGCTTTGGATTAGCGACCGCAATTATTTTTGGCGGGGTTTCCGCTGCCAGTGTGGCAAGCGTGCCACTGGCTAATTTTCTGGCGAACGTGGCGGGATGGCGCAGCGCCTTTATTATTGTTGCCGTGATTGCTCTGTTAACCGCCTGCGTTATCGCCTGCAGCGTTCCACCTCTGCGGGCGACATCTCCGATCGGGCTGCGTGCACTGTCAGCGCTCTTAACGCAGCGCTCTTTTTTACAGCTTTATCTCGCCACTGCCTGTGTGATTACCGCGCATTTTGCAGCCTTTACCTGGATAGAACCCTTGTTGTCAGAAACCTTACGGTTGCCTGCCCCGCTGGTAAGCATGCTGCTGTTGGTATTCGGACTGGCGGGTATTGTTGGCAATGTGCTGGCGGGTAAGCTTATCGATCGTCATTTGAAAGGTCTGGCGATTGCAGCACTAATCATGGCGGCTGCCGCCGTTGCGCTGTTAGCCATATTGCCTTTACAGCGGCATCCGGCTGTGACTGGATTACTGCTGTTGGGCTGGGGAACAGGCATTGCGGTGATTTTTGTCGGCTTTCAAACGTGGCTGTTACGGCTGGCTGGCGCTGCCGCGCAGGCCGCTTCGGCAATTTATGTCGCTATTTTCAATGTGGCGATTGGCTCAGGTGCGCTGGCGGGAAGCCTGCTCCTGCGCTTCACATCAATTGATGGTGTGCTGCTGACGGCATCGGTGGCGATTCTGCTCGGACTGCTCCCGATCCTGCTGTTGCCTCCGCCGGTAGAGCATTAAGTTTTTGACGGGGCTTGCCGCTATGGGAACCCCTGTTAGTTTTATGCTAAGCAACGTCATGATGCGGTAGCTAATTCAAGCTGATTGTAGAGTTTGCGGCGTAAGTTATTAAGCTTTCTATTTTCATAAAGCAAAGGTATACCCTCTTTATGAAGAACAAGATCGTTAAATGATCCCATGCCGCCATATAGCGCCTTCAGCGATCTAAGCGACGACTCGTAGTCCATATCAAGCGCCGAGCCTAAATTTTCAAATTCTTTCGCCCATGAAAGCTCATCATTGGATGAGAGTATACAGGCAATATCAGTAATGATTTTTCGTATCTCATGCTTCATTTTAAACCTCCGCTGCTCAGTACTTTAACGCCAGGAATTTCCCACGGCTCCATTATTAACACTTGTTCCGTACCGCCCGAATAAAGGGCATTCTGATATCCAACCTCACCCACATACACCCTGGTTCCCGCAGGGATTTGTATTTTATGATAGCTATCAAGGGGTGATTTATTACCGTTAGGCCACCTGGGTAACAAGGCTTTATCTATGCGGGTTTGTAGTATGCCTTGAGGTTGTTCATATCCGAAAAACTGGCCCAATGGCCTATTGGCTACGCCACCCCGAAAGAATGTCGTATCGGTTGATAATATTATTTCTTTGTATATGCCACCAGAAAATGTCCCGGCGATATCATTAGGTAACGGTCCTGGCTTTATCATTGAGTATTCTCCCTCAACCTTTCCAAGAACATGTAAGCTTCTTAGTTCAAAAATTTTACTGCTTGCACCTAAATGACCCATACCGAAAGCAGCTGCAACAGAAGCGCCTGCGATAAGCAGGCCTTTGACCTCGTCAGACATCATCTGCTGATAACCGGCGAGCGCATCGCCTCCGAGCTGTTCTGCGGTCTGTCTGAAACCGTCGGGATTACCGTTATACATCCCGCCTGCCGCCAGCAGCCGTCCGGCGGTTTTGCTGTTGATGATGTTCAACGGCGCGGACTGCTTTACCTTCGCCTGCCGGGCAGGTAACACCGTGGGACGTGGTTTTCCGCCCCTCCTGCTGTAGTCGCGGCGGGCAACCGACCGCTTATACTCACGGATAATATCCCGCGCCCCGTCAAACTTATACGCCAGAGGGTTGCGGCAAATCAGTTCGCCATGCTCATCAATATAAAACAACTCCCCCTTTGTGACAGAAGACCCGCCGAGCATCACCACCTCGCCGCTGAAGAGCATTCTTCGCAGCTTTTCCCGCTCCCGCGGCCCGTGCGGCGGCAGCTGGTTGGTATAACCGTTAACGTCGCGCTGATACATATTAATCAGCTGAAATCCCAACGTTGGACGGTCATCAAAAACGTATTTGCTGTCGATATGCCACCAGGCGGAATAAGGAGAAATAATTTCCTCATATTTTTCCGGGGCCAAATCGTCACGTGGCAGGTAATAAAGATCGGTTCCAGGCAGGCTGAAGCTCATGCATCATATCCTTATGATGGAAACACAGGATAAAAATCGCACATCCTGTCAGCAGCTTCAACCATAAAAACCTATGATTTTCATGAAATTAATAAATCAACTACAACGGTTCCTGTGATTATCGCTGGAAAGATTTATTGGCTGAGAATAACGTTTTCACTTCAGCCAGCTTAGAACCAGCGCCGTAAAATAGAGGCCCATGCCAAACACCAGGTGGGTCATCAGGCTGCGCAGGCGCGCCCTGGCTGGCGAAGCTGTTTTCGCGGCGGCAATGCCAAAACCCAACATTGGTTGCATAATAAAAAACGGAAAACAAAGCGTCAGCATGCCGGTCAACAATGCAGGCGCAAGCGTCGGCTGATACAGCCACGTTTTGCCCGTTAGCATTATCAACAGCGCCGCAAACACGATTCCCGTAACGTAGTGAATCAGCCAGCCAACTAATTTTTCTCCCTTATGCGGTGGCGTCGACATAATCGGACAGTGAACCCATTTTCCGTGCCGCAGCCACAGCAAAGCCCTGCCCACCAGCGCATAATCCAGCGACGGGACAGAAAAAAAACGCCGCTGTGAAAATCCCCATACATCCATTACTGCTGTCGCGCCAATCCCTGTAGCGATGACATCTAATACGAGATTTTCCATCTTTACCGCCCCCTTTTATGTTGAAATGTTAAGCTGTGCGGCATTGTGCAACCTGAAGCTGACTTCAAGTCAACAGAAAAACAGGACCTGAAATGAAAGCGTTAGATATTGCAGAGGTGGTAAAAATATCGGGCGTATCACCTTCTGCGCTGCGGTTTTATGAAAAGAAAGGACTCATTACGCCGACAGGCAGAAAAGGATTACGGCGACAGTACCAGGCAGAAGTCATACAGACGCTGGCGTTGGTGGCTTTAGGAAGACTGGCAGGTTTTACGCTGGATGAAATAGCTGAGGTTGTTAACCCTAAAGGCTATGCAATCCAGCGCGAACAGCTGATGGCGAAAGCAGAGGAAATTGATAACACGATTAAGCGTCAGGCAAAAGTACGCGACGGGCTACGTCACGTGGCGAACTGTAGCGCGCCCAGCCATATGCAGTGTCCGCAGTTTCAGAAAATCATCAAAGCTGCTCAGCGTTCTACAACACATCCCTGTCCAGTGAGGTAAAGCATGACCACCGTTACCCAGCCCAAAAAAGCGACGCTACATCTTTTATGTGGCAAGATCGCGTCAGGTAAATCCACGCTTTCGGCAAAATTAGCAGCTTCGCCCGGTACAGTGTTGATTAGCGAAGATCGATGGTTGGCGGCACTCTATGCTGATGAAATGCACTCTGTAGCAGATTATGTTCAGTATTCACTAAAACTCAGAAATGCAATGAAACCACACCTGGTTTCATTACTTGAGGCGGGAGTAAGCGTTGTTTTAGATTTTCCGGCAAATACGCTGGCAAACCGTGACTGGATAATGAGTATCATTACAGAATCTGGTGCTGAGCATTGTCTGCACTATCTCAAAGTTGCTGACGAAGTCTGTAAGTCCCGCTTACACGCACGCAACGCTGCAGGTTCGCATGATTTTTCAGCAACGGATGAACAGTTTCACCAGATAACGCGTTATTTTGTCGAACCCGGCGCAGACGAAGGTTTTCATGTAATTGAACACCCTTAAAGCCAATGCTGTGAGGTAAACCGCGTCAGACGGTATTGCTTTACAGGGCGTGAGTTAACTTGCTGGCAAACCCCATTGCTGGAGAAAATGGCAAAATCTTTTTGCCAGCGATAATTTACACAGGCTGCTTCGATATACATAACTCTCTGGCAGCCCATCAATCAATAATCGCGATAAAGCAGCATCATTAGTAAACCGGCGGCGTGACACCAGAATCTGCAGGCGTAACGATTTTTTCCAACTTACCAATTTGTGAAATATCACTTTGCGAAATCACACTGCTGATATTGGAATCAGGAAAACGGAGATCCTTGATAACATGTATTTTAGCAGGAGCGCCCTTACTGTCAGTATCCATCACCCATGCCAGAAAACCCCCAGCGTATTTGGCCAGGCTTCCAATCGGCGATGGTCCGTAGAGTTGAACATATTCAATAAGCGCGGCTTTTTCATAGGCGCTTCCCGCTTCATTTATCTGGCGGTAAGCCTCCAGCGGTGAGTGAGCCGGAATATCATTACGCGCGTGCTCTAACTTGTTGATCGCCTTAATCACCGAGACCAGTCGCGATAGCTCCGAAAGCTGCTCCCCACGTTTGCCTGCCGGATAACCCGTGCCGTCCAGACGTTCATTAGCATTTTCAATCACATCGCGGCAAACCGGGCCGGGCATCCAACCTGATTCCGGCAGTTTTCTGATAAGCTCTTGCACATGCCCGCGAAGAATTTCCTTCTGAGCGGGATTCATCGACAGTTTCAGGGACGGCAGACTGGCGCTCATTAACAGGGGTTTGCCCATAGTGTGCATGAGCGCACCCAGCACAGCTTCGCGCACCTGGGGA
The DNA here is from genome assembly GCF_050113815.1 of Pantoea sp. FN0307. NCBI lineage: Bacteria > Pseudomonadati > Pseudomonadota > Gammaproteobacteria > Enterobacterales > Erwiniaceae > Pantoea > Pantoea sp. FN0307. The sequence continues at coordinate 384,235 of NZ_JBNJSO010000001.1, read as the reverse complement.
TGATGCGGGTTACGCAGCAGCAGCATATCAGCCAGTTTACCGGCAACCTGCACAGCATGTCTGACCCATTCTGGCTTATTCCATAATACCGACAGGGCATAGAGAAAAGCTTTACGGTCTCGTCTCACCAGGCTGAGTATGCTATCGGCACAGCCATAAAAGACATCAATTGAGAACTGACTCCGGGACTTAAGATACATCAACCCGGCCTGGAGCTGGTGCGCCACGTTAATGACATCACTCTCCATCGGAATATGGCGCGCGCGTTTCTCACGCTCTATCGCTGCCAGTTTTAACATCTTTAATTCCTTATGACCGGGAATAAACAGAGGAGACTTGAAAATCAATTTACCGCTCATACCGATGCGGTAAGAAGCTTCTCTCTCTGCTTCATTTACAAAGTGAAACAGCGTCTGTAACTGAGACGATGAAAGATTGATAAAGTTAAAATAAACCGCAGCATAACCGTGATTGCCGAAGGGTCGGATATGACGAACCCTGCCTTCGGCAAAAAAGCTTTCGCCATTGGGAAACTCCAGCGTAATGCCAGGGATCTCCAGGCCTACGTCAAGCGCAATACTGTCGACCAGATCCACCTCAACCATACAGCAGTTGACGGATAACTCACGCAGCCTGCCAGGGACGTTAAGTTCATGCGGATAAACTTCAACATGGGCACGGGCCTGCATACCAAGAATAAAGGGCACACGAAGGGTGCCTTCGTCATCATTAGCGAAAATGGTATCAGGGAGTTGAAAATCAAGACGATACAACATGCTGTTCGTCTTGTGCAGTTTGGCAGGGATATTACTAAGACTATAGGTTTCCCGTTCAGTGGTGGGAGACCCTTTCAACGTTTCGATATCAAAGATCAATCCGTCACTGGTCAGATATTTTTCAATATTCGAGCCGCCATACTCCACTTCCAGGCTCATGTTACCGGTATTCAGGTTGAGCTCAGAGATTTCAGCCTTTAACGCATAGGGCATGTCCTCGGCATAAACAGACAGAGAATGTGTATGCTGAAGTAGTGAACGAATGATATTTGATGAAGGAGAAGCATATTGAGTCATAATATAAACACCTGGCATTAAATTTAAAAGGAGTTGCCCGAAATGCCAGTTATCTGGCATCAGATATGGTTTATACCTATTATTAGGTAGATGGTACTTTGATACCTGTTATCAGGTGCAAGGCGCTTCTACTATCAATTCCCTGGTACATTCTTTTTTAAGACTGCTTGCTCAAAAATAATCGACCCGGAAAAGCCGAAGTCAAAGAACAGTAATGTTAAGAATGTAGTTCCCTTTAAAAAACATAATCAAGTCTGAATAAACAAATTTATTCGACGGGAAATATATATATTCTTTTTACATGAGGCGCAATAGTTTTAATAAAATGGCTGATTTACTGCATATTGTAATAAAGCAATATAATACAGTAAGTTATGATAGAAAGCTTCGGATCATTGCTGGATACTTACTTTGCTTTACTTTATTTTACTTTAAACTAAAGTTAACAAGCATAATATATAAAGCATATATATAACAATAAGTTAAATCAAAGCCCTTATTATCTGGACAGGTATTCAAATCAGCCAACTCATTAGCTAAATGAGGCGTCACTTTATCTTTTAACTGTAAATATCAAGCAGTTAACTAAATAACATTTTTATTATTATGATGTTATCAATATTAGCAAAAGTAATACTTTCACTTTGTAATTAAAAATTTTAATTTTATGACTCAGGTAAGAAAAATTACAGCCTGACGGCACCATATTTATTTAACCCATATCTTTTTCTTATAGTTTGAAATTTCCTGGCCTGTGACTGAGCACATTTAAATAAAAGACTGCTGTGCCATTTAGAGATATTCGTCTCTTTTTATTTGCTCGGAAAAACACATTAAAAATAGACCTGGAATTAAAATTTACCTTAAGTTATTAAATGGATATTTTATTATTAAAAAAAGCCGCTTTGAGTTTTAATAACTCAATATGGTTAGCTAACTGCTGTTATTGACAATGGGTTTACGCAGTGGCTGTAATTATGTTTTATCTACAGGCTAATACTACCATGCAGGAATATCCAGCAAGGTAATGTAACCCACAAAACTAATTAATAAAATCTATTTGTATTTTCTTAACGGGGCGAGTATCCCGGCTCGTAATCACGGTTAAAGAAAGGAATAGTGTAAATCAGAGGCAGGCTCAACAGCTCAGGTTTGCTGCCTGTCGCCTTTAACGATACGGCTCAACCTGCCCTAAAAACCGGCGAAAGCGATAAACAAGCAGGAGATAAACAACAATGAGGTACAGATGGAGGCAGCAATCGGGCTGTTGACGAGCATTGTCGTCTGTAACAGAAAAGCTGCGGGCCGGAGAACCGGCCCGCAAAGAAGTTTAACCTTCGTTGTGCATTTCGAGGCTTTCCACCTCGTTCTGACGCGCCAGCGCTTTGGCATCGTCATTACGTAGCGATTGCAGATACTCCAGATATTGCAGATCGACATCTTTCGTGACGTAGATACCGTTAAAGACCGAGCATTCAAACTGCTCAATATCCGGGTTTTCTTCACGTACCGCTTCGATCAAATCATCAAGATCCTGGAAAATCAGCGCATCGGCTTTAATCAGCTGGCGGATCTCTTCCACCTCACGACCGTGTGCAATCAGTTCCGTAGCGCTCGGCATATCGATGCCATAAACGTTCGGAAAACGGATTTCCGGTGCGGCAGAGGCCAGATAGACCTTCTTCGCGCCCGCTTCACGCGCCATCTCAATGATCTGTTCTGACGTGGTGCCGCGCACAATGGAATCATCCACCAACAGCACATTCTTATCGCGGAACTCAGCACGGTTGGCATTCAGTTTACGGCGCACCGCGTTACGACGCAGCTGCTGACCCGGCATGATAAAGGTACGGCCAACATAGCGGTTTTTTACAAAGCCCTGACGGTAAGGCTTATCAAGGATGCGAGCGATTTCCAGCGCCACGTCAGTGGAGGTTTCCGGAATTGGGATCACCACGTCAATATCCAGGTCTTCCCATTCGCGGGCGATTTTCGCGCCAAGCTTGGTGCCCATGCGTACACGGGCGCTGTAGACCGAAATCTTATCCAGGAAAGAGTCCGGGCGAGCAAAATAGACATATTCAAACAGGCATGGGTTATTACACGGATTTTCAGCGCACTGGCGGGTATAGAGCTGACCGTTAACGGTGATATACACCGCTTCGCCCGGCGCGACGTCGCGCAGAAACTCAAAGCCCAGCGTATCCAGCGCCACGCTTTCCGAAGCCACCATATATTCAGTGCGACCTTCAGCCAGCTCACGCTTGCCCATCACCAGCGGACGGATACCGTTAGGATCGCGGAAGGCGACCATGCCGTGACCGATAATCATTGCCACGCAGGCGTAGGCACCGCGCACATGCTGATGTACAGCGGCAACGGCAGAGAAAATATCATCTGCTTCCAGCGGGTGATGCGGGCAGCGATCCAGCTCCTGCGCAAAAATATTCAGCAGAATTTCTGAATCCGAGGTGGTATTCACATGACGGCGGCCGCTTTCAAACAGTTGCTTGCGCAGCTCGTGCGCATTGGTCAGGTTACCGTTGTGGGCCAGGGTAATACCGTACGGGGAGTTGACGTAGAAAGGCTGCGCTTCGGACGCGCTGGAGCTACCGGCGGTAGGATAACGCACATGACCGATGCCCATATTGCCCTGCAAACGCTGCATATGGCGAGCTTCGAACACATCATTGACCAGCCCGTTGGCTTTGCGCAGACGGAAACAGTTCAGCGCATCGATGGTACAAATGCCTGCGGCATCCTGCCCACGGTGCTGGAGCACCGTTAACGCGTCATAAATCGACTGGTTGACCGGCATAAAACCGGTGATACCGACAATACCGCACATGTTGTCATATCCTCATTGGCCGCACACCCGGCGCGATTACCGGGGTAAAAAACTCGACGTGCTTTGCAGATAGTCAAAAAACCATCTGATGATGTAACTGAACTCAGGGATCAGCTGAGACTGCTGCCAGTCCGGGCTTTTGGAAAAGCCGGTAAAGGTATCGAGGAAGAACAGCATCGCTGAAACGATCAGCACGCCACGCAGTGCCCCGAAGCAGACCCCCAGTACTCTGTCGGTTCCCGACAAACCCGTTTTTTCGACCAGCGAGCCAATCACATAGTTCACTATTGCTCCGACAATCAGGGTAGCAATAAAGAGAACGGCGATGGCAATACCGTTGCGCACCAGCTGATCGTCAAATCCGGTGAACCAGACAGCAAGGAAGGGATAGTAATGACTGGCAACAAAGAATGCGCATCCCCAGGTGATAAGAGATAAAGCTTCCCGAACAAACCCACGAATCAGGCTGACAAGAGCAGAAAAACCAACAATCCCAATGATGACGTAATCTATCCAGACCATGAACTCTTCCAGCGACAGTGCCCCTGCATCCAGTTCGGGGCGCATTCTAACAGAAAAAGAAAACGTTTGCGTAGCGTTTTCCCCATCCCATAAAAATAAAAAAGCGAATAAAAAAACCGCAGCGGGAGCAGGCGCAGCGGCAATCCCCGTGCGGGGATCCACTGCTGCGCGGGCTCTTTAGCGTGCGCTGTAAGGTTTAACCACGCCGCTCAGGCCAGAGATACTTTTCAGTTCGCCTACCGCAGCCTGCATTTTAGCCTTTGAGGCATCCGGACCAACGTAGATGCGGGTAATCTGCCCCTGTACCGGCGTTGACGGCACGGTCCAGGCACGATAGCCGGAGAGACGCAGCTGCGCCACAATCTCATTCACCTTGGCAGCATTTTTCAGCGCGCCCAGCTGTACCATCCAGGCTTGCCCTGTCGGGGCCGTTTGCTCTGCCGGTTTCGGCGTTTCCACCGGCTTTGGCGTCTCTACCGGTTTCGGCTTCGGCGTTTCTACTGGCTTAGGCTTCGGTTTCGGTTGCTCAACCGGCTTCGGTCGCTCTGTTTTCACTTGTGGCGGCGACTGCACCACCGGCGGCGGCGCGACTACCGATGGTTCGCTGTTGGGCTGCGGTATCGCAGCGCCGTTATCGCCCGTCTGCTGCGGACGATTACTGTCGCCTCCGATCGCCGCGCCAGCGCCTTCTGGCGGCTGGGATGGCAGCGACTGCGTGACCGGCGGCACCATATCGCTATCCTGCTGATCGTCCGGTTTCGGCACCAGCGGGATCGCTGCAAATTCCTCTTTATAATGCTTTTTTTTCCCGTCAAGCAGGCCCGGCAATACAATGACGCCAACGGCGACCAGAATAACCGTGCCGACTAAACGGTTCTGAAACTTACTTGCCACTGCCCTTCTCCGTTTCCATCGCTTCCATGACTTGTGCCACGGTATGGAATGATCCACATACCAGCACAATATCCTGTACAGCTGCCTGCTGCATGGCGGCCTGCCATGCTTCGGTAACAGAACCAAAGGCGATTGCCCGATCCGTTTGTAGCTCGGCCATTAGCTGCTCTGCGCTGGCACCGCGCGGGCCTTCCAGCGGCGCTAAATACCAGCAATCAACCTGCGGTGCCAGAGATGCCAACGTACCGGCAATATCTTTATCATGCAGCATGCCCACTACCGCATGCACCTGCCCCGCTTTTGGCAGCTGCGCCAGTCGTGCGGCCAGATAACCTGCGGCATGTGGATTGTGCGCCACGTCCAGAATCACCTGCGGCTGCTGTGCCACGGTCTGGAAGCGTCCCGGCAGCACCGCTTTATCCAGATGCTGACGAATAATCGCTTCGCTGACGTGCAGGCCAGAGGCGCTCAGTGCCGCCAGTGCGGTGGCCGCGTTAGGCAGCGGCACCTGCGGCAGTGGCAGATTTTCCAGCGTTATGCTGGCATTGCAAAAACGCCAGCCGCTCTCCTGCGATTGCCAGCGCCAGTCGCGGTCCAGCTGCAGCAGCTGCGCGCCTTTTTCCTGCGCCACCTGGGCGATACTCTGCGGCATGTCAGGCTCGCCGACCACGGCAGGTTTGCCTGCGCGGAAAACGCCCGCCTTTTCACGGCCAATGCTTTCACGATCCGGTCCCAGCCAGTCGGTATGGTCCAGCGCGATACTGGTGATCACCGCCACGTCCGCATCCACGATATTGGTGGCATCAAGGCGACCACCCAGTCCCACTTCCAGAATCACCACGTCCAGCGCCGCCTGTTTAAACAGCTGCAGCGCCGAGAGCGTACTGAACTCAAAATAGGTCAGCGAGGTTTCGCCGCGCCCTGCTTCAATCGCCGCAAAGCTGGCGGTATGCGCCGTTTCCGGCAGTTCATCGCCCTGAATACGCACCCGCTCGGTATAGCGCAGCAGATGCGGCGAGCTGTAAACGCCAACGCGATAACCGGCGGCTATCAGCAGCGTCTCCAGGGTGCGGCAGGTGGTGCCTTTGCCGTTAGTGCCGGCAACGGTAAACACACAGGGGGCGGGTTTTAACAGATCGAGCGTACGGGCTACGCGTTCAACGCGCGTCAGACCGAGATCGATGGCCTGCGTATGCAGACGCTCAAGATAATAAAGCCACGCGGCCAGAGGCGACGTGGCTTGAGGAAGGTGAAGATTTTCCATGGATCCCGTTCACAAGGTTACGGTTCATTGGTGAAAGGCGTCGTGAAAGACGCCTTTCCATCATCTGTCAGGCCTCTTGGCTTTCCGATTTCGGCTCGTCCGGCTGATCAACGTGATCGGGCAGCGGCGCAGGCAGATTCTGCATTTTCGCCAGCAGGCTCGCCAGTTTATAGCGCATTTCCGGACGGCGGATAATCATATCGATCGCGCCTTTTTCAATCAGGAACTCGCTGCGCTGGAAGCCCGGCGGCAGTTTTTCACGTACCGTCTGCTCAATCACGCGCGGGCCGGCAAAACCAATCAGCGCTTTCGGCTCCGCCACGTTCAGGTCGCCCAGCATGGCGAAACTGGCGGAAACGCCGCCCATGGTCGGGTCGGTTAATACAGAAATATAAGGCAGACCGCGCTCACGCATTTTCGCCAGCGCTGCACTGGTTTTCGCCATCTGCATCAGCGACATCAGCGCTTCCTGCATACGGGCGCCGCCACTGGCGGAGAAACAGATCAGCGGGCAGTTATCTTCCAGCGCCTGCTCTACGGCACGGACAAAGCGCGCGCCGACGACGGAGCCCATTGAGCCGCCCATAAAGGAGAATTCAAACGCAGCGGCCACAATTGGCATGCTGTGCAGCGTGCCCTTCATGACGATCAGCGCGTCTTTCTCTTCAGTTTCTTTCTGCGCCGCAGCCAGGCGATCCTTATACTTTTTGGAGTCGCGGAACTTGAGAACGTCTTTCGGTTCCAGTTCGCTACCCAACTCAACCAGCGTGCCCTGATCTAACAGGCTGTGCAGGCGCTCGCGCGCATGCATACGCATGTGATGGTCGCATTTTGGGCAAACTTCCAGGTTGCGCTCCAGCTCGGCACGGTAAAGCACCTGCCCGCAGCTGTCGCATTTTGTCCAGACCCCTTCAGGAATGTTTGCTCTGCGCGACGGGGTAATTGTGCTCTTATTGAGAATTCGTTCAATCCAGCTCATTGATGACCTTTCTGTTTGAACCTGGTGAGACCAGTTTTTCTTGTTGCTGCTGAAGCCGTCTTCAGCAGACCATAAATGTCGCTCATTAAACCATAACCATTACGCGCTGTGGATAAAAATCTGGTCATACCCGTTAGCGCCGATAGCTTAAGGCTGTTTTTGCTGGCGGGCCGCACGGCGATGACGCCACACTTCCACCACGCCCGGCAGTATCGATACCACGATGATCGCCACAATCAACAGCTTCAGATTTTCCTGAACCATCGGCAGCGCGCCAAAGAAGTAGCCCGCATAAGAGAACAACAGCACCCACAGCAGCGCGCCGGCTACGTTAAACAGCGCGAAATGGCGATAAGACATATGTCCCATGCCCGCGACGAACGGCGCAAAGGTGCGGACGATCGGCACGAAGCGCGCAAGAATAATGGTTTTTCCGCCGTGACGCTCGTAAAAAGCGTGGGTTTTATCCAGATAGCTGCGGCGGAAAATACGCGAGTTGGGATTGCTGAAGAGCCGTGCGCCAAACAGCCGCCCAATAGTGTAGTTAACCGCATCGCCCAGCACCGCAGCGATCACCAGCAGCGTTACCATAACATGCACGTTGAGATCGTTATCCGGCAGCGCCGCCAGCGCGCCTGCAACAAACAGCAGCGAATCGCCGGGTAAAAACGGCGTCACCACCAGTCCGGTTTCGCAAAACAAAATCAGAAACAGAATGGCGTATACCCACATGCCATACTGCGCCACCAGCTCGGCCATATGGACATCAATATGCAGGATAAAATCAACAACAAAATGGATTAGATCCATAACTCTTCCTTAGTGAGCGGCAGCGCCTGAAAGTTAATCTTCGAGAAACAGCGGCCCCATCGGGGGCCGGGGTAAAGCAAAATGCGCCGGGTAATCAACGGCGACCAGATAAAGTCCCTCCGCTTTGGCCGTTGCGGCGGCCAGCTTACGATCTTTGGCCGCCAGCAGCTCAGCCATCCAGCCTTCAGGCTGATTGCCGCAGCCGATCTCCAGCAAACTGCCAACGATATTGCGCACCATATGATGGACAAACGCGTTGGCCTTGATATCTACCACCACATAACCGCCGTGGCGGCTGACGTTAAGGTGCATCACATTACGCCAGGGCGTGCGCGACTGGCACTGCACCGCACGAAACGAGGTAAAGTCGTTTTCGCCCAACAAACACTGCCCGGCGCGGTGCATTTTTTCCACATCCAGCGGCAGATGAAAATGCGTTACGCCACCGTGCAAAATCGCCGGACGCAGCCGGTGATTATAAATCACATAGCGATAACGCCGCGCCGTTGCGCTAAAGCGCGCATGAAATTCGTCCGGCACCGCTTTTACCCACCGCACAGCAATATCGTCCGGCAAATTAGCGTTGACGCCCAACGTCCAGGCGGCGTCTTTCCGCACCGACGTGGTTTCAAAATGCACCACCTGGCCGGTGCCGTGTACGCCCGCATCGGTACGTCCGGCACAAAATACCGTAACGTCATGGTTTGCCACCTGCGACAGTGCCTGCTCCAGACGTGCCTGCACGCTGCGCACTTCCTGCTGTCGCTGCCAGCCATAATAACGGCTGCCGTCATATTCAATACCGAGCGCCAGTTTACTGACGCCCGGGTTAACCGCCTGCGTCATTAGTACAGATACTCCTGTACCAGCTTTTCAGCAGTTTTTATCGCCATCAGCGCGCCGCCGAAGCGCACGTTATCGGCCACCGACCAGAACTGCAGCAGCTCCGGGATACCGTAATCGTTACGCAGACAACCCACATTGAGATTGGCATTATCTGAGGCATCCGTTACCTGAGTCGGATAGTTGTTTTCATCCGACAACACAATCGCATCGATGCGCGACAGCTCATCGCGTGCCTCTTCCGCTGAAAGCGGACGCAGGCTTTCCAGATGCACAATCTGCCCATTGCCGTAAAACACCGGCGCCTGCACGCTGCTGACCGCGATCGGTAATCCTTCGTCCTGCAGCACTTTACGCACCTGCTCAACCAGACGACGTTCGCTTTCCACGCTGCCGGTGTTGTCCGGCAACTGCGGCAACAGGTTAAACGCTAACTGACGGCCAAAGTGATGCTCTTCGGCTGGCAGGCCGTTCAGCAGACGCGCGCTTTCGCCCGCCAGCGAATCTACCGCCGCCTTGCCGTGCGCCGATACCGACAGCAGATTAGTCACCTGCAGACGGCCCAGACCGGCCTGATCGGTAAGCGGCTTGATGGCGCTCAGCAGCTGACTGGTCAGGCTGTCCGCAACGCTAATGATATTGCGGTTACGGTAGTCCGCCAGCACCTGAGGATTCACATCCGGCACCACCAGCGGCACATCCGGTTCCAGCGCAAACAGATCGCTGCTGTCAATCACCAGACAACCTGCGCTGGCCGCTTCCTCTGCGTAGCGCGCCGACGCATCGCGACCGGCCACAAAAAAGGCCAGCTGCGCCTGCGACCAGTCAAATTCACTGGCGTCCTGAACGCGCAAAGAGTGCCCGGCAAACCGTACGCTTTCTCCAGCGCTACGCTCGCTTGCCAACAAATACATTTCACCAACCGGGAACTGGCGTTCGGCCAGCAACTCCAGTAAAGCGTTCCCTACTGCGCCTGTCGCGCCTAAAAGCGCAATATTCCAGCCGTCAGACATGTTGGTTTACTCCAGACAATGACATAAAAACAGAAGGCGGTGATATTCACCGCCCGTTGATTCAGATTATTCCCCTGCGATAAGCGCAGGCGAAATAATAAGGGTTATGCTGGCTGATGGACCGCATTAAAGCCCAGCTTTTGCAGCAGCGCCGCCGCGTCAGCGTTATCACACTCAACCCGCAGCGATGACCATTCGCGTCGTTCCAGATATTGCTTGCGCAGGCGATCAAATTCACCGGGCTGGCCTGCGACTTTTCTCAGCGGCGCATCATCGCGGCGCACATCATACACCAGATGCGCCAGACGTTTTAGCGTTGGCTGATCCAGCGGGCCGCGCAGCGTAATGCGATCAAACTCCGGCGCAGGCAGCAGCGTCTCCAGCGCCACCTGCTGCGCCTGACCGATAAAGCGCGTCCAGGCTTCAAATACCTGCGTGGTGCCGCGCGCTTTTCCTTCCAGCGTATAGCCAGCAATATGCGGGGTGCCGATATCTACCCGCTCCAGCAGCGCCACGTTCAGATCCGGCTCCGGTTCCCACACATCCAGCACCACGCTTAAATCGCGACGCTGCTGCAGCACCCGCAGCAAGGCGGCGTTATCCACCACCGATCCACGGCAGGCGTTGATTAAAATCGAGTCCGGCTGCAACGCCTGCAGCAGCGTTTCATCGGCCAGGTGCAGCGTCTGATAAGGCCCCGCTTTATGCAGCGGCGTATGGAAGGTCAGCACATCCGCTTCCGCCACCAGCTTCTCCAGTGAATGAAACTCACCCGCGTCGCCGCGATCGGCACGTGGCGGATCGCACAGCAGCGTCTTAATGCCCAGCGCTTCGAGCCGTTTTTGCAGACGCCCGCCAACGTTGCCGACGCCCACAATCCCCACGGTGCGATCGCTTAGCTGAAAGCCATCGCGTTCCGCCAGCATCAGCAGTGCAGAAAAAACGTATTCCACTACGGCGATGGCGTTGCAGCCGGGCGCAGCGGAAAAGCCAATCCCGGCGCGCGCCAGAAAATCCTTATCGACATGATCGGTGCCCGCCGTGGCGGTGCCAACAAACTTTATCCCTTTGCCGCCCAGCAGCGCCTCATTCACCTTGGTGACCGAGCGTACCATCAGCGCATCCGCATCGTTCAGTGCCTCGGTGGGAACGGGCCGACCAGGTACCGCAACCACTTCCCCGGTGCGGCTAAATAGCTCACGGGCATAAGGCATATTTTCATCTACCAGAATTTTCACAACGGCTTTCCTGCATCAGCTGAAAAATTGGCGGTTATGTTGCCATATCCAGACAGGGAATTCATGCCGCGACGTGCCGTCCACGCGCCCGGTAGCGTTCCGGCGTGGTGCCCGCCTGCTGCTGAAACATAACGATCAGCGCGGAAGAGGAACTGTAGCCCAGTTCCAGCGCAATATCCTGCACCTGCATCCCCTGCTCCAGCAGCGAAATTGCCTGCAGGAATCGCAGCCGCTGTCGCCACTCGCTAAAAGTCATCCCCAACTGAGCCTGGCAGCGCCGCGCCAGCGTACGCTCGGTGGTATAGACCTGCTTCGCCCACTGCGCCAGCGTACGGTTATCACCGGGATAGTTTTCCAGCGCCTGCAGCACCGGCGCCAGATATTTATCATCGGAGCGCGGCAGATAGCTCTCCTGCACTGGCGCCTGCAACAGTTGATCCAACACCACTTCGCAGAGGCGTAAATCAGCCGTGATCTGCGGTATATGCAGCTGCCGCGCGGCAAAATCGGCCATAATCGCCTTAACGATCGGACCGCTTTGGATCAGACAAGCCTGCTGCGGCATGCCGACGCAGCATTCCACAGCGATATTAAAGGTCAGTAGCCGGGTATGCTTATGGTTATAGCTGGCATGTTGATGCTCAGGCGGGATCCAGACCGGGAACGCGGCGGGCGTCAGCAGACGTTTGCCCTCCACCTCTATCTGTAATACGTTCCCTTCGACAAAAATTAGTTGCCCCCAGCGGTGCGCGTGCGGCAAATATTCCGTACGGGCATTGGTTTGCTCATAACGCAGGAAGAAACGGAAATCGCTGGCAAAGGCGGGTTCCTGATAAACAAGCTGAACCATCTTTTCTCCCGGCTGCGCCGAACGCCTGTCTGTCCGGTCAGTGATACATTTTGTCTGATATTAACTATCTGTCTGAAAACGGACAAGCGTACACTGTCCACTATTGATTCAAAGACGTTGAAACCATTATGAGCTTTTTATTTCCCCTGTTTGCGGTGCTGATCTGGTCGGTTAACGCCATTGTCAGCAAGCTTTCCGCTGGCGCTATCGATCCGGCGGCCATCTCCCTTTATCGCTGGCTGCTGGCGCTGCTGGCGCTAACGCCCTTTGTGCTGCCTGCCGTCTGGCGCAACCGTCGTGAGGTGGCGCAGGTATGGTGGAAGCTGCTGGTGCTTGGCCTGTTGGGTATGGTGCTGTACCAGTGTCTGACCTATTACGCAGCGCACAGCGTGACTGCTCTGTTTATGGGCATTCTGAACGCGCTGATCCCGCTGCTGACGGTACTGTTAAGCGTGGTTATTCTGCGTGTTGCGCCGACGCTGGGAATTCTGCTGGGAAGCCTGCTTTCATTCGGCGGGCTGACCTGGCTGGTAAGCCAGGGGAACCCGGCTCAGCTGCTGACGCACGGCATGGGCAAAGGCGAACTCATGATGTTTGCCGCCTCAACCTCGTACGCACTCTATGGTGTCCTGACCCGGCGCTGGGCGCTTACCCTGCCGGGCTGGCAAAGCCTCTATATGCAGATTTTCTTCGGTGTACTGTTGCTACTTCCTGGCTTTTTACGTGCGCCGGATATCAGCCTGAACGCCCAGAATATCCCGCTGGTGCTGTTTGCCGGTATTCCCGCCTCGATTATCGCGCCGTTCCTCTGGATCCAGGGTGTACTGCGCATGGGTGCCAGCACCACCAGCATTTTCATGAATCTGGTGCCGATATTTACTGCGATAATTGCCGTTCTGTTTTTGCATGAAACCCTGCAAAGTTATCATTTTATCGGCGGCGGCATTACGCTGCTTGGCGTGATTGTGGCGCAGCGCCTGCGCATACCGCTGACTGCCGCTCAGCGTGCGGCTAACGATCCAGCGGCCTGACGCGCTAAGATTGTACGCTTTTTCCGCGCTGAATCGGGCCGGTGCTGCGACTTCCCCGCATCTGCCCGTAATAAACGCCGCCGGTAATGAATTATCCCACCTGATTCCCTACATTTTCCGCGCCAGGATTGGTATCATAGCCGACTATTCTACTTTTCCGGCGCGCCCCGGATATTGACCTGCCGTTTTAAGGATTCCGCCATGCAACCTCTTACTGGCCCCGGCGCGCCCCAGGGCGATCGTACTACTGTACCCGGCGTATCCGGCCAGGCCCCGCGCAGCGGCGGCACGCCCGGCGAGCAACCGCTTTCTCCTGGCCAGCGCACTACGCTGGAAAGGCTGGTGGTGCGCATTATGTCGCTCAGTACCCTGAAAGCGCCTGAGCTGTGGGCGGGATTACGCCGCGAGGTGGGAGTGAAAAACGATGCCGAGTTGCAGTCGCGCCACTTCCCCGCTGCGGAAAACTTCCTTAATGGCAGGCTTACGCAGGTACAAAATAATCACGCGACCCGCCAACTGTTACACCAGCTGACCGAGCTGCTGCCGCAGGGCAATAATCGCCAGGCCGTTAGCGATTTTATCCGCCAGCATTTTGGTCATACGGTGCTCAGTTCGCTGTCGCAGGATCAGCTACGTCAGGTGCTGACCATGTTGCAGAACGGTCAAATGACCATTCCGCAGCCGCAATTAACGCGCAACAGCGATCGCTCGCTGCTGCCTGCAGAACATCAGACGCTGAATCAACAAGTGGTCAAACTGGCGGCCGCAACCGGCGAGCAGCCCTCAACGGTCTGGTCATCGACCCTGAAGCTGGTCGGTCTGAAAAGCGGCGATCCTATCCCGTTACGCCACTTTCCGCTGCTGACGCAATATTTGCAGGTTCGTCAGACACTGAGCCAGCAGCATGCCCCGACGCTGCATATGCTGGAGGCCGCGCTGAAGCATCCGCTGGATAACGCTGAACAGCAGATGTTAGAAACGTACAGCCTGCAAAATTTCCAGGCGACGCCGCAGACCATTCTGACTACCGCGCAGGCGCAGGATCTGCTGAACCTGCTGTTTTCCCGTCGCGCCGAGCGCATTAGCGACAGCGAGACGCCGCGGGCAGCCAGCGATATTAATCCGCAACCCATCTATAACCCGCTGGTTCCCTGGCTTCCGGCGCCGCTGCAGCCGCTGGCGAACCGGCCTGCTCTGGCTGCGCTGATAGTGCTGCTGGTTATTGGCCTGCTTTGGCTGCTGTTTTAATTAACAGCCGCAGTCACGCGCCGTAGCCTGCTGCGGCCATTTGCCAGGGCTATCTCCCGTTACAACCGGATGCTGGTCGCGACGCCAAAAATCGAGTCCGCCGATCAGCTCCTTTACCCGCAGCCCGGCGCTGGCCAGTTTCCACGCCGCCTTAGTCGAACCATTGCAGCCGATGCCATCGCAGTAGGTGATATAGACCTTGCTGCGATCGAGGCGCGCCAGACTCTCCGGCGTCATATCGCGATGGGGAAAATTCACTGCGCCGCAGATATGCCCGGCCTGCCACGCCTGCGCTGAACGCGCATCTATTACCACGATCTCCGTTACACCATTGGCTAAGTCTTCAGCTACGTCCCATGCATCCGCATAATGCGCCAGTTTATGCGCCAGCCAGGCTGCGCTGGCCTCCGCTTCAGGTGGGGGGAAAGCCAGAACGCTGGAAGTGATTGACATGTTTTTTCTCCGTTGGTTTTTCTGCCATCATAGCGGCTCTCTGGTATGATGACTGATACCGATTATTCTTTGCTGATAAGACCCATTATGGCCTCGCTTAGCGCACGTATCTCCATGCTTTATGCTACCCAAACGGGCGCGACCCGGCGTGACCGGCTCTGCGGCGCGCTGCGTCAGACCATTAGCGAAGGCAGTCTGCCAGCAGGAAGCCGTCTGCCCTCTTCGCGTTTATTGGCCGCTGAGCTAAAACTGTCACGGGTAACGACAGAGGCCGCCTACGGCCAACTGGAAAGCGAAGGCTATCTGCATCGCAAAACCGGCCAGGGAACGTTTGTCGCTATTACGGTGCGCGCTCCCGCTGCCAGCAGATCCGCCGCCGCGTTGCCCTTTACCCCTTCAGCACGAGCGGCAACGGTCATCGCCAGCGGAGGCTGCCAGGATCCGCCCTTTCCTCACGCTTTTGCCGCTGGCTCGCCGGAACTGCGCGCATTTCCTCACGAGCTGTGGCGCAGGCTCACCGCTCGCCAGCAAAGAGTGCATGGCAACACCCTGATGCGTTATGGCGATCCACAAGGCTGGCTGCCGCTGCGTCAGGCATTAAGCATCTGGCTGGCTCAGGCGCGCGGCGTGTGCTGTGAGCCTGAGCAGCTGCTGGTGTTAACCAGCTCACAGCAGGCATTACAGATGCTGGCGCTGCTACTGCTCGACAGCGGCGAAGAGGTGTGGATGGAAAATCCGGGCTATCCCGGGGCACGCCACGCTTTTCATAGTGCAGGCGCGCACGTGACTGGCATAGCGGTTGATGAGCAGGGAGCCATACCCGGCGACGGTACGCCACGGCTTATCTATCTGACGCCCTCGCATCAATATCCCATTGGCCCGGCGCTTAGCCTTGAACGTCGGCTGGCGTGGCTGGCGCTGGCGGAAAAGCGGCAAAGCTGGATTATCGAAGATGATTACGACAGCGAATTCTGGTACGACGCGCAGCCGATGCCCGCCATGCAGGGACTGGCGCCACAGCGCACCATCTATCTTGGCACCTTTTCCAAATCGCTGTTCCCTTCGCTGCGTCTGGCATGGATGGTGGTGCCTGAGCCGCTGGTGACGCCGCTGATCCGTTTACGAAGCGTGATGGATGGGCACAGCGCACAGCTGCCGCAGGCGGTGACCGCAGCCTTTATTGAGCAGGGCCATTACGCAGCGCATCTGCGGCTGATGCGCCAGCTTTATCACAGCCGGCGTGATCTGCTGCAGGAACGGCTTGCCGAGCTGTTGCCCGACCAGCTGGAGGTGCTGCCCTGCCGTGGCGGACTGCAGATGACGGTTTTACTGCGTAAAGGGAATGAAGCTGAGCTGACCGCACGAGCGGCGGCGCAACAGCTGCTGTTGCCGCGTCTGGCACCCTGCTGGCTCAACGATATGCCGGAACAGCAGGGCTGGCTGCTGGGGTTTTCCGCGCTGGAGCGCGCGGAAATCATCAGCGGCGTGAACCGGCTGGCGGGCCTGTTCTGAATCTATGCCCGCCAGTAATGATAAACGCTATTATGGTGCGGATGGTGTTTTTACCTGACGCACCATTAACAGCGACAGCAGCAGGCCAAGCAAAGCACATGCGGCAGCGGCAAAATAAACCGAGCCATACCCCAGCGAGGTCGCCAGCAGGCCGGTCAGCGGTCCGCTGATGCCGTAGGCCACATCCTGAAAGGCAGCGAATCCGCCCAGCGCCGTGCCTCGCACCTGCGGCGCTACGCGTTTCACCACTTCCACGCCCAACGCCGGGAAGACCAGCGAACAGCCGCAGCCGGTCAGCGCCGCGCCCGCCAGCGCCATCCAGCCGTTGAATGAAAATCCCAGCAGCACCAGTCCAGCCGCCTCAATGGCCAGTGAAGCTACCGCAACGCGCACGCCGCCCAAACGGTCAGGCAAGTTGCCAAAAAAGATGCGCATCAATACAAAAGCACCGCCAAAGGCGCTCAGAGCAAAACCCGCATTGCCCCAGTGACGCTCTGCAAACCATAGCGAAGTAAAGGTGCCAATGACTGCAAAACCCACGCCCTGCAGCGCCAGCGCGCTGCCCGGTGACAGAATTTGCCCCACCACGCGCCACAGCGATGGGCGTTCGCCGCTCTGGGTTGGAACCGCCCGGATCCTGCTGTTCAACCCCAGTGCCAGCAGCGGCAGGACAAGCGCAACGATGCCCAGCCCGCTAAACCCCCAGTGCGCATGGATCCACAGCCCCAGCGGCGCGCCAGCCGCCAGCGCACCATAGATGGCCATGCCGTTCCAGGACATTACAAGGCCGGAGCGCTTCGGCCCGACCAGCCCCAGTCCCCAGGTCATGTTGCCGGTCAACAGCAGGCTTTCGCCAAACCCTAACAGCAGTCGTCCCAGCGCCAGCAGCGCGAATTTCCCTGCCGCTGGCAGCGCCAGCTGAGCCGCCAGCAAATAGGCGACGCCAACCAACGCGATTGCCATCATGCCCTGCTGGGTAGTGATTTTTGCGCCGTGGCGATCGGCCCGCTTGCCGGCCAGTCCACGCGTCAACAGCGTGGCGAAAAACTGGATACCCACCGCCACGCCGACCATGAGATTGCTGTAACCCAGCTCCTGATGTACAAACAGCGGAATAACCGGCAGCGCCAGGCCTGCGGTCAAATAGGTTAAAAATACCGCGAAGGAGGTGCAGGCAACTAAAGCCGTACTCCGGGAAGATGAATTGATTGTCGTCTCGGACATTCGTCATGTATCTCCTGAATATTGCGGACGCAGGTCAGTTACCGCGTCCATCACGCCAGCAGAGCACTGGTCTGAATGCGTTGGTAACGTGAGAGTTTACGCAATATCATGACGATAGCAGATTGCAGATACAAAAAAGCCCGGCTTTCGCCGGGCTTTTCATTAAACGATTACTGATATTTACGCAGCGTCAGCGTTGCGTTGGTGCCGCCAAAGCCGAAGCTGTTGGACATCACCGTGGTCAGTTGACGTTCGGTTGGCGTGGTAACGATGTTCATTCCTTCCGCCACCGGATCCAGCTCTTCCACGTTAATGCTTGGCGCGATAAAACC
Source organism: Pantoea sp. FN0307 (assembly GCF_050113815.1). NCBI lineage: Bacteria > Pseudomonadati > Pseudomonadota > Gammaproteobacteria > Enterobacterales > Erwiniaceae > Pantoea > Pantoea sp. FN0307. The sequence continues at coordinate 366,101 of NZ_JBNJSO010000001.1, read as the reverse complement.
GTGCTCCAGCATCAGCAGGGTGTAGATCGCTTCCTGTACGCCTGCGGCACCCAGCGAGTGACCGGTCATGGCTTTGGTTGCGGAAATGGCCGGCTGGTTCTCGCCAAACACTTCACGAATCGCACCCAGTTCTTTCGCATCGCCAACCGGCGTTGAGGTGCCGTGGGTATTGATATAGTCGATAGGGGTATCCACGCCCTGCGTCGCCATTTTCATGCAGCGCACTGCGCCTTCGCCTGACGGGGCAACCATATCAGCGCCGTCGGAGGTTGCGCCGTAGCCCACGATCTCTGCGTAGATATGCGCGCCACGCGCCAGCGCATGTTCCAGCTCTTCAACTACAACCATACCGCCGCCGCCAGCGATAACAAAGCCGTCACGGTTGGCATCATAAGTACGGGACGCTTTTTCTGGCGTGTCGTTATAACGGGTAGAAAGCGCGCCCATGGCATCAAACTCACAGGCCATTTCCCAGCACAGCTCTTCGCCGCCGCCGGCAAAAACGATATCCTGTTTACCCAACTGGATCTGCTCTACCGCGTTACCGATACAGTGCGCGGAAGTGGCGCAGGCGGAGCTAATGGAGTAGTTAACGCCGTGGATTTTGAACGGCGTCGCCAGGCAGGCAGAAACGCCAGAGGCCATCGCTTTGGTTACTACATATGGACCCACTGCTTTCAGGCCGCGCGGGCTACGCATAGCATCAGCGCCAAACACCTGGAAACGCGGAGAACCGCCGCCGGAACCGGCAATCAGGCCCACACGCGGATTATTTTGGTAGGTTTCGTCGCTCAGCCCAGCGTCTTTAATCGCTTCAGCCATTGAAAGATAGGCATAAATGGACGCATCACTCATAAAACGCACGATTTTGCGATCGATGAGGCCGGTGGTATCAAGCTTAACGTTACCCCAGACGTGACTACGCATGCCGGAATCTTTCATCTCTTGAGAGAAGGTAATGCCAGAGCGACCTTCACGCAGAGATGCCAGGACTTCTTCCTGGTTGTTGCCAATGCTGGAAACGATTCCCAGGCCAGTAATCACTGCACGTTTCATCAAATACCTCTTCCATCATCATAATTAGGTTTTAGCAGGCACTCTAGCTTACACTTGTACGCCGAACAAGTCCGATCAGCAAAATAGTTGTGTAAATTTGCGTGATGTGACCGCTCTCGCTAAAATCGCGGCACTGCCTGATAAGTGAGCCATTCCCGTTGAAAAACATTCCGATAGAACATGCAAAACTGGACTGGAACGATCAGGGTACACCTGTATCCCGAGAATTTGACGACGTCTATTTTTCTAACCAGAACGGTCTGGAAGAGACCCAGTATGTCTTTCTGGGCGGCAATAATCTGCCCGCCCGCTTTGCCACGCATTCACGCGCCTTATTTATTGCCGCAGAGACCGGTTTTGGCACCGGCCTTAATTTTTTGACGCTGTGGCGCGCTTTTGATCGCTTTCATCAGGCGCGCCCGCAGGCAACTTTGCAGCGCCTGCACTTTATCAGCATGGAGAAGTTTCCGCTGACTCAGCAGGACCTCGCGGCCGCCCACAGAAGCTGGCCAGAACTGGAGCCATATGCTGCACAACTGCGTCAGCAGTGGCCATTGGCGCTACCTGGATGTCATCGTTTGCTGTTGGATGGCGGACGCGTCACGCTGGATCTCTGGTTCGGCGATGTTAATACGCTTATTCATCATTTTGATGACAGCCTGCTGCGTAGCGTGGATGCCTGGTTTCTTGATGGCTTTGCGCCCTCTAAAAACCCAGAGATGTGGACGCCCGCGCTGTTTGAGGCGATGGCGCGACTGGCGCGCGCTGACGGCAGCTTCGCCACCTTTACCGCCGCTGGTTTTGTGCGGCGTGGACTGCAACAAGCGGGCTTTGCAGTGACCAGGCGTAAAGGTTTTGGTCATAAACGTGAAATGCTGTGCGGTACGCTGGCTGATGCGCCTGCTCTGCCCCGTTCCGCTCCCTGGTATGCGCGCACTCCTGCCACTGGCGAGGAGATTGCTCTTATCGGCGGCGGTATCGCCAGCATACTGCTGGCGCTGGCGCTGCTGCGCCGTGGCAAACGGGTTACGCTCTACTGTGCTGACGATGCGCCGGCGCAAAACGCCTCCGGTAACCGTCAGGGCGCGCTCTATCCACTGCTTAACCAGCACGATCCGGCGCTGGCTCAGTTTTTCCCCGCCGCCTTCAGCTTTGCGCGGCGGCTCTATGACAGCCTGCCGGTGGCTTTTGCCCATGACTGGTGCGGCGTAACGCAGCTGGCGTGGGATCAAAAGAGTCACGATAAAATTCAGCATATGCTGGCAATGGGGCTGCCTGAAGCTCTGGCGCAGGGCGTGGATGTCGGGCAAGCCGAACAGCTTGCAGGCGTGTCGCTCGGCTGCGGCGGCATTCATTATCCTGCTGGCGGCTGGCTGGCCCCGGCAGAGCTCACCACGGCGCTGTTTACGCTGGCTCAGCAGCAGGGACTACAGGTTCACTGGCAACATCGCTTAGAGCAGCTGGAAAAAACGGATAACGGCTGGCGGCTACGGTTTGCCGACGCGTCGGATCAGCAGCATCAGAACCTGGTGCTGGCGAATGGTCATGCCATTAGCGCGCTGGCGCAAAGCGCTAAGCTGCCGGTCTATCCGGTTAGCGGCCAGGTGAGCCATATTCCAACCGCGCCCGGTTTAACCGAACTCAGGCAGGTGTTGTGTTATGAAGGTTATCTGACGCCGGTCAGCCCGCAGTTTAATACCCACTGCATTGGTGCCAGCTATCATCGTGGCGATACCTCGGTGCATTATCGTGAAGAGGATCAGCAGGAGAACCGTCAGCGGCTACGGCACTGTCTGCCCGCAAGTGAGTGGACGGAAGCGGTGGACGTGAGCGCCGGTGAGGCCCGCAACGGCGTGCGCTGCGCAACACGCGATCACTTACCGATGGCGGGCAATCTGCCGGATTACGAGTCGCTTTTAGCGTGCTATGCCAATCTGCCGCAGCAGCGCGACGCGCTGGCAGAGATAACGCCTGCTCCAACATGGTCGGGATTGTTTGTGCTGGGCGCGCTGGGCTCACGCGGTTTATGCAGCGGCCCGCTGGCGGCTGAAGTGCTGGCGGCGCAGTTGTGCGATGAGCCGATACCGCTGGATCGCGATACGCTGGCGGCCCTTAACCCCAATCGTTACTGGGTGCGAAAACTACTGAAAGGCAAGCCGGTGAGCTGACGGCAGTTTGTACGTACAGGAAATGTAAAAAGCGGCCTGCGGGCCGCTTTTTACTCTCACTCCGCACCCACAGCGCGGGGAGGCCCGGCAGAAGAGTAAAGCGTCCCACGCCAGGGAAGGCGCGGGCCGAGCTGTCAGGGATGACGTTTTTTACGTCTTTACGATCGGCCTGGCCTCCCCGTGCAGTCACGGTATAAGGTCAGTTACTCTTCGCCGTTTTTTTAATAAAACTAGGCGGGCTGGCGCGCCTGCAAAAACAGATTATCCCACATGCCGATCACCAGCGCCTGATCGCGCGGCGAGAGTTCACCGGCGGCAATAGCGTTTTGCAGGCTGTTTTGCACCTGGATCTGTAGCGCCTCTGCAGTATGTTCGCCGCTCTTTTCCAGCTCCACTACCGCCAGAGTGAGGTGACCGCGCAGGTAGCCACTGGCAAATAGCTCATCATCGCTGGCATGCTCGACCATATCGTCAATCAGGGCCAAAATACGCGTTTCAAATTCTGCGATCATCTCAATTCCTCATTATGTCGCGCCTCCGTTCAGCGCAGATCTTCCGGCCAGGGAAACTGCGCCGCCGTCAGCGGGGGCGTGTGATAAAAACGCTGTAGTTCAGCGATAAAACGGGCCGGGCGCGCCGGAATACCGTTTTCAAGATAGTGCATTACCTGAGCATAAACCTTACGCTGAAACGCAATGCGATCCGGCTCATGATCGCCATTGAGATTGTCACAACTTACGTTGAAGGGAAAGCCCGCCGCGACGCTGAACATCCACTCCAGCGCCTGCGGTTTAATCTCAACGGATTCAAACTGATTTTGCGTGGCGGCGTCACGTCCATCGGGGCAATACCAGTAACCAAAATCAACCAGCTTGCGACGCTCGGCACCGGCAATACACCAGTGAGATATCTCATGCAGCGCGCTGGCGTAATAACCATGCGCAAACACCACGCGATGCCAGGGTGACGTTTCATCCGCCGGAAGATAAATCGGTTCATCGTCGCCTTTAATTAGACGCGTCTGAAAATCATCCTGGAAACAGCGATCGAATACGCTAATCAGGTCCTGATAGTGGTGCGTTGTGTTCATATACTTATATGTCTGCTAAAAAAAACGCGCAAATTGTCGCATTATGCATGCGCATTGACGAGCATTATCCAAAAAGGTGCGTGAGCCAGCGACCAATGGCAGCGCCGTAATCTTCATACAGCAGCTTGCTGCTCATCACCACCGAAACAATTACTACCATCGGACGGATCAGCTTCTGTCCGCGCGACAGCACCATCCGCGCGCCCAGACGCGCGCCGCAAATTGAACCCAGCAGCATCACCAGCCCCACACCCCACACCACTTTGCCGCCCATGATAAAAAACAGCAGGCTGGCGAAGTTAGAGGTGAAATTGAGGACTTTGGCATGCGCGGTGGATTTGGCCAGATTGAAACCGGCCAGCGTCACGAAAGCCAACGCATAAAAAGAGCCGGCCCCCGGCCCGAAAAAGCCATCGTAAAAACCAACCGTGCCGCCCGCCACCAGCGCAAACGGTAGGCCGTACAGGCGGCGCTGCCGATCTTCTTCGCCTAAGCGCGGCATTAGCAGAAAGTAAAGGCCAATACCGATAATCAGCAGCGGCAATACCTGACGCAAAAAGTCGGAGCGCACATGCTGCACCAGCAGCGTGCCGCAGACCGCGCCGATAAAGGTCATCGCGATATTCAGACGGTGCTCACGCAGCAATACCGCGCCGCGTCGGACAAAATAGAGGCTGGCGGAGAAAGAACCGCCAACCGCCTGCAGTTTGTTGGTCGCCAGCACCTGAGCAGGCGTTAGCCCGGCTGACAGCAGCGCAGGCACGGTAAGCAGGCCGCCGCCGCCAGCAATTGAATCGATAAACGAAGCCAGCATAGCGACAAAAAACAGCACCGCTATCATCTGCGGCGTGACAACCAACCAGTCCATGTAAGGTCCTAAAGTAAATGTTTATCCAGCAGCGCCTGACAGGATGGCGGCAGCGGCGGCGGTTCACGCTTCACTGGCGCTCCGCTGCCTGGTTTTTTCGGCAAAAACCAGCTTTCCAGCTCGGCATCGCAGCCATCGCCCGGCGGCGGCGGCGCCTGATCCTGACACTCCAGGCTATCCGGCGGACAACGCAGGCGGACATGCATATGGGCACGGTGGGCAAACCACGGGCGCACCTTGCGCAGCCAGTCGCGATCGCTACCGGCATCAGCGCAGAGCTGCTTTTTGATCGCCGGATTGACAAAAATGCGCGTGACCTGCTCATCTTTCGCTGCCAGTTTAATCAGGCTACCGATCTCCGGCTTCCAGTGACGCGCCACGACGCGCTTACCGTCGGCGCTCACCAAATCAAGCGGTTGCGGCTTCAATAGCATCTGCGGCGTCCAGCGTTTTTTCGGTAGCTGCAGCCAGATATCAACATCCAGCCCGCTCTGATGGCTGGCATGACCGCTGCTGAAGCGCCCGCCCGCCGCCATGCCCATATCGCCAATCAGCACCTGCCCCAGCCCCAGATTATGGACCTGAGTCGTCAGGCGCTGGATAAACAGGATCAGGTCAGGATGACCAAAATAGCGTCGCTGATCCGGGCGCATTACCTGATAAGCGGGATTATTCAGCGGCAGCGGCTGTGCGCCGATAACACATCCGTTGGCGAATGCGCCAATCGCCTGCGGCGAGCCGGGGATCGGCGAAGTAATGCGCTGCCACGGCGTGGCCGCCAGCGTCGACGCGCTAAACAGCAGCGCGCCCAGCATAAGAAGCGTTTTTTTCATCATTACCAGCGAGGAATGGTGGTAGAAACGTCAGCGCACTGCGCACGGTGGCGCAGCAGATGATCCATCAGCACGATCGCCATCATTGCTTCCGCGATCGGCACCGCACGGATCCCTACGCAGGGATCGTGACGCCCTTTGGTGATCATCTCCACCTCATCACCCGTGCGGGTGATGGTTTTACCCGGCACGGTAATGCTGGAGGTGGGCTTCATCGCCAGATGGGCAATCACCGCCTGGCCGCTGCTGATGCCGCCGAGAATGCCGCCCGCGTGGTTGCTCTGGAAGCCGCTGGCGCGGATCTCATCGCGATGCTGACTGCCACGCTGATTCACCACGGCAAAACCGTCGCCGATCTCAATCCCTTTCACCGCATTGATGCTCATCAGCGCGTGGGCCAGATCCGCATCCAGACGGTCAAATACCGGCTCGCCAAGGCCGACCGGCACATTTTCCGCCACGACTGTCACTTTCGCGCCAATCGAGTCGCCCTCTTTCTTCAGCGCCCGCATCAGCTCGTCCAGTGCTTCCAGCTTGTCGGGATCGGGACAGAAGAAGGGGTTTTGCTCAACCTGATCCCAGTCTTTCAGCTCGCAGGCAACATCGCCAATCTGCGCCAGATAGCCCCGCACCTGAACGCCAAACTTCATCTGCAAATATTTTTTCGCAATAGCACCAGCTGCAACGCGCATCGCCGTTTCGCGTGCGGAAGAGCGCCCGCCGCCGCGATAGTCACGCAGGCCATACTTTTGCTCGTAGGTGTAATCGGCATGGCCCGGACGAAACAGATCTTTGATTGCGCCGTAATCCTGCGATCGGTGATCGGTATTTTCAATCAGTAACCCAATACTGGTGCCGGTGGTGACGCCTTCAAACACGCCGGACAGAATGCGTACCTGATCCGGTTCACGCCGCTGGGTGGTATAACGCGAGGTGCCCGGGCGTCGCCGGTCAAGATCCCGCTGTAAATCCGCTTCGGTTAGCGGAATGCCTGGCGGTACGCCGTCAACGATACAGCCCAGCGCAATGCCATGCGACTCACCAAAGGTGGTGACGCGAAAAATCTGTCCAATCGTGTTGCCTGCCATCTCGGCTCCGTTATTGTGCGATTAATCTTTGAAGAATTTGAAATGATGCTGTGCGTCGATAATTTGCTGACGGGTCAGCATAAACACACCGTCGCCGCCGTTATCAAACTCCAGCCAGGTAAAGGGCACGTCAGGATACTGCTCCATCATATGCACCATGCTGTTGCCTACTTCGCAAATCAGCACGCCATCCTCCTGCAAATAGTCTGGCGCGCAGGCGAGGATGCGCCGCACCAGCTTCAGACCATCGCTGCCTGCTGCCAGCCCCAGCTCCGGCTCATGCCGGTACTCGTTGGGCAGGTCATCCATATCATCCGCATCAACATAGGGCGGATTGGTGACAATCAGATCGTACTGCAGCCTGGGCAGGTCGCGGAACAGGTCGGAGCGGATTGGCGTAACCTGATGAATCATACCGTGCTCGTCAATATTCTGCTCGGCAACCGCCAGCGCATCAATTGAGAGATCCACTGCATCCACTTCCGCCTCTGGAAAAGCGTAGGCGCAGGCGATAGCGATACAGCCGCTGCCGGTACACATATCCAGAATATGCTGCGGCGCGCGATTTACCAGTCCGGCGAAACGGCTATTGATCAGCTCACCAATTGGCGAACGCGGCACCAGCACGCGCTCATCAACATAAAACTCATGACCGCAAAACCAGGATTTATTGGTGAGGTAGGCCACCGGTATCCGTTCGTTAACACGGCGGATAACGCGCTCAACGATACGGTGGCGCTCACTGGAGGTCAGGCGCGCGTTGCGCATCTCCTCAGGAATATCCAGCGGCAGGTAAAGGGTAGGCAGAACCAGCTGAACAGCTTCGTCCCAGGGATTATCCGTGCCGTGGCCGTACCAGATATTGGCGGCGGCAAAACGGCTTACCGCCCAGCGCAGCATGTCCTGAATGGTATGCAGTTCATTCACTGCCTCATCGACGAAAATTTTGTCCACGTTGCCCTCCACAGGCCGTTCCGTAATTACGGCGGGTAGTTTGCCATGAAGCGGGCAAGAATTCAGCGCGGCGAGGTGAAAAAGCTGACTTTTGTTTACAATGCGGGTTATCGTAGCCCACAGGCCGTGCAGCCTGCGACTTTCAACCAGCAGATAATTGAAGATTATGAAGAAAAAAGAGCAGCTCAGCGATGATGATAAAGCGCTGTTTCGTCAGCTGATGACCGGCACCCGCAAGCTAAAGCAGGATACCCTGGTGCATAAGCCGGTGCGTAAAAAAGCAGAGGTTTCGCTGAAGCGTCAGCTGTCGGAACAGGCGGATAACAGCCACTATTTCTCAGATGAGTTTCAGCCGCTGCTGGCAGAGCAAGGTCCGGTACGCTATGTGCGCAGTGATGTCAGCCATTATGAATTAAAAAAACTGCGGCGCGGCGACTATACGCCGGAAATTTTTCTCGATCTGCATGGGTTAACGCAGCAGCAGGCCAAACAGGAACTGGGCGCGCTGATCGCCGCCTGCCGGCGCGAACATATCTTTTGCGCCAGCGTGATGCACGGTCACGGCAAGCATGTCCTGAAGCAGCAAACACCGCTGTGGCTGGCACAGCATCCTTTTGTGATGGCGTTTCATCAGGCACCTAAAGCCTTTGGGGGCGATGCGGCCTTGCTGGTGCTGATTGAAGTAGAAGAGTGGCAACCGCCAGAGTTACCCTGACGGCCGAGAGGATTACATCGCTTTTGCCAGCTTAGAGGGGCTAACCTGCCACTTTAAAATGCCTTCGCTTTTTTCGGCATCAAAATCGATGCAGGCAATGGCCGAGGTAGCAAACATCGGCGGTGGCTCCTGCGGACAAAGCTCCGAGACCAGATAGCCCACCAGGGGAAGATGCGAAATAACCAGCACCGATTTCACGCCCTCTTTCGCCAGAGTCTGTAGATAGCAGGCCACCAGCGCCGGATCGCCGCCCGGCGTCAGCTCAGGTAAGACTTCCTGCTCCTGCGGCAGCCGCAGGGCTTCACGTACTGTTGCCAGCGTCTGCTCTGCCCGCAGGTAGGGACTGACCAGCACCCGTTCAATATCCAGAGTCTGGCTGTTTAGCCAGCTCGCCATCTGGCGTGATTCATCACAACCACAATGGGTAAGAGGCCTAACCGAATCACTGGCTGCCTCAAGTGCAGCGTCGCCGTGACGCATGATAAAAACTTGCATAAAGCACCGCTGTTGTTTAACAAAATCGTCAGATCATCAGGCTGTCCGACGCTTCATTCTGCGAATGAACGCTGTGTTGTAACCTAATGCCTTGAGTATAGTCAACCGATTGTTTATTAAACGAGCTATTGTCGGGATCTGCCACTCAACACAATGAAATTGCACCCTGCCTAAGCCGCTGAATCATTGTGGGTATTAACTTCTGGTAATGAATTGTAAAAGTGTTCCCCGCGCTCGGCGCGTTGGCGAAGCGCTTCGCAGGGAGAAAAACGATCGCCGTACTGATGCATCAGGCTGGCTAATGTATTAACCACATTGGCGATCCCCAGGCTATCCATATAGCGGTAAGGACCGCCCAGGAAAGGAGGAAAGCCGATGCCGAACACCGCGCCCAGATCGCCGTCGCGCGGGCTGCGGATGATCCCCTCTTCCAGACAGCGTGCCGCCTCATTCAACATCATCATTACGCAGCGCTGAGCAATCAGCGCACCGTCCAGCCGATGCTGCGGCTGAATATGCAGCAGAGAGTAAATGGTTTTATCGGGGCGTTTTTTTCCGCCCTGATAACGATAGAAACCGCGCCCGTTCTTACGCCCTTTGCGGTTATCGTTGAGCACGGCGGCGAAGGCTTCCGGCGCGGCGAAACGCATGCCATATTCCTGTTCCAGAATCGGCAGAATTTTAGTGCCGACATCGATACCGACCTCATCCAGTAGCTGTACCGGCCCCACCGGGAAGCCAAATTTAATCAGCGCCTTGTCTACCGCTTCAATAGGCTCGCCTTCCAGCACACAGCGCATGGCTTCATTTATATAGGGCGCCAGAATGCGGTTAACGTAAAAACCAGGGCGGTCGGCTACCACAATCGCTGTTTTTCCCTGCCGCTTTGCCAGCGCCACGGTGGTGGCAATGGTACGGGCGGAGGTGGTTTGATGCGGTATCACTTCCACCAGCGGCATTTTTTCTACCGGGCTGAAGTAGTGCAGGCCGATAACATTTTCCGGACGCTGCGCCAGCGCGGCGATGCGGGCTATCGGCAAAGAGGAGGTGTTCGAGGCGAAAACCGTATCAGGCGCGCAATGCTGTTCTACTTCCGCCACCATCTGCTGCTTTAAGCTGAGATCTTCAAACACCGCTTCGATAATCAGATCGCGCTGACTAAAGCCGCGATAGTCGATGCTGCCGGTAATCAGCGCCATCTGACGTTGGCGTTCGGCGGCGTTAATTTGGCGCCGCCGGACCTTTTTACTCAGCAGCTCCCAGCTATATTTCATCGCATGGTTAATTCCCTCCACGCTGACATCTTTAATACGCACCGGCAGTTTCGCTTTGGTTGCGGTAACGGCGGCGATACCGCCGCCCATCAACCCGCCGCCCAGTACGCCAATACTGCGTAACGTGACGGATTCGGCGTCATACTCTTTTTTCAGCGCGGTGTTGGCAAAAAACAACTGGCGCAACGCGGCGGACTGCGCGGTCATGGTGAGTTCGCCAAAGGCAAGCGCTTCGGTTTCATGACCGGCCCGCATCCCCTGCTCCAGCCCGGTTCTTACCGCTTCCAGGATACGTCGCGTAGCCGGATAGTTACCGTGCGTTTTCGCCTCGCTCTGGCGTGCCGCCAGCTGAAACAGAATGGCGCGCCCCGCCGGTCCGTTCAGCAAACGCTCACGCAGTGGCAACTGACGACGCGCGCTTTTGCCTTTCAGCGCCAGCTTAACTGCCGTTTCCAGCAGAATGCTGTGCGGTACCGCCTCATCAACCAGCCCCAGCTTCAGCGCCTGCTTTGCCCGCAGGGTTTTACCGGTAAGAATCAAATTCAACGCCTGGGATGCGCCAATCAAACGCGGCAGGCGTTGCGTGCCGCCGCTACCAGGCAGCAGGCCCAGCTGTATTTCCGGTAATCCAAGCCGGGTTTTATCATCCAGCGTACAAACACGCCGATCGCACGCCAGCGCCAGTTCCAGTCCACCGCCAAGGCAGGCGCCGTGGATCGCGGCAACAACCGGCACCGGCAGCGCGGCAATCTCTGACATTACACGCTGCCCCTGCTCGGCCAGTTTGCGTGCCTCATCGGCGCTGTGGCACCGATCGATCATGCTGATATCCGCGCCGGCAATAAAGGAATCCGGCTTGCCGGAAATAAACACCAGTCCGGCCAGCGTCGGGTTTTGCCGCGCCTGAGTTATCACCGCCCGAATTTGTTCAATAAACGCTGCCTTCAGGGTATTCATTTTTTCATCGGGGACATCAATAACGATGATGCCGATATTGTCGCTGCGCATGCTCAGATGAAATGCGGATTGTTGTTCCATGACCTTATTCAACCTCCAGTACCATTGCCGCACCCAGCCCGCCAGCCGCACAGGCGGTAACCAGACCGAGACCGCCACCGCGCCGCCGCAGTTCGTTCAGCGTTTGCGTAATCATACGCGCGCCGGTTGCGGCAAAAGGATGTCCATAGGCGATAGAGCCACCGAGAACATTAAATTTCTCCTGGTCCACTTCCCCCAGCGCCTGGGGACGATTAAGCACCTCGCGGGCAAAACGCTCGTCGCGAAATACTTTCAGATTAGCCAGCGTTTGCGCAGCAAATGCCTCATGCATATCAATCAGCGTAAGATCGTTTAGCGCGACGCCCGCACGATCCAGTGCCAGCGGCGAGGCATATGAAGGCCCCAGCAGCATATCCTGCCAGACATCGGTAGCGGTAAAGGCATAGCTACGCAGATAACCCAGCGGCGTTATCCCCAGTTCGCGCGCGCGCGATTCGGTCATCAGGATCACCGCAGCGGCGCCGTCGGTAAGCGGTGTGCTGTTGGCCGCCGTCACGCTGCCATGCTGACGGTCAAAGGCGGGACGCAGCCGGGCATAATCCTCAACGGCGCTGTTTTCACGTACGTTATTGTCCTGCTGAAGCGCTGCGCGCCATGGCGGCACCCAGGTTGTCATCACTTCATCCGTTAACTTACCTTCCCGCCAGGCCTGCGCTGCGCGCTGATGGGAACGGTGCGCCAGCGCATCCTGCTGCTCGCGGCTGATGCCATGCGTTTTCGCCATCTGTTCAGCGGTATCGCCCATGCGTAGGCCGGTAGAATACTCCGCTACCGCAGGTGGCACCGGTAACAGGTCTCGCGGACGCAGCTGGCTAAACAGCCTAAGTTTTTTGCTCAGGGTGCGGGCTTTAGTGAGGTCGACCAGCGTCCTGCCCAGTTTTTTACTGACGCCAATCGGTAAAACCGATGAGGAGTCGGCTCCGCCAGCGATACCGGCGCTGACGCTACCGGCCAGCAGGCTTTCCGCCAGGTTAGCCACCGCCTGAAAACTGGTGGCACAGGCGCGGCTGACGCTGTAGGCGTCGGTCTGAACGTTGAGACCGCTGCTTAATACAATTTCGCGCGCAATATTGGGCGCTTCAGGCATCTGAATGACCTGTCCGAAAACCAGCTGTTCAATGATCTCCGCCGGGATTTCGCTCCGGGCCATGAGTTCGCTGATCACCATCCTTCCCAGCTCAACTGCCGGAATGCCGTGCAGCGCCGTCGCCTGTCGGGCAAAGGGGGTGCGAAGTCCGTGGGTAATGGCGATGCGATCGCCCTGACGCGTCAGCAAAGGAAGCGCTCTGCTCATTATTCTCACCTGTTAACCGCGACCGCAGCATCATTGCCAAAGAGGTCAGACCTGCACAGTGTAAACAGTTTGTTTAAGCGTGCCAGCGGCGCGGCGAGAAAATGAGAGCAGCAACACAGTTGCCGAAAAGATGAAACCGGCACGAGCACCGGCATTGCGGGCAAGGAAAATCGGCGCCGTTTCCTGCGCCGACAGGCAGGAGTTAGCGCAGGCCGAGCTGGAAGATGAGGGTTTCCGCCTGGCAGCTAAAGGTAAAATCCACATCCAGACGCACACCATCAGGCTGCTCAGTGAAGATCGGGGTGATAACACAAGGTTCAGATTCAACGCCACGCGCTTTTTCTGTAAGCGAAGCCAGCATCGCTTCGGCCTGCTGACGATTCTCAAACAGGCGTGACCACGAGGCGGTACAATCGCTGTTATCCATTACGGTGCCGACATCAACGCAGCAGCAGGCTGCTGTTTCGTTAGCGCTACATTTATTTAAAGCATCACTCATCGCTCTCTCCTGGCATGCTTTTATACAGTCAATTTTAACTGCAGGTTATTTTACCCCGCCTTTTTATCTGCACTAACTTGTGTGAACGCAATCACGAATAATATTGATCTGACGCAGGATTAAGCACACTTCGATTCAGGAAAACGCCTTTTTTTGTTAAGGAGATCTTATTTTATCGATCACATTTGAAATATTTAAAGAACAAGATTGCAACATAGACACAGGTCAGACCTATACTGTGCGCACTGGTCTGATTTGTCCGTTGTATTTCAGCCCCTAAAATCCCCGGCTCCTTGTTACTTGATGTAACAGATTTTATAAAAATCACATAATGAGGTTGTGGTCATGAACCATAAAAACCTGTGTGCAAAGTCAGCTTTAGCAGTAGCAGTCGCAATCGCTTCCTCAAATCTTTATGCAGCGGGCTTTCAGCTCAATGAATTTTCTTCAATCGGTTTGGGTCGCTCTTATTCAGGCGAAGGGGCAATGGGCGACACGGCAGCCTCTGCCAGCCGTAACCCAGCGACGATGGCATTAATGGATCGCCCAATGTTTTCTGTTGGCGCGGTATTTATCGATCCCGATGTTAATATTAATGGCGATAGCGGCGCGGGTAATAGCCTGCGTGCGAATAATATTGCCCCAACGCAATGGGTGCCCAATATTCATTATGTGCAACCCATTAATGACCAGTGGTGGGTGGGCGCTTCCGCAACCACAAATTACGGTCTGGCTACCGAATTTAATAATGATTACGCGGGCGGCGCATTCGGCGGTAAAACTGATTTGTTGACCACTAATCTTAATCTCAGCACCGCATGGCGCATGGATGAGCATTTCAGCTTCGGCGTGGGATTCAATGCGGTTTATGCGCGAGCGAAAATCGAACGCTATATGGGCGAACTTGGCGGCCTGCTCCCGGCTGTGGGTTTGCCAGCCGCCGCGGCGGATACGCAAATTGCGCACCTGAAAGGCGATGAATGGGGCTATGGCTGGAACGCCGGTATTTTATATGAAGTGGATGATGATAACCGCTTCGGCCTGACCTACCGTTCCGAAGTAAAAATCGATTTTAATGGCGATTACAAAAGCGCCATTCCTTCGCAGTTAAACCCCATTATCGGTGGAGCAGGACTGGATCTGCCTTACGGCACCAGCGGCAGCACCATTCCGGGCGCGCTGACCCTGAACCTGCCGGAAATGTGGGAAGTCTCAGGCTATCATAAAGTTGCTCCGCAGTGGGCGGTGCACTATAGCCTGGCCTACACCAGCTGGAGTCAGTTCCAGGAGCTGAGGGCCACCGGCAGCAATGGTCAGCAGCTTTTCTATAAAGATGAAAGCTATCGCGATGCTTACCGTATTGCGCTCGGTACCACCTGGTTCTATGACGAGCACTGGACGTTCCGCACCGGTATCGCCTTTGATGACAGCCCGGTTCCGGCTGATAAGCGTTCTATCTCGATTCCGGATCAGGATCGCCTGTGGCTGAGCGCGGGTGCCTCATACGCCTTTAATGAGAACGCGTCGGTAGATGTGGGCGTTTCTTATATGCACGGACAGAAAGTTACCGTGCGTGAAGGCATCGATCCAGTGGCGACCGCACGCAACGGTACGATAACGCCTTACGAATTTAGCTCAGAAGGCAAGGCATGGCTGTACGGCGCCAGCTTTAACTATCGCTTCTGATTGCTTATTGATTTAATCAAGGTGAAAAGGCGGGGGTCTCCCGCCTTATTGATGCACCTGTATCAAGGCGCAGGGCGTCCGGGCAGAAAAGTAAAGCGGCCTGCGCCAGTCACGCCATAAAAAAGCGGGGTTCACCCCGCTTTTTTATTTATCTTTACTCAGCGTCGATCTCATCCAGATCGCCCTGAATCGCCTGCGCGTTAGGGTTCTCCTGCGGCTTCAGCTTGCCACCGTGGGCAAGGAAGTCGTGACGCTGGAAGTAAGCGTTACGCACGAATGCGTAAGGATCGCGGGTATTACGCAAAATCGCATCGGAATCCAGCAGCTGTGCCCGCGTTTCTACCCCTTCCAGCACCCATTTTCCGGCAGTCATCGGCCAACTCAGCCAGCTCAATACCGGATAAAGCGTATCAAGATAATCACCGCCATTCTCACGCGGCGTAAAACTGCCATAGCCAGGCAGCACCACATATGGCCCGTAGCCGACGCCCCAGGTACCCAGCGTACCGCCAAAGCGCGGCGGCTCTTCACGCGCCAGCTTATCATTCGCCATGCCGGCAACATCGATAAAGCCCCCCAGACCCAGCACGGTATTCAGGAAGAAGCGGTTAAAGTGCACCATACCGCGATAGGGATCGCCGCGCAGGAATGAGTTCACCATTGCTGCCGGCTCA
Source organism: Pantoea sp. FN0307 (assembly GCF_050113815.1). Taxonomy (NCBI): domain Bacteria; kingdom Pseudomonadati; phylum Pseudomonadota; class Gammaproteobacteria; order Enterobacterales; family Erwiniaceae; genus Pantoea; species Pantoea sp. FN0307. Next base: position 350,348 of record NZ_JBNJSO010000001.1, on the reverse strand, counting down.
CTCAGGTTACCAAGGAAATTACTGACGCCGGTACGCGCCGGAACCGGCACATAGTCGCGCCAGGCGACCGCTACCGGGCGCAGCACATAAGGATCCAGCACGTTGTAGTTGAAATCAAACATCGTGCGGTTAAAACCTTCCAGCGGATCGGAACGCCCCTGCGGTTCGTCGTTATGCTGTGAACTGGCGCAGCCTGCTAACAAAATGCTGGCCAGCGCCAACCCCGTCAGGCGGAAGTTCATAATTTTCTCCCTGTATAATTAATTGCTTACCGCTTCAGGGCTGCTGCTGATTAATCTCAACAGCAAGATGCTGATGACCATCAAAAGGCGTTAACGCACTCTCGCCGAACCAGTCGCCTGGCCGGGGAGTTGCGCTGCCGTCACGCGCAATACGCACGCGAACTTGCACCTGATGCAGCGCCGAAAGCAGACGTTCCGGCATCATGGCATTGCTGTCATCCAGCGTCAGCGATAGCGGAAAATGACTCAGCGGCAGCTTTTTCACTGCCACCGGAACCGGTGAAACACCGTCGGAAACAGAAATATACATGACTCCGCCCGGCGGTAACATTTTTTCTACAGCATCTGCCAGCGTGATAGTGAGCGAAAGCTGGCTGGTTTGCAGTCCGGCGGCCGTTTTCGCCTGCTGGATACTTCGCTGCACCTGTTCTGTACGTGGATCGCTGGCCGGTAACTGCCTCAGCATGGTTTGCCAGGCGTTAATTGCCTGTGTGTACTCTTGCTGCTGAAAAGCATTAAAGGCGATCAGACTCAGCAGACGCATATTCGCCGGATCCTGCTGTTGCATAACGTTGAGCATCGCCTGCGCTTCACGGTTATCCTGCGGATCGCTGGAGCGGGTCAGCACTTCAGCATAGCTGAGTTTTACCTCTTCGTTATTCGGCGCCAGCTGTAATGCGCGCTGAAACGCCTCAACGGCCGTATCGCGATTATTCAACACCATGCCGATGCGCCCCAGCATAAGCCAGTCATGCAGCTTACTGCCATCCTGCTGCAGCGCCGTGCGCAACCCCAGCCCCAGACGCGCCAGCTCCTCCGGCGTTAGCGGCTGCGCCTGCGGATCCAGCAAACGCGCGCGCAGCGCGGGATAATCATCCTGCACCTGATGCCAGACGATCAGGCCCGGCAGATCGCCGGTTTTCAGATAACATCCCAGGCTAACCACCACCAGCAACAGTGCGCCGGGCAGCAGCACCCAGCGACTTAGCGGACGCGCCGGTGTGCATAAAGAAGAGCAAGGAATATCGGTCAGCAACGTTTGCTGTAGCTCCTGCACCATCGGCTGACGGGCGGCGATCACGCCCTGTGCCTCATCCTGCTCCAGCTCATTCAGGCGCTGCTGGTAGAACATTTTATTTAACGTATCGCGGTCCACCGGCGACTGACGGTCACCGCGCCAGCCAGCGGTTAACAGTAATAGCAACCCGGCCAGTAGCAGAGCGGTAAGCACTATCCAGAAAAGAGTCATGACGATTTCCTGTGATCTTTCAGCAGCGCGTCAAGGCGCTGTTGATCGCCCGCATTCAGTTGCTCGTCGGCGTCCGGCTGACGACGGCTGCGTAGAAAAATCACCAGCGCCCCCGCGATAATAAACAGCAATGGACCGGCCCACAGGATCAGCGTTGATGGCGTAACCGGCGGTTGGTAGGTAACGAAATTGCCGTAGCGGTCGATCATATACTGCGTAATCTGATGCTTATCCTGGCCCTGCTTCAACAGCTGATAGACCTTCAGGCGCATATCTGCTGCGATCATCGCATTCGAATCGGCAATGCTATTATTTTGGCATTTTGGGCAACGCAGCGAGGCGGTCAGCTCACGGTACTGCTGCTCCTGCGCGGCAGAATCAAATTGCCAGGTTTCAATCGCTGCCAGCGCGTTCAGGCTGAACAACAGCCCCGCCAGCAACATGAATAGCTGCTTCATTGTACCGCCTCCCTGCTATATTTTTGCCACAGCGGCGCGACTTCCCGCTGCCAGATCTGTGCGTTGAGATCGCCCGCATGGCGATAGCGAATAATGCCCTGACCATCAATCAGGAAGGTTTCCGGCGCGCCATATACCCCCAGATCCAGCCCAAGCATGCCGCTGCCGTCATACAGGCTCAGCGCATAAGGATTTCCCAGCGTGTTTAACCAGTTCACCGCTTTTGCGCGGTCATCCTTGTAATTCAGACCGACCACCCGCACGCCCTGCTCTGCCAGCCTGTTCAGATACTGATGCTCGGCGCGGCAGGTAGGGCACCAGGTTGCCCAGACGTTCAGCAGCAGCGGTTTGCCGTCCGCCAGTGCCGTCTGATCGTAAACCTGTCCCGGACGCTCAAGCGACTCCAGCTTAAACAACGGCACCGGCTTACCGATCAGCGCCGACTCCAGCCGCGTCGGATCGTCGCCTTCAGCGTTGCGCGTTAGCTGCCACATTAGCGCCAGCGCCAGCAGCAAAAACAGGATCAGCGGAATATAAAAAAGTTTCTTGTTCATGCCTCCTCCCGCTGCGCTTTTTTACGGCTGCGATAACGCGGATCCAGCAGGCAAAGCAGGCCGCCGAAGGCCATAAACAGGCCGCCGTACCATATCCAGCGCACAAAAGGTTTGTAATAAATACGCACCGCCCAGGAGCCGTCATCCAGCTCCTCGCCAAGCGCGGCGTAGAGATCGCGCGTCAGGCCGCCATCAATCGCCGCTTCGGTCATCATGCTGCGCGCCACGCTGTAGTAGCGCTTTTCCGCCCGCAGCGTCGCTTCCGGCCTGCCGTCACGCGTCACCTCAATGATTGCCGCTCCGCCGCTGTAGTTAGGGCCGTTGAGTTCACGTACGTCGCGAAAAACAAAGTGATAATGATGAATATCCACGCTGTCGCCCGCCTTCATGCGTACGTCGCGCTCAATGCTGTAATTCTGGCTAAAGGCGATGCCGATCACCGTAACCGCAACGCCCAGATGCCCCAGCACCATGCCCCAGTGGCTGCGGGAGAGATGCCGGATGCCACGTAGCAGAGTATGACGATGCGTGGCGCGCTCGTGCAGCTCCAGCAGCGTGAGAATAATCACCCACAGCGCCATTATCAGGCCTACTACCGTCATCGCCTCGATACGATCCTGCATCCGCCACGGCAGGATGATTGACAGCAGCAGCGTGATCAACAGCGCCAGCGCCAGCCGCTTCCAGAGCTTTTGCGGTTCATCGCGTCGCCAGCGTACCAGCGGGCCGATGCCCAGCAACAGCGCAAAAGGCGCCATCAGCCAGGTGAACATGGTATTAAAAAAGGGTTCGCCCACCGAGATAGTGCCCAGCCCCAGTTGCTTGTGCACCAGCGGCAGCAGGGTTCCCAGCAGCACCACCAGCATGCCAGCCATCAACAATACGTTGTTGCCCAACAGGAATGACTCGCGTGACCAGAAATCGTTTTGCACCCTGCTGCGCACCTGCCCGCCTTTTACCGCATACAGCAACAGCGAACTGCCGATAACGATCACCAGAAACGCGAGGATAAACATGCCGCGAGCCGGATCGGAGGCAAAAGCATGCACCGAAACCAGCACGCCGGAGCGCACCAGAAATGTTCCCAGCAGGCTGAGGGAGAAGGCTGCGATCGCCAGCAGTACGGTCCAGGCTTTAAAGGCACCGCGCTTTTCCGTTACCGCCAGCGAGTGGATCAATGCGGTGCCCACCAGCCACGGCATAACGGAGGCGTTTTCCACCGGATCCCAAAACCACCAGCCGCCCCAGCCCAGTTCGTAGTAGGCCCAGGCGGAACCCAACACGATACCGATGGTCAGGAACAGCCAGGCCGCCAGTGTCCAGGGCCGCGACCAGCGCGCCCAGGCCGTATCCAGCCGCCCCGCCATCAGCGAAGCGATAGCGAACGCAAAGGCCACTGAAAAGCCAACGTACCCCATATAGAGCAGCGGCGGATGGAAAATCAGACCGATATCCTGCAGCATCGGATTCAGATCGTGGCCGTCAATGGGATAGTCCGGCAAGGTACGGGCAAATGGGTTGGACGTAAAAATGATAAACAGCAAAAAGCCGAAGTTAATCATGCCCATAACCGCCAGCACGCGCGCGATTGCATCCTGTGGCATGGCGCGGCTAAATATCGCCACCGCCAGCGTCCAGCCGCTAAGCATCAATACCCACAGCAGCAGCGATCCCTCATGCGCTCCCCAGGTGGCAGCGATGCGGTAATACAGCGGTAACTGGCTATTAGAATTGCTGACCACATAGGCAACAGTAAAGTCATTAGCCACAAAGGCATGCACCAGCAGCAGAAAGCTGCCAGCCACGCAGAAGAACAGGCCAACGGCGAGCGGTCGCGCCAGCCCCATTAACCTGCTGTCCTGGCGCGCTGCGCCCCATAGCGGATAGAGACTCAACAGCAGCGCCAGCGCCAGCCCCAGACAGAGCAAGAAATGACCGATTTCTGGCATCATGAGCGATCACCTTGCGGCTGCGCTGCCGCCACGGTTCCGTGATGGTTTTTCTTCATCGCATCGCTGATTTCCGGCGGAGTATATTTTTCATCATGCTTCGCCAGCACTTCTTTTGCCTGGATCAAATTGCCCACCTGCAATTCGCCCTGCGCCACCACGCCCTGCCCTTCGCGGAACAGATCGGGCAGGATGCCTTCATAGCTAATGTTAACCACGCCGTTGGCGTCATACAGCTTAAAAGAGACGCGCAGCGTTTTTTCATCCCGCTTAACGCTGCCGGGCATCACCATACCGCCAACGCGCAGCCGCTGACCGGGTTCAGGCAGCGTATGCGCTTCGCCTTTGCCATAGAGAATTTCGCTGGGGGTATAGAACAGGTCAATATTAGCGCGCAGCGCATACATCACTAATGCCGTTGCCAGGCCCAGGCCAGTCAGAATCGCCACGACCACATAAAGGCGGTTTTTACGACGGGTATTCACATCACTCTCCTGCCGCTTCGCTGGCGGCCCGTTTCATTTTTGCCGCCCTGATGCGGCGTTCACGCGCCTGATACTGTCGGACGCTTTTTAACAGCTGACGACGTTGCCATAAGGTATGTCCTGCCAGCGCGGCCAGTGACAGTAGCGTGACGCTCACCGCCAGCCAGACATAAAAGCCGTAGCCGCCCATAGCCAGGAAAGCGTGCCAGGAAGAAAATGCAGGCTTCATGCGGATCGCCCTCCCTTATTCACCAGTGCGGCGACCCAGGGACGATGACGCTCGGTCAGTAAGATCAAATTGCGCAGCCGCATCAGCGTCAGGGTAATAAACAGCAGCAGATAACCGATAATCGACCAGCGCAGCGGCACGCGCATCTCAGGCGCAATCGCCTGCTGTAACATGCCTGAGGAACCCTGATGCAGGGTATTCCACCACTGTACGGAGAAATGAATAATGGGGATATTTACTACGCCCACCAGAATCAAAATACTGGCGGCGCGTCCGGCAAGACGCCGGTCATCAAAAGCGTTATACAGTGCGATAACGCCCATATAGAGGAACAGCAGCACCAGCTCTGACGTTAGCCGCGCGTCCCAGATCCACCAGGTGCCCCACATTGGTTTCCCCCAGGCCGCTCCGGTAATCAGCGCGATAAAGGTAAAAATTGCACCAACCGGCGCCATAGCGGCTGCGGCTAAATCAGCCATCTTCATCTGCCATACCAGACCGGTAAAAGCGGCAACGGCCATTGCGCTGTAGATGCCCATCGACCAGATAGCGGCAGGCACATGGATATAGATAATGCGATAGCTCTCTCCCTGCTGATAATCTGCCGGCGCGAAACCAAATCCCCAGCTCCAGCCAATAAATAGCGCCACGGTCGCCAGCAGTGCAAATCCCGGCACTAAGCGACCACTAAACTGATAAAGCCGTTCGGGCTTCGCCAGCTGATGTATCCATTTCCACATTGTTATTGCTCACGGTAAAAATATAAATTCATAGCCTGTCTTAGTGCAGGCTGATACGTAACGCGGCCGCTGTCGCAAACGGTGCCAGGCAGAGACTGGCCGCCAGCATGGCCCCCAGAATCGCCAGATAACCACTGATGGGCAGCCCCATGCTGGCGGCATCAATGGCGGCACTGGCGAAAATCAGCACCGGCACCGCCAGTGGCAATACCAACAGGCTAAGCAGTACGCCTCCCCGGCGCAGGCCCACGGTTAACGCCACGCCGATCGCCCCAAGCAGGCTCAACACCGGCGTACCGAGTAACAATGTCAGTGCCAGCGCACGCCAGCCGTTAAAATCAAGCGACAGCAGCAGCGCGGCCAGCGGCGACAACAGCAACAGCGGCAGGCCGGTGATCAGCCAGTGCGCGATCACTTTTCCCAGCACCGTCACTGGCAGCGGCGTCGGCAGCAGCAACAGCTGTTCCAGAGAGCCATCGTTAAAGTCATCCCGGAACAGCCGCTCCAGAGCCAGCAGCGATGAGAGCAAGGCGGCGACCCACGCCACGCCCGGCGCAATACGCGCCAGCAGCTGCGGCTCAGGCCCAATCCCCAACGGGAATAGCGTAATCACAATCAAAAAGAACCACAGCGGGTTAATGATTTCCGCCCCGCTGCGAAAGGCGATGCGCAGCTCGCGGCTTATCACGCGCCATAACATCAGATGCGTTCTCCTGCCGTCAGGCTAATTTTTCTTAGTGGCCAGGCTGCATCAGGCAGCGGCTGATGGGTGGTAAGAATCACCATGCCGCCCCGTTGCGCATGCTGCACAAACAGCGTCATTAACTTTTCGACGCCATTAACATCAATCGCCGTTAAAGGCTCATCCAAAATCCACACCGGCGCCTGACTTAACCACAGCCGCGCCAGCGCAACGCGCCGTTGCTGGCCCGCCGACAGCTGCGCTACTGCTATCTCTTCAAATCCCGTCAGATCTACTGCTTCAAGCGCGGCGAAACACTGCTCGTCATCACATTCGGCATGATAAAAGGTGAGATTTTCCAGCGGCGACAGAACATTTTTCACGCCAGGCTGATGCCCAAGGAACAACAGATCGCGTTGCCATTGCTCGCGCTGCTGCTGAAGACGCTCTCCCTGCCAACGCACCTCGCCCTCTTCTGCACGGCTCAAGCCCGCCAGTAAACGTAACAGTGAGGTCTTACCCGCGCCGTTAGGCCCTTCAATCTGCACGATGTCGCCGCTATTCACCGTGAAATTAAGGTCGCTGAATAAAATACGGTCATCGCGAATGCAGGTCAGGCTGGTGACTTCCAACATAAAAGGAATCGTTCGCGCTATTGAATCGGGCCGCGATAATAACATAAGTCAGTATTCGGCCGAAGTCCGTGCTTGCGTTTAGAAAGTACTGATATGAATAGATAAGCTGCAGAAGATAGCTCTTTTGTTGAAAAAAAACACGATATTAAAGGTTTGTTACTTTTATTCTAAAATCAGGTCACATTTTACTTACCTGAAAACTGGCTACGCTTAAATCACTGGTTAATAACGCAGGGTGAATTATGACGTCACAACATAAGAACGATGAACCGGAAGTGGAAAGCGAGGAAAAGGATCAGGGAGAAGAGATTGAGGTTGATGAAGAGCAACTGCCCTCAGGCGCGGCGGCGATTCATGAACAGATCCGTCAGGAGGGTGAGAAAGAGCTGGAACGCGACAGCATAGCGCTTCTGTGGTCTGCCATCGCCGCCGGCCTTTCCATGGGCGCTTCGCTAATGGCCAAAGGTATTTTTCAGGTACACCTGGGCGATATTCCAGGGGGATTTTTGCTGGAGAACCTGGGTTATACCTTCGGCTTTATTATTGTCATTATGGCGCGCCAGCAACTGTTTACGGAAAACACCGTTACTGCCGTACTGCCAATAATGCATAAACCGAGCGGCAGTAATTTTCTACTGCTGCTACGTCTTTGGGGCATGGTGCTGCTGGGGAACCTGATCGGCACGGGTTTGGTTGCATTGGCCTTTGCCCATATGCCAATTTTTGATGATGCCACGCGTCTTGCCTTTACGCATATCAGTGAAAAAGTGATGGAGAATTCGCCAACAGCGATGTTCGCTAACGCCATTATTGCCGGCTGGATTATCGCCACCATGGTCTGGATGTTCCCTTCCGCAGGCGCCGCCAAGATCCTGGTGATTATTCTGATGACCTGGCTGGTGGCGCTGGGGGACCTTGCGCATATTGTGGTGGGTTCGGTAGAGGTTTGCTATCTGGTGTTTACCGGCGAGCTGCCGTGGCAGGCGTTTATCTGGCCCTTCGCGATACCGACGCTGGCAGGCAATATTATCGGCGGCACCTTCATTTTCGCGCTGATCAGTCATGCGCAAATCCGCAACGATATGAGCGCTGAACAAAAAGCGCAGGCAAAAGCGAAACAGAAAAAGCAGGCGCAGCAGGGGGAGAAAGCGCAGAAAAACCAGCGTAAATGACAAAATTGCTGACAGAATAAGCAGTCAGGCGGGTAAGTGGTTAATCTGGTGAACAAATTGCGCTATACTGCCCGCCGCTGTCCCCTTAGTTAAATGGATATAACGAGCCCCTCCTAAGGGCTAGTTGTAGGTTCGATTCCTGCAGGGGACGCCATCTCAGCGTTTGTTAACTTCACTTACGCTCGCCAAATCCTGGCAGGCGCAACCAGAACTCCCGTTTGATTCACCATCACTTATTACCCATCTGTTTTTTGTTTTGCTACCGCAATCATGGTAAGTCGCCAGCTATTTTAGATGTTCAACTATTGGGCACTGCAGGCATTAAGCGCTCAGCCACACTAAGTGTTTAGCGGCGTACCGTTTTCGCTGAAGATAAATTATAAATTTTCGTGGCAGTAAAATAAGAGAAGTGCCTATTATAAACATCTCAGATATCAGCACAGCCTTGAAGTTAAACATATCCATTTTAATAAATTATATAAAAAATTATTAGTCTGAAGATATTTCACATGTTGCCGGTGTAGATTCGCGATAAAAACCACTATCGCCTGATGAGTCTAATTAACACTAAATAAAAACAATCCCAGCGCTTTTCACCGCACAATAAACAGAGCCGGACAGATGAGCGCCTTTCTTATACCTGTGAACCCATGGCAGGCCTCCATGCCTGCCGGTTTAGCTTAACGCGCCTGACGGAAGGCGCTCAGGTTTACTACCTGGTGCGGCTGGTTGAGCGCTTTCCTTGCCAGCCAGTAGAGTAGAACCCGGTCATCATCGCTTTCACTGTCTGCCATAGAGAGCAGCTTGAGCGAGAGGGTCGATTTGTTTAATGGCTGACTGGCGTCACTCAGTTCAATAACAGCACGACCGATAAGACAACAGACTTCGTCCTCTTTGGCAGTGGATTCATATGCTCGGTCTTTCATATTTCCTCCTTTTATGTAAAAACTAAGTCTGGCACAAATAATAGTTTCCGGTATAAATTTTCCCGAGAGGAAATATATTGCAACGCTTATTGAAGTTTGCTTGCGATTTAGCGATATCTTCACGGAAAAATGCCTGTCAGGAGAGAAATTATGTGGTTTATTGCCCGTGGCGCGCTGTTATTTAGTCTGCTGGTTAACGTTATGCCGGCAACCTTAGCTAACCCGCTAACGCATGTTAATCCGATGACCGACTGCCTTAATGGCCATATTTTGCCGCAGATGGGCAGCAACGAAGCGCCAGAGGCGATCGTTAATCATGCTTTTCTTCTCTGTAAGCCTTTTGTTGATAGCTGGCTCGCTTCTTATCCGGATGCACGTCGCCAGCAGTTAGATCAGGCGCTGCGACAGTTTTATCTGGACCGGCTTAATGCTGCGTTAAACAGATCGGTCAGATAAACCAAACAAATTGCGATACGATCGCGATTGCAATAATATATTCTCCTTGTTTAGCAAAATATTTACCAAAGTTTCACCTCTGAGCCCTGGTTTTAACCTCCCTTTGCTCGCCAGCCTTCTTCTTATTAATTAATGCAATGCCGTTCATACCGTGAAACAGGCACTTTATTCCTTACGCGTGGCTGTTCGCGGCAATTTTCCCCATAGTAAGATGCACCGGCTCTATTATCAGGCTAATTAAGGCATTCCCTTAGGGAGAAGATAATGAGCAGAGCAAACCTCTCGTCCGTTCCAGATTCAGTTCGCTGGCTAACGCTACTCGGTACCATTATTACTCAATTCGCACTCGGCTCTGTTTATACCTGGAGCCTGTTTAACGGTCAGCTATCACAAAAGCTGGATGCGCCAGTTAGCCAGGTCGCCTTCTCGTTTGGTTTACTCAGCCTCGGGCTGGCGCTCTCGTCATCGGTAGCCGGCAAACTGCAGGAGCGTTTTGGCGTGCGTAACGTGGCTATCGGCGCCGGTCTGCTGTTGGCATTAGGCTTTTACCTTACGGCGCAGGCCAATTCACTGCTGATGCTGTGGCTGAGCGCAGGCGTGCTGGTTGGTCTGGCGGATGGTGCAGGCTATCTGATGACATTATCAAACTGCGTAAAATGGTTCCCGGAACGCAAAGGCGTTATCTCCGCTTGCGCTATCGGCGCTTACGGACTGGGCAGCCTCGGCTTTAAATTTATCTGCAGCAGCCTGCTGGCGCATTTCACGCTGGAAAATACCTTTTTAATCTGGGGTGCCCTCGCCATGAGCATGGTGATTTTAGGCGCATTGCTGATGAAAGATGCGCCGCAGCAGCAGGCTTCTCAAAACAAGAACGGCGAGGCCGCCGCGCGCGATTTCAGCCTGGCGCAATCAATGCGTATGCCGCAGTACTGGATGCTGGCGCTGATGTTTTTGACGGCCTGCATGAGCGGCCTGTATGTGATTGGCGTAGCGAAAGATATCGGCGAGGGTATGGTGCATCTCAGTACGCAAACCGCAGCCAGTGCGGTGACGATTATCGCTATCGCCAACCTGAGCGGTCGTCTGATCTTAGGCGTGCTGTCAGATAAAATTGCCCGCATCCGGGTTATTACACTGGCGCAGGTCGTTTCACTGGCAGGCATGGCTATCTTGCTGTTTACTCAGATGAACGAAACCACTTTCTTTATTTCCGTTGCCTGCATCGCCTTTAGCTTCGGCGGCACCATTACCGTGTACCCTTCCCTGGTCAGTGATTTCTTTGGTCTTAATAATTTGACGAAAAATTACGGCGTTATTTACCTGGGTTTTGGTATCGGCAGCGTGCTGGGTTCGCTTATCGCTTCGCTGTTTGGCGGCTTTACCGTGACGTTCAGCCTGATTATGACGCTGCTGGTTATTTCACTGGTGATGTCGTTGATGATTCGTATACCGCATCGGGAGCGCAGCATGCAGCAGGTTTTGCAACGCGGTTGATACTGCTGCCGGGTAAGCCATCAGGGCACCCGGCAGGCTGTTATTCAGACACCGGACGCGCTACAGGCCGTCCGGTTTCTTTTAACCAAACGAGGGTTCAGGCAGACCAGCAACCGGCATCCGTACCGCGAATAGGCTTCCGGACCATGGGTACTGCGCCAGTTCTTCTGCGCTACGATTTTCCCGACTGGATGTGATATAGAGCGTTTTCAAATCCTCGCCGCCAAAGGCGACCATCGTCGGCCAGCGCACCGGTAGTGGAATTTCATCTACCATCTCTGCGGTATTTGGATCGATGCGCACGATACGTCCGCCATCAAACATCGCCGACCAGTAAAAACCTTCTTCATCTACCGCCGCCCCATCCGGCATTAGCCCATCGCTAAAACGCCGGAACAGCTCGCGCTTGCCGTTCTCGCCGGTTTCAGCATCAAGCGAATAGCGCCAGATCACATGGTTCGCCGTGTCGCTGTGATACATCCAGCGACGATCGGGGGAGAAAGCCAGACCGTTAGAGACTTTGATATCCTCATCGATCACATGCAGCTGTAGATCTTTATCGAGACGGCAGAGCTTCGCGCCGTTACGATCCTGAGGCTCCCACAAACTGCCGCACCAGAAACGGCCAAAGGGATCGACGCGCCCGTCATTAAAGCGGCTTTTACTCGCTTCACCTGGATTATCAGCTATTTTACGCTCCGGCTTTCCCTGTGCGTCAATAAACCAGACGCCGCTGCGCAACGCCGCTACCAGGCCGCCTTCACGGCGCAAACCGATACAGCCCACCTCTTCCTGCTGTGGGAATACCCGGTGTTCGCCGCTTTTTGGATCAAAGCGATGAATCGCCGGGGCCAGAATATCAACAAACCACAGCGCCTGCTCTGCGGTTGACCAGAGCGGGCATTCGCCCAATTCGGCCTCAATGGGTAAAACGCGCTCTACCTGCCAGTTCATTATGGCTCCTTTTCGCTACGCATTTGGTGCATAAACTGTAGCGGAAATTGCCGTGTCGGGGTTTACCCGCCAGGCAAAATAATCACGATTTCAGGCTTTCGCCATGCGTGGTCATCACCTGTGGATATCAGTAAAACATTTTGCAGCTACGCGCCGGACTGCCTCCGCTCTTATCATGGCGATCCATACAGATAAAGCTATAGCGCCCGGATTAAGCACTTTATTAATTTTTTACCTGTATATTTATCCAGAATCATTCTTCAGGATCGCCAGTTATTTCCTGGGCAATGCTTTAATATTTTCACTTGTTATCGGCCCGGCAAGGTAAATATTTCTCCCTTTGAAAAAATGGCCAGGGAAAAACTAATCACCTGGACGGCAAATGAGAATGAGAATATAGATGAGGGGTTGCGTTTAGGATAATTCCTGCTATTATTGCTTTCCATTCAGCCCATTCCTATATTTTTGCGCGGCCCTTTTACTCTACTCTTAATTGCATTGAAACATTTATTAATATTTAAATATTAAACTCTACATTAGTGCCGTTATTCCTTCACTTTTAGCTTTTATAGTGGACGGCATTAAAGGCAATAAGAGAATTGATCATGCAAATAATGATAAAAAGCGCTTCTGTACTGGCGATTGTCAGCATGCTAAGCGGATGTATCATTGCTCACGATCGCGGGCATCATAAGGGCTGGCAGCACGATAACGGCCATCATAAGGGCTGGCGCCATCATCATCGAGGATGGTAAAAAAAATTCTAAACGGGTAGGTCACAGCAACATACCTGGCGGGCAAAGCCTGCACACAGCAATATAATAAAAATAAGGTAGGAAAAGTTGGGCGAGAATATTCTCGCCCTTTTCTTTTTTAGCTTTTTAAAGCGAAATTACATTGATACCAGACCGTGGTTAATCCCGGCACATGGCTATCCTGCGGAGGTAATGATTCAACCAAATCAAAGCCCTGAGCGTGGCAATAGTTGGTCACATCAAGCTTCAACGCATCTTTATCCACTTTTTTCGGGTGATAGCGATACTGCACCGTATGTGAAACAAGATCTTCATCCACTCGTTCGAACGCGCCTGGTTTGCTGGCCGTACAGCCTGCTAATAAAAACAGCGCCAAAACGCCGTAAATTTTGCTTTTCATAATTCTTCCTTATGCTGGTGCGGCATCTTAACAGGCAGCCATAAAGGCACAATCGGAATGCTGCTTAAAGCGCAGCGGTGGATTGATGGTTTTACCTATTGAATCGATTCAATTTAACGTTTAGAGCTGCTGACTGTTAAATGCGATTATCTCTACAGATGCCATGATATCTGTGCTATACACCAGGTTTTTTACGATAGATAATAATAAGTTAACTACGAATGCCCGCCTGAAGCGGGCTTTTTTTTGTGGATTATCCGGCGTTAGCGCTGAGCATCATACGCACAACGCTGAGCGTTTACCTGTCAGGAAGTGCGATGGCACCCTCGCCAGCAACAGAACGCGCACAGAAAGAGAATGCTGCAAAGTTTTCTACCGATCCCGTTACTGCGCGCGAACGTCTACCAGTACCGGACAAGGCGCACGCTCAATAACCGCTGCGCTCACGGAACCTTTCAGCAGACGATTAAACGGCGAAAGATGGCGACGCCCCATAATAATCATTTGGGCATCCAGCACGGCGGCCTGCGCCACAATGGTCTCCGCCGATTCGCCCGCCACCACGCGACCGCGCGCAACGATTCCTGCTCCCAGCAGCTGTGCCAGCGCATGGCGAATCACCAGCTCTGCGGTGTTTTGCTCATCCAGCGCCGCGCCGAAGTCAGCCGGATCTTCGCCAGCCGTAATATCCAGCGGCTCGCCGCAGGTGGCATAGGCCGGATCGATGCAGCACAGTACCATCACCTGCGCTTTTAACGCTCGCGCCTGCTCCGTTGCCAGGGAGACGACTTTACGTGAGTGATCCGAGTTATCTATTGCGACCAGCAAGGTTGTCATTCTGTTTATTCCTCAGTCATGCGCCAGATGTTTGCCAATTTCACGCGTCATCGCTTCCTTACATCTTAGTATTTCATCACGATAGAACGCCTCATTCCTGTGAAAGCGCGCCGCCGGCACCAGCAGCGAAACGGCAAAGCGTCCCAGCAAGGTATCCAGCGCAACGCCCATCGTAGAGATCCCTTCCAGGGTTTCACCACGATCGAAAGAGACGCCGCTCTGGCGGATCTCTTTTAACTGCCGCAGCAGCTCCGGCAAGGTTTTAATGGTGTTTTCGGTAATAGCATCCCAGGAATCGCCAACCAGCGCCCGGACATCTTCATCGCTCTCCAGCGCCAGCAGGGCACGGCCGCCCGAAGTACTGTACAGAGGCAGATTAAGCCCCATCCTTGGTACAACGCGCAGTTCACGATCGGCAACGATAAAATGCACAATTGCCAGCTGGGTGCCGCTGGCGCGCGCCAGCGAAACGGTTTCTCCGGTGGCATCGCTCAGCGCCTGCAGCAAAGGACGCGCCACTTCCACGACATCCGTATGAACGCTGGAGATCAAACGCAGCAGCGCTGGCCCGAGCCGCACGCCGCCTGCGCCGTGGCTGCGTACCATTTGGGCCGCGTCCAGCGCCGCCACAATACGCTGTACCGTTGAACGAGGGAGATCCACCGCCTGAGCAATTTCTCCCAAACTCATACCGCCCGGCTGTTCTCCCAGAGCGTTAAGGATTTTCGCTGCGCGTGCAATCACCTGGATGCCGCCCGTTTTCTCATCATCACGATGGTACGGTTTTTCAGACATGAACATGCTGTTCTCTTTCCATGAAGGGCATCGATACTGTAGCGCATTTCATGCCACCTTCCCAGCCTGTATCACATTGCAATACATCTAATCGGCATGTAAGATGCGCGCTCACTGTATCGCATCACAATACACCACACCATAATAAAAACGCTATGGAGTACCTGCTATGAACGGTCAGCCTGCCGCTGCACCGGCTCCCCATCCTTTTACCCTGCGTCTGGCGCTGGGGCTGGTCGGGGTGCTGATTGCTGCCCTTGCTTCCGGGCTTAACGATCGCGTCACCGATATGGCTCTGGCCGATATTCGCGCCGCGCTGGGCATCAGTTACGATCGGGGAAGCTGGCTTATTGCTGGCTATCAGGCGGCAGAAGTCGCCGCAATGATGATCGCGCCCTGGTTTGCCGTTACGTTATCGCTGCGTCGCTTCGCGCTTGGCGTAGCGTTCGGTTTTGGGCTGATGGCGGCGCTGCTGCCTTTTGTCACGCACTATCCGCTGTTCCTGACGCTGCGCGTGCTGCAGGGAATTTTTGGTGGCGCATTGCCGCCATTGCTGATGACGGTCGCGCTGCGCTTTCTGCCGCCGCCGCTAAAGCTTTACGGACTGAGCGCCTATGCATTAACCGCCACCTTTGGCCCCAATATGGCCGCTACCCTGGCCGCTTTCTGGACCGACAGCGTGGGCTGGGCCTTTGTTTTCTGGCAAATTATTCCGGCTATGCTGATCGCTATGGTGCTGATTGGCTGGGGGCTCCCGCAGGATCCTGTGCGGGTTGAGCGTTTTCGACAGATGGATCTGTTTGGCATGCTCACCGGCTGTAGCGGCATTGCGCTGCTAATCCTGGCGTTAAGCCACGGAGAACGTCTCGACTGGCTCAGCTCGCCGCTGATCTGCGCTATGTTGCTGGCGAGCGTGGCGCTGCTGACGGTTTTTCTGATTAATGAGTGGTTTCATCCGCTGCCGCTGTTCCGCCTGCAAATGCTGTCACGTCCTAATCTGACGCACGGTTTGCTTACGCTGACGGGCGTGCTGCTGCTGGCCCTCTCCGGATCGGTGCTGCCTTCGGCATACTTTTCTCAGGTAGACGGTTTTCGCACCGCACAGTTTGCGCCGTTAGCGCTGATGATTGGCGCGCCGCAGCTGCTGATCGCTCCGTTTATCGCCATGCTGCTTAATCTGCGCTGGATCGACTGCCGCTGGGTGCTCTCATGCGGCGCCCTGCTGATGGCAGGCTCCTGTGTGATGGGCTCGCAGCTTACCGGTGACTGGGCGCGCCAGAACTTTTGGCTGATCCAGATGATGCAGGCCTTTGGCCAGCCGATGATGATTTTGCCGGTGTTAATGAGCGCCACATCGGTGGTGCTGCCGCCGGAAGGCCCGTTTGCTTCAGCAATGTTTAATACCGTGCGCGGATTTTCCAGCATCGCGGCCGGTACGCTGGTGGAGTGGTTTCTCAGCCATCGCGAGCAGTTTCATTCACATATTTTACTGGACGGCGCTGCCAACCGCAGCTGGCTGCTGCGTGCCGGTTCGTCTGCAGAAGCCAGTGCCTCCGTACCGCTATTGCCGGACGGCAGCATCAGCTCCACGGAAAATATCGCCCACTTCTCCACGCTGGTTAAGCATCAGGCGCAGATATTAAGCATCAGCGACAGCTATCTGTTGCTGATCGCTTTTGCGCTGCTGCTGATCCTGCTGACCGCCTGGCTGCCGAAGCGTGTCTGGCCGCCGCAAACGCTATTACAACAACCTGTTATAACAAAACCGGGAATTTAACGATGTCTTTAACACCTGCTAAACGTACCGGCCTGTTGGCGGTACTGTTGATTGTCTTACTGGCTATTGCCTTCTTTATCTGGTCCAGCATGATGCGGGCCGACTATCGCACTGATGACGCATGGGTCACCGCGGACTATACGTTAGTTGCGCCGAAAATTTCTGGCTATATCAGTCAGGTGATGGTGCGTGATAATCAGCGGGTGAAAGCGGGCGAACTGCTCGCCACGCTGGATGACCGCGACTACCGCGTTGCGCTGGAGAGCGCCAAAGCGAACCTACAGCTAAGCGAGGCGAAGCTTGCCAGTATTGTTGCCCAGCGGGAGCAGCAGCAGGCGGTGATTGCCCAGCAAAAGGCGGCGGTGAACGCCAGCCAGGCGACCTTAAGCTACGCCGGGCAAAACGCCGAGCGCTATCGTCGTCTGTTGCAAAGCGGCACCGCCACCGCCGACGAGCAACAGAAGGCCAGCTCTACCATGCGATCTGCCGCCGCTCAGGTTGAGCAAAATCGGGCTGCGGTAGTGGCAGCGGAGAAAGAAACGGCAATTTTACTGGCCAGCCAGAAACAGGCGGAGGCCGATATTGCTGCCGCTCAGGCGGCAGTCGATCAGGCGCAGCTGAATCTCTCTTATACACGTATTGTAGCGCCGGTAAGCGGCATGGTGGGTCAGCGCGCGCTGCGTCAGGGCGCGTATGTTTCTGCCGGCAGTCGCCTGCTGGCGCTGGTGCCGCTGGAGCAAAGCTATATTGTCGCGAATTATCTGGAAACCCAGCTGGATAAGGTGCAACCCGGCCAGCCGGTAGAGATTACCGTTGATGCGCTGCCCGGCCAGCAGTTCCATGGTCACGTCGACAGCATCGCGCCCGCAACCGGCGCGACTTTTTCCGCCATTGCCGCAGATAACGCCACGGGAAATTTCACCAAGGTGGTCCAGCGTCTGCCGGTTAAAATCGTTCTGGATGCCGATCAGCCTAACCTGGCGCATCTGCGGGTAGGCATGTCGGTGATCCCGGAAATTAAAGTGAAGTAGCGGCAAGCTTTTCGGGCTACGGCTCGGAGCATGCCTATTTATTTTGTGATCGAATCCGCGTAAATTAGCGCGCGATCCCGTTCTGAGTTATTCAGAACTAACCGGAGCAAAGGCGTCGTACTAAAGAAAGCGCGCCTTGTTTTTATTCTGTTCGCGTTATGCAGGTCTGGGATCGCCACCGACATAACCGCTCAGAGGAGTTGTCAGGTGAAATACGCGTTGATGGGAATCTCTTTTTTCCTGTTAGTCTGGGTTGGTACCTTCATGCTAATGCTGTAAGCGTGCGAAAATAGGGGCGACGTTATGCGTCGCCCGATTTGCTTTCAGAGGTCGCTTTTTCCATTGCCCGGCAAAATGCCATCGGCACGAAACATCGCTTTAATTCCCCGCACCGCCTGACGAATACGATCGCAATTCTCAATCAGCGCAAAGCGCACATGCGTATCGCCATAGTCGCCGAAACCAATACCCGGCGAGACGCAAACTTTCGCCTCCTGCAATAGCCGTTTGGCAAACTCCAGCGATCCCAGCTCCGCATAGCGATCGGGAATTTTGGCCCAGACGTACATGGAAGCCCTGGGCATCTCAACCATCCAGCCTGCCTCATGCAGCCCTTTTACCAGCACGTCGCGGCGGCGTTTATACTGCTGTGCAATATCGCGCACGCACTGCTGATCGCCTTCCAGCGCGGCGATGGCCGCCACCTGCAGCGGCGTAAAGGTGCCGTAATCGTGATAGCTTTTGATACGCGCCAGCGCGTTCACCAGCTCTTTATTACCCACCATAAAACCGATGCGCCAGCCCGCCATGTTGTAGCTTTTTGACAGCGTAAAAAACTCAACCGCCACGTCGCGCGCACCTGGTACCTGCATAATAGAGGGCGCTTTCCAGCCGTCGTAAACGATGTCGGCGTAGGCCAGATCGTGGATCACCAGTACGTTGTACTGCTTCGCCAGCGCAATCACCCGCTCAAAGAAATCAAGCTCGACACACTGCGCGGTAGGATTTGATGGGAAACCGAGGATCATCATTTTCGGCTTGGGATAACTTTCGCGGATCGCCCTTTCCAGCTCGTTAAAAAAGTCCACGCCAGCCACCAGCGGCACCGAGCGCACCTGCGCGCCAGCGATCACCGCGCCGTAAATATGAATGGGGTAGCTGGGGTTGGGCACCAGTACGGTATCGCCATGATCAAGCGTCGCCAGCATCAGATGCGCCAGCCCCTCTTTCGAACCGATGGTAACAATCGCTTCCGATTCGGGATCGATCTCCACCTCATAACGGTCAGCGTACCAGCGAGAGATCGCCCGACGCAGACGCGGAATACCGCGCGAGGTGGAGTAGCCGTGCGTATCGTCACGCTGTGCCACCTGACATAGCTTTTCGACGATGTGCGGCGGCGTCGCGCCATCGGGGTTGCCCATGCTGAAATCGATAATATCTTCGCCGCGCCGACGCGCAGCCATTTTCAGCTCAGCGGTAATGTTAAAAACGTAAGGGGGGAGACGTTCGATACGCGAAAAACGACGAGACGAGCTGTTATCAGCCATAGCATCCTCAGAATATACGTAAGCGCCCGGACCGTCCGAGCGACGCTGACCACTGATGTGGTCGAATAATGAACATAGCCTGGCGGCGCTCCCCTTGTCGACAGGCCAGCAAAAATAAACTTTTTGTCGAGCCGGCTGGCGGAACATGCGAAGATCGTGGCGCCGTATGGCCACATTTTTTATGATGTTACTTCTTCATTACGCCACGAGATGCCTGTGCAATCTATATTCGATATGCTGCTTGCGGTGTTCGACCGCGCCGCTTTAATGCTGATTTGCCTGTTCTTTTTGACGCGCACGCGCCATTTCCGCCAGCTTTTGCAGAAAGATGAGCACTCTCGCCAGGAGCTGCTGGCGGTCACCGCGATCTTCTCGCTGTTTGCCCTGTTCAGTACCTGGTCGGCGGTGAATGTTGAAGGTTCCCTGCTGAACGTGCGTACTATCGCCGTGATGTCCGGCGGCATACTATTTGGCCCATGGGTGGGCATCGCCACCGGGATTATCGCCGGGCTGCATCGTTTTTTAATCGATATTCACGGCGTCTCTTCCGTGCCCTGTTTGATTACCAGCATTATTGCTGGCATGGTCTCCGGCTGGATTAACCTGAAAGTGCCGAAAGCGCAGCGCTGGCGGCTCGGTATTCTTGGCGGCATGCTGTGCGAATCGCTGACCATGCTGCTGATTATTCTCTGGGCGACGCCGTCAGCGCTGGGCCTGGAGATCGTCTCTGAGATTTCAATTCCGATGATTCTGGGCGCGGTCAGTATCGGCCTGATTGTGCTGCTGGTACAAAGCGTTGAGGGAGAGAAAGAGGCGGTTGCCGCACGTCACGCCAAGCTGGCGCTGGATATTGCCAATAAAACTCTGCCGCTGTTCCGCCAGGTAAACAGCGACTCGCTGCGTCAGGTCTGTGAGATCATCCGCAACGATATCAACGCCGATGCCGTCGCGATGACCAATAAGCATCAAATCCTGGCCTATGTCGGCTACGGCGAACAGCACTATCGTCAGGGCGATGATGGCCTGAGCCCCACCACGCGCCAGGCGATTAACTACGGTAAAATCATTATTAAAAACAACGATGAGGCCTATCGCACGCGCGATATTCACTCAATGATTGTGATCCCGCTGTGGGAGAAAGGTGAAGTCACCGGCACGCTGAAAATCTATTATCGTCATGCGCATCGCATTACCTGGTCACTTAAGGAGATGGCGGTCGGCCTGTCGCAAATTATCTCTACTCAACTGGAGGTGTCGCGCACCGAGCAGCTGCGTGAAATGGCGAACAAGGCGGAACTGCGCGCGCTGCAAAGCAAAATTAATCCGCATTTCCTGTTTAACGCGCTGAACGCGATCTCCTCTTCTATCCGGCTTAATCCCGATACTGCGCGCCAGCTGATTATTAATCTGTCGCGCTATTTGCGTTACAACCTTGAGCTGAATGATGACGAGCCCATCGATATTAAAAAAGAGCTGTATCAGGTGAAGGATTATATCGCCATTGAACAGGCGCGCTTTGGCGATAAGCTGACGATGATTTATCACATCGACGAAGAGATAAACTGTACCCTTCCCAGCCTGCTGATCCAGCCGCTGGTGGAAAACGCTATCGTACATGGCATTCAGCCCTGCCGTGGTAAGGGCGTGGTGACGCTGTCGGTAGAAGATGTTGGCGATCGGGTGCGGATTGCGGTACGCGATACCGGAAACGGCATCAGCGATGAGGTTATCGCGCGCGTGCAGCGTAATGAAATGCCGGGCAATAAGATTGGCCTGCTGAACGTACATCATCGCGTTAAGCTGCTGTACGGCGGCGGGCTACAGATTACACAGCTGCATCCGGGCACGGAAATCGTGTTTTTCATCAGCAAGAACGGTGAAAAACTGCCGGAAAAAACGCTGTCGCTGACGGCCTGAAGGAGAGTAGTAAGTGAAAGCCATCATTGTGGAAGATGAGTTTTTGGCGCAGCAGGAGCTGAGCTGGATGATTAATCAGCACAGCCATATCGATATTGCAGCCTGCTTTGATGACGGCCTCGACGTGCTGAAATTTCTGCAGCACAACGAAGTGGACGTGATCTTTCTGGATATCAATATCCCCTCGCTGGATGGCGTTCTGCTGGCGCAGAACATCAGCAAGTTTGCCCATAAACCGCAAATTGTTTTTATTACCGCCTGGAAAGAGCATGCGGTACAGGCGTTTGAGCTGGACGCGTTTGACTACATTCTTAAACCCTACCACGAATCGCGCATTGTCAGCATGCTGCAAAAGCTGGAAGCGCACTGGCAACAGCAGCAACAGCAGCCCGCCGCACCGGAAACCTCATCGCTGCGCCCGGTGGCGCAAACCGTCAATCTGATCAGGGATGAACGGATTATCGTTACGGATATCAATGAAATCTACTATCTGGAAGCGCATGAAAAGCTGACTTTCGTCTATACGCGTCGCGAGGAGTATGTGATGTCGGTGGCGATTAGCGAATTTTGTAACCGACTGCCGGAAAGCCAGTTTTTCCGTTGCCATCGCTCCTACTGCGTAAATCTGAACAAGATCCGTGAAATCGAACCCTGGTTTAATAACACCTATCTTTTGCGACTGCGCGATCTGGATTTTCAGGTGCCGGTGAGCCGCAGCAAAGTAAAAGCCTTTCGCCAGCTAATGCGTTTGTAAGCATGTTCGGGGTAGGATCAGCGCGCGGATGATTAGCCTGCGCACATGCAGGCTAATCATGAGTGTTGTGAAATTAGAGTACGCGTCCCAGCGTCTGGCGCAGATGCGCGCCTGCGCCCAGCAGTCCTGGCTGATCGTGCTTGATCATATAGACCGGAATATCATGCACGTAATCACGGAAGCGGCCCTTGTCTTCAAACGCGGCGCGGAAGCCGGAGGCTTTAAAGAACTCAAGGAAGCGCGGCACGATACCGCCAGCAATATACACGCCGCCGAAAGTCCCCAGGGTAAGCGCCAGGTTACCGCCGAAGCGTCCCATAATGACGCAGAACAGCGACAGCGCGCGTCGACAGTCGATACAGCTATCGGCCAGCGCTCGCTCGGAAACATCTTTTGGCTTCAGGTTTTCCGGCTCGCGCTTATCGGATTTAACAATGGCGCGATAGAGGTTAACCAGACCGGCACCAGACAATACGCGCTCAGCTGAAACGTGGCCCAGCTCTTCACGCAGCACGCGCAGGATCAGATCTTCTTCCACGCTGTTTGGAGCGAAATCAACGTGTCCGCCCTCGCCTGGCAGGCTAACCCAGCGGCGATCGACATGCACCAGATGCGCCACGCCCAGCCCGGTGCCCGCGCCATACACGGCGATAGGCTTATCTTTTACCGCTGCGCCGCCGCCAAACTGAATAACATCCTCTTCAGTCAGCATCGGGATCGCCATAGAGACTGCGGTAAAATCGTTAATGATTTCCAGATGATCAAATGCCAGGTTGGCTTTCAGCGCTTTGGTAGAGAACGCCCAGTCGTGATTGGTCATTTCTACCCAGTCTTCGGTAATCGGGCAGGCAATGGCGATACAACCATCTTTTACATCCTGCTGCTGCTCTTCCAGAAACAGACGAATCACCTCTTCCAGACCATGATGCTCTGAAGTGGAATATGTCGTTACCTGAGAAATCAGGCCGGTTTCTACTTCACACAGCGCCAGGCGCGCGTTGGTACCGCCAACGTCACCCACCAAAGCGTATTTAGTCATTATTCTGCTGCTCCGCTTATGTCAATTCACTACGGGACACTATAAATTTCCCCCGGTAAAACAACAACGCTCATCAAAACGAAAGCGCTTTGCCAAATTGCCCGTTACCATAACCGTGAAAGTCCGTGCTGAACAGCACCATCTTTCTGAAATCACTGTGCTGAATTACGCTGATGCAGCGAGGCGGAGACCTGCTGCAGTAAAGGCGGCATATCCAGACGTGGCAGCACCACTTCAACCAGGGAAAGTCGGCGCGCGTCGGCAATCAGCTTCAGGACTTCGGTAAGCTGTACCGTCTCCAGTACGCGCCAGCTTTGCGCCGGACACGCGGTGCTCAACGCCTGCGGTATTTGCGTCCAGTTCCAGTCGGCAATATCGTTATAGCGCTGACTGGCGCCGTTAATGGCACGCTCAACGGTATAGCCGCCATTATTTAATACAAAAATCAGCGGTCTCAGGTTATCGCGCATCATCGAGCTCAGCTCCTGTACCGTTAACTGCGCCGACCCATCGCCAATAAGCAGGATGACTCGCCGCTCAGGCTCTGCGGTCTGGGCGCCAAAGGCCGCTGGCAAAGTATAGCCGATAGATCCCCAGAGCGGCTGCACCACCAGCTTCGCACCCGTAGGCAGACGCAACGCCGCTGCGCCAAACGCCGCGGTGCCCTGCTCCGCCACCAGTAGATCTCCCGGCTGCAGAAATGCCTGTATCGCCTGCCAGAACGCATTTTGCGTCAGACCCGGCTGGTCACTTGCTGCCAGCGGCGCGGGCTGACAATGATCCAGCGTCCAGCGTGCGGCGTAACGCTGGCAGAGCAGCCGGAGTTCTTCAATGACCGTAGACATCGGCAGCGAATCGAATCTCTGCCCGGCGACCGTAACGCTAAAAGGCTGTACGTCGATGTTTTTTGCCGTCCCGATTTGCTGGGTAAAGCCAACCGTAATGGTATCCGTGAAGCGTACGCCGACAGTAATAATAACATCCGCCTGCTCAATCACCCGCCGCGTCCCGTCAGCGCACCCCTCCCCGGCGTAGGTTCCGGCAAAGCCTGCACGCTGCTCATCCAGTACCCCTTTTCCCATCAGCAGCGTGGCGTGCGGCAGCGGAACCGCCTCCAGCCAGTTCGCCAGCTGCTGCTGTACGCCAAAACGGTCGGCCAAAAAATCTGCCAGCAGCGATACGCTGCGCGCGCCTGAAAGCAGCGTTTCCGCCGCACAGCGAAAAGCCTGCAGCGCCTGGTCATCGGGCTGCGTCTGAAGAGTTAACGGCTGCCCGGGCGCGCAAGCCGGCGCGCCAGCGACATCGACCGGCAACAGTAAATAGCCTGGTCGTCGTTGCGTCAGCGCTTCGCGCATAACCCGATCGATCTCCGCGCAGGCGTTCTCGGCGGTAAGCGTCGCCTGTGCTACCGTTACCTCGCGCTGCATACGCAAAAAATGGCTGAAATCGCCGTCGCCCAGTGAATGATGAATAAGATCGCCGCGCTGCTGCGCCGATAAAGAAGGCGCACCAACAATATGGATCACTGGCACATATTCCGCGTAGCTGCCCGCAATGCCGTTAATGGCGCTAAGTTCACCGACGCCAAAGGTTGTCAGCAATGCACCTGCGCGACGACTGCGGGCATAGCCGTCTGCGGCGTAAGCCGCGTTCAGCTCATTGGCGCAGCCCACCCATGCCAGCCGTGGATGGGCGATAACCCGATCGAGAAACGCCAGGTTAAAATCTCCCGGCACGCCAAACAGGTGATCGATACCGATTTCATTCAGACGCTGTAGCAGATAATCACTTACCGTTAAGCCAGACATAGCAGACTCCTTGCGTAATCAGGTCATTTCAGTATCGATTATTCTGCTGCCACGTCGACATACGATATTGTTATCTTCAGGCGCGGCGTGGCAAGCGGGCGTTACGCCTGCAAATTTTTCTGTAATTGCGATCCGCCCCGCGGCTTTCGCTTTGTGTAAACGTATACACTACTAAGCTTCCTGTTTAACCTCTGCTTTCTTCAGGGAATCGCCATGTACTATCAACCCGCCGCTGAGCGCTATCAGCAGATGGAATATCGCCGTTCTGGCCGCAGCGGTCTTAAGCTGCCCGCTATTTCCCTCGGCCTGTGGCATAACTTTGGCGACAGCACGCGCGTGGACAATAGCCGTGCTCTGCTGCGTCACGCTTTTGACGCCGGCATTACACATTTTGACCTCGCCAATAATTACGGTCCGCCGCCGGGTTCCGCCGAGGAAAATTTTGGCCGCATCCTGCGGGAAGATTTTCACGCCTGGCGCGATGAGCTGATTATCTCGACCAAAGCAGGCTACACCATGTGGGATGGGCCATACGGCGACTGGGGTTCGCGTAAATATCTGATCGCCAGCCTTGATCAAAGCCTGAAGCGTATGGGACTGGAGTATGTCGATATTTTTTATCACCACCGTCCCGATCCGGAAACGCCGCTGGAAGAGACTATGATGGCGCTGGATCAAGTGGTGCGTCAGGGCAAAGCGCTGTATGCCGCGATCTCTAACTATCCCGCCGAGCGGGCGGCAGAAGCGATTAAAATTTTGCGCGAGCTGGGGACGCCGTGCCTGATTCATCAGCCAAAGTATTCGATGTTTGAGCGTAAGCCGGAAGAAGGTCTGCTGGATACGCTACAGCGCGAGGGCGTAGGCTGTATCGCCTTTTCACCGCTGGCGGGCGGCGTGCTGACCGATCGTTATCTGCAAGGCGTACCGGAAGATTCCCGTGCCGCCAGCGGCAGCCGCTTTTTGAATGCTGAACAGCTGACCACAGATAAAATGGAAAAGGTGCAGCAGCTCAACGCTATTGCGCAGCGCCGTGGACAGAAACTGGCGCAAATGGCGCTGGCCTGGGTACTGCGTCAGCCAGCCATGACCAGCGTATTGATTGGCGCCAGCAAAACCAGCCAAATCGACGATGCGGTACAGATGCTACAGCAAAGCCCTCTGAGCGCAGAGGACCTGCAGGATATTGAGCGCGTGCTGCGTTAAACCCTCCTCTGGCTGCCCCGGCGCAGCCAGAAAAATCTCAATTCAGATTATCCTTAACTTTTTCAGAAATGCGCCGATGTTATGCCTGAGCTTTCTTTATATGCTGGCACCACAGTGCTGCTGCTTGCGCACTGATAAGGAGAAACATGAAACGTGCCATTATTTTTGCCGCTTTGTTGGCAACCTTGTCCCCTTTAGCTACACACACAGCACAGGCAGATGGCGCCACAATTACTCTGGCTCCGGGCGTGACGTTGCAATTGGGCGATCGCGATCGCCAGGGTCAATACTGGGATGGCGGACACTGGCGCGACGGTCGCTGGTGGCATGACCGTTATGAGTGGCAGCAGGGCCGCTGGTGGCGTCATGAGCAATGGCGACGTCATCGCGAATGGGAGCGCCAGCAATGGCAGCGGGAACGGGAATGGCGACATCATGAGCACGCTCGTGAACGCGAACACCGTAAATGGGAAAAACACCGTGAACGCGATCACCGACGGTGGGAAAAACATCGTGAGCACGAGTATCGCCAGTGGGAAAAACATCATCGCGATTAAGCGCCCGTGCGCTTAAGCCGCTGGCCGTGGCTGTGCGGTAAAGTCGATGTCCGATCCAGAAAATACCAGGCGCCGTATTAACGGCGCTTAGTTTCAACCAAGACCCAACGCTTCTCCGACCAGTAGGTAAATATTCAGCGTAACCACCAGCGCGACAATCACCCAGCCCACGGTTTGCATGATACGTGAATTAGTCATATCTCCCATCAGCTCTTTCTTGCCGGTAAACACCAGCAGCGGTACCAGCGCCAGCGCGATACCAAAGCTTAACAGCACCTGACTCATTACCAGAATACGTGTAGGATCCCAGCCCGCCATGATGACCACAAAAGAGGGCAGCATAGTAATCGTCCGGCGCAGCCACAGCGGGATATAAAAGTGAATAAAGCCCTGCATCACCACCTGCCCCGCCAGCGTGCCGACAACCGTGGAGGAGAGCCCCGCCGCCACCAGGCTTAGGCCGAAGACGAATGCAGCAGCATCGCTTAACAACGGCTTCAGCGTCAGATAGGCCTGATCGAGATCCGCTACGCCGGCATGCCCATTAAAATGGAAAGCCGCCGCCGCCGTGGCCATCATTGCCAGATTCACAAAGCCAGCAATGGTCATGGCGATCGCCACATCCAGCTTGGTGGAAGAGTAACGTTCGCTGCGCGAGCTGCCGCGTCCGCCGTTTTGCGTCAGTGAAGAGTGCAGATAAATCACGTGCGGCATAATGGTTGCGCCCAGCACGCCCGCCGCAAGAAATACCGCATCAGCCGTGGGCAGCGAAGGCACGGCCATTCCGCGCGCCAGCTCGCTCATTTGCGGCTGGGAGAAGAACAGCTCAACAATATAAGCCGCAGCAACAAACAGCAGCAGCCCACCAATAACCAGCTCCAGCGGCTTTTGACCACGGCTTTGCAGCATTAAAATCAAAAAGGTCGCGACGCCGGTAAGCACTGCTCCCTGCAACAGCGAGATCCCCAGCAGCATCTTAAAGCCGAGCGCAGCGCCGATAAACTCAGCCAGATCGGTGGCCATAGCGATAATTTCCGCCTGCACCCAATAAAACCATACCGCCGGACGCGGAAAGCGATCGCGGATATGCTCAGCAAGATTTTTGCCGGTGGCGATGCCCAGCTTGGCGGACATCAGCTGAATAATGGTCGCCATAATATTGGCCCAGACCACTACCCACAGCAGCTTATAGCCGTAAGAAGCGCCCGCCTGAATATTAGTGGCAAAGTTACCAGGATCAATATAACCAATGGCCGCAATAAAGGCCGGCCCCAGCAAAGCCAGCTTTATCTTACGGGCTCCGCGTGCTGCTCGTTCCGCGGTGCGGCTTTCTAACATAGTCATTATCCTGTCTAAAAGTTATGTCACCCTTACAGCGTAAAGGGACGTAAGGCAAGGTAAAACAAGGTTGTCGTTATCGCTGTGATAGCTCGCGCTATAAAGTATAGCAAATGCTATATCTGTATTCACAATAGCCGACTGTTTAACAAGCATCAACCCACTAACTGTAGGTCATCCCAAAAATGTTAACAATGCAGATGTGGTTTTTTTAATCGGTGTTACAGTTGTGATCGGGATGCCTTTTCTGACGCAAGTTGCTATAGGCAATTGTTATATTGTGGAGTTGATCTCGTTTTTACGCCCGGTGTTACATAGAATACGCAGCGAAATATAATCTGCCTCAAATTTGGAGCATACATGTCCCGCATTTTGCATTTTGTTCTGGCGCTGGTGGTGGTTGCGTTACTGGCCTTGCTGGTTAGCCGCGATCGTAAAAATATCCGCGTCCGTTTTATCATACAGCTACTGGTAATTGAGGTTCTGCTTGCCTGGTTCTTCCTCAATTCAGAAGCTGGCCTGGGATTCGTGAAAGGCTTTGCCGGCCTGTTTGATTATCTGCTGAAATACGCTGCTGAAGGGACCAACTTCGTATTCGGTGGGATGAATGATAAAGGTCTGGCGTTCTTCTTCCTTAATGTTCTCTGCCCTATCGTCTTTATCTCCGCCCTGATTGGTATCCTGCAGCACTTCCGCATTCTGCCCATCGTTATTCGCGCTATCGGCACGGTACTGTCGAAAGTCAACGGCATGGGCAAGCTGGAATCCTTTAACGCGGTGAGCTCACTGATTTTGGGACAGTCAGAAAACTTTATCGCCTATAAGGATATCCTTGGGCAGATGTCGCAGCGCCGGATGTACACCATGGCCGCAACCGCGATGTCTACCGTCTCCATGTCTATCGTGGGGGCGTATATGACCATGCTGCAGCCGCAGTATGTGGTGGCCGCGCTGGTGCTGAATATGTTCAGTACCTTTATTGTGCTGTCATTGATCAACCCCTATCGCGTTGATAGCGAAGAAGATTTACAGCTAAGCGATCTGCATAAAGGCCAGAGCTTCTTTGAAATGCTGGGCGAATATATCCTTGCTGGTTTCCGCGTGGCGATTATCGTTGCGGCGATGCTGATTGGCTTTATTGCCATTATTGCCGGGATTAACGCACTGTTTGATGCGATTTTCGGCATCAGTTTCCAGGGCGTGCTGGGCTATGTGTTCTTCCCCTTCGCCTGGGTGATGGGCGTACCTTCCAGCGAAGCGCTGCAGGTTGGCAGCATCATGGCGACCAAGCTGGTTTCCAATGAGTTCGTGGCCATGATGGATCTGCAAAAAATCGCCGGACAGCTCTCTCCGCGCGGTGAAGGCATCCTTTCCGTGTTCCTGGTCTCTTTTGCTAACTTCTCATCTATCGGCATCGTTGCCGGTGCGATCAAGGGTTTGCATGAAGAACAGGGCAACGTGGTTTCCCGCTTCGGCCTGAAGCTGCTGTATGGCTCTACGCTGGTCAGCGTGCTGTCAGCGTCTATTGCGGGTCTGGTGCTCTCCTGATCGCCGCCGTTACGTTAAAAAACCGGGCCTGGCCCGGTTTTTTTATACCCGTGGATAACAGGCTTAATAATGTACTTCTGGGCAGATAAGCAGATAAGCAGATAAGCAGATAAGCAGATAAGCAGATAAGCAGATAAGCAGACAGTAACTAACGGGAAATAATAAGAAGATAAAACCGAAAGGAAAATGGTGGAGATAAGCGGGATCGAACCGCTGACCTCTTGCATGCCATGCAAGCGCTCTCCCAGCTGAGCTATACCCCCACATCAAATGA
Source organism: Pantoea sp. FN0307 (assembly GCF_050113815.1). NCBI lineage: Bacteria > Pseudomonadati > Pseudomonadota > Gammaproteobacteria > Enterobacterales > Erwiniaceae > Pantoea > Pantoea sp. FN0307. The sequence continues at coordinate 320,540 of NZ_JBNJSO010000001.1, read as the reverse complement.
TTACCGTTACCAAACCTGTTGGGATAAGATTTGGTGGAGCTAAGCGGGATCGAACCGCTGACCTCTTGCATGCCATGCAAGCGCTCTCCCAGCTGAGCTATAGCCCCATACCGGATAATCGTGTCGTGTTGACGGAGCGCATGATATGAAACCGCCTCCAGGGTGTCAACGGCAAATTCAAAATCTGTGTTTGATCGCTGAAAAAGACGTCAAACGAAATTAAACCTCGTCAGCATCAGGTGTGTCAGCTACCAGATAATCTCCCTTAAAACACGCTTCTGGCTGTGAGCTATCGCGCAGGTTGGCGTTGGGGAAAGATTTATTACTGGCTGGTCCTGATCACGCCCGTTTTGTTGTTAATTTTGCGTTAATGTCTTTATGAAAAGGTACTTGTTATTGTTAATTTGCTATGCAAAACTTCGCGCGCTAATTAATTTATTGGTTTATCGAGTCCGCTCTGGCTGCCTTCTGCCGCCGACGAGAAGCGAAAACCATCATTATTCTTTGACTAACACCAGAGCTACTATGTCCTTGCATTCACCTAAAGAAATCGCTGCCATTGCTATTCAGTCTGGCGTGGCAAAAAGTCGTCTTTCTATTCCGTCGCTGTTGATCCTAGGCTTTATGGCTGGTGCATTTATTGCCACCGGCTTTCTGCTTGATCTCCATGTGATTAATAAACTGCCAGCAGACTGGGGTTCCTTCGGCGGCTTCCTTGGCGCTGCGGTCTTTCCGGTTGGCCTGATCCTCACTATTCTTGCGGGCGGCGAACTGCTGACCGGCAACATGATGACGATGCCTATTGCCTGGTTTGCCCGTCAGGTAAGCGGCCTCAGCGTGCTGCGTAACTGGTTCTGGATCACCATCGCTAACTTCATCGGCAGCGTGGCCGTTGCCTGGTTCTTTGGTCATCTGCTTGGCATGACAGAAGGCGATTACCTGAATAAAACCGTTGCGATCGCCACGGCAAAAGTCAATGCCGATTTCATGCACGCCTTTATCTCTGGCATCGGTTGTAACTGGCTGGTTTGTCTTGCCGTCTGGCTGGCCTTCGCCAGTAAAGATATGGTGGGTAAAATCTTTGGTGCCTGGTTCCCGGTAATGGCTTTTGTTGCTATCGGCTTTCAGCACGTGGTTGCCAACATGTTTATTATTCCTGCGGCAATCTTCGCGGGTCATCTTAGCTGGGCTGAATACCTGCCGAACTTTATTGCGGTCTTTCTTGGCAATGGCGTTGGCGGTGCGATTTTTGTCGGCCTCGCCTATTTCCTCGCCTTCCGTCCAGCTGTAGAAAGCGCCACTACCCCGCGCTAATCTTGTTTGTCCTCTGCCTGCGGGCAGAGGATATAACCTTCCCTGTTAGTGATCCTCGTTAGTTAATCGCATGACGTTTTCATGTAATATATTCGCCTGTTGCTTAAGTTTACAGGGAATGAAACGTGAAAGAGGAATGGTTAACGCCGGAAGAGCTTGCCCAACGGACAGGCTATACGCGTCAGACAATCAATAAATGGATTAAGCGCGAGCACTGGATAACGAAACCCAAGCCCGGCGTACAAGGTGGTAAAGCGCGCGTGGTTAAAATTGACGAAAGGGTAACGGCCTTTTTGGATGATACCCGCCACGCTGCGGAGCCGGCCGGGACTTACCTGGTAAGATCCAATACGCTGCCCGCGCTGCTGACTTCTTTTGTTCAGCAGATGACTCCGCAGGAACAGGAAAACCTGCAGAAATTGTTGCTGCGTGAAGGCGTCACAGGGCTTCTTCAACGGCTGGGGATTGAAAGCAAGTAAAAAAAACCGGAAGCATGCTTCCGGTTTTTTTATCTGCCGCAAGGAGGATTTAGCCCTGCGCTTCACGTTCGCTGATAAAGGCCAGCGCTTTTTCAATACGCGCTACCGCACGCGAGCGGCCAATCGCCTGCACCGTCACGTCCAGCGCCGGTGACTGCCCTGCTCCGGTTACCGCTACGCGCAGCGGCATGCCCACTTTCCCCATGCCTACTTCCAGCTCGTCCGCCGTGGACTGAATAGCATGGTGAACGTTTTCTGCCGTCCAGTCGCTGATTGCTGCCAGTTTATCACGCACCACTTCCAGCGGCTGACGCGCAACCGGACGCAGATGCTTTTTCGCCGCATCGGCATCAAAGGTCTCGAACTCTTCATAGAAATAGCGGCAGCTGGCAGCCATTTCTTTCAGTGTCTTACAACGTTCGCCCAGTAATTTCACCAGCTGCGCCAGTTCAGGACCGGTACGGGTATCAATTTGCGCCTGCTCAATGTGCCATTGTAAATGCGTAGCGACATATTCCGGTGCCAGGCTATTAATATAGTGGTGGTTTAGCCACTGCAGCTTCTCAGTATTGAAAGCGCTGGCGGACTTGCTTACCGCATCCAGTGAAAACAGCTGTTTCATCTCTTCAATCGAGAAGATCTCCTGATCGCCGTGGGACCAGCCCAGACGCACCAGATAGTTGAGTAGCGCTTCCGGCAGATAACCGTCGTCACGGTACTGCATTACGCCTACCGCGCCGTGACGCTTGGAGAGTTTTTTACCATCGTCGCCGAGGATCATGGAGACGTGCGCGTAAACCGGCACCTGCGCGCCGATCGCCTGCAGGATATTAATCTGACGCGGCGTGTTATTGATATGGTCTTCACCACGGATGACGTGGGTGATGCCCATATCCCAGTCATCAATCACAACACAGAAGTTGTAGGTCGGCGAACCATCGGTACGACGGATAATCAGATCGTCCAACTCCTGGTTACTGAACTCAATCGGACCACGGATCTGATCGTCAAACACCACAGAACCTTCCTGTGGGTTACGGAAGCGCACCACATGCGGTTCATTATCAGCATGATGTTCATGGCTGTCACGGCAGCGGCCATCGTAGCGTGGCTTTTCGCCATTCGCCATTTGCGTTTCGCGCAGCTGCTCCAGGCGTTCTTTAGAGCAATAGCATTTATAGGCCGTCCCCGCTTCCAGCATCTCGTCAATCACTGCATTGTAGCGATCGAAACGTTTGGTCTGATAATACGGACCCTCATCCCAGTCCAGATTCAGCCAGTTCATGCCATCCATAATGGCATCGATCGCCTGCTGCGTGGAGCGCTCCAGATCGGTATCTTCAATGCGCAGGACAAATTCACCGCCGTGATTACGAGCAAACAGCCAGGAGTAGAGTGCGGTACGAGCGCCGCCAACGTGCAAATAGCCGGTCGGACTGGGCGCGAAACGGGTTTTGATTTTCATTGAGCTTGCCTTAGTGCGCAGATTTTCTGCGGAATGACAGAAAAGATGATTTTCATGCAGTGTTTAAGTGCGCATATTCTATCACCTGCCCCTGATTCCTCAACGGCTAACCCGGCGTTGATGCAGCATGCTGCTGAATTTTCATGCATCCGGAAGGCGGTTTCGGCTAAAAGCGCGACACGCTGCCTAATTTTAAGACGAACAAACATTTTCGTTTTAAAAAGCGTTGACTCGTTGCGAACTCTCCCTATAATGCGACTCCACACAGCGGGGGTGATTAGCTCAGTTGGTAGAGCACCTCCCTTACAAGGAGGGGGTCGGCGGTTCGAACCCGTCATCACCCACCATCTCTAAGATGGCCCGCAGTGTAAGACAGATGATAAAAGATGGGTGATTAGCTCAGTTGGTAGAGCACCTCCCTTACAAGGAGGGGGTCGGCGGTTCGAGCCCGTCATCACCCACCATCTTTTATACTTTGTCGCACCGAAAATGGGTGATTAGCTCAGTTGGTAGAGCACCTCCCTTACAAGGAGGGGGTCGGCGGTTCGAGCCCGTCATCACCCACCATCGGGTCGTTAGCTCAGTTGGTAGAGCAGTTGACTTTTAATCAATTGGTCGCAGGTTCGAATCCTGCACGACCCACCAATGTAGAAAGGCGCCCTAAAGGCGCCTTTTTGCTATGCAAAATCGGCAGGATGAGAACCTGCAGCAGGTTCGGGCCGAGCGAAGCGAGAAAACGTTGCCAGCGGCAACGGCCCGAAGGGCGAGGCGTAAGCCGAGTTATCCTGCACGACCCACCAATGTAGAAAGGCGCCCTAAAGGCGCCTTTTTGCTATGCAAAATCGGCAGGATGAGACGCTAGCAGGTTCGGGCCGAGCGAAGCGAGAAAACGTTGCCAGCGGCAACGGCCCGAAGGGCGAGGCGTAAGCCGAGTTATCCTGCACGACCCACCAGTGTAGAAAGGCGCCCTAAAGGCGCCTTTTTGCTATGCGTAATCGGCAACCTTTTCACTTTTTTAACGATTTTTTTACGCTCTTTTAGGTTAAGTCATTCCAAAAATTGACCGATAGATATATTGATCTATTAAAAAGGAGAGGATCGTGACAACTATTGCCATTTCCACGCCAGGCGTTAGCCAGAGCAGCGGCGCCAGTAGTTCCAGCAGCGGTAGCGATGTATCATCGCAAATTTCTCGTCTGACTAACCAGATTACTAAGTTGCAGCAGCAGCTGAAAGATGTGACTAACTCAGACTCTTCCGCAGAAGAAAAACAGAAACAGCAGGAGCAGATCCAGGGTCAGATAGAAATGCTGCAAGCTCAGCTGGCTCAGCTACAGCGTCAACAGGCTGAAGAAGCGGCAAAGAAACAGCAGAACAGCAACAGCTCAGGCAACTTGAGCGACCCGAAAGTGGCTGATGGGGTGAATCGCCCTACCGCAGAGAATCAAATTAACGTCTATATCTAAAAAGCGGGCATGCTTTGCCGCTGTTGCGTCAGTAGCATCGCCTGCTGACGCACTTCCTGCCAGATAGCTTCGGCGGCGGGTGTCAGAGAGCGGTTTTTCCGCCGAATCAGCATCAGCGTACGATTAATCTCCGGCAGGAGTCTGCGGACCATCAATGGTCGTCCCGCAGGCAAGGGCAGCGCCAGCGCTGGCAGAATACTGATCCCGATCCCCGCCTCAACCATGGGATAAAGCGTGGTAGGGTGACCAATTTCCTGAACAATCTCTGCCTGCACTTGCTGTTGCCTGAGCGCTTCATCAATCAATACCCGGCTGCCGGAAGCATAATCCTGCAACACCAGGGGACGCCCGCTCAGCATTCGCCAGTGAAGCTCTTTAACCTGCGCCAGTTTATCATCCTGTCGGCACAGCAGCAGGAAAGGCTCATCAAGAATGGGCTGCGATGTAAACTCGCCTGCGGTCAACGGGCCAACCACAATGCCGAAATCCACTTCAGCATCACGCACGCTTTGAATAACCCACTGCTGTGGCCGGTCACGTAACATGACCTTGATTTCAGGATAATTAAGCTGACTGGCGGCCAGACACTGCGGCATCAAGTGGGCAGAAATAGTCTGGCTGGCTGCTACCCGCACCGTGCCGCTGCGCTGTTGCCCAAAGCTGCGCGCATCAAGCAACGTGGTATTCAGCTCTTCCAGCAGACGTTCAAGGCGATTAGCCAGAAGCTGTCCGGCGCTGGTAAGGAGCACTTCGCGTGTGGTACGGTCCAGCAGACGAATCCCCATCTCCGCTTCCAGCTCTTTAATGCTATGGCTCACTGCCGACTGGCTAAGACCGATCACCTGCCCTGCCTGGCTAAAGCTGCCATGCTGCGCGACGGCCACAAACACCCGCAGTTGACGTAACGTATAATTCATCTGTTTTATTCATCAATGGATGCAATAAATCAATTTTATTTCTAAACCCGGCTAGCCCACAATAGACCATCGAATTTTAATCTGGATTTAACAATGCGAGTTTTGCGTCTCGACCCGATGATGGTCAAATTGCTGATTGTCGTATTACTGGCAACCTTTTTACCGGCAAAAGGCGGCTTTGTTGCTTTTTTTGAATGGCTGACTACCGCCGCGATTGCGCTGCTGTTTTTTATGCACGGCGCCAAACTTTCGCGGGAAAAGATCATTGCCGGCAGCAGCCACTGGCGGCTGCATCTGTGGATTATGTTCAGCACCTTTGTGCTCTTTCCGATTCTGGGCCTGCTGCTGGTGTGGTGGCATCCAGTTAATCTCAGCAACGAAATTTATACCGGCTTCATTTATCTTTGTATTTTGCCGGCCACGGTTCAGTCCGCTATCGCCTTTACTTCAATGGCGGGCGGCAACGTTGCGGCTGCCGTCTGCAGCGCCTCTGCTTCCAGCCTGCTCGGCGTGTTTATCTCCCCGCTGTTAGTCAATCTGGTAATGAATATTCATAGCGAGATGCCGGGCAACGGCCTGGAGCAAATTGGTCGCATCATGCTGCAGCTGCTGGTGCCTTTTGTGCTGGGACACCTGTCGCGTCGCTGGATTGGCGGCTGGGTTGAACGCCATCGCAGCCTGATTGGCAAAACCGATCAGGCTTCAATTTTGCTGGTGGTCTATTCTGCCTTTAGTGAAGCGGTGGTTAACGGAATCTGGCATCGGGTGGGCGTAATCACTCTGCTATGGATCCTGGCGGGAAGCGTACTGCTGTTGGCGATTGTGCTAATAGTAAATTTGCTGGCGGCGCGGCTGTTCGGCTTTAAGCGGGCGGATGAGATTACTATTCTGTTCTGCGGCTCGAAAAAGAGCCTGGCGAACGGCGTACCTATGGCAAATATTCTGTTTCCTGCCGCCGCCGTGGGTATTATCGTGTTGCCGCTGATGGTGTTTCATCAGGTACAGCTTATGGTGTGTTCGTTTATCGCCCAGCGCTATAAAAAGAAAAACGAAGCCGAGCTTCAGGCCAGCGAGCCAACGGGCAAAGCCATGATGGGATCTCAAAAGTAAACCAGACGCGCCGTCGCTGACGGCGCGTCTCAGGCTTAACGCTTAAGCGGCTTCACCAGCCCTTCCAGTCCTTCAATCTTGATCGCCAGCGTCAGCCGCATCAGCTCACCCAACTGCCCTGCCGGAAATTCTCCCTTGCGGGCGAACCACAGCAGATAAGGTTCAGGCAGATCGATCAATACGCGTCCCTGATATTTACCGAAAGGCATCACGGTATTGGCGATATCGATCAACTGCTGTTTATCCATTCTGGCTGTCCAGCAGACGGATCATTTCCGCTTCATCAATGACCTCGATTCCCAACTCCTGTGCCTTAGCCAGCTTGGAACCTGCCGCTTCGCCCGCGATCACCAAATCGGTTTTCTTTGATACGCTGCCGCTGACTTTGGCGCCCAGCGCCGTTAAACGCTCTTTCGCCTCATCGCGCGACATAATACTCAGCGAGCCAGTTAGCACCAGGGTTTTACCGGCAAATGGATTGTCCAGCGCTTCGACATTCACCAGGGTAATTTCTGGCCAGTGGATGCCAATATCCTCAACCAGCTGGCGGATAACTTCACGGTTGCTCTCTTCTTCCATAAAGTTCCGCACGTGGGAAGCGACAATCTTGCCCACATCCTGCACGGCAATCAGCGCATCCAGATCGGCATCCATAATCTTTTCCAGCGAGCCGAAATGATTCGCCAGGTTCACCGCCGTCGCTTCGCCAACTTCACGAATGCCTAACGCATAAAGAAAACGCGGCAAGGTCGTGGCTTTCGCCTTATTAAGCGCATCGACAATATTTTGCGCCGATTTCGGTCCCATGCGCTCCAGACCGGTCAGCAGACCGGCGCTGAGGCGGAACAGATCGGCGGGCGTTTTCACATACTCTTTTTCCACCAGCTGATCGATGATTTTATCGCCCATGCCCTCGACATCCATCGCACGACGCGAGACAAAATGCTTCAGCGCCTCTTTACGCTGCGCGCCGCAAATCAGGCCGCCGGTACAGCGCGTTACCGCCTCGCCTTCCACTCGCTCTACGTCCGAACCGCAAACCGGGCAGTGACTGGGGAAAGTAATTTCTCGCGTATCGTCAGGGCGCTCTGACTCCACCACATTAACCACCTGCGGTATCACATCACCCGCACGGCGAATAACCACGCGATCGCCAATTCGCAGGCCAAGACGCGCGATCTCATCGGCATTATGCAACGTTGCGTTGCTGACCATAACGCCTGCAACCTGTACCGGCTCCAGACGCGCTACCGGCGTAATCGCGCCGGTACGACCCACCTGAAACTCCACGTCACGTACGCGGGTAAGTTGCTCCTGCGCCGGGAATTTAAACGCAATCGCCCAGCGTGGCGCGCGCGCCACAAAGCCCAGACGTTCCTGTAGCTCCTGCGAATCCACCTTGATAACCACGCCATCAATATCAAAGCCAAGTTGAGGACGATCGCGCTCTACCTGATGATAAAAATCCAGTACTTCATCAGCGCGGTGATGAAGACGAATACGATCGCTGACCGGGAGTCCCCAGGCTTTAAACTGCTGCAAGCGTTCCCAGTGGCTGTGCGGCAACTCTCCACCTTCTACCAGACCAATGCCGTAGCAGAAGAAGGTCAGCGGACGCCTGGCGGTAATCCGGGGATCAAGCTGGCGCAGCGAGCCCGCTGCCGCATTACGCGGGTTAGCAAAAATTTTGCCGCCGGTGCGGCGCGCTTCATCGTTTAGCTTCTCGAATCCCACCTGATTCATAAACACTTCGCCACGCACTTCCAGCCGTGCCGGAATATTATCGCCTTTAAGACGCAGCGGAATGGCGCGGATGGTGCGCACATTGGCCGTGATATTTTCACCGGTCGTTCCATCACCACGGGTAGCGGCACGCACCAGCAGGCCATTTTCATACAGCAAACTCACGGCAAGGCCATCCAGCTTTAGCTCGCAGCAAAAAGTAATATCATCGCTGCTCTTCAGCCGATCCTGCACGCGCTTATTGAACGCCAGATAGCCCGCCTCGTCGAAAACGTTATCCAGCGACAGCATCGGCACTTCATGACGTACCTGTTCAAAAGCGGTTAACGGCGCGGCGCCCACGCGTTGGGTGGGTGAATCAGGCGTGATTAAATCGGGATGCTGCTCTTCCAGCGCCCGCAGCTCGCGCATCAGGCGGTCATATTCCGCATCGGGAACTTCCGGCGCATCCAGAACATGATAGAGATATTCATGATGACGAAGCGTGGTTCGCAGCTCGGTGATTTTTTCTTGTACGGATTCCATAACGCACCATCAGAGAAAGAAAACCCCCGGCAAGCGGGGGTTCAGGGGAACAAAGCGGGAACCGGCTATCAGGCGTTCGCCTCAACTACGTCGCGAATACGCGCCTTATAGGTTTCCAGTTTTTGCGGCGTCATCATCCGACGCTCATCATCCAGCACTACGCCGCCAACATCGTCAGCGATGCGCTGCGCTGACTGCAGCATTAACTTAAAGTTTTGATGCGGATCGCCATAGGAAGGCACCATCATAAACATAGAAACGCCTGGCGTTGAAAAGTCTGACATGGCATCAGGATTGAACGATCCCGGCTTCACCATATTGGCCAGACTGAACAGCACCGGGCCGCTTCCGGCCGGACTTAAATGACGATGGAAGATGTTCATTTCGCCAAACTGGAACCCGGCCTGCAAAATGCCCTGCAGCAGGCTTTCGCCGTTCAGCTCGCCGCCAGCATGAGCAGCGACATGCAGCACCAGCACCGTCTCTTTGCGACGCGCTTCTTCACGCGATTGCGACACAGGCTCTGCGGCTGCAGGCGCATCGCTTTCAACATTCATTACCGGTTCATTATCATCCTGCCACTGCGGTTCATCATCCAGTAAAGGATCGGCAGGCTGCTGTAACGGCGTTTCAACCGGACGCGCAGGCACGGGCTGTTGCGTACGTGAAACGGCAGGCTGCCGCTCGCTTTGCGGACGCGGCTCGAAAGCGTCATCGTCAACCGTAGCGGAAGGCTCGGCATCAAACAGCGGATCGCGTTCCGGCTGGGGAACAACAGGCACCGCCGTAGGCGTCGGTTGCGGCTTACGCGCAGCAGGACGTGGCGCAGGCTCTTCGTCTTCTGCGGTAAACCCATCAAAAGAAGGTTCATTATGTGAAGATTTTGTCGGCGTTCGTCGGACCCGAACGTCACCTACACCCTGGGTGTCCTCTTCGGTCAGGTTATCTTCTTGATCCTGCTTTAAACGCTTGTGCGGGCGATCGCGAAACACAGATGAGCGCTCTTTACGGCTGGTCCACAGCCCGTGAAGCAGCAGCGCTATTATGGCGATCGCACCAACAACGATTAATATCAGACGCAAATCCTGCATCATTGTATTCTCTGTTGTTCCAATACCTTGCCACCACGGCAAACTTTATCCTCTAACTGTATTTGTCCCGCTAAACAAGTGCAAGTCTGCACCGGCTTTTCTGACAAATAAGATAGAGCCATCCCGATTTTTTGCTGTTTTTTCAGCCAAAAGGCGGCTGGTAAGAGAAAAAACCCAGGTTATGATAGCCTGGCCTGCCAAACAGAGGAGAAAAACTGTCGATGGCTACGGTTCAACCCACGTCTTACAATGGTATTCACTACTTCGCTCAGGGCTGGAAATTGATCCGCCTGCCGGGCATTCGCCGTTTCGTTGTTATCCCCTTACTGATCAATATTATTCTGCTCGGCGGCGCTTTTACCTGGCTGTTTTATCGGCTTAATGAATGGATCCCCCGGCTGATGTCGCATGTGCCTGACTGGCTGCAATGGTTAAGCTATCTGCTCTGGCCGCTTACGGTGCTCTCGATCGTGCTGGTGTTTAGCTACTTTTTTTCTACTATTGCGAACTGGGTCGCCGCGCCCTTTTGCGGTCTGCTGGCGGAACAGCTTGAAGGCCGACTTACCGGACACCCGCTGCCCGACAGCGGCTGGCTGGCGCTGGTAAAAGATATTCCGCGCATCATGAAACGCGAATGGCAGAAGTTTGCCTGGTATTTGCCGCGCGCGTTGGGATTGCTGATGCTTTACTTTATTCCTGGTTTCGGCCAAACCGTTGCGCCGGTATTGTGGTTTCTGTTCAGCGCCTGGATGCTGGCTATTCAGTACTGTGACTATCCTTTTGATAATCATAAGGTCAGTTTTCAGAGCATGCTTGGTGCGCTGCGCCAGCACAAAACCGCTAATATGCAGTTTGGCGCGCTGGTAAGCCTGTTTACCATGATCCCGCTACTTAACCTGGCGATTATGCCCGCCGCGGTCTGTGGTGCGACGGCGATGTGGGTTGATCGTTATCGTAACCAGTTAGGTATACATGAGCGTCGTTAAGCAAAGATTAAGCAGGTTAAGAACCGCCGATCGTTGCATAAAACCCATCTTATGCATTTTCGTCAGGGCTTATTTCAGCTAAACATATACATATACTATTTCCTTCCTTCCTTGCGAAACTGGAAAAGGTATGCTCTGACGGTTCCCTGAAATTCATACAGTTAAGGACGGGCTATGAGTAAGATTTATGAAGACAACTCTTTGACAATCGGTCATACGCCGCTGGTTCGTCTGAACCGCATCGGCAATGGACGCATTCTGGCGAAGGTTGAGTCGCGCAATCCCAGTTTTAGCGTCAAATGCCGTATCGGTGCCAATATGATATGGGACGCTGAAAAGCGCGGGATCCTGAAACCCGGCGTGGAACTGGTTGAACCTACCAGCGGCAATACCGGGATCGCTCTGGCCTACGTTGCGGCCGCACGCGGCTATAAGCTGACGCTGACCATGCCGGAAACCATGTCCGTTGAACGCCGTAAGCTGCTGAAAGCGCTGGGTGCCAGCCTGGTATTAACCGAAGGCGCAAAAGGCATGAAAGGCGCTATCGCTAAAGCAGAAGAGATCGTAGCCAGCAATCCGGACAAGTTCCTGATGCTGCAGCAGTTTAGCAATCCGGCTAACCCGGAAATTCATGATAAAACCACCGGTCCTGAAATCTGGGAAGATACCGATGGCCAGATTGATGTCTTTATTTCCGGCGTTGGCACCGGCGGCACGCTGACCGGCGTTACCCGCTTCATCAAAAATACCAAAGGCAAAAAAGATCTGATCGCCGTGGCGGTTGAACCCACCGACTCACCGGTTATCGCTCAAACGTTGGCCGGGCAAGAAGTTAAACCCGGTCCGCATAAAATTCAGGGCATCGGCGCTGGCTTTATTCCGGGTAACCTGGATCTCAGTCTGGTGGATCAGGTTGTGGCCATCACAAATGAAGAGGCAATTTCCACTGCCCGACGTCTGATGGATGAAGAAGGCATTTTGGCCGGCATCTCTTCCGGCGCAGCCGTGGCCGCCGCGCTTAAGTTGCAGGAAGACGAAGCTTACGCCAATAAAAATATTGTGGTAATCCTGCCCTCTTCCGGCGAGCGTTATCTGAGTACCGCCCTGTTTGCCGATCTTTTTACGGAAAAAGAACTGCAATAGTAGTGCCAGGGTGCCGGCATTGTTGCAAAAAGCGCCTTTCGGGGTGCTTTTTTGTGGACCACTTCAAATTTTTACCACCCCTGTCATTGATTCACTCTGGTAGCTCTGGTATTTAAGCTGACAATTATTTCGAAGCGCAAAATTAATAGCGCTTTGAACTGGATCAAGCTGAATCGATTTACTGATTTGGCGGAATAGCGCAACACGCGGCATAATGAGGAGTAGAGCAGCGAAGCGAAAACCCCCGTTTTTTTGCCCCGTCCGCTCTCATGCCTTAATTGCGCATTTTTTGGTGAGTCCCGTACTCGAACCAGCGCGACCTACACAGGCTAAAGTTTCGCCGCCAGGCTAGACTTTAGAGACAAAACACCAAACCTAATTAAGTTGGGGAAATATAATGTTCCAGCAAGAAGTTACCATCACCGCACCTAATGGCCTGCATACTCGTCCGGCTGCTCAGTTTGTTAAAGAAGCAAAAGCTTTTGCCTCAGAAATCACCGTGACGTCTAATGGTAAATCTGCCAGTGCGAAAAGCCTGTTCAAGCTGCAGACTCTGGGCCTGACTCAGGGCACCGTGGTGACGCTGTCCGCTGAAGGTGAAGATGAACAGCAGGCTGTTGAGCATCTGGTTAAACTGATGGCTGAACTCGAGTAATCGTCCAGCCGACGAAAAACCGTTTCATCAGGCAACTGAGTGCAAACATATTGATCGCGGACATTATGTCCGCGTTGTTGCATCCGTAAAGTACGGTTCCGCAGGATCCTGGCACCTCGTTTCGCCTGGTAGGCATCGTTATAATAAAGGTAGGGTTATGATTTCAGGCATTTTAGCATCACCGGGTATCGCTTTCGGCAAAGCACTTTTGCTGAAGGAAGATGAAATCGTTATCAACCGGAAGAAAATTTCTGCCGATCAGGTTGATCAGGAAGTTGCTCGCTTTCTTGAAGGTCGTGGTAAAGCCGCTACACAGCTTGAAGCTATAAAAATTAAAGCTGGCGAGACTTTTGGCGAAGAAAAAGAAGCCATCTTCGAAGGCCACATTATGTTGCTGGAAGATGAAGAGCTGGAACAGGACATCATCAGCCTGATTAAAGATGAAATGGCCACGGCCGATGCCGCAACTCATAGCGTCATTGAAGGTCAGGCTAAAGCACTGGAAGAGCTGGATGATGAATATCTGAAAGAACGTGCTGCCGACGTACGCGATATCGGTAAGCGTCTGCTGCAGAATATTCTTGGTCTGCACATTGTGGATCTGAGCGCGATCAAAGACGAAGTGATTCTGGTTGCTAAAGATTTGACGCCGTCCGAAACCGCACAACTGAATTTGAAAAAAGTGCTGGGCTTCATTACCGATCTTGGCGGTCGTACTTCACATACGTCTATTATGGCGCGCTCCCTTGAGCTGCCTGCCATTGTCGGCACCGGTGACGTCACCAGTCGCGTTAAGAACGATGATTATGTGATTCTGGATGGTGTTAACAATAAAGTTTATGTTAACCCGACTGCTGAAGTCATCGAAGAGCTGAAGGCAGTACAGCATCAATATCTGAGCGAGAAAAATGAACTCGCTAAACTGAAAGATCTGCCAGCGATCACGCTGGATGGACATCAGGTAGAAGTGGGTGCCAACATCGGCACCGTGCGTGATATTCCGGGCGCTGAGCGTAACGGCGCAGAGTGTGTTGGCCTGTATCGTACCGAGTTCCTGTTTATGGATCGCGATGCGCTGCCCACTGAAGAAGAGCAGTTCCAGGCTTACAAAGCCGTTGCCGAAGCCATGGGCTCTCAGGCAGTGATTGTCCGTACCATGGACATTGGCGGTGATAAAGATCTGCCGTACATGAACCTGCCGAAAGAAGAGAACCCGTTCCTTGGCTGGCGTGCTATCCGTATCGCTATGGATCGCAAAGAAATTCTGCATGCACAGCTGCGTGCGATTCTGCGCGCCTCCGCGTTCGGCAAGCTGCGCATTATGTTCCCGATGATCATTTCCGTGGAAGAAGTGCGCTTCCTGAAAGCAGAGCTGGAGATGTTAAAAGCCCAGCTGCGTGAAGAAGGCAAAGCTTTCGACGAAACCATTGAAGTCGGTATTATGGTGGAAACGCCAGCCTCAGCCGTTATCGCTCGCCACCTGGCGAAAGAGGTCGACTTCTTTAGTATTGGGACAAACGATCTGACGCAGTATACTCTGGCGGTCGATCGCGGTAACGAACTGATTTCGCATCTTTATAACCCAATGACGCCGTCAGTGCTTGGCCTGATTAAGCAGGTTATTGATGCTTCTCACGCCGAAGGCAAGTGGACCGGCATGTGTGGTGAGCTGGCCGGTGATGAACGTGCTACACTACTGTTATTGGGAATGGGGCTGGATGAATTCAGCATGAGTGCCATTTCTATCCCGCGCATCAAGAAGATCATTCGTAACACGAACTTCGAAGATGCGAAGGCATTAGCAGAGCAGGCTCTGGCTCAACCGACCGCGGAAGAGTTGATGAACCTGGTCAACAAGTTCATTGAAGAAAAAACACTCTGCTGATTCCGCGATACGCTGGCCCAACATTACTGCTTAGGAGAAGATCATGGGTTTTTTATCCAAACTTTTTGGCGATAAAACAGAAAGCGCATCTGGCACCATTGAGATCGTCGCCCCGCTGTCTGGTGAGATCGTAAATATCGAAGACGTGCCAGACGTAGTATTTGCGGAGAAAATTGTCGGCGATGGCATCGCGATTAAACCGGCAGGCAATAAAATGGTTGCTCCGGTTGATGGCACTATCGGCAAAATTTTCGAAACCAACCATGCGTTCTCTATCGAATCCGATAGTGGCATTGAGCTGTTCGTTCACTTCGGTATCGATACCGTGGAGCTAAAAGGCGAAGGCTTTAAACGCATCGCGGAAGAAGGCCAGAAAGTGAAGAAAGGCGATGTGGTTATTGAGTTTGACCTGCCGCTGCTGGAAGAGAAAGCGAAATCGACCCTGACGCCAGTCGTGATCTCCAATATGGATGAGATCAAAGAGCTGACCAAGCTGACCGGTCAGGTTATTGTTGGCGAAACACCGGTGATTCGTATTAAAAAATAACGGTTTTCATGCTGACTAAAACGGCACCTGCGGGTGCCGTTTTTATATCATAATGCAGTGCTAAGCTAGTTTTCCCAGTGCGGCAGACGAATAATCATTTCTAATCCACCGTTACGCCCGTTGAATGCCTGTACCTCACCATAATGCGCCAGCACCACCTTACGTACGATAGATAACCCCAAACCGTAACCTTTGCCCTGCATAGGGGAATTGACACGCACAAAGGGATCAAAAATACTGGAGAGCTTATCGGCATCCACGCCAGGTCCGCTATCGCTCACACGAATGCTTAGCCAGTGGCCGTCAGGCCGCAGGCTCACTTTAACCACCTGCCCTCGCACCGAATAGCGCAGCGCGTTACGCACCACATTTTCTACCGCACGGCGTATCAGTTCGGCATTGCCCTTCACCGTATAGTCGACGTTTTCCCCAACTTCCAGCGTAATATCTACGCCAGGCAACTGCGCCTCATAGCGCGCATCATTAACGACCGTTTCCAGCAGACCGTGTAGATCGAAATATTGCTCATCAGGCATCTTTTCATTTTCGGCCCGGGACAGCGTCAGCAGCTCGCCAATCATCTTATCCAGCCGCCGCGCCTCTTCATCAATGCGATCGAGAGAGGTGTTAACCGACTCCGGCGTCTGACGTGCCAGGCCGGTCGCCAGTTGCAGCCGTGCCAGCGGCGAGCGCAGCTCATGCGAAATATCATGCAGTAGCTCTTCACGCGCCTTCACCAGCACAGCAAGGCGTTCAACCATCGCATCGAAATCACGGGCGACAACGGAAAACTCGTCGTGGCGACGACGCATCTGTGGGTAAAGACGTACGGAAAGATCGCCATTGGATACGCGGGTAAAACCCAGACGTAGTTGACGCATCGGCCGCGTCAGGTTCCATGCCAGCAAAGAGCTGAACAGCAGCCCCATTACCCCGGCAAACCAGAACACCGGCTCTGGAATATTCAGGATCTTACGCGGCGGTCTGCCCATCTCGCTGTCTTCGCGTAGCCCTTTTACGTCATAGCGTAGCTGGTACTGCTGGCCATCTGCGCCGGTCACCCACTCAATAACCTGATCGGGGAAGCCGCTACCCGGCAGTGAAAGATTGAGCTGATGACGCGAAATCTCCTGCGGCGGCGTCGGCATAAGCGTGACGGAGAAAAAACGACGATCGCCGGGCGACCAGTCCGACATCATATTATCCAGCGCTGGCAGACCGCCGTGCTGCAATACCGAAACGGCTGAAGCCATCTGAAGATTAACAATACGCCGCGTAGCAATATGTTCTGGCGGCTCGCGATGCTTGCCATACAGGGTAAACCCCAGCCACAGTAGTTGGCTAATCAGAAAAAACACCAGCAGGAAACCAAACAGGATTTTCCAGAACAGACGGCCGCGAAAACGGTTCCTCATCGAATGCGATAACCGATGCTGCGTACGGTTTCAATATTGATCGCCTCGCCAGCCAGGCTGGATAGTTTTTGCCGGATATTGCTGATATGCACATCCACGCTGCGATCGTAGGCTTCGCGCGGACGCCCCAGCCCTTTCTCCGACAATTCATCTTTTGTCACTACCCGATCGGGCGATCGCAGCAGCAAATCAAGCAGATTGAATTCGGAAGCGGTCAGGTCGAAAGGCTTGTTTTTCCATTCGCTGATACGCGTAGCCGGATTAAGCGTCAGATCGCCCCAGCGTACCACCTCTTTTTTCTCCTGCTGGGCAGGCAGCTCATCAAAGCGACGCAGCACGGCCCGCAGGCGTGCCACCAGCTCACGGGGATAGCAGGGCTTGGGAACATAGTCATCTGCGCCCATTTCAAGCCCGATAACCCGATCGATATTATCCCCTTTTGCCGTTAGCATAATCACCGGGATACGACTGCTTTGTCGTACCTGACGCAGCACGTCAATACCACTCATATCTGGCAGCATGATATCTAAAATCATCGCCTGAAAGTCACCGGACAGCGCACTATTAATTCCGGCCTGACCGGTAAGCACCAGCGAGGCATGAAAGCCCTCGCCCATTAAATATTCACTGAGCATCGTGCCCAGCTCCAGGTCATCGTCAACTAACAGAATTTTCATGCATACACTCTCATAATCGGTTGGCGTTATTTTGACCTCAAGCGGAACAGTACGCAGCAGAATTTACTCAATCCTTACAGATATTCTTGCCTGATTGCGCTGCTGTTTCACTTTATTGTGGCAGCCTTTTAGGCTATACCAGTGTTTTCTTCGTACCAGGGATATTGGTCATGGCATTAAGTCGCACTTTGTTCAGCCGTAAAGGATTTTTACTGCTGTTATTTATCATCATTGCTGTTGTTATCACCTGGGCGTTACTGCATCAGCGGCAGAAACCCGCAGAATTTTTGACCGCTACGGCGGAACAGCGCCCGCTGCAACAGGCGGTGCTGGCAGACGGCACGCTCACCGCCAGCAAACTGGTTAGCGTCGGCGCGCAGGCTTCAGGTCAGATCAAACGGTTGCGGGTCGAACTGGGCGATCAGGTCAAACAGGGGCAGCTGGTGGCGGAAATTGACAGTATGACGCAGCAAAACGCGCTACAAAACGCGCAGGCGGCCTTAAAAAATATTGAAGCGCAGCGAGCAGCTAAGCAGGCCCAGCTCAGCAACTATCGGGCAACCTTTGCCCGTCAGCAGGTGATGCTGGCCAGAAACCTTACGGCGAAAGCGGAGTATGACGATGCGCAGGCCAGGCTGATCGCTACCGAAGCGGAGATCCGCGCGCTGGATGCACAGATCGTTCAGGCGCAAATTGAAGTGAATACCGCCCAGGTGAACCTTGGCTATACCCGTATCGTGTCACCGATAGACGGCACGGTTGTTTCGGTACCGGTTGAAGAAGGACAAACGGTTAACGCCGTACAAAGCGCGCCAACGCTAATCAAAGTCGCCAACCTCGACACCATGACGGTAAAGGCGCAAATTTCTGAAGCGGACGTTATCAAGGTGGAACCGGGCATGAAAGTCTGGTTTACCATTCTCGGCGAGCCGCATAAACGCTATGAGGGCACGCTGCGCGCCATCGAACCGGCACCAGACTCGATTAATAACGACAGCTCCAGCAGTAGCCTGACCAGCTCTTCCAGTAGCTCCAGCAATAAAACCGCCATCTATTATTATGGTCTGTTTGACGTGCCCAATCCGCAGCATCGCCTGCGCATCTCTATGTCGGCGGAGGTGCATATTGTGCTGGGCGAGCGCAAAAATGCCGTGGTGATCCCCGCGACCGCGCTGGATAACATTGACGGTAAAACATCGGTACAGGTACTGGATGCCAGTCAGCAGGTCACGCGCCGACAGGTTGAGGTGGGGTTGAATGATAATGTCGAAGCGGAAATTGTTTCCGGTCTGAAGCCCGGCGAGAAAGTGATACTGGGCCAGCGCAACACGGCTGACGCGCCCTCGGGCGAAATGGGGCCACAATAATGGCGCTGCTACAGCTTAATGATATCTGCCGTTCTTTTCAGAATGGCGAACAGCAGGTGCAGGTGCTGCGTAATATTAATCTGTCCATCGATTCAGGCGAATTTGTTGCCATTGTAGGGCAGTCCGGCTCTGGCAAATCAACGTTAATGAATATTCTCGGCTGCCTGGATAAAGCCAGCGCCGGTGAATATCTGATTGCCAATCGCGCCGTTTCGGCGCTGGATAACGATGCGCTGGCGGCGCTGCGGCGCGAGCATTTCGGCTTTATCTTCCAGCGCTATCACCTGCTAAGCGAACTCACGGCACTGGGTAATGCCGAGATGCCCGCTATCTACGCCGGTCAGGCGGTGCAGGCGCGGCGTGAACGGGCCGCTGCTCTGCTGACGCGTCTTGGCCTTGGCGAGCGTCTGCATTATCGACCGGGTCAGCTTTCGGGCGGACAGCAGCAGCGTGTCAGTATTGCGCGCGCCCTGATGAACGGCGGCGAAGTGATCCTGGCCGATGAGCCGACCGGGGCGCTTGATAGCCACAGCGGCGAAGAGGTAATGCGCATCCTGCATGACCTGCATCAGCAAGGGCATACCATTGTTATCGTGACGCACGATATGCAGATTGCACAGCACGCACAGCGGATTATTGAAATACGCGATGGCGAAATTCTCAGCGACAGCCAGCGTCAGGCGCCTGACGCTGGCTCACGGCAAATGACCCGGCGCGCAGAGGGTAACGCCTGGCGCGCCGCGCGCGATCGGCTGACCGAAGCATTTCGTATGGCGCTGGTCTCCATGATGTCGCAGCGCTTACGCACGTTCCTGACGATGCTGGGCATAATTATCGGTATCGCCTCGGTGGTGGCGGTTGTGGCGTTGGGTAAAGGATCGCAGCAAAAAATCCTGCAAGAAATCAGCTTAATGGGCACCAGCACGCTGGATATTTTTCCCGGCAATGATTTTGGCGATATGGACTCCTCCGCCATTCAGACGCTGCGCGCCAGCGATGCCGATGCGCTGGCTTACCAGCCTTATGTGCATAGCGTGACCCCTTCGCTTTCAACCAGTACCACGCTGAAATATCGCAATCAGGCGCTATCGGTAATGGTAAACGGCGTTGGCGAACAGTTTTTTGCTGTACGTGGCTATCATGTGACGCAGGGAATGGCCTTCGATCGTCAGGGTGTAGACAGCCTGGCGCAGGATGCGGTGATTGATGAAAATACCCTAAAAAGGCTCTTCCCTCACGGTGAAAATCCGCTGGGCCAGGTTGTGATCCTCGGCAATATGCCGGTGCGCATTATCGGCGTCGCTACCCATCAAAGCAGTTTCGGCAATGACAGCAATCTGAATCTGTGGGTGCCCTACACCACGGTGATGAAGCGCATGGTTGGGCAGACGTGGCTCAGCGGCATTACCGTACGAGTGCGTGATAACGTTGATCTGGATCTGGCGGAACAGGGCGTTACCCGCCTGCTGACGCAGCGCCACAATGGCAAAGATTTTTTTATCCTTAATACCGACAGCATTCGGCAAACCATTGAGCGCACCACCGATACCATGACGCTGCTGGTAGCGATGATTGCGCTGATTTCACTGCTGGTGGGCGGCATCGGGGTGATGAATATTATGCTGGTTTCAGTGACTGAGCGTACCCGTGAAATCGGCGTGCGCATGGCGGTAGGCGCGCGCGCCAGCGATATTATGCAGCAGTTTTTGATTGAAGCGGTGCTGGTCTGCCTGACCGGCGGTATTATCGGCGTGCTATTGTCGCTGGTGCCAGGCATCATTCTGGCGCAGACCACCAGCAGTTTCAGCATGATCTACTCGCCCTTCTCAATCGTGGCGGCTTTTATCTGCTCCAGTCTGATCGGTGTGATCTTCGGCTTTTTCCCGGCAAGGCGGGCTGCCCGGCTCGACCCAATTCATGCGCTGGAGCGCGAATAGCTGACCCTTTTGTTACAAAACCGCAGGAGAGGCTCGCGCCGTGGGCCTGTCGCTCTTTGCGGGGCGCGTTATTGATAAACGCCGGTCGAGAGGTAACGGTCGCCGCGATCGCAAACGATCGCGACCACTATGCTACCTGGATTTTCCGTAGCGATGCGAATCGCGCCCGCCGCCGCGCCGCCAGAGCTAACACCGCAGAAAATTCCTTCACGCCGCGCCAGTTGGCGCATGGTCTCTTCCGCTTCGCCCTGCCCCATATCGATAATGCGGTCAATCAACTCCGGGCGCCAGATACCCGGCATATAGGCAGCAGGCCATCGGCGAATGCCGGGAATACTGCTGCCCTCCTGCGGCTGCAGCCCCACAATTTGTACCTGCGGATTTTGCTCTTTCAGGTAACGGCCAACGCCGGTTATCGTGCCGGTGGTGCCCATACTGGAAACAAAATGCGTGATGCGTCCGCCGCTCTGCTGCCAGATTTCCGGGCCGGTAGTGGCATAGTGACCCAGTGGATTATCAGGATTATTAAACTGATCCAGTACTTTGCCCTCACCACGTTCCGCCATTGCCAGAGCCAGATCGCGTGCCCCTTCCATGCCCTGTTCACGGCTAACCAACACCAGTTCAGCCCCGTAGGCGCGCATCGCTGCCTGCCGTTCCTGGCTCATATTATCCGGCATGAGCAGCTTCAGACGGTAACCTTTCATCGCAGCGATCATCGCCAGCGCAATACCGGTATTGCCGCTGGTCGCTTCGATCAATTGATCGCCGGGAGCGATTTCACCACGTTGCTCAGCGCGCTGGATCATCGACAGCGCGGCACGATCCTTCACAGATCCGGCAGGGTTGTTGCCCTCCAGCTTCAGCCAGATTTCGCTGCCGTTGGCAGGCGTCAGGCGCTGCAGTTTAATCAGCGGCGTATTGCCGATGGTGGTTTCCAGAGTCGTCACGATGTTTTCCCGGCAGGCAAAATAACAGGGCGGGAAAATCCCGCCCAAATAAAATATGTGGAGTTAGAAAATATCAGGCGCTTTCGGCAAAGGCAACCGCACGCAGCGGCGTGTTGCCCTGATAGAGACGCGCCTGCTGCAGGCCAACGTAGAGGCGCTCGCCGCGCTGCGGGGCCGCCTGTTCACCATCAAACACCAGGCTAAAAGGCTCAGCCTGCCAGCCAGCGGGTTGGACCAGCAGCTGCCAGAAGTGCCCACGCGGGCTGACTTCCAGAATCTGAACCGGCAAAGGGGTTTCCAGGCTACCCTGGCGCGCCGCATCAATTTCCCAGGGACGCAGGAACAGCTCAACCGCACCCTGATGCGCTGGCGTATAGCCCAGCGGCCAGTGATGCGCGCCCACATGGAAATGAGAGCCATGAACCTCAGCATCAAAGCGGTTCACTTCGCCAAGGAACTCCAGCACAAAACGGTTGGCCGGTTCGCGCCACACATCATCCGGCGTACCGACCTGCTCGATATTACCCTGGCTCATGACTACCACCCGATCGGCAACTTCCATCGCCTCTTCCTGATCGTGAGTTACAAACACGCTGGTAAATTTCAGTTCTTCATGCAGCTGACGCAGCCAGCGACGCAGTTCTTTACGCACCTGCGCGTCCAGCGCGCCAAAAGGTTCATCCAGCAACAGAATCTGCGGCTCGACCGCCAGCGCGCGCGCCAGCGCCACACGCTGTTTCTGACCGCCGGAAAGCTGGGCCGGAAAACGGGTTGCCAGATGTCCCAGCTGCACCATTTCCAGCAGCTGCGTGACCTTCTGCTTGATCGCCGCCGCTGACGGACGTTCGCGACGTGGCAGCACCGTCAGACCAAAAGCAATGTTGTCGAACACGGTCATGTGACGGAACAGCGCATAGTGCTGAAAAACAAATCCAACCTGGCGATCGCGCGCATGTACATGGCTGACATCTTTATCATGAAAGCGGATCTGTCCGCTGTTTTGATGTTCCAGACCGGCGATAATGCGCAGCAGCGTGGTTTTCCCGGAGCCGGACGGCCCCAGCAGCGCCACCATTTGACCAGAAGAGATATCCAGCGAGATGTCATTGAGCACCCGCGTACGGCCAAACGATTTATTAATCTGCTTAATCTCAATGCTCATGATTTTCCTCCTGCTGTAAACGCTTCTGCTGGTTCTCTAATCGCCATTGCAGCGCGCTTTTCAGAAACAGCGTCACTATCGCCATCAGAGTCAGCAGCGCGGCGGCGGTAAACGCGCCCACGCTGTTGTAATCCTGATGCAGTAACTCAACCTGTAGCGGCAAGGTATAGGTCTCGCCGCGAATCGCTCCCGAAACCACCGAGACCGCACCAAATTCACCGATCGCGCGGGCATTGGTCAGCACCACGCCATACAACAGCGCCCAACGGATATTGGGCAACGTCACGCGGCGAAACATCTGCCAGCCGGAAGCGCCCAGCAGTACTGCGGCTTCATCTTCATGACTGCCCTGACTAAGCATCACCGGTACCAGCTCACGCACCACAAATGGGCAAGTGACAAAGATTGTTGCCATCACGATGCCCGGCCAGGAGAACATCAGCTGTATATGGTGTTCATCCAGCCAGCCGCCCGCGGGCCCGTTTACGCCCCAGAACAGCAAATAAATCAGGCCAGCCACCACCGGCGAGACCGCAAACGGAATATCGAACAGCGTCAGCAGTAACTGGCGCCCCGGGAAGGTAAAACGGGTCACCAGCCAGGCAAGCAGCGTACCGAAAACCAGGTTAACCGGTACGGTAATCAACGCCACCAGCACTGTGAGCCAGATAGCATGCAGCATATCGCTATCGCTGAGGTTACTCAGCACCGCGCCCAGCCCCTGTGCCAGCGCCTCGGTAAAAATGGCGATCAGCGGCACCACCAGCAACAGAAAAGAGACCAGCACGCCAACAGCAATCAGCAGCCATTTACCCCAGTTAATGCGCGGACGCTCAACGCCATTCAGTTGGGTGATATCAGCCATTAATGACCTCCAAGACGACGGCCAAAGCGGCTCTGTAACGTATTGATAGCGAACAGCAGCAGCAGCGAGGCGGCCAGGATAACGGAAGCAATCGCGCTGGCTGCGGGGTAATCAAATTCCTGCAGACGAATAAAAATCATCAGCGAAGTGACCTCCGTCTTCCATGCGATATTACCGGCGATAAAAATAATCGCGCCAAACTCACCCAGGCTGCGGGTAAAGGAGAGCGCCGTACCGGCCATTAACGCCGGAGCCACTTCCGGCAGCACCACGCGGCGGAAACTTTGCCAGGGTGTCGCGCCCAGGGTTTGCGCCGCCTCTTCATATTCCGGACCCAGCTCTTCCAGTACCGGCTGAACGGTACGCACCACAAAGGGGATGCTGGTAAAAGTCATCGCCACGGCAATTCCCAGCCAGGTATAGGAAACCTTGATATCAAACTGCGCCAGCCACTGACCATACCAGCCGTTCACCGAAAACAGCCCGGCCAGCGTCAGTCCCGCTACGGCCGTTGGCAGCGCGAAAGGCAGATCCATTAACCCATCCAGCACACTGCGGCCGGGAAAGCGGTAGCGGGTTAAAATCCAGGCCATCAGCATGCCGAAGAAGGCATTAAACAGTGAGGCCACCGCCGCCGAGATCAGCGTTATTTTGTAAGCCGCTACCACCTGCGGATTAGTAATGACTTCCCAGTATTGCGCCAGCGACATTTGCGCCAGTTGCATAATCAAGGCGCTCATCGGCAACAGCAGGATCAGGCAGGTGAAAAACAGGCTGCTGCCGAGGCTAATGCCAAAGCCAGGAAGTACGCGTTTACTACTTGCTACAAACATTAACCACGCCCCGCCGCTAACAGCTTATCCAGCTCGCCACCGCTGGCGAAGTGGGTTTTCATGATCTTTTCCCAGCTGCCAAAGCGATCTTCCACACGGAACAGCTCGGTTTGCGGGAAGTTCGCCTGCTGCATCATTTGAGGGTTATTCACCCGATAATAGAATTTGGTCATTATCTGCTGCGCCGCTGGCGTGTAGAGATAATTGAGGTAGGCTTTCGCCGCTGCCTCGCTATGATTCTGAGCCACGTTTTTATCCAGCCACGCCACCGGGAACTCGGCGAGAATATCGGTTTTCGGCACCACTACTTCGTAACCTGCTTGCGCATACTGGTTACGAATATTGTTCACTTCTGATTCAAAGCTGATCAGTACGTCGCCCAGGCCACGCTCAACGAACGTGGTGGTTGCGCCACGTCCGCCGGTATCCATCACTTCGACATTTTTCAGCAGTTGAGTCATAAACTGGGTGGTTTTAGCGCGGTCGCCATTGTTGGCTTTATCTGCCGCTCCCCATGCCGCCAGCCAGGTATAGCGACCGTTGCCGGACGTTTTTGGATTAGGGAAAATCAGCTTAACGTCGCTGCGGATCAGATCGTTCCAGTCATGAATTTGCTTTGGATTGCCCTTGCGCACCAGAAACGCCATGGTGGAATAGAATGGCGAGCTGTGGTTCGGCAGACGCGATTGCCAGTCGGCAGGCAGCAAACGACCGCGATCGTGCAGGATTTGTACATCGGTGACCTGGTTATAAGTGACCACATCCGCCTTCAGGCCCTGAAGGATCGCCAACGCCTGTTTCGACGATCCGGCATGTGACTGGCGAATAGTAAGCTTATCGTTCGGGTGCTTTTCATCCCACTGCTGGATAAAAGGAGCATTCAGCGCCGTAAAGAGTTCACGTGACACATCATAAGAGCTGTTTAACAGCTCGGTTGCCTGCACGTTCGCGGCCAACAGCAAAGAGAGCGCCGCGCCGCCGAGTAACTTTTTCGCTACGGGAAAGGTCATTTCACACCCTGAGTATTGATCCGGCTCACATCACCGTATGCTCAGTGTATTTATAACTCAGGGCAAAGCTGTAACGGTTTTATATATCTTTTGCTGCTTTAAAAGTAGAAAAAAGCATAAGCGCACGGCAAAGCTTAACGGCAATACAGCAAAGCTGAAAAACAGCGGTACGGCAGAGTAGATCGGGCGATACCAGGCCGGTATCGTCCGTTATTTACAGCGCCAGTAGCGTCTCAAGAGAAGGCGCAAACCACCACGCGCCGCTGACCGGTTTAGTAAAGCGCAGCATGGCGTCATACTTGCCGTCACGCTCGCCAAACATACTTAACAGCTGCTGTTCAATATTGTAGAGCGTGGCGCAGTAAGCGATAAAATAGAGGCCGTTAGTGCCGCTGGCGGTGCCGTAAGGCAGGCTCTGGCGCAGGATTTTTAATCCCTGCCCGTTTTCTTTCAAGTCAACGCGGCTAACGTGCGATGTTGCAGGACGCGCATCGCCTTCCAGCTCTTCATTGCTCAGCCTGGTACGCCCAATGATTTGCTCCTGTTTTGCAACCGGCAGACGTTGCAACTGCGATAAATTATGCTCCCAGCGCTGGGTAAACACATAGCTGCCACCGGCGTCAGCCCCGTTGGCGATAATCGCTACCTGTTGACGCATCTCTCCCTTCGGGTTTTCAGTGCCATCAACGAAGCCAGAAAGATCGCGATCTTCCGTCCAGCGGAAACCGTGCGTCTCTTCTTCAATGCGTACCGCCGGGCCAAAAGCCGTCAGGGCCGCCTGGGCCAGGGTAAAGTTAATATCATGACGCAGGGATTGAATATGAACCAGCAGGTCGCGTTGAGTCGCAGGTGCCATATTTTTGCCCAGCGGCTGAAAATCCTTCAGCTCCGGCGCACTGTCTCCAGGCTGTAGATCGCGCCAGAGCGCGTTGCCAAAAGCAAGGGTCGCGCCCAGCGCCGCATCGGGATAGCGCGCCTGCAGCTGGATTAACTGATGATGGAAGGTTTTTACCCCCTGGCGAATCCTGTTCAGGTCGTCCTGAACCACGGCTTCCAGCCAAATGGCAAAACGATTATTTTCGGGCAAAATGCCGCTCTGATGCGGGGACATGCAGTGCTACTCCGGAATGAAACGGGTCGAAACAGGGCAATTATCATACCGGAAAATAGCGGCAGGGGTTGAGCTTGTACATATATTCACGCTGACTGATGAATAAATCGCTGAAAACAGCATGCAAAAACCATCGCGCATAACCTGTTGCACAGTTCTTTCAGTTAGCGTTCTGTACCATTGTTGATCCCGGTTCAGTGATTCCCCTGGCGGGCGTTGCGCCCGCCGTTCTGGGTTTACTTAACGTTGCCAGATAATTTTACTCACCTGCCAGCTTTTTAGCACATCATCCGGCGGGATCAGCCCCTGTGGACCCGCCCATTTTCCCTGATAGATATAGCTGATATGCTGGTTGCCCGGTGCCTGGCACAGCACTGCGGGAGCCGTTTCCCCACTGGCGGCCTGACAATGGCCAAAGGCTTTTTGATAATGATCGCTGAATACATCGCCAATGCGGGTGCCGTCGGCGCTGGCGATATCGCGATCCGTTACCTCTATGCGGCTCACTGTATCTTTGCCGCTGAACGTCAACTTCACCTCGTTATCGGTCAGCGCCTGCCAGAAACTGACCACGCTGCCCTGCTCGCTACGCATGCCCTGCCGCAACCGATAGTCACCATTCAGGCCCGCGTTAAGGGCGCTTTCCTGCAGTGGCGTAGCGCCATTGATTGCGCCAACGCCCTGTTCGGTTACCGTCAGCGAGGAGCCAAACCAGTTGCCGGGCCATAGCGTAGACCATGACCAGTCGATTGGATTCCACCAGCTTGCTTCGTTGCTGTTCGAGCCGTGACTGGCACAGCCCGCCAGTAGTAACGTAGCGACGATCAATGCCGGACGTAGTGATTTCATTGCAGCTCCTGTAGTGATTACGCAACCTTTTTCAGTGGGGTTGGAGTCGCATAAGCGCAAAAAGTTTTATTCCGTCTGATTGAGCTGCACATTAAAGCAGGCTTTCAGGCGACGACTAAGCAGTAGCCAGAGCAGCGCTGACAGGTCAAACAGCGCCGGCAGCCACAGCGCGAACAGCGAGATATCGCTCTCCTGCCCACTCTGCCACAGCACCAGCAGCAGGTTCAGCAGCAAGGTAGCGCACAGTGCCCAACGCCAGGCTCGCCAGAGCTTAGGCCAGCGTTGTCGATAGCCGGTAAGCAGTAGCCCGACGGCGGCGGGGATCCCCAGCGCCATGCCCATCCAGAAGATGTTTCTGTCAGGATAAAAGAGCTCCAGCAGTTCGGCACCCTGCTGACGTGATGCGCCAGCCATAATAAACAGCGCCCAGGTACGCGCCTGTAACAGCAGAATAAGCCAAAAGGTCAGCGGCAGACGCAGCTGACCTTTACTGTCGTAGTCATCAGGGGTGAAAAGCATCATGCACACAGTCTACAGCCGCAACCATGCGGCCCGGCAAGGTTAATACTCACGATCTTCAATCAGTCGTTTGCCCAGGCAGACAGCGTCTTGCATTTCATAATCGAGCTTTTCATAAAAGCCAATAACCGCGTCGTTCTCTTCACGTACGATGAGATTGATTTTCGGACAGCCGCGCGCAATCAGTTTTTTCTCCAGCCGGTTAAGCAACGCGTTGGCAAAGCCGCGTCCACGATAATCAGGATGCACGCCAAGATAATAGACGGAGCCGCGATGGCCGTCGTAGCCGCCCATCAAGGTGCCGACGATTTCGCCGCCGACCACCGCCACCAGAAAGAGATCGGGATCGTGATTTAGCTTACGCTCAATGTCCATTTCCGGATCGTTCCAGGGGCGAAGCAGATCGCATCGCTCCCAAAGCGTAATGACTTCTTCAAAGTCTTCCTGGCGGAATGCGCGGATTTCCATGGAATTTTCTCAGAGTTACTTACAATTCGCTGATTATCACGCATTCTTTGCCTGGCGCAACCCTCGTAGCGCATCAGGCGGCAAAAAAATTCACGGCTGCTGCTTATTTAGCTGAAATAAATAGTAAAAGGCTGAAACAGCTTGCCTGTCGAAGCCCCTGGGCTGTCATGTTATAACGTTATTTTAACACTGGACGCCGCCATGAAAAAATTCTCACCGTTAACTTCCCGCCGCAAGCTGCTGTTTTCCGGAGCCGCTCTGGCCCTGTTACCCTCCGTGCGGGCGCTGGCGAAAAGCGAACAGGCCACGCTGTCGACAATGCCGCGCCCTGAGGCCAAAGCGTCTCGCCCGGCCAGCGGCAAAAAAATCGTGATGCTCGATCCCGGTCATGGCGGCATTGATTCCGGCGCGGTGGGTCAGGAAGGCAGCGAAGAGAAACATATTGTGTTGGAGATTGCGCATCACGTGCGCGAGCAGCTGAGCCAGCACAATCATATTGAGGTGCGTCTGACGCGCGACAGCGACCATTTTATTCCGCTGGCCGAGCGGGTAGAGATCGCGCATCAGCATGGGGCCGATCTCTTTATGTCTATTCACGCCGACGGTTTTACCAGCCCAACCGCTAACGGCGCATCGGTGTTTGCCCTGTCGAACCGTGGGGCGAGCAGCGCGATGGCGCGTTATCTGTCGGAAAAAGAGAATGCGGCGGATAAAGTGGGCGGCGTTAAGGTACAAAGCGACAATCCTTATCTGCAACAGGTCCTGTTTGATCTGGTTCAGACAGATACCATCAAGAACAGCCTGACGCTTGGCAGCCATATTCTTCAGCAGATTCGTCCGGTTCATCATTTGCACAGCCAGCACACCGAGCAGGCCGCCTTTGCCGTGTTGAAATCCCCGTCGATCCCCTCTGTGCTGGTTGAAACCTCTTTTATTACCAATCCGGCGGAAGAGCGTCTGCTGGGCACCACGGCTTTTCGGCAAAAGATTGCCCGCGCCATTGCCGACGGCATCGTTAGCTTTTTTGTGGAATTTGACCGCCGCAATCAACGACCGGGTTAGGTATACTCTTCACCCTGAAGCAAAAGGCCAGAAGATGGCCTTTTTATGACATAGCGAAGCGAATATGAATGCTCCCAATATTGAACAGGTAAAAGCCTTTCTGCAGGCGTTACAGGATGAGATCTGTCAACAACTGGAACTGGCAGACGGCGGCGCGCAGTTTCAGGAGGATAGCTGGACGCGCGTTGGCGGCGGCGGCGGCCGGAGCCGCGTGCTGCGTCAGGGCGCAGTGTTTGAGCAGGCGGGGGTGAATTTTTCCCATGTGCATGGCGACCAGATGCCCGCCTCCGCCACTGCGCATCGTCCCGAACTGGCTGGACGCAGCTTTGAGGCGCTGGGCGTTTCTCTGGTGATCCATCCGGAAAACCCCTATATCCCGACCAGCCATGCCAACGTGCGCTTTTTTATTGCGGAAAAACCGGGGGCCGATCCGGTCTGGTGGTTTGGCGGCGGCTTTGATTTAACGCCGTTTTATGGCTTTGAAGAGGATGCGATTCACTGGCATCAAACCGCTTTCGATCTGTGTCAGCCGTTTGGTGGGGATGTTTATGCCCGTTATAAGAAATGGTGTGATGACTATTTTTACCTGAAGCATCGCAATGAGCAGCGTGGTATCGGCGGGCTGTTTTTTGATGATCTGAACACGCCTGATTTTGAACGCAGCTTCGCCTTTACGCAGGCGGTAGGCCGGGGTTTTCTTGATGGCTATTTGCCTATTGTGCAGCGTCGCAAAGGCATGCCGTGGGGCGAGCGTGAGCGTGAGTTTCAGCTTTATCGTCGTGGGCGCTATGTGGAATTTAACCTGGTTTGGGATCGCGGCACGCTGTTTGGTTTGCAGACCGGTGGCCGTACCGAATCGATTCTGATGTCTATGCCGCCGCTGGTGCGCTGGGAATATGATTATCAGCCACAGCCTGGCTCGCCGGAGGCAGCGCTGTACAGTGATTTTCTGCCGGTAAAGGCGTGGCTGCCGGAGTAAAGCAGCGGCAAGGGAGCGGGAGTTGCAGGATTAAACCGCACTGGTAGTGCGGTGCCCGCTGAAGCACACCGGGCTGGTAGCGCGGTGCCTGCACAGGGAGTGCAGGCCGATCGTAAAGACGCAAAAAACGTCATCCCTGACAGCTCGGCCCGCGCCATCCCTGGCGCGGGACGCTTTACTCTTCTGCCTGCACTCCCTGTGCTTCAGGCTCAGGTGTCGCTGTACAGTGGTGACTTACACCTTATCGGCGTTTTTAACCATTCTGTGCAGACACGTTATTGGTCATGTGCGAAGTGAGCGTTGGCAGTTCGCCTGTACTCCCTGTGCTTCCGGTTTAGAAAACGTCTGTAGAGTAACTGCCCATAGCTACAGCTATAGCGGCTGCGTTTGCGCTTCTACTACCGCCAGCGCCACCATATTCACGATGCGCCGCACCGATGAGATGCGCGTCAGCACATGAACCGGCTTTGCGATACCCATGAGTACCGGTCCAACGGTTACCCCTTCCGAACAGGAAACGCGCAGCAGGTTATAGCTGATACGCGCCGCCTCAACGTTTGGCATAATCAACACGTTAGCAGAACCTTTTAACGGGCTGTCCGGCATTAAATCCTGGCGAATGCTTTCCACCAGCGCGGCATCACCGTGCATTTCGCCATCAATTTCCAGCTCCGGCACGCGTGCATTAACCAGCGCCAGCGTCTCACGCATTTTACGCGCCGCAGGTGCGTCGGAGGTGCCAAAACTGGAGTGCGACAGCAGCGCCACTTTGGGCTCGATACCAAAGCGCCGCACCGTTTCCGCCGCCATAATGGTTAACTCAGCCAGTTGTTCCGGTGTGGGATCTTCGTTAACGTAGGTATCGGCAATAAAGGTATTACCGCTGGGCAGCAGCAGCGCATTCATTGCTCCCGCCACGTTAATACCGGGTCGAAAACCAAACACCCGCTCAACGATCGTATAGTGCTCCTGATAATCGCCGATGGTGCCGCAGATCATGGCGTCCGCTTCGCCACGGTGCACCATAATCGCCCCGATCAGCGTGGGATTGCCGATAACCGCGCGCTGCGCCTGTTCGGGCGAGACGCCGCGCCGCTTCATCATCTGATGGTATTCGCTCCAGTAGGCTTTAAAGCGTGGATCGGACTCATTGTTCACCACTTCAAAATCTTTACCCGCCTCGATTTTTAAACCCAGCTTTTGCAGGCGCATCTCAATAACGTTGGGCCGGCCGATAAGAATCGGCTTTGCCAGCCCCAGCGTGACCAGCTCCTGGGTGGCATGCAGTACGCGCGCCTCTTCGCCCTCCGCCAGCACCACCCGCTTCGGCTCTTTACGCGCCTGGGCAAACACCGGCTTCATAAACAGATTGGTTTTATAAACAAATTCGGTCAGCTTTTCACGATAGGCATCGAAGTCGTTAATGGGCCGGGTCGCCACACCCGATTCCATTGCCGCTTTCGCTACCGCAGGCGCAATCTGCACAATAAGGCGCGGATCAAAAGGTTTAGGGATCAAATAGTCGGGGCCGAACGACAGCTCCTCATCGCCATAGGCGGACGCCACCACCTCGCTCTGCTCCGCCAGCGCCAGTTCGGCTATGGCATGCACCGCCGCCAGCTTCATTGCTTCATTAATGGCCGTCGCGCCCACGTCCAGCGCGCCGCGAAAAATAAACGGAAAGCAGAGAACATTGTTTACCTGATTAGGGTAATCGGAGCGGCCAGTACAGATAATCGCATCCGGACGCACCGCTTTCGCCAGCGGCGGCAGAATTTCCGGTTCCGGGTTGGCCAACGCCAGAATCAGCGGATCAGGCGCCATCTCTTTAACCATCTCGGGCGTCAGCACCTTCGGTCCGGAGCAACCCAGGAAAATATCGGCACCAGCAATCGCCTCATCCAGCCGACGCATCCCGTTATCGGCAATGGCATAGGCCGCTTTGGTTTCCGCCATCTTCTCGTCGCGGCCCTGGTAGATCACCCCTTTTGAATCACACACAATGATATTACGTCGCTGCAGCCCCAGCTCCACCAGCAAATTCATACAGGCGATAGCGGAAGCACCCGCACCGGAAACCACCAGCCGCACATCGGAAATATTTTTCTTCACGATGCGCAGCCCGTTCAGCACCGCAGCGGTACAGATAATCGCCGTACCGTGCTGATCGTCATGAAACACCGGTATCTTCATGCGTTCGCGCAGCGCTTTCTCAATATAAAAGCATTCAGGTGCCTTGATATCCTCCAGATTGATGCCGCCGAAAGTCGGTTCAAGCGCGGCAATGACATTAATCAACCGATCGGGATCCTGTTCATCGACTTCAATATCAAACACATCAATGCCAGCGAACTTCTTAAACAGGACGCCTTTGCCCTCCATCACCGGCTTACCTGCCAGCGCGCCGATATTGCCCAGCCCGAGTACCGCCGTGCCGTTAGAGATCACAGCAACCAGGTTGCCGCGTGCGGTATATTTATGCGCGGCCAGCGGATCTTGCGCAATTTCCAGACAGGGTGCGGCCACGCCCGGTGAATAGGCCAGCGCCAGATCGCGCTGCGTTGCCAGCGGCTTGGTGGGAGAAACCTGTATTTTTCCTGGCTGCGGATATTGGTGAAAATCGAGCGCGCTCTGCTTGAGTTGATCGTCCATCATCGGTTCCTTCGGGTTAATAACGCGTGAAAAAGCATCAGCTGAGCAGTATAGGAGCGTGCTGCGGCGAAAAAACTTGAGGTGCGCCAAAGAATGACTATCTGCGCCTGAACGCATAGTGGAAGAACTGGACTCAGACACGATATTTTTTACTTCTGCTATGCTTTTTAGTGGCCTGCATGCTGTTTTAGCCTGGGCAGCAGAAGCGTCCCCGACGATGTCTTACCTGACGCAACAGGAACGGGTTATCAAGTTCATGCTTTATTGTCGTGGCATTCTGCCCGTGGCGATCAAGCATCGGCATGGTCTTACGCACCGCCAGGCCGCATCACGACTGGCGCGGCTCTCGCTATTGAATGAGCCCATTGCAACAATCAGAGAAAACGCATTTCCACATGAGAGCGGCTGGTGCAATGTGGTTCGTCTGTATTAAAGGACCGGGCCTGGCAGGCAAGGCCTGACAGCCATGATTAAATTTGCACTACCCTTCGGTTATCAAGGAGCTAAGAGATGAATCAGCTAGATGCACTGAAACAATTCACTACCGTTGTGGCGGACAGCGGCGATATTGAATCCATTCGTAATTATCACCCTGAAGACGCTACCACCAATCCGTCTCTGATCCTGAAAGCCGCTGGCCTCGAATCCTATAAGCACCTGATTGATGACGCGATCGACTACGCGAAAAAACAGGGCGGCAGCAAAGAAACCCAGATTATCAATGCCAGCGACAAAGTTGCTGTGAACCTCGGCATGGAAATTTTGAAAAGCGTGCCGGGCCGTGTTTCGACCGAAGTGGATGCGCGCCTCTCCTTCGATCGTGGCATGTGCGTCACCAAAGCGGAAAAGCTGGTAAGAATGTATGAAGATCACGGCATCGACCGCTCACGCATTCTGATCAAGCTGGCTTCCACCTGGGAAGGTATCCGTGCAGCGGAAGAGCTGGAGAAAAACGGCATCAACTGTAATCTGACGCTGCTGTTCTCTTTTGCCCAGGCGCGCGCCTGTGCCGAAGCAGGCGTTTTCCTGATCTCCCCGTTCGTGGGCCGTATTTATGACTGGTATAACAGCCGCCAGCCGCTGGACCCTTACAATGTGGATGAAGATCCAGGCGTGAAATCGGTACGGGCGATTTACGAATATTATAAATCGCATCGTTATAAAACCATCATCATGGGCGCAAGCTTCCGTAAAACCGAGCAGATTCTGGCGCTGGCGGGCTGCGATCGCCTGACTATTTCTCCGAACCTGCTGCAAGAGCTGCAGTCCAGCGACGCGCCGGTAGAACGCAAGCTGACGCCGTCAACGCAGGGCTTCCACGAGCCGTCACCGCTTACTGAAACAGAGTTCCGTTGGGAACATAACCAGGATCCGATGGCGGTGGAAAAACTGTCTGAAGGCATCCGTCAGTTTGCCGCAGACCAGATTAAGCTGGAAGAGACGCTGGCCGCACGGCTGTAATAGCCGCATAACGGTTTGATTCAGGGGCGAATTTTCGCCCCATTTTCATCCCCTCTACTTTCCTTCAAGGGAGAAAAACATGTCCTCACGTAGAGAACTGGCGAATGCGATTCGTGCGCTCAGCATGGACGCGGTACAAAAAGCAAAATCAGGCCATCCAGGTGCGCCGATGGGCATGGCGGATATCGCCGAAGTGCTGTGGCGCGATTTCCTGAAGCATAATCCGACCAACCCCGCCTGGGCTGACCGCGACCGTTTTATTCTCTCTAACGGTCACGGCTCTATGCTGTTATATAGTCTGCTGCATCTGAGCGGCTACGATCTGCCGATTGAGGAATTGAAAAACTTCCGTCAGCTGCATTCCAAAACCCCGGGCCACCCGGAGATTGGGTATACGCCTGGCGTGGAAACCACTACCGGTCCGCTGGGCCAGGGGCTGGCTAACGCGGTAGGTCTGGCAATTGCCGAGCGCACGCTGGCTGCGCAGTTTAACCGCCCTCAGCATGAGATTGTCGATCACTTCACCTATGTTTTTATGGGCGACGGCTGTCTGATGGAAGGTATTTCGCATGAGGTTTGTTCACTGGCGGGAACCCTGGGCCTTGGCAAGCTGATCGGTTTCTATGACCATAACGGCATTTCTATTGATGGTGAAACCGAAGGCTGGTTTACCGATGATACGGCAAAACGCTTTGAAGCCTACAACTGGCATGTGGTTGGCGACATTGACGGTCACGATCCTGACGCGGTTGCTGCAGCGATCAAAGAGGCGCAGAGCGTTACCGATAAGCCCTCTCTGATTATTTGCCGTACCATTATCGGTTTCGGTTCGCCGAACAAAGCGGGTAAAGAAGATGCGCACGGCGCGCCGCTGGGCGATGACGAGATCGCGCTAACGCGTAAACAGCTGGGCTGGAATCATGCGCCGTTTGAAATTCCACAGGATATTTATCAGCAGTGGGATGCCCGACAGACAGGCGAACAGCATGAAAAAGCCTGGAACGAGAAATTTGCCGCTTATAAAGCAGCCTTCCCGGAGCTGGCTGCGGAATATACACGCCGTATGACCGGTGGCATGCCGGAAAACTGGCAGCAGGAAACACAGAAGTTTATCGAACAGCTACAGGCTAATGCCAATAAAATCGCCAGCCGTAAAGCATCACAGAATGCGCTGGAAGCCTACGGTAAACTGCTGCCGGAATTCCTTGGCGGCTCTGCGGATCTGGCACCCAGCAACCTGACAATTTGGTCAGGCTCGAAATCGATTAAAGATGATCCGGCGGGTAACTATATTCACTACGGCGTTCGTGAATTTGGCATGACAGCGATTGCCAACGGCATCGCGCATCATGGCGGTTTTGTACCTTATACCGCCACCTTCCTGATGTTTGTGGAATATGCGCGTAACGCGGCACGTATGGCAGCGCTGATGAAAGCACGCCAGATCATGGTTTATACCCATGACTCTATCGGACTGGGTGAAGATGGCCCAACCCATCAGCCAGTTGAGCAGTTAGCCAGCCTGCGTCTGACACCGAATATGAGCACCTGGCGTCCTTGCGATCAGGTAGAAACTGCCGTGGCGTGGAAACATGCGATTGAGCGTCATAACGGCCCGACCGCGCTGATTCTGTCGCGTCAGAACCTGATGCAGCCGGAGCGCACGCCGCAGCAGCTGGCAGATATCTCTCGTGGCGGCTATATTCTGCGCGACAGCGAAGGCACGCCAGAAGTGATCCTGATCGCCACCGGTTCTGAAGTGGAGATTACCCTGGGCGCGGCCGAGAAATTGACGCGTGCCGGACATAAAGTACGTGTGGTTTCTATGCCATCAACCGACCTGTTTGATAAACAGGATGTGGCTTACCGTGAATCGGTGCTGCCTTCCACCGTTACCGCTCGCGTGGCGGTAGAGGCAGGCATCGCTGATTACTGGTACAAGTATGTTGGCCTGAACGGAGCGATTGTTGGCATGACCACCTTCGGTGAATCCGCGCCAGCCGATAAGCTGTTCGCTGAGTTCGGCTTTACCGTTGAAAACATCGTTAGCCATGCCGAAGCACTGTTGAAACCGCATTAACAGGTAAATAGAGAAAAAAGCACGCCATCGGGCGTGCTTTTTTATGCATGTCATTTCTCTGAGAATAAGGAACTCCGGCCACCACTTTCCTGATGCGCGCTCTGGATAAGTTAATAACATTATTTATGCAGCACCGCATTGAGCTATTAATAATAGCGGCACACAGAATAAAACAACTCCACAAGAATAAATCGAGCATTTAATTATAACGCGTTAATTGCTTAACTATTAATATAACTTTCTGGCTTTCTAACCATTAAAATAACCCAGCACACCTCACAAATTTCTTTATTTCATCTTCTTTCATTTTTAGGACTGCACTACCCTTCCCGCTAAGGATCGTAATTAGAAGGAGCTTAGCGATGGCCGAGAGCATGATATTTCCAGCCATAAAACTGCCCTGCCTGCTTTTCGCCACCCAACATAAAATGGATGATTACGGTGCGCCTGATATGCTGTATGGCGACCTCTCCGCTGAGGTGCTGCGCCAGCAATATCATCTGCGCGATATCTCCACGCGCATCGATCCCTATACCCACCCTAACCGTGAAGAGTGCGCCCGCATTCTGTTTGATGAGTTTCGCGATCTGTCAGATATGTTTTCATTTTATGGTGATTATAAAAGCCTGGCGCGCACCATGATCACGCATATGCAGTATGGCAACGGCGCGGTTTTCAGTGATCCGCTGCTGGATCAGGCAATGGCGGAGCATAGTTCTATGGAAAGCTCTCTTAATGCTATTTTAAAAAATATTCAAACCTATATTGACTGGGAAATAAAAACCTTGCCAGAGTCAGCTATTCAAGATTTAACAGATTCGATAGGGGAAAGTTATTTACCCAGATTTGACAACTTTACCGATCGGTTTAATGGTTTAGGCATCACAATACATGATACCTGGGCAACCCATATTATTCTGGAGAGCTTGTTAATTAAAAAGGACTCTTTTACTGCCATAATAAAATACCATATCCAGGATCACTTTGGTTTGGATGCAGAAGATATAAGCAATAATTTTTATCGGCAGTTTCGCATTTTCAGGATATGGTTCTATCTTCAACACATAAATAACTATTCTTTCAAACCATTCATCAGCGACATTTTTTTAACGAAAGAAATACGAGTAGGCCGCTATGATAAGATATAAATTTTTTATTTTTACTATAGTAGCGACCCTACTACTTTTAACATATCAAATACTATTTCCCGTAAAAATCATTGGCATTCATAAGCCAGGGAAAACCTCAACCGTGGTTATTGTAAAAAATTTCCCTATAACAAGAGCTGGGAAAATCTCCTGGTGGAGGAAAAATCATAATCAGATTAGTAAAGAATTTCCATTTATTAACTCTCCACAAAACCACAGAATTGTATTCTTTGAAGCGGAGTATAAAAAACATTCCGGCACCGACCAGGATAGCGATCTGCTCTGTTTTAAAGATATGCCCGGCGACGTTAACTGCGTATCCAAAGAAAACCGCCCACTACTGATATGGCACTATCCTGATGGGCATACCGAGTATGAAACCGAAAACTTCTTTCAGCGTTTTCTTCGTCATTTTTAATCACTACAAATATGAGGTCAGGAAGTGATTAACCATTACTAACCACAAACACAGGAGTTAAGGATGAGCATCGATCTTTTTTTAAAAATCGAAGGTATAGAGGGAGAAGCAAAGGATGCCAATCATAAAGGGTGGATCACGCTCTCTGGTTTCAACTGGGGGGCCAGTCAGCCGGGCAATATGCAAACGGGTGGGGGGGGTGGCGCTGGTAAGGTTACCTGGCGCGACCTCACGGCTAATGCGTTGATTGATCGGTCGACGCCAGCGATTTTACGCTACCTTTCCAGCGGCAGACATATCAATAAGGTCGAGCTTTCTGCCTGCAAAGCCGGCGATCCGCAGATTGAATATATGCGCATTACCCTGGAGGAAGTGCTGTTAACTAACCTCACTTACAACGGCACCAGCGGCAATGAACAGGTTGGCATGACCTATAGTTTCCAGTCAGCCAGGGTGCGCCAGCAGTACTGGGAACAGACGGAAAAAGGTGGCAGAGGCGCAGAAATCGCGGCCGGCTGGAATATCAAAGAAAATAAAGAACTGTAGCGTTAATTATCTGCCGCCGCCTTTTTGCGGCGGCTTGTTTGGTAAGGTTGTTAAAAGGAACTTGGCAATGACAGATAATTTATTATCACCAGCCATAAAACTGCCCTGCCTGCTTTTTGCCACCCAGCATAAAATGGACGACTACGGTGCGCCCGATATGCTGTATGGCGATCTCTCCGCTGAGGTGCTGCGCCAGCAATATCATCTGCGTGATATCTCTACGCGTATCGATCCCTTTAACCACCCTAACCGTAAAGAAAGCGCCCGCATTCTGTTTAATGAGTTTCGCGATCTGTCAGATATGTTTTCATTTTATGGTGATTATAAAAGCCTGGCGCGCACCATGATTACGCATATGCAGTATGTCAACGGCGCGGTTTTCAGTGATCCGCTACTGGACCAGGCGATGGCGGAACATAGTTCTATGAAAACGTTTCTTAATTTTTTGTCTGAACGGTTCACACAATATAATATGGTCACGAAAGAAGGTATTATAGATATCCCCGTTGAGGATATATTAAAGCAAATTAGTCAAACTAAGTTACCTAAATTTAATAATCTTCAGGATAGTTTTAACAGCCTGGGGATCACTGTTCATGATATATGGGCAACGCATATTTATCTTGACTCATTCAAAGTCGAAGGAAATCGTTTTTTTGCCACCGTAAGGTTTAAATTCCAGGACCATTTTGGCTTAGACACTACGGATATCAGCAATACTTTTTACCGTAATTTCCGTATATTCCGCATTTGGTTTATCTTGCAAAGATGGCAAGGCTATGGCTTCCGTCCATTCCTTACAGAGTTCAATTTCGTTGCAAAATTTCAAGGTGATTTAAAAAATGAGAAAAATTGCTTTTCTTCTTATTTCCCTGGCGTTCGCCGTCATTTTTTATCGACTCTGCTATCCAGCAAGAATTATTGACATTCACCACACTTCAAAACATTCAATAGCATTAGTTGTTGAATATTTCCCCTGGACTAAAAAAGGAAAAATAAGGTGGTGGGAGAAGCATCGTGAAGAAATTTTCAAACAGTTAAAATTTAATGAAAGCATTTATTCAATATATATTTATAACACCCATTATAAAAAGGATTCCGGCACTGATCAGGACAGTGATCTGCTCTGTTTTGATGATATGAATACCGAAGCTAATTGCATATCAAAAGAGAATCAACCCTTGGTTATTCACCATTATCGTGACGGCCATACCGAATATCAAACCGAAAACTTCTTTCAGCGTTTTCTTCAGCATTTTTAATCACTACAAATATGACGTACTGGGAACAGACGGAAAAAGGTGGCAGAGACGCAGAAATCGCGGCCGGCTGGAATATCAAAGAAAATAAAGAACTGTAGCGTTAATTATCTGCCGCCGCCTTTTTGCGGCGGCTTGTTTGGTAAGGTTGTTAAAAGGAACTTGGCAATGACAGATAATTTATTATCACCAGCCATAAAACTGCCCTGCCTGCTTTTTGCCACCCAGCATAAAATGGACGACTACGGTGCGCCTGATATGCTGTATGGCGATCTCTCCGCTGAGGTGCTGCGCCAGCAATATCATCTGCGTGATATCTCTACGCGTATCGATCCCTTTAACCACCCTAACCGTAAAGAAAGCGCCCGCATTCTGTTTAATGAGTTTCGCGATCTGTCAGATATGTTTTCATTTTATGGTGATTATAAAAGCCTGGCGCGCACCATGATTACGCATATGCAGTATGGCAACGCCGCGGTTTTCAGTGACCCGCTGCTGGACCAGGCGATGGCGGAACATAGTTCTATGAAGCAAGCCGTTGAATTAATTAGTACTATATTATCTCAATATAGTGTGGCAACCAAAAACGGCACAGTTAATATATCTTTTGATGGGATAAAAAAAGATATTAATGAAATAAGACTTCCAAAATTTAATGGGTTTTTAGATAGGTTCAATAGTTTAGGCATTACCGTTCATGACATCTGGTCTACACACATTTATCTTGATTCGATTGAATCTAAAGGGCATAATTTTACAGCAAAAATAAGATTTAATTTTCAGGACCATTTTGGTTTAGATACCGCAGATATAAGCAATACATTCTACCGTAACTTCCGTATATTCCGCATTTGGTTTGTATTGCAACGGTGGGAAGGGTATGGTTTCCATCCGTTTTTTACTGAAACTAGTTCTGTCACAAAAATTCAAGGCACCTTAAAAAAATGAAAAAAATTATTATTTTTTTCCTGTCATTGCTTTTTATAACTGCTGGTTACCACCTGTATTACCCAACCAGAGTTATTGGCATCCATCATACTTCTGAACATATACTAGTAATAGTTGTTGAACATTTCCCCTGGACTAAAAAAGGAAAAATAAGATGGTGGGAGAGGCATCGTAACGACATATTCAATCAGGTAAACTTCAAAGAAAATGTTTACTCTATATATATTTACAACACCCATTACAAAAAAGATTCCGGCACCGATCAAGACAGCGATCTGCGATGTTTTGAAAAGATGAATACCGCAGCCAACTGTATATCCAAAGAGAATCGCCCGTTGATAATCAGGCGCTATCGAGATGGCCATACCGAGTACACAACGGAAAGCATCTTCCGCCGTTTCTATTAACGGTTCAAAAACAGCGAGGCGGCTGCATGAAGCCGTTAATGCGGATGCAGCTTGCGATCTCCTGGTTGCAAAGCTCTCTGTTGCCTGCGCTCCTGCTGCTATCGCCACGCTCCTGACGCTTCGCAGAGAGGAAAAATTTCTTTGCTTCCCCCTTTCCGTTATTGAGAAAACGATTACTATACCCGTCATATTTCAGGTTGCAGATGCGCTGGTTTTCTTCACTCCCCCGGTCATTTACTGATGTAAACATCCGGGATTCACTGTGTCGCCGCCTTGCTGCAACCCGGATTATTTAGGGTAATATCATTTACCTTCCGCTAAACCTTGATGGATCTGCCTCCGTTGAAAACTCGTTTTTATTTGCTGGCTGCACTGTTTGCCACGCTGCCGCTGCGCGGCCAGGCGCAGTCTTCGCCCGACCCGCTTCTGGCTTCACAAATTGTCGATCGTTATGCTGAGCATATTTTTTATGGCAGCGCCGCTACCGGCATGGCGCTGGTCGCTATTGATGGTAATCAGCGAGTTTTTGCCAGCTTCGGCGAGACCCGCCCCGGCAACGAGACGCGCCCGCAAAAAGATTCGTTAATCCGTATCGCCTCGATAAGCAAACTGATGACCAGTGAAGTGATGCTTAAAATGGCGGAACGGGGACAGGTTAGGCTTGACGATCCTTTGGCTAAGTATGCACCGCCCGGCTCGCGCGTGCCTGACTATGCCGGACAGCCGATGCGTCTGATCCATCTTGCTACCCATACCAGCGGGCTGCCGCGTGAACAGCCCGGCGGCAAAGCGGGGCGCCCGGTATTTGTCTGGCCGACAAAAGCCGATCGCTGGAGCTGGCTACGGCAGGCGCAGCTGAATACACCGCCAGGCGTACGCGCCGCCTACTCTAACATCGCCTATGATTTACTGGCGGATGCGCTCTCCCGCGCGGCAGGCACGCCTTATCCGGCGCTGTTTCGTCAGTTGATTACCCGACCATTAGGCATGAAAGACACCACGTTCACTCCTTCACCAGACCAGTGCAAACGTCTGATGGTGCCGGAGCGCGGCGCCAGCCCCTGCATCAATACGCTGGCAGCCATTGGCAGCGGCGGTGTCTATTCAACGCCGGAGGATATAGGCCGCTGGATGCAGCAATTTTTGAACTCCGATATTAATACGCGCACGCCACAAACCGATCGTCTGCAAACGCTGATCTATCAGCGCAGCCAGTTAACTAAAGTAGAAGGTATGGATGTGCCAGGTAAAGCTGCGGCGCTGGGTATGGGCTGGGTCTATATGGCACCTGAAAACGGTCATCCCGGCATTATGCAAAAAACCGGCGGCGGCGGCGGCTTTATCACCTATATGGCGATGATCCCGCAGTACAATGTTGGCGTATTTGTGGTAGTGACCCGTACCAGTTTGACGCGCTTCCGCGCCATGAGCGATGGGGTAAATGATCTATTGACTGAACTGGCAGGCAACCAGCAAGGCTCGCCAATCAGGGTGCAGGAAATTCGTTAAGGTAGCGGCGGATAATAGCGCCGCCGCTC
Organism: Pantoea sp. FN0307; assembly: GCF_050113815.1. Classification (NCBI taxonomy): domain Bacteria; kingdom Pseudomonadati; phylum Pseudomonadota; class Gammaproteobacteria; order Enterobacterales; family Erwiniaceae; genus Pantoea; species Pantoea sp. FN0307. The sequence continues at coordinate 277,553 of NZ_JBNJSO010000001.1, read as the reverse complement.
AGGGCGGTGACGGACGCTGGCTCACCCACAGGGTGGGCCATTCGTCACTGCCATGCCAGGCGTCACAGGTTCCCTCTTCGGCATACTCAGCCAGCGCAAATTCCTGACCGTTAAACTGCCAGCGGGTAGCAATACCGCAATCGCCCAGCCCACGCCCTTTTGCATAGGTAAAAAGTTGTGCATTAGCCGCATCATACTCTGCATTAATTATCTCCAGCAGCCTGTCACTGCGGCCCGGCGGTACAAAAGGCAACGACAGCGTCAGGCGACGTGATAGCCAGGGCTGGGTGCGGGTGACTTCAAAGGCCAAATCAATCATGTTGTAGGCCCCCATTTCACAGCTCACCAGCAGCAGAGCCTTGCTGTCAGTGAGTGGGGCCACGCTGACTTCGCGGCGCATTGGGTCCAGCGAACACTCATCGGCGCTTACACGCCAGGTTCCGTAATCGATCAGGCCGGTGGTTTCCTCACGCGTTAAGGGCGTCGCGGGACGCTCCGAAAGACGCATTACTGGCGCTGCCGGTTCCGGCGGCACATCCCACACGCTGCGGCTGCCGCGCTTTACCCAGGCGCTCAGGCTACCGACACGCCCCTGGACATCATCCATCAGCAGCAGCGCCGCCTTAAGTCCATGCAGTGAAATTGTGGACTGGGGTCGCCATGTAAGCTGGATATTATCAGCATCCATGATTTGCGTGAGAAACTCATCGATAGCGATGGGATGGCTGGTTACCAGGTGATGCGGTTCCACCGCCCAGTGTTTAAAATCAGGACGCAGACGCTTCTGATCGAGCAGCAGGTTATCCTGCAGCGCCGCGCCCTTTAAATCACCGGTATAACGATTACCATAATCAATACGCAATATGGGACGATCGTTGACGCCCGCATAGCGAGAGAGCGTCATTACCAGTCCATTTTCGCCGGTGATATTTCGTGCCACACAATAATTAAGGTTATTACAGGTAATCTGCCAGTCGGTAAATATTTTCTGTAACGGAGTCGCCTGCACGCTGGCAATGAAAAGGAAAGGCAACAACAGCGATTTCATCCAGTAAGGCATTTAATAACCCAATCCCTAAATTAGTTCATTGATGATAGCGCAACGACAGCGGTTCAACATGCCTTTCTCTGGTTATACAAGAAAACAGGTCTGCAACCGGGAACAAACCAGGGTGATAACCTAACGTTACAATTTATCATCCTGTGCCGCTCTGTTTATCTCAATCGGATTTCTCGGACTCTTTAATCATGCCTGCAAACGGTCATATCCTCACAAGCGGTCATCATCAGTCACACTGATTTTGCTGGCAAGAAACGCGGGTATGGCATCACTGAATGCCGGAAGAGTGAAAGAACAAGAGTTTTTGTGATGCATGTCACATAAAAATGATATGCCATATTTTATTTACATAGCAATTAAGCATCATATCCGTTATTTGGCCGTTACGTTTTTGTATACCCTTAATTTTTTCTCAGGGTATATTTTGCGATCCCGATTTCTTGGGTTTTTATTACACCGCAGGCATTTTTTTACCTGCTGAGCGCCAGCGGCAAATATTGAGGAATTAAATCTCAATAGCTGGATGCCAGGCTGGTTAAATTATGCCGGAGGTCACAGGAAACTATTCTTCGCAATCTGACGCAGATGAAAAAAGGAATTTACAACGTCGCCATGGCGACGCGGTTATTAACCAGTCCTCATCAGGGAGTCAAAATTACCGCCGTGCCGCATTTAGAATATGAAGTCACTTTTCGCCAGCGAACAATGAGAACGAGCAGCACCTCCTCTGTTTAATTATATGCTGAAGCCAGACGCAGCGGCTCTGTAGCGATGCGCTGGCCTGGCTACAGGCACATTCGGCATAGCAAATGGAACGAATTGAGCGGGAAAATTTTGCAAGGCCAGGGCAAAACCCTCGCCTGGTAAGCATCGGCGCCTCAGGCGTGCAGCCAGCCAGCCTGCTGCGCGTACTGCAACAGCATGATGGTTTTGCCGTCGCGAATTTCACCGCTTTTAATCATCGCCAGCGCCTGTGGAAAAGGCAGCTCCAGCACTTCAATTGATTCATCTTCCACGCCGCCCCCCGCATTATCCCGCTGTGATTCATCATACTCAGCGGCAAAAAAATGCAGCAGCTCTGTCACGCCGCCGGGCGACATATAAGCCTCAAACAGCTTCTCTACCTTGCCAACGGCGTAGCCGGTCTCTTCAATTGCTTCTTTGCGAATGCAGTCTTCCGGGGAATCATCATCAAGCAGCCCGGCGCAGGTTTCGATCAGCATGCCATTCTCATTGCCATTAACAAAGGTAGCCATACGGAACTGTCGGATCAGAACCACACTGTTCTTTTCGCGGTTATAAAGCAGAATGGTGGCGCCATTGCCGCGATCGTAAATTTCCCGCTTGTGGCGTATCGTCTCACCGCTACTGGTAGTGAGTTCATAGGTATAGTTACGCAGGACAAACCAATTTTCTGACAGCAGCTTATCTTTGATCAGCTTGATATGGGCAGGCATAGCGGCTCCGAAAATAAACAGGGAGCCTGCAATCATAAAACTGCCGCAACGAGAAAACTATCCGAATTGCGTCAGGGATAACGGGAAACTGTCTCTGTACTGGGGAATGGAGAAAATGCCGCAGGCCAGAAAACCTGCGGCTGAAGCCATCAGTGGCGGTTACGCACCAGCTGATAACGACGGGTCAGATACTCTACCGGCGCGCTCCAGATATGCACCAGACGGCAGAATGGGAACAGCAGGAACAGCGTCATGCCCAGCACCATATGAACTTTATAGATCAGCGCCACGCCTTCCAGATGCGCTGCCGCACCCGCATGGAACGTGACTATGGCCTGTGCCCAGCCAACCAGCTTCATCATTTCGCTGCCGTCCATATGGTGAGCAGAGAAAGGAATCGTCAGCAGGCCAAGCGTTGCCTGAGCTACCAGCAACGTCAGGATCAGAATATCGCCGGTGCTGCTGGTAGCGCGCACGCGCGGATTGGTCAGACGGCGTTTCAGCAGCAGACCGCCGCCTATCAGCGTCATCGCGCCGCAGATGCCGCCAGCCACCATCGCCAGTTGCTGCTTCACGGCGATCGGCAGGAAAGATTCGTACATCCAGTGCGGCGTCAACATACCGACCAGATGGCCAAAGAAGATGCCGATAATGCCGATATGAAACAGGTTGGATGCCAGGCGCATCCCCTTTTTATCCAGCATCTGGCTGGAGCCTGCGCGCCAGCTGTATTGCCCGTAGTCGTAACGCAACCAACTGCCGACCAGAAAAACCGTCCCGGCCAGATAAGGATAGATATTAAAGAAAAACAGATTCAAGAATTGCATGATCAGCGTCCTGTCATTCCTGTGGTGGCTTGCGCCACGTCCAGATACTGTGGCGCAACGGCACCGGCAAAGCGGCGCTGATGCGCTTCCTGCTGTGCTGAGGCGCAGCCCTGTTCACCCAGGAAGCGGATTTGTTCCTCTTCCCAGACCGCATCCAGCGCCTGCGGCGTATCGTCGCGCGCCTCCTGTGCCACCTGTGTCTCCAGCGCATCGGCAGCGACGCCGCTGTCAGAGAGCGCCAGCAGCACGTCAAGCAGATCGACCCAGCGGCTATTGCGCTGGCGCAGTCGCGCACTCAGCAATGCCAGAATCGGCGCAACGTCCACTAATCCTTCACGCGCCTCCTCAGGGCTACGGCTGCTGAGATACTCCAGGTAAAGCGGCAGGAAATCTGGCAGTTCACGACTGTCCAGCGCCAGTCCGGCAGCACGATACTGTTCCATCAAATCGACCATCGCCTGACCGCGATCGCGGGATTCGCCGTGAACATGCTCAAACAGCAGCAGTGAGGTAGCACGTCCACGATCGAACAGTTCACAGTAGTCAGCCTGCAGATCGAGCAGCGGCCGGGCGCTGAAATCGCGCACCACGGCCAGCAGTTGCGCACGCAGTTGCTCATTTAGCTCGCTGGCGGAGGCCAGCGCCTCCTCCAGCTCCTGCTGATGCTCGAACAACGCCCGATCGGGATAATCCAACAGGCGGCCAATAATTCTTAGCGCCATCATGAGGCATCCTCCCGATTCCCGGTTTTGCGTGTAATATCAATCGCATCAATGCGACGGGTATTAAACAGGTTGAATTTGCTATCGCTGCCGTGGCAGCCGTCACCGAAGCTAAAGCCGCAGCCTTTACTTTCCGGGAAGGCCTCACGCGCCAGCTCGCGGTGGCTGGAAGGCACTACAAAGCGATCTTCATAGTTGGCGATCGCCAGATAGCGGTACATTTCCTGAGCCTGCGCCTCTGTGAGACCTACCTGCTCCAGCGCGCTGGTATCCACCACGCCGTCCACGCTTTCCGCACGCTTGTAGTGACGCATCGCCAGCATACGTTTCAGCGCCAGCAACACCGGCGCGGTATCGCCTGCGGTCAGCAGATTAGCCAGATACTGCACCGGAATACGCAGGCTTTCTACGTTTGGCAGCACGCCCTGTTGATCCAGCACGCCCGCATCGGCAGCTGACTGAATCGGCGATAAAGGCGGCACATACCACACCATCGGCAGCGTGCGGTATTCAGGATGCAGCGGCAGCGCCAGCTTCCAGTCCATGGCCATTTTATAAACCGGCGATTTCTGCGCTGCGTCGATCACACTTTGCGGGATGCCATCTTTTAGCGCCTGTGCGATAACAGTCGGATCGTGCGGATCGAGGAAAACGTCCAGCTGGCTTTGATAGAGATCCTGCTCGTTCTCCACCGCTGCGGCCTGCTCGATACGATCTGCGTCATACAGCAGCACGCCTAAATAGCGAATGCGGCCTACGCAGGTTTCGGAGCACACGGTCGGCTGGCCCGCTTCGATACGCGGATAGCAGAAAATACATTTTTCTGATTTACCGCTTTTCCAGTTGAAGTAGATTTTTTTATATGGGCAGCCGGTCAGACACATACGCCAGCCGCGGCATTTGTCCTGATCGATCAGCACAATGCCATCTTCCCCACGCTTATAGATGGCGCCGCTTGGGCAGGTGGCGACACAGGCCGGATTCAGGCAGTGTTCGCACAGGCGCGGCAGATACATCATGAAGGTGTTTTCGAACTGTCCGTACATCTCTTTCTGGATGTTATCGAAGTTTTTATCCTGGGAGCGTTTAGAAAATTCGCCGCCAAGGATCTCTTCCCAGTTCGGGCCACCTTCGATTTTTTTCATGCGCTGGCCGGTAATCAGCGAGCGCGGACGCGCGATCGGCTGATGCTTGCCAGCAGGGGCATTGTGCAGATGCTGATAATCAAAATCGAACGGCTCGTAGTAATCATCCAGCGCCGGGACATCCGGGTTGGCGAAAATTTTAGACAACAGGCCGACGCGGCTGCCCATGCGCGGCTGTAGCTGACCGTTGATTTTACGGATCCAGCCGCCTTTCCATTTTTCCTGATCTTCCCAGGCGCGGGGATAGCCAACGCCCGGTTTGCTTTCTACGTTGTTAAACCAGGCATACTCCATGCCTTCGCGGCTGGTCCAGACGTTTTTACAGGTTACCGAACAGGTATGGCAGCCGATGCATTTGTCGAGGTTTAACACCATACCGACTTGCGAACGAATTTTCATTGCTGAGCCTCCTGGCGGGAACCCTGGCACTCGTCGTTGCCTTCGCCATCTAACCAATTGACATTGTTCATTTTTCTTACCACCACAAACTCATCACGATTCGAACCTACGGTACCGTAATAGTTGAAGCCGTAGGCCAGCTGCGCATAACCGCCAATCATATGGGTCGGTTTCGGGTAAACGCGCGTTACTGAGTTATGAATACCGCCGCGCTGACCGGTGATTTCCGCCCCCGGAATATTCACGATACGTTCCTGCGCGTGATACATCATGGTCATACCGGCAGGGACGCGCTGGCTAACCACGGCACGCGCGGTCAGAGAGCCGTTGGCGTTAAAGGCTTCGATCCAGTCGTTGTCTTCAATACCCAGATCTTTGGCATCTTCCTCGCTCATCCAGACAATCGGTCCGCCGCGCGACAACGTCAGCATCAACAGATTGTCGCTGTAGGTTGAGTGAATGCCCCATTTCTGGTGTGGCGTCAGGAAATTCAGCGCTTTTTCCGGGTTGCCGTTCGGCTTTTTATTCAGCAGCGGCTGCACGGCTCGCGTATCTACCGGCGGACGGTAAACCAGCAGGCTTTCACCGAAAGCGCGCATCCATTCATGATCCTGATAAAGCTGTTGACGACCGCTCAGCGTACGGAACGGAATCAGCTCATGGATATTGGTGTAACAGGCGTTATAAGAGACATGCTCATCTTCCAGGCCAGACCAGGTCGGGCTGGAGATGATTTTACGCGGCTGCGCCTGAATATCGCGGAAGCGGATTTTTTCATCTTCCTTATTCAGCGCCAGATGCGTATGGTCACGACCGGTGATTTTGCTCAGCGCGCCCCAGGCTTTTACCGCGACCTGTCCGTTGGTTTCCGGCGCCAGTGTCAGAATCATTTCCGCCGCGTCAATTGCGCTGTCAATCATCGGACGGCCCGCTGCCGGCCCTTCATGCTTAACGTAATTGAGCTTTTTCAGCAGCTCGATTTCTGTATCGGTGTTCCAGCTGATGCCTTTACCGCCGTTGCCCAGCTTATCCATCAAGGGTCCAATGGAGGTGAAGCGTTCCCAGGTGGCCGGATAATCACGTTCAACGGTGATGATATGCGGCGCGGTTTTACCCGGGATAAGATCGCACTCGCCTTTTTTCCACTCTTTCACGCCGAACGGCTGCGCCAGTTCTGCGGCAGAGTCATGCTGCATCGGCAGGGTCACCACATCGGTTTCTTTGCCGAGGTGGCCGTGACAAACTTCCGAGAAGCTTTTGGCAATGCCTTTGTAAATTTCCCAGTCGCTCTTCGCTTCCCAGGCGGGATCGACAGCGGCCGAAAGCGGATGAATAAACGGATGCATATCCGAGGTATTCATGTCGTCTTTTTCATACCAGGTTGCCGTCGGCAGCACGATATCGGAGTAGAGGCAGGTGCTGGACATACGGAAATCGAGCGTTACCACCAGATCCAGTTTGCCTTCACCACCGTTATCCTGCCATTCCACTTCCTGCGGCTTGACGCTGCCCTGCTCGCCCAGGTCTTTGCCCTGAATGCCATTTTCCGTACCCAGCAGGTACTTCAGCATGTATTCATGGCCTTTACCGGAAGAGCCCAGCAGGTTGGAACGCCAGACAAACAGGTTACGCGGGAAGTTCTGCGGATTATCCGGCTGCTCTGCCGCAAAGCGCAACGAGCCCTGTTTCAGGCTGTCAACGGTATAGTCGATCGGCGTCTGACCAGCAGCCTGCGCTTTGGCCGCGATATGCAGCGGGTTAACAGAGAGCTGCGGCGCAGACGGCAGCCAGCCCATACGTTCGGCGCGCACGTTAAAATCGATCAGGCTGCCCTGGAAACGCGATTTATCCGCCAGCGGTGAGAGCAGAGTGGCGGTTTCCACCGTTTCATGACGCCACTGGCTGGAGTGGTTATAGAAGAAAGAGGTGCCGTTCATATGGCGTGGCGGACGTTGCCAGTCCAGACCAAATGCCAGCGGTGTCCAGCCGGTTTGCGGACGCAGTTTTTCCTGGCCCACATAGTGCGCCCAGCCGCCGCCGCTCTGTCCGACGCAGCCGCAGAACACCAGCATATTGATCAGCCCGCGATAGTTCATATCCATATGGAACCAGTGATTCATACCGGCACCGACAATGATCATGGAACGACCGTGGGTTTTTTCCGCGTTTTGCGCGAACTCGCGTGCGATACGGATAATCTGCTCGCGGGATACGCCGGTGATTTTCTCTGCCCAGCCCGGAGTATAAGCTTTGATCTCATCGTAACTGGTGGCGCAGTTAGCATCATCCAGACCACGATCAAGGCCATAGTTAGCCAGCGTCAGATCGTAAACGCTGGTCACCAGCGCTTCGCTGCCGTCGGCCAGTTTCAGGCGTTTAACCGGCAGTTTATGCAGCAGGATTTCATCCAGCGCCACGCTGTTGAAATGTTCGCTTTCGATACCGCCGAAGTAAGGGAAGCCGACCTCCGCCACCTCATCGTGGCTACCCAGCAGGCTCAGCTGTAGCTCAACATCCCGCTGCGAACCGCCTTCACGCGCTTCAAGGTTCCATTTGCCCTCTTCGCCCCAGCGATAGCCGATAGAGCCCAGCGGCGCTACCAGTTCACCGCTCAGGCTATCAAGCGCGATGGTTTTCCATTCCGGGTTATTTTCCTGGCCGAGGTTATCCACCAGATCGCTGGCGCGCAGCATACGACCCGCCGCGTAATAGCCGCCTTCACGTGGTTCCAGCATCACCAGCATCGGCATATCGGTATAGCGACGCACATAATCACGGAAATAGGGCACTTCGCGATCGAGATGGAACTCTTTCAGCATCACATGGCCCATCGCCAGCGCCATTGCGCTGTCGGTGCCCTGTTTCGGGTTTAGCCAGAGATCGCACAGCTTGGCGACTTCCGCATAGTCCGGCGTCACCGCCACGGTTTTGGTGCCTTTGTAGCGTACTTCAGTGAAGAAGTGGGCATCCGGCGTACGCGTCTGCGGTACGTTGGAACCCCAGGCGATAATATAGGAAGAGTTATACCAGTCGGCGGATTCTGGTACGTCGGTCTGCTCACCCCAGGTCATTGGCGAAGCGGGCGGCAAGTCGCAGTACCAGTCGTAAAAGCTCAGGCAGGTACCGCCAATCAGCGACAGATAACGCGCGCCGGCGGCGTAAGAGACCATCGACATTGCCGGGATCGGCGAGAAACCAATAATACGGTCTGGCCCAAAGGTTTTTGCGGTGTACACATTCGCAGCGGCGATAAGCTCATTGACTTCCTGCCAGCTGGAACGCACAAATCCACCGCGTCCACGCGCCACTTTATAACTTTTCGCTTTTTCAGGATCGTTGATGATAGAGCCCCAGGCATCAACCGGATCGCTGTGCCGCGCTTTGGCTTCACGCCATAATTTCACTAACCGCTTGCGCATAAGTGGATATTTCAGGCGATTGGCACTATATAAATACCATGAGTAGCTGGCGCCGCGTGGGCAACCGCGTGGCTCATGGTTAGGCAGATCCGGACGAGTGCGCGGATAGTCAGTCTGCTGCGTTTCCCAGGTGACCAGTCCGTTTTTGACATAGATCTTCCAGCTACATGAACCGGTGCAGTTGACGCCGTGCGTAGAACGCACGATTTTGTCATGCTGCCAGCGGCTGCGGTAACCATCTTCCCAGTCCCGGTTAGTATTAAGTGTCTGGCCGTGTTGACCAGCAAAGGGTTCGGCTAGTTGTTTAAAATAGCGAAACCGATCCAGAAATTTGCTCATCCGGAATTCTCCTGAAGGCTCGGTGTTGTTATAAATGGCTAAACGACATTGCGTATGGTGTGGGTATCAGCCTACTGAGCTGATAACGCTGGCCGCTTGATTGCGATCAAGTCAGCACGGCGAAGCGGTTCCCGCCTGCGCCCTCTTTACTCCTTAAGTAGTAACTCCTGCCCAGTGCTAACCTCATAATTTGAATGGATAAATTTCATGCGGCATAGCCAGTACTTCGGGTTTCTGCGGCTACCAGCTATTTAGGAGTACGGCGCGTAAGGAACAATGAAAAAACCGGCTTTGTCGGTATGACAAAAGCCGGTTTTGGCGATTAGCGCGCAGCCTTGCGGCCGTAGACTAACCAGGTGATCAAAATGCAAACCACATAGAACGCCAGGAAGATTTTCATCGCGCCAGCCGGTGAACCGGTCATCGCCAGTGAAATACCGAAGGTTTGCGGAATAAAGAAGCCGCCTGCCGCGCCGATGGCGGAAATAAAGCCCAGCGCGGCTGCCGTATCGGTCACCGCTTCCTGCTGCGCCTGCTGATCGCTACCGCCGCGTGCTTTTACGCTATCCCAGGTAATTTTACGGAAGATCACCGCTATCATTTGATAGGTGGAACCGCTACCCAAACCTGCGGTTAAGAACAGCACCATAAAGATGCCGAAGAACAGCGGGAACGAACCGCCCTCTCCCTCTACTGGCAGCGACAGAAACAGCAATCCGGTAAATAACGCCATCACGATAAAGTTAATTAGCGTGACGCGAACGCCGCCAAAGCGGTCAGAAATCACCCCGCCCGCAGAACGAGCCAGCGCGCCCAGCAGCGGACCAAAGAAGGCGTACTTCATGATCACGATCTCTGGAAACTGCGTTTTTGACAGCATGGCGAAACCAGCGGAGAACCCGATAAATGAACCGAAGGTAGCCAGATAAAGCAGGCTCAGCCCCCACAGGTGCGCGCGTTTTAATACCGGCAGCTGTTGACGCAGAGAGGCTTTAGACGCGGCGAGATCGTTCATACCGAACCAGGCGGCAAGCGTGGCGATAAACAACAGCGGCACCCAAATCCAGGCGGCATTTTCCAACCACATATGGTCGCCGTCGCTGGTCACCTGTCCCTGGCCAAAATAGCCAAAAATCGCCATTGAGATGGCCAGAGGCGCCAGCAGCTGCATGACGCTTACGCCCAGATTGCCCAGGCCGCCGTTAATGCCCAGCGCGCCGCCCTGCTGCGCTTTTGGATAAAAGAAACTGATATTGCCCATACTTGAAGCGAAGTTTGCGCCGGCAAAGCCGCAAAGCAGGGAGATCAGAACAAACACCGCAAAAGGCGTTTGTGGATTTTGTACGGCAAAACCGAGCCACAAACAGGGGATCAGCAGAAAGCCGGTGCTGAAAGCAGTCCAGCGGCGACCGCCAAACAGAGGAATAACGAAAGAGTAAGGCACACGCAGCAGCGCGCCAGAAACGGAAGGTAAAGCAGTCAACAGAAAAAGCTGATCGGTTGTAAAGTTAAAGCCAACTTTATTTAAGTTAACGGCAACGGTGCTAAACAGCATCCAGACGCAGAATGCCAACAACAGGCAAAAAACAGAAATCCATAAGTTACGGCTTGCAATACGTTTACCGCTCTGCTGCCAGAATTCTGCATCTTCCGGCTGCCAGTTTTGGATAACGGCACCTGATGCTTTTTTTTCTGACGGCGTGGCTAAATTTGACATAATAACCCCGATGATGAAATGAGAACTGCGCACATCCTGCCTGGTCGTTAGCGGTGCGGAGTTGACATAAATCAACGGGGCGGCAATTAATTTCAGGCAGCAATTGTGTCTTAACCACTAAATGAGTAGTGTTTGCCCTGAAAACAACTTTAATAAAAACAGATAATTAAAAAACAAGAATCGCTACCGTTAAAGATTTTAATCTCCTTTGCATTTACTTTTGCTACCTATTTATAGGTATAAAACATCTTTTAAGAATAATGAAAAATAGCTGGCGACAGTGCTGTTTTCACTGAAACCGGCTTTCGTTATGTCTTATGCAGCGTTGCAGATGCTGACAACACCATGATTAACCGGAGCCTGTATGACTATCCACGATGACGCCGCCACTATCCTGTTGATCGACGATCATCCGATGTTGCGTAACGGCGTTAAACAGCTGATTAGCCTGGATTCGCAGTTAAAGGTGATCGCCGAAGCAGGCAATGGCGAACAGGGTCTGGCACTGGCCGAGCAGCTCGATCCTGATTTAATTTTACTTGATTTGAACATGCCGGGGATTAACGGGTTGGAAACGCTCGATCTCTTGCGCCGTATCGATCTTTCGGGCCGGATCGTCGTGTTTACCGTTTCAAACGATGAAGAAGATGTGGTTAGCGCGCTAAAGCGTGGCGCAGATGGTTATCTGCTGAAAGATATGGAACCCGAAGCGCTGCTGACCTCACTGCATCAGGCCGCTGCGGGCCAACTGGTCTTAAGCGAGACTCTGACTTCGGTTCTGATTAGCAGTCTGCGCGAAACGCCGCCTGCGACTCGACGCGATCTGCAGCAGCTTACCCGAAGGGAGCAGGATATTTTGCGACAAATCGCGCGTGGGCTCCCGAATAAAACTATCGCCCGTAAACTCAATATCACCGAGAGCACGGTAAAAGTGCATGTTAAACATCTGTTAAAGAAGCTGCAGCTAAAGTCGCGGGTAGAAGCGGCGGTCTGGTATTTACAACATAAGATGGGAAGTTAAGACGCGGCGGACGACTGGTTGATCGTCCGCCGCCAGACTCTTATTTAGAAGGGTTTTCTTTTAACGGCGCGGCTGGCTGCGCATCGTCATGAGCCTGCTCATGCTCGGTCATGGCAACCGCATGGACGCGCTTACGCACGCCAAACCACCCCAAAACCAGCACCACGGCGAGCAGCGGCAGAGAAGCCACGGTATAGGTTCCGTTAGGGTAGTCAAACGCCATCAGCACCAGCACACTCACCAGAAACAGCAGCGTCAGCCATGATGTCACCGGCGCGCCTGGTAGCTTAAAGCTAACGTCATCGGCCCTGCCTTCCTTGATCGCCTTACGCAGACGCATCTGGCAGACAATAATAAATGCCCAGGTCGAAAGAATACCCAGCGAGGCGATGTTAAGTACGATTTCAAACACCTGTGACGGAACATAATAGTTCAGCGCAACGCCCACTATATAAACGCCGATGGTAACCAGAATACCGGCGTAAGGCACCTGCTGGCCGCTCATTTTTGACAGAACCTGCGGCGCAGAACCGCCCATCGCCATTGAACGCAAAACGCGTCCGGTGGCATAAAGGCCAGAGTTCAGGCTGGAAAGCGCCGCACTCAGTACCACAATATTCATGATACTGCCGATATAAGGCACGCCCAGCTTTGAGAAGAAAGTCACAAACGGGCTTTGTCCGGCCTGATAAGCATTCCACGGCAGCAGCAGCACCAGCAGCGTCACGGAGCCGACATAAAACAGGCCAATACGCCAGATCACGCTGTTAATCGCTTTCGGCAGCACTTTCTTCGGCTCTTTACATTCCCCTGCCGCAATCCCCACCAGCTCTATCGAGGCAAAAGCGAAAACCACGCCCTGCACCAGAACCAGTGCTGGCAACAGCCCATGTGGGAACATGCCGCCGTTATCTGTGATCAAATGGAAGCCAGTGGTATTGCCATCCAGCGGTTTACCGCTGCCCAGGAACACCACGCCCACCACCAGGAAAATCATAATGGCCAGCACTTTTACCAGCGCAAACCAGAACTCCATCTCAGCAAACCATTTCACGCCGATCAGATTCATCGAGCCGACAATAACCAATGCACCCAGCGCAAACATCCACTGCGGCACATCACCAAACGCGCCCCAGTAGTGCATATAGAGTGCTACGGCGGTAATGTCCACGATACCGGTCATCGCCCAGTTAACAAAGTACATCCAGCCAGCAACGTAAGAAGCCTTTTCACCTAAAAACTCGCGCGCATAGGAAACAAAGCTGCCGCTGGAGGGACGATGCAGCACCAGTTCGCCAAGCGCACGCAAAATAAAGAAGGAAAAAATACCGCAAACGAGATAAACCAGCGCCAGCGCCGGACCTGCAGCCTGTAAGCGCGCGCCCGCGCCGAGAAACAGACCGGTTCCTATTGCGCCGCCGATGGCGATCATCTGTACCTGACGGTTACCCATCGCCTTGTCGTAACCAGCATCATGTGAATTCAGCCAGCGTCTTCTGGCAGCGCGTTGATCCGCCGCCGTTTTCTTGGTTGCTTTCATTGCCTATCCTGTTGTCCTGTCCGATAAAGGAGCGCCTGCCCGCTCAGCTCTCTTCGCCCCTTAATAAACAAACGATTGCGTTATAAAGAGCTGAAGGAATAAATCCGCTATAGATCTGGGTCTTTTAATGTGGCGACACAGCGAATTTACGGCGATGAATCCTAACCTTTCTGTTAATGGGAAGCAAAACTCCCATGGTGAAAATTTTTACCCTTTTTGTCATTTTTGTAACACGGATAAAAGTATCGGCGTGAAGAGGCAGAAAACGGTAATTGACCCAATTCCATCGATATTTGACATTCAGGCTACTCACCTGGCTGAGCGCCCTGCTCTTATAGTGATGGCACGTTAGCATTTCAGGCATGCATGCCTTATTCGGCGGGCGCTACCGATACCGCGAGTGCAAAATCATCTGGAGCAAAACATGAAACTGACCCAAATACGCAACGCAACATTACGCCTTGATTACGCAGGAAGCCGCTTTCTTATCGATCCGGTTTTAGCTGACAAGGAAGCCTGGCCTGGTTTTCCCGGCACAGCGCGCTCACATCGACGTAATCCGCTTGTTGAGCTACCGGTCGCCATTGATGAACTGTTGAAGGTTGACGCCGTTATCGTTACCCATACTCATCTGGATCACTGGGATGAGGCAGCTCAACACGCTATACCCAACGACATGCCGATCTTCGTTCAGCATGAAAAGGATGCCGCGCTTATCCGTTCGCAGGGGTTCACTGAAGTTCGCGTATTGCAGGATGAGAATAGCTTTGCTGACATCACTATCATTAAAACCGATGGTCAGCATGGCAGCGATGAAGCCTATGCTAATCCTGAAATGGCGGCTATGCTCGGCGATGCCTGCGGCCTGGTGTTGCGTCACAATAGCGAAAAAACGCTCTATATTGCGGGTGATACCATTTGGGTTAAGCCTTATGTGGATACGTTGCAGACGTGGCAGCCTGATGTCGTGGTTCTCAACGCTGGCTTTGCGCAGGTGGATGGCTACGGCGCTATTATCATGGGGAAAGAGGACGTTCTGCGTACCCATCAGATTCTGCCCCATGCGACGATCGTCGCTTCGCATCTGGAGGCGATTAATCACTGTGTACTGACACGTGCTGAGATACGTGAATATGCGCATCAGCAGAGCATTGAGCAGAGCGTACGGATCCCGGAAGATGGCGAAACGCTGGTGTTCTGAATCCAGCCCATCCGGCCTATTAAAACATACCGGACAATGGCCTGACGCCGCATCATAAAACAGGGATAGCCGTAATGGCTACGGCATATCCTCTTTGTTTGAATCGGGAGGTAATTTTTGACCACTCCAACAGTTGCCGTTATTGCCACCGCTGGCGTCAGTTCATTTCACTTTTCCGTTCCGTGTATTATTTTCGGTCAGGCAATGCCTGAGCCGGATCGCTTTGATTTGCAGATCTGTGCTGAAAGGCCCGGTATGCTGCCGTCAGATAGCGGCCTGATGATCAGGGTGAAAAACGGGCTGGAATTGCTAGAAACGGCAGATATTATCATCGTTCCTTTCTGGAGCCATCCCGAAGAAAAGCCTGCGCAAGTGTTACTTGATGCGTTAACGGCCGCCTGGCTCCGGGGCGCTGAGATAGTGGGATTATGTCTGGGAACCTATGTTCTTGCCTACGCCGGCCTGCTGGAAAATCGGCGGGCTGCGACCCATTGGGAATATGAACGCGACTTTACGCAGCGCTTTCCAAATGTATATCTTGATACCAATGCGCTTTATATTAACGATCGGCGTTTGATTACCTCTGCGGGGACGGCCGCCGGCATCGACTGCTGTCTGTATATTGTCCGCGAGCGTTATGGCAGCGCTCTGGCTAACAAAATTGCGCGCAGGATGGTGACGCCGCCCTACCGCGAAGGCGGCCAGGCGCAATATATTGCCCGTCCGGTACCCGAAACCACGCGCGATAACACCATTAATGAACTGATAGATCACCTGCGCCGTCATCTGGATAAACCGCATAAACTTGATGCTCTGGCCAGGTTCGCCAATATGAGCCGTCGCACCCTTACCCGGCATTTCTTTTCTGCTACCGGATTAACCCCTGGCGACTGGCTTAACAGAGAGCGCCTTCAGCGCAGTCAGGAGTTGCTGGAGTCCACCGATCACAGCGTGGAAAAAATTGCCTCCATGGCAGGCTTTCAGTCGCCGGTTTCCTTTCGTCAGCGTTTTAAAGCTAAATTTGCTATCAGCCCAAGTGAATGGCGGCGCACTTTCCGCGGGCCTGACAGCCAGCTGGTGAATAAACAGAATGGATAACCGCACTACCTGCGCTTAATTTGACTTAACACCGCTGCGCACGCGCAGGTTTCGGGCTATTATTGCCACCCTCTTTTCTGGGTTAAGTTTTCTTATGCTGAAACGCTCCGTTACCAGTTCTATTGCGCGTGCGCTGGCCGGCATCGTTATTCTTTCGGTGCTCTCCACCAGCCTGGCGTTACTGACCCTGTCCGGCAGCCTGCGCGATGCGGAAATGATTAATATTGCTGGCTCACTGCGAATGCAAAGCTATCGCCTTGCCTGGGATCTTGACAGACGCTCTCCCGAACTGGAAGCGCATCTGCGTTACTATCAGCAGTCGTTGAATGCGCCGGTACTGCAACATCTGAACCGGTTCTACGTGCCGCAAAACGTGCGTAATCGTTATCAGCAGCTCCAGTTATCCTGGCCCCTGCTGCGGGCAGATTTAACCAGCAGCGATCCTACCCGCTATTCGCAACATGTGGCGCATTATGTCAGTGAAATCGATCGCTTTGTTTACGATCTGCAACGCTATGCGGAACGTAAAATGCAGCTGGTGGCGTTGACCAGCGCGCTGGGTTTTATCGCCATCGTAGCGCTGGCATTCTGGACTATCCGCCTGACGCGCCGACAGGTCGTCAAACCACTGAACCAACTGGTCACCGCCAGCCGCTATATCCAACAGGGTAATTTTAACTACCCAACGCTGGATACAACATTAGCAAATGAACTGGGCCTGCTGGCAAATACTTTTAATCGCATGTCCGGCGAGCTGGAGCGTCATTACAGCGAGCTGGAAAACACCGTTAAGGCGCGCACGGCGGATCTGATGGCTGCGCACCAGACCATGACCATTTTATACGAGGCGTCACAGGCGCTGGCCGTAAGCAGTCTTGGTCATCCAACCATTACACAGGTCATGGAGATCGTTTTTACCCGTGCCGGCCTGAACGCGCTGACATTAGATGCCGGGGAAAACTGGCAGATTGCGCTGGGAACGCCGCAACCGGATAAAAACTGGCAGCGACTGACGCTACAACAGGAAAGTCAACCGGGCGGCGAGATGCGCTGGCAGGAAGGCACCAGGGAAACCTCTGCGCCGCTGATGCAAAGCGTTGGCAATTTGCTGTCGCGCGCTATCTGGATCCATCAGGCGCAGAAACAGCAGCAGCAGCTGCTGTTGATGGAAGAGCGCGCCACTATCGCCCGCGAGCTGCACGATTCGCTGGCGCAGGCGCTCTCCTACCTGCGTATTCAGCTAACCTTACTGAAGCGCAACATGAACGCCGATCAGCAGCCAGCGCAGCAGATTGTCAGCGACGTCGATCAAGGGCTGGCAGAAGCCTATCGCCAACTCCGCGAACTACTGAATACCTTTCGCCTGTCGGTGGACGAAGCCTGTCTGCCTGCCGCGTTGCAGGCGATGCTGACTCCGCTAAAACAGCAAACCAGCGCTGAGATCGATCTGCACTGTTCCTCTGGCTTTGATGCGCTTACGGCTCAGCAGCAGGTGCATGTATTACAGATTATCCGCGAGGCGGTGTTGAATGCCATCCGCCATGCGAACGCCAGACAGATTAAGGTAAGCTGCGACACGCAGGAAAACGGCGAATATCAAATTGTTATTAGTGACGATGGCTGCGGGCTGAGCACCGTTGAGGAGCCAGCGGGTCATTATGGACTGACGATTATGCATGAACGGGCACAGCGCCTGGGCGGTAGCTTACAGCTGGATACCACGCCGCAGCAGGGAACGCGGTTGCTGTTACTTTTTCCTTCACAAACAACTGAAACGGTGGCGAATTAATCGCCCTCGTTATTCTTTTTTACTCAGCCAGCCACTGCTGGCGGTCTGGTCCGGGGAGTATTATGAACAACCGACATTTTACCGTGATGCTGGTCGACGATCATCCACTGATGCGCCGGGGAATTCGTCAGTTGCTGGAGTTAAACAGCAGTTTTGACGTGGTAGCCGAAGCCAATAATGGCACCGAAGCGCTGGCTGAAGCTCGCCGCCTCTCTCCCGATGTGATCCTGCTGGATTTACATATGAAGGGCATGTCCGGCCTTGATACCCTGAAGGCGCTGCGCAATGAAGGGGTCGCAGCGCGTATTCTGGTGTTAACCGTTTCTGATGCCCGCAGCGATATTTACGCTATGCTGGATGCGGGCGCAGACGGCTATCTGCTTAAAGACAGCGAACCGGAACTGCTGTTACAGCAAATTACCGAAGGCGCGCAGGGTCAAAACGTCTACAGCCGCATCGTGCGCGACTATCTGGCGACGCGCGGCCACAGCGCCAATCCGTTCCAGACGTTAACAGAACGTGAGCTGGATGTTTTGCAGGAGGTGGCACGCGGGCTCTCGAATAAAGAGATCGCCCTCGCCCTGCATATTTCCGAGGAGACGGTAAAGGTGCATATCCGTAATTTCCTGCGTAAGCTGGATGTGCGCTCACGCGTCGCCGCCACCGTGCTGTGGCTGGAAAATAAACATAGCTAGGCTTTTTTTCATCAAAGGCGCTTTTCGGCACGATAATTTACACTTTCTTCTCTTTTCCTCCACGTTTCTCTGTGGGTGGGCGCGTAAAGTGATTTGGCATGCAACCGCACTGAATCGATATACAAAGCGTGCCCTGTTGCTGGTTGCGACGCCAACGCGACCGGCTGCTTTTCCCAATTGATGACATCGTATTGAGGAGTGCCGCTTCAATGGCGAATTTTTTCATTGACCGCCCAATCTTTGCCTGGGTGTTGGCGATAATGATCTGCCTGACCGGCGCGCTGGCAATAAAATCATTGCCGATAGAACAATACCCTGACCTGGCGCCGCCCAACGTGCGTATTACCGCTAACTATCCCGGCGCATCAGCAGAAACGCTGGAAAATACGGTAACGCAGATTATCGAACAAAGCATGACCGGCATCGATAACCTGATGTATATGTCATCGCAAAGCAGCAACACCGGCCAGGCCACCATTACGCTGACCTTTTCCGCCGGTACCGATCCTGACGAAGCGCGCCAGCAGGTGCAAAACCAGCTGCAATCCGCGCTGCGTAAGCTGCCGCAGGATGTCCAGCAGCAGGGCGTGACGGTAAATAAAACCGGCGACAGTAATATCCTGATGTTTGCTTTTGTCTCTACCGACGGCAGCATGGATAAGCAGGATATAGCGGACTATGTAGCGAGTAATATTCAGGATCCGCTCAGCCGTATTAGCGGCGTGGGTCAGGTGGATGCCTACGGCACACAGTATGCGATGCGTATCTGGCTCGATCCGAACAAGCTGATTAACTATGCGTTAACCACCAGCGACGTGGTGAGCGCCATTGAATCGCAAAATAGTCAGGTTGCCGTGGGTCAGGTCGGCGGCACCCCGTCGGTGGATAATCAGGCGTTAAACGCCACGGTGAATTCCCAGTCTCTGCTGCAAACACCAGAGCAATTTAAAGCCATTACGCTGCGCACCAATCATGATGGCTCGGTGGTCACGCTGGGCGATGTCGCCGAGGTGGCGCTGGGGGCAGAAAAATATGATTACCTCAGCCGCTATAACGGTATGCCCGCGTCAGGGCTCGGCATTAAGCTTGCTTCCGGTGCCAATGAACTGGAAACCGATCGGCTGGTACGGGCGCGTATTGCTGAGCTTTCCCCTTATTTCCCGCATGGCCTGGAAGCGAAAATCGCCTATGAGACCACGCCGTTTGTTACCGCTTCGATTCGTGATGTGGTGAAAACTCTGCTGGAAGCGGTGCTGCTGGTATTTTTAGTAATGTATCTGTTTATGCAGAACTTCCGCGCCACGCTTATTCCCACCATTGCGGTGCCGGTGGTATTGCTGGGCACGTTCTCCGTTCTGTACGCCTGCGGGTTCAGTATTAATACGCTCACTATGTTCGCGATGGTACTGGCGATCGGGCTGCTGGTGGATGATGCGATTGTGGTGGTGGAAAACGTCGAGCGCATCATGAGTGAGGAAGGGTTATCGCCACGCGACGCGACGCGTAAATCGATGGGGCAAATTCAGGGCGCGCTGGTGGGTATCACCCTGGTGCTCTCTGCGGTGTTTGTGCCGATGGCATTTTTTGGCGGCACCGTAGGCGCTATTTATCGGCAGTTCTCTATTACCGTGGTTTCGGCAATGGTACTGTCGGTGCTGGTGGCGATGATTCTTACGCCTGCGCTTTGCGCCTCGCTGCTGAAGCCGATAGCGGCTGGACATCAACAGCGGCGCGGCTTTTTCGGCTGGTTTAACCGTATGTTTACGCGCAATACCGACCGTTATGAGCGCGGCGTGGCAAAGCTGCTGCGCCAGGCAGGACGCTGGCTGCTGCTCTATCTGGCGATTATTGCCGTGATGGCCCTGCTTTTTTTACGTCTGCCCTCCTCTTTCCTGCCGCTGGAAGATCGCGGCATTTTTACCACTCAGGTTCAGCTACCGCCGGGCTCGACTCAGCAGCAAACGCTGAAGGTGGTGGAAAAAGTCGAAAACTACTATCTGACCCATGAGAAAGAGAATATCGAATCGGTATTTGCCACCGTTGGTTCAGGGCCAGGCGGCAACGGGCAGAACGTAGCGCGCCTGTTTGTACGCCTGAAGAACTGGGAAGAACGCTCAGATGCCGATCGCTCCTCTTTCGCCATTATTGAAAGGGCGACAAAAGCTTTCCGCAAAATTCAGGAAGCGAGGGTCATCGCCAGCAGTCCGCCAGCGATTACCGGGATGGGTAGCGCCGCCGGTTTTGATATGGAACTGCAGGATCACGCCGGTATTGGTCACGCTAAGCTGATGGAGATGCGTGATCAGCTGCTGGCGAAGGCTGACCGCGATCCGCGCCTGGCGCGCGTGCGGCATAACGGCCTCGACGACAGTCCGCAGCTGCGTATCGATATCGATCAGCGCAAAGCGCAGGCGCTGGGCGTCTCCATTGATGATATTAACAGCACGCTGACCACCGGCTGGGGCTCAACCTATGTCAATGACTTCCTTGATCGCGGGCGAGTGAAAAAAGTTTATGTTCAGGCGGCGGCAAAATATCGCATGCTGCCGGATGATATTAATAAATGGTATGTACGCAACAGCGAGGGCGGCATGGTGCCGTTTAGCGCCTTTGCGAAAACCGCATGGGAAACCGGTTCGCCGCGTCTGGAACGCTATAACGGCTATTCGTCGCTGGAGATTGTAGGTGAAGCCGCGCCTGGCGTTAGTACCGGTACGGCGATGGATGCAATGGAAGAGTTGGTGAAACAACTGCCGCTCGGCGTGGGTTTGCAGTGGACCGGCGCATCGCTACAGGAACGGCTATCGGGTTCGCAGGCGCCGGCGCTGTATGCGATTTCTCTGCTGGTGGTGTTCCTCTGCCTGGCGGCTCTGTATGAGAGCTGGTCGATTCCGTTTGCCGTAATGCTGGTGGTGCCGCTTGGCGTGGTAGGCGCGCTGGTGGCCACATGGGCGCGCGGGCTGGAAAATGATGTCTATTTTCAGGTGGGGCTATTGACGGTGATTGGTCTGTCGGCAAAAAACGCCATTTTGATCGTGGAGTTTGCCAATGACATCAACAGCCGTGGCGGCGATCTGATTGAATCAACGCTGGAAGCGTGCCGTCAGCGTCTGCGGCCGATTCTGATGACCTCGCTGGCATTTGTTTTTGGCGTATTGCCAATGGCGATCAGCAACGGTGCCGGCTCCGGCAGTCAGCATGCGGTAGGCACCGGCGTAATGGGCGGTATGATTTCTGCGACGCTGCTGGCGATCTTCTTTGTGCCGTTGTTTTTTGTATTAATCAGACGGCGTTTTCCATTAATCACCCGCACCGCTGAAAAAAAGTAAACAGTAATTATGCATTAAACACGCATAAATAATAAAGGCAGCCGGTAAACCGGCTGCCTTATTTATTTTTATGGAATTTCAGATGCTAAAACGAATAGTGAGTTCGTTACGCTTCTCTTTATCAGGCATTATTACTTGCGTAACATCGCGTCAATAAAGTCTTTCCAGTTCCCCAGTTCAGTGTCAATCATATCTACCTCTCTTCTTATTAAAGTCTATATTACGCTCGTTTTTGCAGCAAAGGAATCGATGTTTTCAAAATTACTATGGGAATAGCTCCTAAAAACCCAATCAATTTCAAAAAATGATAGCTGACTCACACTTCAGCAAAATTAATAACGTCATGCAATAATTAATAATATCGTTCCTGAGGTTTCATCGCTTTCATCAAGGTAGGTCTTTGAAGTCGCCACCAGCATCCAGGTAATTGTTATATATAGCTATTAATTGTAAGGCGAGAGAAAAAGAGCCTGGAAAAACTTGCGATGGTCAGAGGAGGTTAAAGCGCAACGCCAGAGCGGTTGGCTGACAGGTTTCACTTTCGCGTTGTCATGATCAGGCTTATCGCGGGTAGTCGATGTTAGATTGTCCAGAAAACTGCCTGAACGCGGTGCCGGTCTGCCAGAGAAGCCAGCTTTTACCCTATGAAGCGCAGCTTTTATTTTTCAGGCAGGCTAAACTTTATGGAAATATATTTGTTAACTATCAAGGATCCGGCAATAATTTATCAGCAGCAGTAAAGCATATTTACATTACAATCTTACCTGCACAGAATAAATATATTTCAGGCTCTATGATTTATCACAACCGGGGAGAATCAAGAGTTCAGCCAACGCCATCATTTATCCTCGGCGTTTCAGGGTGAAGGCGCTGTCACCAGCGCCTTATGGTTTATCACCACTCAAGACAAATTTTACCCAAATGAGCACCGCTCTGTTGCCAGGCAAAGGCTTTGCTGAGCTCTTCATATTTGAAGATGCGGTCAATAACCGGCTTCTGCTCCATAACTTCCAGCGCCCTGACAAAATCCAGCTGATCCTGACGGCTGGCCACAATCAGACCTTTAAGGTGAACCTGTTTACTCAGCAGAGTAACCACAGGCACTGCAGCTTCATTCCCGGAGAGAATGCCAATTTGTGCAATATGGCCGCCCACCTTCACTGACTTAAGCGATTCATTAAGGGTTGCCGGTCCGCCCACTTCAACCACATGGTCCACACCAAAACCATTGGTCAGTTCCAGCACTTTATCTCCCCACTCGGGCGTGGTTCTGTAGTTAATGGTTTCATCAGCGCCGAGCTGTTTTACCCGGGCAAGCTTCTCATCAGATGATGAGGTGGCAATGACTTTTGCGCCCATTGCTTTAGCAATCTGCAGCGCCGCGATAGATACCCCGCCGGTTCCCTGAACCAGGACGGTTTCTCCCGCCTTAAGATTGCCATCGGTAATCAGCGCTCTCCAGGCGGTCAGGCCAGAAGTGGTGATGGTTGCTGACTCAATATGACTCCAGCCTGCTGGAGCACGGGTAAATGCCCCCTCCGCACGGACCACATATTCACAGGCCATGCCATCAATACCGTCACCTGGCGTATGGGCGAAGCCGCCAACTGCCGGCACAGGTTTGCCTGCTGACCAGAGCGGGAAAAATGTTGAGACAACATGATCGCCAACGTTAAACGCTTCCACGCCCTCTCCCACTTCTTCTACGATCCCTGCGCCGTCAGAAAGCAATATTCTTCCATCCGCTGTGGGCCATTGTCCGCCAGCAACCGCTAAATCGTGAAAATTCAGAGATCCGGCCATGATAGCGACCCGGATTTCACCTTTACCGGGTTTACCTGGGTCCGGGATATCCGATACGGTAATATTTTCCAGCCCACCAGGCGCTCTAAGAGTTAATGCTTTCATTTGATCTCCATTATCATGATTGGCTTTATGCTCAGAATAATCATACATGTACTTTATAAAACAGAGTCTTTTTTATGACACAGGTACATTTTGCAACTTGTTAACTTTTTTGGATTCATGATCTGTGCTCTGCAAGTACCTTAAAGAGCAGCGATGAGTAAACGACAAACAGCCCCTGCGTAATTTGGGGCGGATTCAATTAAACCAGCCACCGTTATTTGCCATACGCTTTAATTTGAAGCGCATCTGCTGACAAATTCGTGGCCGTTAATCATTTGCATTTGCTGCCCTTCCATTACGTTGCCTGATAGTCATCACTCTGATGCAATCAATCAGATTGTTATTGAACTCTTTTCAGACGCATACTTTTATCAGACCAAGCAGCTGCTGCTAGTTACCTGATATAAAAAAGTTTTCACAGTAACAAGCTCTTTCCACGTTCTCACCTCAATGCACTGTGCATAAAACCATGCAATCAATGATGCAATCAAGTTTCATATTGATTTTCTTTATGGTATCAATACAGGTGCACTCACTATCCATATAAGCAGGAAGATGATTACCTCACTTTTTACTCGCTGGTCATCCCAGCTTCAGCAGCACTCTCAACGTCCGGCTTACCTGCTTATCGCTGATTTTATTGCGGAAGGGATTAACAGTGGCGAATTACCGTCAGGCTGTCGGTTACCGCCGCTGCGTGAACTGGCTCCTGTCCTTGGCCTTAACTATACAACCGTGACGCGCGCCTATGCTGAAGCGCGCCGCCGGGGGCTGATAGATTCCCGTCCTGGCTTAGGCAGCTTTATTCGCAGTAAAGCCTCGCCGTCTTCACCCACAGCGGTCAGCATCTATGAAATGACTATGAATGCGCCCGTAGAGCCGGAAGGACCCGCTATTGAGGAGGCGATACGAAACGGCGCGCTCACTCTTTTCAATAGCAGCGATATGATGAGCCTGATGCGTTATCAGGATTTTGGCGGCACCGCTGAAGACAAAGCAGCCGCGATGCACTGGATAGGCCATCAACTAAAATTAAAAAATGAGGCGGAAATCCTGGTTTGTCCGGGTATACACAGCGTTCTTGTGGGCCTGCTTACGCTTTTTAAGCGTAAAAATGGCGCTGTTTGCGTAAGCAATCTGGTTTATCCGGGAATAAAAGCGATCGCCAGCCAGCTTAACGTTAGATTAAAAGCGGTAGTCTGTGACAGTGAAGGCCCCGATCCTTTCGCTTTTGAAGCGCTGTGTAAAACAGGCGGTATCAGTGCTTTTTACGTTAATCCAACGCTCCATAACCCCACGACCATTACCATTCCTGCCGGACGCAGAATGGCGCTGGCTGAAATTTGTCGCCGTTACAATATTTCAGTGATTGAAGACGATGCCTATGCCGCTCTGATGGAAAATCGTATTCCAGCCTTTGCTGAGCTGATGCCGGAATTAACCTGGTACATTACCGGCATGTCTAAATGTTTTGGACCCGGTCTGCGCATTGCCTTCGTCAAAGGGCCCGATAAGCAATCAACACAGTTGCTCTCCGGTGTGCTTCGGGCTTTAACGGTCATGTCGAGTCCGCTGACCAATGCGCTGGCACGTCAGTGGATCAATGACGGCACGGCTGAGCGAATGTTAGCGGCAATACGGGCAGAAGCGAAGGTACGTCAAAAAATGGCGGCGGTTTATCTTGCGGGCCTGAACTACCGTGCTGATATAAATGGTTATCATCTGTGGTTGCCACTGCCAAAAATGATTAATTCTCACTCTTCAGACGTGGCCGCTAAATTACGCGAGCAGGGAATGAGCGTTGTCTCTGGCGTTGCCTTTTGCACCGACAATAATCCTCCTGAGGCGCTGCGCTTATGTCTTGGCGGCGCTAAAACCCGTCTGCAATGTGAAGATAATCTTAAAACGCTGGCTGAAATGCTCTCAGATCCACTCCATTTCGCCAGTATGGCCATTTAGTATGAGCATCAAGAGGCGTTTAAAACGCGAAAAAGATATTGCTGTAACCCATTTAATATGGGTTTAGATGTTAACGCACTGAAGTAATTAATCATTAATACGACGATATTTACAAGGCTTAAGCGATGAACAATGAACTTAACACTCTTTTGCAGGAAGAGTTAGACAAAATCAACCGGGAAGAAAACCGAAACGATCGGCCCTACTTTGACGTTTCCTTTATCAAACTCTATCCGGGCCTTTATGGGTTAATGTGTTTTCTGTTCGTGTTAACCATGAGCCTGTTACTCTATTCTGATTCATTCGGAAATATCGAATATAGCGTCTGCTGTATCATCTTTATTATTTGCAATTTCTTTTTCTTTTTTCATATTAACCCCTCCTACAAAGTGACAGATATTGACAAAGGAGCCTGGAAGAATTGCTACACGGGCGACTGGTATATGGAAGTCCATGTACGGGAAGCCTTTATTAAAACACTTCTCGAGGGTAATGTGTTAACTGACTCGGAGAAAAAACGCCTTACAGAGCAATATGATAAGAAAGGCTATTTATACTTTTCAGATATTTACCGCCTGAGAAAGTAAAGCCGCCCTGTTCCGTAGCCAGTGAAGAATATAGTAAAGGCCTTTTACCAGCAGAGGCCTTTTTATTTATCTGCGGGAATAATCTGTTCATTACACAGCAGAGTAAAATCAAAGTCAGCCACCTGATCAATACCTTTATTGCTTAATGACCCGCTGGCGATGACATTGCGGCGAGCCGTCTACCTTAGTTCAGCATGTCTGATGCTGATCATGGCCGCCGTGCTTGGTAAATCGATTCCTGCTACCCCGCTTGCGCCACTTAAAGCATCTTATCGTACACTCATGCTGTCGCTAATCAGGCTGTTTGTCGCTGACGCCACGCTGAGAGTCAGAAGCGTTTTTGCCCTGCTTATTTTTGCTGCCTTCAGTATGTTCTGGACATCAATGGTATTGCCGCTAAGTGAGCGTTCGCTTTCTCATACCCAAATTGGACTCTTTGGACTGGCTGGCATCGCGGGTGCCCTGGCTGCCTCTAAAGCCGGCTTGTGGGCTGACCAGGGCATGGGGCATCGCACTACTGGCATAGCGCTGGCACTGTTAACGTTTTCCTGGCTGCCCATCGCTTTTGCCGAAACTTCCCTGGTACTACTGGTGCTGGGAGTCATCCTGCTGGACTTCGCGGTCCAGGCAGTTCACGTAACTAACCAGAGCCTGATATTTGCCGCCAGGCCTGATGCACAAAGCCGCGTTGTCGGTGCCTATATGTGTTTTTATTCTCTGGGCAGCGCATCAGGGGCGATCATCGCTACGCAATTTTATGCCCTCTGGGGCTGGCATGCAGTATGCCTGGCCGGTGCAGCAGTCAGCGCTATGGCTTTGATATTATGGCGATGGTTACAAAAACAGTAAGACACTCTGAGCCGTTTCGGCCTTTACTGTTAGGGCCTCCAGTCAGGTATGAAAAAGCATGACGAGTGCGTAACGGCTGAATGATTCTGACTTTATCGTTACAATCATGTTTTTGACAAAAATCTGTAGCTGATCGGATAAAGCATTTTTTTGGCGGTCCGGTTGTCGTTACTGCTTTAAGACCTGCTACCTATTCGGCAATACAGACAGCATTTAAGAGCACCAAAAATTATGTTTAAGATTTACGGCATCAAAAACTGCGACACTATCAAAAAAGCGCGTCGCTTTCTCGACAGCCAGCCCGTTGATTATCATTACCATGACTATCGGGTGGATGGATTAAACAGCGACCTGTTACAAAGTTTTATCGATACGCTCGGCTGGCAGGCGCTGTTAAATACGCGCGGCACTACCTGGCGCAAACTCTCTGTAGAGGAAAAAGCAACGATCGATAACGCGGAAGCGGCAAAAGCGTTAATGCTGGAGCAACCGGCGCTGATCAAACGTCCATTGCTCACTGCGGCAGACGGATCTATGCTGCTGGGTTTTAATGAAAATCACTACCAGCAGTTTATTCAGGAGAAGTCATAGTATGTTTTGTCCGGTTATTGAGCTGGCGCAGCAGCTTATTCGTCGCCCTTCGCTGAGTCCTGATGATGCCGGATGTCAGGCGCTAATGATTGAGCGTCTGCAGGCCATTGGCTTCACCGTTGAACCCATCAATATTGCCGATACGCAGAATTTCTGGGCCTGGCGCGGTCAGGGCGAAACGCTGGCCTTTGCCGGTCATACTGATGTGGTGCCGCCCGGCGATACCAGCCGCTGGATCAATCCGCCGTTTGAACCCACCATTCGCGACGGCATGCTGTTTGGTCGCGGCGCTGCCGATATGAAAGGCTCGCTGGCGGCCATGGTGGTGGCTGCGGAGCGTTTTGTCGCCGCCCACCCTCACCATCGCGGGCGTCTGGCGTTTCTGATCACCTCCGATGAGGAAGCCAACGCTACCCACGGTACGGTAAAGGTGGTTGAACACCTGATGGCGCGTAATGAGCGCCTGGATTACTGTCTGGTTGGCGAGCCCTCCAGTACGGTCCAGGTGGGCGACGTGGTGAAAAACGGCCGTCGCGGCTCAATAACCGCTAACCTGACCCTTCATGGCGTACAAGGACACGTTGCCTATCCCCATCTGGCGGATAATCCGGTACATCGCGCCCTGCCCGCGCTGAATGAACTTGTCGCCACCGAATGGGATCGGGGCAACGAATTTTTCCCGCCAACCAGTATGCAGATCGCCAACGTCCAGGCCGGAACCGGCAGCAATAACGTGATCCCCGGCGAGCTGTTTGTGCAGTTTAACTTCCGCTTCAGCACCGAACTGACCGATGCAGATATTCGCCAGCGCGTTGCCGACCTGCTGGATCGCCATCAGCTGCGCTATTCCCTTGAATGGAAACTCTCCGGGCAACCGTTCCTGACCACACGCGGCCAGTTGGTGGATGCGGTAATCAACGCAGTTGAACACTATACTGAAACCAGGCCTGAGCTACAGACCACCGGCGGTACGTCCGATGGGCGTTTTATTGCCCGTATGGGCGCTCAGGTAGTGGAACTGGGACCGGTTAATGCCACCATTCATAAAATCAATGAGTGCGTGAAGGCATCCGATCTGCAACTGCTGAGCCGTATGTATCAACGCATCATGGAGCAGCTGATCGCATAAGCGTTCTTCAGGAGGAAACATCATGGAATGGGTAAAAGATTACTGGTGGATCATTGTGATCCTGTTGCTGGTTGGCGTCATGGTCAATGTTTATAAAGATCTGAAGCGCATCGACCACAAAAAATTTATGGCGAATAAGCCCGATCTGCCGCCACATCGTGACTTTAACGATAAGTGGGATGATGAAGACGACTGGCCGAAAAAGAAATAGTCCGGGGGCAGCAGCGAGCGCTGCCCTTTTGCTGTTGCATGATTACATAAAAGTTACCACGTCATCGCCAGGCTTACCGCTGCTGAGCGCCTCTTCAAAATAGCGGCGCGGCACGGTATAACGCAGATGATCCAATGCCAGGTTCATGCTGCGCTGATCGATGGCGTGCGGTAGATCTTCCACAATATCCAGCGTCACATCTCCACCCAGCGAGGTCAGACGCTCCGCCGCCTGCTGCGCCAGTTCAGCCTGATAAACCTCATCATTTTCGCCATGAATCAAATGAATCGTGGTCTTGACGCTGGCCTGTTCCGGCAGACTGGCATAACGACCGCTAAAGGCCACGATCCTGCCCGCCAGCGCTGGCTGCACCTTGCTGCTCTCCAGCACCATTACGCTGCCCTGCGAAAAACCGATCAGCGCCGTCGCCTCAGGCTGTACGCCGCTAAGCTGCTGCCACTCTTGCACTGACTGCAAAAACTGGGGCATGACCTCATCGACCTGTTGCTGCAGGCTGACATCCTGCAACGCGCTTTCACTGTACCACTGGCGGCCTGGCGCGGGACCGCCTGCTTCAGGCCCGCCAATACTCACCACCAGCGCCTGCGGAAAGACTTCTGCAAACCAACTGCCAATCTGTCCCATTGAGACCGGGTTATCGCCAGCGGCATGATAAAGCAGAAACAGCTGCGTTGGGGGAGCAGACGGACTTTGCACAACAAAATGGTTAAGTTTCATAACATCCTCCTCGCTATTAACTATAAGACGTTTACAGCGAAAGCAGGTCTGGAAAGGAAAATTAGCGTGGATTTATCTCAGTGTGGAAAGCGTGCGCTGGGCATTTTCACAGCGTTCAGCATCCAGCTGCCGCATCAGCTGTTGAGCCTCAACGCGCCATCTGCCCAGCAGCGCCTTGCGTCCGCTCAGGCCCAGATCGCGGCAGATGTCGCCCAGCGGCCTGCGCTGGATAATGGCGTGCCAGAGCGCCAGCTCGCTGCTTTCGCCAGCCAGCAGCAGACGCCCCAGCGCCGGCAGGCTAACCTCGAAAGGCCGATGGGCAAAAGCAAAACCAGCCAGCGCCAGCCAGTCCGCCTCATTCAACGACGGCTGACTTTCGATTGCCAGCGGAATCGGCTCATCAATTAACGGCTGCAGCCAGAAAAGATCGCGCGCCAGCTGCTGCTCCGCCTGCTGGCTCAGCAGCTCCCCAGCCTCGCTCAACGGCAGAATAGCCATTACGCTATAGCAGCCGCTGCTCGCCTCGCGCTGCGTAGCGATACGCGCCAGGGTAAAACCGCAGCGCTGCCAAAAGCGCCACAGCTCCTCAGTAAAACCAAAACTCACTGAAAGATAGTCCAGCCCCTGCGCCTGCTGGCGGGCAAACTCAACCATTCGGCTGCCCACCTGCTGCCGTCGCAGGCCCGGCGCAACGGCAATACGGCTGATGCGCTGCGATCGCAGCTGTGCGGCCTGCGGAAAACCGGCATGAGCGGCCAGAGACTGCGCGACCAGATTGCCACGCGGACGCCGCAGCCCGGCCCATACCTGCCAGGCCAGCGCAGCGGTAAGCCCTCCTTCCGCCACCAGCCATGCCGCTCCGCAGACCTCTCTGCAAGCGCTTTCCGCAGCAATAAATTGTTGCCCTGGCGCATCCATCAGGCGGCGTAAATCAAGCGGCGTGGTGCGATAATGCGCGCTGGTTAACAGCCGATAGAGCGCCAGCAGACGCGGCCCATCCTGCTGTTCACACCCGGCGATCGTTAATCCCTTATCTGTCGCGCTGTGCGTCGTGCCTTGCGCCTCATCCAGCAGCAGCGCAGCATTGACCAGGCTTTCCAGCGGATCGCCCTGACGCCAGCGTAGCGGCTCATCCAGCTGATAAAAACGCGCCTGCGGCAATGCGGCGCAGAATTTCAGCAAAAAGCCGCGTCCGGTGCCTTCATAGCCCTGTACGGTGGTGGTTAATAATACGCGCGGAAAGCGCGTTATCAGACGCTGCAGCAACGGTGCCGGAATAGCCGCCGCCTCGTCAATAATCAGCCAGTCAGCCTGCTGCGGCTCCGCGCTGGCCAGCAGCGCATCGGGTGCGATAAAGGCGAAACGTTCACCGGCAAAACGGGCCAGCACCTCTGTCGAGACTTTCGCTGGCGCGGTAACCAGACAACGTCCCGGCCAACGCTGCATCAGCATGCCAGCCAGCGCCGACTTCCCGCGTCCTCGGGCGGCAGTCAACACAGAGATGCCGGGCGGCGCCTGCAAAAGGTGGCTGAGCAGCCGCTGCTGCTGCTCTAACCCGGCGGGCTGCCACGAAGATAGCGATAAAGAGGTTGGCATGCGGCAGGGCTGATGCTGCTGATGCAGCAACACCTGTTGATCCGCATAAAGCTGGCGCTGTAAATGATGAATAAAATGGGGCGTGGCAATGGGTATGTCGCTTTCGCTCCAGCGTAGCGAGTCGCTGTCAGGATGCAGGGACCACGTCTTCCAGGGCGGCGTCAGCAGCAGCAGCCAGCTCCCGGCGCTGAGCGTGCCCGCCAGCGCAGCAAAGGATTCACTGTGAAATCCCTGACGGGCATCAAAGATGGCATGGCGGAATTCTTGCCCTAAAAGATTGCGCAGCGCTGAAGGCGCAACGCTGTTGGGCAACTGCGGATCGTCACTAAGAAAAAGCCAGTCTCCCGCCAGCGCCTGTTGCCATTGCTGCGCCTGCTCGTCACACCAGTCAGGATCGCCAGCAAGCACCGCCAGCCGCCGAATGCCGGTACGCTGCATCTCAGCGGTAACGGATAACAGCATCTTTATTTAGCGGCGGCGAACGTATCGCATCGGCCCGGATTGCCAGAATCAAAGCCTTGTTTAAACCAGCTGTAACGCTGTTCCGAGGTGCCGTGGGTAAAGCTGTCCGGGGTGACGCGTCCCTGGCTCTGCTGCTGGAGCCGATCGTCGCCAATCGCTTCGGCCGCATTCAGCGCTTCCTGCAGGTCGCCCGGCTCCAGAATCTGCTGCTGCTGCATATAGTGGCCCCAGACGCCTGCAAAGCAATCCGCCTGTAGCTCCAGTTTCACCGACAGCTGATTCACCTGGCTTTGTGAGGCGCCCTGCTGCATCTGGCGTACTTTCGGTTCAATACCCAACAGTTTCTGCACGTGATGACCTACCTCATGCGCAATAACATAGCCCTGCGCGAAGTCGCCCCCGGCACCCAGCTTGTTTTTCAGTTCATCATAAAAAGAGAGATCGATATAAACGGTGCTATCCGCCGGGCAATAAAACGGGCCCATCACCGATTGTCCGGTGCCACAGCCGGTACGCGTAGCGTTGCGGTACATAACCAGATGCGGCGGCTGATACTCTTTGCCCATCTGGGTAAAGAGTTTTTGCCAGGTATCTTCCGTTGTGGCGAGGATCACCGAGGTAAACTTTGCCGCTTCATCATCCTGCGGACTGATACGCTGCGTTTGGCTTTGCTGAGTAACCGACCCGCCGCCGGTAAGCAATGGGGACAAATCATAGCCGTAATAACTGGCAATTATCACCACCACCAGCAGGATAACCCCGCCTTTACCACGCGGAATGCGCATGCGTCCGAAGCCCACGGTGGGAGACTGATTCCGACGATCTTCTACATTGTCGCTTTCGCGACGCCCTTGCCAACGCATGACTTTCCCCTGTTACTGATTCCTGGCGAATACGGCAAATTCTAGTCGCGACGGCGCTGAATAACCAGCAGGCGGCACGCGGAATGGAAGGGTAACGGAAAAAGCGGAGGGGAACAATGTTGGGGAACCAGGCCGACGGCACATGCGCGTCGGCCACGGGCAGGAAGTTTAGTCGAGCTTAACGCCCAGACGCTGTGCCACTTCTTCGTAAGCTTCGATCACGCCGCCCAGGCTCTGGCGAAAGCGATCTTTATCCATTTTGTTCATGGTCTGCTTGTCCCACAGGCGGGCGCCGTCTGGTGAAAATTCATCGCCCAGCGTGACTTCGCCTTTGTAGAGACCGAACTCCAGCTTGAAGTCCACCAGGATCAGACCGGCATCGTCAAACAGTTTGCTGAGCACCTCGTTAGCCTTGTAGGTCAGCTCACGCATGCGCACCAGATTCTCTTTATTTACCCAGCCAAAAGTCTCGCAGTAGGATTCGTTGACCATCGGATCGTGTTTGGCATCATCTTTCAAAAACAGATCGAACAGCGGGGGATTGAGGACGATCCCCTCCTCCACGCCCAAACGTTTCACCAGCGAACCTGCCGCGCGGTTACGGATAACGCATTCAACCGGCACCATCTCCAGTTTTTTTACCAGCGCTTCGTTATCTGAGAGCAGCGCTTCCATCTGGGTTGGAATGCCCGCCTCTTCCAGCTTACGCATGATGAAATAGTTAAACTTGTTGTTTACCATTCCTTTGCGATCAAACTGTTCAATACGTGCGCCGTCTCCTGCTGACGTATCATTGCGGAATTCGAGTACCAACAGATCCGGGTTTTCGGTGCTGTAAACGGTTTTCGCTTTGCCGCGATACAACTCAGCTAGCTTTTGCATCTTGATAAACTCCAAACTGGGAAAAGTGTGAATGGTCATAACCACACGACGCAATCGTTTACGTCGTGGCGCGACATTATGCCAAAATTCAATAAAAAAGGCCGGAGTTTTCCGGCCTTTTTTTTACTGGCTCAGGGCTGCCTGAAAGACCGCCACCAGCGCGTCGTTTTGCGACTGCGTCAGTACGTGGCCTTTCGGATCGATAAACTGCAGACTGCTGCGGTTATCGAGGTCGCCGACCTGCAGCTTATAATCGCCGTTCGGCAACTGCGGATCTTTAGCACCGATTTCATCCCAGGTGCTGTCGCCCGGCGCGTTATAGGTAACCGCCATGCTGCCCTGCGAACGGTTGCTGTCGGTCACTTCCATGCCGATACGCTTCAACGCCGCCGGCAAACGCTGCCAGGTGACATTAAACGGCGCACGCAGAATCAGGTTCGGCAAGCCGGTATCATCCGCGCCGCTCTGCACATCAATCTGTGCGGCGCTGCGGTTAGCTGCAGCATCCTGTGCGGCAGTATCCATCTTATCCAGACCGGTGCTGATGTCGTTCAGCATCTGCGCGGTATAACGCTGGATCTGCGTTGGCGAAGTAATATCTTTACCCGCCTGCTGCAGCTGCAGCAGTTTTACGGTCAGCGCCTGCTGATACCCTTGCTGCTGCACACTGATCTGATAGCGGCCACGGTACTGGTTGTCTTCATCCGCACGGTTCCACTCCACCCAGTCGGTGGTCAGTTGCTGGCTGGCATCCTGACGCGCGGCGATCGGGAAGTGGTAAGACTGCACCACATTGACCACCTGTGACCAGATTGAACCGCTGCGGCTGTTCTCCATCATCAACACGCCGGTATTACCGCTAAACTGCGCACGTGCGCCGTTCATCAGCGCCAGCGGCTGAGCGGGCGGACGAATGTCCAACTGTTTGCCCATCGCGCCGTTCGCGTTGGCGCGCGGCACGTCGTAATCTCCATTTTGCAGCGGCAGAATCATTCCTGCCGGCGCGCGTAAATCCTGCAGCTCAGCCGCCTGCAGGTATGTTTCATCTCCGCTGACCTGACGCTTATAGCGCTGATCGTTGGAACATCCTGCCAGCAGCATCACCGTGGATAGCCCAACGATAGTCGCAACCGTGGACTTTTTTACTGAATAAGCCATTAACTCTCCCTAAATTACAGCAGACCCGCATTTTTCAGCGCCTGCTCCACAACCGGACACGCCGCCGCGGATAACGGAACCATTGGCAGGCGCAGGGTATCGGTCGCGATTAATCCCAGTTTTTTCGCGGCCCATTTCACCGGAACAGGATTAGATTCAACAAACAATTTCTGATGCAGATGCATCAGGCGCTGGTTTAGATGACGCGCCTCGGCGAAGTTGCCTTCGCGCGCCAGCCGACACAGTTCAACCATTTCACGTGCGGCGATATTTGCCGTAACGGAAATCACACCGTGGCCGCCCAGCTGCATAAAGTCCAGTGCGGTAGCGTCATCGCCGCTAACCAGCACGAACTCATCATCAACCAGCTCTTGGATCTGGCTGACGCGGGATAAGTTCCCGGTTGCCTCTTTGATCCCGATAATATTTTTGATTTTCGCCAGGCGCGCCACCGTTTCAGGCAGCATATCGCAACCGGTGCGCGAGGGTACGTTATACAGCATTTGTGGCAGATCGGTACTTTCTGCGATCGCTTTAAAGTGCTGATACAGCCCTTCCTGCGTTGGGCGGTTGTAATAAGGCGTTACGGTAAGACAGCCGATAACGCCACTATTTTCAAAGCGTTTGGTCAGAGAGATGCCTTCTGCGGTAGCATTCGCGCCGGTTCCGGCAATCACCGGAATACGACCGTCGGCCAGGTCAAGCGTCATCATCACCACATCGCCGTGCTCATCATGGCTAAGCGTCGCGGATTCGCCGGTGGTTCCCACAGAAACGATGGCGGATGTTCCGCTCTCGACATGATAATCAATCAGTTTTTTCAGGCTCGCACGGCAGACATTACCTTTGTCATCCATTGGCGTAACGAGCGCAACAATACTTCCCGTGAACATTGGCCATCCCCTCGACAAACAAGTACTTCATGGTACGTTTGACCGGCGGGGAAAAGCAAGCGACCAGGGGCCGGGAGCGCTTGGCAGAGGGTATTTTTTATGTTTACCTACGGGTTATTACCATTACTTATCAGCTTACCCCACAGGAAAAGTTATTTTGCCGCAAACACCGCAACACTTTTTAGTTATTACGGCGTTGGGCGTCGATCGTCCTGGGATCGTCAATGCCATTACTCGTCACGTCAGCAGCTGCGGCTGTAATATCGAAGACAGCCGCCTGGCCATGCTGGGTGAAGAGTTTACCTTTATCATGCTGCTTTCCGGCAGTTGGAACGCGATTACCTTAATTGAGTCTACGCTGCCGCTGAAAGGTGCCGAGATGGAGCTGCTGATTGTAATGAAGCGCACCAATGCCAGCCGCCGACCGCCGATGCCGGAAACCGTTTGGGTGCAGGTGGAAGTCAACGACTCGCCGCATATTATCGAACGCTTTACCGATCTCTTTGATTCACACCAGATGAATATCGCAGAACTGGTTTCGCGCACTCAGTTAACGCAAGAACATCAGCCACCCTTGCTCTATATTCAAATTACGGCTCACAGCCCGGCGCACCGGGACGCGACATTAATCGAGCAGGCGTTTCACGCCCTATGTACAGAACTTCATGCGCAAGGCACTATTAGCGTGGTCAATTATCCGCAGCATGATGAAAAAATGGAGATGAGTGATGAATCCACTGAAAGCCGGTGATATCGCACCGAAATTTAGTTTGCCCGATCAGGACGGCGAACAAGTAAATTTAACCGACTTCCAGGGACAGCGCGTTTTGGTCTATTTCTATCCCAAAGCGATGACGCCCGGTTGCACCATTCAGGCGTGCGGCCTGCGTGACAATATGGATGAATTTAAAAAAGCGGGCGTAGAGGTTTTGGGTATCAGTACCGATAAGCCGGAAAAGCTGTCTCGTTTCGCCGAAAAAGAGCTGTTAAATTTTACGCTGCTCTCGGATGAAAACCATGAAGTCAGCCAACAGTTTGGCGTCTGGGGAGAGAAAACCTTTATGGGGAAAACCTACGACGGCATTCACCGCATCAGCTTTTTGATTGATGCCAACGGCTATGTTGAGAAGGTTTTCGATGATTTTAAAACCAGCAATCACTACGATATTGTGATGGCATATCTGAAATCAGTCTGAGAAAACGCGTGGCGTCAACGACGCCACACAACCTTACTGAAACTCACCGCCTGAAGTATCCTCAGGCCAGGCATGGACCACCGCTTTGATAAGCGTCGCCAGCGGAATGGCAAAAAACACGCCCCAGAAGCCCCACAGCCCGCCGAAAATCACCACCGCAAGAATAATCACCAGCGGATGTAAATTTACCGCTTCGGAGAAGAGCACCGG
Organism: Pantoea sp. FN0307; assembly: GCF_050113815.1. Taxonomy (NCBI): domain Bacteria; kingdom Pseudomonadati; phylum Pseudomonadota; class Gammaproteobacteria; order Enterobacterales; family Erwiniaceae; genus Pantoea; species Pantoea sp. FN0307. Next base: position 240,563 of record NZ_JBNJSO010000001.1, on the reverse strand, counting down.
CACCAGCACGTTGCCATCCAGCGCCTGGATAACCAGATAGACAATGATCATCGTCCAGAAATCGCTGCCCAGCCCCCACTGAAAAAGCCCCACGCAGATCACCGGCAGGGTAACCGCCAGCGCACCGATATAAGGGATCAGCACCGACAGCCCAACCAATACCGCCAGCAGCAGCGCGTAATTCAGCCCCAGCACCAGAAAAGCGATCCAGGTCGCGACACCGACCACCACCATTTCCAGCACTTTGCCGCGAATATAGTTGGTGATCTGCTGATTCATCTCGCTCCAGACCTGCCCCGCCAGACCGCGATTGCGCGGCAGCACACGGCGCACCGCATTCAGCATCTGCTGCTTATCCTTTAGCAGGAAAAAGAGCATTAGCGGCACCAGCACCAGATAGATTGCCAGCGTCATCAAGCCCACCAGCGAAGCCAGCGAATATTTCACTACTGACTCGCCAACGCCTGACAGTCGGCTTCGCAAATTCTCGATCACAATATCAACGATACCGGCATCGGCCAGCGCCGGAAACCGTGCCGGCAGTCCGGCAGAGAAGGTATAAAGCTTATTCAGCATATTCGGCATGTCACGCACTAAATGGATGCCCTGCTGCCAGGCAACCGGCGCGACCACCAGCACAAAAAGCAACAGAATGCCTACAAAGAACGCCAGCACAATGGTGGTGGCCCAGCTGCGGGAACAGCCCAGCCGCTCCAGACGCACTGTAGGCCACTCCAGCAGATAAGCCATTACCAGCGCCACCAGCAGCGGCGCCAGCAAGTCACTGAAAAAAAACAGGATAAAAAAAGCTGCCAGCAATATTACCAGCAGGGCAATCGCCTCCGGATCGCTAAAGCGACGGCGATACCATTGAATCAAAAGAGCCAGCACGGCGTATCCTTCCCGTATCAACAAGGCTGACGATTGTACTGAAATGCGCGGCAGAAAACAGAACAACCTTAAGCGTTAGCTTTCATAGAGCGGCGTCTCGTTCTCTGATTGCGCCGCTGCGGCAATCACACGGTTTCTACCGCCGCGCTTAGCGCGATACAACGCCTCATCGGCGCGCCGGAAACAGGATGAAATCGCCTCGCGATCGGATAACCAGCAGCTGACCCCAATCGACAGCGTCACCTCACCAACCGGATCGATCGCCTGACGCTGCGTCGCCTGGCGTAAGCGTTCCGCCATCTTCATCGCCGTGTCATGATCGACTCCCGGCAGGATCATTAAAAACTCTTCACCGCCGCTGCGGCAGGCTACGTCCGTTTGCCGTGCATAGCTTTTCAGTTGTTGCGCCACCTGCTGGATAACCCGGTCGCCAGCACCATGTCCCCAGGTATCATTAACCTGCTTGAAATGATCGATGTCGAGCGCCAGCACGGCAAAAGGCTGGCGCGTGGTGGCAAGGTAGTCCAGCACCGCCTGCAGGCCACGGCGGTTAAGCAACTGCGTCAGCGGATCGGTTTGCGCCTCAGATTTCAGCTGGCCGATCTTGGTTTGCATTAGCCCGATACCGGAAAGCAGTGCCCGCTTGATTTGCGATGCTTCAAAATACCAGGAGCGGATACGGCTAATTTCCATGGCGGCATCCTGCTCATCCATTTGGCCCGCTTTACGCGCCAGCTGCCACAGCGGCATGGCGATCAGCCGCGCCAGCAGCCAGGCTGCTGCCAGGGTTATCAGCGCCAGCGGCAGCGAATGCTGTATGACCTGAAACAACAGGCTGCTAAGCGGTGCCAGCGTCACGCTGGTTTGCTTGAGCACCAGAATAGTCCAGTCGGAGTCCGGCACGTGCGCGTAGCCCGCCAGCATTGGCACGCCCCGCTCATCGGTAACTTCCTGATAGCCGCTGCTGGCATAGGCGATCGCATCCTGATGCAGCAGCGGCGCAATTTTCTTCCCAACCATCTGACCATTCTGGTGATAAAGCACGCGGTTATTGCGATCCAGCACATAAAGTTGCGTTCCGTCACGGTAAAACTGACTAAGCAGCAGTTCATGCAGAATGCTTTTACGCTTCAGGTAAATGGTGCCGCCAATGTACCCAAGGTAGCTGCCGGCCGCAGACCAAACCGGGCGGGAAACAAACACGATCAGGTTATTTGCCGCCGAAAGGCTGGGCTGCCCAATCAACGCGGTGCGCCGCGCCAGCGCTTCACGCGCGCTGTCGGTATGCAACTGCGTGCCCTTCAACGTCAACGACTCAGGTGAGATTGCGCGCACCCAACCGGCGGCATCAACAACCACCACCGAATTAAAGCTGTTGGTTTGCTGCCGAAGACGCTCAACCTCTTTCTGTAACAGCGCTTCATCATCAAAGCGCTCGCTAAGCTCGGTAGCGCTCCAGGCCAGCTGTGACTGAGCCTGCTGAAAAAACTGCCCGGTCGAGGCAGCCAGTTTGGCAGCATAAACCCGGTTCGCCTCCAGCGTATTAGTGATCAGTTGTTCACGCTGAACGCGCCAGGCGGCGTACAAGGAATTAGCAAGGGTAATAACGATACTGGCCACAGCCAGCAGGGTAATAAGCGTCCGCAAATCCGTTTTCGGCCTTGGCAGCCTTAACATGGATTCGCCTCCATTGTGTTTATCATTTCTTTTGCGCCTTGTGGTGCTTTTATTATCAATACTTATCGTGCTACAGGTGCCCTGGTGAGATGCACGTCTCAATTGTACATGGATTGAGCAGACAGAAAAACGACTCAGCGCAGTTTATTAAGATTTTTCTTAGTTTGGTAAGTAAGCCTGAGCAGCAGGAAAGGAATAAGCTGGGTGAAAATGCAAAAAATGACACCGCCACTGGCGGTGTCATTTTGGATAGCGCAACAGAGAGAGAAAAAGATATATAATCAGAGCATTAACAGCGCATAACCCTGATTTTGCAGCGTGGCAACGGTTGTCCCGCTGGAAATAGTATGGGTCACTGATTTATCAATCCACTCACGATCAATATGATGGAAGGCCACCGACTGATCGCAAACCGTGACTTTTACGCCCGCCTTTTCCAGCTCGCTGATCAACTTAAGATTGGGGTTATCGATACCGTAAGCTTTATGGAATTCTTCATTATTCAGCCCGGCAATCACGGCATCGCCGTTCATTGATACCACAAAGTTAAGCTTATTCAGCGGAATACCTGCCGCATAATAGAGGTTAACAACGCGCGCGACGCGCTCCAGGCCCAGGTGCGGATCCTTGATGTCACCGTCGTTTTTATTAAGCTGAAAGACGATCTTATTGCTGAGGTTAGCATCATTACGCGGATTATAAGCGGGCGTATCCACGTAATGAATTTTGCCATAGTTAGCGATAGCTGGCGTTGACCAGAAGCCTTCCGGCTCGCTTTTGCTGTTAGCGATATGGTTAGTGACTTTGTCATAGAGCTGTGGTGCCTGAAGCACATTACCGCCGACAAAACCGGCCAGAGCCGCCACGACGATATAAGTTACGGGACGCATAAAAAAGCACTCCTTTAAAAGAGGATGTTAGTCATAGAAAACTGAAAGTATTATATTTGCAGCAGAACCTTTTCCCGATTTTCAGGCGAACAAGCGCCCTTCGATAAGATAAGAAATATCTCATCCGAGAGACGCTCGCGATCTGTTACTGCGTTTTATTTGCCACATAATTTTATTGCTGAACCCTGCCGCTAAATAAACTCCCGCCCCGCCTGCGTCTGGCAGAGAAGCCAACAAAAAACCCTTAACTGCATAACGCATTTTTTTTGCTCTCCGATGAATATTCAGCGGCGCCAGGAGGGAATCTCCACCTCTATCTCTTAGCGGCCTTTTTTATCTATATCACAGAGTCTTAGCAGGGAAATACAGGTTACGCAGCGACATTATCGAAGTACTTTCAACAAGAAAAAATAACCCACAACAATCATCGTTGTTTTCTTTATTTTTCGTTAATTAATGCCATTTAATCCCCGGAACGGAGTCTTAAGAATTACCTTACAAGAAGCCCCCCTCAAAGCGATCCGATATAAAACAGAAAACAAACAAAGAAAAACAGGTAATGGTGCGCTTTCTTTAATTATCCCTGGACCTTAATCTCATCCTTTTTTGTTGAAATAAACCTATCAACAAGACCATTCTAAAATCCACAGCAGAGACCGTTTTTAACCATACCATCAGTGTTATTAACGATTTTAAAAATCCCTCTACATTATCAACAACTGATTTTCAGAAGATGCTTAATCAAATCTCATGCCACTTTCAGTTTCTCTGAATAAGTTTACACAACTTTGAACTTCCACCGTGACCTGACTCACTGTTTTTCCCTTATGGCATCAGGCTTAAACAGCCATTTCATTATGCAGTTTACCTCGCTAAGATAACGCCCTGAGCGTGGCTGCTGCGCTGGAATATGAACTATCAGGACCGGGATCGGTCGAAACGTTACTCTTTGCCCTGGGGAAGATGTATGTTTAATCGCTTGAAGAAAACTGTGATCGCTTCACTCATGATCACGCTGCTGGCTGGCAACGTGCTTCCTTCCCAGGCCGACGTCGCTGATACGCTTCCCGATATTGGCACCACCGCAGGCGGTACGTTATCGATCAATCAGGAACTGCAAATGGGCGATTTTTACGTCCGCCAGCTGCGGGCCAGCGCACCGCTGATCAACGATCCCCTGCTTAACCAGTACATTAATCAGCTTGGCGTGCGGCTGGTCGCGCACGCCAATTCAGTGCGCACGCCTTTTTATTTCTACCTGATCCGCAATGATGAAATAAACGCCTTCGCCTTCTTTGGCGGTAACGTTGTGCTGCATTCAGCCCTGTTCCGTACCAGCGACAATGAAAGTCAGCTCGCCTCGGTATTGGCGCACGAAATTTCGCACGTGACTCAGCGTCATCTGGCGCGTGCGATGGAAGAGCAGCAGCGTAACGCCCCGCTCACCTGGGTGGGTGCGCTGGGTTCAATTCTGCTGGCAATGGCTAATCCACAGGCGGGTATGGCGGGTTTAGCCGGTACTCTGGCGGGCACGCGGCAGGGGGTGATCTCATTTACGCAGAACAACGAACAGGAAGCGGATCGGATCGGTATTCAGGTTTTGCAGCGTGCAGGTTTCGATCCGCAGGCGATGCCCAATTTTTTACAGAAGCTGGCGGATCAGTCCCGTTTCGCCTTTAAGCCGCCGGAAATTCTGCTGACGCACCCGCTGCCGGACAGCCGTCTGGCCGATGCCCGTAATCGGGCCAGCCAGATGCGTCCGGTAGTGGTGCAGTCTTCGCAGGATTACTACATGGCGAAAGCCCGCGCGCTGGGCATGTATGCTACCGGGCAGAATCAGCTGGGCGAAGATTTGCTGGAAGAGTGGTCGAAAGGCAATGCACGTCAGCAGCAGGCTGCGCAATACGGCAGAGCGCTGTTGTTCCTGGAAGCCAAAAGCTTTGCTAATGCAAAGAAGATTATCGAGCCGCTACTGGCAAAAGATCCTGGCAACGTCTGGTATCTGGATATCATGACCGATATTGATTTAGGCCTGAATCAGCCGCAAGCGGCAGTAAAGCGTCTGATGGCGCAGAAAGCCAGCAGTAACGACCCGGTGTTACAGCTTAACCTGGCGAATGCGCTCCTGGAGGCCAAACAGCCTGCGGCAGCCAGCCGCATCCTGAATCGCTATACCTGGGCGCATCCTGACGATACTAACGGTTGGGATCTGCTGGCGCAGGCGTCGGCGGCACAAAACCGACGTGATGAGGAGCTGTCGGCGCGTGCAGAGGGGCTGGCGTTAACCGGTCAGTTAGATCAGGCGATCACCACGCTGAGCAGCGCCAGCGCGCAGGTGACGCTGGGCAGTTTGACGCAGGCGCGCTATGACGCCCGTATCGATCAGCTGCGTCAGCTACAGCTGCGCTTCGGGCAATATCAAAAAGGGCGTTAATCATCCTACAGCGCCAGAATTTCCTTCACAAACGGAATAGTGAGCTTACGCTGGGCGCTAATGGAAGCCCGATCGAGACGATCCAGCGTGGTAAATAGCGTACGCATCTCACGATCCAGTCGCTTTAGCAGAAAACGCCCCACATCTTCCGGCAGCTCGAAACCTCGCAGGCTGGCGCGTAGCTGTAGCGCCTGCAACTTATCCTCATCCGAGAGCGGCTGTAATTTATAGATTTGGCCCCAGTCGAGGCGTGAAGCGAGATCTGGCAGCTTAAGATTAAGCTGGCGCGGCGGGCGATCGCCGGTGATCAGCAGACGCGTTTTTCCGGTTTCCAGAATGCGGTTATAGAGATCGAAGATCGCCATCTCCCACTCATCTTCTCCGGCAATGCATTCGATATTATCGATGCAAACCAGCGCAAGCTGTTCCATGCCATCCAGGACTTCCGGCACGAACCAGGTACGTTTATCAAGCGGAACATAGCCAACGGCATCGCCGCGCGTTGACATTTCAGCACAGGCGGCATGTAGCAGATGGCTGCGTCCGCCACCCTGGCGTGACCAGAAATAGAGATAACTGCCATGTTCCTGCGCTAAAGCGCCTTTCAGTGCAGCCAGCAGGGACGAATTTTCTCCCGGCCAGAAACTGGCGAAAGTTTCGTCATCCGGTAAATAGAGTGGCAGTGAAAGTTGTGCCGGCGTGTTCAGAAGCACCTCAAGCGTGAACGGGCTAAAAACCGCAGTAGTTTAACACATCTTTTCACATGAAATGAAATCGCAGCATTAGGCTGCCCCACAGCATTGCGGGCCGTCTCTGCGGTAAAAGAAAATGAAATTTCCTGATGTTGGCAATCAGTAAAATGTCTTACTCACTAAAAAATCTTTATTTTATTTGGCGGTTCATGCATTGAACTGAACGATAATGCCGGCGGTCTGGTCGCCTGCACCTGGTGGGGCGGACTGGAGGTGCAATATCTCTGGGTGAGTGATGATTATCGCGCCCGTGGCTTTGGCCGTCAGCTGATGTTGTAGGCGGAAAAAGAGGCGAGAACGCGCGGCCAAACCACAGTAATCGAAACCCATTACTGGTTCGGTAAAGTTTACCTGACGCCACATAAATAGATTAATCAGCAGAAGCCCAGCGTATTAATCACCGACGTTTCCAGTGACTTATTTAACCAGTCGGAGCTGGATATTATTTTTTTTATGCTGCAGCGACTTTCCGTTAAGGAGATAGCCAAAATATATAATGCCAACCGTAAAACCATTCAAAAGCGTATTTATAACATCTATCAAAAAGCGGATGTACATTCTTTTGCTCAGTTAGAAGAATATTGTTCTCACGCACAGCTTGATAGTTATATTCCTTATCGCCTGCCTGAAAAAAGCATTCAGTTTATCTGAAACTCTCACGGCCCCTTTTCATGATAAAGGCCGTCTGGGTTCAGTGCTGACAGGTCTGATTATCGCTATCAGCCTGCTGGGCTGGTTTGGCATTCAGAATGCGATTTTTTCCAGGTCGCTGAATGAGAGCCGTGGCATCGGCAGCAGCGATAGAAAAGGCGCCCTGAGGCGCCTTTTCTGCTTGTAGATTTTACTCCGGCGATTTATCCGGCGCGTCCAGAATGACTTCTTCCGGGCGCAGCACGTTAATCACTTTAAAAATCAGGCTCAGCGCCACGCCAACTATCGTTGCCAGCGCCATACCTTTCAGTTCAGCCGCGCCGATATGTACCTTCGCCCCGCTAACGCCGATAATCAAAATCACCGAGGTCAGGATCAGGTTCTGCGCCTTGTTATAGTCCACTTTTGATTCAATCAGTACGCGAATACCGGATGCGCCGATTACGCCATACAGCAGTAGCGAAACCCCACCCATTACCGGCACCGGAATCGCCTGAATTGCCGCTGCCAGCTTGCCGATGCAGGAGAGCAGAATAGCGATAATCGCCGCGCCGCCGATAACCCAGGTACTGTACACGCGGGTAATTGCCATCACCCCGATATTCTCACCGTAAGTGGTGTTCGGCGTTGAGCCGAAAAAGCCGGAAATAATGGTTGAGAAACCGTTGGCGAACATTGAGCGATGCAGCCCTGGATCGCGAATCAGATCTTTTTTCACGATATTCGCCGTGACCACCAGATGCCCGATATGCTCGGCGATAACCACCAGCGCAGCCGGGATAATCGTCAGCATCGCATACCATTCGAAGCGCGGCGTATAAAAAGTCGGCAGCGCGAACCACGGAGCAGCCTCTACTCCGCTCCAGTCTACAATGCCCATCGCCCACGACAGCAGATAGCCTGCCAGTACGCCGATCAGAATTGGAATGATGGCGAGAAAACCGCGAAACAGCACCGAACCAAACACGGTGACCGCCAGCGTCACCAGCGAAATGGTTACCGCAGTGCTATCGACCGTCGCGCCGCTGGCAGGTAGCAGGCCGGCCATATTTGCTGCAACACCCGCCAGCTCAAGCCCGATAACGGCGACAATCGCGCCCATCGCTGCCGGAGGAAACATCACATCCAGCCAGCCGGTGCCGGCTTTTTTCACAATCAGCGCCACCAGACAAAACAGCACGCCGCACAGGATAAAACCGCCCAGCGCCACCTCATAACCAAGCGGCAGCAGTAGCAGCACCGGCGAGATAAAAGCAAAGCTGGAGCCTAAGTAGGCGGGAATTTTTCCTTTACAGATAAAGAGATAGAGCAAGGTACCGACGCCGTTAAACAACAACACCGTAGCCGGATTGATATGAAACAGAACCGGCACCAGCACCGTAGCGCCAAACATCGCGAACAGATGCTGAAAACTGAGCGGTATCGTTTGCAGTAGCGGTGGGCGTTCGCTAACGCCAATCGCGCGACGAGTCATGGAGTATCCCTCTGGGCTGTTTTTTGGCAGAAAAAAGCCGACTCTGCGGTCGGCTGAATCGTTATTTGGTTCCGAAAATCTTATCGCCCGCGTCACCAAGACCGGGGATAATGTAGCCTTTCTCGTTCAGGCCGCGATCGATAGAGGCGGTATAGAGCTCAACGTCCGGGTGCGCTTTTTCCAGCGCGGCGATACCTTCCGGCGCAGCCACTAATACCAGCACCTTGATTGAGTTACAGCCCGCTTTTTTCAGCAGATCGATCGTCGCAATCATTGAGCCACCGGTGGCCAGCATGGGATCGACTACCAACGCCATGCGCTCTTCGATGTTAGAAACCAGCTTCTGGAAATAAGGTACCGGCTCCAGCGTCTCTTCATCACGATAAACGCCTACCACGCTGATGCGCGCGCTTGGCACATGCTCCAGCACCCCTTCCATCATGCCGAGACCGGCACGCAGAATCGGGACAACGGTGATTTTCTTGCCTTTGATCTGGTCGATTTCTACCGGACCATTCCAGCCTTCAATGGTTACTTTCTCTGTTTCCAGATCGGCGGTGGCTTCGTAGGTCAGCAAACTCCCCACTTCAGATGCCAGTTCGCGAAAGCGCTTGGTGCTAATGTCTTGCTCACGCATCAGGCCCAGTTTATGTTTGACGAGCGGGTGTTTGACTTCCACGATCTTCATTGTTGTACTCCCGGAGTGTTGAGCGGAAAAAAAAATCGCCGGATTATACCGCCTTTTGCCTGCTGCGCCATATGCGATCGGGCAATAAACAGCAAAACCTCCGCGCTCTGTTAAGCATCATCTAAAATAAAGAATCTGCAACGCTGGTCTCGCAAACGTTTGCCTGCGCTGTTAGAATTGCGCCGCTTTAATTCAAACCGCAAAACCGCGTGGGGAAACCGCTTTGACCGACAAGACCTCTCTCAGCTATAAAGACGCCGGCGTTGATATTGATGCAGGCAACGCGTTAGTCGATCGTATTAAAGGCGTGGTGAAAAAGACCCGTCGTCCGGAAGTAATGGGTGGCCTCGGCGGTTTCGGCGCGCTTTGTGCGCTGCCGCAAAAATATCGCGAGCCGGTGCTGGTTTCCGGCACTGACGGCGTCGGCACCAAGCTGCGTCTGGCGATGGATCTGCAGCGCCACGACACCATCGGCATCGATCTGGTCGCCATGTGCGTTAACGATCTGGTGGTCCAGGGCGCTGAACCGCTGTTCTTCCTTGATTACTACGCCACCGGCAAGCTGGATGTCGATACCGCTTCCGCCGTTATCAGCGGGATCGCTGAAGGGTGTCTACAGTCGGGCTGCGCGCTGGTTGGCGGTGAAACCGCAGAGATGCCAGGCATGTACCACGGTGAAGATTACGATGTGGCAGGTTTTTGCGTCGGCGTGGTGGAAAAGTCAGAAATCATTGACGGCAGCAAAGTGCAGGATGGCGACGTGCTGATCGCCCTCGCTTCCAGCGGCCCGCACTCTAACGGCTACTCCCTGGTACGCAAAATTCTTGAAGTCAGCCAGACCGATCCGTTAAGCAAACAGCTCGACGGCAAGCCGCTGGCCGATCATCTGCTGGCACCGACGCGCATCTACGTTAAAAATATTCTTAACCTGATTGAGCAGATCGATGTGCATGCCATCGCCCACCTCACCGGTGGCGGCTTCTGGGAAAATATTCCGCGCGTGCTGCCGGAAAACACTCAGGCAGTGATTGATGAAGCCAGCTGGCAATGGCCGGCAGTCTTTAACTGGCTGCAGCAGGCGGGCAACGTCAGTCGTCATGAGATGTACCGCACCTTTAACTGCGGCGTCGGCATGGTGATTGCGGTAAGCGCTGCTGAAGCGGATAAAGCGGTTGAGCTGATGAACGCCGCAGGCGAACAGGCGTGGAAAATTGGCGTGATTAGCGCCTCTGACGCAGAAGAGCGTGTGGTTATCAAATGAAACGGCTGGTCGTGCTGATATCGGGTAACGGCAGTAATTTGCAGGCGATTCTCGATGCCTGTCAGCAGGGCCGGATCAACGCTCGCGTGGCGGCGGTTTTCAGTAATAAGGCCAACGCGTTTGGCCTTGAGCGCGCCCGCAGCGCGGGCGTTGCCGCCCATGCGCTTTCCGCATCCGCTTATGAAAGCCGTGAAGATTTTGATCGCCAGCTGATCCGCGAAATCGATGCATATGCGCCCGATCTGGTCGTGCTGGCGGGCTATATGCGTATCCTTAGCCCGGTTTTTGTCGCGCGCTATCAGGATCGACTGCTGAATATCCACCCTTCTCTGCTGCCAAAATATCCGGGCTTGCATACGCACCGCCAGGCCATCGCCAACGGCGACAGCGAACATGGTACTTCGGTGCATTTTGTTACTGACCAGCTGGACGGCGGCCCGGTGATTCTACAGGCCAGCGTGCCGGTGTTCAGCGGCGACAGCGAAGAAGAGGTCACCGCGCGCGTACAGCATCAGGAACATGCGATCTATCCGCTGGTAATTAACTGGTTCGTTGAGGGCCGCTTAGTGATGCGTGATAACACCGCCTGGCTTGATGGCAACCCACTTCCGCCCCAGGGCTACGCGGGCGATTAGTTTCTTGCGCCTTGCGTGCGTAAATCATCTTCCAGAGCCAGCCTGCTGGCTCTGTTCTTTTTCAGCCAAAACGCCCGGTTATATAATCCTCGGTGCGTCGCTGTCGTGGCGTGGTAAACAGCGTATCGGTATCAGCAAACTCCACCATCTTTCCCTGGTGCATAAAAGCGGTGTAGTCAGAGACGCGTGCCGCCTGCTGCATGTTATGCGTTACCAGAATCAGCGTGAAATGCTGCTTCAGCGTGGTCATTAGCTCTTCAATCACCAGCGTGGAGATCGGGTCCAGCGCAGACGTCGGCTCGTCCAGCAGCAGCACTTCCGGCTCAATAGCAATGGCGCGCGCAATCACCAGCCGCTGCTGCTGGCCGCTGGAGAGCGTCAGCGCATTTTGCCGCAGGCTATCCTTCACCTCAGGCCACAGCGCCGCAGCGCGCAGCGCCCGCTCCACCGCCTCGTTTAAAATACGTCGATCGCGCACGCCTTGCAGACGTAAACCGTAAACCACATTTTCATAAATCGATTTGGGGAACGGATTGGGTCGCTGAAAAACCATGCCGACGCGCCGCCGCAGCGCCGAGAGATCGCCGCCGCGCTCGAGGATATTACGCCGATCGAGCAGAACCTCGCCCTCAACGCGACAGTTATCAATCACATCGTTCATGCGGTTAAGGCAGCGCAGCAGCGTGGATTTACCACAGCCAGAAGGGCCAATAAGAGCGGTAATGCGATTTTTCGGGATCTGCAGGCTAACGGTATCCAGCGCCTGTTTGTCGCCATACCACAGCGAAAGATTATTGATGGTTAGCGCAGTGTCGATTTCAGCGGTCATGGTCCTCACCGTTATTGCACCAGCGAGCGGTAACGCTCGCGCAGACGATGGCGTAAGGCCATCGCCGTAAGATTTAAGCCAAGAATAATGGTCACCAGCAGCAACGCCGTGGCATATACCAACGGACGATCGGCCTCGGCGTTGGGACTTTGAAATGCCAGATCGTAAATCTGAAAGCCCAGATGCATAAACTTACGATCAAGATGCAGGTAAGGGAAAACGCCGTCTACCGGTAGTTCCGGGGCCATTTTCACCACGCCCACCAGCATCAGCGGTGCCGTTTCGCCCGCCGCACGTGCCACGGCGAGAATCAATCCGGTTAGCATGGCGGGCAGCGCCAGCGGCAGGGTAACGTGCCACAGCGTTTCCGCGCGGGTCGCGCCCAGCGCCAGCGAGCCGTGGCGCAGGCTGGCAGGAATGCGCGACAGTCCCTCTTCGGTCGCAACAATCACCACCGGCAAGGTCAACAATGCCAGCGTTAGCGACGCCCACAGCAGACCCGGCGTACCAAAGGTCGGATTAGGCAGTGATGTCGCGTAAAAAAGCTGATCAATCGTGCCGCCAATCAGCCAGACGTAAAACCCAAGACCAAACACGCCATAAACAATCGACGGTACGCCCGCCAGGTTAACCACCGCAATACGCACCAGCCGGGTTAACGCATGCCGATCGGCATACTCATGCAGCCAGACGGCGGCCACCACCCCCAGCGGCATCACCACCACCGACATCAACAACACCATCAGCACAGTGCCGAAAATAGCCGGGAAAGCACTGCCCTCGCCCGGGGAATCATCCGACGAAACGGCAACGAAATGCCACAGCTGCTGCAAAAAGTGCTGCCATTTTTGAACAAGCGTCATGGCGTTGGGATACCAGGCGTCACGGATTTGCGCCAGGGGAATGCGGTGCAGCTGGCCGTTCGCATCACGCAGCATCAGCGTATTACGCGCGCTCTCCTGTAACAGTGAAGCACGCCGCTCCGCCTGCCCCACAAACTGCCGCTGCAGTTCCACACGATTCGCCATCAGCATCGATCTTTTCTGCTCATTATCATTGCCGCTGGCCTTCAGCTCTAACGCTTCGGTTTCCAGTGCCTCAAGCTGCGCCGTGATATGCGCCATTTCATGACGGCGGATGCGCTCAGCCTGCTCCAGCAACTGATGCGTTTGCTGCAGGCGCTCCTGCAGGGCGCGTTGCATATTCTGCGCCGTAAGCGGCTGCTGATTCTCATAGAGACCGGCAAACCAGCCCAGCGCATCGCCGCCCACGCGCCGCTGTAGCACCAGCACCTCCGGCGGCTGTTCGCGGCGCTGAATATCACTTTCCAGCAGCGTGCGGAAATCAGAGGCGGAGACGTCGCGGTTACCGGTTTTAATTAAGTAGCGCGTAACCTGCTCCGGCAACTGCTGCGCCTGCGGCAGACCGGCATCAATCAGCTGCTGACGCGACAGGCGCTGGGTACTCACCACTTCGCCCAACAGCTGCGCCTCTCCGGCGGCGGGCTGGGCCAGCGTAAACAGTGTAACCGGCTGCGGCCAAAAATGGCGCAGCCCCTGCCAGGCCAGCAGCAGTAACAGCAGCAGAAACGCCAGCAGGCTAAAGGTTACTGCGCCTGCCGTCAGCCAGCGCCAGCGATCGTTTTGCGTTAGCGCACTCATCCCTGCCCCTCATGCTGACCATAACGACGACGCAAGCGCTGTCGCACCACTTCCGCCAGCGTATTCAATATCAGCGTAAACACCAACAGCACCAGCGCGCTGAGAAACAGGATGCGATAATGCGCGCTGCCTGCCGCCGCTTCCGGCATCTCAACGGCAATATTGGCGGAAAGCGCACGCACGCCGTGAAACAGGCCGCCTTCGGTCACCGGCGTATTGCCGGTGGCCATCAATACAATCATGGTTTCTCCTACCGCCCGACCAAAGCCAATCATCAATGCGGCAAAAATTCCCGAGGCAGCGCTGGGCAAAATCACGCGTGACAGGGTTTGCCACGCCGTGGCACCCAGCGCCAGCGACCCCTGCCCCAGCGCAGCCGGAACGCTGAAAATGGCATCTTCCGCCAGGGTAAAAATCAGCGGCACCAGTGCAAAGCCCATCGCCAACGCGGCGATCAGGAGGTTACGCTGCTCGTAGCCGCCCGGCAGCCGCTCCGCCAGCGGTTTGCCCCATAGCGCGGTATCAGCCAGCGGCATCAGCCACAGCGAGAGCGCACTTACCAGCAGCAGCAGCGGCACCAGCAGCCAAACCTCGCGCCCCGGCGCATCCAGCAGCCGCCAGCGCGACGGCAGACGCTTCAGTAATGGCCCACACAGCAGCAATGTCGCCGCCAGGGCAATAGGCAATAGCAGCACGCCGGAAAGCCGGGCGGCAATCTGCGGCGCCAGCCACAGGCTGGCGAACAGGCCAACCACCACGCTGGGCAGCGCGCCCATCATCTCCATCGCCGGTTTGATCCAGCGACGTAGCGCCGGCGACATAAACCAGGCGGTGTAGATAGCCGCGGCCAGCGCCAGCGGCGTGGCAAACAGCATCGCCAACGCAGCCGCCTTCAGCGTACCCGCCACCATCGGCACCAGACTGAATTTCGCCTGATAAGGATCGTCAACCGCCGTCGATTGCCAGACCCAGTCCGGCTGCGGATAGTTTTCATACCAGACTTTTTGCCACAGGTTTTTCAGGCTGATATCGGGCCAGGGATTGTCGATGCGCCAGTATTGCCAGCCGTCAGTGCGTTCGATCAGCAACCCATCGCCCGACGGCGCAAATTGCGCCTGCTGTACGCCCTCGCCCAGCGCGTGGCGAAAAAAAACGCCCTCTCGCTTGCTGGCGAACATCTGAAGTTCGCCAGCGGCGCTGATGGTGGCAAACACCCGGCGCTGCGGCTCGGTAATCAGCTGTTGCTGCGCGCGCGCGCCAGCAAAATCGCGGATACGATGCAGATGTACGCCTCGCTCATCGGCAACATCAAACCACTGGCTGATGCCGCGTTCGTCAGCCAGCAACAGCGAACGCCCGCCGCTCAGCAAAGCCATCTGGCGTGGTGGATGCGTCAGCGGAAAGGTATCGCGTAGCGTGACCTGTTGGCCGTTTATCTGCCAGACGCGTAAGCTGTGCTCGCTGGTGGCAAACAGCAACGAGCCGTTGGGCGTCAGTAACAGCTGATTAACTGGCCCGCTGGCCAGCATATCGCTCTGCATCGGCTGCCCGGCCTGTAAGCGCAGCAGCCGGATATGCTGCCCATCGCTGAGCGCCGCCAGCCACTGCTGCGCGCCGCTGGCTGCCAGGGCCGCCAGGGTAAAGCCACTGCCGCCGCTGTCAAAAACGCCATCGCCCAGCGGAAACTTCCAGTTCGGCATCGCGTCCGCCGCGCTAAAGTCAGGTTGGACCAGTCGGAAATTGCCATCGGGCTGTAACAGCAGTAGGCTGCTGTTATCGGCGGTCGCCGCGCTTACTACCGGCCCGCGTGCCAGCTGTAAAGATGGCTCAGGCGCAGCGCCGTTCAGCGGAAAAAAGCGGCCTTCGCCCTGGCTATCGATACGCCAGCCCCAGCCCTGATTAACACCCAGCGCGACGGCAGGCTGTGCCGAAAGCTCGGGCTGCGACGGCCCCGCCTGCATGGACGGCGTGGCAAACAGTGGCATTACTACCCACAGCAGCCAGACAAACAGCAGCATCATGACCAGCAGCACGCTGACGCCACAGGCAGCGATCGCACGCGCGGTCAGGCGGTCAACATAAC
Source organism: Pantoea sp. FN0307 (assembly GCF_050113815.1). Classification (NCBI taxonomy): domain Bacteria; kingdom Pseudomonadati; phylum Pseudomonadota; class Gammaproteobacteria; order Enterobacterales; family Erwiniaceae; genus Pantoea; species Pantoea sp. FN0307. The sequence continues at coordinate 224,637 of NZ_JBNJSO010000001.1, read as the reverse complement.
GCCGGGTACGGTTGCTGTAGTTGACGGGAATATGGTTATCGATCATCGTGCCTGCGGATTCCTTGTATTGAAGCCGCTATGTTGCCCGTAGCTCTCTGATATGACAACCATTGAGGTTAGACATTGCTGCCATACTCTCGCCATAATGAAATCGGAAACTGGATACCCTCGTCTCAAATCAGCACAACGGAGCCATAATGGGTCAGGAAAAGCTTTACATAGAAAAAGAACTGAGCTGGTTATCCTTTAATGAACGCGTACTGCAGGAAGCCGCAGACAAGACTAACCCGCTGATCGAGCGCATGCGCTTTCTGGGCATTTATTCGAATAACCTGGAAGAGTTTTATAAGGTGCGCTTTGCCGACCTGAAGCGGCGCATTTTGATTGGCGAGGAACAGGGGTCACCCAACACGCCGCGTCATCTGCTAAAGAAAATTCAGCAGCGCGTCCTGCGGGCCGATCAGGAGTTCGATGGTTTATATAACGATCTGCTGCTGGAGATGGCGCGTAATCAGATCTTCCTGATTAACGAACGGCAGCTGTCGCCTAATCAGCAAAGCTGGCTGCGTCACTACTTTAAGCATGAGCTGCGCCAGCATGTGACGCCGATTCTGATAAATCACGATACCGATCTGATTGAGTTCCTGAAGGATGATTACACCTATCTGGCGGTGGAGATTATTCGCGGCGAAGATATCCGCTATGCCCTGCTGGAAATCCCCTCTGATAAAGTGCCGCGCTTTGTTAATCTGCCTGCAGAGTCGCCACGCCGCCGCAAGCCGATGATCCTGTTGGATAACATTTTGCGTTACTGCCTGGACGATATTTTCAAAGGCTTTTTTGACTACGACGCGCTTAACGCCTACTCCATGAAAATGACGCGTGACGCCGAGTACGATCTGGTTACCGAAATGGAATCGAGCCTGCTGGAACTGATGTCCTCCAGCCTCAAACAGCGTCTTACCGCCGAGCCTGTGCGCTTTGTTTATCAGCGCGATATGCCCAATGCGATGGTTGAGCTGCTGCGTAATAAGCTGAATATCTCTAATTACGACTCTATCGTCCCGGGTGGGCGTTATCATAATTTCAAAGATTTCATCAGCTTTCCGAACGTGGGCAAAACCAATCTGGTGAACAAGCCGATGCCGCAGCTACGGCATATCTGGTTCGACGGCTTTCGCAACGGTTTCGATGCGATCCGTAATCATGACGTGCTGCTTTATTATCCTTACCACACCTTTGAACATGTGCTGGAGCTGCTGCGTCAGGCGTCATTCGATCCCAGTGTGCTGGCGATTAAGATCAATATTTATCGCGTAGCGAAGAACTCACGCATTATTGATGCGATGATCCACGCCGCCTATAACGGCAAAAAAGTGACGGTGGTGGTAGAGCTGCAGGCGCGTTTTGATGAAGAGGCCAATATTCACTGGGCCAAGCGCCTCACCGAAGCGGGCGTGCATGTGATCTTCTCGGCGCCGGGCCTGAAAATTCACGCCAAGCTGTTCCTGATTTCGCGCCGTGAAGGCGATGAAATTGTGCGCTATGCCCATATCGGCACCGGTAATTTCAATGAAAAAACCGCGCGCATTTATACCGACTACTCCCTGCTTACCGCCGATGCGCGTATCACCAATGAGGTACGCCGGGTATTTAACTTTATTGAAAACCCCTATCGCCCGGTAAGCTTTGATTATCTGATGGTGTCGCCGCAGAACTCGCGCCGCATGCTCTATCAACTGATTGATGAAGAAATTGCCAACGCGCAGCAGGGTATCCCGGCAGGGATTACACTGAAAGTGAATAACCTGGTTGATAAAGGTCTGGTGGATCGTTTGTATACCGCTTCCAGCGTGGGCGTGAAAGTGAATCTGCTGGTGCGCGGCATGTGTTCACTGATCCCTAATCTTGACGGGATCAGCGACAATATTCGCGTAACCAGCATTGTTGACCGCTATCTGGAGCACGATCGCGTTTATATTTTTGATAACGGCGGTGATAAAAAAGTCTTTCTCTCTTCCGCCGACTGGATGACGCGCAATATCGATTACCGCATTGAAGTGGCGGTGGCCATCCTTGATCCTGTTCTGAAACAGCGCGTGCTGGATATTATTGCCATCCTGTTAAGTGATACTGTAAAAGCCCGCATTATTGATAAAGAACTGAGTAACCGTTATGTGCCGCGTGGAAACCGCCGTAAGGTGCGAGCGCAGCAGGCCATTTACGAATACATCAAATCTCTGGAACAACCTGAATAACTCACTATGCCGATATCCCATAAGAATATGCCACGACCGCAAGAATTTGCCGCTATTGACCTCGGTTCCAATAGCTTTCACATGGTCATTGCCCGCGTGGTGGATGGCGCAATGCAGGTGCTGGGCCGTCTGAAACAGCGCGTGCACCTGGCGGACGGGCTGGGCGCGGATAACGTGCTGAGCGAAGAGGCTATCCAGCGCGGACTTAGCTGTCTGGCGCTGTTTGCTGAGCGTCTGCAAGGCTTCAGCGCCTCGAACGTGACCATTGTCGGTACGCATACGCTACGCCAGGCGGTTAATGCAGAAGATTTTCTGCGGCGCGCGGCGGAAGTGATCCCCTACCCGATTGAAGTGATCTCTGGTCATGAAGAGGCGCGCCTGATTTTTATGGGCGTTGAGCATACACAGCCGGAAAAAGGCCGCAAGCTGGTGATTGATATCGGCGGCGGCTCTACCGAGCTGGTAATCGGGGAAGATTTTGAACCCAAGCTGGTAGAGAGCCGCCGTATGGGCTGCGTCAGCTTCGCCAATCTCTATTTTCCCGGCGGTGTGATTAGTCAGGAAAATTTCCGCCGCGCGCGTCTGGCTGCGGCGCAAAAACTGGAAACGCTGGCCTGGCAATATCGGCTGCTCGGCTGGCAATACGCGCTGGGCGCTTCCGGCACCATCAAGGCTGCTTGCGAAGTGCTGCAGGCGATGGGCGAAAAAGAGAAACAGGTGACGCCGGAGCGGCTGGAAAGGCTGTATGACGAAGTGATGAAGCACAAATCCTTCGCCGCGCTGAGCCTGCCTGGCCTGTCGGAAGAGCGGAAAGCGGTATTTGTGCCGGGTCTGGCCATCCTTTGCGGCGTATTTGATGCGCTGGCGATCCGCGAGCTGCGTCTTTCCGACGGCGCCCTGCGCGAAGGGGTGCTGTATGAGATGGAAGGCCGCTTCCGCCATCAGGATATTCGTAGCCGTACCGCACAGAGCCTGGCGAATCATTACAATATCGACAGCGATCAGGCGCGACGCGTGCTGGAAACCACCGATGAACTCTGGCAACAGTGGCGCGATCAAAATCCCCGACTGGCTAATCCTCAGCTCGCATCGCTGCTGCAGTGGGCGGCACTGCTGCACGAAGTTGGCTTAACCATCAACCACAGCGGTATGCAGCGCCACTCGGCCTATATCCTGCAAAACACCAACCTGCCCGGTTTTAATCAGGATCAACAGTTGCTGCTGGCTACGCTGGTACGCTATCACCGTAAAGCGATCAAGAGTGACGATCTGCCGCGTTTTACGCTGTTTAAAAAGAAACAGATCCTGCCGCTGGTGTTTTTGCTGCGTCTTGGCACGCTGCTGAATAATCAGCGCCAGGCGACCAATCGCCCGGAGCGGCTGACATTGACCACCAACGAAGGGCACTGGACGCTGCGCTTCCCGGCCGGATACTTCAGCCAGAATACGCTGGTCCAGCTCGATTTAGAGCGTGAGCAGGCGTACTGGGAGGATGTTACCGGCTGGAAGCTAGTGATAGAAGAAGAGGCGTAACGCACGCCGGCGAATTCGGGCGGCGCTTCCTCCGCCCGCATCAACCAGAAAAAAGAAGATGACGATACGTCCGGATAACTATTTTACTGAAAAATATCAGCTTACCGCCACGCACTCCGAAGTGGTGGCGGCGTTACCTTTCCTGACGCCAGGCAAAGCGCTGGATGTAGGCTGCGGCAGCGGACGCAACAGCCTGTGGCTGAATATGAAAGGGTTTGAGGTCACCGCCTGGGATAAAAATCCGCAAAGCATTGAGCGGCTGAACCAGATCATTGCTGCCGAAGCGATCGGCGGCATTGAAACGCAGGTTACCGATCTCAACAGCGTACGTTTTAACGGCGCGTATGATTTTATTCTTTCCACCGTCGTGATGATGTTTTTACAGCCGGAAACCATTCCGCAGCTGATTGCCGATATGCAGGCCAGCACCGTCAAAAACGGCTATAACCTGATTGTCGCCGCGATGGATACGGACGATTATCCCTGCCCGATCCCCTTCCCTTTCACCTTTAAATCAGGTGAATTGAGCCACTACTACCGCCAATGGCAGATTATCAAATATAACGAGCATGTTGGTCAGCTGCACAGAACGGATGAGAACGGCAACCGTATTAGCCTGCGATTCGCCACGCTGCTGGCAAAAAAGGCGCCGGCAGAATAATCAGCTCTCTATCAGCGTGGTTAGCGGCTGCGGCTCGCTGATGGCGAAGCCCTGTAAATAGTCGATGCCCAGCCCGCGCAGCGCAGCCGCGACCGCATCTGATTCAACGCACTCCGCCACGATCTGCATCCGCTTCAGCCGGGCGACGCGGCAGATAGATTCAATAATTTGATAGTCCAGCGGGCTGTGCAGCATATTCTGGATAAAGCTACCGTCAATTTTCAGCATATCAGCCTGCAGGGTTTTCAACTGCAGGTAGCTGGCATAGCCCGCGCCGAAGTTATCAATCGCAATGCGGCATCCCAACCGACGCAGGGAATTAATGGTGCGATAGCCTGCTGAAAAGTGCCTGTTTCCGGCGGCCTCGCTGATTTCCAGAATCAGTTGCCACGGCTCAACCTGATGCTGCTTAAGCAACTGCTCCAGCTCGCTGACAAAGTGCGGACGATAAAGGCTGGCGGCATGAATATTGATAGCAAAACGCATCGCCGGCAAACGCGTCCGGCTGCTATCGATAAAGCTCAGCGCATGATTTAATACCCAGCGATCCATTTCCCATGTCAGACCAAACTCCTGCACTATCGGTAAAAAATGCTCAGGCGCCAGCTGTTCTCCCTGCGTATTCACCAGCCTCAGCAGCAGCTCATGGTAATCATCGCCGCGTAAGCCCTCAATACGCTGCGCCATCATCACAAAGCGCTCGTTATCCAGCGCCTGCTGAACTTCATCCAGCAGCGCCAGCTTTTCTTTCACCAGGCGCTGAGCGGTAATGTTGTCCTGCTGCAAGCTTTCCGGCTGATGGCTACGCAGAGAAATTTCAGCCATTTCACTAAGCTGTCCCAGCAGCCCTGGTAAATTACTTACCGGCGGCACTATATGACAAAAGCTGATGCCGATATCGGGCTGTAACGGCAATCCCTGCCAGCGCAAACTGTAGCGTTCGATGCGGCTGCTTATCTGTTCGATACGCGTCTCATAGGTGGCTTTGTCCAGACGCAGCGCCAGCGCAAAGCCAGGCAAATGGTAAATTACCTCTTTGGGCTGCAACAATGGCTGTAGGTATGCCGCCAGCCGACGCTTATATTCAACGCGCAGATCCAACCCCCAGGTTCGGCTAAGGCGATCGAGATCGGGAATGCGTAAAAAACAGAGCGTGGAGGAAGCCTGCTGCGCCAGCATCGCTTTGAGCGCACGCAGATTCGGCAGATCCACCACCGGATCCACCAGCGCCGCCTCGCGTGATTTCTTAATCAGCCTGCGCTGGCGCACGCCGTTGACGCCAATAAAGTACAGAATTAACGACCATATCAGCAGATTAGTGGTATTGAGGGCCAGGTGCAGCGACAGTTCGGGCTGGGTACGAAATTGATAGAGTAAAATCAGCACCAGCGACCATGCCAGCGCGGAGATGAGATAGCCGAAGCGCGCCGATGCCCATAGCATGACGGGCAGCAGCAGCAGCAAGGCAAAGTCTCTGATTGCCTGGTTATGCAGCTCGCGATTCATTAACATCAACAGGATAAGCAGCGACGTCAGCAAAATCAGCCAGCCCCTGATTTCTACAGCGCTCACGCTTTCCGCGATCTGCTGGCGCAACAGGTTAACCTGACGGGAAAAGTAGCGCGTATGGCGAAAACAGCGGATCGCCATATAGTAAAGCGGCAGGATCGCCACACAGGATATCAGGATGGCCTGATAGTTGATCAGCGTGCGTAACGTCAACGGATTGCGGTTAAAAATCGAGAGGGCCACGGGGATAACTTTCATCGTTACCATCGTTTGCAGCAAAAATACCAGCAGCGTCGGCAGAAGAAAGCCGATCCAGAACAGCCGCATTATGCCCAGCCCTTGCGTACCGGGCGTCGCCCCCCATCTGCGTCCAGCCCAGATGCGGTAGCCCAGCCAGCAGATGCTGATTGCGCTAACAAACAGGATGCAGGTGATCAGCGCGGGCCCTGGCGAAAAAATCATTAAATAATGCCATAAAAGCGCCAGCGCAATGCCGGGCAGTGCCGCCCAGTCAAACACCATCAGCAACGCCACCGTTAACGTCACCGGTAAAAACAGCAGATAAACCGGACCGTCTGGCAGCAGCAGCTTGACCGATAAAGCGCTGGAAAGCGGCATCAGCAATAATGCCAGCCATAACGGGACGCCCCACCAGCAGCGTCGGAATTGACTAAGCGATGACAGGTTATATCCGGTAAACAAAACGGCCCCTTCGGAATGATAAAGCGTGCAGCGAATGCTGCCTCAAGCAAAACCGCTCTCATACTAAGTTCCGGCAGGCTTTCAGGCTTGATATACGTCAAACATTCTTATTAAAACCGCTTTAGTCTGCCCGTTGTTTAGCTCACAGACCGATTATATCGGTTAGTTTTCCTGAACCGGCTGATAGCACGACATTGACCTGACGGTAACGCTGTGCCTAAATTGTCTCACCGCCTCCGGGCCAGCTACAGGAGTCCCTGCGTGAACAGCATTACCTCATTGCGAAAACGGCGTAAAACTGGCCGCATGACCCGCATTGTGTTGTTAATCAGCTTTATCATATTGATTGGTCGTTTGTTGTTTGTTTTGCCCGGCGCGTTTCAGCATCATCAGGATAAAAAAACCAATGCCGGGGTGCCCATGACAATTCAGCCCGTCAATAAAGAGTAATGACGCGAGCGTTAAGTTGCCTTAACTGAGACAACTTACCCTCTCTTCATGCCTGTAGAAAACAGCGGGCTTATGCCCATGCTTCCGGACACAAGGGAATTTTTATGTCTGTATCCCAAGCCCAATCTCAAGCCCGGCAGCTCGCCGATACCCGCAGCCGTATTCTGACACTTTTACTTAATGAGCCGGAACTGATAGAAAGCCTGCTGCAGCCGCAGGAGCACTCGCCGTTGTCGGCAGAACTGTCGAGGCATATTGACAGCCTGCGCCAGGATCTTGCCCTGCTGCATGCGGCGGATATTGCCGATATTCTTGAAGCCCTGCCGGAAGAGGAGCGCCAGGCGCTGTGGCAGCTGGTGGATAACGACCGTCGCGGTCAGGTGCTGGTAGAGGCGTCGGAAACCGTCTGGGAAAGCCTGACTGAAGTCATGAGCGATAAAGATATTCTGCAGGCCATTGCGCCGCTGGATATTGACGATCAGGCTTATCTGGCGAAATATCTGCCGCGCGATCTCACCGGACGGCTGCTTACCACGCTGGACCCAACGCTGCGCGCCCGCGTACTGAACGTGGTGCATTTCGACCGCGATCGCGTTGGTCGCATCATGGACTTTAACTTCATTACCGTACGCGCCGATGTCGATCTGGCGACGGTGCAGCGCTTTTTACGACGCCGGCGCGCCATCCCGGAAGGCACCGATAAGCTGTTTATCACCGATAAAAACAATGTGCTACTGGGTGAGCTGCCGCTTACCGATATTTTGCTGAACCAGCCCGACACGCCGGTTTCTTCAGTGATGAACGATCGCCCCAATACTTTTCGTCTGGATGATAAGGCGGAAGATGCCGCTGGCGCTTTTGAACGCTATAACCTGATTTCCGCCGCGGTGATTGATGCGCAGGGCAAGCTGATTGGCCGCGTGACAATTGAAGATATTATCGACCTGGTAAATGAAGAGAACGAAAGCAATATCCGTAAAATGGGCGGCCTGAGCCAGGAAGAAGAGGTTTTTGCGCCGGTAAAAAAGGCGGTGCGCACCCGCTGGACCTGGCTGGCGGTGAATCTTTGCACGGCGTTCATCGCTTCCCGGGTGATTGGCCTGTTCGAAGAGACAATTTCGCAACTGGTGGCGCTGGCGACGCTGATGCCGATTGTGGCGGGTATCGGTGGTAATACCGGCAACCAGACGATTACCATGATCGTGCGCGCGCTGGCGCTGCATCAGGTCGAGCCTGGGAACTTTAATTTTCTTTTTATGCGTGAGCTGGGCGTGGCGCTCATCAATGGCCTCTTCTGGGGCAGCATCATGGGCGGCATCACCTGGCTGATGTATGACAACCTGGCGCTGGGCGGCGTGATGATGCTGGCGATGGTCCTTAACCTGCTGCTGGCGGCGATGGTCGGCGTGCTGATCCCGTTGGTCATGACCAAACTCAACCGCGATCCGGCCATTGGCTCCAGCGTGATGATTACCGCGCTGACCGACACCGGCGGCTTCTTTATTTTCCTCGGTCTGGCAACGCTGTTTTTGCTGCACTGAAACAGCCCGGCATCACTTCTCACTGACAGGCCTTCGGTTTACCGCAGGCCTTTTTTCTGCCTCCTCTTCCTTTCAGTCATAAGAGCATTGGCCGCTGCCCTCACAAATCGCCAACATTATCGCCGGGTTTTGTTGACAATTTGTTGTAGGTGAAAATAAATGTATAGACAACCCATGACAAGTGGAAGGTAAACCGTGCTTCTTGCTGCTCACGATGTTGTCTGGCGCAATGCCCGTCTGGCAACGTTCGATCCCGATCGTCAAACGCCTTATGGATTGCTGGATAATCACGATCTGGTTATTCGCGACGGCCATATTTTGGCTATTTTACCGGCGTCCACCGCCTCTGGTGGTACGGTTCACGACCTTCAGGGGCGGCTGGTCACCCCAGGCTTAATCGACTGCCATACCCATTTAGTGTTTGCCGGCAACCGCGCCGCTGAATGGGAACAGCGGATGAACGGCGTCTCCTATCAACAAATCAGCGCCCAGGGCGGAGGAATTAACGCCACGGTTGCCGCAACCCGTCAGGCCCCGGAAAGTGAGCTGCTGAAGCTGGCTACCGCACGGCTGCAACGGCTGATGAATGAAGGGGTAACCACGCTGGAAATTAAATCTGGCTACGGGCTTACGCTGGAAGATGAAGCGAAAATGCTGCGGGTGGCGCGCCAGCTGGCGGCTCAGCATCCGGTGGACATCAGCCCGACGCTGCTCGCCGCCCATGCGGCGCCCGCTGAATATCGTCACGATAAAGATGCCTGGATCAGCCTGATTTGTGAAACCCTGCTGCCACAGCTGTGGCAAGAAGGCCTGTTTGAAGCGGTCGATGTGTTTTGTGAAAGCGTGGGCTTCACGCCGCAACAGTGCGAGCGGGTATTTGCTGCCGCACAGCGTTACGGTATTCCGGTTAAAGGCCACGTTGAGCAGCTCTCGTTGCTGGATGGCGCGCAGCTGGTGAGCCGCTATCGGGGGCTGTCGGCAGATCATCTGGAATATCTGGATGAGCAAGGCGTGCGGGCGATGCGCGCCAGTAATACGGTAGCGGTACTGTTACCAGGCGCATTTTATTTCCTGCGGGAAAGCCAGCGTCCGCCGGTAGAAATGCTGCGCCGCCATCAGGTGCCGATCGCGGTAGCCACCGATTACAATCCTGGCACCAGCCCTTTCGCCAGTCTGCATTTATCTATGAACATGGCCTGCGTTCAGTTCGGCCTGACGCCGGAAGAAGCCTGGTCGGGCGTAACGCGTCATGCGGCTCAGGCGCTGGGCCGACAGCATACGCACGGTCAGCTTAAAGCGGGCTTTATCGCCGATCTTGCCATCTGGGAGGCGGAGCAGCCGGTGGAAATGGTTTACGAGCCGGGCCGCAATCCGCTTTATGCACGGGTCTTTCGCGGTCAAATTACGCACGGGAGCGCATTATGAAACAGTGGCGTCCCACCTCTGCTGAGGTCTGGCAGGGTCGCGACGATAGCGGAGAGGCAGCTAACGCCCTGCGTCTGTTCCAGACCATTATCTGCAGCACAACGTTTTGCCCTGAACAGCTACCCGGCGATATTGCGCTGCTGGGATTCGCCTGCGATGAAGGGGTAAGACGCAACCACGGACGAACCGGCGCTGCTCAGGCACCCGCTATACTGCGTCGCGCCCTGGCCAATCTGGCCAGCCATGCGGAACATACGCGACTGGCAGACTGCGGCGATATTTTTGTCGAACAGGATAACCTGGAACAGGCGCAGCAGGCGTTGCGCGAAGCGGTACTCGCCTGTCAACGCGCCGGGAAACGCACGTTGGTGCTGGGCGGCGGCCATGAAACCGCTCTGGGGCATGGCCTGGGAGTGCTGGATGCCTTCCCGCAGGAAAAGGTGGGCATAATCAATCTGGATGCGCATCTGGATTTACGCCATGCGCCGCAGGCCACCTCAGGCACACCGTTTCGTCAGCTGGCGCGCTATTGCGAAACGCAACAGCGCGACTTTCGTTACGCCTGCTGCGGCTTAAGCATGGCGGCCAATACGCAGGCGTTGCTTGATGAGGCAGCCTGTCGTCATGTGACGATCGTAGAGGATTTACACTGTCTGAGCGCGCCGACAGAGGCCATTGCGCAGCTTGAGCAGTTTATGGCGGGTCTCGATCGCATCTATCTCACCATCGATTTAGATGTACTGCCCGCCTGGGAAATGCCGGCGGTCTCTGCCCCTGCCGCGCTCGGCGTTCCCTGCGCAATATTGTTGCAGTTGCTGGCAGCCATTTGCCGCAGCGGCAAACTCCAGGCGGTGGATCTGGTGGAGTTTAACCCTGCGCGCGATCGGGACGGGCAAGGGGCAAGCGTGGCGGCGCGCATCGCCTGGCAGGTCGCGCGCTGGTGGGGATAAATTACTGAATCCGGGATGGAATTGGGTATACTTATTGCCATCAGCCAGGCAGCCGCAAGGAATATCGCATGTTTTTATCCCGATCCCGGTCTACCGCCGCCAGCGCGCCCGTGCCCTTGTACGCGAAGGTCAAACAGGCCATCAGTAAACAAATCAGCGCTGGCGTCTGGCGTCCTCACGATCGCATCCCTTCGGAAGCGGAACTGGTGGCGCAGTTTGGCTTCAGCCGAATGACGATCAACCGCGCGCTGCGGGAACTCACCGATGAAGGCCTGCTGGTGCGTCTGCAGGGCGTTGGCACCTTTGTGGCGGAACCCAAAGGCCAGTCGGCGCTGTTTGAAATTCGTAGCATCGCTGATGAAATTACCGCACGTCATCATCAGCACCGCTGTGAGGTGCTGAAACTTGAACAGATCAAGGCTGATTTTACCCAGGCAGCCGCGCTGGACGTGGAGGAAGGCACGCCGGTTTTCCATTCAGTGATGGTTCATTTTGAAAACGACGTGCCAGTGCAGATTGAAGATCGTTGCGTTAACGCAATGGTTGCCCCGCATTACCTGCAACAGGATTTTACCGCCACCACCCCGCATGCTTATCTCTCTCTGGTCGCGCCGCTTACCGAAGGTGAGCATATTGTCGAGGCGGTAAAATCAACGCCTGAAGAGCAGATGCTGCTGCAGATTGACGATAGCGAACCTTGCCTGCTGATCCATCGTCGCACCTGGTCAACGCAGCACATTGTTTCCCATGCCCGCCTTTTATTCCCCGGTTCACGCTATCGTTTACAGGGTCACTTTATGTCCTAATGCCGGTCAACGTTGCCGGCGAAATTTATGTAAAAGCGCTGTGAAATCCGTGATAGCTAACGCAAATTTTTCTAAAATATCCTACCTCATTTACCCATTGATAAATAACAGAAAAAATCATTAACTGCTGGCGGGCGCCCTTTCCTCTTATTCATATCCGTTTGATTTTTAAAAGTTTTAATTGTGTCTTAATTGTTAAATATCGGCTTGCGCACATTTGTATATACAAGTATATGTGTTTGCATTCTCTCTCTGATTCGCTTCGCCGAAGCAGATAATTTTTTCATGCAACCATCAGGAGTTAACCGCGATGTCGCAAAGCAAATACCGCGCGCAGGAAATTCGCGCCCCACGCGGAACCACGCTTAATGCCAAAAGCTGGTTCACCGAAGCGCCGCTACGTATGTTGATGAATAACCTCGATCCGGACGTGGCGGAAAATCCGCATGAGCTGGTGGTATATGGCGGCATTGGCCGTGCGGCACGCGACTGGGAGTGCTTTGATGCCATTGTCGCCGCGCTTAAAAAGCTGGAAGACGACGAAACGCTGTTGATTCAGTCCGGTAAGCCGGTCGGGGTTTTTAAAACGCACGAAAATGCCCCGCGCGTATTGATTGCCAACTCCAACCTGGTGCCACACTGGGCCACCTGGGAGCATTTCAATGAGCTGGATGCCAAAGGGCTAGCCATGTATGGCCAGATGACCGCCGGAAGCTGGATCTATATCGGCAGTCAGGGCATCGTTCAGGGCACCTATGAAACCTTTGTTGAAGCGGGACGTCAGCATTACAACGGCGATCTGAAAGGACGCTGGATCCTGACCGCAGGTCTGGGCGGAATGGGCGGCGCGCAGCCGATGGCGGCGACGCTGGCAGGCGCCTGCTCGCTGAATATTGAATGCCAGCAAAGCCGTATCGATTTCCGCCTGCGTACGCGTTATGTCGATGAGCAGGCCGATTCACTTGATGACGCGCTCAACCGTATCAGGAAATACACTGCGGAAGGCCGGGCGGTTTCTGTTGCGCTGTGCGCTAACGCGGCGGAGATCCTGCCGGAGCTGGTGAAACGCGGCGTGCGTCCGGATATGGTTACCGACCAGACCAGCGCGCACGATCCGCTGCACGGTTACCTGCCGAAGGGCTGGCACTGGGAAGAGTACCAGCGTCGGGCGCAGACCGAGCCGCAGGCGGTGACCGAGTCGGCGAAACGTTCTATGGCCGACCATGTCCGCGCGATGCTGGCGTTTAAAGAGATGGGCGTTCCGGTTTTCGATTACGGCAATAACATTCGCCAGATGGCAAAAGAGATGGGTGTGGCAAACGCTTTTGATTTTCCTGGTTTTGTGCCTGCCTATATTCGTCCGCTGTTCTGCCGTGGCATTGGTCCCTTCCGCTGGGCGGCGCTTTCCGGCGATCCGCAGGATATCTATAAAACCGACGCTAAAGTTAAAGAGCTTATTAAAGATGATAAACATCTGCACCACTGGCTGGATATGGCGCGCGAGCGCATCAGCTTCCAGGGACTGCCCGCGCGCATTTGCTGGGTAGGCCTGGAGTGGCGACAGAAGCTGGGCCTGGCGTTTAACGAAATGGTACGCAGCGGTGAGGTTTCTGCGCCCGTCGTTATCGGCCGCGACCATCTGGATTCGGGATCGGTAGCCAGCCCTAACCGCGAAACCGAAGCGATGCGCGATGGTTCAGACGCCGTCTCTGACTGGCCGCTGCTGAATGCGCTGCTTAATACCGCCAGCGGCGCGACCTGGGTTTCTCTGCATCATGGCGGCGGCGTGGGCATGGGCTTTTCTCAGCATGCCGGGATGGTGATTGTGTGCGACGGCAGCGACGACGCGGCGGCCCGCATCGCTCGCGTGCTGCATAACGATCCGGCGACCGGCGTGATGCGCCATGCCGATGCCGGTTATGACATCGCTATCAACTGCGCGGTAGAACAACACCTTAACCTGCCGATGATCGCCGCTACTCAGGAGAAACGCTGATATGAACCTCACTCTTCATCCCGGCACGCTTACGCTTGCTCAGTTACGTGAGATATACAGCCATCCCGTCCATATCGAACTGGATGAGCGCGCTATTCCGGCTATCAATAACAGCGTAAACAGCGTTAACACCATTCTGGCTGAAGGCCGCACCGCCTACGGCATCAATACCGGTTTTGGCCTGCTGGCCCAGACCCGCATCCCGGCGGAAGATCTGGAAAATCTTCAGCGCTCGCTGGTGCTTTCCCATGCGGCAGGCATTGGCGAACCGCTGGACGATAGTCTGGTTCGCCTGATGATGGTGCTGAAAATTAACAGCCTGGCACGCGGTTTTTCCGGCATTCGTCTCAGTGTGATTCAGGCGCTGATAGCGCTGGTGAATGCGCAGGTTTTTCCATTAATCCCGGCCAAAGGGTCGGTGGGCGCATCGGGCGACCTCGCGCCGCTGGCACATATGTCGCTGACGCTGCTTGGCGAAGGCAAAGCGCGTTATCAGGGAGAGTGGTTACCGGCGGCAGAAGCGTTGAAAAAGGCCGGGCTGGAGCCGATTACACTGGCCGCTAAAGAGGGGCTGGCGCTGCTTAACGGCACCCAGACCTCTACCGCCTTTGCATTGCGCGGTCTGTTTGAAGCGGAAGATCTGTTCGCATCTGCGGTGGTATGCGGCGCGTTAACCACCGAGGCGGTGCTTGGCTCGCGCCGTCCGTTCGATGCACGCATTCATGAAGCGCGCGGCCAGCGGGGGCAAATTGATACGGCGGCGCTGTTCCGTCATCTGTTAACCGACAGCAGCGAGATCGCTAAATCGCATCAAAACTGCGACAAGGTTCAGGATCCCTATTCGCTGCGCTGTCAGCCGCAGGTGATGGGTGCCTGTCTGACGCAGCTTCGCCAGGCGGCGGAGGTGTTATTGATCGAGGCTAACGCGGTATCTGATAACCCGCTGGTGTTCGCTGATGAAAACGAAGTGATATCGGGCGGCAATTTCCACGCCGAGCCGGTGGCAATGGCGGCGGATAATATTGCGCTGGCGATCGCCGAGATAGGTTCGCTTGCCGAGCGGCGCGTGGCGCTGATGATGGATAAACACATGTCGCAGCTGCCGCCTTTCCTGGTTAAAAACGGCGGTGTTAATTCAGGCTTTATGATTGCGCAGGTGACCGCCGCTGCGCTGGCCAGCGAGAACAAAGCGCTGGCGCACCCGCACAGCGTGGACAGCCTGCCCACCTCCGCCAATCAGGAAGATCACGTCTCTATGGCACCCGCCGCCGGACGGCGACTGTGGGAAATGGCTGCCAATACGCGCGGCGTGATTGCCGTGGAGTGGCTCGCCGCCTGCCAGGGCGTTGACTTACGTGAGGGGCTAAAAACCAGCCCTGCGCTGGAGAAAGCGCGTCATATCCTGCGCGAGCAGGTTACTCACTATACCCAGGACCGTTTCTTTGCGCCGGATATCGAGCGCGCCGCTGAGCTGTTGAGCGCTCGTCATCTGACGACGCTGCTGCCTGCCGTACTGCCCAGCTATCAGTAATTGTTGTTCTCTGCTCTGCCGGGAAACGCTCCCGGCAGCCATGCGCATATTCCACTCTTTTCAGGGCCTTGATATGCAACAACCTACGACACATCTGCTGCGCGGACTCAGTGCGCGCCACATCCGCTTTATTGCGCTGGGTTCCGCTATTGGAACCGGGCTGTTTTATGGTTCCGCCGCCGCTATTCAACTGGCGGGGCCTGCCGTGCTGCTGGCCTACCTGGCTGGCGGCGCGGCGGTATTTATCGTTATGCGTGCGCTGGGTGAAATGGCGGTGCGCCATCCTATCTCCGGTTCTTTTAGCAGCTATGCGCGTCACTATTTAGGGCCGCTGGCGGGCTTTATCACCGGCTGGACCTATACCTTTGAGATGATCATCGTTTGCCTGGCGGATGTAACCGCATTCGGCGTCTACATGGGGCTTTGGTATCCTGACGTGCCGCGCTGGATCTGGGTATTGAGCATTATCTGCTTTATCGGTGCCCTGAACCTGTGCCACGTACGGGTATTTGGAGAGATGGAGTTTTGGCTGTCGCTGATTAAAGTCGCCGCTATCTTTGCCATGATTATCGCTGGCGCAGGTGTGATCCTGTTTGGTTTCGGCCACAGTTTTCCCGCTACCGGCGTGGAAAATCTCTGGTCGCACGGCGGCTTTGCGCCGGATGGATTGGGCGGCGTCATCGCCTCGCTTGGTATCGTAATGTTTGCTTTTGGCGGCATCGAAATCATCGGTATTACCGCAGCGGAGGCACGCGATCCGCAAAAAGTCATTCCCCAGGCGATTAATACCATTCCCTTACGCATCATCCTGTTTTACGTCTGCACGCTGTTTATCCTGATGGCGATTTTCCCGTGGAACAGCATCGGACAACAGGGCAGCCCGTTTGTATTGATTTTTGATGGTCTGGGGCTGCCTGCCGCCGCCAGCGTGCTGAACATCATTGTGATTAGCGCTACCATCTCGGCGATTAACAGCGATATTTTTGGTGCCGGGCGCATGATGTACGGTATGGCGAAAGAAGGCATGGCGCCAAAAAGCTTTCTGCGTATCGCCAGTAACGGCGTGCCCTGGATGACGGTGGTGGTGTTGACGGTAGCGTTGCTGGCTGCGGTAGTACTTAACTACTTAATCCCTGAACAGGTGTTCGTGCTGATCGCCTCGCTGGCGGCCTTCGCCACAATTTGGGTATGGCTGATGATTCTGCTTTCCCACTTTGCCATGCGCCGCAGCTTATCCGCGCAGCAGCGACAGGAGATTCGCTTTCCTGTGCCGTTCTGGCCGGTCGCACCCGCGATCACGCTGCTGTTTATGCTGCTGGTCATTGGCGTGCTGGGTGCGGTGGCGGAAACCCGCCTGGCACTGATCGCCGGGCTGGTATGGCTGGCGATCCTGACCGCATTTTACTTTTGGCGGATTAAAAAACGGCTCAGGCCGATGGTGCTGGAGCAGCCTGAATGACCGTTGTGCACTCAGTTTTCCCAGACGCGCCAGTTAGGTAAGATTCGCAAATTAGCTGTTGCCTGCTGAACTAACGCCGAACCGGAAGCGTAGATAATAAGCTTCTTCAGCGCTTAATTATAAAGCCAGTGTCCTGCACTGGCTGATTTGCTTAATATTTCTGTAATGAAATCCGGCACGACACAAGCTCGCTTTGTGCGAAAAACACTGACAACAGTGGCGTCGCAGCCGGTGTATTAATCAACAGGCACGGATAAAGGTGAAATGCTCTTGCCCTGGATTAACAAGGACACCGGGCCGGTGAATGAGGGACAAAAAAAAGCCCGCATAATGCGGGCTTAGCTTTTTAGCGCTAATTAAAGCCGATGCCTAAAGCGGGTTTATCCTGCTCAGTCACCGACAAAAGCTAACGAGCATGCAGATCAAGGCAGACTATAGGCGATAATATCATCCCCGGTTTTCGGTGAATGCGGCGAACCGCCAGCAAAGATAACCACATATTGCTTGCCGGTTTTCTTCGATCGATAGGTAATAGGACCGCTCTGCGTACCTACAGGCAGCCTTGATTTCCAAACCTCTTCGCCGGTGCGGCTGTTGAAGGCGCGCAGATAGAAATCCTGGGTTCCGGCGAAGAAAATCAATCCTGAACGTGTTGCCAGCGATGGGCCAAGGGTCGGCATGCCAAGCGGCATTTTCAGGCCGACAGGGATCCCCAACGGGCCGGTGTCTTGTACCGTGCCAACAGGAACCTGCCAGACCAGCTTGTGCGTTTTAAGATTGATCGCCGAAAGTGTACCAAAAGGTGGTGCCTGGCAAGGTACGCCCAAAGGCGACATGAAGCGCTGACGCATAGAGCCGTATGGCAAACCTTTTTGCACTACGATACCCATTTCTTCACTGCTACCCAGCCCCGGCGGAATATCTTTAGCCGGCACCAGATAGTGATACAAGCCTAAACGTAGATCGTTCACGTACATCAGGTTGGTCGTGGGATCAACCGAGACACCGCCCCAGTTCATGCCACCCAGCGAGCCCGGATATTGAATCGCAGTATCTAATCCCGGTGGCGTGAAAATGCCGTCATAACGGCTTGATTTGAAGCGAATGCGGCAAATCAACTGGTCAAACGGGGTAGCGCCCCACATATCAGACTCAGTCAACACCTCATTGCCGATGCCCGGCATACCGGTGGAGTAAGGCTGTGTAGGTGAATAACGCTCGCCGGGTGCATTTCCTTGCGGTACAGGAAGTTCTTTAATGTCGGCGAGAGGTTTACCGTTACGACGATCCAACAGATAGATCATGCCAGTTTTAGAGACTTCCGCCAGCGCAGGTGTTACTGAACCGTCATCGTTAGGAATGTCGTACAGCAGAGGCTGTCCCGTAACATCAAAGTCCCATAGATCATGATGCACTGTCTGGAATGACCAGACTGGACGGCCGGTGGCCACATTCAATGCCACAACAGATGAACCATATTTGTCATCCAGCGCGGTTCGCTCGCCAGCATAGAAATCTGGCGTCGCATTGCCGGTAGGTAAATAAACCATTCCCAGTTCAGCGTCATACGACATGGCTACCCAAACGTTCGGCGTGCCGCGAGTATAGCCTTCCGGTGAAAGCGGCTCACGCGTAACTGCCGGATTGCCCGGATCCCATGCCCAAACCAGTTTACCGGTGACCGCGTCATAGGCACGTACTACGCCAGGCGGTTCGCCCGTTTCGAAGTTGTCGATAACACGACCGCCGACAATAACCAGATTCCCGGCAACCAGTGGTGCTGAAGACTGCTGGTAATATCCCGGCTTAACTTCGCCCATACCGACTTTGAGGTCGATAACGCCGTTATCGCCAAAGTTCGCTGCGGGTTTGCCTGTGTGCGCATCAATGGCAACCAGTCGGCCATCGCCGGTTGGGAAGAAGATACGCTGCGGGCTGATGGAAGCATCAAGCGGCTCACCGGTTGTGCTGGTTACATCTTTCGAAGTAGTCGCATCAAAATATGCAACGCCACGGCAGCGCTGATACTTTGAATTACCGCGGCCTGCGGTATAACGCCACTTTTCTTTGCCGCTATCGATGTCATAAGAGATCAACGAGGTATAGGCGGTACAGACGTAAAGACTGTCGCCGATTTGCAGCGGCGTATTCTGATCGGCAGCATCACCGGTGCCGGGAACCACAGCCTCGCCCGTATGGGCAGTCCAGGCGACCTTCAGATCCTTGACGTTTTCTGGCGTGATATCACTGAGCGCTGAAAAACGGGAGCCGTGATTGTCACCGGACCAGGTGTTCCAGTTCGCCGGCTCTTTATCCGTGCTCGCATCATCTGGCACAGGCAGTGATGCGATCTCGTCTGCATTCCTGATGATATTCTTGGGTTGAAACGAACTGATAAAGGTCCAGACAACACCTACCAGCATAACCGAGCCCAGGCTGCGTGCCCACAACTTCACCTTGCGGTTGTCGGTAAGCAAAGGCACCACGCTAAAAGCAATAACTACCGCGCCAGCACTTAATGCAAACAGACGCGAGAAGAGCGGCCAAAACGCCAGGCCGACATCCCATAACGCCCATACCGCGGTAAACAGTAGAGTCAGCGCGAATAATACGGCACCGGCTAATTTCCGACGGAAAATGGCTACACCACTTCCCAGCAACATCAGCCCGGCTAACAGGAAGTACCAGCTTCCTCCAAGCCATGCCAACCAGATACCACCTACTACAAAATAGATCCCGGCTAAGGCGGAAATAATTCCTACAATAGCCAGCCACCTTTGCCCCGCTTTCCCCGGGTTGCCTGTATTCACAACATCTTCCCAATCAAATTAAAATTTTTCTCTTCCGATTTCGAAAATTGGTATTAACCAATCATTTCCAAACCACCTGAACCATTCCCTTGCCCATACATAAAGCCGCTTCAATAAATTCCTTACACCAGCCTGCAGGCTAAACAGACGATTAGAAGAAGCCAGGAACGTATCTATCAAACTGCTGCTTTCTGCATGGTTTCCGTTGTGTACCGTAACGATTGAAACGTTGAATAGAGCCAAAAAGAAAACCCTACTTATGTATTCAATCTTGTACACAACAGCGGGTGGGATGATAAAGATCCCAACTTTGGGAAGTCAACAAAAAGTTAACAATCGTGAACACATACGTGTATTTGTTAAAATGATTCTGAGTATTATTATGCAAAGGTTAATTTTCGTCTCAATCCGGTGAAAATATCGGCAGACGGGCACACGGTGGGTAGAAAAATAAGGACATTATTCAGGCATGGGAAAAGCGCCGATTGTAATTATATCGGCGCGAGAGATGATGGCAGGGAAATTTTGCGCTTAATGCACAGGCTTCATTTCAATGGCAGGTAACGCGCGACTCGCCAGTTCGGTATGTTAGCGCACATAGTCAGCCCCGGTAATGTCAATGGTCGAACCGGTGGCATGTCGGCATCGTCCGCTCGCCAGAAAAGCGATCATCGCTGCGACATCGGAGGGCGGCGTCACTTCTCCCAAAGGCAGGTTGGCGGTAGCCGCTTCCTCTCCTATTTGCGCAATATGTTCTTCTGCCATGGCGGTGCGTACCCATCCCGGTGCCAGCGCATAGGCCAAAACGTTCTGCTGACCGTACCCTCGCGCAATACCTTTGGTTAGCGCCAACAGACCGCCTTTTGCTGCACCATAAGCCAGATGGTCTGGTCCGTCACCACGGTGAGAAGAGCGGCTGGCCATATTAATAATGATGCCACCGCCGCGTTGGGAGTAGTGTTCAATCGCCAGTCGGCATAGATCCGCAGGCGTACGCAAATTTACTTGTAGATTCACCTGCCAGCCGTCGTCCCAGGCAGCGGCGTCTGCAAGCGGGGATGCGCTATATACTCCCGCGTTATTCACCAGAACATCGATCTTTTCGCAGCATTTCAGTGCTTCATTCCAGAGTTTCTCTGCGGCATCGGGCTGCGACAGATCCTGTTGTACAAACTGGAGACGTTGAGGGTACTGTTCAGCCAGCTGCACTGCGCTCTGGCGATCGTGACCGTAATGACCAATCACCATCGCGCCTTCAGCATGTAGCGCTTTGACAATTTCACGGCCTATGCCTTTCGTGGCGCCAGTAACCAGAATGACTTTCCCGGACAGGTGGTGCATATTCATCTCCTTGTTGTCAGGTAACGACCCATGATGCGTTAATCACAACAATCTACGTTATCAATAAGGCGCAACATCTGGGTCGAAAGCCAGCGCGATAAAATTTCGGATCGTCGCGGCGCTCAGCTAATAGGGCTCCAACATCGGGATTAATATTGTAGTTCCATATCGCTCAGTAAGTTACGCTGCATAAAGGTCAGGAAGCGGTTCTGAAACAGCATAGTATGCTCATGAGCAACCCGATCGGCAGTTTCAGCATCTCCGGCTTTGATTGCGGCAATCAACTCATCATGATCGCGTCCCAGCTTTAGCGGTGTATCCTGACGTGTCATAAAGTCGAACTGCAGATGCTGAATCCGCTGGCCTTCAGAGAGCAGTTTTTCATAGTAGTTGGCCAGATAACTGTTACGCGCTGCAGCGGCAATAGCCAGATGAAACTCCTTATTTTTTTCAGCCATCGCGCTGAATTCGCCCTTGTAGACTTTCTCCATGTATATTTCATTGGCCGCCTCGATTCTGGCTATATCTTCATCATTACGATGTGTCGCGGCCAGCCGCGTTACCGCACGCTGCATCAGATCTAATGCGGTGATGTAATGAGGAAACTCTTCAATTTCAAACGGCGTAACAATGGCTGTACGGTTTGGAAGAATGGTTACCAGCCCTTCGCTAACCAGCCGCGCCATGGCATCGCGCACCGGAGAGCGCGACAGGCCAAACGTCGTCGCCAGCGAAATTTCATCCAGCTGCTCGCCATGTTTAAGTTGCAGCGTCAAAATTTGTTTGCGCAGCTCTTCATAAATATAGCGCCCGGCATGACGACGTCCGGTACTTTCTTCGCTACTGTTTTGTTTGCTCATCATTAAATTCCCTGTATCACGCCTGGTGAGCGCTATGATATTACAGACTTATCAGCATAACGCAGGACCCCAGGTATCGCTTAGCATAAAGCCAGCGGATAGCGGATCGTCAGGATCGATACCCAGTTGTTGAATGCCATAAACCCAGGCGCGCCCCGTCACACGCGGTAACACGGCCAGCTTATCGCCGACCTGCGTGCGGCCTCGCAGCTCCACCCTGAATTCACCATTAATAGTGGAACGGGAAGTCAGCTGATCGCCTATTTCAACCTGGCCACGAGCATCGAGCGTTGAAAGGTTAGCTGAGCTGCCGGTCCCGCATGGCGAACGATCAACGCGCCCCGGTGGTAACGTAGTACAGGTCTGCCAGGTCTTTTCATCAACACGATGACGAAACATTACATAGGCTATCTCATTGATTAAAGGCAATAAAGGATGACGAACCTGAATCTGTTGATTGATATAATGCCGGAACTCCACGCCATAGCTGGCCAGCGCACGTGCATTATCGGGCGATATCGATAGCTGAATTTGCTCGACGTCGATCAGAGCGTAGTAAACCCCGCCAAAAGCGATGTCCGCCGTAATGGTGCCGAAACCAGGGATCGTAAACTCATGGTCCAGTTGCTCCACAAAGGCAGGCACCATATCCAGGGAAACGCTAAGGCAGCGTCCGTCTGAACATGTCGCCACAGCGGTTACCAGACCGGCGGGCGTATCCAGTACCACGGTTGTTTCAGGTTCCTGCATAGCGATCATGCCGGTTTCAAGCAGTGCGGTCACCACGCAGATACAGTTGCTGCCAGACATGGGATGCGCCTTATCTGCCTGTAATACAATAAAACCGGCATGAGCGCCCGGTACGGTCGGGGGCAGAAGCAAATTTACGGACATCTGCAAACAACCGCGTGGTTCCAGAGTAACCATACGCCGCAGGCTGTCATCAACTTCGTTGATGTAATTCATTTTATCGAGCATGGTCGCGCCCTGGATATCAATCACGCCCGAGGTAATGACTTTGCCGATTTCGCCTTCGCAATGGACATCAATCAGCTGTAACGTTTTTTTCCAGCGCATCGCATTCTCTCTTATTTCAAATACCAGCCCCAGGGCTCCTGACTATCATAGCGAGTGATCTGTTTGATCTCTAAATAGTTATTAAGCCCCCACTCACCCAGCTCGCGTCCAATGCCGCTCTGCTTGTAACCGCCCCATGGTGCTTCAGTAAAAGTGGGCTGTGAACAATTGATCCAGACGATGCCGGCACGCAATTTGCGTGCGACGCGTTCAGCGCGCACCAGGTCGGAAGACATTACGGCAGCAGCCAGCCCAAAGCGTGAACGGTTGGCTGAAGCCAGCGCCTCCGCTTCATCATCAAACGGACGTATACATACTACCGGGCCGAAAATCTCTTCGCGCCAGAGATCGCTCTCTTCCGCTACATCAGTAAAAATGGTCGGCTGAAGGAAAAAGCCTTTTTTCTTTTCTTTCGGGCGTTTCCCACCGCTCAGCAGCGTTGCGCCCTGCTCCAGGCCCCGGTTAATAGCCTGCTGTACCTTTTCATACTGCGCCGCATTAACTAATGGCCCAAGCAGTACATCCTGTTCCATACCGTTGCCAATGCGAATTTTTTCAGCTTCCTGCACCAGTCGGAGCAATAGCGCATTATACAGGCCGCGCTGTACCAGCACGCGTGATGTTGCGGAACAGACTTCGCCTTTATTCCAGAAAATGCCGAACAGTATCCACTCTACCGCCTTCTCAATATCGCTATCATCAAACACGATAAATGCAGATTTACCACCGAGCTCAAGGCTAACATTTTTAATCTCTGCCGCTGCCGCCTGCATAATCCTGCGACCGGTCGGTACGCTGCCGGTAAACGCCAGCTTATCAACGCCGGGATGTTCAGTTAACGGCGCGCCCGCCTCGGCACCAAAGCCGGTAATCACATTTAGTACGCCAGGCGGCAGCTCCGCCTCACGCGCAATATCCGCCAGTTGCAAAGCAGTTAACGGCGTTACCTCAGAAGGTTTCAGCACGACCGTACAGCCCGCTGCCAATGCCGGCGCGACTTTCCATGCCGCCATCAGCATAGGGAAGTTCCAGGGAATAATCGCGCCACACACTCCAACCGGTTCTTTACGCGCCACAGAACTAAAACGATCGTCAGAAAGCGCTACGGTTTCCTCCTGACACTCGTCCAGCTTTTCCGCCAGGTCGGCGTAAAAATCGAAACAACCGGCGGCATCGCCAATATCCCAGAGCGCTTCCGGCAGTGGTTTACCGTTATCACGCACTTCCAACTCTGCCAGCATCTGCTGTTTATCCCGAATCAGACTGGCTATACGGCGAAGATAATCGGCCCGAGATTTACCGCTCAGACTGGGCCATTCGCCTTCGTCAAAAGCCCGACGCGCTGCCTGTACCGCAAGCTCCACATCTTCTTTCGTGGCAGCAGCCACCTGGGCAATTGCCACTTCGTGTGCCGGATCGATGGTATCGAAGCTGCCACCTTTAACCGGTATCACCCATTCTCCATTGATAAACAAACGGTTGGTAAAATTCATGCATGTTCTCCTTCCATAAAACGGTAAGCACTGAACGGGCTCAGATCCTGAGCAGTGGGACGTTGTACGGCGAGGTCAGCAATAAGCCGACCGGTGGTGGCCCCCAGAGTCAGCCCCAACTGGCCGTGACCAAAGGCCATCAGCACATTTTTCAGACGGCGCGAACGATCAATAATGGGTTTGGTATCGGGCAGGAAGGGACGATGGCCGACGCCAACCTCTTTTGCCGCGATATTCAGTTGCGGTACCAGCTGGCGCGCTTTCTGCAGGATGATGTCAGCGCGGCGGAAGTCCGGTTTAGCATCCGGTCCGGCGAATTCAATCGTGCCGCCGATTTGCAGCCCGCGCGTCATTGGTGTAAAGCAGAAGCCGCCATCAGCATAAATCACCGAATGACGAAACTCGACATCCGGCTGTGGCAGCAGGGTTTGATAGCCTGAAATACCGGTAAGCGGAACACGAACGCCCAACTGACGAAAAAAATGACGCGAGCCGGTTCCTGCGGCAATCACCACATGTTGCGCTGGCAGGATACGGCCATCACGCAGCTTAACGCCGTTCGCCTGCTGCTCTGTTTCAAGCAGCGAGGCGGCTTCAGTCTCAATTCGTATGCCGCCCTGGCGAATAAAAGCTTCGGTTAGCGCCGCGATAAAGCCTCTGGTATCGCTAACGGCGCGCCAGTCAGGAAACAGCAGACCATGGGAAAACTTCCCGGCCAGCGCCGGTTCAAGCTCCGCAATATCAGAGGCATTCAGGTTTTCAGTATAAAAGCCTAATGTTTCACGCAGTTGCAGATGCTTGCGCTCAGCTTCCAGTCCACGCAGCGTATCGAATACTTCTATCACCGGACGCTGCCCCATCAAACTTTTATCCGGGCACATTGCCAGTAATGGCGCATAATCGCGGTAAACTTCGTGCGTCAGAGTCGCCATCGCCTGCGCGATAGCATCGATCCGGCTGTGGCGGGCATTTGCAACAAAGCGTAAAAACCAGGGTAAAATGGTCGGAACGGCGGCAGGACGTAACGCCAACGGTCCCTTTTGATCCAGCAGCCAGCCCGGAATACGTTTTAAAATACCAGGTTTTGACAGGGGAATAATTTCACTAACCGCCATCTGACCACAGCTCCACTTTGCCGTACTGTCGCCCGGCTTAGCCGGATCGATAAGCCAGACCTGGTGTCCCTCTTTTTGCAGATAGAGGGCGCAACAGACGCCAACGATACCGCCGCCAATAACGACTGAATTCTGCTGAATCTGCTGTTTTGACATAGTTGTCACTCAATGTAGACGGCCGACAAAGCGGCGCGATTCAATGCTAAATAGTCTGTGGCGTCGTCCCTGACGCCTGAAACCTGCATGTACTGTTGGTTTTATCCCTGAGAAGCTTCAAAAACCTTACGAAACTCTGCTTTCTCTTCCGTGGTCAACGGCTGTAGCGGCATACGTGCATTACCCGCCTTAAAGCCAGCCAACTCACAGCCATACTTTACCTTCTGAATAAATTTTCCCGCTTCCATACTGGCCATAACCGGGAACAAAGAACGCATGACATTCTGGGCTCCGCTGAGATCGCCGCTGCTGAACTTACGATAAAAATCAACAATTTGATTAGGGAAGCAGTTAGCCGGCCCGCAAATCCAACTGCTGGCACCCCAGATAAAAAAGTCAAAGGCAACATCATCTGAACCACAGGAAAGTTGATAGTGCTCTTTATAAGCGTCGCCAATTTCAACAGCACGCAGTACGCTACCACTACTTTCTTTGATACCTACAACCCGAGGATGATCTTTAAATGCGTCCAGTACTTTGAAACCCACTTCAACATTGGTGCGGACCGGGTAGTTATAAAGCACCAGATTAATATCACTGAATTCATCAAGAATGGCGCGGTAATGGCCAATCAGTTCTTCCTGTGAGGGCAGCGCATAATAGGGCGGCGCAATCAGCAGGTTGTTGTAACCTGCATCCAGCGTCTGCTTTACCTGTTCCATGACTTCGCGTGTACAGGATCCGTTTGCGCCGGCAATCAGGGTGCCGCGATCGCCCACTACGGTTTTCACCGTTTTCAATACCTGACGACGCTCTTCATTAGTCAGCGCATAATACTCTCCCGTTGAACCCAGCGGCACAAAGCCGTTAACACCGGCGTTCAACTGATACTCCAGAATATTGGCTAATTGCTCATGATCGACCGCACCAGCATCGTTAAACGGTGTCACCAGGGCCGGTAAAATACCTTTCAGTTGCATATTTTTCTCCATTTATTCTTTGTTCAAAGGGCATAACGCCGTAACAAACGCGACTCGACCACGCCAACCAGGCGCGTTAAGGGGAATGCCACAACGAAATAGATCACCGCAACGGCGCTCAAAAACTCAACCGGACGCGCGGTACTGTTGGAAATGTTCTGACCGACAAACATCAGATCCGCGACGCCGACCGATGAAATCAGCGCGCTCTCTTTAAACAAACTGACAACGTTCGAGAGCAGTGTGGGTATTGCGCGCAGCATGGCCTGGGGGAAGATGACATAAAAAGTCTTAACCACCGGAGTCAGGCTCAGGGCCACGCAGGCATCATGTTGTTCGCCAGCGATTGATTTCAATGCGCCACGGAAGGTTTCGCTGGTTATTGCCGTCATATACAGCACCAGCGAAAGGGTCACACACACCCAGGGCGCGATATTGATGTGAAACACCACCGGAAAACAGAAAAAGACCCAGAAAAGCTGTATCAGCAGCGGCGTGCCGCGAAAAAATTCAACATAGAGCGTAATAAGCCAGCGTAAGGGACGCAGCGGCGACATACGCAGCAGGCTGACAACAAAACCAGCCGTGCTTCCTAACAGTGCGCAGCTTAGGGTAAAAGCCAGCGTAAGCCCCAGCCCCTGCAACAGGACCTGCCAGTAAGAAAAAACTTGTGAGAAATCAAGCGTCATAATCAGCCCCTTAACGTTCAGTAACTGCGTCCTGACGACGCTCGATAAAGGAAACCAGCCGCGAGATAGGTAGCGATAACGCGAAATAGATCAGCGCAATTAGCGAATAGATCTCCAGAGGACGGTACGTTTCCGTGGCAATATTTTTGCCGACGTACATCAGGTCGGAGATGGCAACGATGGCGACCAGCGCACTCTGCTGAAGAATCGAGATACCGTTGGTCATCAGTACCGGCAGCGCGCTACGGATCGCCTGCGGCAGCACGACATACAGCGTTTGCTGCAACCGGTTTAACCCCAGCGCCACGCTGGCGTCATGATGCTCACGCGGCACCGCCTGCACACCCGCCCGATAGGCTTCAGCGTTAAAAGCAGCTAGATTCAGGCCGAGCGCTAAAAAGCCCATATATATTGGATCAATAAACAGGTTAAATAGCATAGGGACGCAGTAATAAAACCAGACAATTTGCAGTAACACTGGCGTACAGCGGAAAAACTCAATAAAAAGCTTTGTTGGCCAGCGTAATAATGCAACAGGGCTCATTGCCATGAGACAGAGAATAAAACCTAACACCAGCCCCAAAACATTGGCAATCAACGCTAATTCCAGCGTTACTTTTAACCCGTCCCACAGCGCACCTGCATTACCTTGTAAGAAATGAAAATCAAACTGATAATCCATATTTCACCTCTTTAATCTAAATGCAGCACTTTTTCTAAAAACTCACGAGTGCGTTTTTCTTTTGGGCGGGTGAACAGCGTATCGGGATGACCTTGCTCAACGATTTTCCCATTAGCACAAAATACGACGCGAGAAGCAATGTGACGGGCAAAATGCATATCGTGTGTGACGATAATCATAGCCATTTTTTGTTCTGCCAACTGCATCATGACGCTTTGTACTTCTACCACCATTTCAGGATCGAGCGCGGAAGTGACCTCATCGAAAAGCATCAGTTCCGGCTCCAACATCAGGGCGCGTGCAATTGCCACGCGTTGCTTCTGCCCTCCAGAAAGCTGGCTGGGATAAGCGTTGAGCTTACTTTCCAGCCCAAAACGAGCCAGTAGTGCACGCGCCCTTTCAATCGCCGTTTTCTTTTCTATTTTATGCACTTTTACCGGTGCCAAAATAAGATTCTGTAATATAGAGAGGTGCGGAAATAGCGTATAGTGTTGGAACACCATACCAATTTTCTTCTGAATGTCGGCATTAACTATTTTGGCATGCTTGCTTTTATCACCAATGATATAACTCTGTTTTTGAAAATTTATTTCTCCACCCTGAATGCCTTCCAGTCCCATTAACACACGCAGCAAAGAACTCTTACCACTCCCGCTTGGGCCAATTATTACCAGCCGATCGTCATTTTTCATGGTGAGATCAAAATTATCCATCACTACCAGCTCACCATAAGACTTATAAACTTTATCCAACTGAATAAAGCTGCCTTTATGATATTCATTAATATAAATTGGTTGCTCATCTTGCAGACGAGCGGACGCCGCCGCGAAATGGGTTGAGGCACTCATGGTTATTCCTCCGCTGCGTGCGTAATGCACACGGGTTATAAATTTCAGGTTTAATTAGCGCCTGTTTTACCGGCGTTTGCTTCCATTGAGGCTTTATTTACCAGTGCGTCGATTTCACCAGTGGCACGCCGTTGCGTCAGATAAATATTAAGAACGTTCATATCCGCTTCTGTTACGGTGCGGGGTAAAGCAAAAGAGACACCCTGTTTAGCCAATGCCGGCTTCGGTAAAACTTCTTTAGCCCAGCCGGGATTGGCCAGCGCAAACAGGTGGTTGGTATCGCTGGCATCCACCAACACATCAGCCCGGCGCGCCATCAGTGCCAGTCGCGTTTCATCATTGCCCGGCAAACGCATAATTTTGCCTTGTTTAACTACGGCGCTAATCGCTTTATCTTGCGCCGTTCCTGACATAACGGCGAAAATTACGCCCGGCTTATCATAATCAGCGATTTTATCGCCTGCCCCAGTGAGTTTGGGGTTGTCTTTATTGACCAGCAGCGATATCTGATAATCTTGCGCGGGTGCGGAAAAACCTACTGCCAGCGCCCTTTCAGGCGTCTGATTTAACGCCATCGCCATATCCCATTTATCGCTCTGTAATCCTGCAACCAACGTATCCCAGTTGGCATCAACAAATTGCACTTTTACTTTCAACACATCCTGGCCGAAATCGCGACACAGTTCAGCGAAATAACCGCTGTACTGACCCGTTTTCGGGTCGCGCATAACATAAGGCGCAGCCGATGCGGCTCCACAGCGTAATACGCCTTTTTTCTGGATAGTCTGCCAGTAATTGGCAGCGGAATGGGCTGCGGTTATCGTGCTAAAAAGCAAGGCACCAAGCGCCAGACGACAGGAAAACTTTTGAATATTTGACAGACAAACACGGACCATAAAGACCTCGTTCAGGCGTGAGTGTTGCGAACAGGAACAGTTAGGTGGTGCTTATACATCGTCACATGTATACAAATTTGTATGCAGTGATAACAGGGAGAATAGAAGCACAAAATTAACAAAGTCAACCAATATGGTTTACTTATCGTTAAAGTTTGAAGCCGATCGCTTGCCTGATGTGATCGGTTTCAAAGAATCAAATTCAACAGGTTTAGCGAGCAAGGTTCTGCAGGAAAACGTCGAGAATAGTATTTGGACGTCGCCCCTTTCGGGTGACAATGGCAATTTTACTGCTGAAGTTAAAAAATTCCGGTTTGATAGCGCGCATCAAATTTTTCCCAACCCACTGCGCCGCATAGTGATCGGGCAGAAAACCAATAAAACGGCCGGTAAGAATAAGGAAAGCGATACCTTCTCGATCTGAGGCAGTAGCGGTACAGTTGAGTCTTTGATGCATGCCAATAGTTTCAGCCGTCATGCGAAAACTGGGTGCAATGGCATCGTATTGTGCCAGTTCCTTGTCATCAGGCGTTTCCTGCAAAGCAAACAACGGATGCTGGCTGCTGCAATAAAGGTATGATTTTTCATCATAAAGCTGCGTATAGTCTAGCCCGGATATGGGTGACGTCAGCGGCAGCGCGCCCACATGCAGCCGTCCATCCATTAGGCCGCGTTCAATTTCAGCTGCGGTACACATGCTGAGGTTAATACGAATTTCCGGCCCTTTTTCCCGCAGCAAAGCCAGCGCCTGGGTAATTTGCATCATCGGCTGCGTCACCAGATTGTTGATAATGCCAATGTTAAATTCCCCGCGCAGTTGCTTGTGTAACTGATTGACCTGCTGCCTGAATGTCTCAATTGCTGCCAACAGCGTTTCGCTGTGACGCAATATTTCCCGACCTTCATCGGTTAAGGCAAAGCCGACACGTCCGCGCTGACAGAGGCGCATTCCCAGTCGTTTTTCCAGATCGCTCATATGCAGGCTGACCGCCGATCGCGTAATCCCCAACAAACCTTCCGCTGCCGAAAAGCTGCCGCATTCGCTTACCGTTTTAAAAATGCGCAGCAGTTTGATATCAAAATCCGTTACCTGGGCCAGAGATTTAGTTTTCATATAGGTGAGCAATTCCGTAACTAAAGGTTAGTTTAAATAGATTTAACTTAACCATAACTTAAATGCACACTCCTTCTGAACCTGTCGGGAGGAAAAAATATGTCTGAAGCCGTTAATACCGCCGCACTGAATTTAAAAGCGCACTGGATGCCTTTTAGCGCTAATCGCAATTTTCATCGGGATCCACGTTTTATTGTTGCCGCGCAAGGCCGTTGGCTGACCGATGATACCGGACGTCAGATTTTTGACAGTCTGTCAGGACTATGGACCTGCGGCGCAGGCCATACACGCAGCGAAATCCAGACGGCGGTAGCGAAGCAGTTGGGTACGCTGGATTACTCACCCGGTTTTCAGTACGGTCATCCGCTCTCTTTCCAGCTGGCCGATAACATTGCGCAACGCATGCCGGGCGATTTGAATCACGTCTTTTTTACCGGTTCTGGCTCGGAATCGGCGGATACGGCAGTGAAAATGGCGCGCGCCTACTGGCGAGCCAAAGGTCAACCGACAAAAACCAAACTGATTGGCCGCGCGCGTGGTTACCATGGAGTAAATATTGCAGGCACCAGTCTCGGCGGCATTGGCGGCAACCGTAAAATGTTCGGTCAATTTATGGATGTTGACCACCTCCCCCATACATTGCAGCCCAATATGGCATTCACCGCGGGCATGGCGGAAACAGGCGGAGTGGCACTGGCCGACGAGATGCTCAAGCTGATTGAACTGCATGACGCCTCCAACATTGCCGCCCTGATTGTTGAGCCGCTTTCTGGCTCAGCAGGTGCTCTTATTCCACCGCAGGGCTATCTGCAACGACTGCGCGAGATCTGTACTCAGCACAACATTCTGCTGATATTTGATGAGGTGATTACGGGTTTTGGTCGCATGGGACGGTGGACCGGTGCAGAATATTTCGGCGTCACGCCTGATATTCTCAATTTCGCTAAACAGGTTACCAATGGCGCGATCCCGCTTGGCGGCGTGGTCGCCAGCAGTGAAATCTATAACACTTTCATGTCTCAGCCGCTGCCGGAACATGCCGTGGAATTTAGTCACGGTTATACCTACTCCGCGCATCCGGTCGCCTGTGCCGCCGGGCTGGCCACGCTCGATCTGCTGGAAAGCGAATCACTGATTGCGCAGTCTGCTGAACTTGCTCCCCATTTTGAACGTACCCTACACGGCCTGCGCGGCTGCCCGCACGTTCTTGATATTCGCAATTGCGGACTGGTTGGCGCTATTCAACTGGCATCGCGCGAAGGTGATGCCACTGTGCGTCCTTTTGATGCTGGCATGGCGCTGTGGAAAGCGGGGTTCTATGTCCGTTTTGGCGGCGATACCTTGCAATTTGGTCCGATGTTCAATACGCAGCCAGCCGAGCTGGATCGCCTGTTTGACGCCGTGGGCGAAGCGCTGCATCACATTAATTAAGGAGCATTATATGAATACAGTTACTCATTTGATTAATGGAGAGGTACGTAAGCCTGACGGCCGTACCGCCCAGGTTTTTAATCCCGCTACCGGTGAAGCGATTCGTCAGGTAGAGCTGGCCAGCACGGCTACCGTGCAGGCAGCGATTGCCGCTGCGAAAGCCGCTCTGCCTGCATGGCGCGATCTTCCTCCAGCGAAACGCACTCTGGTGTTATTCCGCTTCAGGCAATTGCTGGAAGCCCATGAAAAGGAGATTGTGGCGCTGATTAGCGAAGAGCACGGAAAAACCCTGGAAGATGCCGCCGGTGAGCTGAAACGTGGTATTGAAAACGTCGAATATGCCTGCGCTGCGCCTGAACTGTTAAAAGGCGAATATAACCGTAACGCCGGTTCAGGTATTGATACATGGAGCGATTTCCACGCCGTCGGCGTGGTGGCAGGCATCACTCCTTTCAATTTCCCGGCGATGGTACCGCTGTGGATGTATCCACTGGCCATTGCCTGCGGCAATACCTTTGTCCTGAAGCCTTCCGAGCGCGATCCCAGTTCTACGTTGCTGATCGCTTCGTTGTTTCAACAGGCAGGCTTGCCGGCTGGCGTACTCAATGTCGTTAATGGCGATAAAGAAGCCGTTGATGCGCTGCTCGACAGCCCGGATGTAAAAGCCATCAGCTTCGTTGGCTCTACGCCAGTCGCGGAATATATTTATCACGAGGGAACCCGACGCGGAAAACGTGTACAGGCGCTGGGTGGTGCGAAAAACCATGCGGTTATAATGCCGGATGCCGATCTGGATAATGCTGTCAGCGCGTTAATGGGCGCGGCCTATGGCTCCTGCGGTGAACGTTGTATGGCGATTTCCGTTGCGGTTTGCATCGGCGATGCTGTCGCGGAAGCATTGATTGGCAAACTGGCCCCCAAAGTCTCAGCGCTGAAAATAGGTGCCGGTACGCAGTGCGGCCTGGACATGGGGCCGCTGGTAACCGCGGCGCACCGCGATAAAGTTGCAAGCTATGTTGAAGAGGGGATTTCAGCAGGTGCAACATTAGTTGTGGATGGTCGCGCATTACGGATAAAAGATCATGAAAACGGCTTCTTTTTTGGCGGTTGTCTTTTCGACTACGTAACGCCGGAGATGCGCATTTATCAGGAAGAGATTTTTGGGCCGGTGCTTTGCGTCGTGCGCGTTCCCTCTCTTGAACAGGCCATCGCATTGATCAACGAACATGAATATGGCAACGGCACCTGCATCTTTACCCGCGACGGTGAAGCGGCTCGTCGCTTCGGTAATGAGATTGAAGCAGGGATGGTTGGCGTTAACGTGCCGTTACCGGTACCGATGGCTTTTCACAGCTTTGGCGGCTGGAAGCGTTCATTGTTTGGCGATCTGCACGCTTATGGCCCTGACGGCGTACGCTTCTATACGCGGCGTAAAACCATTACTCAGCGCTGGCCTAAACAACAAAGCCCGGAAGCAGCACAGTTTGCTTTTCCCAGTAACCACTAACCTGCAGGCCAGACTTTCTGTTTTGGAGAATCGCTAATGAAAGTGTTGATTTTGGGCGGCGGCGTGGTGGGCGTTACCAGCGCCTGGTATCTCGCTAAAGCCGGACATGAGGTCACCGTAGTTGATCGCCAGCCTGCCGCCGCAGAAGAAACCAGTGCAGGCAACGCAGGACAGATTTCTCCAGGCTATGCCACGCCATGGGCTGCGCCCGGTATCCCACTCAAAGCGATAAAATGGATGTTTCAGCGGCATGCGCCGCTGGCTATTCGTCCGGATGGATCGCGGTTCCAGCTGCGCTGGATGTGGCAAATGCTAAAAAACTGCAACCATGAGAATTATGCGGAAAATAAAGCCCGCATGGTGCGTATTGCTGAATACAGCCGTGACTGCCTGCGTGCGCTAAGGCGTGAAACCGGTATCGCCTACGATGAACGCCAGGGGGGCACGCTACAACTGTTTCGCACCGCCGCGCAATTTGATCATGCCGCGCAGGATATTGCGGTGCTGAAAGACGCGGGCGTCCCCTATCAATTGCTGGAATCACGCCAGCTGGCGCAGGTGGAGCCTGCGTTGGCCAGCGTGGCGCATAAACTCACTGGCGGCCTGCGTCTGCCAAATGATGAAACCGGCGACTGCCAGATGTTTACAAAGCAGCTGGCGAAGATGGCTGAAGAGGCAGGCGTGACTTTTGTTTATAACTGTACCGTTGATAAGCTTCTGACAGACAGCGATCGCCTTCTCGGCGTACGGTGCGGTAATCAGGTAATGAGCGCCGATCGCTATATTGTGGCTTGCGGTTCTTACTCTACGCAGTTGTTGCACGGACTGGTATCAATTCCAGTTTATCCGTTAAAGGGGTATTCGCTGACCATTCCTGTGACCGATCCAGCCGCCGCGCCAGCTTCAACCATTCTGGATGAAACCTATAAAATAGCAGTGACACGTTTTAACGACCGGATTCGTGTCGGCGGCATGGCGGAAGTGGTGGGTTTTAACACTCAATTAAAGGAAGCACGGCGTGAAACGCTGAAAATGGTGGTTAACGATCTCTATCCTAATGGCGGGGATCTCTCCAGAGCCTCCTTCTGGACAGGTTTGCGTCCTATGACACCGGATGGCACACCTGTTGTTGGCGCTACGCGTTTTGAAAATCTCTTTTTAAATACGGGTCATGGTACCCTGGGCTGGACCATGGCGTGCGGCTCGGGACAATTGCTTGCAGACCTGATATCTGGCAGAGCACCGGCTATTCCTTTCAGCGATCTTTCCGTTATGCGCTATGCCAACAAATCTACGCCACGCTTTCATCCTGCCATCACCGAAATACGCTAAGTAAAAAAACGCACCGCCCTGCGGCGCGTTTGTCTCTTACCATACGCGGTAGACTTTACCGGTATCAATGCCTTCCAGACTGCGGCGATAAGCCAGTGCCACCCGACTGGCAGCAGCGCTTTCAAAACCAGGAAAGAAAGGCCCATATTTATCCAGCGCCTCGGTTAGCACTGTTGGGCTGACGGCGTTGATCCGTAATCCCTGCAGTTCATTAGCCGCAGCAAGCACAAACCCTTCCAGCGCGGCATTAACCGCCGTCGCGTTAACGCCAGTGCGAATAGGGTGCTGGGTAAGAATACCGGTTGTCAGGGTAAAGGATCCGCCGGGGTTAAGATGATTCTGCCCAATCAGTACCAGCCGCACTTGTCCCATCAGTTTATCCTGCAACCCGGAATTAAACTGCGTACTACTCATATCACTCAATGGACCAAAATGTACGCCGCCGGTTGCCGAGATCACGCTGTCAACTTTGCCGCACTGCGCAAATAACCGCTCTACGCTGGCCTCATCTGTCAGATCTACCCGGTAATCGCCCTGGGTTTTACCAACGCGAATGATGTCATGATCCCGTGCAAGATTTTCAACCACCGCCCGTCCAACGGTACCGCTGGCACCAATTACCATTACTTTCATTTTATCCTCCCGACAGTTAGCCTGATTCCATACTGATAGATTGCAATCACGGGAAAAATGGGCCAAAAATTTAATCATTAAAAACTAAAAGTTAGTAATCATGAATAAATTACGCTGGATGGAAATTTTCGTGGCGGTTGTTGAAAGCGGCAGCTTCAGTGAAGCGGCAAAACAACTGGATATATCCGCCGTAATGACCGGCAAAGCGGTCGCACAGATGGAAGCGTACTTTCAAACCAGACTGCTGCAACGCAATACCCGGCGTCAAACCCTGACGGAAGCCGGTAAAGCCTGGTATCAGGAGAGCCTGCAGGTAATGGCCGCCTTGCACAATGCTGAAAGTCGTATTGAAAGTTTGCGCCGTTTTCCGGCTGGAAGCTTGCGCATTAGCGTGGCAACCACGCTGGGTGCTTGCGTCATCGCCTCTTTATGTAGCGAATACCAACTGCAGTTTCCCGATGTACATATTGAACTGGAACTGAGCGACCGCTTTGTTGATGTAATCGCTGAAGGATTCGATTTTGTTTTCCGCATTGGCAATTTGTCGAGCGATACGCCATTGGTTGCCCAGCACATTGGCGTTTACCACATGGTGATTGCCGCCGCGCCAGCGTATCTGGCCCGATATGGCACGCCACAAAGTCTGGAAGACCTGGCGTCGCATCGATGCCTGCGCTACACCAGCTGGAATAAACGCAACGCCTGGCGCAGCGGCGATAGCGTAATCTGGCCAGAGAGTGCCACATTCAGCTGCAATGATGGCCAGGCGCTCAGACGCGCAGCGCTTTCTGGTGCTGGCATGATTTTTCAGCCGCGGCTGCTGCTGGCTGAAGATATTGCCGCCGGGAGGCTCATCTCATTACTGGAACATACTTTGCCCTCGCCACGACCGGTTCACCTGCTTTGGCGTCAGGATCACCATGCAGGCGTCAAACATCGCAGCTTTATCGAGTGGATAGCGAAACGGGGACCAGAAATGTTGCGTACTTATGAGGAATAACCTGAAGCCAGGCCAGCACTATATAATGCTTCTCCTTGCGGAACGCGGGCTGTGGCTGAGCCAGCGTTCCGCCAGGTTATATCAGAAATAATGGCTGGTCCGTAAGGTTTTCAATTTGTCAGGTTAATCGCTGGCCCTCACCTCCCAGGGAGACGTTAACCACCGCCTTGCCCTGTCGCTGTTCCACGGAAACCACCACCTGCGCGCCAAGACGCTGAAATGTCAGATCCAACAGCGAATCGCCGACAGCCAGCCGCCTGATTTGCAAACAATCAATGCCTACCGGCAGCCTCGGCTGCTCAACGGTTACCGTTTCACGGCGGCCATCAATCGTTATGCCCAGACAGGCCTGCATCAGCATAAACACGGAACCTGACGCCCACGCCTGCGGCAGGCAGGCGACCGGATAGGCGATCGGCGCTTCGCCGGGATCGCGTTCAAAACCGCAAAACAGCTCAGGCAAGCGCATATCAAAGTAAACGGCGGCTTCAAACAGGCTGGAAAGCAAGTGCATCACGCCGTCCCGCTCGCCATAACGTGCCAGCCCCGCAGCGCATAGCGCTACGTCGTGCGGCCACACCGAACCATTGTGATACGACATCGGGTTATAACGCGCTGCCTCTACTGCCAGCGTGCGGATCCCCCAGCCGCTGTTAAAGGCACGCGACAGCAGTTGTTTGCCTGTGGCCTGCGCCCGCTCTGGTGCTGGCAATCCGCAGTAGAGCAAATGCCCGGCATTGGAAGCACGAACCCCACAGGGATTGCCCTGGCCATCCAGCGCCAGCGCATAGAACTGACGCTCCTCAAGCCAGAAACGTGTTTCCACAGCCTGACGCAGCTTATCAGCACGCTGTTCCCATTTCTCGGCCTGCTCAGCCAGCCCGCGCCGCCGCGCCAGCCCGGCCATTTCAAGCCAGGCGCGGTAAGCGTATCCCTGTACTTCAATCAGAGCTATCGGCCCCTGCACCATATTGCCCTGTTCATCAAACACCGAGTCATGGCTGTCCTTCCAGCCCTGATTAAGCAATCCGCTGACTTCGCCGCGCGCATATTCCACCAGCTCACGCGGGCTGGTTTCCACCATCCGCTCCAGCCAGCTGGCAGCGCGCATCAGTGCAGGCCAGATGGTGGTGATAAAGGCATCATCACCGGTACGCTGGACATAAGCCCCGGCCAGCATGAGAAACAGTGGTGTGGTATCCACCCCGCCGTAATAGCGACCAAACGGCAGCTCGTTAATGGCGGACATTTCGCCTTTACGGGTTTCATGCATGATTTTACCCGGCTGCGCATCGCGGAAGGTGGAATCCTCCTCGGCCTGATTTTTGGCAAGAAAGGCCAGCACACCACGCGCCAGCTCCGGATCGAGCCACAGCGTCTGCAATGCCGTGATGATAGCGTCTCGCCCGAACGGCGTAGAAAACCACGGGATACCGGCATAGGGATAAGGCCCCTCCTCCAGTTCCGTGGTCAGCAGCGCCAGGTCCATACGTGATTTGTCCAGCCAGGCCTGGAACAACCGGCCCGACGCCTGCAGACGGGCGCCGCGTCGGCTTCGGCGGCGCATCATGCGTCGCGCGGCTGCGGCTGCGCGACGGTAACGCTCCCGACTGGGCGTGCTGCGTTCAGGTCCGATTTCAAGATAGACTTCCTGATAACCATGTCCGGCAATATCAATTAAAAACTCGGCACGGTGCGCATCCAGACGGCGCGGCGGCAGGGAGAAATTCAGCGAGGTAGTACGCAACTGATGGTCCAGTCCCTCATAGGCCATCTCCACACGCTGCTGCTCTACCCGCAGCGGCCGCAGTTGACCTCGCTGTTCGCGCTGCTGGCCGCGCACCTCGAACATATCGCGAAAATCAGCGGCGAAGGTCAGCATTAGCGGCACCTGCACCGGCGTATCGCTGTGATTGTTCAGCAGGATGCGCTCGTACACCCTGTCATGCCACAGAAAACGCTTGCGCTCAATATGCACCACGCCCTGCGGCAACGGGTGATTGGTTAAATGGGCGGTAAAGAATACGTTGTCCTGACTGACGGCACTGGACAACAGCGATGGCTGCACTCCCCCCAGCGTCAGCCGCAGCTCAGACAACATGCGCGTGTCATGGTGAAATAACCCGTCCTGCTGGCCGAGTATATCGCCCCGGGCGTCCGCCACCAGGAAAAGGTCGCCCTCTTTAAGTACAAACAAACTGGCCGAGGTATGATGCTGCATACTGGTTGTCTCCCTCTCATCCATGATTCGCCGCCCTCTGTGCAGTAGCAGCAGCCGGCACGGTGGCAGCCAGCAGCTGTTCATACAGTGTCAGGTAGCGACGCGCCATCACCCGTGCTGAAAAACGCTGTTCATATACCGTGCGGATACGCGCACGATCGAGTGTCTCCGCCACCCGTATTGCCGCCACAGCATCATCTTCGTTATCAACAATCAGTCCGGTAACGCCGTGATCAATTACCTCCGGCACCGAACCGCAACGCCAGGCAATAACCGGCGTGCCGCTGGCCATCGCTTCGATCATTACCAGACCGAACGGCTCCGGCCAGTCCACCGGGAACAACAACGCCTTCGCGTTAGCGAGGAAGCGGCCCTTCTCTGCATCGTTGATTTCGCCAATAAACTCGATCAGCGGATCGTTCAGCAGGGGCTTCACGCACCCCTCGAAATATTCCCGATCGGCGTTATCAACTTTGGCAGCGATCCTGAGCGGCAGCCCGGCGCGCCTTGCGATGGCGATAGCCCGCTCTGGTCCTTTTTCAGGAGAGATACGGCCAAGGAATGCCAGATAGCCGCCATCGCCTGGCGTAACCGACGGGATATCCATGCCATGATGTACGGTAGCGAACCAGTTGGCGAAAGGCAGCGGTGTACGCTGATGCTGGGAAATAGAAACCAGCGGATAACGATGCCAGCGTCGATAGGCTTCCGGAAGATCTTTCAGATCGAGCCGCCCGTGCAGCGTCGTTAAAGTGCGTCCGGCCATCTCTTCAAACAGAGGAAAGTGAAGCAGGTCGGTATGGAAGTGGATGACATCGAATTCGTCCCGGCGGCGGGACACGTCATGCAACATACTCAGATGACAGGCGAGATCGGACTTTAGCGGTGCCGGATCCAGACGCAGCGCCTGATCCCGACAGGGCACCAGCCTGGCGCTGGTTTGCGTATCGGCGGAGGCGAATAAGGTCACTTCATGGCCCTCTGCCACCAGCGCATTGGCCAGATGAGCCACCACCCGCTCGGTGCCGCCGTACAGTCTGGGCGGAACAGCTTCATACAAAGGAGCAACCTGAGCAATCTTCATCGTAGAAATCTCCACAAGGTTCCAGAAAATGCAAACAAAGCGAAAAAATCAGGGATAAAGGATTGGCGTAAAAACCAGAAACTATATTAGGACGATCACGGGCGTTTTCAAGCTGACGCAGCGTGCTGACAGCAGACGAAAAAGCCCACTTCATGCGGGCTCAGAGAATATTTGGGAGCCTGGCGGCACTGGCGGCGCAGCGTTAAAATTCTGGCGCGTTTTATCTTTGTGCAGGCGTGAAGCCGTGGCGCTTACTCGCCCAGACGACGGCCAGCGTTAAGATCAGCAACACCAGCAGCGCAGGCGGGAATGCCGGGACGCCGATGCGATCCAGTAAAACTCCCCCGATAATGCCGCCGCCCGCAATCGCTATGTTCCACGCCGTAACCAGCATCGATTGCGCCACATCGGCTGCTTCCCCAGCGGTCTTTGCGAGCGCAGTCTGGAACAGAGCCCCTGCCCCGCCGAAAGCCAGGCCCCAGGCGGCCGTAGCGGCATACACAACGCCGGGGATATTGCTTGCTATACCCAGAGCCAGTGCGGATAGCCCGAACAGAATGGTACTGCACAGCGTTAACGCGCGCAGATAGCGATCAATCAGCACGCCGATCATCCAGATGCCCAGCAAAGCGGTAATGCCGAACACCAGCAGCACCATATCCGTCCGCTCTGCCATGCCTGCCGACGTTAAAAACGGCGCGATGTAGGTATAGAGAATATTGTGAGCCAGCACGAAGGCCAGCACCGCCAAAAGCACCGGACGCACGCCGGCTACGGTAAACACAAGCCTTAGCGAGAGCCGCTTACCCACGGCCTGCCCGGAGAAATCCGGCACCTTGAGGCGTACCCATACCATCAACGCCAGCGCCAGCCCGCTCATCATGCCGAAGCACATGCGCCAGTCAACCAGGCTACCGATGAAAGTGCCCACAGGTACGCCAAGCGACAGCGCCAATGGCGCGCCCACCATCGCAATGGCGATAGCTCGGCCCTTCTGGTGCTCTGGCACCATGCGCGCGGCATAACCCGCCAGTAGCGCCCATAACAGTCCGGCCGATACGCCAGCCAGAAAACGGGCCACCATCGTCAGGAAATAGCTGTCGGAAACCATCGTCACGGTATTGGCAACAACAAACCCCGCTATCGCCGACAGCAGCAGCGGGCGGCGGCGTACGCCCTGAGTAACCGCGATCAGTGGAATGGCCGCCATCAGCGAACCAATGGCGTAAACGGTGACAAGTTGCCCGGCCAGCGCCTGGGAGATTTTCAGTCCAGCGCCGATCTGCGGCAGCAGCCCCGCAGGCAAAGCTTCGGTCAGGATGGTGATAAAGCCCGCCAGCGCCAGCGCCAGTAGCGATGCGATGGGAAGCCGTGCGGCGGGCACGTTGATGGTTGCAGTTGAAGTTGTCATAAATCTGCCTGTAAAGGGTACCGGCCAGGCGCAAATAGCACGGAACCGGCACCGGTTGAACGTAAGCCGCATAGTGCAGGCGTTCCCGATTAACGACAATAATGCTAATGTTCCAAACATATCGGACAAATATTCCTGGGCAGACGCAACAATGGAACCTCTAAGTGGCATTTCATTCTTTGTACAGGCGGCAGAAACGCGTAGTTTTTCTGAAGCCGGGCGCCTCCTCGGCGTATCTTCATCAGCTGTGGGCAAAAGCGTATCCCGGCTGGAAGAGCGCCTGGGCGTGCGCCTGTTTCACCGTAACACCCGTAGTATTACGCTGACCGCCGAGGGTACGCTGTTCCTTGAACGCTGCCGACGCATCCTGTGTGAGGTTGAAGCGGCCGAACTGGAACTCTCTGAGACACAGCAAGCGCCTCGGGGTCGGTTACGCATTAGTCTGCCGCTGGTTGGAATGCTGGTTATGCCCGCGCTTACTGCTTTCATGCATCGCTATCCGGCTATTGAGCTGGACGTGGATTTTTCCGATCGTTTGGTGGATGTAATTGAAGAAGGCTTCGATGTGGTAATGCGTACCGGCGACCCGGCCGATTCACGCCTTATGTCTCGCCCGGTAGGCAGCTACCGGTTGATGCTGGTCGCCTCGCCCGACTATCTGGCAAAGCATGGCATACCCCAGGC
Source organism: Pantoea sp. FN0307 (assembly GCF_050113815.1). Classification (NCBI taxonomy): domain Bacteria; kingdom Pseudomonadati; phylum Pseudomonadota; class Gammaproteobacteria; order Enterobacterales; family Erwiniaceae; genus Pantoea; species Pantoea sp. FN0307. The sequence continues at coordinate 182,452 of NZ_JBNJSO010000001.1, read as the reverse complement.
TCCCTGCGATTTGACACGCCACGCCTGTTTGCATCACAAGTTTCCCAGCAGTGGAAAACGAGAACCCTGGCCACTGAAGCGCGCTGAAAACGCACCGGAACTCATGCTACCGACAACCATGGTATGCAACACCTGCTCCGCCTTAATTGACGTGGCGGTGGCAGGTCTGGGAATCGCGTGCCTGCCGGACTTTATGGTGCAGCAGGCTATCGAACAAGGCCTGCTGGTTTCGGTACTGGACAAGCATATCGAGCATCAAGGCACCTTTCGGCTGCTTTGGCCATCAAGCAAGCACCTGGCACCGAAGCTACGCGTTTTCATCGACTTTATGGTCACAAAGCTTTTGCAGAAAAACGCCTAATATACGGCAAGTCTCCTGGCTGACACACGCGTCGTCAGGAGCACTTTCCAGAGCGATCGATGTTCTGCCGGATGACTCTGGGGATTAGCTGTAACCGTGACGATTCGAAATAATTAGTTGTGATTCGATTCACATTAAGTTGATTGACGAATAGACAAAATTTTTTGGTGCCATATTGTAGCATTGTGTCTTCCGAGGATAAGTACATTATGAATATCTTACATATATGTGTAACCTCAAAGTGGTTTAACATCGACAACAAAATTGTCGAGCATCGTCCTTAGTTCCCTCTGCATTTATCTCCAGCAAAGACAAATCAATCAGATTCCATGTGATCTTTTTGTTTGATCCGCCTGAATTTTGTCGCTTATAGCGGCCCGGCCATTATCACTATTTTCTCATTTGAGTTAATGGTTGCGCCTGCCTGTATAAATATGGCAAATCAACGGCTAGAGCAAACTGACGTTTCACAGGGATCGTTGTAATTAAATATATTAGAGGACGATGTCATGGAAAATTTCAAACACCTGCCTGAACCGTTTCGCATCAGAGTTATCGAACCGGTAAAACGTACAACAAAAGCATACCGTGAAGAAGCCATTATTAAATCGGGCATGAACCCTTTTCTGCTTGATAGCGAAGATGTCTTTATCGATTTACTGACTGACAGCGGTACCGGTGCGGTTACCCAAAATATGCAAGCGGCGATGTTGCGCGGTGATGAGGCCTACAGCGGCAGCCGCAGTTATTATGCATTAGCTGAGGCGGTGAAAACTATTTTTGGTTATCAACATACTATTCCGACCCATCAGGGGCGTGGCGCTGAACAGATCTATATTCCGGTACTGATTAAAAAACGCGAGCAGGAAAAAGGTCTGGACCGTAGCAAAATGGTGGCGTTCTCAAACTATTTTTTTGATACCACACAAGGCCATAGCCAAATTAATGGCTGTACCGTTCGCAACGTATATATCAAAGAAGCTTTCGATACCGCGATACGTTACGATTTTAAAGGCAACTTTGATCTTGAAGGGCTGGAAACAGGCATTGAAGAAGTCGGTGCCAATAACGTGCCTTATATTGTTGCGACCATCACCAGCAATTCCGCTGGTGGTCAACCGGTCTCCCTTGCAAATTTAAAAGCGATGTACAGCATTGCAAAGAAATATGATATTCCGGTGGTCATGGACTCTGCACGCTTTGCTGAGAATGCTTATTTTATCAAACAGCGCGAAGCGCAATATAAAGACTGGAGCATCGAACAGATCACCCGTGAAACTTATCAATATGCGGATATGTTGGCCATGTCGGCCAAAAAAGATGCGATGGTGCCTATGGGCGGCTTGCTGTGCGTCAAAGATGACAGCTATTTCGATGTTTATACCGAGTGCAGAACGCTTTGTGTGGTACAGGAAGGCTTCCCGACTTACGGCGGTTTAGAAGGCGGCGCCATGGAGCGTTTGGCGGTGGGTTTGTATGATGGCATGAACCAGGACTGGCTGGCTTATCGCATTGCGCAAGTTCAGTATCTGGTCGATGGCCTGGAAGAGATCGGGGTTGTTTGCCAGCAGGCAGGCGGCCACGCAGCCTTTGTGGATGCAGGAAAATTATTACCGCATATTCCGGCTGAGCAATTCCCGGCGCAGGCCCTGGCGTGTGAGCTTTATAAGGTTGCGGGCATCAGGGCGGTTGAGATTGGTTCTTTCCTGTTAGGCCGCGATCCGAAAACCGGCAAACAGCTCCCTTGCCCGGCCGAATTGCTGCGTTTAACGATCCCGCGCGCTACCTACACGCAAACTCACATGGATTTCATTATTGAAGCCTTTCAGCAGGTGAAGGCAAACGCAGAAAATATCAAAGGCTTAACCTTTACCTATGAGCCTAAAGTATTGCGTCACTTCACGGCAAAATTGAAAGAGGTTTAATTGTCGTCAGCGTGGCCTTACGCATAGGGGGCGGTAATATTATCCTGACAAGGGTCATTGTTTTTGGTGTGACGGTGATCCTTTGCTGGTTTAATAATCTCTTCAATGTGTTAGCAAAATTCAGTTGGGTCACTTTTTTCGGCTAATGCCATTTGCATGATTTATAAATTCCTGGGCCTGTAGTGTATGCGGCTAACTAACTTGCCAAAAGAGCAAACAAACTTCGCCGTTTTCAATCTTCCTTCATTTTTACCTCTCATTACTGGAGCGGCTCTGGAATTCAGCTCCCATGACGTCAAAGTTTTACGGTAAAATTTACTCAACTCTTCAGCAAGCTGAGCATCTGCTTGCATAACATCAGGTTTAATATTGGCAATAAAAAAGCCCGCAAGTAAGCGGGCTTAAATAATATTGAATGGTTAGTCGTGCCGGTTGCTCGTGACTAAATCATTCCCACTCGATCGTAGCCGGTGGTTTACCCGAAATATCGTAAACCACACGGGAAATACCGTTCACTTCATTGATGATGCGGTTAGAGACGCGGCCAAGGAATTCATACGGCAGATGCGCCCAGTGGGCCGTCATGAAATCGATGGTTTCTACTGCGCGCAGTGATACCACCCAGTCATATTTACGACCGTCGCCCATCACGCCTACCGAGCGAACCGGCAGGAACACGGTAAAGGCCTGGCTCACCTTGTTGTAGAGGTCGGCTTTACGCAGTTCGTCAATAAAGATGGCGTCGGCGCGGCGCAGCAGATCGCAATACTCTTTTTTCACTTCGCCCAGCACGCGCACGCCCAGACCCGGGCCCGGGAACGGATGGCGATAAAGCATATCGTAAGGCAGGCCCAGCTCCAGACCAATCTTACGCACTTCATCTTTGAACAGCTCTTTCAGCGGCTCAACCAGCCCCAGCTTCATCTCTTTCGGCAGGCCGCCCACATTGTGGTGCGATTTAATCACATGCGCTTTGCCGGTAGCAGAGGCGGCAGATTCGATTACGTCCGGGTAGATGGTGCCCTGCGCCAGCCATTTCACATCGGTAAGATGGGTAGCCTGCTCATCAAACACTTCAACAAACACGCGCCCGATGGTTTTACGTTTGGCTTCCGGCTCATCAATGCCTGCCAGCGCATCCAGGAAGCGCGCTTCTGCCGGTACGTGGATGATGTTCAGGCCGAAATGATCGCCGAACATGTCCATTACCTGCTCCGCCTCGTTCAGACGCAGCAAACCGTTATCGACAAATACGCAGGTCAGACGATCGCCAATGGCGCGATGCAACAGCATCGCCGTCACGGAAGAATCAACACCGCCGGAAAGGCCAAGGATAACTTTATCGTTGCCTACCTGCTCGCGTAGACGCTCAACGATATCTTCAATGATTTTTGCCGGCGTCCACAGCGCTTCACATTCGCAAATGTCACGCACAAAGCGCTCCAGCATGCGCAGGCCCTGGCGGGTATGCGTCACTTCCGGATGGAACTGCACGCCATAAAAGCGCTTCTCTTCGTTCGCCATAATGGCAAACGGGCAGGTCTCAGTGCTGGCAACGGTCACGAAGTCAGAAGGGATCGCGGTAACCTTATCACCGTGGCTCATCCAGACATCCAGCAGCGGCAGGCCAGCAGCGCTGACGGAATCTTCGATGCCGCGTACCAGCGCGCTGTCGGTTCTGACTTCCACCTGCGCATAACCGAACTCGCGCTCGCTGGAGCCTTCTACTTTACCGCCCAGCTGCATTGCCATGGTCTGCATGCCATAGCAAACGCCCAGCACCGGCACGCCCGCGTTGAAAACATATTCCGGCGCGCGCGGGCTGTTAAGTTCGGTAGTGCTTTCCGGGCCGCCGGAGAGGATGATACCGCTCGGCTTAAATCCACGGATCTGCTCTTCAGTAACATCCCACGCCCAAAGCTCACAGTAAACGCCCAGCTCACGCACACGGCGTGCAACCAGCTGGGTGTACTGTGAACCAAAATCGAGGATTAAAATACGGTGCTTATGAATATTTTCCGTCGTCATTAAGGCAATTCCAGGGCGATAGACTTAATAAAAGCGCCCGGCTGAGGCCGGGCGAGAAAAGTTCGGGATTACGATCCCATGCGGTAGTTCGGAGACTCTTTCGTAATGGTCACGTCATGCACGTGACTTTCCGAAATGCCCGCGCCGCTGATACGAACAAATTCAGCTTTGGTACGCAGCTCTTCAATGGTGGCGCAGCCGGTCAGCCCCATGCAGGAGCGCAGGCCACCCATCTGCTGATGAACGATCTCTTTCAGGCGACCTTTATAAGCCACGCGGCCTTCGATCCCTTCCGGCACCAGTTTATCCGCCGCGTTGTCGCTCTGGAAGTAACGGTCAGAGGAGCCTTTAGACATCGCGCCCAGCGAGCCCATGCCGCGATAGGATTTAAACGCGCGGCCCTGATAAAGTTCGATTTCGCCCGGTGATTCTTCCGTACCGGCCAGCATTGAGCCTACCATTACGCAGGCGGCGCCAGCCGCGATCGCCTTGGCGATATCGCCGGAGAAACGAATGCCGCCATCGGCAATAACCGGCACGCCGGTGCCTTCCAGCGCTTCGACCGCGTCAGAAACCGCGGTGATCTGCGGTACGCCGACGCCGGTCACGATACGGGTGGTGCAGATAGAGCCCGGGCCGATACCGACTTTCACCGCGCTTACGCCCGCCTCAGCCAGTGCACGAGCGCCCGCGCCTGTGGCTACGTTGCCGCCGATGATTTGCAGATCGGGATATTTAGCGCGGGTTTCGCGAATGCGCTGCAGCACGCCTTCGGAATGGCCATGAGAAGAGTCAATCAGCAGCACGTCAACGCCTGCGGCAACCAGCGCATCCACGCGCTCTTCGTTACCGGCACCGGCACCTACCGCCGCGCCAACGCGCAGGCGACCATGCTCATCTTTACAGGCCAGTGGCTTACGCTCGGCCTTCTGAAAATCTTTTACGGTAATCATGCCCAGCAGACGGAAACTCTCATCCACCACCAGCGCTTTTTCGACACGCTTCTCGTGCATTTTCTGCAGCACGACTTCACGCGCCTCGCCCTCTTTCACCGTAACCAGGCGCTCTTTTGGCGTCATCACCGCCGTTACCGGCAGGTTCAGATCGGTCACGAAGCGCACATCACGACCGGTAATAATGCCAACCAGTCGGTTATCATCACTCACCACCGGATAACCTGCAAAGCCATTACGCTCGGTCAGCTCTTTTACTGCGCGCAGCGTGGTGGTCGGCAACACGGTTTGTGGATCGGTCACCACGCCGCTTTCATGTTTCTTCACCTTGCGCACTTCTTCCGCCTGGCGCTCGATGGACATATTTTTGTGGATAAAGCCCAGCCCGCCTTCTTGCGCCAGTGCGATAGCCAGACCGGCTTCGGTCACGGTATCCATAGCGGCAGAGAGCATTGGAATGTTCAGACGAATTTTTTTGGTCAGTTGGGTACTGAGATCGGCCGTGTTAGGCAGGACAGTAGAGTGAGCAGGAACGAGCAAAACGTCGTCAAAAGTGAGTGCTTCTTTAGCGATTCGTAGCATGGCAATATCTCAACCTGGGGTGAATGAGAACAGATAAAATATTGCCGCGGCATTATACAGGGCGTAATCGGTTGCCTCCAGCTTTTTTTCAGAAAATGTCTTGATCCTCTGTATCAGCCATGTAGTATCGGCTAATTAACTTGCTGATTTATTATTTGATCCCTATCACATGTCGCTACCTCCTTCCGCCAATATTTTTACTGTTAGCCGCCTTAACACCACGGTGCGTCAGCTGCTGGAAGGCGAGATGGGGCATATCTGGCTCAGCGCAGAAATCTCCAACTTTACCCAGCCCGCTTCCGGTCACTGGTACTTTACGCTCAAAGACGATACCGCTCAGGTGCGCAGCGCGATGTTCCGCAACAGCAACCGGCGCGTGACCTTTCGTCCGCAGCATGGTCAACAGGTGCTGGTGCGCGCGACGGTCACGCTCTATGAGCCACGCGGCGATTATCAGCTGATTGTGGAGAGCATGCATCCGGCGGGTGAAGGGCTACTGCAACAGCAATTTGAGCAGTTAAAGCAGCGGCTGGCGGCAGAAGGCCTGTTTGAGCAGCAGCATAAACAACCGCTGCCCGATCCGGCGCGTCAGGTTGGAGTGATAACCTCCGCCACCGGCGCGGCGCTGCACGATGTGCTGCGTGTGCTGCATCGTCGCGATCCTTCGCTACCGGTAATCATCTATCCAACGGTGGTACAGGGTAACGAGGCGCCTGCAGCCATTGTGCGTGCCATTGAGCTGGCAAACCTGCGTAATGAGTGTGACGTGCTGATTGTGGGACGCGGCGGCGGCTCGCTGGAAGATTTATGGTGCTTTAATGATGAGCGTGTGGCGCGCGCTATCTTTGCCAGTGGTATTCCAGTTGTCAGCGCCGTAGGCCATGAAACAGACGTGACCATTGCTGATTTTGTCGCCGACCTGCGCGCGCCCACCCCTTCTGCGGCGGCGGAAATCGTTAGCCGCAATCAGGTGGAGTTGCTGCGTCAGCTTCAGTCGCAGCAGACGCGGCTGGAGATGGCGATGGATTACTATCTTGCCCAGCAGCAACGCACCTTTACCCGCTTGCAGCATCGTCTGCAGCAACAGCATCCGCAGCTGCGGCTGGCGCGCCAGCAAACCACGCTGTTCCGCCTGCAGCGTCGGCTGGACGAAGCGATGCAGCTACAGTTGCGTAACGCCTCGCGTCAGCAGGATCGTCTGACGCAGCGCCTGACGGCCCAGCAGCCACAGCGCAATATCAACCGGGCGCAGCAGCAGCTTCAGCAATGGCATTATCGCCTGACGCAGGCGATGCAGCAGCGGCTGAGTGCAGAGAAACAACATTTTGGTGTGCTGGTGGCGCATCTGGAAGGCGCTAGCCCGCTGGCGACGCTGGCGCGCGGCTTTAGCGTGACGCAAACGCCACAAGGCGAAGTGCTTAAAAAGACCCGACAGATACAGCCTGGCGAAACGTTGCAAACCCGACTGCAGGATGGATGGGTAGAGAGCGAAGTGAAAGCGATTAGGCCGTTGAAAAAAGCGCGTAAGAAGCAAGCCTAACGCTCTATTACGCGCCTGAATGCCCTATTACCCGTCTGCTACAGACGATAGGCTGAAGTGAGCTCGCCGTTAATCCAAAGCTGGCGCTGCTCACCGGGCGGCAGCGTAATAGTTAAACGTCGCCAGGCGGGCTGATAACGTCCCTCCCGCTCCACATTCAGCTCAATGCGCGTCGTGCTACAACTGATGCGCCAGCGCAGCCAAAGCGCATTGCCCTGACGCCAGCCGTGGCTTTCGCCGTCATCCTCGAAAATCATTCCTTCGCTCTGCCCTTCCAGTAACGGGAACAGCCGCAGCTCGCGCCAGTCATCCGCCGCCGCGTCCACGTGCGCCATCCGCTGCGACAACGGCAACCCTGCTCCGGCGCGCACCAACAGCGGCAGCCGTTCCAGCGGCGCATCCAGCGTGATCCACTGCCCGCCGCCATACCATTGTCCACTCCAGAAGCAGTACCAGCCCGCATGGTTATCCGGTAGCCAGACTGCGCGCTGACGCTGGCCAGGCTCTACTACGCTGGCCACCAGCAGGTCGCGTCCGATAAGAAAATCATCACTTTCCTGCCAGGTTTGTGCGTCATGCTCATGATCGAGAAAGGCAGGCCGCAGCATCGGCTCGTCGCAGTCGCAGGCCTGCCACAACAGCGTGTAAAAGTAAGGTAACAGGCGATAGCGCAGGCGGATCGCTTCACGCACTATCGCCGTCATGCCGGGATACATCCACGGCTCATTAACCGTGCCGTCATCGTTCCAGGAGTGAATGGTAAAGCGCGGATGCATCACGCCGTTTTGTACCCAGCGAACAAACAGTTCCGCATCCGGTCTGTCGCCGGCAAAGCCGCCGACATCGTGCCCTACGTTATATAATCCGGAAAGGCTCATCCCTAATCCCATGCGGATGTTGTAACGCAGCGTCTGCCAGCTGGTGCGGTTGTCGCCGCTCCAGGTTTGCACGTAACGCTGCATTCCGGCGCAGCCGGAGCGCGAAATCAGATAAGGCCGTCGCTGCGGGGCAAAACGCTGCTGCGCTTCCAGCGAGGCGCGCATCATCAGCAATGGCATCACCGGGCGAATATGTTTAATCGCCACGGCACGACCAAAGCCGTGACAACGCGCCTCGCCGTCCCAAATCTCATATTCATTGTTATCGTTCCAGGTAGCATCGATGCCCATCTCCAGCAGCTGGCTGGTGACACCCTGTTGCCACCAGCGAATCGTTGCCGGATTGGTGAAATCAAGATGGGAACCTTCATCATCCCAGAAGCAGGATCGCTCTGGCGCAGCGCTTTCTGAATCGCGTATAAACAGCCCCTGCTGCGCCACGTCTTCGTAGAGCGGATGATCCTGCAGCAGGCAGGGCTTGATATTGGCTGCCAGACGCAGCCCGGCATCATGAAACGCCTGGCTCAGCGCACGCGGCTGCGGCACTTTTTCATGATTCCAGTTAAACACGTAACGCTTGTTGCCAATGGATGTGTAGCCGGAAGAGAGCTGAAAGGCGTCGCAGGGAATCGCATGCTGACGGCAGAGCTGGATAAACTGCTGTAGCTGCTGCTGCGCATCAGGCGCATCGGTGTAGTGCATGGTTGAGCCACTGTAACCCAGGCTCCACCTGGGGCCAAAACAGGTTTTCCCGGTGAGCCGCACAAAAGCTTTCGTGACATCCAGCACCCGCGGGCCAAAAAACAGGTAATAATCGAGATCGCCCGCCTCTGCCTGATAACGTCGATACGGCTGATGGTAGTTGTCCAGCTCATTACCAAGATCGATCCAGCAGCTACTCAGATTATCGTAAAACAGCCCGAAGCTGACCTCGCCATGACGGGTAATGGTAAAGGGAATATGTTTATAGAGCGGATCGGTGCTGGCGGCGTTATAGCCCATGGCATCAAGGTTGCGCATCTCAAAGCGGCGTCCGCTACGCTCAAGATCGCCTGACTTCTCACCCAGCCCATAGTAACGATCGTCGGCGAAACGGCGTTGATAGTGCGCAATGCCATCGCCATGCATATTTAATAAGTAGGCGCTGGTGCGGCGATCTTCGGTGAGTAATTGCCACTGATTATCCGCATCAAGATATTCCCACTGCAGCCAGAGCGGCTGATGGATCGTCACGCGCAGGTTCTGGCTGCTGATAAGCAGCCGCTCATCCTGAATTTGCAGATGATAGCCCGGCAGGCTAAAACCTTCCACGCTCAGGCGATCGCGTCCCTCCCAGGGCACATCCTCTTCCGGCGCGATACTCCAGGTACGATCCAGCGCCAGTTCGCCACGGCGTTTGATCAGAATGCGAAACAGCGACTCTTCCAGCACGTAGAGGCAGAACAAATGCTGTTCATCTACCCGCAGTTCGATCCTGTCGGCATACTCCCCCACCAGCGTCCAGTTTTTTAACGTTTTCATATCCACCCCAGCATTTAACGTTTTTTAGCGCTGCGCTCCGCCAGCAGAGCGATCAGGAACAGCGCGCCAGTCAGGTCGAAAAAGCCCATCGCCACAAACAGCGGGCCGAAGCCGACGGTATCGGAAACGGCACCAATGAGCAGAGAAAAGAGGAAGCTGGCGATCCAGGCACAGGAACCACGCATACCGTTAACCGTGGCCATCTGATTTTTATCGAATGATTCCACCACCAAGGCGCTCAGCATGCAGGAGATCACCTGGTGGCCGAAGCCGCCCACCGAGATCAGCGCGATGGCCAGAAACGGATCTTTGGTTACCGCAACCAGCGTTAGCGAGAGCATCAGAAAAGCGCCGGTGACGGAGCTGGCGATCACTGAGTTAATGCGCCGGAAGCCGAACCATTTGCGATACAGGCTGGTGAGATAGCCGCTGGCGACGCTGCCGATATCGGCCGCCAGAAAAGGCAGCCAGGCGAACAATGCAATCTGTTTGAGATCCATGCCGCGCTCGGTGGCGAGATAGAGCGGCACCCAAAAACTAAAGACCGCCCAGGCTGGCTCGGCAAGAAAGGCCGGGATCGCGATGCCATAAAATTTCTTATCGCGACAGAGCCGGCCCAACGAGGTGAAAAATGGCAGCTTCGGCAGATCCGGCTCATTATCCTCGCGAATCAGATCCCGCTCCTGCTGGCTCAAATTCGGGTGCTGCTGCGGCGCATGATAAAAGCGCCACCACAGCACGACCCATACCAGGCCCAGCGCACCGGAAAACAGAAAAGCCCCCTGCCAGCCCAGCGTCAGATGGGTCACAACAATAATCGGCGGGGCCAGCATCGCGCCGATCGAAAAGCCGACGCCAGCCCAACCGGCGGCAACGGGACGCTCTTTTTTTGGAAACCAGTCGGCGATGGCACGGGCGTTAGCGGGCGTAGCGGCCGCCTCAGCGCCGCCCATAAAAAAGCGCAGCAGCGCCAGCTGTACCCAGCTTCCCGCACCGGCGTGCAGCATACAGACCAGCGCCCAGATAATGGCGCAGATCATAAAGCCGGTTTTCAGGCCAATCACATCGATCAGCCAGCCGCAAAATGGCTGGAACAGGGTATAAGCGAGCTGGAATGCCGCCACCACCCACGAGTACTGTTCGGTGGACATATTCAGGCTGGCTTTCAGCTCCGGCGCCAGAATGCCCAGCGAATTACGGGTGATGTAGTTAATGGTGATGCCCAGCATCCACCAGCGCAGCGATTTGAATTTAGGGGCGGAACGGGTTGCGGTTGCCTGTTCTGTTTCAATACTCATCTGTTTCTCCCTCGCCGCCTGTTATGCGGCTCGCCCGCAGGCGCTTCAGTTGTGGTATCGAAGGCTACAACAGCGGTGCAATGCGACGGCTTTCACAAAATGGCCGCATAGAACGCATAACCCTATGATTATTAGTTGATTTACCTGGCGCACCGTCAGCATAGTAAAGCTCCGCGCCTGACCAACAGGGATACCGTTGCAGACTAACCAGCAGGTTTACCGGGCGAAACTATGTTTTTTGCAAGGATTTTCATTGATAGCAGTCTGTTGATGGAGATCGCCCCTGTGCCCGCAGCTATCCGCCATTTGCCCGTCATGAAAAAATTTTCATCACTTGATTTGAAGGGGATCACAAAATGAATGGAAAGTTAAAAATCAGCCTGATCGCCCGACAAACCGGACTGTCGATCAGCACGGTTTCACGCGTGCTGGCGGGAAAAGCCAATACCAGCGATAGTGCTCGCCAGAAGGTCATGACCTGTGCCCGCCAGTACGGCATTTTACAGGATTTGTCGCAGGGAAGACTGATGCTGAACAACCTGATCATCTTCGCGCCGCCGCGCGCGTTTTCCGTGCGTACGGACATTTTTTACTACAAGGTGATCCAGAGCGTGATTGAAGCGCTGAGGCCGTATGAGGTGCGCATCAGCTCCTGCGGCCTGGCTGAAGAACAGAGCGATAGTGCGCTGTTTGTTGCAAGGATGAATCATGCGCAAACGCAGGCGGCGCTGATTATTGGCATTGACGATCCCCATATTCATTCGCTGGCGGCGGATCTGAATAAACCCTGCGTATTAATTAACTGCAGCGATCGTGAAATGCGCCTCGACAGCGTTTCCCCCGATCATCATCTCATCGGGGAATTTTCCGCCAGTTATCTGTTCCGACAGGGGCACCGCAATATCCTTAATTTGCAGTGTTTGCGGCGCGCTACCATGGAGCTGCGTCTGGCAGGGATTCGTCAGGCATGGATGCGGCAAAATCTCACTTTTGACGCAGGTCAGCATCTGGTTACTACCGCCGGTTTCGGCGCAGAGGAAGCGGAGCTGGCGGTCACCAGCTGGCTCAGCACCCTGCCCGATCGCACCCATCGGCCCAGCGCAATCCTTGCCGGCGGCGATTTTATGGCGATGGGCGCAGTGGCGGCGATAAAAAAACTGGGTCTGTCAGTGCCTGGCGATATCTCCGTAATGAGCACCGACAGTTCGAATCTGGCAGAGATCCATGACGTTCCTTTAACCTCAGTACAGGTACCGCGCGATGAACTGGGATTTGAGGCGATCCAGCTATTGCAGCGCCGACTGCTGCGGCCCGCTGCTCCATCCTGCAACCTGTTATTACAGGGAAAACTGGCGGTACGAGAATCGGTGCGGCGTTTCAGTGCACATAAAATAGAACCGGCGCTGAGTACCCATCATCCGCAGCTCTATGACGATCGCTTATAACATTAAATTTTTTAATAAATAAACAGTCGGAGCGAGAAGCAGATCCGTTTCATATCTGAGCTACACTTAGCTGGACCGCTTTAATCAATAAGGGTTATTTCAGCCTAAGGAGAGCCATTATGCCTCGTACGTCAGCTTGCTCAGTTATTCCTCCCTATATTCTGCGTAAAATTATTGATAACGGATCGGGGCATCAGCAGGATTATGCCCGCCGTACCTTAACGCATGTTCAGCATCTGATGGCGCATAACTGGCATAAGCCAACAGCGCCGCAAAACGCCGTCGGCGGTCATGTGGATCGTGAAATTTATGATGCGCAAAATACAGAAAGCTTGCCCGGTACGCTGGTGCGTAAGGAAGGCCAGCCTGACAATAACGATATTGCTGTTACCGAAGCCTGGGACTATTTGGGCGTAACCTATGATTTCTTCTGGCAGGCATATCAGCGTAACTCGCTGGATAACCAGGGGCTAACGCTGATGGGCACGGTGCACTATGGTAAAGAGTATCAAAACGCCTTCTGGAACGGACAGCAGATGGTGTTTGGCGACGGCGACGGCGAGATTTTTAACCGCTTCACCATTGCTATTGATGTGGTGGCGCATGAGTTAGCGCATGGCGTGACAGAAACCGAAGCGGGTCTGATTTATTTCGAACAGGCAGGCGCGCTGAATGAATCGCTCTCCGATGTATTTGGATCGCTGGTTAAACAGTTCCATCGCAAGCAAACTGCGGATCAGGCCGACTGGATTATTGGCGAAGGTTTACTGGCGGAGGGCATTAATGGACGCGGGCTGCGCTCAATGGCCGAGCCGGGCACCGCCTATGATGATCCCATGCTGGGCAAAGATCCGCAGCCGGGCCATATGCGCGACTATATTAAAACCCGTGAAGACAATGGCGGGGTTCATCTTAACTCTGGCATCCCAAACCGTGCATTTTATCTGGCAGCCAAAGCGCTGGGCGGCTACGCCTGGGAGCTGGCGGGACACGCCTGGTACGATACGGTTTGCGACAAAGAGTTGCCGCAGGATGCTGATTTTAACACCTTTGCGCAGTTCACGATTCGCCATGCGCAAAACCGTTTTAACAAGGCAACGGCGCAGGCAATTGAGAACGCGTGGAAAGAAACGGGCGTTTTATCATGAAAGAGTTACCGGAACTGACCGACGACGCCGTGATCGATCTGGCGCGCGAAGGCGGTTTTGCTTATATACCGAAACTGGCCGGTCAGCGGCGCATTGCGCTGGGGCAATTGGCCAATCCGCAAAAAGAGCGCGTCTGCGAAATTTTGCGGCACTCTTTACCATTAGGGGAACCGGCCGATAAGCAGCAACAGGCCGGGCGTGGCGATCAATATTATTACCGTATTCAAATCAGCTACGATACGCAGCATCACTCTGCTGATATTGTGATTGTGATTCCTGACAGCCTCGCGCCGCCGGAACTCAAGGCGCTGTGGAAAGAAGGCGAGTAAGACCATAAAAAAGGCCCCTTACGGGGCCTTTTTATTATTTCTTCTCGATCTGGTCATCCAGCGCGTAAGCAATCACATAATCGCCGCGATCCGGCGACTGACGTGCGCCGCCCGCAGAAATCAGGATGTACTGCTTACCGGTAGTCGGCGAGACATAGCTCATGGGGCCGCCCTGACTGCCGACCGGCAGACGTGCTTTCCATACCTCTTTACCGGTGGAGCTGTCGAAGGCGCGCAGATAGTAATCCTGCGTACCGGCGATAAACACTAACCCGCCCTGCGTGGCCAGCGTACCGCCCAGCGTCGGCATACCAATCGGCATCTGCATACGCATTTTCACGCCAAACGGACCGGTATCCTGCACGGTGCCTACCGGAACCTGCCAAACGATTTTCTGCGTTTTCAGGTCAATTGCAGAGAGCGTACCGAACGGCGGTGCCTGGCAGGGAATGCCCAGCGGCGACATAAAGCGGTTTTTATTAACCGCATACGGCGTGCCTTTCAGCGGTACTGCACCCATGCCGGTATTGATTGCTTCGCCGCCGTTGCTGCCGCGTGCAATTTTATCGGTGTTGGCCGGGATCATCTGTACCCACAGACCCAAACGCATATCATTAACAAAGATATAGTGATTGTTGGGATCGGTAGAGAGGCTGCCCCAGTTCATGCCGCCCAGCGAGCCAGGGAAACTGAGTGACTTATCGGTACCCGGTACGGTGAACAATCCGTCATAACGCATCGATTTAAAGGCGATACGACATACCAGCTGATCGAACGGCGTTGCGCCCCACATATCAGACTCTTTCAGCGTTTGCGCACCGATTTGCGGCATGCCTGTAGAGTGCGGCTGCGTTTTGGTGTACTGCTCGTTCGGGATATTGCCCTGCTTCATCGGCAGCTCTTCGACTTTCGTCAGCGGCTGACCGGTGAGGCGATCCAGCACAAAAATCTGCCCGGCCTTGGTGCCAAAAACCACCGCCGGTTTGGTGCTGCCATCTTTTTGCGGGAAATCAATCAGGCTCGGCTGCATGGGGATATCAAAATCCCACAGGTCGTTATGTACCGTTTGATAAACCCACTTCTCTTTGCCGGTAGTGGCATCAAGCGCCAGAATCGACGCGCCATATTTATGATCCAGCGGCGTACGATTAGCACCCCACAGGTCAACGGAGGAGCTGCCCATTGGAATAAATACGGTATTGGTCGCGGCATCCCATGACATTGGCGCCCAGGAGTTTGGCGTGCTGCGGGCATAAGACTGGCCCGGCTGCAGCGGCGCATTCGGCTGCTCATTGCCTGGATCGAATGCCCAACGCATCTGACCGGTAACCACATCGAAACCGCGCAGTACGCCGCCCGGCATATCGGTCTGCACGTTATCCGCTACGCGGCCGCCCACAACCACGGTAGTCCCTGCCAGAGTAGGCGCAGAGGTCAGCTGATATTTAGGATCCTGCGCATCGCCAAGTCCTGCTTTAAGATTAACGCTGCCGTTGTCACCAAACTGCTGGCAAAGCTCGCCATTATCAGCGTTGATCGCGATCAGGCGCGCGTCGATGGTGTTCATCAAAATACGGCGCTGGCAGCTATCACCCGCTGGCAAAGAGACCGGCGTAACTGGCGTTGAGCCAGGCATTGTTGGCTGAGGCAAAGGCTTATTAATATCAAAATAGGCCAGGCCACGGCAGCGGTTCCACACCTCGGCCTGTGCGTTAACCTCATGTTTCCAGATTTGCTTGCCGCTGTCGGCATCGACCGCAATCACATTGTTGTGCGGCGTACACATGTAAAGACGGTTGCCTACCTGCAGCGGCGTTTGCTGATCTTCCGCGCCGTTGCCGGTCGGACTATCCGGTACATCACCGGTGTGGAAGGTCCAAGCAACTTTTAAATCTTTCACGTTGTCACGCGTAATCTGATCCAGCGCCACAAAGCGGCTTCCGCCCGCTGTGTTGCCGTAGTTCTCCCAGTTTTTCTGCGCTTTACTTTGATCGACTGGCACCAGCGGCAGCTGTTGACCTTCAAAAGCTACCGTAGGGTGAGGCTGAAACATCTGCACCAGCGTTGCCAGCATAGCAACGACCAGCACGGCACTGGCACCATAAGCGGCTTTCGCGGCTGAGGGTTTATTCTCATGTTTGCGCAGTGCCGGTAACGTCAGCAACGCAAGGATCATAAAGCCGGTCGGCACCATCAGGCGCGAAACCAGCGGCCAGAAATCAAAGCCACCATCAATCGGTGCCCAAATCAAGGATCCGACAAACACCAGCGCGAACAGCAGCACCGCTGACGTTTTGCGACGGAAAAACTGAATTGCAGAGAGAATGGTGACAATGCCAGCAATAAGGAAGTACTTGCTACCGCCAAGTACGGCGAGTTTACCGCCGCCGATAGCAAAGAATCCCCCGGTAGCCAGCAGTACCAGCCCCAGCAAAATGCACCATATACCCAGCCCTTTCGATGAGCGGGCAGTTGTTTGAACCATAGTAGAACTCTCCTGGTGGAACCAAGGCTTAGCAATAATGATTAAGTCATCTGCCCGGCATGCGGACCGGCGCGGTGATTTATTATGCAGCCATAACAATGAGTTAATCCGAAACGGGCGATCCGCCCGCCAGTAGATCTTCTTCCTTAACCATCAACGCTTACTGCGCGACTCAAAAGAAAATAGACCAACGGCGCGGATTGTACCAATTGGTTCATAATGATTTAAACAAATATTTAACAATAGTGCGAAAATTCGCACTTTTACTGCAAACAGACGGAGAGAAAAGCGGGAGGGAAAAGAAGAGTTGCGCATCTGGCCGCCAGCCAGAGTAAAAGCGGTGAAAGCTTTACCGACTCAGCGGGAAAATTCGACCCGTTTCTTTGAAATAAGCCCGTGCCCATGCGTGCAGAAATAATCGGTCGCACCGCAGGCTTTCAACACCTGAAGCGGCTGATGGCATTCAGGACAGTGTGCCTGGCGAACATAGTGCGCACCGCACCGCTCACAGCAGAAATCGCTATCGGTCAGGGTTAGCGGGAAATCACATGCGTCACAGTGTTGCTTCATAACCTTTCCTTAACAATGAATATAAATTAAGCATCCGACTTTTTGCCGTCGGGAAAAAACCACAAGGCCTTAATGCCAGAATAATCTTTTTCAGTGAGATTTGCATGGCGTCAGTGATAGCTGGATAAAATATAAGTAAATCAATGATAAAAAACAAATAATGAGCAATATGGTTTATTTTTAATAACTCATTAAAAAATAATAATAGTAAAAACTAACCGCAGATTTATTAATTAATTGCTTATCGGGAGATACAAAAAATAAAGTTCAACTAGCTATTCTATTAGAGGATAATTGAAATGAAGTGCTTAAATAATGCACAGCTAAAACAGATTTCTGGCGCTAACCGTCCTGGCGGCTACTGGGAAAATGATTACTGGGACTACGACCAGCACAGCGCCTGGGCTAATCAGTGGCATGATGCGGGTCGCGATGCCTGGAACAACCGGGGAGAGAGAGATTATCCCTGGAACAGGTCATAAATATGATACGGGGCTGCATTTGCAGCCCCGTATCAATTAACGCTTGTTCTTTTTCAGGTGCGAAAGCAGACGCTTACGTTTACGCTGCTGATTTGGCGTCAGCAGGTTACGTTTACCGGCGAAGGGGTTATCGCCCTCTTTAAACTGAATACGGATCGGCGTTCCCATCACGTTCAGCGAACGGCGGAAATAGTTCATCAGGTAACGCTTATAGGAGTCAGGCAAATCCTTCACCTGGTTACCGTGAATAACCACGATCGGCGGATTATAACCACCGGCGTGCGCATACTTCAGCTTAACGCGACGGCCACGCACCAGCGGCGGCTGATGATCTTCTGAAGCCATGTTCATAATGCGCGTCAGCATAGAGGTACCAACGCGGCGCGTAGAACAATCGTAGGCTTCATTGATGGATTCAAACAGATTGCCAACGCCACTACCGTGCAGGGCAGAAATAAAGTGAACCCGTGCGAAGTCAATGAAGCCCAGACGGAAGTCGAGCGTCTCTTTCACTTCGTCCCGGATCTCCTGCGACAGGCCATCCCACTTGTTAACCACAATAACCAGTGAGCGCCCACTATTCAGGATGAAGCCAAGCAGTGAGAGATCCTGATCGGAAATCCCCTGACGGGCGTCAATAACCAGCAAGACAACGTTCGCATCTTCAATCGCCTGCAGCGTCTTGATAACCGAGAATTTTTCAACCGTCTCGGTTACTTTACCGCGCTTACGCACGCCAGCGGTGTCGATCAGAATATATTCCCGATCGTCACGTTCCATAGGAATATAGATACTGTCACGCGTGGTGCCCGGCATGTCATATACCACGACGCGATCTTCACCAAGGATGCGGTTAGTAAGCGTTGACTTACCAACGTTGGGGCGACCTACAATGGCAATTTTTACCGGCAGGCCCGTTGGGTCGAACTCTTCTTCCTCTTCCTCATCTTCGCCGCTCTCTTTAGCCGCTAACGCCGCCCAGTAGGCTTCGTTTTCTTGCTCTTCAGTCAGCGGTTCGGCCGGCACGACCTCGTCCATCCACGGCAGCAGCGCCGTTTCCAGCAGCGTGGTGACGCCGCGTCCGTGCGATGCAGCGATAGAGTGAATCTCGCCCAGCCCCAGCGCATAAAAATCAACCACGGCGCTGTCAGCATCCATCCCATCGGTTTTGTTGGCGACCAGAAAGGTTGCTTTCTCACGCGAGCGCAGATGTTTGGCAATAGCCTGATCGGCTGGCATCAGGCCAGCACGGGCGTCAACCATGAACAGCACCACGTCCGCCTCTTCAATCGCTAACAGCGACTGTTCCGCCATCCGCGTTTCCACGCCATCCTCGGTGCCGTCAATACCGCCGGTATCGATGACGATGAACTCACGTCCTTCTACCTCGGCGCGCCCGTATTTACGATCGCGCGTCAGACCGGGGAAATCTGCCACCAGCGCATCGCGGGTGCGCGTTAAACGGTTAAACAGGGTGGATTTGCCCACGTTAGGACGCCCAACCAGCGCGACCACAGGTATCATAAATAAAGCCTCATTACGAAACGAAAAATCAGAAGCCTGAACAGGTTAGTATATACGGTCAGAACCGCCCCGATCAGGCTGAAGGCGCTAAGGATAACACGCCATCAAAAAAACGAAACGGCCCCTGTAAGCCAGGAGCCGTTAATCAGCGTTACGTTAGCCGCCAGGGGTTAACGGGTGATGGAATAAACCTCTCCGTTTTTGGCCTGGATCAGCAGCTTATCGCTGGCCACTACCGGCTCAGTCTGGAAGCCGGAGCCGTCAACTTTCTGCTGTGCCACAAAACGACCATCATCAGTATTCAGCCAGTGCAGATAACCTTCGCTGTCCCCTACCACGATATAGCCGTTATAGAGCACCGGCGAAGTCAGGTTGCGGTGCAGTAGATCGCTCTGACGCCAGATGGCGACACCGCCGTCGGCGTTAAGCGCCACGACGCGGTCATCCTGATCGACAAGATAGATACGGCCTGCATCAACAATGAAATCTTTCACCGAGCCGATCTCACGTTTCCATAAGATCTGACCGGAGCGCAGGTCCAGCGCCGTCAGGTTGCCGTTGTAAGCAAGCGCATACACCACACCGTTAAGGATCACTGGCGTCGTATCAACATCGCTCAGACGATCGATTTCAGTGGCGCCGCTCGGCTGAGAAATACGCTGCTGCCAAATAATCTGACCCTGATTAAGGATCACGGCACTAACGCGACCATTATCGCCGCCTACAATCGCGCCGCCAAAGGCGGTTGCTGGCGCAGACTCGCCGCGCAGCGACAGCGCTGGCATGTCCAGGTTAACAGTCCATTTTACCACGCCGCTGCTCTGATCCAGCCCCTGCAGCATGCCGTTACTGGTATGAACCAATACCAGACCGTCGCTCACCACCGGACGAGAAAGCGCCTCGCCTGCGACTTTTGTCTGCCAGGCTATGGAACCATCACTGCTGTTGAGCGCATAAACCTGAGCGCGTTCGCTGCCAATATAGATATGCTCGCCGGCTGCGGTAATACCGCCTGACAGCAAGGCTGGCGTATTCTTCGAGAAGAAACCATTATCGGTAGAAAGGTTGATCTTCCATTTTTCTTTACCGTCACTGGCATCCATCGCCTTAACGATACCAAAACGGTCGGCAGCATAAACGGTGCCTTCCTGCCAGGCGGGATGCAGGTTTGAGTAATAATCGCCAATGCCGTCGCCGACAGAGGTGCTCCACGCTTCCTGCGGCTCAAACTGGTTTTCAACTTTCGGCAACGGGGCCATTTTGACGACATCTTCTTCGCCGCTAAACAGCGAGCAACCGCTGAGTAAAGTGACTGAAATCAGCCCTGGCAGCAGGTATTTACGTAATTCCATGCGCTCTCTCTTGAATGGCTTAACCTAAGTTATTCATTTTCATCTGCATCATTTCTTTCAGCGCCGGTGACGCTTCGGAATCGATCCCCTTACTCCAGGCATCACGGGCACCTTGTTTATCGCCCTTGCTTAGCAGCGCTTCACCGCGAATATCCGCGATGATAGCCGTCCAGCCTTCGCCTTTTATGCTGTCCAGGGTTTTCAGCGCCTCGTCAGCCTGCTTTTGCTGCAGCTGAATTCGCGCCAGACGCAGATTCATTACCGCCTGCAGGTTAGCGTTCTGCGTATGTTTTATGCCACTCTGAAGCTGCGTAGCCGCTTTAGCCAGCTCATTTTTATCAACGTATTGCTTCGCTAAATCGAGCGAAGCCAGTGCGCCATAGGTATTGCTGTTATCGTTAGCAAACTTTGCCACCGCTTCCAACGTCTGCGGCTTGCTGCCATCCAGCGCGCTGGTCAGCTGCTGGTAATGCGCTGACACCTCACGTGCGGAGGTATCTTCATGACCGCTCCAGTAACGCCAGCCAGCCAGGGCACCGATGCCCAGCACCACGCCAACCGCTAATGCTTTGCCGTTATTGGCAAAAAAACGACGGAGCGCGTCCACCTGTTCGTTTTCGTTGCTGTAAACTTCCACGCCATCCTTCTCCTTAACTGTTCCTGCCGTAAGCGCTTATGACAACAGCGTCACTAACGCCGCCGCGACATCGTTTTGCGCCAGCGTTTGTTGCTCGCCGCTGCGCAGGTCTTTCACCACTACCTGCCCGGCTTTTACTTCGTCTTCACCCAGCACCAGCGCAACGCGAGCGCCCCACTTATCGGCACGGGCAAACTGCTTCTTAAAATTACCGCCGCCGAAGTTGGTCATGAGTTTCAGCGCTGGCGCGGCATCACGCACCTGCTCAGCCAGTTGCATGGCGGCAGACTGCACGCCCTGACCTGAAGCGATAACATAGACATCAACAATACGAGACGGTTCAAAATCGGGGTTTACCGCCTGCACCAGCAGCACCAGACGTTCCATACCCATGGCGAAACCCACGCCCGGCGTAGCACGACCGCCCAGCTGCTCTACCAGACCGTCATAACGGCCACCGGCACAAACCGTGCCCTGCGCGCCCAGGCTGGTGGTTACCCATTCAAACACTGTGCGGTTATAGTAGTCGAGGCCGCGCACCAGACGCTGGTTGACGGTATACGCGATACCAACGCTGTCCAGCAGCGCACACAAGCCGGTGAAATGCTCGCGCGACTCTTCATCCAGATAATCGCCAAGCGTAGGCGCATCGTTTAACAGCGCCTGCACCTCTGGATTTTTACTGTCCAGTACGCGCAGTGGATTGCTGTACATACGACGTTTGCAATCTTCATCCAGCTTTTCTTTATGCTGCTCCAGGAACGCTACCAGCGCTTCGCGATAGTTGGCGCGCGCTTCCAGCGAGCCAATAGAGTTCAGCTCCAGTGCGACGTGGTCGGCAATTCCCAGCGCTTTCCACCAGCGAGCGGTCATCATAATCAGTTCGGCATCAATATCCGGCCCCTGCAGGCCAAAGACTTCAGCACCGATCTGGTGGAACTGACGATAGCGGCCTTTTTGCGGACGTTCATAGCGGAACATGGGACCCATGTACCACAGACGCTGCTCCTGGTTATAGAGCAGGCCATGCTCAATACCCGCTCGCACGCAGCCTGCGGTCCCTTCCGGGCGCAGCGTCAGGCTTTCGCCGTTGCGATCGTCGAAGGTGTACATCTCTTTTTCCACCACGTCGGTCACTTCGCCGATAGCGCGCTTAAACAACGGCGTATGTTCTACGATCGGCAGGCGAATTTCGCTGTAGCCATAGCTGGCCAGCACCTGTTTAAGGATCCCTTCGATACGCTGCCAGACAACGGTGTCTGTCGGCAAATAGTCGTTCATGCCGCGGATGGCCTGGATGTTCTTCGCCACGTCATTTCTCTCTATATGTAAATTACACCAGACATATTGCCTGGCCGTTCTGGTAATAACACCAAAAACGTAAAACAGAAAAAACCTGTACGGCGCAGCCGTTCAGGTTCATTCAGCGCGCCACCAGCGTGACGCCGCCAGTTACTTTTCTACCTGCTGCACATTAATGCGGCGGGTTTCATCAAGCATTGCTGCTTTGGCACGAATTCGCGCCTCAAGCTGATCGATCATATCATCATTGTCGAGACGGTCGCGCTGACGCACACCATCTTCATAAAAGCCGCTTTTCTTGTTGCTGCCGGTTACGCCCAGCGTTGAAACCAACGCTTCGCCTGGTCCATTTACCACACAGCCGATAATCGATACATCCATCGGCGTGATAATATCTTCCAGCCGCTGTTCCAGCGCGTTAACGGTGCCGATAACATCGAACTCCTGGCGGGAACAGGTTGGGCAGGCGATAAAGTTAATGCCGCGCGTACGAATGCGTAGCGACTTCAGAATATCGAAGCCAACTTTAACTTCTTCTACCGGATCGGCCGCCAGCGAAATGCGCAGCGTATCGCCGATGCCTTCTGAAAGCAGCAGCCCTAAGCCAATGGCTGATTTCACTGCACCAGCGCGTGCGCCACCCGCTTCGGTGATACCCAGATGCAAAGGCTGATCGATCTGCTTCGCCAGCAGACGGTAGGATTCGACGGCCAGGAAAACATCAGAGGCTTTAACGCTCACCTTAAACTGATCGAAGTTCAGTCGATCAAGGTGATCCACATGACGCATCGCTGACTCAAGCAGCGCCTGAGGCGTCGGCTCGCCATACTTTTCCTGCAGATCTTTTTCCAGCGAGCCGGCGTTCACGCCGATACGAATAGGGATATTACGATCGCGCGCGCACTCCACTACCTGGCGGATACGCTCATTGTTGCCGATATTACCGGGATTAATACGCAGGCAGTCAACGCCATACTCCGCTACTTTCAGCGCAATACGGTAATCAAAGTGAATATCCGCCACCAGCGGAACATTGACCTGCTGCTTGATAAGCTTAAAGGCTTCTGCGGCGTCCATCGTGGGCACTGAGACCCGCACGATATCAACGCCAACGCGCTCCAGCGCTTTAATTTGTTTAACCGTCGCTTCCACATCCGTGGTACGCGTATTGGTCATGGATTGTACGGCGATAGGTGCGCCGTCACCCACTGGCACCTTGCCGACGTAAATACGCGTTGATTTGCGACGGATAATGGGTGCTTCGTTATGCATGTTGTTTCTCCATAATCGCCGCGAAGCAGCGCTCGGGGCTTACTGCGCCCCAAGCGTCAAGCGGGCAACCTGGTTGGTACGAATAAAACGACTTAAATCAACGGGCTGGCCCTGGTAGTGAACCTGTACCGCTGCCGGTGCGCCAATTTTCAGACGATAAGGCGCCGTACCGGAGAGGCTGAGTTTACCACCACTACGTTGCATTCCGCTGAACAGTTTTTTACCTGCCGCATCGGTCACTTCCAGCCAGCAGTCGGCATTAAAATCCAGTACGACCGTATTTGCATCAGCGGCGGGCGGGCTAACGCTGGCGCTACTGGTTGGTAAAGGGGAAGCGTTATGCGTTACAGGCGCGGGCTCGGTAACTGGCGCCTGACTTGGGGAAACGACAGCATTCGCGTTATCAGCGCTGGCGGTTGCCGTAGGCGCTGCGGCAGCTGGCGCTGCGGCAGCTGGCGCAGCGGTATTTGGCGCTGGCGCGCTGGTACCGGGCGCGGCGGTGTTAGCCGCAGCGCTGCTGGTATTGTTGGCGTCATTTAACGGCACGCTGGTCCCCTGGTTTTCAGGTTGCGTTGCTGTCTGAGACGTACTATCGATGCTGCCGCTGTCGGTTAAAGGAATCGACTGGCTATTATCGTCAGCGGTACTGCTCTGATCGGAGAGCGAGACCAGATCGTCCTGGGCGGCTTTATGGTTCTGCCACCACCAGGCGCCGGTCAAACCCACCACGACAAAAACCACCAGCCAGGTAAAAATCATTAACCAGCCGTCACGTTTTTTACGCCGTTTGCCCAACGAGAAGCTCTGCATCGGCTCGACCTTTGCCGCACGCACCGGAGCCTGCTTCGCCATCATCGGCAGCAGCTCCTCTTCAGGGACGTGAACCAGACGCGCATAAGAGCGAATGTAACCACGTAAAAAGGTTGAGGCTAAATCAGCGGGGGCTTTATCCTCTTCAATGTTTCGCACGGTGGAAAGTTTCAGGCACAGGCGCTCAGCTACGTTTTGCTGTGTCAGCCCCATTTGCTCACGGGCTGCGCGCAGGCGGGTGCCTGTGGAATTTGCTGCTGCTGTTGTATCTTGAGTGGCTTCAGTATTCATTAGCTAGAAAATGCTGGTACTGTATCGATTGTGGAAAATTTTGCGCCAGTTGCTGACCGTAACGTGCTTTATCTACGGTCCGCTGTTCCAGCGCAGCGAAACGAATCTCCAACCACAGGCTTTCTGCTGTCGCAGGCACGCTGTGATGATATACCTCTAACAAAAGCCGCGCTTGCTCAAGCTCATGTTTTTCAAGATGCTTTTTAGCTTCAGTCAGTAACGCATCCACCTTGTGCCGATCGTTCTGCAGCGCCTGGAGGAGCATCTGTCGTGCAGATGCATACTCCTTCTGCTGCAACCAGCAATAACCGGCGCGTTCCTGACTGTCAGCCCTCGCTACGGCAGAATCCTGCACCGCAGCCAGAGTAAATTGTTGATGCGCCGCATCATACTGCCCTAAACCGCAAAGAAACGCACCGTAATTGTTAAGCACATAACCATTTTTTGGTGCGTTTTTCAGCGCCATTCGGAAATAATGGTGCGCCATTGCACTATCATTTTCCTGCTGACAGAGACGCGCCATCGCCAGCAGTACCCGATAATCTTTTGGCGCATCCTGCAACGCCCGCTGCAAATTGCGCCGCGCCGCCGACAATTCCCCCTGCGAGAGGTAAATCAGCCCCAACTGCAGGCGAATTTGTCCGCTGGTGCCGGGCTGTTTTTGTCCGTTGCAGCCCGTCAGCATCAGCGTCGCTAATACTATCAGGCAGGGTAATCCTTTACGCATACCGCCTCCCTGTGTGATGAAGTCTGGTATGTTACGCCAAACTCAGCAAGGCAGGCAGCCTGTAACGCCTGAAAAAGGCTTTACTTGTCCGGTTTCAGAGCGCCTTCACAGATATTTGTTCACCGGCCATTTTCTTGCGCAGCGTACGCTTGGTGCGGTCAATAACATCACCGGCCAGCTGACCACAGGCGGCATCAATATCGTCACCACGGGTTTTACGAACGATGGTGGTAAAACCATAGCCCATCAGCACTTTCGCAAAGCGATCGACGCGGCTATTCGAACTACGGCCATAAGGCGCGCCCGGGAAGGGGTTCCATGGGATCAGGTTAATCTTACATGGAGTATCCTTCAGCAGCTCTGCCAGCTCATGGGCGTTATCGGTGCTGTCGTTAATATGATCCAGCATGACATATTCAATCGTAACGCGACCCTGATTAGCATTGGATTTTTCCAGGTAACGGCGCACCGCAGCCAGGAAGGTCTCAATATTATATTTTTTATTGATCGGCACGATCTCGTCACGAATGGTATCGTTCGGCGCATGCAGCGAAATCGCCAGCGCGACGTCGATCACATCGCCCAGCTTATCCAGCGCAGGCACTACGCCAGAAGTGGAGAGCGTGACACGACGCTTGGAGAGGCCAAAGCCGAAATCATCCAGCATAATTTCCATCGCCGGGACGACATTATTCAGGTTAAGCAGCGGCTCGCCCATGCCCATCATCACGACGTTAGTAATCGGCCGCTGGCCGGTGACTTTAGCGGCACCAATAATTTTCGCGGCGCGCCATACCTGGCCAATGATTTCAGAAACGCGCAGGTTGCGGTTAAAGCCCTGCTGTGCGGTTGAACAGAATTTACACTCCAGCGCACAACCAACCTGGGAAGAAACGCACAGCGTAGCGCGGTCGTCTTCCGGGATATAGACCGTTTCCACCAGCTGATCGCCAACGCGAATCGCCCATTTAATCGTGCCATCGGCAGAGCGTTTTTCTTCAGCGACTTCCGGCGCACGGATTTCGGTTAACTGCTTGAGCTTATTGCGCAGCACCTTATTGATGTCGGTCATTTCATCGAAATCATCACAGCAGTAGTGATACATCCATTTCATAACCTGATCGGCACGGAAAGGTTTTTCGCCAAGGGAAAGGAAAAACTCGCGCATCTGCTGACGATTAAGATCGAGCAGATTGATTTTTTCGCTTTTGGGGGAAACAACAACGGGAGATGCGGACGACGGCGTCACAATGTGTTCGGACATAATTTTCTCTGGCCTCGTTATTACACGTTATGGCCCTGGTTAGGGATAAAAAAGAAGCGCCCTCGCTGAGTAAACTCATGAGGGCGCATTATTGTACAAATAACTGTAGCGTGAAGCTATTGCACGACCGGTTAACCTGACAATTAATTTGTAACTGTCATTGTGCGGTCAGGCGCATCCGTGATTAACGGGTACGCGGGCAAATCTCGTTTTCACCGAAAAAGAACGCGATTTCACGTGCAGCAGACTCCAGAGAGTCAGAACCGTGCGTGGCGTTTTCAGTGAAGCTGTCAGCGTAATCAGCACGCAGCGTACCAGCCAGCGCGTTAGCCGGGTTGGTTGCACCCATCAGATCGCGGTGACGCTGAACGGCGTTTTCGCCTTCCAGTACGGAAACAACGATCGGACCGGAGGTCATGAACTCAACCAGACCGTCGAAGAAAGGTTTGCCTTTATGCTCGGCATAAAAACCTTCCGCCTGCTCCTTGGTCAGGTGCAGCATTTTTGCAGCAACAATTTTGAAACCAGCGGCTTCGAAACGGTTATAAATTGCACCAATTACGTTTTTTGCCACCGCGTTGGGTTTTACGATGGAAAAGGTACGTTCTACTGTCATTTTGACCTCTGTCTTAACTTCCAGGTTAAGCCGGTTGTGAATATATTGATACCGGCCTGTGAAAACGGCGCCGATTATAGGGGCGCAGAGCCAGCTTGCCTATCTCAGAATCAGCAATTTATAGAAAAAGTATGATCCTTTTCGCGTTGCTGCTTCATTAATGCTCATTCTGACCCTACCGTAATTTATTCCACAGTAAAAGAGACGGCGGCGACCTGGCCAGCAGCATCCAGCACGCTGAGCTGATATTGCCCCGTACGATTAAATACCAACCGCTGCGTCAAACTGCCGTCGGCAGCGCTCAGTACTTCACCATTAAGAAACCACCATCGCGCCGTACCTTCTCCTCCCTGTGTGGTTACGCTCAGCGATAATTCAGATTTTCCCGGCAGACGATGCAGAATCTGCCCATCCCGTATGCCGGTTAAAAGTAGCGGCGGCGTGATACTTTGCAGGGCTGGCGCACAGCTGGCCGAGGGCAACGGCAGACGCTGCGCGCGCCGCTCGTTGGGCAGCAGCCACGGCTCCAGCGGCATGGGCCAAAGCGCTACCCGCCGGGCCCGCGCGCCACTGCAATCCGCTGCAACCCGCTCTCCTTGCGCATTGAGCCAAACGGTTTGCTGCAGGCCGAAAAGCCCTTCCTGACCGTTGGCAAGCAAGGTGGGTGGCGTGGTGCCGTTTAATACCCAGCTTTGTCGTCGCTGACGGCAGTTGCTGTCGCCTGCAGGCAACGGTTGTCCGCCCGGCCAACATAACGTTAACGCACTCACGCTGGCGGGACGCGGATCGGCAGGCAGCACAGCCCCACGCAGCTGCGGCGAGGCCATCAGCAGATGATGCACCTGATTAAGAACCGGAATAGCGCTTGCTGCACCAAACTGACCGGCTACCGGCGTGCCATCAGGCCGTCCAACCCATACCCCGATCAGATAACGCGCATTGATCCCGATAGCCCAGGCGTCACGATAGCCATAGCTGGTGCCGGTTTTCCAGGCTAACGGCGCTATCGCAGGCAACGCGGCGTCAGGCTGAGGCTGGGCTTCGCCCGCCAGAATGCGTCGTATAATCCAGGCCGCGCCAGGGGATAACAAAGGCCGTTCGATTAAGGGATCGCTGGCCAGCATACGCAAACGGGCCGCCTGGCCATGCCGGGCAAAAGCGCCATATGCCGCCACAATCTCTTCCATGCGCGCACCTGTGCCGCCAAGAATCAGCGACAGATTAGGTTCTGCCGCAGCGGGAAAACGCAGGGTTAAGCCCGCATTACGCAGCGCCGCAGTCAGACGTTTCGGACCATAAGCCTCCAGAAGCTGCACCGCAGGCAGGTTTAGCGAACGAACCAGCGCTTCGCTGGCGCTAACCGGGCCATGAAAGCCGGTATCAAAATTACCGGGTCGATAATCGCCAAAGCGGCGCGGCACATCCTGTAGCAAAGACTCTGCGGCGATCAAGCCATCATCCAGCGCCAGCCCATACAAAAAGGGTTTCAGCACCGATCCCGGCGATCGTACGCTGCCGATCATATCGACATGACCGAAGCGGCTCTCATCGTTAAGATCGACCGAACCCATCCAGGCGCGCACCTGCATCGTAGTATGATCCACTACCAGCACCGCCATAGAGGTACGCGGCGGCAACGATCCTTTCCAGCCCTGCGCTAACGCTTCGATCTGCCGCTGTAGCGAGGCATTGATGGTGGTGGTGATTTTGCCCTGCTTTGATAACGCCAACACCCGCCGCGCCAACAAAGGCGCTAACTGCGGCATCTGGCGCGGCGCAAGCCACACCGGCTCCTGCATTATTTCCTCAACGTCCGCCCGTGGCCAAACGCCATAGTCTGCCAGACGTAACAACACTTTATCGCGTGCTGCCTGTGCCCGTTCAGGCCAGCGGTCGGGGCGTAAACGGCTTGGCGCCTGTGGCAATACCGCCAACAGCGCCGCTTCGCCGCGCGTGAGCGCTGCAGGCGACTTACCCAACCAGCTCCAGCTGGCTGCTCCCACGCCCTCCAGCGTTCCACCAAAGGGCGCGCGGTTCAAATAGAGCGTTAATATTTCGCGCTTGGAGAGATGCCATTCCAGCTGCAATGCACGCCAGGCCTGATGCAGTTTGCCAGCAAAGGTTCGCGGCTGTGGATCGATCAACCGCGCAACCTGCATGGTAAGGGTGCTGCCGCCAGAGACGATCTCACCACCGCGTAGATCCTGCCAGGCTGCCCGTAAAAGCGCTAATGGATTGATGCCCGGATGATGCCAGAACCAGCGATCTTCATAAGTCAGCAGCGCCTGCAGATACCAGGGCGAGACTTCTTCCGGCGTGACCGGATAACGCCAGATGCCGTTTTTATCAGCGAAGCGCCATAGCGGGGTGCCATCTTCTGCTACCACCAGGCGGGCAGGTGCGGCCTGCTGCAACGGTAAAGGAAACAAACGATCCGCCATCCACAGCAGGGCCAGCAGAAAAAACAGACCTGCCAGCACAATTTTTACGGGGCGTAAAAGAGATTTCATAAAAAATAACGCCCGGTTTTACCCGGGCGCTCAGTTAGCGAACCGTCAGCCGCGCCGGCGTTTCACCGGTTGCGCGCCACTGCGGCACATACATCGATTCCACCTGCGGCGCCGGAACCTGATAGTTACCTGGCGTAACCGCTCGCGCTAAATAGAGCAGTTGAGCGGGCCGGTAGTTGTCCACATCAATAGCGGCAACAAAGCGATCGTCACGAAACTCCATGTGCTTAATGCTGACCTGCTGCATATCATTCATCAACTCCTGCACGTTCGCCGCGCTTTCGCCCAGACTGGCGCTGGCGCTGGCAAGGTTCTGATTCTCCAGCTCCAGCCCCGCAGGAAGCAGATCGGTAACCAGCGCATCCGGCACACGATCGGTAGCCGAGACGGTGAGATGCACCAATATCAGTTGGCCACTTTTCACTGCTGTCAGAGACAAGGGGTTGCCATTGAGATCGAGATATTCACGACGCACAGCAAGGTTATGACTGGACGCCGGCGGCGGGATCTGCGGGTAGCCGACTACCTCCAGGCGGCCATATACCGGGGCCTCGCTCAGGCTGTTTACCGTTATCCCAGCATCAAGCAGCGACTCGCCAGGCGGCAGAATGCGGGTTTTATTGCCGCTAATCAGCGCCTCCTGCTCATTGAGCCTTACCTGCCACACCGTGCTTTCATCTTGCTCCAGCGTATGTGCTGCAAGAAATAGCGCATTGTTTTCCTGCGTCGATAGCCACTGCTTCCCGTTAAGCTGTTGCGCCAGAGCAATAATTAAATCGTCCTGCGCTTCCGGCAGTAACTGATACTCGCGCAGCAGGGTGACAATTTGCGCACTGTCACGCAACGGGCTGCCGTAATCTTCCAGCCAGTAAAAATGGGCGGGACGCACGCTATGTATGCCCTGGTCCAGCAGCGCGTTGGCGCGTGGCGTATCGCCCATCAGCTTCAGCGCCACGCCCAGCTGCACCAGCGCCAGGCCCGATTTTGCCTGTGCTCGCTGTTCATACAGCGCACGCAATGCCCCCAGAGGCGCTTTTTGCTGACGTGCCAGAACCAGCGCAGCGTAAGACTGCACGTTAAAGCGCGTTGCCGCAGCATCATTGCTGTAATACACCTCTATTTGATTGCCATCCTGCAGGTAGCGCAGCAGACGCTCATTGCCTTTGGCCAGGATCGTTTTATCAGGATGATAGCCCTGCTCGCCTGCGCGCGTCAGGAAATCCATCGCATAGGCAGTAAGCCAGAATTCTTCGGCGCTCTCCTTACCCCATAAACCAAAGCCGCCGTTATAGCGCTGCATCTGGCCGATACGATCAATCCCGGTTTCAATCGCCGCGTGTCGCTCGCTATCGCTACCGCTTTTAATGCCCAGGGCCGTCAACTCTTTATGATTGGTGTATAGCGAGGGCCACAAACCGCTAATAGTTTGCTCCAGGCAACCGTAAGGCCAGGCATAAAGCTCGCTGATATAACGTGCAATGTTAAGTGGCGGACGGCCACTCAGCGCCAACTGGCTCTGTACTGTCGCAGGCTCCAGTCCGCTGAAGTTTTCAGCAGGCAACTGCCACGGCGTCCCGGGGCGTATAACAGCGTTAAAACTGCGCGTCTCTGCGGGCCAGGCGGGCCGTACGCCAAGGACCCAGCGGCCTTTACCCGGTGCCACATTTTCGCCCGGAATTTCCACGCCTGTAATAAGAGCCTCAATACTGCCTTCGCCATAACCCATTGCGGCACTGACCGGCACCAATAGCGTGGTGCGCTCTCCCGGACGCAGGCTTATCTGGCGCGGCGACGGATCCATCAGCGTTACCAGACCACTGGCCTGCAGGTTAACTGTCAATGTTTGCGGCCTTTCTGTGAGGTTGGTGATATCCAGCGCCAGACGGCTGCTGTCTCCGCCAGCCAGAAAGCGCGGCGATGCCATTTGAGTAATTAACGGCGCGGCAACCACCACGGTGCTTTCACTCTGGCCGAAGCGATCCTCGCTCCATGCCTGCGCCATCAGCCGCATCTCCCCGTTAAACTCCGGTATCGGCAGCGTAATGGTGCCCTCGCCGTTGGCATCCAGCGTAACCGGCTGAAGCTGTGTAGCCAGAATATTGACATGATTAACCGGCTGTTGCCCGCCGCGCTTTAAAGGATCGCCTTCATCGCCATCTCCACCGAAGCGCAACGCGGCCAGCCGCCCCTGCCCTTCGATTAGCTGTCCATAGACATCATACTGATCGGCGTTATAGCGCTTACGCCCAAAGAAGGCGGCGTAAGGATCGGGCGTTTTATAGTCAGTAATGTTCAATACACCGCTATCAACAGCTGACAACAGTACCTGCACCTGCTTTGGCATATCACCGCCTGCGCTCGATGCCTTTACCTTTATCGTGAGGTTTTGGTTCGGTCGTATTTTTTGCGGCGCCGTTAGCGTCAGATTCAGTCGGCGCGCCTCGTCCTGCATCGGTAAATGTAAAATTCCTACGGCGCGCTTCGGCGTAATGCCCTGCGCTTTATCTCCGGGACGAATAACCAGCGCGCTGAAGTAAAGGTCGTGACGACGCCACGCCTTATCGACAGGAACCGCCACCTGGATGCCCCCGGCAGGTACATCGACTGTTTGCCACCAGAGCGGACCGCCACTTGACTCCACCAGCAGATAGCCTTTGCCTGCAGCAGGCGCTTCTATCTGTACCATCGCCCTGTCGCCCGGCTGATAGTTGGCTTTATCCAGCTTGAGTTTCACCTGATCGGGCCGCACCGCGCCGGTGCCATCAGTATTATCCTGCCAGCTGTAGCCTGCCCAAAAACGTATGCTACTGCGGCGCTCACTGTCAGGCGCAACCGCTTCGATTCGATATGAGCCCCACTCTACCGGGAAAGCGACTCTGGCCTCGCCTTCAGCGCTAAGCGTTATCTGGCGCGTCTCTTCAACCAGATCTTTTTGATCATAACGTGACTGCCAGCCATCGCCTTCGGCGAAACTCCAGTAATAGTCACGTCGTTCACGGATCAGCCGTACTTCAACCTGCTGATCGGTTATTTTTTCGCCGCGCGCATTAGCCAGCACAATGCTGAATTCTGCGCTGCTGTTCTCATCGACAACCGGCTGCATGAGGGTGGTGTCGTTGCGGTAATCATAAACCTCTTTACTGGCAAATAATGGGCGGATGCCCGGCAGCACCTCGGCAGGCCAGATCGCCTGGCTAACGCGACGTGTAACCGGACGCCCACCGCTTTCCAGCAGGCTGGCCTGCAGAATAAGACGAGCTGGCGAAGCTATTTCCTGCCAGGAGGCAGGCGCGGCGACCGACGCCTTGCCCTGCGTATCCAGCGTCAAATCGATTTCATCCAGATTGCGCTTCAGCCCCTGCTCATTAATATCGCCGAACTGATAGCCAGGCAGGCTTTTCACCGCTTCGCGATCGGGACGCAAAAACAGCTGCCCCTGCAGGCGATTGCCTGCAGCCGGCGCGCCATACAGATAACGTCCGCTGACGTGAAAGTTGATATCGCTGGTTGGTGATACAGGCCGATCGCTGGCTGTCAGGCTGAGCGCCATGCGCTCCGGCATAAAATCTTCGACGCTAAACGGCCACTGACGCGGACGGCCATCGCCCGCATCCACCCGTAGCATCCAGCGCCCGGTCGGCGCATCTTTTGGTAACGGATAACGCAGCTGCCACAGGCCGTTTTCCGGCTGCCAGGTCAGGGTGCGTGCCGTGTCACCATCCGGCTTCACAATATCTAACTTTACCGGCTGCGGTGGCAGCGGTTTGCCATCCGCGTCGCGCATCAGCGCATTAGCGATCAGCGTCTCGCCTGGGCGGTAGAGATCGCGCGGCCCGAAAATAAACAGCTGTTTGTCATAGCCTTCAGGCCCGGCAACGGCAAACTCCGCCAGATCCAGCGCCGGGCGACTAAGATCGATCAGCGACGTTTGATCGTTTTTGGTTGCGAGGATCAACTTCGCTTTGGCCTGCCAGGGCAGTGTCGCATGCCCCTGATCATCGGTGGTGGCCTGGCTTAAGATATGCCCTTTTTCATCCAGCATGCTCAGAGCCACGCCATCCAGCGACGCGCCATCCTCCAGCCGCTGGCTAAAGAGATCTACTCGCTGTGGGAACTGATGCAGCGAGAGGCTAATATCGCTGAGCGTGAAGAGCGTAGCGGCATTGGTGTAGCTGTAAGTTCCCGCCTGCTTCATAACGGCCAGATAGACGCCTGACTGCGACAGCGGCTTAATATCCCCCAGCGGCAACTGGAGCTGTTCGCGCGTATTGCGTGCCGGGTTCAAATCAAAACGTCCGGTATAAACCAGATCCGCCTTTTGCAGCAGCGATTCAGACTGCCAGGTTTGCAGGCTGTTGCCATACTGCCAGTCGGCAATAAACGCCGGCAGGGAGGCCATTTTAATGCGGAAGAAATCAACATCCACCTGATTGACGTTAAGCGCCATTACCGGCAGCCCCGTTGTGATGCGCGTCGGCAACAGCGATCCACGGCTGGCGAACCCTACCATCGGCTGTATATCACGCGTGGTCAGCATCTGTTCCGCCGCTTTTTCCAGCGTGGCGCCGTTAGCGGCTTTCAGCCCGCTATCAACACGCACCTTGAGTTCTCTTGCTGGTTCCAGATGACGAAAACGCAGCTCTTTACGGTTAGGTGAAAGCTCCCAGCCGCCCTCCAGTGCGCCGCTTTTGCTGTCTGCGATATGAGCATATTGATTAAAGTTTTGCTGCTCATTCAACGAAACGGAAAAGGTCACCACCAGCGTGCCGGCGCCGTCGAGCTGCACTTCTGAAATATCGATAACCTGCAGCGGCTTGCCCTGCTCTCGCGCCTGCTGTGCGGCCCGCTGTTCAGCGCTGAGCTCAGTTGCGCTGCTCCTGGCTGTGGCCGTTGGTTGACTGGCGGCGGCCTTCAACGGCGTATCGGAATTGTTATCATCACAGCCGCTCAGCAGCATTAGCGACAGCAGCCAGGCGGCGCCAGCTTTATACCTTAACCGGGACATAGTTACTCCATGGCAAAAGTGCCTTGTAAAATCAGAGCGGCATTATCGCCTGAACAGAGAGAAAATTTAACAAGCCTGAATAATTTCCTGCGCAGCACCTTATTGCTCTGTTTACAAATTCTGGCAAGCGCTTATCGTGACGAAGAGAGGTTATTGCGGCGAGTGCCGCAAAACAAATGTAACCCTGAGGAAAAATATTTCGCTTTTTGCGGCTGCTTTTCCGAATCTGTAATCATGAACGCAGCATCAAAGATTGGGCCTTGAGCTGGGCTGCGAGATCGTCGACACTCACAGCACATCATTGGATATTGAGGTTGTTATGACATCCGCTCTCTTTGTAACCGCTCAGTGGTTAGCTGAACATCAGAACGATGCAGATTTGCAGATTATCGACGCGCGTATGGCGCCTGCGGGTCAGGAGCACTTACGGGATATGCATGCCGAATACGCGGCGGGACACCTGCCCAATGCGCCTTTTTTTGATATTGAGCAGCTCTCCGATCGTAACAGCCCTTATCCGCATATGATGCCGCGTCCGGAAACTTTTGCGGTGGCGATGCGAGAGCTGGGCATCGACAGCACAAAACATCTGGTGGTATATGATGAGGGCAATCTGTTTTCAGCGCCACGCGCCTGGTGGATGCTGCGCGCCTTCGGCGTTGAACGGGTTTCACTGCTGGCGGGCGGCCTGGCAGGCTGGAAGCAGGCTGGCTATGCGCTGCAAACCGGCGATGTCGATCTGCCGGAAGCGGAGTTTGAAGCACACTACGATCCGCAGTTGGTGAAAAGCGTTACTGACGTGCTGTTGATCAGCCATGAAGGCACCGCGCAGCTGATTGATGCGCGCCCGGCCAATCGCTTCGCAGGCGAAGTTGACGAGCCGCGTCCAGGCCTGCGTCGCGGCCATATCCCCGGCAGCAGGAATGTCCCCTGGGGTGAGTTGGTGATGAACGGTCAACTGAAGCCGGAAGCGGAGCTACGCGCCATTTTTCAGCGTCAGGGCGTAGACTTAACCCAGCCTATCGTAGCCAGCTGCGGTTCTGGCGTCACGGCGGCGGTCGCTATCCTGGCGCTAGCAGCGCTGGGTATCAAAGAGGTTAAACTGTATGACGGTTCATGGAGCGAATGGGGCAGCCGCGACGATCTGCCTGTTGCCACGTCGCACTAAGCGCCGCGGCCTGGGGTAAGGCATCGCCACAATAAAGAAGGGTCGCCAGGCGACCCTTTAATCATTCATACGCTCTGCGCGGCGGCGAAGCCAACTTAGATAATGCGCTGGCCGCCTTTGAACTCACGCAGGAAACTTCCCCAGCGTCGTTCATAAAACGGCGTAATGTGCGCCGTGAAGAAATGGCTGATGCCCTTCTCGCCTTCGACGATTTGGCAGATATCCACCGGCTCATCATCCATCAACGTATCGGTGGCGACCGCCCCTACAGCGCGAATGATCTTATCGATATCCTCATCCGCCTCAATAGCGATCAGCAGATTAGGTCGATCGTCTGCCTGCTCTTTGATATGCGCAACAAACGCCCGGCGCACCTGCTTATATTTGCTTAACAGCTGCGTTAAAGAATCGATCATCTGCGCAGGCGGCTCGGCAACTTCCGATAGCAGCAGCGGCGTACCGCCCTCCAGCACCGTTTGCTGGCTTAGCGCATCGCCCTCTTCCCCCAGCAGATGAGCAATCTCGCGTGGAGAGAACTCTTTCCCCGCTGGCAGTTTGGGATTAAGAAACAGCGTTTCGCCCTGCGTCATCTCAAACAGCGTGCGTACCGGCAGTATGACATAAGACTGTTCGCCCTCTGTCGCTTCCGCCATCGCCGCTTCGGAGGTAAAAAAAGGAATCACGCTGGTGCCATCTTCCTTTTCCCAGTGCTGTAGCTCTACCGGCGTGCTGGCATCCAGCTTTTCATCAGTGCTGCTGCCCGGCACCCAAACGCTGGCTTCCATCAGCAGGGTAAAAAACTCTGGCCGATGCGCAGGCTCGGTCGCCGCCAGTTCCAGCACCTTTTCCAGACGTGCGTTAGCGTTTGTTTCCATGTGATTCATGCTCTTTCTGTCTTGTTTAACGGGGCCAGAACCAGGCTGGCCCCAGGCGCTTATTTCAGCAGCAGATTAGCGATGGTGCGCACGCCAAGCCCGGTCGCACCGGCTGCCCACTGTTCAACCGCGCCTTTACGATAGGTAGCGGAACAATCAATATGCAGCCAGCCCTGCTGATAGTTACTGACAAAATGCGACAGGAACGCAGCGGCCGTACTTGCGCCTGCGGTATGTGCCGCACCGGCAATATTGTTCAGATCGGCAAAGTTGGATGACAGATGAGTCCGATGGAACTCCGCCAGCGGCAGACGCCAGAACGCTTCGTTTTCGCTGGCGGCGCTGTTTAACAGCTCCTGCGCCAGCCGATCGTCAAAGGTAAACAGCGCGTGATAATCGTTGCCCAGCGCGGTTTTTGCAGCGCCGGTCAGCGTAGCCGCATCAATAAGCAGCTCCGGCTGCTGCTGGCTGGCATCAATCAGGCCATCCGCCAGAACCAGACGCCCTTCCGCATCGGTATTCATGACCTCAACGGTTTTGCCGTTGCGGTAGCGAATAATATCGCCCAGGCGGAAAGCGTTGCCGCTCACCATATTGTCTGCACAGCAAAGATAGAGTTTTACGCGTTTTTTCAGGCCGCGCGCAATCGCCAGCCCTAACGCGCCGGTAACGGTTGCTGCGCCGCCCATATCGGACTTCATGGAGTCCATAAAGGCGCTTTGCTTCAGACTGTAGCCGCCGGTATCAAAGGTAATGCCTTTGCCTACCAGACAGGCGTAAACCGGGGTATTTTCGTCACCGCCCGGATTATAATCGAGCGCCAGCAGGACCGGACTGCGCGACGAGCCACGGCCCACGGTATGCAAACCCATATAGTTTTGCTCGCGCAGATCTTCACCCTTGGTGATACGGTAACTCACCGCATCGCCGGCATATTTGCTGATCAGATCAACCGCGCGCCGCGCCAGTTGCTCCGGGCCCAGCTCTTCAGCCGGCTGGTTAATCACATTGCGCACCCAGTCGATGATGTTCAGACGGCGCTCCAGCTCCTGGCGATCGCTGTCGCTGAGCGGTGCCCAGTCAACGCTGCGTTCGCCTTTTGGCCCGCGATAGCCTTGCCAAAACGCCCAGCTTTTTTCCAAATCCCAGCCGTCGCCGCTCAACGTCACATGGCGAATGCCCTGACCGTCAATTTTACGCGCGGCGCGCTGAATGGTTGCCAGCGCATCGCTGCCGTTCAGGTGGATTGTCATCCCTTCCTGGTTGCTGCTGAGGATCGCTTTTTCGCCCCAACGTGCATCCGCAGCCGTGGTCGACAGCGCGATATTCATCTTTTCAGTGGTCATTTTTGTGTCCCTTTATATTTTTCTGAAACGAGAATGAAGCTGCCGGAGTTACTCAAACTCATCCAGCCAAACCAGCAGTATCGCTTCAAGAATTTTTTCACTGGATGCATCAGGATTATCATCAAACCCTTCCAGCTGACAAATCCATTGATGCATATCGGTAAAGCGTACCGTTTTTGGGTCGGTATCAGGATAAGCATCGTACAAGGCTTCGCCGATTTCACGGCTGTCGGTCCATTTCAGTCCCACAATTTCTCCTCAGACGAAAACGGGCCGGCTTTAAGGCCGGCCCGCGTAATGATTAATGTTCGCGTGCGTGGTTGATGGTATAGCGTGGAAGCTCCACTACCAGGTCTTCATCCGTTACGCGCGCCTGGCAGCTGAGACGGCTTTCCGGCTCCAGTCCCCAGGCTTTATCCAGCATATCATCTTCATCTTCGCTGCTTTCCGGCAGTGAATCGAATCCTTCACGCACGATGCAGTGGCAGGTGGTGCAGGCACAGGATTTTTCACAGGCATGCTCAAGCTCAATGCCGTTGCGCAGCGCGACGTCAAGAATAGTATCGCCCTGTGCGGCGTCAAATACGCCACCTTCCGGCAGCAGGTCCTTATGGGGTAAAAAGACAATCTTCGGCATTGATCAAACCTCATCCACAGAATGACCGGCCAGCGCGCGACGGACTGAGTTGTCCATACGACGGGCGGCAAAATCCTGGGTTACTTTATCAAGTTGTTTTACCGCCGCGCTGATGGCATCGGCCTCTTCGGCGCGGAGTGTTTCCTGCAGCTGCTGCTGCGCCTGTTGAATCTTCTGTAACTCATCTGCGCTCAGCAATGCGGCATCTTCCGCCAGCGCGCCGACCAGGCTTTCCAGCACCCGCAGGCCTTCAACCTTCTGCTCGGCCAGCTTACGCGCCGCCACATCCTGCTGCGCATAGGCCATAGAGTCGGTAATCATGCTGGCAATTTCGTTTTCGGTCAGTCCATACGAGGGCTTAACCTGAATCGAAGCTTCTACGCCGGTGGATTTTTCCATCGCCGTCACGCTCAGCAGCCCATCCGCATCCACCTGAAAGGTTACACGAATATGCGCACCACCAGCGGGCATGGCCGGAATATTGCGCAGCGCGAAACGCGCCAGCGAACGACAATCGGCAACCAGCTCACGCTCGCCCTGCAGCACATGCATGCTCATCGCCGTTTGACCATCTTTAAAGGTGGTAAATTCCTGGGCGCGCGCGACCGGAATGGTGGTGTTACGCGGAATGATTTTCTCAACCAGGCCGCCCATGGTTTCCAGCCCTAAAGAGAGCGGGATCACATCCAGCAGCAGCATATCGCTGTCCGGTTTGTTACCTGCCAGAATATCAGCCTGAATCGCCGCCCCGATGGCCACCACTTTATCCGGATCGATGGTGGTTAACGGCTGACGACCAAAAAATTCGCCAACCTTTTCACGCACCAGCGGGACACGCGTCGAGCCGCCCACCATCACCACTTCCAGCACCTCTTCCGGCGTGACATCAGCATCTTTCAGCGCCCGGCGGCAGGAGAGCAGCGTCCGCTTCACCAGCCCGGCGATCAGGTTATCGAAATCAGCGCGCGTAACCGTGCCCTGCCACTCGCCCAGCGTTACGGCAACGCTCTCATGTTCGCTCAGCGCGATTTTGGCGGCGATGGCCTTATCCAGCAGCTGCCGCTGTACGCTGTGATCGCCACGATCGTGCAGCCCGGCCTGCTCACGCAGCCAGTCGGCCAGCAGATGGTCGAAATCATCGCCGCCCAGCGCTGAATCGCCGCCGGTCGCCAGCACCTCAAACACGCCACGGCTCAGGCGCAGCACGGAAATATCGAAAGTGCCGCCGCCAAGATCGTAAACCGCAATCACCCCTTCCTGACCTGAATCCAGGCCATAGGCGATCGCTGCCGCAGTGGGTTCGTTCAGCAGACGCAGCACCTTTAACCCCGCCAGACGAGCGGCGTCTTTGGTCCCCTGACGCTGTGCATCATCGAAATAGGCGGGAACGGTAATTACCACGCCGTCCAGCTCGCCCTGCAGGCTTTCACGCGCACGCTCGGCCAGCGCCTGCAGAATATCGGCAGAAACGCGTACCGGATTCACCATGCCCGCTGCCGTCTGGATCATCGGCAGACCGTTTTCACTGGGCAGCAGTTGATAGGGAAGATGAGGATAACGCTGTTGAATATCGGCCAGCGAACGGCCCATCAAACGCTTAACCGAACTAATGGTATTCACCGGATCGGTTGCCGCCTGCTGGCGCGCTTCCCATCCTACGCAATTTTGCTGCGCCTGATACCACACCACCGAAGGCAAAAGGTGACGACCCTGCGCATCGGGCAGGGTTTCTGCCTGTCCGCTGCGCACGGTGGCGACCAAAGAGTTAGTGGTGCCCAGATCGATTCCCACGGCCAGACGACGCTGGTGCGGGGCAGCACTCAGACCCGGCTCGCTAATTTGTAATAACGCCATGTTAGTTTTCCCGGTTAGAAATCGAGCAGCTTCTCTTCCAGCTGTTCTGTCTGGCTGCGCAGTTTAGCGAGAAAACGCAGCTTGCGCACCGTATCTGCCGCCGCGTCCCACTGGGCAGCGGCCAGTTCCTGCTGCATTTGCTGACTGCGCTGCTGCATCATTGCTGCCAGCCGCTGCATAAAGGCTTGCAGTTTCGCTTCGGCGTCGGGCGCCTGTTCTATCGCGTCCAGCTCTTCCCGCAACGCCAGCTGCTCCATCAGAAAGGCGGTATCGCGCATCGTATGCTGTTCATTATTGATATCGAAACCGTGCAGCGACAGCAGATATTCCGCGCGCGGCAGCGGCTGGCGCAGAGCCTGATAGCCTTGATTGATGGTGGCGGCCTGCTGTAAGGCCTGAAGGCGTTCACGCTCCGGCTGTGACGCGAAGCGATCGGGGTGGAACTGACGTTGCAGCGCCTGAAAACGAGCGGTGAGCTCTGCCGTGTCAATCTCAAAAGAGGGCGGCAGGCCAAAAAGAGTGAAGTAATCCATAGCAGACTCAGTTGATAACAGAGGGATGCATAAAAAGAATCGCCCCGTTCCCGGAGCGATTTATTCTGCTGCTGCGCCAACGCTAAACGTTGAAGCTTTCTCCGCAGCCGCATTCATCTTTCATGTTCGGGTTATTGAACCTGAACCCTTCGTTCAGGCCTTCCTTCACGAAATCAAGCTCGGTCCCATCGAGATAAACCAGGCTTTTCGCATCGATAACCACGTTAACGCCTTTATCTTCGAAAACGGTATCTTCGGGCTGGGGCGCATCAACAAATTCCAGCACGTAGGCCATGCCGGAACAGCCAGAGGTACGTACGCCAAGACGTAAGCCAAAGCCTTTACCACGGTTATGCAAAAAGTTGCTTACGCGGGAAGCCGCGCTGTCGCTCAGGGTAATAGACATAAATCCCCCTTACTGTGCGTCTTTCTTGCTCTTGTAATCCGCGATGGCGGCCTTGATGGCGTCTTCAGCCAGGATTGAGCAGTGAATTTTCACCGGCGGCAGTTCCAGCTCTTCGGCGATCTGAGTATTTTTAATCGCAGCGGCTTCATCAAGCGACTTGCCTTTTACCCATTCGGTAATCAGCGAGCTGGAAGCGATAGCGGAACCGCAACCGTAGGTTTTGAAACGCGCATCTTCAATAATGCCGCTGTCGCTTACCTTGATTTGCAGCTTCATAACGTCGCCGCACGCCGGTGCGCCGACCATGCCGCTGCCGATAGAGGGATCGCTGTTGTCAAAAGATCCCACGTTGCGTGGATTTTCGTAATGATCGATTACTTTTTCGCTGTAAGCCATGATCTGTTCTCCTGAAACCTGAAATTAATGATGCGCCCATTCGATGCTGTTCAAATCCACGCCCGCTTTAAACATTTCCCACAGTGGAGAAAGCTCGCGCAGTCGGCCAATGGATTTGCGCACCAGCGCAATGGTGTAATCAATCTCTTCTTCAGTCGTGAAGCGGCCAAGGGAGAAACGGATTGAACTGTGTGCCAGCTCGTCGCTCATACCGAGCGCGCGCAGCACGTAAGAAGGTTCCAGGCTGGCGGAAGTACAGGCGGAGCCAGAGGAAACCGCCAGATCTTTCAGCGCCATGATCAGCGACTCGCCTTCTACATAGTTGAAGCTGACGTTCAGAATGTTCGGTACGCCCTGCTCCAGATCGCCGTTAAGATAGACTTCTTCGATATCTTTCAGGCCATCCCACAGACGGTTACGCAGCGTGCGCAGGCGCGCCATTTCGCTTTCCATCTCTTGTTTCGCGATACGGTAAGCTTCGCCCATGCCGACAATCTGATGCACCGGCAGAGTACCGGAACGCATACCGCGTTCGTGACCGCCGCCGTGGATTTGCGCTTCCAGACGAATACGCGGCTTGCGACGTACGTAAAGCGCGCCGATGCCTTTCGGACCGTAGATTTTGTGCGCGGAGAACGACATCAGATCCACTTTCAGCTGGCTGAGGTCGATCGGCAGTTTGCCAACGCTTTGCGTGGCATCAACGTGGTAAATGATCCCGCGCGCGCGGCACATCTCACCGATGGTCGCGATATCCTGCACCACGCCGATTTCGTTATTAACATGCATGATGGAAACCAGAACGGTATCGTCACGCATCGCCGCTTCCAGTTGCTGCAGATCGATAATGCCGTTGCTCTGCGGCGCGAGATAAGTCACTTCAAAGCCTTCGCGCTCTAACTGGCGACAGGTATCCAGCACCGCTTTATGTTCGGTTTTGCTGGTAATGATGTGCTTGCCTTTTTTCTGATAAAACTGGGCGGCGCCTTTGATAGCCAGGTTGTCAGACTCGGTCGCGCCAGAGGTAAACACGATTTCACGCGGGTCAGCCCCTACCAGCTCGGCGATCTGGTTGCGCGCAATATCAACTGCCTCTTCCGACTGCCAGCCAAAACGGTGGGAACGGGAGGCCGGGTTACCGAAGGTGCCGTCCAGAGTAAGATACTGCATCATTTTTTCCGCCACACGCGGATCGGCCGGCGTGGTAGCGGAATAATCCAGGTAAATCGGTAATTTCATTGCTCTTAAGCTCCGTACATCGCTTCAAATCAAAAATTATCAGGCCCGCAGATTTATATTAATGGTCTCCTGCGTGCGGCCATTCGCCATACGGCGCGTTTCGTTATTCTGACGATCGGCTATATCAAGGATCTCTTTATTATTCACCAGCTCAGCCAGCGTAATGTTGTTGAGAAAATCGCTGATACGCTCGCTTAAATCGTGCCACAGGACGTGAGTCAGGCAGCGCTCGCCGCCCTGGCAGCCCTCTTTCCCCTGGCAGCGCGTCGCGTCAACCGACTCATCGACAGCGGTGATCACCGCGCCAACGGCGATTTCAGCCGCGCTTTTGCCCAGCAGATATCCACCGCCCGGTCCGCGTACGCTGGCCACCAGGCCATTTTTACGCAGGCGCGAAAAGAGCTGCTCAAGGTAAGAGAGAGAGATCCCCTGTCGCTCTGAAATATCGGCCAGCGGCACCGGCCCTTCATGTGAGTGCAGTGCAACGTCAAGCATCGCAGTAACGGCGTAACGGCCTTTTGATGTCAGTCTCATAGCTTGGCGACCCTCAGTTATACCCTGTTTCGGAGTGATATATGATGGTCTCAAGTCTGACATTCCCGAGTGTTTTGGTCAACTATTTAACCTGGTAAAACACTCAAGTATTAGCCGCTGCGTTTGTACTCTGGCAATGCTTAATTTTCGCCGCGCTTTTTCTCAAAAGAGGCAAGCATGCCGCGCAGAATATTTAGCTCGTCACGCTCCGGGCGGGCACGCGTATAAAGGCGGCGCAGCTTGCTCATTACCTGCCCCGGATTCGACGGGCGAATAAAGCCGCTGGTCACCATCATCTGCTCCATATGCTGATAAAAGCGCTCCAGATCGTCGACAAGCGGATAGGGGCTCTCTTCATACTGCGGCTGCTCTACACGATCGCTTTGCAGGAAAGCCATGCGCACTTCATACGCCAGGATCTGTACGGCCATCGCCAGATTCAGTGAGCTGTAGTCGGGGTTAGCCGGGATCGCTACGTGATAGTGACATTTTTGCAGTTCGTCATTGGTCAGGCCGACGCGTTCACGACCAAATACGATGGCAACCGGCGCCTGCGCGCCCTCTTCCACACATTTGACGCCGCACTCGCGCGCATCCAGCATCGGCCAGGGCAGCGTACGCGAACGGGCGCTGGTGCCGACCACCAGACTACAGCCGGCAATCGCTTCATCCAGCGATTCGACAATTACCGCATCGCCAATCACATCGCTGGCCCCTGCGGCGAGCGAGATGGCCTGCGAATCAGGCTTAACCAGCGGATTAACCAGATAAAGGTTAGTCAGCCCCATGGTTTTCATCGCGCGGGCGACGGAACCCATATTGCCAGTGTGAGAGGTTTCCACCAGCACAATACGAATATTTTGCAGCATATAACTCAAGGAGGTCGGTGAGATAATTTGTTGATGCTAACATAAATGCAGGACATTTTCCGATCTCCCTGCTATACTCCGCGCCGTTTTCCTCGTTCTTTAACATCCAGTGAGAGATACTGATGCATCCGATGCTCAACATCGCCGTGCGCGCTGCGCGCAAGGCCGGCAATTTAATCGCCAAAAATTACGAAACTCCGGACGCCGTTGAAGCTAGCCAGAAAGGCAGCAACGATTTC
This sequence comes from Pantoea sp. FN0307, assembly GCF_050113815.1. Taxonomy (NCBI): domain Bacteria; kingdom Pseudomonadati; phylum Pseudomonadota; class Gammaproteobacteria; order Enterobacterales; family Erwiniaceae; genus Pantoea; species Pantoea sp. FN0307. The sequence continues at coordinate 137,501 of NZ_JBNJSO010000001.1, read as the reverse complement.
GTGACCAATGTTGACCGCGACGCCGAGCGCCTGATTATTGAGGTGATTCGCAAATCTTATCCGCAGCACACTATTATCGGTGAAGAGAGTGGTGAACTGACGGCAGAAGATCAGGATGTACAATGGATTATCGATCCGCTGGATGGCACCACCAACTTTATTAAACGCTTACCGCATTTCGCGGTCTCTATCGCTGTGCGCATCAAAGGCCGCACCGAAGTGGCTGTGGTTTACGATCCGATGCGTAACGAACTCTTCTCCGCCGTACGTGGCCAGGGCGCTCAGCTGAACGGCTATCGTCTGCGTGGCAGCAATGCCCGCGATCTGGACGGCACCATTCTGGCAACCGGCTTCCCGTTCAAACAGAAGCAGCACGCTGCGACCTATATGAAACTGGTTGGCAAGCTGTTTACCCAGTGCGCGGACTTCCGTCGTACCGGTTCAGCGGCGCTGGATCTCTGCTATGTCGCTGCCGGTCGCGTTGACGGTTATTTTGAAATTGGCCTGAAGCCGTGGGATTTCGCCGGTGGCGAACTGATTGCTCGTGAAGCGGGCGCGCTGGTAACTGACTTTACCGGTAATCATGGCTTTATGACCTCTGGTAATATCGTTGCCGGTAATCCGCGCGTAGTGAAAGCGATGCTGGCTTCCATGCGCGATGAGCTGAGCGATGCGCTGAAGCGTTAATCTCACGCTGGCGAGAAATGCCGCACGCTTCTTCTGGAAGGTGCGGCATTTTTTTATCTTTTTTCAGCGCAGCGCGCGCAGGCCGCCTGAAATCGCCGGTTGCGCGCTGAGCCACAGCACGACGCCGCCAGTCATCAACAGCAAACCGCCTGCCAGCGCCAGGCTCTGTAACGCCACGCGTTGCCAGGGCGCAGGCGCAGTGCGCCGGTTCAGCCGTATCGCCAGCGTACGCGAGCTGTGTACCAAAAGCGCCATCATTGAGACCGTCAGCGCTGTGCCCAGCGCCATCGCCAGTGCGCTAAACACGCCCCATGCATAGACGCCAATCACCCGGGAAAACAGCAGCATCATGATCGCACCGGAACAGGGGCGCAGCCCCATCGACAGTACCACCAGCAGTGACGTTTTCCAGCTGGTTGCCTGGGCCAGCTGCTGATCGTCAGGCAGATGCTGGTGACCGCAGCCGCAGTGCGCATCGTGCTGATGATCAAGCGGACGCAGCTGCTGAATGCGCAGCGCGCCGTTACGCCGCAACTGACGCAGCGCGCGCCAGCACAGCCAGACGCCAAGCCCGACCACCAGCAGATAGCTGCCCTTCTCCAGCCAGTAGCTGCTGAGATGAAGCTGGCGGGAAGAGGCCTGCAGAATCACTAACACCAACGTCACCAGCGCTACCGCCACGGAACCCTGCACCAGCGCGGCGGCCAGCGTCAGGCGCAGGCTGGTTTTCAGGCGCACAGGATGCGTGGCGAGAAAGGTGGCGATCACTACTTTACCGTGTCCCGGCCCCAGGGCATGAAGAATGCCATACAGCAGGCTAAAGCCCAGCAGGGCCAGCCCAGCCTGATGCGGATGCGCTGCCGTTCGCTGCAACAGAGCAATCATCTGCTGATGCAGACCCTTTTGCCAGATAACGCTTTGCCACAGCAGCTGCGGCCAATACCACCAGGCGGCCAGCGCGCCCAGCAGCGCCAGCATCAGTACGCTCCACAGCGGCCACAGGCTGCGCCAGCGCGCGTTATCGCGTTGCAGAATCATTGACATGAGAGCGTTACCGTTTGAGCGAACTGACGGCCCAGGTCCATGCTTTCCGGCGGCGCATCGGCTTTATCCAGCGACAGGGCGAAATTTTTCAACGCAGCGTCCGGCTGTGGTGTTTGCAGCGTCATTTTGCAGCGGGACGCCAGCGGTTCCGGCAGGCTTAACGCCTGAGCATTCTTCCAGGTCATATCGACAAAATAGGTGGGATCAAAAGAGCTAAAAGTATAGGTCTGGCCTTTCAACGGCTGCGGCTGCGCCAGCGGCAAAACAAATGTCAGCACCGCCTGCGCCCCGTTGCGAGCCAGCGCGTAAGATGGCGGCAGATTATCAAACTTTACCGCTTTGCCCCGATGCCAGAACTCAGTGAAATAGTGCTGTGCCAGTACGTTAGCCATTACTTCCGCCGCCAGTTTTTTCCATACCGGTGAACCGGGCTCGGCGTCGCCGGCATCATATAGCAGATCCGCTGAGGTGATCTCATCCATCGTCCAGACCATCTTTAAACCGGTCAGCGCATCATTACTGACCACCGGCATGGTTTGCATGGCAATAAAGCTGTGCGGATGAGACCAGGCTAAAGGCGAAAGGAGTAGCGTCAGGCAGCCAATACCGGCGCGTTTAATCAGGGTGGTCGCTGTCATTCATCTTCCTGTACGGCAATTCTGTGAGCCAGGTTAACGTCTGGATAAAAATATGTCGGCATGCATCTGTTGTCACGCCGGTTGTCTATGCTTATTTTTGGTATGACTGACCGGAAAATTCATGATGAGTTCTGCTACAACTACAGCACCACTCTTCTCCAGTTCCCAGCGTCGTTGTCATCTCCTGCTGATGCTCTATTTGCCCGAGCCCTTGCTGACCCTGGATAGCCTGTGCCAACTCAATCATGTAGATCCTCCGCTTGCCCGGCAAGATATAGCGGAGGTCGATGAAGAGATCCAGCGTTATCACCGCCTCGCCATTTTACAGCAGCAGGACGGCACATTTTTGCTGCAGGGCGAAGAGCTGGACAGACGCCTCTGCCTGCTGCACTGGCTGCGTCGGGCGCTGCGCGTTTCTCCGGTATTTATCGAAGGTCATTTTACGCCTGCACTGCGCCAGCATCTGCAGGCGCGTCAGATTGAAAAGCTTTTATATAACGAGCGCAACCTGCAGGCCCTGATTGAACACTGTGCAGGTCGCCTGCAACGCAACTTTAGCCCACGCGATCGGCTGTTTCTTCAGCTGTTTATGCAATATTCGCTGTGCCATGCGCGCCAGGCTAGTTTTTCGGCCCGTCAGCAGCTTTGGCTGGTAAATAAAGCCGAGCGGCTGGCGGCACAGGAGGTGATTCAGCACTGGCAGCGGCGCTGCCGCTTTGCACCCGACGCCAGCGAAATCGATTTCTATACATTGCTGTTCAGTATGATCCACGCGCCCTCCCCCGGGCGATTATCGCATCAGGGCGAACGGGAACTCATGGAGCAAACCCAACGGCTGATGGCGCGCTTTCAGTCTCTTTCCGGCATGCGCTTCAGCAATGAACAGGGGCTGTGCAGCCAGCTCTACACGCATCTGGCTCAGGCGCTGGACCGCTGCCATTTCTTGATCGGTATCGATAACAGCCTCTCTGAGGAGGTTATCCGCCTCTATCCACGCCTGCTGCGTACCACGCAAAGCGCTGTTGAAACCTTTGAAAATCATTATGGCATCCGCTTTTCCACAGAAGAGATGGGCCTGATCGCCGTTATTTTCGGATCCTGGCTAATGCAGGAGAGTGCTTTGCAGGAGAAACAGGTGCTGCTGTTGACGGGCGATAAGGCTGCGCTGGAAAAGGAGTTAGAGCAACAGCTGCGGGAACTCACGCTGTTGCCGTTGAATATTAAATATTTATCAACATGCGACTTTCAGCGTTACGGAGCGCCGAAAGGCGTGACGCTGGTGGTCTCGCCTTATGCCGCCCCGCTACCGCTCTATTCGCCACCCTTCATTCATGCTGAGCTGCCGTTAACCGCTCACCAGCAGCAGCGAATTCGTCTATTGCTGGAATCCTGAGGCCTGTACGCGCGGACGCAGAAACAGCGCTGGCAGCACCAGCAGCGCCATTAACCAAAAGATATTACCGTGCAGATGGCGGAATAGTACGCCGCACACCATGGTCATCACCGCAATACCGCCGCCCATCGCCAGCGCCGAATAAACCGATTGCAGACGAATCACTTCCCCACCCTGACGCGCCGCGATAAAACGCATTGCCGCCAGATGGCAAACGGTAAAACTGCCGCAGTGCAGGATCTGGGCGACAATCAACCATGGCAGTTGGGTGGTCGTGGCCATCAGGCTCCAGCGCACCAGCGCGCAGATGCCGGAGAGCAGCAGCAGATCGCGCGCGCTCCAGCGGCGGAACAGACGATTGCTCAGCGCAAAAATGATAATTTCCGCCACCACGCCCAGCGACCACAAATAGCCAACCACGCTGGCGGAATAGCCCGCCTCCTGCCACCAGATAGCGCTAAAGCCATAATAGGCGGCGTGCGCGCCCTGCATCAGCGTCACGCAGAGCAGGAAACGCCATACGCTGTTTTCCTGCAGCAGAGATTTCCATTCGGTCCACCCGGCGCTCTCCGTGGTGCGAGTTTCTCCCACTGGCATTATTGCCGGTCGCAGTAGCATCCCACCCAGCATCATCACAATGCCCACGCTTAACAGCGCCAGGATCGCCTGGCTGTTCCAGGCGGTAATCAGCACGCCGGTCAGCGCCGAGCTGATGACAAACGCCAGCGAACCCCACAGTCTTACCGGCCCGTAAGGCAGCGCGATTTGGCGCGTCCAGGTGGCGGCCAGCGCATCGCTGAGCGGCACCAGCGGCGAGAAAAACAGATTGAAGCCGATCATTACCAGCAGCAGCCACAGCCACTGCTGTCCCAGCCAGAACCCGGCGGCGCACAACAGCGTTAACAGCGCCAGCAGACGCAGCGCCAGCACCAGCTGTGAGGGATCGCGCACTCGTGAGGCGATAAGCAGGCTGCCACCAAAGCGGGCAATCATTCCGGCCCCCAGCAGCAGACCGATTTTTTCCGCATCCAGCCCGCTGCCTTTTAACCATACGGCCCAGAAAGGCAGATAGATGCCATAACAAAAAAAGTAGGTGAAGTAACCGAGTGCTAACCAGTATGTTGAACGGACCGTCATATATCCCCCGACAATAAGGCGCTTACTTTGGCAAATCGTGGAAGGATAAGCAATTAAGGGTTTCTGCGGGGATAAAAAAGCCCCGGCCAACGGGGCGGGGCTTTTAGCTAAAGCGAGAGGAAAACTCTCAGGCGTAAACCGGGAAGCGAGCGCAAACTTCCAGCACTTTCTGCTTCACGCGCTCGATGGTCGCTTCATCGTTGATGTTATCCAGCACATCCACAATCCAGCCAGCCAGCTCGCGAACTTCAGCTTCTTTAAAGCCGCGACGGGTGACCGCCGGCGTACCGATACGGATACCAGAGGTGACAAACGGGCTCTTGGGATCGTTCGGCACGCTGTTTTTGTTTACGGTGATGTTCGCACGGCCCAGCGCGGCATCGGCTTCTTTACCGGTAAGGTTTTTATCCACCAGATCCAGCAGGAACAGATGGTTGTAGGTGCCGCCGGAAACCACGTTGTAGCCACGTTCCAGGAAGACTTCGACCATCGCCTTGGCGTTCTTCGCCACCTGCTGCTGATAAACCCGGAACTCCGGCTCCATCGCTTCTTTCAGCGCCACCGCTTTACCCGCGATAACGTGCATCAGCGGGCCGCCCTGTCCGCCTGGGAAAACGGCAGAGTTAAGCTTTTTATACAGTTCTTCGTTGCCGCCCTTCGCCAGAATCAGGCCGCCGCGCGGACCCGCCAGCGTTTTATGGGTGGTGGTGGTAACGATATGCGCATGCGGAACCGGGTTCGGATAAACGTCTGCGGCAATCAGACCCGCAACGTGTGCCATATCAACAAACAGGTAAGCGCCAACGCTGTCGGCGATTTCACGCATTTTTGCCCAGTCGCATACGCCAGAGTAGGCGGAGAAGCCGCCAATGATCATCTTCGGCTTATGCTGCTGTGCCAGCGAAGCCAGCTCGTCATAATCGATTTTGCCCGTTTCGTCGATACCGTAAGGTACAACGTTATACAGTTTGCCAGAGAGGTTTACCGGAGAGCCGTGCGTCAGGTGACCGCCGTGTGCAAGGTTCATACCTAAAATGGTATCGCCCGGCTGCAGCAGCGCGGTATAGACTGCAAAGTTTGCCTGTGAACCAGAATGCGGCTGGACGTTGGCATAATCTGCGCCGAACAGCGCTTTGGCGCGATCGATAGCCAATTGCTCAACGATATCTACATATTCACAACCGCCGTAATAACGTTTGCCCGGATAGCCTTCGGCATATTTATTGGTCAGCTGTGAACCTTGCGCCTGCATCACGCGCGGGCTGGTGTAGTTTTCTGAAGCAATCAGTTCAATATGCTCTTCCTGACGAACCTTTTCTTGCTCCATTGCTTGCCACAACTCGGCATCGTAATCGGCAATGTTCATATCACGCTTTAACATCCGCATCTCCTGACTCAGCTAACTTTTAACGGCACTATATGGCCCTGACGGGCGAAGGCCAACAGTGTAAACCGTTTTGCAGGTAGAAGCATAGCCTCGTGAACGGCTTTTTACGCAAACGATTGGCTTGAGCACTGGCAAGGTTTGCAGCCCGATTGCCTTCCTGCTTTTATCATGACAGTTATTCAGTCGCCGCCTGTCTGTTTTTCATTATTGCTAACGTTAGCATCCTTTATTTTTCCAGGATTATTTACAAATAACGACAAAAGCAATTAACATGCATTTAAAATGCAATTTATAAATTTCACTGGAGAGTGATTATGCTTGATGCCCAAACCATCGCCACCGTTAAATCCACCCTGCCCGCTGTGGCAGCAACGGGTCCTGCGCTAACCGCTTACTTTTATGACCGGATGTTTACCCATAACCCGGAACTGAAAGATGTGTTTAATATGAGCAATCAGCGCAATGGCGATCAACGTCAGGCCCTTTTTGACGCTATCTGTGCTTATGGCGCTAACCTTGAAAATCTGGCGGCTCTGCTGCCTGCCGTAGAGCGTATCGCGCAAAAACACACCAGTTTTTCCGTTAAGCCGGAACAGTATCAGATTGTGGGCAAACACCTGCTGGCCACCATTGATGAAATGCTCAATCCTGGCCCGGAAGTGCTGGACGCCTGGGCCAAAGCCTATGGCGTGCTGGCCAATGTGTTTATCCAGCGCGAAGAGGAAATTTATCATGAGCACGAGGAAAAACCGGGCGGCTGGCGCGGCACACGGCCTTTCCGTATCAGCGCTATTCAGCAGCAGAGCGAGGTCATTAAAAGCTTTACCCTGACGCCGGTAGATGGCGAACCGGTGGCGGATTTTAACCCAGGCCAGTATCTGGGCGTGCATGTGCAGGATCCTGACTTCGCTAACCATGAAATCCGGCAATACTCTCTGACCCATGCGCCAAATGGTCGCGACTATCGCATCGCCGTAAAACATGAAGCGCTGGGTACGGTTTCCGGCTGGCTGCATGCGAAAGCAAAAGTTGGCGACGTGGTTAATCTGGCAGCGCCGGCCGGCGACTTTTTCCTGCAGGTCGAGGCGACAACACCTGTGACCCTGATTTCAGCTGGCGTCGGCTTAACGCCGATGCTGGCGATGCTGCATGCCCTTGCCAAACAGCCTCACCAGGCACCGGTAAGCTGGCTTCATGCAGCAGAGAACGGTGCCCGCCATGCGTTTGCTGATGAAGTCGCGCAAACCGGCGCGTTGCTTCCGCATTTCAACAGCCATGTCTGGTACAGCAAACCGCGTGAGCAAGATGCCGGACGCTTTAGCGCGCAAGGCAAAATAGATCTCTCTGCCGTTGCCGCCGAGCTGGCTGAAACAGATCGCCACTACTATCTTTGCGGTCCGGTAAGCTTTATGCAATTTATTGCGCGTCAGCTGCTGGATGCCGGCGTTCCCCATCAGCATATTCATTATGAGGTGTTTGGCCCGCACAAAGTGGTTTAAGCTCATTGCTGATTCCGGATATTTACGCAGGTGACGCATGAAAACGATCGGTTTGTTGGGCGGGATGAGCTGGGAGTCAACGGCGCTCTATTACAAAATTATCAACGAAGGCATCAACGCGCAGCTTGGTGGTTTGCACTCTGCCAGGCTGGTGATGTATAGCGTGGATTTTTATGAAATAGAGCAGCTGCAGGCGGCCGGTAACTGGCAGGAAGCAGGAGAAAAGCTTGCGGCAGCAGCCCACGCTTTGCAGACGGCGGGCGCTGATTTTATCGTGCTCTGTACCAATACCATGCATAAAGTGGCACCTGCAATCGCCTCGGCGTGCACTCTTCCGCTGCTGCATATTGCCGACGCCACGGCGGAAGCGATTAAAACGGCCGGGATGGGTAAAGTCGGGCTGTTAGGCACCCGCTTTACGATGGAGCAGGCATTTTATAAACAGCGGCTGCAGAACGACTATGGCATTGAAGTAGTGATCCCGGATGAAGCCGGACGCGAAACCGTGCATCAGGTTATCTATCAGGAGCTGTGCCTGGGCCATATTAATGCCGCTTCCCGAGAGAAATATCGCGCGGTGATGGAAGAGCTGGTCGCGCAGGGAGCGGAAGCCATTATTATGGGCTGTACGGAAATTACGCTGCTTATCGATCAACAGGATGCCACGGTTCCGCTGTTCGACACCACGCAAATTCATGCTGAAGCGGCCGTCGCGCTGGCATTAGCCTGATGAAAAGCCAGCCCCGACCAGGCGCTGGCAAAGAGTGCGGTCGGATTTAAACCCCACTGGCGTCCAGGCGCGAAAGCAATCAGCTCGCCTGGACGTTAGCAGCCAGTGGAATCAGATCGCCTCTTCATCTTCTTCACCGGTACGAATACGCACCACGCGCGCCACATCGTAGACAAAGATTTTGCCGTCGCCGATTTTGCCCGTTTGCGCCGTCTGCATAATGGTATCGACGCAGGTATCGACAATGTCGTCAGCCACTACGATTTCAATCTTTACCTTCGGCAGAAAGTCGACCATATACTCCGCGCCGCGATAAAGCTCCGTATGCCCTTTCTGGCGACCAAAGCCTTTTACTTCAGTCACGGTCATCCCGGTAATGCCCACTTCAGCCAGCGCCTCGCGAACATCGTCGAGCTTGAACGGTTTGATAATTGCGTCAATCTTTTTCATAACGGACCCTTTTTCTCTCCCTCCGTGGCCGGACGGGTAATACTCAGACTGTGTGCGGTAGATACGATCTCTGTTTCCGCAGGCTAAGCTAACATATCTGACCGCGTGAACGGCACTAAAAACTACAACTCTTTGAAGTCGTTAGCATCCAGCTCGTGACGCGCCAGCAGCTTATAAAACTCGGTGCGATTGCGTCCTGCCAGCCTCGCCGCGTTGGTAACGTTGCCTCTGGTCATCTGCAGCAGCTTACGCAGATAGTTGAGTTCAAACTGATTACGCGCCTCGACAAAGGTCGGCAGCACCGTGTTTTCGCCCGCCAGCGCCTGCTCCACCAGCGCCTCGCTAATTACCGGCGCGGAGGTCAACGCCACGCACTGCTCAATAACGTTAACCAGCTGACGCACGTTGCCGGGCCAGCTGGCGCTCATCAGACGCTTCATGGCATCGGTTGAGAAGCTGCGGACAAAGGGTTTATGCCGTTCTGCCGCCTGGCGCAACAGATGATTCGCCAGCAGCGGAATATCCTCGGCACGCTCATGTAACGCCGGGATTTTCAGGCTTACCACATTCAGGCGGTAAAACAGATCCTCGCGAAACTCCTGCTTCTCCATCGCTTTCGGCAAATCACGATGGGTGGCGGAAAGAATGCGCACGTTAATGTCCAGGTCGCGGTTGCTGCCCAAAGGCCGTACTTTCCGTTCCTGCAGCACGCGCAGCAGCTTAACCTGCAACGTTTGCGGCATATCGCCGATTTCATCTAAAAATAGCGTGCCGCCTTCAGCCGCCTGGAACAATCCTTCACGCGCGCTTACCGCCCCGGTAAAGGCGCCCCGGGCATGACCAAACAGCTCCGATTCCAGCAGCTGTTCCGGCAAAGCGCCGCAGTTAATGGCAATAAAAGGTTTACCGGCTCGCGGGCTGGCAGCATGAATCGCCTTCGCCAGCACCTCTTTACCGGTACCGCTTTGCCCGTTAATCAGCACGCTGACGTCAGATTGCGCCACCATATGCGCCTGTTCCAGCAGGCGCTGCATCAGCGGGCTGCGGGTAACGATCGCTTCGCGCCAGGCATCATTGCTGGCTGGCGCGCTATGGGACATCGCTTCATCAATCGCCTTATAGAGCGCATCCCGATCCACAGGCTTGGTAAGAAAGCTGAAAACGCCCTGGCGCGTGGCTGAAACCGCTTCAGGTATCGAGCCGTGCGCCGTCAGGATAATCACCGGCAGGCCAGGATGGAGCTTCTGAATTTCGCCAAACAGCGCCAGACCATCCATTTCATCCATACGCAGGTCGCTGATCACCAGATCGACCTTCTCTTTATTCAGCTGACGCAGCGCGTCTGGCCCGCTGCTGGCCGTCGTGACCTGAAAACCTTCGCTGGTCAGACGCATTCCCAATAGCTTTAGCAGCGCGGGATCGTCATCAACCAGCAGCAAACGGGCAGAGTTACGTGGCATTATTGCGCCTCTTTTTCATGGCTGTTTTCACCTGACGGCGCAGATGTCACGCTCTCATCAGAATGACTATTATCTGAGACATCAGGCGACTTACGCGACGAGAGCTGCCGTTCAATATCGGTCAGCGTCTCCAGCTTGCGACGCGTCTCCATCAACTCCCGATTCAGGCTGCGCTGCTTTTGCCGCAGCGCATCAAGCTGACTGTCGCTGCTCTGCTGCAGATGATGGTAGCGCGTCCGGCTTTCTGATAAATCCAGCTGGGACGCCTGGTTATTACGCCACAGCTGCAGTAGCGGGCGAACCGAGGCGGGATAAGCCACGCTGAAACTGTCCAACTGCTCTACGTACTGACGCCGTTCAACCGGCGTAACGTTGCCGTTATCCAGCAGGATCCCCTGCTTAAAGCTGTTTTGCCAGTTAGTGGCGGGCCAGCCGTGCGCCTCCGCCCGCGCCTGTACCGGCGACAGCCTGGCTGCGCAATCAATGGCGCGTATCCAGTAGAGCGGATTTTTAATACTGCTGCTGTCATCAATGTGCCAGACGCGAGCGCAATCCACCGCCAGATAATCAACGATATTGATTTTTGGTTCAGGCGGCGTCGCAGCCTGATTGGGTAAAACGCTGTGTGTGGGCTGCTGACAGGCAGCAACCAGTAAGGCCGACATCAACAGCAGAGGACGGCCAAAACTTTGTGCGGCAGAGAATGTAAATATGGTCATTGGCTATCATTTCCCGGCGCTCAAATTAAGTTCAATACGGAAGCAAACATCAGCCTGATCCGTGGTGATTAGCTGCAGATCGCCCTGCATACGCCGCAGGCAATCTTTGGCAATGCTCAACCCCAGACCGCTGCCTTTAACCGCGCCCTTACGCTGCTGGCTTCCCTGGAAAAAAGGCTCAAAGATCATTGCCTGTTCTGCAACCGGAATCGGCGTGCCGGTGTTAGCAACATCAATCCATACCCGGTTGCCGTGCTTCTGGCTGCGCAGCCAAATGGTACCGGATTCACTGCCGTAATATACAGCGTTAGAATAGAGATTATCGATCACCCGCATCAACAGCATCGGTTCCGCTCGACAGGTGGCAACCTGCAGGTCTACCTCGGTTTGCATCAGTTTACTGCGCGCCGGAAGCGCGTGCGCGTCAACCACGCTATGAATAATTTCCGCCAGGTTTACCGTTTCCAGCGGCTGCGGACTGTCTGCCAGCTTGCGGTTGTAGTCAAGCAGCTGCTCGATCAAGCGCTGCAAATGACGGCTGCTGCCGTCCAGAATGGCGACCACCTCTTTCTGATCGGCGGTCAGCGGCCCCGCTACCTCATCCGCCAACAGCTCGGTGCCTTCGCGCATGCTGGCCAGAGGCGTTTTTAGCTCATGGGAGATATGGCGTAAAAACTCATGGCGCTGTGATTCCAGCCATGCCAGCCGTTCGCTCAGCCACATAATGCGCTGGCCCAGCGCCCGGATTTCACGCGGGCCTTTAAAGCCGACCATATTGCCCAGCGGCCGGCCTTCGCCCAGCCGGTTGATCATCCTTTCAACTCTTTTTACCGGTCCGATAATCATGCGGGTAAACAACAGTACCAGCCCCAGCGTTACCATAAACAGCAGCAGCGCCTGCCAGCCAAAGAACTGTCCGCGCTCGGCGATCTCCCGTTGCAGCTGTAAGCCACGCGAAAAAGCGGTTTCACGCGTGGCCTGTACCATTTGCGCGTTCGCGCTGGAAAAGCTTGTCAGGCTCTCCGTGGCAGCGCTGATCGGGTTACTGTTCAGACAGTGCAATTGCTCCAGCCGGGACAATGCCTGACGCAGGCTGTGCCAGGCGCGCAGGTCGGGCAGCACCTGAGCGTGGGCATCCAGCATCTGAGAATAGCGTACGCGCTGGGTTTGATAGAGCCGCGCCAGCATCGGATCGCCAAGAACACAATATTGACGATAGCTGCGCTCCAGCTCCAGCGCGGTGCGTGCCATAGCCTCACTGCGCCGGATGTCGGTTAGCGTGGTGCGATTAGTATCGGCAGCCTGCTGGCTGAGCGCCGAAAGGCTTTCCCAGGCTTGCCATGCCAGTACCAGCAGCGGCAGCAAGACCAGTAAAAACGCCATCAGCACCAGCTGACGCAGGGAACGCGGAAACAGTCGCCAGGTTTTCACATGCATTATCCTTATTGAAGTGAGAATGATGCTAACCAACAACGCGGCGGGAGGAAAGTCTGAAGCAAAAAGCAGCCAGCGGGAACGCGGCAATGGCCGCAGAAATAAAAACGGCAGAGCCGAAGCCCTGCCGTTCCAGATGCGATGAACATTCACCGCATTAAAATTAGGTGGTGCCTAACTCAACGTTGCGCCCGGTGTTTGATAAAGTCGCAAGCGAACTATTATCGGTACGTGGACGGCAGGCACCGTTTTGTGCGTCATTCGGCGTTTTATGAAGCGCTTGACCGCGTTAGCAGGGCTGTCATAAGGAGGTGAATGAGCCACTGCGGATATATTAGCAAACAATGTGCCAACTTTGAAATATTTATATAACTGGCTAATTATTAAGGGATTGCCGTGGCAGCTATTGGTGAAAAGCGACTTAACCTAAATATCGACCCTCGCCTCTGTCGCTTATTGGCAACAGCCTGAGTACCATTATTAATAATTTATAAATATCATAGAGTTAAATGTCTCATTTTGGAGACACCCGATCCCCTTCACTGTCGCAGATTAGCTACGCTCCCTTAAAAACAAAAAAACCGCACCGAAAACGGTGCGGTTGATAGCGGGATGAGAAATTATCCCAGCTGTTTACGCGCATTGCGGAAAATGCGCATCCACGGGCCATCCTCATGCCATTCGGCTGGATGCCAGGAGTTGCTCACGGTACGGAACACGCGCTCCGGATGCGGCATCATAATAGTGACGCGGCCGTTTTCACTGGTCACTGCAGTTATGCCGTTTGGCGAGCCGTTAGGGTTAGCAGGATAGTTTTCGGTTACCTTGCCATAGTTATCGACAAAACGCAGCGCCACGATGCTTTTTGCCTCCAGTGCAGCAAGATGGGCAGCGTCACGCACTTCGACAAAGCCTTCACCGTGCGATACGGCAATCGGCATACGCGAGCCAGTCATACCTTCCAGCAACAGCGACGGGCTGGCCGCTACTTCAACCAGGCTGAAGCGCGCTTCAAAACGCTCGGACTGGTTGCGTACAAAACGCGGCCAGAGATCGCTGCCGGGGATCAGCTCACGCAGGTTAGACATCATCTGACAGCCGTTACAAACCCCCAGCGCCAGCGTTTGCGGGCGATGGAAGAAGGTTTCGAACTGATCGCGAACGCGGCTGTTGAACAAAATTGATTTCGCCCAGCCTTCGCCAGCGCCCAGCACGTCGCCATAGGAGAAACCGCCGCAGGCAACCAGCGCCTGCATCTCTTCCAGGCCGATACGGCCAGCCAGCAGATCGCTCATATGCACATCCACCGCATCAAAGCCGGCGCGATGGAAAGCTGCCGCCATCTCAACATGCGAGTTGACGCCCTGCTCACGCAGCACGGCCACTTTTGGCCGGGCACCGCGGGCAATAAAGGGAGCCGCGATATCTTCCTGTGGCTTAAAGGTGAGATGAACGTTCAGGCCCGGATCGTTATCATCCTTTTTCGCTTCATGTTCCTGATCGGCACAGTTGGGGTTATCACGCAGACGCTGCATCTGCCAGGTGGTTTCCGCCCACCAGACGCGTAGCGTAGAGCGGCTTTCGCTGTAGACCACTTTATCGCCCACGTGGATCACGAAACGATCGCCCGGCAGCGCCTTGCCAAGATAGTGAACGCAGTCGCTCAGGCCATGCTCGCTCAGCAGCGCTTCTACCACTGCGCGATCCTGCGCGCTGACCTGAATCACAGCGCCCAGCTCTTCATTAAACAGCGCCGCCAGCGCATCCGCGCCCAGCGTGGCGATATCCGCTTCGATCCCGCAGTGGCCGGCAAACGCCATCTCTGCCAGCGTGACCAGCAGGCCGCCGTCAGAACGGTCATGATAAGCCAACAGTTTCCCGGCCTGCACCAGCGCCTGTATGGCACTGAAAAAGCCTGCCAGCTGCTGAACATCACGTACGTCGGCCGGTTTATCGCCCAGCTGACGATACACCTGCGCCAGAGCGGTTGCGCCCAGAGCATTTTGCCCTTTACCCAAATCGATAAGCAGCAGCGCGTTATCTTCCGCCGTCTGCAGCTGCGGCGTTACCGTGCGGCGCACATCTTCCACGCGAGCAAAAGCGGTGATCACCAGCGACAGCGGCGCGGTCATTTCACGCTGCTCATTTTCCTGCTGCCAGCGGGTTTTCATCGACATTGAGTCTTTCCCTACCGGGATCGTCAGCTCCAGCGCCGGACAAAGCTCTTCGCCGATAGCTTTTACCGCATCGTAGAGGCCTGCATCTTCGCCCGGGTGCCCGGCTGCGGCCATCCAGTTAGCCGAGAGCTTCACGCGTTTCAGCGCGCCAATGTCAGTTGCCGCCAGGTTAGTTAACGCCTCTCCCACCGCCAGACGGGCCGAGGCAGCAAAGTCCAGCAGTGCGACCGGCGCACGTTCGCCAATAGAGAAAGCTTCGCCATGATAGCTGTCGAGGCTGGCGGTAGTAACCGCACAGTTAGCGACCGGGATCTGCCACGGCCCTACCATTTGGTCGCGCGCCACCATGCCGGTTACGCTGCGATCGCCAATGGTAATCAGGAAGGTTTTTTCCGCTACGGTCGGCAGATGTAAAACACGTTTAACCGCCTCTTCCAGCGTAACGCCATCGCGTACCAGCGCTTCTCCCTGCGCCTGCTGACGACTGACATCGCGCGTCATCTTCGGCGTTTTGCCCAGCAGGACGTCCAGCGGCATGTCGATCGGCTGATTGTCGAAGTGGCTATCGGAAAGGGTTAAATGCTGCTCTTCCGTCGCTTCGCCAATCACCGCGTAAGGGGCGCGTTCACGCTGACACAACCGATCGAACAGCGCCAGCTTGTCTGGCGCCACCGCCAGCACGTAGCGCTCCTGCGATTCATTACACCAGACTTCAAGCGGACTCATGCCTGGCTCATCATTGAGAATATCACGCAGGTTGAAACGTCCGCCGCGTCCGCCATCGCTGACCAGTTCCGGCATCGCGTTCGACAGGCCGCCCGCGCCGACATCGTGAATAAACAGAATCGGGTTCTCTTCGCCCAGCTGCCAGCAGCGGTCAATAACTTCCTGACAGCGACGCTCCATCTCCGGATTATCGCGTTGCACTGATGCAAAATCGAGATCGGCGTCGGACTGGCCGGAAGTCATCGACGAGGCCGCGCCGCCCCCCAGACCAATATTCATCGCAGGCCCGCCCAGCACGATCAGCTTCGCGCCAACCGTAATTTCGCCTTTCTGCACGTGATCGGCACGGATATTACCGATACCGCCCGCCAGCATAATTGGCTTATGGTAGCCGCGCAGCTCGGTGCCGTTATGGCTGTTTACGCGCTCTTCATAGGTACGGAAATAACCGTTCAGCGCCGGACGACCAAATTCATTATTGAACGCCGCGCCGCCCAACGGGCCTTCGGTCATAATATCCAGCGCGCTAACAATGCGATCCGGCTTGCCGAAATCTTCTTCCCACGGCTGTTCAAAGCCGGGAATACGCAGGTTAGAAACCGAGAAGCCCACCAGCCCCGCCTTTGGCTTAGCGCCCCGGCCTGTGGCACCTTCGTCACGAATTTCGCCGCCGGAGCCGGTTGCCGCGCCCGGCCATGGCGAGATCGCCGTGGGATGGTTATGGGTCTCTACCTTCATCAGAATATGGGTCGGCTCCTGATGGAAATCGTAAACGCCCTGCTGCGCATCCGCATAGAAGCGCCCCACCGCCGAGCCTTCTATTACCGCCGCGTTATCTTTATAGGCTGACAGCACATAGTCTGGCGTGGCGGCGAAGGTGTTTTTAATCATCCTGAACAGGGATTTCGGCTGTGATACGCCATCGATTACCCAGTCCGCATTGAAAATTTTATGGCGGCAATGCTCAGAGTTAGCCTGAGCAAACATATAAAGCTCGATATCGTTCGGGTTGCGTCCCAGTTTTTTAAACGCGGCCAGCAGATAGTCGATTTCATCATCGGCTAACGCCAGACCCAGCTTCTGATTCGCCGTCTCCAGCGCGGCACGCCCTTGCGTCAGAATATCAACGCTTTGCAGCGGCTGCGGCTGTTGCTGCACAAAGAGTTTTTCCGCTTCCTGTAGCTCGCTAAACACCGTTTCCATCATGCGGTCATGCAGCAGCGCGGCCAGCTGCGGCCACTGTGCTTCCGTTAGCTGTGGCGCCTGCACATAAAAGGCCAGCCCACGCTCAAGACGGCGCACCTGCGGTAAATCACAATTATGGGCAATATCGGTGGCTTTAGAAGACCAGGGAGAAATGGTGCCCGGACGGGGCGTTACCAGCAGCAGACGCCCTTGTGGCGCATGTTCAGCAAGAGAGGGACCGTATTTCAGCAGACGTTGCAGGCGGGATTTTTCTTCTGCGTTCAGCGGTGCGCTGACATCGGCAAAATGGACATACTCGGCGTAAATATCACTCACCGGCAGGTGAGCGTCCTGAAAACGGGTCAGCAGTTTGTTTACACGAAATGCCGACAGAGCGGGCGAACCACGCAGAATTTCCATCATTAAGATCTCTCGTCTTCGAAGTGCCGGAGGGCGCTTCTTTGGGCGCAACAGGGAAAACGGGCGATATTATAAAGAAACGGGGCCGGTAACGAAACCGTTTGCGTTGAAATTTCCGCGCTGCGAAATAGCCTGAAAATTGCACGATTCCTGCTATTAAAGTTGCTCTGTGCGGCTTTGTTGCGCAAAATGCCCCACGCTCTGGGATTTAATAGATAACAAACGCTGCCCAAAGAGACAGAGGCCTTAGAGCCACCGAGAGATAACTATTTGAAACGCCTGAAAATTAATTATCTGCTTATCGGGTTGATCACCGTGCTGCTGGCAGTAGCGCTTTGGCCAACCATCCCGTGGTACGGCGGGACGCAGGATAAAATTGCGCAGATAAAATCGCGGGGAGTGTTACGAATTAGTACCATTAATTCTCCGCTGACTTACTACACCGTCAATAACGCACCGGCCGGAATGGATTATGAGCTGGCGAAGCGATTCGCCGATTATCTGGGGGTGACGTTGCAGGTTACCGTTCGGCAAAATCTGAACGACCTGTTCGATGACCTTGATGACGGGGATGCCGATATGCTGGCTGCCGGGCTGATTTATAACAGCGAACGGCTGGCACGCTTTCGTACCGGCCCCAGCTATTATTCCGTCTCGCAGCAGCTGGTTTACCGCATCGGCACGCCGCGCCCGAAGAATCTTGGCAACCTGAAGGGGCGGCTCACGGTTGCTTCCGGCTCTGCCTATATGTCCACGCTACGCAATGTCAAAGAGAACCAGTATCCCGATCTGGACTGGGCGATCTCCACCGATCAGGGACCGAAAGCGCTACTGGAGGCAGTAGCGGATGGCGAGCTGGATTATACCATCGGCGATTCCGTGACTATCGGCCTGCTGCAACGTATTCATCCGCAGCTGGCGGTGGCGTTTGATATTACCGATGAAGAGCCTGTCACCTGGTATATGCAGCGTGAAGAAGATGACAGCCTCTATGCGGCGATGCTCGACTTCTTTAGCCAGATGGAAGAGGAAGGCGCAATGGCGCGGCTGGAAGAGAAATATCTTGGTCACGTTGGCGCTTTTGACTATGTGGATACCCGTACCTTCCTGCGCGCGATTGACGATACTCTGCCCGGTATCCGCCCGTTGTTTGAACGCTATGCGAAAGAAATAGACTGGCGGCTGCTGGCGGCAATCTCTTATCAGGAGTCGCACTGGAATCCGCAGGCGACCTCGCCAACCGGCGTGCGCGGCCTGATGATGCTGACCCGCAACACCGCTGACAGCCTGGCGGTGAGCGATCGTCTCGATCCAGAACAGAGCATTCGCGGCGGCAGTGAATATCTGCAACGCATGATGGAAAAGGTTCCTTCTACCGTGCCGGAGGATGAGCGTATCTGGTTTGCGCTGGCAGCCTATAATATGGGTTACGCGCATATACTGGATGTGCGTAAGCTGACTGAAAAACAGGGCGGCAATCCTGACAGCTGGGCAGACGTTAAGCTACGGCTGCCGATGCTGAGCCAGAAACGCTATTACAGTCAGACCACCTACGGCTATGCACGCGGTCACGAAGCCTATAACTACGTGGAGAATATCCGCAAGTATCAGCTTAGCCTGGTGGGCTATCTGCAGGAGCAAGAAAAAAAGCTGGCCCAGCGTAAAGCAGCGGAAGCGGCTTTGGGTGCGGGTTATCCGGCCGTTGCGCCCGATATCGCCATGAATTAAAGCGGTCTCAGGGCTGATTCGCCTGCGCTGCCCGCAGCGCCTGCCGCTGCGCACGTTTTTGTGCACGGCGCATGCGGAAAAAATCGCTGAGCGTGGCGGCGCATTCCTCTGCCAGTACGCCATGCTCCACCTTAACCTGGTGGTTCATGCCCGGATGCCCCAATATATCTACCAGCGACCCGGCCGCGCCGGTTTTTTCATCTCTGGCGCCAAAGACCAGTCGGCTAATGCGGCTATGAACAATCGCGCCCGCACACATGATGCATGGCTCCAGCGTGACGTATAGCGTGGTATCCAGCAGGCGATAGTTTTCCAGCACTTTACCTCCCTGACGCAACGCCATCATTTCAGCGTGCGCTGTAGGATCGTGCTGTTCGATGGGTCGGTTCCAGCCTTCGCCAATCACCTGATCATGCTGTACCAGCACCGCTCCCACCGGAACTTCGCCCTGCTCACGCGCCCGATGCGCCAGCTGTAACGCATAGCGCATCCAGTATTCATCACTTGTTTCGCTCACAGTACTCTCCAGCGGAAAAATGCGGCTGGCATTATAACCAAACCTGATAGCAGACCAAATTATTCCAACTGTTGCAGTTCGCCATGCGGCGTCACGCGCCAGCGGTGCTGGCAAAAATAGAGCAGTGGGTTGTCCTGCTTGCTGTCGCTATAGCCGCTGTAGAGCTGCAACGGCGTGCCGATCTGCTCTTCCAGCTGCACAACCTTCTCATGCCCCAGGCAGCGCAGGCTGAGAATACGTCCGCCCCAGCCTCGCTTCATTTGACTGGCGATCAGCTTCACGCGCGGCAGAAAGGCAGAGTCGTAATAGACCTTTTCCACCAGCGGCTGCGGCGACCCGGTGATCAGCCAGACATCGGCATCCTCACTGCTGAGATAATCGGTTAATCGCTGCTGCACTACCGGAAACGCCACCACCCGCTGACGGAACCAGCGGGCAAAGCTCTCCTCACGACGCTGTAACGCCGCTTCGCTGTGTCCAAAAGTGATAGACCATAGCAGCAGGCTCATTGGCCAGCGCGCCGCACGCCCCTTTAGCAACATACCGGCACCTACCACCGGCAGCAGCGGTACCACCAACAGCAAATTAAGCGGTTGTCGCCACAGCAGATAACGCATAAAGGTGCCAAACATATCCTGTTGATGTAAGGTGCCATCCAGATCAAAAAATACCACCCGTCGTTGCGAATCCGCCATTACACCGCTCTCCTTCGATAAACCTTTTGCTTCAGCATTCATTAGTGTAGACAGTAGCAGCCATCGCTGACTAACGGCAGCGCTATTGCAATGTAATTTGGCTTCCGCTTTGATCCGCGTTATAAAATTACATAAACAATGCTTTATGCTTATTCATCAGCAAGTAAGTAGCTAAGGCGGCGTGCAGGCCTGCTTCTGTTAGCTGGCAATATCAATCTGAAGGAGTCTGCCATGAGTGCCCTGTTACGCATCCGTCAACTCTATTCCGGGCTGGCGTTGAATGAGCGTCGGCTGGCCGATTATCTTCTGGCGCAGCCCGCACATGCCTGCCAACTCAGCTCGCCACGACTGGCGCAGGAAGCGGGTGTGAGTCAGTCCAGCGTAGTTAAATTTGCGCAAAAGCTGGGCTATAAAGGTTTTCCGGCGCTTAAGCTGGCGCTAAGCGCATCGCTACAGGCCAAAGAGTCAATTACGGTACATAACCATATTCTGAGCGGCGATCCGCTGAAGGTTGTGGGTGAAAAGCTGTTTACGGAAAAGGTTTCCGCTATTCGCGCTACGCTGGATATCAACAGCGAAGATAAGCTGCTGGAAACGCTGGCGCTTATCAAGCGCGCCGATCGCATTGTGCTGGTCGGCATGGGCGCATCGGGCCTGGTGGCGAAAGATTTTTCATGGAAGTTAATGAAAATCGGCATCAGCGCGGTAGCCGAACAGGATATGCATGCGCTGCTGGCCAGCGTACAGGCGCTACGCGCCGGGGATTTGCTGTTGGCTATCTCATACAGTGGAGAGCGACGCGAGATCAATCTCGCCGCGCAGGAGGCGGTGCGCGTGGGCGCTTATGTGCTGGCCTTTACCGGTTTTACGCCAAATACGCTGCAGCAGTGCGCTACCCACTGTTTATATACCGTGGCGGAAGAGCAGAGTACGCGCAGCGCCGCAATCTCCTCTACCTCGGCCCAGCTAGCGCTGACCGATCTGCTGTTTATGGCGCTGGTACAGCAGGATGCCGAACGCGCCTCTGACTATATTCGTCACAGCGAGTCGCTGGTAAAAAAACTGGTATGATCTGTTAGCGAGCGTATAATGACCGCGCTTTACGTTATTCAGGCAGGACCGGGAGCATCATGGCGTTACTGATTACTAAAAAATGCATCAATTGCGATATGTGCGAACCGGAGTGCCCTAACCAGGCGATTTCGATGGGCGATGAAATTTATGTGATTGATCCCTGGCTCTGCACAGAGTGCGTAGGACATTACGATACGCCGACCTGCATGAGCGTGTGCCCGATCGATAACACTATCGTGACCGATCCGGCACATCAGGAAAATCGTGAGCAGCTGTGGGAAAAATTTGTGCTGATCCACCACGCAGTATGAGGCGTTGCCGCCTCAACCTTCAATAATCACCGTTGCACAGGCGTAATGACGTTCATCAGCCAGCGTGACGTGAACGTTTTGCACCCCCAGCCGGGTTGCCAGCTCAGCCGCCTGCTGAAAAAAGCGTAGCTCCGGCTTACCCAGCGCATCGTTATAAACTTCAAACTGATTAAACGCCAGGCCGCCGCGAATACCTGTGCCGAATGCTTTTGCCGCCGCTTCTTTTACCGCAAAGCGTTTAGCCAGAAAACGCACCGGCTGCTGGTGCGTCTGATACTGCTGCCACTCGTTTTCACTCAGCACGCGGCGCGCCAGGCGATCGCCCGAACGGCTGATGACCCCTTCGATGCGCTCAATTTCAACAATATCGGTGCCCAGTCCAAGAATAGCCATTAGCGGCGCGCTTCCCGCATCAGCTGTTTCATCTCTTTTACCGCATCTGCCAGGCCGCTCATCAGCGCACGGCCAATAATAGCGTGGCCGATATTCAGCTCATGCATTTCCGGCAGCGCGGCGATCGGCTGCACGTTATGGTAGGTTAAGCCATGACCGGCGTTGACTTTCAACCCTTTCGACGCCGCATAGCTGGCCGCATGACGAATCCGCGCCAGTTCTGCATCACGCGCGCTGCCCTCTTCCGCTTCGGCGTAAGCGCCGGTGTGGATTTCGATATAAGGCGCGCCTGCCGCCACAGCGGCATCAATCTGACGCTCGTCGGCATCAATAAACAGGGAAACCAGAATGCCCGCCGCGCTCAGACGCTCTACCGCCGCGCTAACGTTCGCCTGCTGACCTGCCACGTCCAGACCGCCTTCGGTGGTCACTTCCTGACGCTTTTCCGGCACCAGACAGCAGAAATGCGGTTTTAGCTCACAGGCGATGGCTAACATCTCTTCCGTGACCGCCATCTCCAGGTTCATGCGCGTTTCAATGGTCTGTCGCAGCAGACGCACGTCGCGATCGGTAATATGGCGGCGGTCCTCACGCAGATGCACAGTAATGCCGTCGGCGCCTGCCTGCTCGGCAACAAAAGCTGCCTGAACCGGATCGGGATATTGGGTGCCGCGGGCGTTACGCACGGTAGCGATATGGTCAATATTGATGCCTAATAACAACTCAGCCATGGCAATCCTCAGAATGTTGCGGTTATTCAGGCAGCGAAACGCGCTGGCGCTCGCTGTATTTACTCCTGGCGATCCGGCGTTTCAGCACGCTTTTTGGGAATAAACTGGCGGAACAGTTCCTGGCTTTTTAACGGCTTGCCGCCCAGCCAGGGTTTTAACGCCATTCGTGTAAAGCGTTTTGCGGCTCGCAACGTATCGCCATCAGGAAAATTTCGCTCGGCGAGCGCGCGCAGCTGCCGTCCGGTAAAGCTGCGCTGATTAATGACCAGGCTGGCAATAAAGCCTTTTTCTTCACGATAGCTATAGGTCATGCCATCTTCAATCTCTTCTCCTGTGCCAGCACAGTGCAAAAAATCGACGCCATAACCTAAATGACTGAGCAGCGCCAGTTCAAACTGACGCAATGCCGGTTCCGGGCTGCCGTTGGCCTGTGCCAGAGACTGGATGCAGTGAAGATAATCAAAGAAGAGTTCGGGAAAGGGGGTTTCATGCTCCAGCACGCGCGCAACCAGCTCGTTAACATACAGGCCGCAGTACAGGGTAGTGCCGCTTAAGGGCAAAGCCAGCGAGACCGCCTCTACATTGCGCAGCGTTTTCACTTCACCACGACCGCCCCAGCGAACCAGCAGCGGCGTGAAAGGCTGTAGCGCCCCTTTGAGATGGGAGCGCTTAGCGCGCGCGCCTTTGGAAATAACGCGCACCCGACCATGATTTTCGGTAAACAGATCCAGCATCAGGCTGGTTTCGCTCCAGGGCCGCCCATGCAGGACAAAAGCGCGTTGCCAGCCTTCCATTCAGTGATTAAAGATCGTCAACATAGCCCAGACTACGCAGCGCACGTTCGTCATCTGCCCAGCCAGACTTCACTTTAACCCACAGTTCAAGATGCACTTTCATCTCGAACAGCTCTTCCATATCCTTACGCGCTTCAATACCGATGGTTTTGATTTTGGCGCCTTTATTACCGATCACCATCTTTTTCTGGCCTTCACGCTCCACCAGAATCAGGCCGTTGATATCATAACCGCCGCGTTCGTTGGTGATAAAGCGCTCAATCTCAACCGTGACCGAATAGGGCAGCTCGGCCCCCAGGAAACGCATCAGTTTTTCACGGATAATTTCCGACGCCATAAAACGCTGTGAGCGGTCGGTGATGTAATCTTCCGGGAAGTGATGATCGGCTACCGGCAGGCGCTTGCGCACGATACTGGCAATGGTATCGACATTTTTACCGCTTTCTGCGGAGATCGGCACCATATCCATAAATTCCATCTGCTCGCTCAGGAATTTCAGGTGCGGCAGCAGGATAGATTTATCGGTAATGTTATCGACTTTATTGATGGCCAGCAGCACCGGCACTTTGTTCTCTTTCAGCTTGTTGAGAACCATTTCATCATCCGCCGTCCAGCGGGTGCCTTCCACCACAAAGATGATCAGCTCTACGTCGCCAATTGAGCTACTGGCGGCGCGGTTCATCAGGCGGTTGATAGCCCGCTTCTCTTCAATGTGCAGGCCGGGCGTATCCACATAAATCGCCTGATACGCGCCTTCGGTATGGATGCCCATAATACGATGGCGCGTGGTTTGCGGTTTACGCGAGGTAATGGAAACCTTCTGCCCCAGTAACTGGTTCAGCAGCGTGGATTTTCCAACGTTGGGGCGGCCGACAATCGCAATAAAGCCGCAGTGCATCTGTTGTTCGCTCATTCGAGTCCTAACTTAATCAGCGCCTGTTCGGCCGCTGCCTGTTCAGCTTTACGACGGCTGGAACCGGTGCCTACCACCGGATCCGCCATGCCGCTCACCTGACAGTGAATGGTAAATTCCTGATCGTGCGCTTCGCCACGCACCTGCACCACCAGATAGGAGGGCAGCGGCAGATGACGACCCTGCAGATACTCCTGCAGACGCGTTTTTGGATCTTTCTGTTTGTCGCCGGGGCTAATCTGATCCAGACGGCTTTGATACCAGTTCAGAATCAGCTGCTCGACGGTCTGAATGTCGCTGTCGAGAAACACGCCGCCGATTAATGCTTCAACGGTATCGGCAAGGATCGATTCCCTACGGAATCCGCCGCTTTTCAGCTCGCCAGGCCCCAGACGCAGGCATTCGCCTAAATCAAATTCGCGCGCCATCTCCGCCAGGGTGTTTCCCCTTACCAGCGTTGCGCGCATGCGGCTCATATCGCCCTCATCCACGCGGGGAAAGCGGTGATAAAGCGCATTAGCAATAACAAAGCTCAGGATGGAATCGCCAAGAAACTCAAGACGCTCGTTGTGCTTACTGCTGGCACTCCGGTGGGTTAATGCCTGTTGCAGTAGATCCTGATGAGTAAAAGTGTAGCCCAGCTTTCGCTGGAGCTTGTTAATGAGGATGGGATTCATGCGATACCAATTTCAATAATGCGTCAATTATGCTGCATACGAAACAGGGCTGACAGCGGTCAACGCTAAACAGTTTCGTTTGCAGTGGCTTCCCGCAGGCGGGAAGCCATCCGTTTTACTCACGGCAACCTTAGTGGATGCCGCCAATACGACTCAGGCGAACGCCGGTTGGCCATTCACCCTCCTGTTTTTCAAAGCTCATCCAGATCGCGGTCGCTTTGCCAACCAGGTTTTTCTCTGGTACGAACCCCCAGTAACGGCTGTCAGCGCTGTTATCACGGTTATCGCCCATCATAAAATAGTGGCCTGCCGGCACAACCCAGCTCGCCTGCGGCTGTCCCGGCTGCTGATAATACATGCTGGCCTGACTTTGCGCTTCTGTTACCAGTAAAATATTGTGGGTTACGTCACCCAATGTCTCTTTACGGGCCGCCAGACGCAGGCCGCCGGGCATGGTTTCGCCCTGCGGCACCTGCCAGAAACCGTTACCGGATTCATTACCATCAAAGCCGCTGAAAGTCTGGATAAAGTTGCTGGGCGCTACGTCCGAGTAGGTAACCGGCAGCGCTTTATCGCACGATTTACCGCTGTCGCAAGCCGGGTTCACCGTCAGCGTTTTATTCAGAGCGTCATACGTCACGCGATCGCCAGGCAGGCCGATAACGCGCTTGATGTAATCCAGGCTCGGATCTTTAGGGTATTTAAACACAGCGATATCACCGCGTTTTGGATGCCCGGTCGGGATCAGCGTGGTTTGGGTAATAGGATCTTTAATGCCGTAGGCAAATTTCTCTACCACGATAAAATCGCCAATCAGCAGCGTCGGCATCATTGAACCGGAAGGGATCTGGAACGGCTCGTAAATAAACGAGCGCACCACGAATACCACCGCCAGCACCGGGAACACCGATGCTGCCGTTTCTACCCAGCCAGGCTGCTTCGCTACTTTCGCCAGCGTTTTATCATCCAGCGAACTGCCGGTTTGCGCCTGGGCCTGGGCCTGCTGCGCGCGGCGGGCTGGTGCCCACTTAAACCTGTCGATACACCAGATAATGCCGGTAACCAGCGTCGCAATCGCCAGAATCAGGGCAAACATATTAGCCATCAGATATCCTTATTTACTGTCTTTGCCCACGTGCAGAATGGCCAGGAACGCTTCCTGCGGCAGCTCAACGTTACCGACCTGCTTCATGCGTTTCTTACCTTCTTTCTGCTTCTGCAACAGCTTTTTCTTACGACTTACGTCGCCGCCGTAGCATTTAGCGATAACGTTTTTACGCAGCTGTTTCACTGTCGAACGGGCAATAATGTGGTTACCGATCGCCGCCTGAATCGCAATATCAAACTGCTGACGCGGGATCAGATCTTTCATCTTTTCTACCAGCTCACGACCACGATACTGCGAGTTGTCGCGGTGGGTAATCAGCGCCAGCGCATCAACGCGTTCGGCGTTGATTAATACGTCTACACGCACCATGTCAGAGGCCTGGAAGCGTTTGAAGTTATAATCCAGTGACGCATAACCGCGCGAAGTGGATTTCAGACGATCGAAAAAGTCCAGCACCACTTCCGCCATCGGAATCTCATAGGTCAGCGCAACCTGATTACCGTGATAGACCATATTGGTTTGTACGCCGCGTTTTTCAACGCACAGCGTAATCACGTTGCCCAGATATTCTTGCGGCATCAGCATGTGACATTCGGCGATCGGCTCGCGCAGCTCGCTAATATTATTCAACGGCGGCAGCTTGGAAGGGCTGTCGACATAAACGGTTTCACCACCGGTGGTTTCTACCTCATACACCACGGTCGGCGCGGTGGTGATCAGGTCAAGATCGTATTCACGCTCCAGACGCTCCTGAATGATCTCCATATGCAGCAGGCCAAGGAAGCCGCAGCGGAAACCAAAACCGAGCGCCGTTGAGCTTTCCGGCTCATAAAACAGCGAGGCATCGTTCAGACTCAGTTTGCCCAGCGCATCGCGGAAGGCTTCATAATCGTCTGAGCTGATCGGGAACAGACCGGCATAAACCTGCGGCTTCACTTTCTTAAAGCCCGGCAGCGCTTTTTCCGCGGTATGTTTCGCACCGGTTAAGGTATCGCCTACCGGCGCGCCGAGGATATCTTTAATCGCGCAAACCAGCCAGCCTACTTCACCGCAGTTCAGCACATCGCGATCCACCCGCTTCGGCGTAAAGATCCCCAGACGGTCAGCGTTGTAGACCTGCCCGGTACTCATCACCTTGATTTTCTCGCCCTTGCGCAGGGTGCCGTTTTTAATACGCACCAGCGACACAACGCCCAGATAGTTATCAAACCAGGAGTCGATGATCAGCGCCTGCAGCGGCGCGCTTGGGTCGCCTTCCGGCGGCGGAATATCACGTACCAGCCGCTCCAGCACTTCCGGCACGCCCACGCCGGTTTTGGCCGAGCAACGCACCGCATCCGTGGCGTCGATACCAACAATATCTTCAATTTCCTGCGCCGCGCGATCGGGGTCGGCCGCTGGCAGGTCAATTTTGTTCAGTACCGGCACCACTTCCAGATCCATTTCGATGGCGGTATAGCAGTTAGCCAGCGTTTGCGCTTCTACGCCCTGCCCTGCATCAACCACCAGCAGCGCACCTTCACAGGCAGCAAGAGAACGCGAGACCTCATAGGAGAAGTCAACGTGGCCTGGCGTGTCGATAAAATTGAGCTGGTAAGTTTCACCGTTTTGCGCTTTGTAATCGAGCGTCACGCTCTGCGCTTTAATAGTGATGCCGCGTTCCCGCTCCAGATCCATTGAGTCCAGAACCTGCGCAGCCATTTCACGATCGGCCAGGCCGCCGCAAATCTGGATCAAACGATCTGATAAGGTCGATTTACCGTGGTCAATGTGCGCGATGATCGAAAAGTTTCTTATATGCTTCATTATGGAGGTTATTCTGCCTTACAAATGCTGAAACTCTCGCGATGCAACCTCAGGAGAGCGTGGAATATCACAGGCGGAGACAGCCCGAATGGCGCATTGTACACGACATATCAGGGTGGTGGAATCATCGCGCCGGGAGATAAAGCAAGGAAAACGGGATGATAGCCTATTTGCTGTAAGGGAGGTGTAAAAAAGCGCAAAACATTGGCCGAACGAGATGCATCGTCCGGCTGACATTTAGTGGGATTCTGGCTCAACCCGAAGCGCATCGGGCGGCAACATAATATTCAGGATCACCGGCTGGAAAGCTTCGCCCTCGCCAAAGCGCATCGAAACGCCTTTGGCTACGATAAAGCCGCCGATTCCGCCTAACAGCGCGCCACAGGCTGCGGCCAGATCGGTATGAAACAGCATCTGAAACAGCCCGGCCAGCAAAAACAGCCCTAACAACGGCGTCATATAAACCAATAGCGCAGAGCTTAACAGGCTGCTTTCACGAATGCCTAACTCAACCCGTTGACCGGGCTGCAGCGGCTGTTCACTGGCAATCTGCATCACGTGCGCATTTTTTGGCCCCAGCTTGTTCAGCATTGCGCTGCCGCAGCCTTTGCGCGCTGAACAACTGTTACAGGTGGTTTTCACTTCCGAGTGGAGCGTGGCGATGCCATCCTGCCACGCAACTACGGTGGCCCATTCTCTCATCATCGTTGTGTACCTAAGTTGATACTGTCGGCGATACGCTTCGCCGTAGAGGGCGGCAATTCGCCAACAATGGTAATTTCAGTATTGTTGCGGGTAGCAGTTTGCACCGTGCGACGACCAGTACGCAATAGCTGCGTCGTGCTGTTTTTATCCGCCGGGCTGACGTTAATTGAAAAACTAAATAGCCCGTCTGAATAGAACCTTGATTCCACAAGCTTATTGATAGATGGCAGCGAACGTCGGCTTTGCGCCACCTCTTTCATACCAGCAGGCAACCAGACGGGCTGCCAGTTGAAAGAAACTTTTTGCGCTTCAGGCACCGAGAGCGACGGCGGCAAATCTGCCTTCTCCAGCCCCTGCATTAAATTGCGCACGCCTTCATCAACGGCAAAGCTGACCACACGATACTGTTCCAGCGTTTCACCATCGCGATCGAGCAGATCGATACGCAACGGCAGCCGGGTTTCGCTATCCAGCCACACAATGTAGCTGTAACGCGTACCGTCGCGCGCCACAATGCGCACCACTTCGCACAGCTGATCGGCAATACGCGTGCGCCCAACGGGCACAAAATCATAGCTGGTGGTTAAGTGTTTGAAATCGGCGTAAACCACTGAGGGAAGCGCATCAACGATATGCGAGCCGGGCAGCGAGAAAGGCTCCAGCCCCGGTTCAAAGTAGCTGATATCCTTGCCACGCTGAATCACTTCCCGACGCGGCCCATCCATCTGCAACAGCTGGGCATAAATCTTGTTATCAATTACCGCATGGCGATAGCGTAACGATTCAATACCCAACCGGGAGACAGTGATGTAGGCGAGTTCATAATTGAGAGATTGGCTGGCCTGTTCCATCTGTTGTAACAACGCCCCGGATGCAGTTTCCTGCGCCGGGGCGACGGACGGATAAAACAGGCCGCCAGCCAAAAGGCTAACGACACACCAGAGCTGCTTCATTACTGCTGCTGTATTCCTAACGACTGATTTCCTGGAACCTGAACCTGCGCCTGTTGTGGGCCGTTCGCATCAAACTGCATCTGTTCGGTATGTAAACGACGCTGTAGTTCGTAATCCTGCAGCATGGCATTTACCCGACGACGCTGCTCCTGCACTTGCTGGCTGGCGCTGTTGGTGTCAAAGCTTTCAGAAGGCACGCCCAGGCTAACCGGTGAAGCCTTGCCCATCATTGGAAGCGTATTGAATACGGGCGCTTCTGAGCCCTGGCTGGCATCCTGCGACTGGTTATAATGCTGTACGCCAACAATAACCGCCAGAGAGACACAGGCCGCCATGCCAACCTGGGTAATTTGCGCAGCCCACGGGCCCATTTTTTTCCAGAAAGGCATTTTTTCCCAGCGCGCAGGTTCTGGCTGCGCTTCCGGGATAAGCGTAGTGATATTACGCACCGGCTCTTGTTCGATAGCAGCGGCAACGCGCGCGGCAATATCGAAATGCACGGTTTCGCCCACGTCACCACGCAACGTATCGCGGATAAGATGATAGCTTTCCCATCTTTGTTGCAGCGTAGCGTCTTTAGACAATGCGGAAATCACTTCGTTGTCCAAAGTTTCGCCATCCATTAAAGCGGAAAGTTTTTCTTTCTGCATGCCTTAGTACCCTTCCTGTATCCGTTATTTCTAACGTTGGATAAGTGGTTGAACTTTGTTATCGATGGCCTCTCGTGCGCGAAAAATACGCGAGCGGACGGTGCCGACCGGACAATCCATGATGGCAGCTATCTCTTCATAGCTTAGACCATCCAGCTCCCGCAGCGTGATCGCCATACGCAGATCTTCCGGGAGCGATTCAATGGTACGGAACACTACCTGTTTCAGTTCATCAGACAACATTAGATTCTCAGGGTTCGAAATTTCTTTCAGCGCCCCGGCGCTTTCAAAATTTTCAGCCTCCATCGCATCCACATCGCTGGATGGCGGGCGTCTCCCCTGAGCAACCAGATAGTTTTTCGCGGTGTTAACGGCAATACGGTATAACCAGGTATAAAACGCGCTATCGCCGCGAAATGAATCAAGCGCACGATAAGCCTTAATAAAAGATTCTTGTACCACATCGGGTACATCGCCTGACGGTACGTAGCGCGAAACCAGGCTCGCCACTTTATGCTGGTAACGTACGACCAGTAAATTGAATGACTTCTGATCTCCTTTCTGTACCCGTTCAACGAGAATCTGATCCGTTAATTGCTCGCTCATCCGAGGTAATATCTCCTCAAATCATTCTCCACGCATAAATGAACCACCAGCAATCACTCAACTTTATGAGCAAGCTTTCGTTAGAGCCGGTCATAAGACAATAGTTCAGTTAAGCCACTTTTTTGTTGCGTCACCGGGTACTTTTACCTAACAAAACATTTAAATATGCTGAGGAAACGCACGGCGCCGACCTGTTTTTCATCATTAACCGGCTATCTGACGTAAGCCGCAGAGTACCCGATGCGCATGACATTTTCATCAATAACGCATAATTATTGCACCTTGTTCGCCATAATAAACAAATCACCGTTAAAACAGCCATTTCTCAGACTTTTCAAAGCAAAGAGCGATAAGGCCAGTGGTAAAACAAATGTTACTTTGCTTTAGATCGTGCTTTCATCATGTTTAATCTCTTTTTTAATCTGCTTTTTCCGCTTATGCTCGCATGACCACTTGTTTAGTAAAATAAACACCATGAGCGATATTTCTGATTACCAGTGCGATGTGTTGATTATTGGCAGCGGCGCGGCAGGTTTGTCATTGGCGCTGCGGCTGGCAGAGACGCAACAGGTTACCGTGTTAAGTAAAGGGCCGGTCAGCGAAGGTTCAAGTCTCTATGCACAGGGCGGTATTGCCGCCGTTTTTGATGAGATGGACAGCATCGAATCTCACGTAGAGGATACGCTGATTGCCGGAGCCGGGCTGTGCGAGCGCGAAGCGGTGGATTTTATCGCCAGCAATGCGCGCCACTGCGTCGAGTGGCTCATAAAACATGGCGTCGCCTTCGATAAAGAAACCCAGCCTGACGGCGAGGAACGTTATCACCTGACACGCGAAGGCGGTCACAGTCATCGTCGCATTTTACACAGCGCGGACGCCACCGGGCGCGAAGTGGTGACCACGCTGGTGAGCCAGGCGCTAAGTCATCCCAATATTCGCATTCTGGAACGTACGAATGCCGTCGATCTTATTCTTTCTGACCGGCTGGGCATGTCCGGGCCACGCCGTGTGCTGGGGGCCTGGATTTGGAATCGTAATCGGGAGCAGGTGGAAACCTGTAGCGCACGTGCCGTGGTGCTGGCCACCGGTGGCGCGGCCAAAGTTTACCAGTACACCACCAATCCTGACGTCGCCTCCGGCGATGGGGTTGCTATGGCCTGGCGTGCCGGTTGCCGCGTGGCCAATATGGAATTCAACCAGTTTCATCCGACCTGTCTCTATCATCCTCAGGCGCGCAATTTCTTATTAACCGAGGCGCTGCGTGGCGAAGGCGCTTATTTGCGCCGTCCTGACGGCAGCCGTTTTATGCCTGATTTTGATGAGCGCGCCGAGCTGGCACCGCGCGATATTGTCGCGCGCGCGATCGATCATGAAATGAAACGGCTTGGTGCCGAATGTATGTATCTGGATATCAGCCATCAGCCCGCTGATTTTATTCGCGCTCACTTTCCGATGATTGATGAGAAGCTCCGCTCGCTGGGTTTTGATTTAACCCGCGAGCCGATACCGATTGTGCCGGCGGCCCATTACACCTGTGGCGGCGTTATGGTTGATCATCATGGTCGTACCGATGTGGCGGGCCTCTACGCCATCGGAGAAGTGAGCTATACCGGTTTACATGGCGCTAACCGCATGGCGTCGAACTCACTGCTGGAGTGTCTGGTATATGGCTGGTCTGCCGCAGAAGAGATGGGGCGTACGCTGTCGCATATTGCGCGTATCGACAGGCTACCGGCATGGGATGAGAGCCAGGTAGACGATTCGGACGAACGGGTCGTGATCCAGCACAACTGGCATGAGCTGCGGCTGTTTATGTGGGATTACGTTGGTATTGTGCGCACCACCAAACGCCTGGAGCGCGCCAGCCGCCGCATTGCTCTGCTCCAGCAGGAAATAGAAGAGTATTACCGCCATTTCCGTATCTCGAACAACCTGCTGGAGCTAAAGAACCTAGCGCAGGTTGCCGAACTGATTATCCAGAGCGCCATGCTGCGTAAAGAGAGCCGGGGCCTGCACTTTACGCTCGACTATCCCGCCACACTGCCGGATTCAGGCCCAACGATCCTGACGCCGCCGGGTTACATAAACAGATAAAAGTCCTGCGTCAGGCTGCAGAAAGCCGGGGAGTAACGCTGGTCTGGCCCGCGAATGACCATGTGCTCTTGTAACAGCTCTCCCGCAACCGGCGAAAACCCCAGCAGCACGCGATGCGGCAGTCGTGTGCTGTTTTCCGCCACATCATTACGGAAACGCAGATGCCAGCCACGCGCCAGCGCCATGCTGACGAACCGCTTGCCCTCTTCTTCCGGCAATACCACGCAAAAGAAGCCCTCTTCGCCAATCAGCGTTTCCGCGCACTGCAATAAACTTTCATGGTTCAGGGTATGCGTGGCGCGCGCCTTATCCCGTGCGGATGAAGCACAGGCTGGCCCCGGCGTAAAATAGGGCGGATTGCTGACAATCAGCGAATAACGTTGTTCCTGACGTTTTGCCCAATCAATAATATCAGCCTGATGGATATGAATACGCTGCGCCCAGGGCGAACGCGCAGCATTTTCGGCTGCCTGCGCTGCCGCCTCTGGCTCCAGCTCTACAGCATCAATCGCTACTGCTTCGGCGGTGCGCTGCGCCAGCATTAATGCCAACAGACCGCTGCCGCTGCCGATATCCAGAACACGCGCAGCCTGCGCCACCGGAGCCCACGCGCCCAGCAAAATGCTGTCGGTGCCAACTTTCATTGCACAGCGATCGTGTGCGATAAAAAAGCGTTTAAAAGTAAAACCGTTGCCACGTAACTGGCGTTTTGATTGCGACATAATCAGGACCAAAGACAAAAACGGTGCCAGCATAGGGGAAATAAGAAAGGGTTAAAAGCGATAAACTGCCGACAAACAGATGAAGATCGTCGCTAATCTGTCTATAATCAGCGCCCCAAACTGAGG
This sequence comes from Pantoea sp. FN0307, assembly GCF_050113815.1. Taxonomy (NCBI): domain Bacteria; kingdom Pseudomonadati; phylum Pseudomonadota; class Gammaproteobacteria; order Enterobacterales; family Erwiniaceae; genus Pantoea; species Pantoea sp. FN0307. Next base: position 103,812 of record NZ_JBNJSO010000001.1, on the reverse strand, counting down.
TAGAACATGACCGCAACCACATTCTCCGAACTCGAACTTGACGAAAGCCTGCTGGATGCCCTGCAGGACAAAGGCTTTTCCCGCCCTACCGCTATTCAGGCAGAAGCGATTCCCCCTGCGCTGGATGGTCGCGACGTGTTGGGTTCAGCACCAACCGGGACCGGGAAAACGGCGGCTTATCTTTTGCCTGCGCTGCAACATCTGCTGGATTTCCCGCGTAAAAAATCTGGTCCGCCACGGGTATTGATCCTGACGCCGACGCGCGAACTGGCGATGCAGGTTGCCGATCAGGCGCAGGAGCTGGCTAAGCATACTCAGCTGGACATCGCCACCATTACCGGCGGCGTGGCCTATATGAACCACGCTGAAGTATTCAGCGAAAACCAGGATATCGTGGTAGCCACCACGGGACGCCTGCTGCAATACATTAAAGAAGAAAACTTCGACTGTCGGGCGGTAGAGATCCTGATCCTCGACGAAGCGGACCGCATGCTGGACATGGGTTTTGCGCAGGACATCGAGACTATCGCGGCGGAAACGCGCTGGCGCAAGCAAACCATGCTCTTTTCTGCCACGCTGGAAGGCGACGGCATTAAAGATTTCGCCGAACGTCTGCTCAAAGAGCCGGTGGAAATCGATTCGGATCCTTCACGTCGTGAACGTAAAAAGATCCAACAATGGTATTACCGCGCAGACGATGTTGCCCATAAGACCAAATTGCTGGTGCATCTGCTGAAACAGCCGGAAGCCACCCGCTCTATCGTCTTTGTGCGTAAGCGCGAGCGTGTGCATGAACTGGTCGGCTGGCTGCGTGAAGCCGGTATTCAGACCAGCTATCTGGAAGGCGAGATGGTGCAGGCAAAGCGTAACGAAGCGCTGAAGCGTCTGATGGATGGTCGGGTTAATGTGCTGGTAGCCACCGATATAGCCGCACGCGGCATCGATGTGGATGACGTTAGCCATGTGTTTAACTTCGATCTGCCTCGCACGGCGGATGTCTATTTGCACCGTATTGGTCGCACCGGCCGCGCGGGTCGTAAAGGCACGGCGCTGTCGCTGGTCGAAGCGCACGATTATCTGCTGCTGGAGAAAATCAGCCGCTACATCAGTGAGCCGCTGAAAGCGCGCACTATTGATGAGCTGCGCCCGGCCACGCGCGCGCCCAGCCAGAAATTAAAAGGCAAGCCGTCGAAGAAAGTGCTGGCGAAGCGTAAAGAGAAAGAGAAGAAAAAAGAAGAAGAGAACAAGCCACGCGTTAAAGTACGTCACCGCGACCGCAAAAATATCGGGAAGCGACGCAAACCTGCCGCCGCTAACGGTAGCGATACGAATAAAGATGGTGCTGAATAATTGCACCGGGCAACAAAAAACCGCCGATAATTGGCGGTTTTTTTTCAGGCTGAGCGAGGGAATCGGGGCCTGTCTGCAAGTTTTGACGCCAACCCGTTAAAAAGCTTAAAGATTGTCAGGCGTTAAACGATAAGCGTTTACAGACTATTGTTTCTGAATCTCTTTTCCCCTTTCTGGCGCGCTGCTTTTTTCAACGCGCCTGCAACCTTCAGAACCTTTTTAGCTTACAGGCTCTCAGTAAAAGTACGAGTAATGACATCACGTTGCTGTTCAGGAGTCAGAGAATTAAAACGTACGGCATAACCTGATACGCGGATGGTCAGCTGCGGATATTTTTCCGGATGCTTAACCGCATCTTCCAGCGTTTCACGACGCAGCACGTTAACGTTCAGATGCTGACCGCCTTCCACGCGTACCTGCGGTTTCATTTCCAGCGGGACTTCGCGATACTCGAACTGTCCGAGATCGCTTACCGGGACAATCTGATCTTCGGTGTAATCGCCTTTTGCACAGACGCAACGCGCTTCAGCCTTTTCATTATCCAGCAGCCAGAACGAATTAAGCAGTGCGTTGTTATTGGTTTTTGTAATTTGAATACCTGTAATCATATTTGCCTCCCAGGCGTAATGACGCCAACGCCATGACGGCGTCAGATTTGCGTTTAAAAAACGTCCGTCTGTTTATATACCAATGCATTGCCCGACCAACTTTGATACAAATCAATTAAATGCCTGGTGCCAGGATTGGCATAAAGCTAAATTTTTGTTTTGAATCAATTTTCCTGAATAAATTATTTTTGTAAATTTTCAATTTATTTTGGGGGTTGCTCATGCGCGCAGAGTCGCTACTCTGTTGTTTTACTTTAAGAAGGAAGAACGTCATGGATAAAGCAGTAACCTGGCATGATGTGCTGGCAACGGAAAAAGAGCAGCCCTATTTTACTGAAACGCTGAAGATGGTGGCACAGGAGCGCGCGGCAGGCGTTACGGTTTATCCGCCGAAAGAAGATGTGTTTAACGCGTTTCGTCTGACCGAACTCAACGATGTAAAAGTAGTTATTTTAGGGCAGGATCCCTATCACGGCCCTAACCAGGCGCACGGTCTGGCATTTAGCGTCAGGCCTGGCGTTGCGGTTCCGCCTTCATTAATGAATATGTATAAAGAACTGGAGCAGGATATTCCCGGCTTTACGCGTCCGAATCATGGTTTTTTAGAGAGCTGGGCAAAGCAAGGCGTGCTGTTGTTGAATACGGTATTAACTGTCGAGGCGGGCAAAGCGCATTCCCATGCGCGTTTTGGCTGGGAAACCTTTACCGATCGGGTGATTGCCGTTATTAACGAGACGCGTGAAAACGTGGTGTTTTTACTCTGGGGCTCACATGCGCAGAAGAAAGGCAGTATTATTGATACGCAACGGCATCATGTGCTGAAGGCACCGCATCCCTCCCCGCTTTCTGCCCATCGGGGATTTTTTGGCTGCAGGCACTTTTCCCGCACCAATGAGATTCTGGCGCAGCAGGGCGACAAGCCAATTGACTGGACGCCACATCTTCCCTGAAACAACCGCGCCGTGACTGAGCCACGGCGCGAGCAGAATTAGCCTTTGGCTTTCGCCACGGCAACCATCGCCGGGCGCAGCAAACGACCATTCAGGGTATATCCGCGCTGCATCACCATCATAACGTGGTTCGGCGCAACGTCGTCCGATTCCATCATCGACATCGCCTGATGAACATCGGGATTAAACGGCACATTGGTTTCACCTACCACCTCAACGCCGAATTTACGTACCGCAGCCAGCAGAGACTTCAGCGTCAGCTCGATACCTTCGATCATCGCATTCAGGTCTGGATTGGTTTTATCCGCCACTTCCAGCGCACGCTCCAGGCTATCGATCACCGGAAGCAGCTCATTAGCGAATTTTTCCAGCGCAAACTTATGCGCTTTTTCCACATCCAGTTCGGTACGGCGGCGGATATTTTCAATCTCTGCCTGCGCACGCAGCTGAGCATCACGTACGCCGTTCTGTAATCCGGCCAGCTGCTCTTCAAGCTGAGCAATACGTTCATCACGCGGATCCACCACGTCTGCTTCAGACTCTGCCGTCTCCACGCTCTCGTTTTGCTGCTGTTCCATTTCAATCTCGTCTGAGACTTGCTCGTTTGGTGCTTTCTGATCTTTACTACTCATGAATTTCTCCGCGTTTTGCACATTCATCTCGCTGGTTCGCTTATTATGGGGATCAGATTAATGGTTTCAAGGGAACCAGTCACAATGTCAGGGCAGAATTGCCTCATGAGGAAGACCAGCATAATGAACAAACATTTCCAGTGCATCGGCATCGTCGGACATCCCCGTCATCCTACCGCCCTGACCACTCACGAAATGCTCTGGCGCTGGCTTAGCGAGAAAGGCTACGAAGTTATTGTTGAACAACAAATTGCGCGTGAGCTGTCGCTGGAACATGTGCAAACCGGCTCGCTGGCGGAAATTGGTCAACGCGCCGATCTGGCGGTGGTGGTCGGCGGCGATGGCAATATGCTGGGCGCGGCGCGCGTACTGGCGCGTTACGATATAAAAGTTATCGGCATCAACCGTGGCAATCTGGGCTTTCTCACCGATCTGGACCCCGATAACGCGCAACAGCAGCTGGATGATGTGCTGCGCGGCGAATACATCACAGAAAAACGTTTTCTGCTGGAAGCGCGCGTGTGTCGTGGCGAAGGCGCGCCGCGTATTGGCACCGCAATTAATGAGGTGGTGCTGCATCCGGGCAAAGTGGCGCATATGATTGAGTTTGAGGTTTATATCGATGAGAACTTCGCGTTCTCGCAGCGCTCTGACGGGCTGATTATCTCTACGCCTACCGGCTCTACCGCCTACTCTCTTTCGGCTGGCGGCCCAATTTTAACGCCATCGTTGGATGCCATCGCACTGGTGCCAATGTTTCCGCATACCCTTTCCGCCCGTCCGCTAGTCATTAACAGCAGCAGCACCATCCGCCTGCGTTTCTCCGACCTGCGCAACGATCTGGAGATCAGCTGTGACAGTCAAATCGCGCTGCCTATCCAGGAAGGCGAAGATGTGCTGGTACGCCGTAGCGACTATCACCTCAACCTAATCCACCCAAAAAACTACAGCTATTTCAATACGCTAAGTTCTAAACTCGGCTGGTCGAAAAAATTATTTTAAAAAGCGCAACGTGCCGCTTTACTGTATATAAAACCAGATTATACTGTACGAAAAACCATGTCTGTGTTTATGTACAGGAAGGCACATATGCTGGCCCAACTCACCATCAGTAATTTTGCAATTGTTCGCGAGCTGGAAATTGATTTTCAACGTGGCATGACCGCGATTACCGGGGAGACCGGTGCTGGTAAATCCATTGCTATCGATGCGCTGGGCCTCTGTCTGGGCGGCCGTGCTGAAGTGGATATGGTGCGCCAGGGCGCTAATCGTGCCGATCTCTGCGCCCGCTTTAATCTGAAAGATACGCCTTCAGCCCTGCGCTGGCTGGAAGAAAATCAGCTGGACGACGGCCAGGAGTGCCTGCTGCGCCGCGTAATCAGCAGCGATGGCCGCTCCCGTGGTTTTATCAACGGCACCGCAGTGCCCCTCTCTCAGCTGCGCGATTTAGGCCAGCTGCTAATTCAGATTCATGGGCAGCATGCGCACCAGCTGCTGTTAAAACCGGAACATCAAAAATCTTTGTTGGACGCCTATGCCGATCAGCCGCTGCTGATGCAGAGCATGGCGGCCAACTACCGTCAGTGGCATCAGAGCTGTCGCGCACTGGCACAGCATCAACAGCAGATGCAGGAACGCGAAGCAAGACGCGAGCTGTTGCAATATCAGCTAAAAGAGCTGAATGAGTTTGCCCCAGTCGCCGGTGAGTTCGAACAGATTGACGAGGAATACAAACGCCTCGCCAACAGCGGGCAGCTGCTTTCCACCAGCCAGCAGGCGCTTCACTTGCTGGCCGATGGCGACGACAGTAATTTGCAAAGCCTGCTCTATACCGCACGTCAGATGATGGGCGAACTGGTCACGATGGATGAAAAACTGAGCGGCGTGCTGAACATGCTGGAAGAAGCCTCCATCCAGATTAGTGAAGCAAGCGATGAGCTTCGTCATTACTGCGATCGTCTTGATCTCGATCCCAACCGGCTGTATGAGCTGGAGCAGCGTCTGTCACGTCAGATAAGCCTGGCGCGTAAGCATCACGTTGCACCAGAGGCGTTACCGGCCTTCCATCAGCAACTGTTGGACGAAGAACAACTGCTGTCGCAGCAGGAGAGCGATCAGGAAACGCTGAGCATGGCGGTAACGCAGCATCATCAGGCGGCACTTGCCAGCGCACAGAAGCTGCATGAGCAACGCGCGCATTACGCGCAAGAGTTAACTCAGCTGATTACCGAGAGCATGCATGCGCTCTCAATGCCGCACGGTCAGTTTACTATTGCCGTACAGTTCAACCCTGAGCAACTCACCGCTGAGGGCGCGGATCGCATCGATTTTCGCGTTAGCACTAACCCGGGTCAGCCGTTACAGCCGTTGGCTAAAGTGGCTTCCGGTGGTGAGTTGTCACGTATTGCTCTGGCGATTCAGGTTATCACCGCCCGTAAGATGGATACGCCAGCGCTGATTTTCGATGAGGTGGATGTGGGTATCAGCGGGCCGACGGCCGCAGTGGTTGGCAAGCTGTTGCGTCAGTTGGGCGAATCAACGCAGGTTATGTGCGTCACGCACCTGCCGCAGGTGGCGGGTTGTGGTCATCATCATTTCTTCGTCAGCAAAGAGACTGACGGCGCGATGACTGAAACCCACATGCAGCCGCTGGATAAGCGTGCACGCCTGCAGGAACTGGCGCGTTTGCTGGGCGGCAGCGAAGTGACGCGGAATACGCTGGCGAATGCGAAAGAGCTTTTAGCGGCCTGATATGCACTTTTTTACATTCCTGCGGTCATATGCTTGCTCTGTAAAGGTTTCCAACTGCGGTCAGGTTTATTATCATCGACAGCTTGTCGCCTGAATGAAACACATTGATCGCAGGCTGTGTTCAGACCGTGCTGGCACCAAACTCGCCTGTTTAAAAGGCGTTGAGCCTAAAAAAGGAATGTATAAATGCGCTGTAAAACGCTGACTGCTGCTGCAGTGTTACTTCTCATGATGACTGCTGGCTGTTCCACTCTGGAGCGCGTGGTTTACCGTCCTGATATCAATCAGGGTAACTATCTCACAACCACTGACGTTGCCAAGCTGCGCGTGGGCATGAACAAACAGCAGGTTGCCTATACGCTGGGTACGCCGATGATGAGCGATCCATTCAGCAACAATACCTGGTATTACGTATTCCGCCAGCAGCCTGGCCATGAAAAAGTAACCCAGCAAACGCTGACGCTGACTTTCGACAGTAGCGGCGTTCTGACCAATATCGATAATAAACCGAACCTGAGCGGCAACAAAGCTAACAACTAACCTGTTGTCGGGTATAAAAAAAGGCGCTGAAAGCGCCTTTATTTTTTTGCCGAACGTTCAGCACGCTGCCGTCGCAGCTCTTTCGGATCGGCGATAAGCGGACGATAAATTTCCACGCGATCGCCATCGTTAACCTCGTCCTGCAGTTTTACTGGTCGGCTATAGATGCCAATTTTATTCTGCGTCAGGTCAATATCATGACGCAACTCCAGTAAGCCGGACGCGCGGATAGCCTGTTCAACGCTGCTGCCTTCTGCCAGCGTTACCTGGCGCACATACTGTTTTTCCGGCAGCGCATAGACTACCTCAACAGTGAGCTCAGGCACGGTAAACCTCTTTTGCACGCTGGGTAAAGGCCTGAACCATACTGTTTGCCAGCTCTTTAAAGATACGGCCAAACGCCAGCTCAACCAGCATGTTAGTAAATTCGAACTCCAGATTGAGCTCAACTTTACAGGCATCGTCACCCAGTGAGGTAAAAGTCCAGCCGCCGGTTAGCTTACGGAACGGACCATCCACCAGCTGCATGCGGATGCTTTGATTACTGGTGAGCATGTTATGCGTCACGAACGTTTTGCTGATACCAGCTTTAGAAACATCGACCGACGCCGTCATCTCCTGTTCGGAAGCGGACAGCACACGGCTTCCCGAACAACCAGGCAAAAATTCCGGATAGGCATCAACATCGTTAACTAACTGGTACATTTGTTCAGCACTGTAAGGCACGAGTGCAGAACGGCTAATCTGGGCCATATCGTTTCCTGTGATTCCTAAAACGTACAAATAATAGCATTTTCAACAGCCAAACAGAAATTCTCTAAGTCGCAAGGCGTGCTAGAATAGCTTTTTTTCCCGGCGAATTTGGGACCGGGGATGCGATTAACACTGGTCTGATGTAAACTAAGTTGCACTATGACAAAGAAAAAAGCACATAAACCTGGTTCTGCCACTATTGCCCTTAACAAACGCGCCCGCCATGAATACTTCATTGAAGAGGAGTTCGAAGCGGGAATGGCGCTACAAGGATGGGAAGTTAAATCGCTACGCGCCGGTAAAGCCAACATCAGCGACAGCTATATTCTGCTGCGCGACGGTGAAGCTTATCTGTTCGGTGCCACCTTTCAGCCGTTGTCGGTCGCATCCAGCCATGTTGTCTGCGATCCTACGCGTAACCGTAAGCTGCTGCTAAATCAGCGCGAGCTGGACAGCTTGTACGGCCGCGTTAATCGCGAAGGCTATACGGTTGTTGCGCTGTCGCTCTACTGGAAAAACGCCTGGTGCAAGATTAAAATTGGCGTTGCGCGCGGTAAGAAACAGCATGACAAGCGTGAAGATGTAAAAAGCCGCGAATGGCAGCTGGATAAAGCACGCATTATGAAGAATGCCCATCGCTAAGCGCTGGATTGACCAAACGTTTTTTGCTATACTCTTTAATTCTTGGGGCTGATTCTGGATTCGACGGGATTCGCGAAACCCAAGGTGCATGCCGAGGGGCGGTTGGCCTCGTTAAAAGCCGCAAAAAAATAGTCGCAAACGACGAAAACTACGCACTAGCAGCTTAATAACCTGCTTAGAGCCCTCTCTCCCTAGCCTCCGCTCTTAGGACGGGGATCAAGAGAGGTCAAACCTAAAAGAGATCGCGTGGATATCCTGCCTGGGGTTGAAGCGTTAAAACTAATCAGGCTAGTTTGTTAGTGGCGTGTCCGTCCGCAGCTAACAAGCGAATGTAAAGACTGGACTAAGCATGTAGTACCGAGGATGTAGGAATTTCGGACGCGGGTTCAACTCCCGCCAGCTCCACCAAAATTCTCCATCGGTGATTACCAGAGTCATCCGATGAAGTCCTAAGAGCCCGCACGGCGCAAGCCCTGCGGGCTTTTTTGTGCCCTCAATTTGTCCCGCGAAGTCTGATGCCAACTAATTAAATCCAAACCTTTTAGGCACCTTGTTAGGCACCTCATAAAGCATTATTGTTTTTGAGGTGCCTAAAACTATGGAAACCCGGCAATGGCAAGACAAACCAAACCTCTCTCCGTTAAGGAAATCGAATCTGCCAAACCCAAGGAAGCGGACTATGTGCTCTATGATGGCGATGGCCTTGAGCTACTGATCAAATCCAGCGGGAGTAAAATCTGGCAATTTCGCTACATTCGCCCCGTCACCAAGAAGCGAGCGAAAAAGAGCATTGGCCCCTACCCGTCAGTTACGCTTGCCGATGCTCGAAGCTATCGGGCAGAATCCCGTTCTCTCCTTGCGAAACAAATCGATCCCCAGGAACATCAGCAAGAACAACTGCGTAGTTCGCTTGAAGCCAAAACTAATACTTTCCAGCTCGTGGCGGAACGTTGGTGGAATGTGAAGAAAGCCAGTGTTACCGAGGACTATGCAGAGGATATATGGCGCTCTCTTGAAAGAGATGTCTTTCCAGCGATTGGTGACGTCAGCGTTACAGATATCAAAGCTCATACGCTGGTTCAGGCCGTGCAACCAGTACAAGCCAGAGGTGCACTGGAAACTGTTCGTCGCCTTTGCCAACGCATCAATGAGGTCATGATCTATGCCCAAAATACGGGGCTGATTGATGCTGTTCCCAGTGTCAATATTGGCAAGGCATTCGAGAAGCCGCAGAAGAAAAACATGCCCAGTATTCGTCCGGATCAGCTGCCTCAGTTAATGCAGACGATGCGAACGGCCAGCATTAGCCTTTCAACAAGGTGCCTGTTCATGTGGCAGCTTCTTACCATCACCCGCCCTGCTGAAGCGGCTGAGGCTCGTTGGGAAGAGATAGACATGGAGGCACGAGAATGGAAGATTCCTGCATCACGCATGAAAATGAACCGCGACCACACTGTTCCATTGTCAGATGAAGCAATCGCAGTTTTGGAAATGATGAAACCGTTAAGTGGCAATCGGGAATTCATATTTCCCAGCCGTATCAAGCCTAACCAGCCAATGAATAGTCAGACAGTTAACGCATCACTAAAGCGTGCGGGCTTTGGCGGAGTGCTGGTTTCGCATGGCCTGCGATCTATCGCCAGTACGGCCCTTAACGAGCAAGGCTTTCCACCTGATGTTATTGAGGCGGCACTAGCTCATGTTGATAAGAATGAGGTTCGGCGTGCTTATAACCGCAGCGACTATCTTGAACAACGTCGCCCAATGATGCAATGGTGGGCTGACTTCGTAACTAACGCTGAAGCCGGGAAAGCACACAAGGGAACTTTGCGATTGGTCGGGTAACATCATATTAACAATGCAAAAATGGAGTGTCTTAGGCGCTTCATTTTTTTTTCTTAGTCCGAACCGTATTATTAAATGCTTCTCGAAGCAACTCATCTTTGTAGGCCCATTGTTTCAGCGTTGTCACTAAATTTTCATGGCTTAAATCAATCCTCTTCCCAAGATGATTTTGGTCTTCAATAAACTGCCAAAGTTCATCTACTATAGCCTTTACCGCCATAGATCTATTTCCCCATCCACCCTTGGTTGGGGCGTTTTCGTACAACAATTTTATAGCCTGCTCTTTAACTGGGATATTCAGCGCGGCCTTCGCAATACCGCCTTTGATGGCCCCCTGTGTTCTGTACCAATCAGACAACCCCATTGTTATTGTTTGGCTGAGCGTCATACACATCCCTCTCGCAGCCTCAACATGACTTACCGCCTTAAAAAGAGCTTTGAGTGATTCGCAATCATTTACATTGCGCAAATATATTCCTTTCTGACGCTCTCTAAGAGCACTCTCTAACTGTTTATAAAAAGACCCGAAAGCACTAGGCCATCCATCACTATTTTTTCGGTTGAGCCTTGGATCTAAAGAAGTGAATGAAAGTTCCACTCTGAAAAAAGGGTCCGCCGATGTGAATTCATCATTGAGCTGTTCCAGAAAAACCTTAATGTCAGGATTTTCGTAGTCCAACATGGGCCACGCTGATTCCCAGGGCGTATTTTCTACCCAGTTTGGTATCGTTCCACGTACGTCATCAAAGCTTTTTATCAAAAAATCGTAAGTTTCTTTAAAATTCATCTCATTAAAATCAATAAGTTACACCATCTCGTTTCAAAATAAAAAAAACAAGAAGGCACAAATGTTTTTTAAAAACGACCACATCCTTAATCTTCCTGCATCCAAACCAATGTGATTCAGGAGAACAAGCCATGACATCATCTAATGTAAAAATTCTACGCCTACCCGCTGTCGCCCTTAAAACGGGTCTTGCCAGGTCCACAATTTATGACTGGATCAATCCAAAATCGCCTCGCTTTGACCCAACGTTTCCAAGACCAAGGTGTTTGGGGAGTCAGTCTGTAGGATGGCTAGAGGCTGAACTTGATGAATGGATTCTACAACGAATCCACTCCATTCCCTGAATAATTATTTAAAAGCAGGTGGATAAGTTAACGTACATTTTTTCTTACGCTGCTATTCCGCTATTAATAGCAACAATAGCAGGCTGTACATAACGTATTATCATTTTCAGGAGGGCAAGATGGAGTGTGAAGGGAATATTCCTATCCAGAGATGTAAGCCAGATTTTCAAGGGGTAGTTAACGAACTTGTCGCTAATATGAAGATCCCACAGCCTATGGCCACCGTCGCGGTGATATCAGCCATGTCTCTTGCTTGTCAGGGGATAATTAATGTTCGCTTGATAGGAGACTTAGTAAGACCGGTAGGGCTGTACACTGTTATTGTTGCAGAATCAGGGGAAAGGAAAAGCGCGACTGATAGTAAGGTAAATGCACCGTTTTATGAATCTGACAACGAACAGCATGAAATCTATCTAAAAAAAATGGAGGAATACACTCAGGCATATGCATTTTATCAAGAGCATCTAAAGGTGTTACGTACAGAGTTCAAGGCTCTGGTTCGCAAGAAAGAATGCACGAAAGAGTTGGAACACGAAATCTGTATACTAAGGAAATCACGCCCTGAAATGCCGGTTCAGCATCAGTTCCTAGTATCTGATATTACACCTGCGGCGATGAAAAAGAGCTTTTCAGGAAAACAAAAGTCATTTGGCCTGATATCGCATGAAGCAGGTAATATTCTTGATGGACATGCCGGGCGCGATTTGTATCTCCTGAACATGGGATGGGATAACTCTACTATATCAGTTAAAAGGAAGAATGAACCTGAGCTACGAATAAAAGATGTTCGACTTACAGCATCTTTGATGACGCAAATGTCAGTACTTAAAAAATTCTTATCGAAGAAAAAAGGGCTTCCACGAGGCAGTGGATTTCTGGCGAGAGTATTGATCTGCTATCCAAAATCAACACAAGGAACCCGTTTCATTGAAGATGAGGGGATATCAACAAGATATATTGCAATGTTCCATCAAAGAATCAGAAGCTTAATCAGAGAGACGCTGGCTATACAAGACAGTGGGGAAAGAAAGTGTTTGAGATTTACTGTTGAAGCTCAAAAATCATGGATTCAAATTGCGAATGAAATTGAATCTCATCTTAATAAAGGTGGTTTACTGGAAGATTTCAAGGATTATGGCTCAAAGATGGCTGAAAATATCGCCAGGATGGCAGCAGCAATGCATTATTTCGAAGGATCTTTCGGAAATATACCAGAAAGCACGCTCCAAGCTGCAAAAGATATATGCTTCTGGTTTGCTGATGAACATATTAAAATATTCCGAGAAATTAATGGAATGAAAATAACACCAAATCTTGAACGTGAGCTTTTATGCTGGATAAGGAACCGATGCAACGCCCGGTTCGCTAAAGAAGGAAAGAATTATATTTCTAAAAATGATGTATTGCAGTATGGACCTGCGCAATTAAGAACTAAAGCTGCGGCTGATGAAATCCTGGAGCGATTACTGAAAAAAAATGAGATTCAGCGAGGAATAATTAATGGCGTAACCTGCATCAGAATATTCGATGTGGTTGAAGCGGCACTTGAAGCACTTGATTTTACATACTGATCTTAAAACAAGCTAATTGGAGAGTAACTTTTAAACAGTCAACACCGGCTGGGGCTGCATTTATCTAATATTTATATGTTGGATAGGTATTATAATGGCCTTCTATCACCACTACTAATTAACAATCATGTGAGTTGTGATACCAAGTAATAATCAGATCGCTGAAGTATGGGGATACTACAATCTGATGCCATAATATGCCTAAATCTATCGCAGTGTGCAACCCAGCCTGTGTGGCAATCATTAATACGGTCTTAAGAGACCGTAGGACCCGCTACATAGGAATACTGACATGAGTTATGTACAACTTTATCGAATGAAAATAAATGAACTACTGAATGCAATGACGAACAAATATCCAAGAGTCACCGCTATCAGGGCGGATGCTCATTTCCCAGGGATTGTTGATCGTGGTGATAATATTTGCTGCTTTCATAATCTGGAGCATGGTGAAATTACCCGTTTTTGTAAGTCGATGAAAGCTAAGATTATAGCCGACATTGAAAGAAAAGAGCGTGAAGGCATACGTGTTTACAGGGGCACAATGATTATTATATGGGCAAGAGAATTTTCTTTATCAGGAAAATGCCATTACCATCTTTGCCTACTCTTCAACAAAGATGCCTATTATCATCTCGGTGATTACAAGCGGGAAAATACGTTAAGGTCAATGATCATCGGAGCCTGGTACAGCGCAATGGGACTGCAACTGGACGATTACCCAGGTTTGGTGCATTTTCCGGAGAACTGCCGCTATGTGTTGAATTCCAGCCATCCGAATTTCCAGGCACACTACCAAGAGTTACTGAACCGCCTCGATTATCTTGCCAAAACAGAAACCAAAATCTTTGGCGAGGGGTATCGCAATTTCGGCTATTGCCAAGTCGATTTCTGATTCAAATGCGGCCTTCCCTGAATGGGAGGGCCATTTTCACGTCATGGATAAGTGATATGTCCTACAATCGCGCAGATTAGTCGATAATCGCTAACGTAGAAGATCTCCGGGTTTTCAGTGTTTTGCTCGCCGATAAAGAATACCCAAGCTTTATCTTTCAGCCCCTTGCCTTTGGCTTCTATTGCCTCTGTACGGGCAGCCTCCAGCTCTTTACGAACCACGGTACGCTTGGCTTTTGACCAGCTAGCCCAATCGATGTAGATCTGGTAGCTTCGGGTAGGTTTAGGTTTACCTGACTCATCTTCCCCCCATTCACCAGACAGTGGAATGATTAGGTTTTCATCATTTTCAGTAAATTTATTCCAGAGCAGTGGTGCATAAAAGATCTTCGACTCCGGGTAAGGTTGAACCTCATTCCGGAGCTTTTTAAACACCGTCATGTAGATTTGACCACTGATACCGGGAACGTTAAGCGACATTCCCCGGTCATGCGGGAAACGGATGAAGGCACGGCAAATATTGCGAATAGCATTCACTTGACGCCGGGATTGTCGTTCAGGTGAATTACCTTCACCAGATTGTGAGGATGCTGAACGTGTCGAACTGGATTTACTTTCATCACTAGAGAAACTTGGTTCAACAACCGGGCGTTGTTCAATCAACTTTAATCCCGAGGGCATTAAACCCGGAGCACTGTCCAGTATGTTGCGGACACTCGCCTTCTGGCCTTGGCGAATTACTGTGTTTTCAGCATCAGCATCGCATTCATGATGATGTTGAATATGTCGTTTCTTTTTAAAATAGGCTCTGACTTTTTTATCTTTTTCCCATGCAGCAGGATGCATGGTTATACCACACCCCCAGCATACATAGCCTTCAGTATCAACGCTATCAAGCAACCACAAATTCTCTGCTTCTACAATCTCACGGGTACGTTTATCACGTGCAGATTCCATCACTTTCTCCTCATCGCAGAACGTTTGTATAGGCTTCTAGCCTTTATTCAAACCGCTGTTCCCTTTCACTATCTTCCCTTTGTTCACGTTCTTTTTGGCGTTCGACCCACTGACTCATTTTTTCACAAACTGTTTTGGCAGCCTCGGCGATATCTGGACGCTCGTGTTTACTCAGCGCACCGATGACGCTTGATCTAGCTTGCATTATGTTCGCCAGGCTACCAGTCCAAGAGGATGGAGTGATTCGCTCAGTAAAAGACTCCAGCACAGCTAATGGCTCAGGAGAGGCCTCTAACAGTTCTATAGCAGCTTCGTGTAGGGTTAGTACATTCTGTTCATCATTCTTTGACCAGAGAGTCACACCAGCCGCAATGGCAGCCCAAACACTGGGATCATTTCTGGCACGGCACCATTCAATCAAGACGCTAGTACTTACATCAGCAAGAGGAGAACGGCGTAAACTGCCACGACGAATAAAGAACTGTCTTCCCTGCTGCTGTTCCTCGGTGCATTCAAAAATGCAATTGAGAAATGATTCAGGCATTAACGCAACAGTTGTTGCTATAGTCTTCTCGAATCCCAAAAAATATCCATAGTGTTCATCAATGACATTGAAAATTGCGTCCAACCACTCAATTTTTTTTGCCTCATTACCATCGAAACGCAATGCGGCATCGATAACTCGCTCCATGTAAAAATCAATTGTCCCTATTTGGCCTCTGTCGCTGTTTTTAATCCGCTGGATTGCAGCAGCAAGACCAATCAACCGAAAGTCTGCGCCAAGCGTATCTGCCGATTTGTCTTTACCATGCAGTCTCATGGAGAGCGCATGCAAAATGACATTATCTCCGCTTGCTTTACTCAGGAGTTGCTCAGCAAGCTCGAGAAGACGAATTCTCGGCAAATTGGCGTATTGTTCTCGCCATAAAATCGACTCATACATGAAAGGGCGAATGTCTGGATCGTCCAAATGCTTCATGCAGCGATCCAGATCATTTACTGTAAATTTCCCCCAAGGATGCAAGCCAACCAATACCTGTCGAAGTTCAGGATGCTGCGCACATTGGTCGAGAAACTTCTGTGCTAATGATGGATCGACAGAGTCAACTTCTTCGATGAATCCCCCAATAACTCCAAAGTCTTTGTTAGCATCTGGCTGTTTTTCAATTTGTTCAACTAGTCGCTGCCAGCCAATACTTAGATCATGTGCCCCTCGAGCAAGTCCTCGACCAAAGACAGCGCGATAAGGCATTCCACCGATGGAGAACAGATCTACTCCTAACTCCTCAAGCACATGATTTGATAAGGCAAAGTCCTGTCCCAATTGAAGTGCTTTAGCTTCAAGTCGTTTTCCGGCTGCGGTATATTTATCGGAGTCCTCATGATCAAAATCCGCATCCAGTGCCCAATAATCATGATTTATACTCAACACGTATGTCTTTATTGTTGGAATTAACGCAATGGGCTCCAACTCCTTCTCTAAGGCAGCAAGACTATCCGGCAACTGCTCAACATCATCTCCATCGCTACGCTTGGTATAGTCAAAATAGACCGTTGAACGAACGGCTTTCCAACCTTCCCCCCAAGGACTTAAAGCATTTAATGTACGGGCAGCATCGACGAGTTTGTGTCGCATTGCTTCTTGAAACCAAATTCCCCTGAATTTGTCTGCTAGGATTGATCTTGCAGGCCTTTCAAGCTCAGGAGCTCCGGATGCCGCTAAATGGATAATGACGTCAATAAAGGCGCTGCGCCATTCGACAAGTTCATCATAGTTGGGTTCGTATCCATAGTCTCTTGGTCGAGCTCCAAACTCACCAACCCCAAACCCTGACCACGGTGGGCCATCCAGGGCGGTTGACAGCATCTTGAAGCCCAAAGATCTACGCGTAATAATGTTTGATGGAATGCATTCGTTCATTAAAGCAATACGCTGGCTTAGTGATGCATGAGTACCAGACAGATACGCCTGGAAAAACCTTGGGACCATGTTTCGAGCAGAGTCCAGGTCATTATTATCGGCTTCGTCCTCTGCCATTTGAATAAGAAGCCTAGCGCATCGTTCAAAGGCGTTCGGTTCGTATGCCATCATTTGTAAAAGACGCAGAATACTACGTCGCTGCGGATTGTAGCCCGGTTCTATACCTTTGAAATCAGATGATGAGAGTACGGCCTCAATTCTGTTGAGCAATGCTTCAGGTGCAACCGGTCCGATATACCCAAGTATTCGTAACGAAATATCATTTAACTCGGCTATTCTTCCTAACATCCCTTCAGGCTGAAGCCAGGCTTCTACAATTTCTTTCGCAACAGGATGGTCATGCAACAACCCCAAGCGATGTGAAAAAGACATTAATAAACGCTCACAACCCGGAGCTTCAAAAGTCGCCCTAAGTTGATCGACGGGAATACTGTCGAGTGCGGATGCTGCCAATCTGTTAGCAATGGCATGAGGTAAGATAGCTCTCCAGTGAGATCTTTTCTGAACGATATGACGTTCCATCAGCTTCGTAACGGCTTTAAATAACTGGGTTCTGGAATACCCAAAGAGCGCCCCTAATATTTCCAGTTCGTCGGTAGCAGCATCTGGACTAGATACCGAGAATGAATACACCAGTGACAATATTTCAGCTTGTTCCCGTAAATTACCATCAGGATGATTACGCTGTTCAAACAAGCGATTAAACAACTGCGCATCAGAAAGTAGAGCCAAACTCTCGCCTTCCTCCCCTCTCTCAGCTATAGCCAAAGCAACTCTTGCATTCCCATCTGCAAACTCAGCAATACGACGGGCATTATTCTGACCAATAGAAGGGAAGCGACGGATAAGAAGTTGCTCTGCCACCTCTGGACCATCTGTCTCAATATGGATGACCTCAGTTGTCTGTGGTTTGTCATCCCTAATGTCGTACTCGATTGTGATGAGGCTTACTTCTTTTCCTGTGGCTGATACCTTACTGGCAAGCGAAGCATGGAGTTCTGATGGACAATTATCAAGGATCATAATTGCTCGTCGGTCCTCAGCGATCAGCTTATCAAGCATTGCTGTAGCCGACGGTACTGGCTCAGAACCAGTATCAACATAAATAGCTACTGTCCGGTCAAGCGCATCTGTTCCAACAGTTTCATCAAAGAGCGCCTGAACGATCCGAGTCTTCCCGACACCAGATAATCCTGTAATACGAACCGCCTTATTCGTCGAACGAATAAGGGCACGCATTGGGCTAATTGCTTCATCAATTTTAAATTTTTGCCCCTTTCCCGACGGTAAAGTAATGGTTACTCCTGGGGCTGAGATTAAAGTGTCTGTAACACCTTGGGGTGGATTGCTCCAAGCTCCGTAGGGTTGCCAACCGTAATACCCTTGCCCAAGCTTCCCTTTTACCCACAGCATGACTGATGAATGTTGGCGCAGCCATTGAATGAGTTTGGAACGGTCGTAGAAATCGAGATGAAGATTGCTTTTATTAGGATCATCTTTTACTGCATCCCTCATCGCTTTGAGACGATCCGCCTTTCCTGAGGGCGAGCAATCATCACCCAGGCTGACAATGATGTAGCTGCCTTGTTTTCTGGCTTGTTCAGATATGATGGATGAAAGCGCTTTACCGGTGCTCATTTCCTTCGTAATTGTAGCCTTTGGCATTTTATGTTTCTTTGCCTGAAAGACCGTATTAGGCCTTACAAGAAAGCTTGGTTTCAGTTGATCAACTGGAACCTGAACATGGATATCAATCCCTCCGTCAGGGGCTGTAATTGAGCCAGACCAATTTACACATGCAGGGCTATGACCATGTATTGCCACTTCAGCTTCTGCTAGCCGAGCTATCAGCTCTTCTAGCTGAGTATCGGAGAGCCGAAGTAATTCATCCTTTTCAATGTCAAAGATTGCCACGCCTTCACCTTAGTTAAAAATTTTTTTCCCTGGTTCTTACACTATGTATACATATTCGTGCGCCCCGCACTCTTAAGAGCAAGCAAGCGCTGTTTAAGTTTTTTTGCTTTGCCAGGATGGAATCTGGCCAATAAATGAACTAGTCCCAATGTTTGTGCATAAAGGCCCTTATCGAACTCGATAATTTCGCCCCTAAGAATGGCTTGCTCCAAATGATGGACGGCCGATCGTATCTGACTTTGCTTAGCGGAAGAGAGACCAGGTTTTGAATTCACCGAAAGCTTGGTAACTTCCATCCGTTGCCCAGATGTTCTGATTTCGTGTTTAGCTCGTTTAGGCTGGTAACCGTGCCTGGAAAGCATGCCATAAATCGAGGCTATCACATTCGTTTTAGCCGGTTTATCAAGAAAGTTTACTGACGAGACGGCGATATCATCAACGTAGCGGGAATAAATTATTCCTCTTGCCTGAAAACTGGCTTGCAGTGCCGGTTCATCTTTCCAAAACGCCAGGTTAGCCAGAAATGAACTAGTGATGGCCCCCTGAGGTAGCTTCCCTTGTCGGGTCGTCAGCTTGGTCAAACATTCAGCTACTTCATTATCGAAGCCAAAGAAATGTTGCCATATGTTATGCACTATTGTGTCTGAAGTTGACGGGAAAAAACGCGTGATATCTTCATTAATAACAATCGTAGAACCCGCGTGTAAAGTTGCATTAGTTTTATAATCACAACCTTTCAGACTACCTGTCAAATATGCTGGATAAACAACGTAATCAAGAATATTGCGCCTGATATTGCGTTGTACTTTTTTTAGAGGTGCATATGCATCCCAAGTCTGGCGCGAACTTCCGTCAGGCTTAGTGATAGTGCTGGCGAGTCGGTACATATTGTCCGCACGATTGGCTAGATTAAGTAGTTCGATAGGAGAGATGTTCAGCGCTTTTGATAGCGCTGTCATACTGCTGATGCGTCGTTTGCTATAGAAGGGTGAGTCAGACAGAGTGTGAATCATTAAGCAGCTCCAACGCAGTGCGTGCAAGTTCTCCCTGAAGCCCCTTATCAATACCTTGAAGATCACCGGCCTCTGCTGCAATAAAGAAAATAATGCTAACAGGAATGTTGAGAGCAGAAGCAATGCTGGTAAGAGTTGAAAGCGTTGGATCGCGTTTGTTGTTTTCAAGCATGGAAAGATAGGAAACAGAGCATTCAGCTTTTTGCGCTAAATCTGTCTGTGATATTTTTCTTCTGGTCCGACATAACTTGATGGCCTGTCCGACATTCATAATTAACCCCACAAATAAATATTGGGCCTGCTGCGTCTTGGCTCTGTTGCATTATTTCATCCAATCATCAATGTTTGTGATCAGACGAATTACAACGTCAATAATACGCAGAGCCCGGAAGACAATATCGTCAAACCGGAACCCGCTTTTTACCGGGCTGTCACGATGAATGCGTAACTGACGCAATACATCCTCCAGCTCTGCCAGAGCGCCAGCATCGAGTTGGCTGCAGTGAGCATCGCGCAGCTTTTCAAGCGTTGCGATGGTGTTCTTTAAAGTATCGTGTTTCATATTGCTCTCCTTTGAATCGGCAAAACGCCGAAGCCCCGTAACAAGGCGATGGCCGAAAGGAGCCAACCCGATGCGCAAGCCCAACACCAGTCTTCGCGACGATGAAGCCCCGTTTATTCCGATAGTGCAGTTGCCCGGTAGCCGCATATCGCGACTGGCTACGAATCACCATCATGACGAACGTGCTTAAGACTGACCGATGACGCTGGTCTGCCCGTCAAAATCTCCAACACCGGATGAAGGAGCGGCCTGATAAACAGGCAATTACGCTAGACCTTCGCTGTTACGATGAGAACAATCATTTTAAAGAACACAGCTCAGGCGAAACGCCTGACCTGTGATGAGTAGACCATACACTACGACTAAAAGCAATAATATTTCACTGACAGTGAAATGTTTGCTGTCAGTTCGATGAACTTGCTATGGACTGACGAAAGTGTAATAGGTGCTATTCTATCAAAATAACTGCCTCAAACGTACCGATCGGATATATGTCATCCAAGTGGAACTGTATGAAGTAGAGGCAGAGAAATGGTTGGTTATTAGTCAGTAGATGAAGAAGCTGTTTCTAGATGCTCAGAGCCGAATAATAATATTGTGGTTAATGCTCTGTGGATGGTCAGTCTGGGGCAAAAAATTAGTTGGTATTCGGTTTGTATCTCGGCGATGAACGTAGCGAGCTTTCGCCACCCGTGGCACCATACTGATCAGCTGGTTGTTTTTCAATCGGTCACAAGCACTACAAATCTTGCAAAAGACCTCGAGCCTCACAGGCATCAAGGAAAGGTTTTCTTAAGAAGTTGCAGTCGGCGTATGGACGATTTCGAGTCTGACGCTCTAGAGTTGTCAGAAAATCAGAGGGATTTCGGCCATCCATTCTCCATTCGTCAAGCACTTGCACTAGCCAGTACTTTCCACCATTTCCCCCGCAGAATTTAGCTTTGTAGCGTTCTTCAATACCGTAAATTTCCTTCCATGTATCGATTTCTTCGGCAATAGTATCTGGACCAAATTGCAGGGCGATATCGTTAGGTGCTAAGTTTTCTATGTCTGAAGTTTGCAGTGTAACTTGTAACTCGATGGAATGAGTCACAGATTTATATGGATAGAAAACCGCGCGACGACGAACAGCTCCTGCAGGGTCTTGTGGCATGTAGACAGGGTTCTTACTGGTCTTATAGCTACTATTGCAGTAGTGGCAGGTAGGCACGAGATTACGAAAGTTTATAGAGTTAAAAGGATACAATGCCTTAGGCAGATAATGGTCGTAAGCTTCGCGTTTAGTATGGTATTCGCCAAGTAAGTCACTGATACCACAAAACGGGCATTTCCCAACTTTATTAATTTGCACGAAGTTCTTGTAATGATCATCAATATCACCAATTTTGGCTCGCAAAGAAGCGAGATCCAGCAATGACTGCGAGTATAATCCTTTGAAAAACGTACCGAGTTGATCTGACAGCTTTTTATGGTTCACCGCGATGTCAGCGTAACGGGCTAGTTGAGTATTCGGCGTATTGGCACATACCTTTTCCAGATTATTATTACCTTGGTACCACCGTTTAAACTGAGCTATTTGCTCTCGCGAGAGCTCGGAGAAACTTTTATAAATAGCTTGAACTTGACTTGAAAAACGATCACCAGCCTCAGTATCACCATATGCAAAAGAGGTCATTATCTCTTTTAGAGGCGGATTAGCATCAAATAGAGCCAAGTCATATTCCCCTGCTTTCCTCGACCTACACCACACTTGATAGAAAATGAAATTAACAAACCGCTGCATCCTCTCCATTTGATGTGGTACATAAGTGTAAGTAAACAGCATCAACTCTACTCCTTCTCGCTACCTTGTGCATTTTGGTCAAGAATTGTTTTGATCAACAATAGTTTTTCTACCGAGTCACCTAATTGCTGCTGAATTTCGGTAATAAGAGCTTCCCGATCCTCTCCACCCTCCTCAAAACGTCTTCGCAAATCTTCGAGCAGGGTTTGTGCATAGCCACCAATAGTTTCACGTTTGCCAAAAGTGTTCATCGTGATCTTGTTGATAGAAGCACCCAGTGTGTTGTAGCCCGGGGGATTGATGCTGACAACACCAGTTGCTTCATCTTTGCTGAATACCAAAACCTTGTCTGGCTTACTATCTGAAATCAGAAACGGTGTGTGGGTTGTGATCAACATTTCTTGCGCCACATATTTTTGATCAGGTAAGCACTGACGCAAGCGGGTGATAAAACTGGCTCGCCAATTTGGGTTAAAGTGGGTTTCAGGCTCATCTAGCAGAAACAGGCAGTTAGTGTCACGAAATAGCACACACAAACCAAGGCTATGCAATAACTGGTGTTCGCCATCCGATAGCTCTTTGAGAAGCATCGGCTTCTCGACCCCTATTTTCCTGAAATAGAAATGTTTAAAGCGCATGATTCGCTCATCAGATGCTAGCGTCGGTACTGTTTCACTAACATAGTGGCTGGTTGAAGTATACAAATCCGACTTAAGCGTATCACTTACAAGATAAAGGTTAAGGGCTAACAACACCTGAAATGCCTGGAATAGAGCCAATGGTGAACCGTCAAAGTTTTCACGGAAGGCTTGCTTAGTTGCCTCATTAACCCGGTAATCTAAGATTAGCGTATCAGTAGCATCATCGACATAACTCAAGGTAGCGCATCGCTGTAAGGCATTAATCATTAATGAGGATCTTTCGTCGCCTTCCAATAAGTGGAGAATATTTAGACGATAATGGAGTCCCCCCTGTTCATCGATATGGAATTGTAGAGCGGGATTACTATTGACTATGTCTTCAGGTAATTGGTATTGATTTTCATCTTCACTAGCAAAAGCAGCAAGTTGTTCTGGTCGCAGTTCAACACTACGACGAACGATAATACGGAATTCCTGCAGCCCTTCAATTCCAACATCCTCGCGGAAAGGTCGCAAATTATCCTCATCGATAAACAGCAGGTTGCACAGCAAGATAGCCTGGCTGAATCCGTTATCAAGATATGCAAGTCTGGTTTCTGGGTGACCGGGATATGGAAGTTGCTGGGTAAGTGCGTTGTAGTACTCGTCAAATTGTACAAAACGCATCTTAAAAAAAGGAAGACTAAGGATTTCGTTCTCGCCTGAAGAGTAACCAAGCACGTACTGGGGTAACAGCATGTCTATATGGCTACTAGTGAATGCTTCATTTATATCCGTACCAAAGTCACTTTGGTTTTCCCAAAGAAAGCGCACCGATTCACCAGCATTTTTCCGTACATGCACTTTTGCCCATTCGGAACTGTTAGAGCTACGGTATTCAGGAAGGACTCGAATCAAATAGTCTAGCTCAAAGGAAATGGGTGAAAGATCCAAAGTCCCATTTTGCAATGCTTCAGGAAGAAAACTCCGGCGCACACGCAGAATTTCCAACTGAAAGAAGATTGCAGCCAGGACTTCAAGCAGATTGGATTTGCCGCTGCCATTCGGTCCGGCGCAGACGAAGGGGGCAAACTGGTCTGCTTTTGCGAGTTCATCCTGCAAGTTCCATTCGGTGCGAAAATGGTGCTCAAAACCGCAGGGCAGGCTGCGAAAGCCTGCCGGGTCAGTGATCTTCAAACGTAGTAGTTTCATATGGGATTGTGCTCAAGAGCGGCTTTGAGTTCGATGCGATTGCCTGCATCGTCAAACACCTGTTTCAATGTTCCAGCGGCCAAAGCTTCGAACACCCATGTCTTCATATATTCGTAGTCGCTGGCCCCCATCACTAAGTCATTGTCTGGATTGAGATCCGCCAGCCGACTTTGCGCCAGCTCCATAAACTGTTGTAACGAAAATGGTGTGTCAACAAGTTGAGTACGATAGGCTTCCAGCCATTCTGTAATCAACGTCTTGCGAGCCTCAGAATTTTCCAATGCAGCTAGAAGATTACCTGTATCGGGTAAATTAATGGCAGGCAGGGTTGGTACAACGGTGGCGGACATGGAGGTTTGGTCTTCCTGGAAAACAGCGGTAGCATCTTGAGTGGATGGTTTTGGCATGGGCACTCGCGTTAAATCCAACTCACCATTGAATGCATTTTGGCTCAGGGCACTAAAGAGGCATTCCAAATCGGTAAGGCTTTGCTGGTAGCGGGATTTGATTGCTTCAATTTTCAATACAATACTGGAAAATTGGTTTTGCAGATGTAGAGGAGGGAGGGCAAGGGAAACAGTTTTCAGATTTCCCTTAGAAATATTAGGCATGGAACCAGCAGCGCCCGCAGCTAACGATTGGATCGCTTTACGCTGTGAATCATTAACAAACAATCGCCACATGAAGATGGGGTTTACATCTGCATTCTGCTTGAATGAAAAGCGGAATATGAGATCTGGCATCAAAAGCTTTGGACGGGTTTTGAATACATAAGCACATGCGGCCACAAGATCGTAGGTATTCTTCCGGCTAAACAGTAAATCACCAGCTCTAACTTCATCTCGTAATGATGGAGCAATATCCTTCGGCAGAGCCTTGTTTTCCTTTTCATCAAATCTACAGCGAGTGATGGCACCAAGTTTAAGTACTCCCCATTCTTCAACATCGGCCTGTCTTGCCTCGCACTTTGGGCTTTTCCCGCTTTCAATATCTTCGAGCAAATCGGATAATTTCTGCTTACGCCAACCTTTCTCATTCCGTACAGGATCGCCAAACATCTCCAGAAATATGCTGTTAAGCAGAGTGTCGAGTTGTTGCAGGTGCTGTTTACGCTGGGCAATCAATCCTTCAACCTTGCCAAGCAGATGCGCAATGCGGATTTGGTCGTTAAGGGACGGTAGAGGAAGCTTAATTTTTTCCAGCCCCTTAAACTTCAGGGAGTCTCGTACAGCTCCCTCAGTATTGGCCCGAATCTGAGCATTGCCAAAATCACTTTTTAGATAGCGCAGTAAATAGTCAGCGTAAATATCTTTTTGTACTTCGAAAACGATATACAGAGGGCTTACGAGCACTGAGCGGTCATGTCGAAGGTAGTTAATCGATCCAACGTTGATGCGTGATGGATTGTAAGAAAATTGCCCAGGATTGACGACTTTGTAATTCGATACGTCCTTGCTGAAAACTTCTTTGCTGAAGTAATCAGATGATCTTGTGAACCCTTCTGAGTTGGTGACAGAAAACACTTCGATATCGGTTTCAGCCCTATTTCGTTGGCTTACCTGTCGAATGTAGTTTCCGAGTTCAACTATCGGGAAACGGCTTTTCATCCCACAATCCCCTTCAGCTCCAACAACTCGCGCACTATGCCGCTTTGAACATTGGCTAGTTCCGTTTCATCCACATTGCCTACTTCTGCTTGAATCAGCCGACCTAAAATTACGCCCGGCGCGTCGTAGTTCACTTCTTTAAATACATCTTCCTTATAGCGCGAAAGGGAGAGGTCGAAGTTATTCTTCTCATCCGCAATCTCGCTGTACGGTACCATAAAGTACTTAGCGGTTCGGTCGGTGTCGGCCCCCGCATTGCGATTGTGGTATTTAGTGATGATGTCTTGTAGGTCACCATAACCTTCCTGCTTACTACGCTTATCGTCCAACGAGTAACCATCAGCGGCCATTTCGTAAAACCAGATGTGTTCGGTAGCAGGTTTCGTAATCTTGTCTTTTGCTCCCCAAACCTTAGTGAACAGTAAAATGGCGGTGCTGACTCCGGCGTAGGGTTTGAACACGCCGCTAGGCAAGGTGATGACGGCTTTGAGATCGCAGCGCTCCACTAGAGTTTGGCGCAAATCCCTGAAGGCTTTACCAGAGCCGAACAGCACGCCCTGCGGCACGATCACGCAGGCGGTGCCGCCTTTTTTCAGCAATCGATAGATGTTTTCGACAAACAACAATTCGGTCTTAGTAGTAGCCAGTTGCAAAGCTTCGTTGATATCGCCCTTGTCGATGCTGCCGGTAAAGGGTGGGTTGGCTAGCACGATGTCGTAGGCGGATTCTTCGTTGTAGCTTTTGCTCAGAGTGTCCTGATAGTCAATATTGGGCTCATCGATACCGTGCATCATCAGGTTCATCAACCCCAAGCGCACCATGGTGGCATCGATATCGTAGCCGTATAGGCTTTCTTGCAGGACGAATTGGCGCTTTTCATCGAATGTTGCGGCAACTGAAGTGCGGATAAAACCATCTTCATCGGGTACAAGGTTCCTCGTACCGGCGTTGATAGCCAACTGGGTAACAATATATTGATAGGCACCCAGCAGAAATCCGCCAGTGCCGCAGGCCGGATCGATAATGCGGTGACCCAGTTGCGGCTGCACCAGCTCGGCCATCATCTTGATGATGTGTCGAGGAGTGCGGAACTGACCGTTCTTGCCTGCGGTAGCGATTTCCGAAAGCAGCATTTCATAAACATCGCCCTGGATGTCCTGGAAGGCCTGCCCATGCTCTTGTGAGTCCTTTTCCATCACCGCAAAGATGTCGTCGATGGTCTTAACTGCCTCTACCAACAGCGCCGGTTTGGGGATGATGAACACGGCGTTTTTCATATGGTGAGTGAAATTGGACTCCACACCGTTCAGGTCTTTTAGGAAGGGAAATACCTTGCCCTGTACGTGCTGCAGCATTTCCTCAGCCTGCATACGCTTAAATTCGCTCCAACGCAGCGTACGTTTGTCAATGGGACGCTGTTCCGTCACAGGCCAGTTGCGCTCCTCGGGCGGAATCCAGGTACCTTCAAACCTGGAGGTGTATTCTTCATTCGTCCACTCAGCATCGGCCTGCCGTTTTTGATCCAACTCATCAAGTCGTTTCATAAACAGCAGGTAGGTAATTTGCTCTATGGCAGTAAGCGGATTGCTGATGCCACCGCTCCAGAATTTGTTCCAAAGCAGGTCGATTTTAGATTTTAGTTCAGGGTTGTTCTGTAACATGGTATAGCCTGTTTTTAGGCAGCTAACCGTTCGGTAAGCTGTAAGATCTCTTGGATTTCAGCCGGGCTGAACACGCCGCGGATGCCTTTTGGATGGATGACCGTAAAGGGGGCGTTAATTAAGTCTTTCCTCTCCACCCTTTCGCGATCAACAATGAAGTTCTTCAATAGTTCAAGGAACTCCATCTGTCGGCTGCTGAGCGTAGTGTGGACACGGATAAACTGGTCGAAGGCTGCACTAACCTCATCAGGAAAGCTTTTGAGCACTTCGATGCCGAGGATATGGCGGATGAACTGAACGAAACGTGCCTTGCGGTTCTTATAGACTTGACGCAGTAGGTCTTCAGTAATGTGCGGATGCTCTTCATGCAGCAGTTCAGCCAGTTCATTGGCTTCCTGACTACTAACCGCATCACCGTTCTTGATTTTCTGTAGCACCGGATTGTGCTCAGTCAGCTCGGCAATCAAAGTTTCGACCATTTCACGGTAACGGGTAATGCTGACGGCTTCGTGCTGCGGTCCGAATTCCACCCATTCTTTCTTATAAAGCTCATCGGCCAAATCAAGCTGAGTTTGCTCCTCGCCCCTGGATTTTTCACGGAACTTCATCAAAGGGCCGAGCCTGGCGACTATAGCATCGAACGCATCCTCATCGGCTTTGGCCCAGTAATGATTAGTTTGTGCCGTGCGGATCAGCGCCTCTTCTTGTTGTACGAAGCTAACTGACAGCGGTAATTCACTGATCTGCTCGACGATGCCTTCTTTGAGCGTTTCGGCTTGTTCTTTGTTTTCATCGAGCACAGCCAGCGAAAATTCGAGCAGGTCGCGCTCAAAGCGCATGGCCTTGAAGTCGACCTCAGAAACAGTACGGAACAGAGGTTTGATTTCAGCACGTAAGGATTCCAGTCGGTCGTGGCTGAGATTAATCCAGAAGTTGTCATCCTCCAGCCGCGCCAGAGCTGTTACAGCCTCCTTGATTACGACCGACTCTTTGGGCAACGCTGCAATCTGCACACGAACCTTGGCAATTTCACGACTGGCAATATCGGCATGACCACGGTCATAAGCCTTCTCGATCTTGTCAAGCCGCAGGCCGAACAAACGCACTGGCAATGGCAATTGCTGTTTGAGTTCTTTGCCTTTTGGGTTGAGCTTGAAGTATTCGAAGTTGTCCCAGCAGTCGAGGATCAGAAACATATCCTTTTCAAGGCACCAAGGCTTGGGTTTGCTGGTTTCCAGCAGGCGCGTGCCGCGCCCTACCATCTGCCAGAACTTGGTGTAGGAATAGACTGGCTTGGCGAACACAAGGTTGACAATTTCACGTACATCAATACCGGTGTCTAGCATATCCACGCTGATGGCAATGCGCGGCATATCATTGTTAGTGAACTGGTCGAGAAGGCCACCCTTGCCATAGACACGTGGGTCTTCCGATACTAGCACCTTAGCCAGTTCTCCGTGGTATTGCGGATAGAGCTTATCGAAAATATCTTCCATACGCCGGGCGTGGGCCTTGGTGGCGCAAAAAAAGATAGTCTTACCGGGCAGAACTCCGTTGGCATCTTTAATTGCCTCTTCCATGAACTCGCGGACGATCAGGGTATTGGTACCCTTATTAATCACCTGCTTTTCAAGCTGGGTACCTTCAAAGTTGATGTCTTCGACATCCTTGCCTTGCAAGATCAGCTTTTTCTGGTCTTCCAACGAAATAGTGCGTTTGCTGATACCTTCCATCTGGAATTTGGTCTGAATCTTCATAACCTGAAAATTGCAGAGATAAGGCGGCACGTGGTTTACAGCCTCTTCATAGGTATAAGCGAACGTGGGAATACCGTCTTCGCAGTGAAATAGCCGGAAGGTATTGTGGTCGATAATATCAGTTGGCGTGGCAGTCAGCCCCAGAGTGATGGCTTTAAAATAATCGAGTACTTCGCCGAATGTGTTATAGATCGAGCGATGGCTCTCATCAACGACGATGAAATCGAAGAAGTGCGGCGACAGGTGCTGTACATCATCCCGGATGATATTGAGCATTGTCGGGTAGGTCGCGACGTATATGCGGCGGTCCGTAGCAATCAGCTTTTCCCCCACATTTGGCCAGCGCGGTTCATTCGGCAAGTGCTCTTTGAAAGCAGCCAATGCTTGCTCGCGCAAAGCGATGCGATCCACGAGAAATAGTACCCTTTCAGCATGTCCGCCACGCATCAAAGCATCAACCATGGCAATGCAAGTGCGCGTTTTGCCTGTGCCAGTGGCCATCACCAGAAGAAAGTCACGCCTTTTTTGTTCAATACCTTCGAGCACCGAACGAATAGCACGGATCTGGTAGTCACGACCAGCAATTGAGGTGTTAATGAATTCCTGCGTCAACGGCTTTCGATTGCGACGGATGTATGCAAAGCGTTCCAAATCGTCTCGCGTGGGGAAACCTAAGACCTGACGCGGTGGTGCGTTTTCTAGATCCCAGAAATAAAGTTCGTGCCCATTGGTGTAAAAGCAGAAGGGTAGCTCACCACCCAGTTGCTTCTGGATGTTGTAGCAATACTGCTTCGCTTGCTCACGGCCCAGAGCTGCATCTTTACTAGTGCGCTTAGCTTCGACTACAGCAAGTGGTTTGCCATCTTTCCCTAAGAGCACATAGTCACTGTACTGGTGCCCACCATACTCCTGGTCAGGTTCAGCTACACCTTCTGATTGATTCGTGAGGATATCAAATTCTTGCACAACTTTGGTTGGATCTTGTACATCCCACCCAGCAATGCACAATTGACTATCGATAACAGCAATCCGAGTTTCTTTCTCAGAACTTTGCATATCTCTCACATCTCCATGACAAGCTCATCCAAGCAGCATTGGGGGCGAACGCTTTTTAAGTAATTTTTTTCAATTGACGAAGCAATTTAAAAATAAACTTTTAATTCAATTAATTACGAGATAGCAACGAGATGTTTAAAATTCAACCTGCAAGGTGATATGCCGCTTTAATTGAGTAGTCCCCATCTTAACATTATGCCCTGCTGAAGAACGATGTCTGATTCATAAAAAGCTTAACACACCCTAGATACAATCTTGCTCTTACAGTTTTTCCACAAAGTTATAGTTGGAGTTGCCCCAGCTAAAATGGACACGGTTAATTTATAATTGGACTGACCCCGCCCCGGTAGACGATCCTGCCCTATAGTCTTCCATCCATTCCGTCAGTTCTTCCATTACGGTCACCGCATCCGGCAGGTCATTCATATACACGTAGCCACGCTTGAACGTTTTAACGGACGATTCTGCCATCACATTGCTCTCAGGTCTGCGCACTGGCGTCGTACACATGATGAACCCGAGTGGGGCGGCGAACGTTCTTGTTGCGTCCTCTATGTAGCCACTGCCGTTATCGTACGGTGGCAGCAATGGTATGCGCGATATCGACTTTTTTGCCTGTGCTATCTCAAGCGCGTACCTAAGGATTTCGGCTTCCATCGTTTTGCGCCCCAACATCTACTCAAGTTGTTTAACTTTTTTCTCCAGCGCTTTGACTTCGGAGACGCTGATCACCTCATCGCCAACGGCGAACATAGATTTCCCTACATCATTGATGAGTCTTTTCCACTTAAAAAGAAGACTGGGTGTGATGCCATATTGCCAGGCAACGAGTGAAACGGTGTAGCCGGGCTGCATGGCCAGCGCAACAGAACGGGCTTTCTCTTCGGGAGTATAACGACGGCGCTTTTGCTCGCCAGTGATCACTTCGATTCTTTGCACAGGACACTCCTTAAACATAGTTCTATGACTATGTCTTACTGGTGAAGTGACCTGTTTAAACGGGGAGCAGGTCACCGGGCTTAGTACCTCTGCGTAGCCCACTGGTTCAGCGCGTTCAGACGCGGCACCATTTTTTTCCTAATGTACTACCAGCCTGTCTGCCGCACTTCTGCTGCTACCCCTCAATATCAGTGCAGTATTTAATCAGAAATTCCTGACCTTCATCATAGACGCATGTGCATATTTTGATTATATTAATCCGCAAGTTAATTGATCATATTAGAGAAATCGCCAAAATGAATGCAGTAGAAATCAATGCACTTCTGGCTCAATATCGCGCACGCTTAGCGCTTGCTGCTGGTAGTAGTAGCTCCCAATCTGTGCTGGTCAGCATCCTCCGTGATATAGAGAACAAAGTTCAACATGGAACGCTGACTAAAGCACAAGCAGAAGAACTCGTAAAACGCCTTTTCAGCTATTCATTTGAAAGCTTCGGTATCGAGGGACTTGAATCTCTCAGCGAATCTATAGAAAAGGGTGCTGTTGATATTTCGTTCGATCACGGCGATTCATTAGCGGACACAGTTGCAGCACTTAAGACGAAAAAATAATGGCTGATCAAGCAACTACTGAAGTAGTCGTGTGGACTCTTCGAGATGGGCTGTATTCTTGTGGCGTAGTTGTTGCTTTAGCGTCCGCAGCTATCGCAGGATTTAGCGCTTTCAAAACGGGAAAACGAGACCTCAATTCTCTTGGAGATTCAGAAATAAAAACATTTGAAATGATAGCTAAAGCGGAAAAAGACTTTGCTGAATTTAACGCTTCTATTGTTGATGAACATGATGCTTTCCAACTTGATAAAAAAAATGATGGTAAGGAGTATGAATTAACTAAAGGTAAGGCGAGTCTTCGGGGGTTCTATACTGATAGCGTGCTGAATGCCTACGAAATCGCGTGCCAACGTTATCTTGATGGTAAATTAGATAGAGCGCGATTTTCAAAAACATATGCGGCCAGACTGAAAAAGCTATGCTCAAATGTAGCCTACAAAGAAACTATTAATAATAAAGACTTTAACTTTTCAGCACTGACCAAGGTAAATAAACAATTGAATGATCCTGAAAATTAAGAAGCTCCCCATCCTTATCTTGAAGGTTTATTTATAATGTTTTCACCTCGATTAAAAAAAATTGTTAACTTCAGATATTTGAAGAGTTTTAGCTAGGCTTTCAGGATACCAACGAGACGTTGGACCAAGATCAACACTTTCGGGATTTATTGACTCCGCCCTGCAGCCATTAACTAGCCTCTTTATGTACGATTATTTATAACTACTTGAAAACTTGTTAGTTGACAGCTTGTGGATTACTGTTAATAATTGTTTTTTTATTTTAAATTTTAACATCAAATTAATTATGGCTTTAAGCAACCATGCAACATATTCTTATTAATAGATATTGCTTGCCAGACAACTAAAACATCATCATCTAATTCGCTAAGTAAAACATGATTGGATAATCATTCTGAAGCTGCTGATAGGCCGACCAATACCCTTTCGATAAAAGTGACCAACTAAATCCACGTTAATATTCGATATAATCAATAGCTTACAAGCATCAGCATAATCCAAGCCTTCCCAACTGGAAAGTGCTAAATTGCTTGATTTAACGGGGAGCAAGCCACCTCTTCCTGCAATGTAGATTAAAAAAGTGTAGTGGATAACAAAACCACTATATCTCTTAAGCCTCTATTCGCCACTCCTCACATCACTGAGTATCAGGAAACTATTGCGAATGTATGAGCG
This sequence comes from Pantoea sp. FN0307, assembly GCF_050113815.1. NCBI lineage: Bacteria > Pseudomonadati > Pseudomonadota > Gammaproteobacteria > Enterobacterales > Erwiniaceae > Pantoea > Pantoea sp. FN0307. Next base: position 71,279 of record NZ_JBNJSO010000001.1, on the reverse strand, counting down.
TTTTTCGTTATACCATTACAGTTCTTTCCTATCAGATATTCTAAGTAATCTCAGATAGATATCATCTTAGCGAGCCCCCGCATCCTTACCGGATCGCGGAGTTTTTATTTTCACGCTGAGATCTCTGTATGACTAAATCTGACGGCCTTCAAGCCATCGAGAAGCCGCTGGCTTCCCTTCCTGACACTGTTCGAAATCTTATCCTCGACCACTTTCACACACTTACCAGATACGAACCTGTGATTGGCATCATGGGGAAAACGGGATCGGGTAAAAGCAGTCTCTGTAACGCGCTATTTGCTGGTAACGTTACTCCAGTAAGCGATGTCACTGCATGTACCCGAGAGGCGCTGCATTTTCGACTTTACAGCGGCGAACACAGCCTGTTACTGGTCGATTTGCCTGGCGTCGGCGAGAGTGAAATGCGCGATGAGGAGTACGAAGCTTTGTACCGCAATATTCTTCCTGAGCTGGATCTGATCCTGTGGGTTATCAAAGCGGATGATCGCGCGCTCTCTACTGATGAGCGTTTTTATCAGCGAGTTATGGCTGACTACCAACACAGAGTGCTGTTTGTCATCAATCAGGCCGATAAAATTGAACCCAGCCATGAATGGGACGCCACCAGCAACACACCATCGCCTAATCAGTCAGCCAATATTGATGCCAAAAAGGAATCCATCCACCACCTGTTCTCACCCTTTAACCCAGTGTGCAGCATCTCTGCCAGAACGGAATGGAACCTCCCGCTTCTGGTCGAAACCATGATGCGTTGTCTTCCGGATCGAGCGACCAGTCCTCTGGCAACGCAACTGCACGAGAGGTTGTGCAGTGAATCCGTAAAAAAGCAGGCGCGTGAAGATTTCGGTCGTGCGACAGGTGCAGTGTTTGACTCAGCGACAACGACTCTACCTCAGTCATTTAAAGCCGTAATTAATAGTGTCCGGAATGCCGTCGTGTCAATGGCGCGTGCTGTCTGGGACTGGATATTCTTCTGACTAAATGAAACATCATCATTTTGATGGTGAATTATTTCGTTTATCCATTGGTTTACAGACAATTCCAGCATCAACGACACAACCTGTCGGCATCAGAAGATGATAATGCCAGCTGTAAACTTGTACCCCTCCCCACTTAGCATCCAGCTTATCGATCCGCATTAACCACGTAGCCACGCGCCACCGACATAACCTGTCCACAGCGCACATTACAGTAACACCATCTTTATTAATCACTTACCTGTCATGGAGATCATAAATGTCTCAGGCTGAGCGTCGTTATGATCGCTTGTCTGTTCGGCTGTCGCTGATTATCGGCCGCTTGATCGCTGGTGAAACGCTGAATGTACGCATGCTTGCGGTAGAGTTTGGTGTTTCGGAACGCACGCTGCAGCGTGATTTTCGCGAACGGTTGATTTACCTCGATCTCGAATATCAGAACGGCTGCTGCCGCCTGTTGACGGGAGGGCGACATGAACTCAGGGAAGAGGCTGCGATGCAATTTGCCCGCCAGTCAGGTATTGGCGCTCTGTTTCCGGATATGGACAGCCATCTGGTCAGCTCACTTCTTAATCGCCAGGGCTCGCCGCCGTGTCTTGTCTGGCATCAGGAATCGCCAGCTTCACCAACGCGTCCGGGCATTTTTACTCGCCTCGTCAGAGCAGCGACTGAACAACGCCTTATTACCTTACTGGCAGACGGATGTCGTTGTGACGGTCTTGCACCTTACCGGCTAATTTTCAGTGCCGGTGACTGGTTCCTGGTAGGGGAGCACCTCGGGAAAATAACCGTTTTCCCGCTGCACATCATCCATTCCGTCACATGCCATTCAGAGATGTTTACACCGAAAAGAGAGCTATCCAGCGTACTTTCATGCCCGGAATTTCTCCGGGCATTACCTCATTTTCGCTTTTTCCATTCACTTCTTGTCGCACCAGCGGTGGGATGAGATACCTCAAAAGGAATAATCACTATGAAACTGCTTACTACTACAGCGCTGGTCGCCAGCATTTGCCTTGGGGCTGTTTTTACCGCTGAAGCTGGGAATATTGTCGGTACAGTCAAAGCCTGGCAATACATGCAGGCTGAAGGCTGGAAATCAGCCGATGGCATGGATGACAACACACTGCACAATATGCTCTATCAGGCCAGTGTGATTGATAATTATCCGTGGACAAAACAGTTTCTGTTACGTGTCCGTGGTGGCGGTGCGCTTTTTCTTGCCGATAAAAAGACGCACACGATTCGCCAATTGAAAGTGGAGCCTGTAGGTGAAACCTACAATGACATTGAAACGGTCTATCAGGGAGAAGACAAAGGTGAAGGATGCTATTTCGCTATTATCGACAATCAATCTTCAGCAAGACAAAAAGCGATTGATGACCTTCTCAGCTACCCGCCAGTTGATGATGTCGATGCTAAAGCAAAAAAGATCCGACAGCAGATGACCCCGAAAGTCGTTATGGTCATGCCGGATAATTGTGTGAACAAGCAGCAGCAGGCTGCTCTGGCAGCTAAACGTTCGGAAGAAGATCGGAAGTTACAGCAATGGGTAGCACAACAAAGTCTGAAGGAATTATGCCGTCGTACGGGCAACTGCTGAGAGACTTCCCGCAATACCAAAGCGATCCTTACCAAAATCAGGAGCACCATTTTTGAACCGATTTCTTAAAGCCCTACCTTTCATCGCTGGTTTAACGTGGTGCTATTTGCAACCCGCACAGGCCGACGAAAAACGCTATATCAGTATCCGTAACACCGATACAGTCTGGACTCCCGGCAATATTTGCGTTTATCAGTTTCGCCTCGATAACGGCGGAAGTGGGACAAGTTTCGGCCAACTGAATGTGTCACTGCATTTGAAAGACAAAGCTGGCAAAACGCTCGCGCAAGGCGTCATGGAAGTCGCTCCCTTTGGAGAAAGTGACGCAACACGCTCACAGGACGCTTTTCTGGAGCATGAATGTGTTGAAGGTGTCAGTGCCGTTGAAATTTTGAAGGTAACTGCACTACATGCAGGCCATCAGACTGATCTGCCACTGTCCATCTTCGATCCGCAGTATTACCAACCATTGTCAGTATCAGTTGCCGTGAATTAATCGTCGCGGCTGGCTGAGACGGGCATCTGCCACACCTCAGCTATCACTCACTTAAAACATGTCAGGCCATGCCTCCTCCGGGAAGCATGGCCTTTTTGTTTTCAAACTACTCATACGGAATCAACATGGATCACACCACAACACCAGTCACCGCATCACCCGTACCCGACAGGCAGCGCCTTAACTTCTGGCCGAAGCACTTCGGCAAAATCCCCCAGTGGATGCTGCTGGAGCCTCGCGCTTTTGCCTGGATGGATCGCCTGTGTGAAGCTTACCGCGGTGAATACTGGAATTATTACACGCTCAGCAACGGCGGTGCCTTCATCGCACCTGACAGCGAAGACAAGTGGGCCGTGTTCAACAAGCTGAATGGCAACAGCGCGGAGATGAGCAGTGAAACCGCAGGCATCAGTGTCTGCTTGCTGGACTGGAGCCACCACGCCTGCAGAACCGGCAGCTCCGCCATGAGTGAACACTACTATCGCCTGCGTGAATTTGCGCTGAGCCATCCTGAAAGCAGTGCCATCATGCACATCATCGACTGATGCCGGAGGACATTATGGAAACAACTGCATTATCTCTTCCACTTTCATCACACCGCACCATAAAACGCGCCCTGACGCTTATCGAAAATCACCTGCGTGAACCGGGCGTGTCGTTTACCTCAGCATCACTCACCCGTGACTGGCTGCGGCTCAACCTCGCAGGGCTGGAGCGGGAAGTGTTCATGGTGATGTTTCTGGACAATCAGAACCGGCTGCTGGCGCACGAAACCCTATTTCACGGCTCCATCATTAGTACGGAAATTCATCCCCGCGAGGTGGTTAAGGCCGCATTACGGCACAACGCCGCTGCGGCCATCTTTGCCCACAATCATCCCTCCGGATATGCCGAGCCCAGCGATGCCGATCGTCGCATCACCGAACGGCTGAAAAAAGCGCTGGCTCTGGTTGAGGTGCGCGTGCTGGACCATCTGATTGTCGGCAGCAAAGAGATTGTTTCGTTCGCCGAACGCGGCTGGTCATGAAGGAGGACATATGCATTTTCAACAATGGGGCCTAAAGTGCGGAAAAACGCCGTGTTTCGGTGCCAGGCTGGTGCAGGAAGGCAACCGGCTGTACTTCCTGGCTGATCGGGCAGGATTTACCGGCGACTTCAGCGATGATGAAGCATTGCGCCTTGACCAAGCTTTTCCGCTGATAATGAAACAGCTGGAACAGATGCTTTTAGCTGGAGAGCTGAATCTCCGCCAGCAGCAACGCGTTACACTGCATCACAACGGGCTGGCCTGCGAAGCCGATACGCTCGGTTCACACGGTTACGTTTACCTCGCGATTTATCCCTCTCCGGCAGTCACCGGCTGACCCCGCAGCATCTGACAACAGGATCACACCACATGCAAAATTTACCTTTACCCGAGCCACGGGCGGCTGAACCCTGCCCGTCGCCTGTGCAGGTCTGGCAGCTGCTGCTCACACATCTGCTGGATAAGCACTACAGCCTCACGCTCATCGACACGCCGTTTGGCGACGACAACGTAATTCAGGCGCACATCAATGCCGGTATTTCTCTGTGCGACGCCGTCAATTTCATTGTTGAAAGGTATGAACTGGTGCGCACCGACCATAGCCGTTTCAGTCTCTCCGAACGCTCTTCACTGATTAGTGCCATAGACATCCTGCGTGCCCGTCGTGCAACCGGACTGATAGTGAGCAGCGGCTACAGCACCATAACCCGCATCACAACAGGCCGGTATCGGGAGGACAAAACACAATGAAAATCGCTCTGGACTTCTGCGCTGAAAGCATCAGCGTGCTGGCGCTGAACATGGGCAAAATCGCGGTAAAGGTTGAAGGTAACCTTTTCATCATCTCTCACTTCAACTCATACACCCGTACTTAAACTGGCGGGTGTTTTCATTTATGGAGACAACATGCAACCGGACACCGATGTACTGGCCGACCATACTGACATTATCTGCTCCACCAGCATCGAACGCATCGTTACCGGACGTGATGCAGCGCTGGTGCAGATTGAGCAGTTGATTCAGCAACTCGAAACCCTTTCCCAACTGACAGCCGGAATCGGCGGCGGCAAAGCTGCCGACTGGGCGATGAAACAAGGTAATCGCTATGACTGCTGGCTGATGGAAAAGCCAGAGGAAGCGATGCCGGTGATCACCCGCAATATTGACCGCAGCTTGTGGCACGACCTGATGCTGAAATCCGGCATGCTATCGTTGATGGATGCGCAGGCCCGTACGCAGTGGTATCAGAATCTGGAAGATGGCGACCTTCCTGCCATCAGTGAGGCCAATATCCTCAGCACCTTTGAACAGCTGCATAAAAGCAAGGCGGAAGTGTTTGAGCGCAGTATCATCAACGTGTTCAAAGGGCTGTCATGGGATTACAAAACCAACAGCCCTTGTTACTTCGGCAAGAAGATCATCATCAACAATCTGGTGACGCACAACCGTTGGGGCTTCAGTCTGACGTGGGGTGTCAGACGTGATCAACTGGCCGACCTTGAAAGAATGCTGTATTTGCTCGATGGCAAAGCGATACCAGACAATCGTGCAGACATTTCCATTAACCTGATGAATCACATCCGCGATAATCCTGGCAAGGATGTTTATGACGATACATACTTCTCCATCCGCTACTTTCAGAAGGGCACCGCGCATCTCACGTTCAAGCGCCCTGAGCTAGTCCAGAAGATGAACGACATCATTGCAAAGCATTATCCAGACCAGCTCCCCCCTTCAACTAACCAACGTTGTGAGATGATGAAAAACGAGCTGAAAAAAATGGAAAATGCTTTAGGCACCCTCTTAGGCACCAATGAAAATTTGAATTGATAAATTGGCAATTTAATTCAGTTGGTTAGCGAACCAATTCAGACTCCGCCAGCCCACCAAATTCTTGGTTGATGGTTCCAGAGCCATTTAACGAAGTCCTGAAAGCCCGCATGGCACAAGCCCTGCGGGCTTTTTTGTGTCTGTAAGCTTCCGAGCCGATCCGCCTGAATCCAAAGATAATTGGTACACATTTAGGTACATGCTATAAAGTGGGCGGGGAATGTTTCAGCGGCAGCGGCCCGGCTTTCAGTAGATCCTCGTTTACGCCTTGAATATTCAAAGCGTATTAAAGAAATGGCTGAGGACCTTAGATCACGGGCTAATCTCGGCCTCATTACATGGGAGCAGGCTGCACGTGAGGCACAGGAAACTCGCAACCTGATAATGGATATGGTCCGATCGCGAAGTACCCCGCTGGGCCGTGCAATGGCAGAGCAGATGAAATCATCTGGCAAAACGCTGAATGAGTTAGTAGCCAAAAAAGCAACGTCACTTTTCGGCCCCAGAGTTAATTTTAACACCCTGTCTGAAACGCAAAAAAATCAGGTTTATGCCAGCATTGTTGAATCCGCTGGTAAATCCAACCCGCAAGTTAATCTGAGGATGATGCGGCTTTCCCGCGCAGGAAAAGGGCTGATAGTACTTTTTATTGCCATCTCTTTTTATGAAATCTATACGGCTGAGAACAAGGTTTCAGAAACGGGGAGACAGCTGGCTATTAATGGTGCGGGCATTGCCGGAGGAGCTGCTGGCGGAGCGATGGCTGGGTTAATGTGTGGGCCGGGCGCGCCTGTCTGTGTTGTCATCGGTGGATTTGTCGGAGGCGCACTCGCCGCGTGGGAGATGGGACGTATATGGAGATAAATATGCAGCCGGTTAATACGGTGGCTTTGATTGAAAACAGTCCGGCGACTGAATTTAAACAAGCGAAGTCAGAAGTGATTGTTGCAGGGAAAGCAACCGGCGTTATTGTTTCCGGCCATGTACTGGAGGCGGCAGTTCAGGTTGATGATGACCGCTACCTTATTTTCACCACGGATGATGTGATTTATGAAGAGTTCCTTACGGTAACGCTGATTAGTCTCAATGATGGCGTTCTTGAATCTTTGCACTTAGGAAACGAATATTCCTCCGGTGTTTTTGAAAAGCTCAGTACAAGCCATGAAAGCGTTCACTTTCACTTTATTGGTGATGCAGTCTGGACGATAAAGGTTGCCGATTCACCGCGTTTGCGCCTCCCTTTCTTCTCAGATCCACGCGGTGTTAAGCGAACATCAGGCTTAAAAACCTATATGACAATCATGGCAGAACCCATTCCAGCCCCCCCAAATAATGGTAACGCTTTACGTTATTGGTATACGCTTAAGTATACCAATAAAATATAAATTACGAAAAAATAAATAAAATCAAGTAGATATGTAAATAATTCAGATTCCGCCAGTTTTTGATGGTTCCAGAGCCATTTAACGAAGTCCTGAAAGCCCGCATGGCACAAGCCCTGCGGGCTTTTTTGTGTCTGTAAGCTTCCGAGCCGATCCGCCTGAATCCAAAGATAATTGGTACACATTTAGGTACACGCTATAAAGTGGGCGGGGAATGTTTCAGCGGCAGCAGCCCGGCTTTCAGTAGATCCTCGTTTACGTCTTGAGTATTCAAAGCGTATTAAAGAAATGGCTGAAGACCTTAGACCACGGGCTAATCTCGGCCTCATCACATGGGAACAGGCTGCACGTGAGGCACAGGAAACTCGCAACCTGATAACGGATAGGGTCCGATCGCGAAGTACCCCGCTGAGCCGTGCAATAGCAGAGCAGATGAAATCATCTGGCAAAACGATAAATGAGCTATAAGATTTCAGAAACCAGGAGACAACTGGCTATTAACGGGGCAGGCATTACCGGAGGAGCTGCTGGCGGAGCGATGGCTAATTTAATGTGCGGTCCGGGAGCGCCAGAATGAGTAGAAAAACCATGAGACATCTCTCATTGAAATTTAAAATGCCTGATTTTCGCGGCGTATCGCGCCGCTTCAGTTTAAGAAAATTATTGGTACCTCAGAAGGTGTTTCGCCAACCCAGACTAATACTCACATTCAATACCAGGGCAGAGATATTCAATTTCCTCAATTAGTTCAGCGCACTTTTTTTTAAAAGAGGCAGAACTACAAGTATACTTTAATTCATCAAGCCGATTTAGAATTTGCCTGTGATCAGGTAATTCGCCATTCAATAACGAATCCATTGTCACCCTCCCCAGAATAGTGAGTTGAGTAATATCATAGCATTTTACTTCACCAAGCTGTTCAAAATGCTGGGCAATTTGTTGCTCTATTGTGTTTGACATCGTTTTGACTACCCAATTAAAGAAACCATGCTCATGTAAATAATATTGATTATAGTTTTTTTAAAGACTATTTGAAGTCAATACTTTTGATTTACACGCAATCACAACAGTTATTTCAAAAAATTACAATTCAGTAATGGCAAGATAAAAATCTAAAAACACCCCTTAGCCAGAATAAAAATCTAGATTTAAAACACAAATCGAGTTTTTATGTCGAAAGATGTAAATATACAGCTTAAACCTTATGATTTAGCGCCAACGACAGCAACATCTTAAAAAAATTCAGTTGAGCCCTTAAAAAAGCTCTGTTACATAACATCCAGCCTTGAAGGATTTTATTACAAGGCAGACAGATGCTTAATTACACAGAGACATAATTATGAAAAAAACAATTGTTGCGTTATTCATTGGTACAGCTTTAGCGCCCGTTGCACACGCTGCTGAAGTCTATAATAAAGATGGCAATAAACTTGACGTTTACGGCAAGGCCGTTGCTCGTCATTATTTTAGCAAAAATTCATCTATTGATGGTGACAATACCTACATCCGTTTTGGATTTAAGGGTGAGACCCAGATCACCAATGAACTTACTGGCTATGGTCAGTGGGAGTACAATATTCAGGCTAATCACTCAGAAAGTGGTCGCGATGCGCAGAATGGAAACAAAACGCGTTTAGGTTTTGCTGGTCTGAAGTTTGGTAACTGGGGCTCACTGGATTATGGACGTAACTACGGTGTGATTTATGACGTCGCAGCGATTACAGATACGCCAGTGATTTTTGATGACGAGACTTTCAGCTATACCGATAACTTTATGACAGGCCGTGGTAATGGTTTCTTAACTTATCGGAATAACAATTTCTTTGGTTTGGTTGATGGCCTGAATTTTGCTCTTCAGTATCAGGGCGCGAACAATGATAGCACAAACAACTCCCGCGATCCTATGCGCTCAAATGGAGATGGCTACGGTGCATCTGTAAGTTATGATTTCGGATACGATATCACTGCTCTTGGCGCATATTCATCTTCACGCCGCACTGAAGCCCAGAACAATCTTTTACTGGGTGAAGGTAAACATGCTGATATCTGGGCTGTAGGCCTGAAATACGATGACGGTCACGCTTACCTGGCAGGTACATATGCGCAGGCGCGTAATCTTACACCGATCCGTTCACTCGGTTATGCTAATAAGTCAGAAAACCTTGAGCTGGTGGCTAAATATACCTTTGACAACGGCTTCGTGCCTGGCGTAGGTTATTTCCGTTCCAAAGGAAAAGATTTAGGGCCAGCTGCGGACCAGGATCTGTTGCATTACTGGGATTTTTCTATCAGCTATTATTTCAACAAAAACATGTCCATTTATGCTGACTATAAGCTTAACCGCATCAGCAGCAACAACCAACTTGGACTCGCCCACGATGACCAAACGGGTCTGGGCCTCACTTATCAATTCTGATAATAAAGGCCTGCTTTGCAGGCCTTATCTTTATGTTGGAATGATCAAAACAAATCGGGCTCCACCAAGTGTACTATCTTCACATTTCACCGTCCCGCCATGAGCCTGGGCAATTGCCCGTACCACTGACAGCCCCAGGCCTGATGAACCATGAGCAGTTTGTTTTAGAGGATCTATTCGATAAAACGATTCAAAAATAGTATGCCGCAATTCCGCTTCTATACCTGGCCCCTCGTCTTCGACAGTAATATAAAGCTTGTCGCCACCCATCCAACAATGAATGCTGATAACACCTTCATTGGCGTAATCAAGCGCATTATGGAGTAATGCAAGTATCGCCTGCCTGAGTCGTACATGATCTGCGTAACAGTTGTTAACCAAAATTTTGTAAACCAGCTTTTTCCCACGCTTAGCAAAATTTGGCTCAAGTGATTGTAAGATAGTATTTATTTCCTGACTGAGATCGCCCCATTCTCTGTAGAGTGTAAGCTGATTAGAATCTGCTAAACTCACCGTCCGCAAATCATCAATTAAGCGTGACAGGCCATCAATATTTTTCATAAATGCAGCAATGACATCAGGATCGGCGCTAAGTACTCCGTCAGCTATTCCCTGAAGCCCGCCTTTAAGAACCGTCACAGGGGTTCTCAGCTCATGAGCAATAGCTGCGTTCCAGAGCTTCATATCGTTCGTCATGATCTCCATACGTTCAGCCATCAGATTAAAATCCTGCACCAATAGATCAAGTTCATTAAGGCAGAACGTGCCTGCCTTAGCTCTTGTGGTAAGGTTTCCCTGGGCAATTTGCCTTGCAGAGGCTGCAATGGATGTAATAGGAGGCAATAGCTTTTTTGCAAATTTAAGCGAAATAAAAAAAGATAAAAAAACCGTTAATAAAGTAGATATTAATATCGGCAAATAATCACTGGGTTCGGGAATGATTTCTATTGGATCATGGATAAAAAAAAAGCGTAAAGATAATACACGGGGATAGGTAATATTGTTGCAATTACAGTGAGCATAGCAAGCAGTTGGAAAATACGGTGTTGCAATGAATTTTTATGCATGCTTAATCCCCCAGACGATAACCCACACCTCGTATTCCTTCCGGAACATGAGATATGCCTACCGTTTCAAGTTTTTTTCTGAGCTTGCTGATATGACTATCAACCGTTCTGTCGCTGACATCGGAGTCAGAGAAACAAGCCTCAATCAATTCGTAACGAGTAAAGACCCGACTAGGATTACGCATCAAATGCAGGAGAATTCTAAACTCCGTATAAGTGATAAGTTTTGAAATTTCTTTATGTCCTTCATTTGTCCAGAGTTGATGTGTCGCCTGATTAATAGTCAGATGTTGAGAGCGATAAACTTTTAATTCGTCACTGTGGCTGTGGTAAGTCATTCGCTTAAGAATCACATGTACGCGCGCGACAAGCTCTACCGGGCTGAACGGTTTAACCAGATAATCGTCGGCTCCCGTCTTCAGAGCCAAAACCTTATCAATATCGGCATCCAGCGCAGTCAGCATCATTATCGGTGCGTTGCTAAAGCTTCTGATTTCTTTCAGCACATGCCAGCCATCTTTTTTGGGCATTTTTATATCAAGTATCACAAAATCAGGGAGAGTTTGCTGCGCTATTTTCACAGCGACTTCGCCATCAATTGCATGGATGACGTCAAAACCCTCACGCCGGAGATAAGCTTCTACTATCGTTGCAATGCCAGTATCGTCTTCCGCAAGTAATACTCGTTTTTTATTCCTGCTCATAACGAACTCCAGGACCAGTCATTTAATTTTGAAAAAGCACATAATAACCTCAGCAAAAAGCACCTATCTTTCTGATTTATATTACTCTGAGACAACGCCTTGCTGATAATGCGTCACCTATAAAAAAGAAAATTCTGGTGGCATTTTATATTCTTTTCCATTAATGAACAATAGATTAATTAAAAAACAAGCATCGCTTTATTAAAGCAGCGCTTACTAATTTATTTCTACATGTAAAATAGATGGATATTACGTTGCACTACATTATTCCCTTATGCCGTGCATTTAATATAATCCAGGTTTTAATAAAGCTATCGATGTCTAATTTTGATAACCCGTTAAGCCATTATTATTATCGTTTGCATCATCTATGATGAAACAATTAAAATCAAAGAACTTACATTATTATTGGCCAGCACCCAACACAGGATAAGACACTTAATAGAATGAGTGTACAGTATTGCCTGCTACATTAAATTTACCGCAACCCGCAGCAAACTGAATCTTATGCCGCACCCTGGATGCGGCTGTTAAGCAAAAATTTTACAGGCATATTTGGGAGCAGTGCAAACACTTTCATTCTTAACGAGGCGTAAGACTCTTATACAAGCAGCATACCGCAGTGTGCTTTTAATTCTCTGACAATAGCGCCAGCCTCACTGTCCCTTACTTCGCCACACATTCCTCGTTTCACTTCAAGCACGCCTACACCACAAGCTATTAACAGCGGATCAAGAGAAATTATCGTTCCTGGCTGACTTTCAGAAAAAGATTCCTTAATACAGCTTTCCCATATAATCAGCTTTTTTTCCCCCGCCATCGTATACGCACCGGGCCAGGGATATGTGATCCCACGGATCAGATTATGGATTTCAATGGCAGATTTTTTCCAGTTTATAAGGCCATCATCCGGTTGCCTTGCTCCGGGACAACTGGCGAGCCTTTCATCCTGAATCCGCTCAATAAGTGTTCCCTGCTGCAAGCCCCGTAACCATTCAGGTAATCGTGCGCGGGTCATCTGAACAAGTTTTTTATGCAAGCTCAAAGCATTATCATGTTTTTCAATCGTAACTTTGGCTTGAGCTAAAATTGGACCTGCGTCTTTCTGACGGGTGACCCTGTGAAGGGTTACTCCGGTATGTTTCTCACCATTAATGATGACCCAGTTCAAGTGCGAGCGGCCTCGGTAAGCAGGTAAAAGCGAGGCATGGATATTATGAGCACCAAACGTTGCAGCCTGTGTTATTTCTTCAGTCAGTTCTTGCCGGTAAGATAAAGTAAACAGGTAATCCGGTTTAAGTTGCTTTATTAATTCAACGCACTGTGATTCATTAACGTTGTCGGGAAAAAAAACAGGGATACTGAGTTTTTCAGCTTGCCCGGCAACTGAATCAAAAAAAATCTCTTCAGAATCACTGTTTCTATGCGTAAAAACAGCAACAACATTGTATTCGGCTTCAAGCAGCGATTGCAAACCGGCACAGCCCATATCGTGATAGCCAAAAAGGATAGCCACAGGTTTTTTAAAATATCGTTCAAGCCTCATATGACCTACGTTATACATGTATGTGTTGAAGTATATACATACCAATAGTTATATAAATGAATGCCAAACAACAACTGTTTATTTACACGATTACACTAAAACGCAACAAAAAACACCGTCTGATACACATTATTTATAGAGAATATTTGTGTATTTTTTTTTGCACGATTAGTTTTTATAAACCCCGTTAACGTCCGTGCAAAACTGCTGGAACCCGCGTTGGTTACATTTAGCTCAGGTTTGCGTATAACTCATTGCCATTTTATAAGCTTATTTTGATGATAACTGAGAACTTTAATAAACTCACAAAAACCTACGAAAATAAAAAATCGTTATTAACCTCTGGTAATGTTGACCTTATTTATTTTATTGGCCTGTTTATTTGCTGGATGTTACCCGGCCTTATTGGACATGAGCCATGGAAACCTGACGAAGCCTACTCTTTTGGCCTGATATTACATATATATCAAACTGGAGACTGGGTTGTACCCACTCTCGCAGGGGAGCCATTCATGGAAAAGCCCCCCATTTACTATGTGATATCAGCGTTAATGGTTCATTTGTTATCTCCTCTGTTATCTCTTCCCGATGCTGCCCGTCTGGCATCCGGAATTTTTATGATAATCACATGTTCAGCAATTACCGGGGCAGCCAGGCTAACATTTGAGAAAGGGTACGGTAGATGGGCGGCAGTTGTATTTTTGTCATGTCTGGGTCTATGCGTTCGCTCTCATCAAATGATAACCGACACTGCACTGCTGGCCGGCTGTAGCCTGGGGCTGTTCGGATTAATTGCTTCAGAAAAACGTTGCTTAATTGGGGGAGTATATCTTGCTATTGGCGCTGCGTTTGCTTTTCTGGCCAAAGGCTTGTTAGGACCAGGGATCCTTGGGTTAACGGTTTTTTTTGCTGTGCTTTTATTTAAGCAATGCAGGAAAAAGGATTTCTTTATCGCGATTATTGTGGCTTCTCTGATCTTCATAAGCGCAGTTACCCCTTGGTTATATGCATTGTGGCAACGTTCCCCAGAACTTTTCCTTACCTGGTTATGGGATAACAATCTTGGCCGTTTCTTTGGCGCTAACGACCTTGGCCCTAAAAAGGGGCATTTCTTTTATCTGTATACCCTCCCCTGGTACGCTTTCCCTGCACTTCCTTTAGTATTTTACTATTTGTATAAAAAAAAGAATGAGATGTACTCATTCGGGTTAAAAGCATCATTGCTTTATTTTATCATCACCTTTTTCGTACTTTCAGCATCCAGTGACGCCCGAGAGCTTTATGCCCTTCCAATGTTGCCTCCGCTTGCCATTATCGCTTCCGGCATAGCTAAAAATCTTCGCATGAAAAAAGTATCCACGTCAGTGATTATTCTGACAGTTTTTTTTGCGCTTGTTTTATGGGCCATCGGCTTGCTCTTTGCTTTTGGGTCGGCTTGCCCCTGGTTTATAGAAGTAGTCACCCATTATCTTCCGGGTTTTAACGCAGAGTTTAATCCAAACCTCATTTTTTCTGCTCTTGCTGCCACGTTGTTTATTTGTCTTGCACTTATGCAAGGACTAAAAAAGAACATGCCTGATGCTTATTATTTTTTCTGCATAATTACACTGGTCTGGTCTTGCATTATGACTCTCGGTCTTCCGGCTATCGATTACTCAAAACGGTACTCTGACGTTTTCCTCAGCCTTAAGCCTTATCTTAAAGGTAATGAATGCCTGGTTAGTAAAGGGCTGGGAGAGCCGCAGCGAGCCATGGTTGAATACTATACGGGAATAAAAACCAAGCGAGTTGAGATGCATGGTATGGAACATAATTGCAGCCTGTTATTGCTACAGACCTCTATCTCCTCTCCGAGCGAAAATAATGAAGATATTCTTTGGAAAGGTCATCGGCCAGCAGACGACGACGAATTTTATATACTTTATAAACTCACGGCAAAAACGAAGGGTTACCTCAATTGATTGCCATTGGGTATTTATAAAACCCCGTAAAGGGGACGGCAAAATGTAACTACCAGCGCGGTGTAAATGTTACAAAATGAAAATTAAATGGCACCTTGCGTGCCCTTTCTATCTTTCTTATAAATTGTTTATTTAGCGTTTATTTTTTGTAGCCCACTATATCGGCCGTCAGTTGTGACGTTAGGTAAATATATTATTTTTTAGCATTAAATTTAACTTAACGCACTCAACCTTCTGTATTAATGGTAAGGATAATATGGCTTTTTTACCTTTTTCACGTCCCTCGTTTGGAGAAAGTGAGATTGCTGCCGTGCGTGATGTTTTTGATTCTGGCTGGATAACAACCGGACCCAAAAATGCAGCACTCGAGCAGGCTTTTTGTGAGTTGACAGGCAATCAACATGCTATTGCTGTTAGCTCAGCTACGGCAGGTATGCATGTTGCGTTACTCGCACTAGGCATTAAACCTGGCGATGAAGTCATTACGCCCTCTCTCACTTGGGTGTCCACGATTAATATCATCACGTTGCTCGGAGCCACTCCGGTAATGATTGATGTTGATCGGCACACTTTAATGGTGACGCCAGAGCAGATTGAAGCAGCAATAACACCACGCACTCGCGCCATTATTCCGGTGCATTATGCGGGCGCACCCGCTGATCTGGACGGAGTCCGTGCAGTCGGCACACGTCACGGCATTCCAGTGATTGAAGATGCAGCTCATGCAGCAGGTTGTTATTACAAAGGACAACATATTGGCAATCAGGGAACGGCAATCTTCTCTTTTCACGCCATCAAAAACATGAGCTGTGCCGAAGGTGGCCTGATTGTTACAGATGATGCTGAACTGGCAGATCGTATGCGCAGCCTAAAGTTTCATGGGTTGGGTGTAGACGCCTATGATCGCCATACTCACGGCCGCAAGCCGCAAGCTGAAGTCGTCATGCCGGGATTTAAATACAATTTGCCGGATATTAGTGCGGCGATCGCGCTGGTCCAACTGCAGAAACTGCCTGCTTTCAACGCACGTCGTGCTGAAATTGCCCAACGCTATCTGACTGAATTGGCCGATACGCCATTCTTACCGCTGGAGCAGCCTGCATGGCCGCATCAGCACGCATGGCATCTTTTCATTATTCGGGTTGACGAAGCACAGTGTGGCCTGAGCCGTGATGCATTGATGGAAGCACTAAAAGCACAGGATATCGGCACAGGCCTGCATTTCCGTGCAGCCCATACACACAAATACTACCGCGAACGCTATCCGCATCTTTCCCTTCCTAATACGGAATGGAATAGCGATCGCATCTGCTCAATCCCCCTTTTCCCGGATATGCACGATGAAGATGTTGAACGCGTTATCCGTGCATTGCGTCTTTTAGCTGGAGCCTGAAATGCTGGAAGAAAAAGCTATTCGTAAAATTTCTGTGGTGATCCCTGTATATAACGAACAGGAAAGCCTACCTGAGCTGGTACGCCGTACGAATGAAGCCTGCGCTGTACTGAAGCTGGATTATGAAATCCTACTGGTTGATGACGGCAGTAGCGATCGCTCAGGCGAAATGATCGCCGATGCCGCTGATATGCCCGGTAGTCATATTCTGGGTGTTCTGTTGAATCGCAACTACGGTCAGCATTCAGCGATCATGGCTGGCTTTAGTCATGCCTCTGGTGATTTGATTATTACCCTGGATGCCGATCTGCAAAATCCCCCGGAAGAGATTCCCAATTTGGTTAAGGCCGCGCAACAGGGCTACGATGTGGTCGGCACTGTTCGTCAGAATCGCCAGGACAAATGGTTCCGCCGCCGCGCCTCACGCACCATCAATCAATTAATTCAGCGCGTCACCGGCAAAGCGATGGGCGACTACGGCTGTATGTTACGCGCCTATCGTCGTCATATCGTTGATGCAATGCTTAATTGCCATGAACGCAGCACCTTTATCCCTATCCTCGCGAATACCTTTGCACGCCGTACCATTGAGCTTCCAGTTGCGCATGCAGAGCGAGAGCATGGTGATTCAAAGTACAGCTTTATGAAGCTGATTAACCTGATGTATGACCTGGTTACTTGCCTGACCACCACACCGTTGCGCCTGTTAAGCATTGTAGGCAGCCTGATTGCCCTGTCCGGTTTTGCTTTCTCGCTGGTGCTGATTGTGTTGCGTTTGTTATTTGGGGCTGACTGGGCCGGCGACGGGGTTTTTATGCTGTTTGCAGTGCTGTTTATTTTTATCGGCGCTCAGTTTATCGGTATGGGCTTACTCGGCGAATACATTGGCCGAATCTATAACGATGTACGCGCCCGTCCACGCTACTTCATTCAACGTGTTGTCCACCCGCACCAAAAAGCTTCTTCTGTACAGGAAATTGAACAATGAAAACGATCGTCTTTGCCTATCATGACATGGGCTGTGTAGGTATTAACGCACTGTTAGCCGCTGGCTTTGAAATCACAGCTATTTACACTCACGCCGATACAGTGGCCGAGAATCATTTTTTTGGTTCAGTGGCGCGTTTAGCTGCCGAGCAAGGCATACCTGTATATGCACCGGAAGATGCAAACCACCCGCTGTGGGTAGATCGCATTAAGCAGATGAATCCAGATTATATTTTCTCATTCTATTATCGCAATCTGCTGAGCGACGAAATTCTTAATAGCGCGCGATTTGGTGCTTTTAATCTGCACGGCTCACTGCTACCGAAATATCGTGGACGCGCACCACTCAACTGGGCGTTGGTGAATGGAGAAACCGAGACCGGCGTGACGCTGCATCGCATGATAAAACGTGCCGACGCAGGCGAGATTGTCTCGCAGATGCGTGTTGCAATTGATCAGCAGGACAATGCATTAACGTTACACCGCAAAATGCTGCGGTGCGCAGAAACGCTGCTTAATGACAGTTTACCTGCAATGAAACGCGGTGAGATTTCCACCACGCCACAGGATGAAAGCCAGGCTTCAGTAGTAGGACGTCGTACGCCTGAAGATGGCCGCATCGAATGGGAGCAATCAGCGCAGTCAATTAATAATCTGGTGCGTGCTGTCACCGACCCATGGCCGGGTGCATTCGCTTTCGTAGGTTCAGTAAAATTTGTTGTTTGGCAGGGGCGCGTGCACAGCAATCCGCAACAGGCCAAACCGGGCACCGTTCTGTCCGTTGATCCTTTTATCATCGCATGCGGTGAAGGAGCCCTCGAAATCGTCACGGGCCAGATCGAAAACGGCGTATATATGAATGGCAGTCAGCTGGCGCAAAGCCTGGGCATGGTACCGGGTGTGCTGCTTTACTCAAAGCCGGTATCAGCTGTGCAACGTCGTACCCGCGTGTTGATTCTTGGTGTGAATGGTTTCATTGGTAATCATCTTACCGAACGTCTGCTTCAGGATGACAATTTTGAAGTCTATGGTCTTGATATCGGTTCTGATGCTATTAGCCGTTTCCTTGATCAACCACGCTTCCACTTCGTTGAGGGCGATATCAGCATTCACTCTGAATGGCTCGAATATCACATCAAGAAATGCGATGTGATATTACCGCTGGTAGCAATTGCAACGCCGATTGAATATACCCGTAATCCATTGCGCGTGTTTGAGCTGGATTTTGAAGAAAACCTCAAAATCATACGTAACTGTGTGAAATATAAAAAACGTATTATTTTTCCATCAACTTCTGAAGTGTACGGCATGTGCACCGACAAACATTTTGATGAAGACCACTCTAATCTCGTGGTCGGCCCGATTAATAAACAGCGCTGGATCTATTCCGTGTCTAAACAGCTTCTGGACCGCGTGATCTGGGCTTACGGTGAAAAAGAAGGCTTACGTTTCACGCTGTTCCGTCCGTTCAACTGGATGGGACCGCGTCTTGATTCCCTGGATGCCGCACGTATCGGTAGCTCGCGCGCCATTACCCAGCTCATTCTCAACCTGGTGGAAGGTACGCCGATCAAGTTGATTGATGGAGGCGCGCAGAAACGTTGCTTTACTGATATCCAGGACGGTATTGAAGCGCTGTTCCGCATTATTGAGAACAAACATAATAACTGCGACGGTCAAATCGTTAATATTGGTAACCCTGAAAACGAAGCCAGTATCAAAGAACTGGCTGAACGCCTGCTTGCGAGCTTTGAGCGCCATCCGTTGCGAGATCGCTTTCCGCCTTTTGCTGGCTTCAGTGAAGTAGAGAGCAGTAGTTATTATGGCAAAGGCTATCAGGACGTAGAACATCGCAAGCCGTCCATTAAAAATGCCTTCCGCCTGCTAAATTGGGTGCCGACAGTGAAGATGGATACCACTATCGATAATACGCTGGATTTTTTCCTGCGCACCGTTGAGCAGCAGGATAAATCATGAAGAAAATTGGGTTGCGCGTAGATGTGGATACGTGGCGTGGAACCAGACATGGAGTAGCGGCGTTACTGGAGCAGTTTAGTCAGCATCAGATACAAGCCAGTTTCTTTTTTAGTGTCGGGCCCGACAACATGGGGCGTCATTTATGGCGTCTCATGAAGCCGCGCTTCTTATGGAAAATGCTGCGCTCACGCGCGGCATCACTCTATGGCTGGGATATTTTACTGGCAGGCACCGCCTGGCCCGGACGAAGAATCGGTAAGGGCCTTAGCGATATCATCAGAGCTACGGCAATAGAGCATGAAGTCGGGCTACACGCCTGGGATCATTTCGCCTGGCAGACCTGGGCGGGCGTCTGGTCAGAAAAAAAAATGTTGGAACAGATTGCACTGGGTAAAGAGGCTCTGGAACATCTTCTTGGGGAAGAGATTACTTGCTCAGCAGTGGCAGGATGGCGAGCAGATGAGCGTGTACTGGCAGCAAAAGAACAATTTAACTTCCGGTATAACAGTGATTGTCGCGGCACTGGACCGTTTTTACCACGGCTACCAGATGGCCGCCAGGGTACGGTACAGATTCCTGTCACGTTGCCGACCTGGGATGAAGTTGTAGGGCAGACTGTGAGCGCGGCCGGATTCAACGACTTTATCCTTGAAAAAATGCAGGCCGCAAACGGCTTACCGGTATACACCATCCATGCCGAAGTTGAAGGAATTATCGGCCTGCCTGCGTTCGCCGATTTATTAACGCGGGCAGAAAAGCTAGGCATTTGCTTCTGTCCATTAAGCGAGTTACTGCCAAACGATTTAAGCACCCTTCCTGAAGGAAACATCGTGCGCGGAAACATTCCGGGACGAGAGGGCTGGTTAGGCTGCCAGAGCTAATTTTAATAAGGAATTTTGGATGCGTATAGGTACCAGAACTACGCTTTTTTTTGCGCTTTTTGCGCTTTTTGCGCTTTATTATCTCATTCCCATTGAACTTCGTGCCTTGTGGCAGCCTGACGAAATTCGCTATGCGGAAATTAGTCGTGAAATGATTAGCAGTGGAAACTGGGCGGTTCCGCATTTTTTCGAGCTGCGTTATTTTGAAAAACCCATTCTGGGCTACTGGGTTAATAACATCGGTCAGTTGCTATTTGGTCATACTAACTTTGGCGTGCGTGCAGGATCGATCTTCTGCACTTTGTTAAGCGCTGCCCTGATCTACTGGCTTGGCAGAGAGATATTTGCCAGTCGGAGAATCGCGCTAACCGGCAGCGTGATTTTCCTGACTTCGTTGCTGGTATATGGCATCGGCACTTATGCGGTCCTTGATCCTATCCTGCTGCTGTGGCTGGTGCTGGCCATGTGCAGCTATTGGTTTGCGGCGCAGGCCATCAGTGTGCAGCAACGTTTATGTGGTTACCTGCTGCTTGGAGCAGCATGTGGCCTGGGTTTTATGACCAAAGGTTTCCTGGCGCTCGTAGTGCCGGTGCTGGCAATTATGCCCTGGGCAATCTGGCAGCGCCGATTTGGCGAACTACTGCGCTGGGGGCCCTTCACAATCGCGGTGGCAATCCTCTTGAGCGCGCCCTGGGCAATGGCGATTAACCGTCAGGAAGGGGATTTCTGGCACTATTTTTTCTGGGTAGAGCATATCCAGCGTTTTGCTGATCAGGATGCGCAGCACAAAGCGCCTTTTTGGTATTATTTCCCTGTATTGCTGGCCGGTTGCTTGCCATGGCTGGCACTGTTGCCAGGCGCACTGAAGTGCGCTTGGGACAAACGTGATCAGCAGGCGGGCGCAGTCTATCTGCTGAGCTGGGTACTGCTGCCATTGCTCTTTTTCAGCATCGCTAAAGGTAAATTACCAACCTATATTTTACCGTGTTTCGCACCGCTGGCCTTGCTGATGTCGCATTATGCACACAGCGGTAGTACAGAGGTAATAAAAGCTTTCAAAGCGAATGGCTGGATTAATATTCTTTTTGGTGTGGTTGCTAGTGTTGTATTGCTGATAGTTATTGCCCCCTGGGGACTGGTGCATCGAAAAATATACGCCAGTGGCGAGACGTTACGCGTAATATGCGGCGTTTTGGCATTTGGCTTCTGGGCCGTATCAGGCTGGCTTAGCCTCAGGCCGGGTAAATATCGTTGGCAATTGGCGGCACTTTGTCCACTCATGTTGGCGCTTTTAATCGGTTTTGCCATTCCCCAAAAAATCCGCGATTCGAAGCAACCACAGTGCTTTATCAGCGCAATACACGATCAACTCGCGCAAAGCCGTTATCTGTTAGCCGATAATCCTGGGATAGGCAGTGCTATAGCATGGGAATTACAACGTAGCGACATCACTTTTTATGATAATAAAGGGGAGATAAGGTATGGCCTTAGCTACCCCGATGCACAACAGCGCTATATCCCCAAAGAGGCACTTACTGACTGGTTGCGTACTCATCGTCGTCACGGGCCGGTTGCTCTGGTAATGATGCTTAATGCAAGTGAAGATGGTCTGAATGTGGATCTACCGACACCAGATAATATCTATCAGCAGGGGCGTCTGGTCTATTATGGATATAACTCGTTACCATGAATTTTATACTTATTTTTCTGGTTAGCTTCCTGAGCTGCGCTGCTCAGTTATGCCAAAAACAGGCAGCGCACATCGATATAAAGCGCGATAAGAAAAGGTTCATGCTGTGGCTGGTATCAAGCATTCTCCTGCTCGGCATAGCAATGTTACTATGGCTGGCGGTACTGCGCGTGGTGCCAGTCAGCATCGCTTATCCGATGCTAAGCCTGAACTTTGTGCTGGTGGCTATTGCCGCGCGGTTAATCTGGCGCGAAACCTATACGTTACTGCAATGGATGGGCACATTTGCTATCGTCGTGGGCGTAGCGATGATGGGAAGTCATTTATGAAAGGGATTGTTCTTGCGCTTTTCAGTGTGCTGCTGGTTTCACTGGCACAACTGCTATTTCGCGCAGCGATGCAGGATATTCCATCTCTGATTGAGCTGCTAAATTTAGATACGCTGTCGCATCTTAAGCCGTTGCTATTGCTGTTCATCGGGCTGAGCGCTTATGCAATGTCAATGCTTTCCTGGATGATGGCGATGCGCTATCTACCACTTAATCGGCTCTATCCGTTACTCAGCCTGAGTTACATTCTGGTCTGGCTGGCAGCAATATTATTGCCATCATTTAACGAGCCCTTTCGGTGGAGCAGCTTTACTGGCGTATTGCTGATAGCTATTGGATTATTATGTGTATCACTACCCACAAAAAAATCAAGATAGCTATTGTGTCAGACATATTAAATAAAGCGATTCACTTCGTGAAATCGTATTAACGATTAACAAAAATAAGGAAAAGGGCATCATTCAGATGCCCAAGAAAATTACACTCAGTTTTTCTTTGCATTACGCATAGAATAAATTTCAGGTTTGAACTCTTCAATATCATATTTAAGTGTAAGCAAACGCATGTGATTCAGTAATGGTACTGCATCATCCAGGTCATAAAGTGGTTTATTAGCAAGTATTTCAAACTCTACATTGGCATAATCAAAGAAAAATCCAGTCAGGGAAAACCCATTATTTAAATAAAACTTTTTCCGGGCAAGCCTTTGATCATAATTAGTAGCCTGAGGATCCTCACGTTCAATATCCAAAATTATTTTTTTATCAGGGTATTGCGACGCAATGAATTGAAGTAATTTGCCACCGTAGCCTTTTGAACGTTGTGACTTCCGTATTGCAATAAAGGCCAGATAAGCGTTCACCTCATTAAAGATTACCATATAAAATCCAATAAAATCACTCCCATCATAAACTGCAGACAAGCTAATGCCCTCTTCCTGAGCCATTAAAATCAACTTATCAAAAGGAACACGCTCATCGACAGGAAATGCCTCTTCATTAATCTCTCTAACAATACTTAAATCAGGGAAGTTATCATCGATTTTAACCGCGTAAATACTCATTTTTCACCTTTTAATATTTAGTTAATAAAAAATTACTCATAACACATTATTTTGTACGAATGCTAATTATAATAGTATGTGGAAGAAACAGATAAAATAACTTATAAGATTTTTTACATTGTGCAGAATGCATGATCATATTTGTAATTTTCGTTAATTACAAACAGAGCACTACTGACATATCTTTACTTGCGCTCAGGTTTTAACAAACTGGCATTTTGTGGTTTACACTGCCATGTAACCTGTATGGCAGTGTACCAAAGCAAAATTTAATTAATGCCATTTTAGCCACATTACATCATTAGCTGTATAAAACACTCTAAACTAATTTTAGTTGGGCAAGTTCTGTTTTGATGTAAGAGTAAAAAACTGGTGCTGCCACAACCCCCGCTATGCCCCATACAGTTTCCAGGACAACCATAGCAAGGATGATTTCCCACACGTTAACTTTTGAAGACTTTCCCAGGAAATTAGCATTAAAAAGGTATTCCAGCTTATGAATAATGATAAGAAAAAGAATACTTAACAGAGCCGCTTTCAATGATATTGATAAAGCAATAAAGGTAATAATGGTATTGGATATCAGGTTGCCAACTACCGGGAGCAGGCCCAAAAAGAATGTAGCCAGAATAATGGTTTTTTTATAGGGGAGAGCAATGTCTACAACAGGTAAAACAAGGAAAAGAAATATGGTTGTAAAAAAAGTATTTAACAGGGAAATCTTGATCTGAGCATGGAAAAAATTCTTAAACGCCAGGTAAAAATTACTTACTCGATTTGATAGCTGTTGAGTTAAAGGTGCCTGGAAATACGGGGGTGAATCATGCTGCAAAAAAATCATTAAAGCGATAATTAAACCTATCACCACTGTTGCAGCAAGATGCAATGCATTTTTCCCTACCAGTGCAAAAGTAGAAATATGATACTTTATTAATTTAATTGCAGCATATTTAAACTCATCAAATGACTCAGGGATATCCATATCAGAGAAAAGATGAAATGTACTCCCGGCGCTTTTCAAAATTTCTGAAAAAGAGTTGATAAGTTCACTGCTGGATGGAAATCCCGATGAAAAAAAGTTTACCCCTTTAGTCAAAAGGTAAAAACAACCAATACCTAACAGACAAAGTACAATTAAAACCGCCAGAAGATTAGCCAGTGATTCAGGCAAAAATTTCTTTAGCTTTTTAGAACTATAGCTAAGCAGGCTGTAGATAAAAAAACTAAAAAAAACGCCAGCGAGCAGATGAAAATGCATTATAAACATCAGAGTTGCTGCTGACATAGCAAAACTTGCCAGTGTACAGGCTTGATTTTGAGGAAGAGACAATATCATTTTCATGTTTTAGGGGTTTTAAAAATTAACCTTATATATTCATATAAATCAGGAACAATACTCAGTAGTTCAATATGTTTGCAATATCTATCAAGGTCAAGCCAGTAAAAAATATTTAACGTAATTTCATATGTCTAATGTGCAGGTTGAGTGCACGGGCGTGCTCTCATACATAAATTAAACAAGCTGGTTTCGCAGGATCCCCCTTATAATCAATGATCTAACCACGGCTAACGTAAAAAACACTCATGATTATCTATCTTAAAAAACAGGCACCAATATTGTACTTGCAATATAGTTTTATGCTGAATTTTATTATGATTAAGCTACCACAAAGTGCCGGTTATTATTGAGTATCCTGAAACACTCACCCAGTGCGTCTCTATTTTATCCAGAATGTTATAGTACCGTGTCGATTTTATTAATGACCGTCTGTAACGCTTCATAAAACACTCGCTTTTTCCTGAAACATTAGCCGTCGGTTTAATAGCCTTGATAAATCAGCTAATCGCAGAGCTGCCTGCTCGTCGCCTCTCGAGCACAATGACTATATATTTGGCCTGCCGGCAGACGGAGGCAGCTCTGCTTTATCTCCTGACAAGGTTGTTATTTCCTCACTGGACGAAGAACTGGACGAAGATGAGATACGATAAAGATCAACAGGATAACGCCGACACTCATAATGACCCAGGCGGTAGCCAAAGAATCAGTATGATCCTGCACCACTCCCGCGATCAAAGGCATCAGAGCGGCCAGCAGATAGCCGCCGCCCTGCACGAAGGCCAGTAGACGTCCCGCTTCCGACGGAGTAGCGGCGTGGTCCAGCGTAACTGTTAACGAAAGTGGAAACAGTGCGCCAATACCTGCGCCAAGAAGTAACGTTGAAAGAATCGGCGTAGTGCCAGGCGCAACGATCAAACTGACCAGCCCGGCTAACAGTAACAGCAGAACCATAATTAGCAGCCCGCGCCGATCCGGGAAACGGTGGACAACCGCCGTTACCATAAAACCTGCCACAACTTCCGTCAGCGTTAATCCTGCCAGGATATAACCGCTGCTGCGGGCGCTCCAGCCAGCCTGAATATAAAGAGGCGGCAGCCAGGCCAGCACCAGCGTATAGGCACCGGTTCCGATGCCAAAAAAGAACATTAACAGCCATGCGCGTCCTGTCAGACGAACGTGATAGCCTTGCATCATCGGTAGCGCGGCGGAACGTCTGGTCTGCAGCGTCCAAACGCCCAGCGCCAGCAGCACCGGCAAGCCGGCAGCGGCAAAAGTGTTTGCCGTACCGATCGCGCTGGACATTGGCGCTGCGGTGGCTGCGGCGACGGCGGCACCGGCCATAATGCCGGTTGAAAATAACGACATTAACGTAGCGGAATACCTGGCATAATTCTGCTTAATCAGCGCAGGCAGTAATGACTGGACGATGCCGATGCCGCTGCCAGCCAGTAAGGCGGTGGCGATTAGCCATGATGAGGAGAGACTGAACTTTCTCAACAGGCAGGCCAATGCCAGCAGTGCCAGCCCGGCGGCGACGCCGCGCACGCTACCGGTTCGTCGTAACAGCTCGGGGCCGCCAAGCGCAGCCAGCCCCATCATGATAACGGGCAAAGTGGTGAGTAAACTAAACTGGATGCCCGATAGCCCGGATGCGCTATTTAGCTGGGAAAAAAGCGGCCCAACGGCGGAGAGGACAGGTCGCAGATTCAGCCCGACAAGAAAAGCGGTCAGAGCAAATATAACGGGAAGTGATAATGATTTTTTCATAGCGGGCCTCTCTACAGGGCTTAAGGGAAGGTGCCAACCCGGCAGAAAGCGCACCGGATATTTATCTTAACGTTAAGATAGATACCCAGATAATAAAAGCCGCGCCGCATTCATCGACAAATACTCTTTACTATCAGCAGGTGAGAAATGCAGGACCATATTGATTTTGTAATCAGGCAGTGGGAAGAAACAATGCCGGAGCTGGATACCTCTTCGATGAAGATTTTTGGCCGTATGCTCCGTCTGTTAAAGCATCTCAGCAAGGCTCGGGCCAACGCGCTGGAATCGTTCGGCTTCCGTGAAGGCGAATTTGACGTGCTGGCCACGCTCAGGCGAGCCGGGGAACCTTACCGCCTTACACCAACGCAGCTGTATAAATCATTGCTGGTGACCTCTGGTGCCATGACTAA
The DNA here is from genome assembly GCF_050113815.1 of Pantoea sp. FN0307. NCBI lineage: Bacteria > Pseudomonadati > Pseudomonadota > Gammaproteobacteria > Enterobacterales > Erwiniaceae > Pantoea > Pantoea sp. FN0307. The sequence continues at coordinate 44,413 of NZ_JBNJSO010000001.1, read as the reverse complement.
CCGGCTGAGCAGGCTGGAACAGGAGGGATTAATCGAGCGCATCGCCGATCCAGCCGATGGCAGAAGCATGCTGGTGGGCCTTACCCGGCATGGCGCAGACCAGATTGAGCAGGCGCTTTATGTACATACCGCCACGCAGCAGACGCTGCTTGCAACGCTAAACCCTGAGCAGCAAAAAGCGCTGGAAACGCTGCTGCGGAAACTGCTGGTGGCATGTCCGGATGAGCAAAGCGATGTCGGACGGTAAAGAAGACGTCAGCAGCAAGCGATGATCAGCGTAAACAGTGCCTGTTTTTATGACCGTCGAGGAAACAGCGATCTGTTTTTTACAGGTTATTCTGAAGGCGAAAACCGCTTTATCGTGCCATTGTTAACTATACTTTTAGATTGATAACCTTTATTTGGTGAGGGAAAGATGAAAAAAACAATCATGGCACTATCTGCACTGCTGCTGGCTTCTCCGGTTTTTGCGGCAACCACCCACGCTACGGATGACACCGTTGCTACCGCGCATGAAGGCGCGCATACCGCAAAAGAAAAGCTGCATCAGACGCAGCATCAGGGCGAAGAGATGAAGCTGAAGTCAGAGCATGCGGCAGAAGGGAAAAGCGATAACCTGAGCAGCAAAGCCAGCGAAGGTACGCAGAAAGCATGGGATAAAACCAAAGAAGGCACCGAAAAAGGCTGGAACGCTACCAAAGAAGGCACCGAGAAAGGCTGGAATAAGACCAAAGAAGGCGCCAGCGATCTGAAAAACAAAGTCAGCGAATAACGCCCTAATCCCTGTTAATAAAAGGCCGCCTTTGCGGCCTTTTGATTTTTAGGCTGCTGTCGATAAGTGTTTGCCAACAGCGATAACGCCGCGATGCTTTAACCCGTCTGCGCGTCAGGCTTACTTATGCAGCGCCAGCCCTTTTATCGCTTTATCTACCGCCTTTTTAGGGCCGCGTAGCGCCAGGCCAACCAGATCCAGGTTATCCGCATCCTCCGCCAGAAAAACCTCGCGGTTAGCATGATCATGCCCGGTGGAAAACATCGCATGTACATAGGGGATCAGCGTTAGCTCTTTTTCCAGCCCTTTACGATGGGCACTCTGCAGGCCGTTAAGATCGGCTTCAAAAATCAGCATCGGCTGGCCCAGCATATTGCCGTAGCGATTGCCGTGCGCATCAATATAGGGTTCACCCATCATCTCCGGCGCCGCAGACGCCACGCCGCTGGCAAGGAATGCCACCACGTTCAGGCGCTGCCATATCGCCAGATCGTGACGAACAATAAGTGCGACTTTGGTATCAAACATCAATCAGGCTCTCCGGTGATTAACAACAGAAGCCATCATCAGAGAAGTGGTGCCCGCGCGTATAGAACGTTTGTGCACTGATGCTGATACTGGGCTGGGGTGATGCGGTAGGCGCGCCGGAACCAGCGGCCAAAGTGGCGTTGATCGGCAAAGCCTACCTGAGCTGCCGCCTCTGCCGGATTGAATCCCTGCGTTAACAGCATGCGGGCGGTACGTAGCCGCACCAGATAAGCATGGGGTGACTGACCAAATGCCTTCTGAAACTGGCGCGTGGCCGTCATGCACCGCGCCCGGCTCAATCAGGATCACCCGACCGGGACGGCTGGTATGCAGCGTACGATGACAGTTAAAGCGCTGCAGCCCCGTTTGCGTCACGCCCACCAGCATCTCATCATGATCGTGCGGATCATAAGCATGACCATAGAAATGCGCATGTACGCTTTCGATGCTGGTTTCAGGCTCCCGCTGCAAATTTATCCAGTCGCTGTTTACGGATTTTGGCATTTTTCATTCCGCCAGGAGGATTAAATCGTCTGGCTGAGTGCCAGATCCGATATCCACCTTATCCATTTTTTCGCCAGCAGGAAATCTTTGTCAGAAAATTCAGCGGTGCCGCTGGCAGCAGGGAAAAAGCCAATCGGTTAATAAAAAATACCGGCAGGCTACTATGCAGCCTGCCGGTATTTTATTTAGTCTCTATCCTCGCGATTCTCGCTACGCGCTCTTCGGAGCACCAGGCGGTTCTGCGGAATTTTAACCATTTTTGCGTCAGTGTTGCCGGCGTCTTTTCGACGGAGCCCCGTCACTGACCGCGGGATGTGTCTGAATACTTTTCTTGCCTCCCGGTAAGACATGACTTTTTCTTCATCAGTCTCGCTTTTGGCAAGCTGCTGTAATTTATCCATGATGGCGTGATTACTTAAAGCACTCTGGCTGTCCAGAATCGACATCACCGCTTCGCCAAGGGCTACATGCACATTCTTAAAATCGTCTTTATCCAAACTCTCTCCTGTGCTGATGTTAAAGGAAACCGGTTATTCAGGCGATACGGAATAACCGGGTGCGCTTTTCAGACGCCAGCTGTTCCTTACGGCGACAACTACGTCAGAATCAGGAGAGTTTTACTGCAGCTATACATAGCGTGAAAACAGATTATTGATACAAAAAAACAGACTGGAGAGCGCACTTAAGTCGGAACATTACTCTCGCCCCAGCACCAGAGCCAACAGCCCATGATAGTGCATTTCCATTTCCTTGCTGGATACGCCATCCAGTTTCGTTAGCAGCCTGGCGCAAATCGCTTTGCGATTAACACTCTGTCCCGCTCTTAAAATATCAGCGACGATCTGTCCCAGCGTTTCCTGCTGAGTAGGGATATCCATATCTGCCATTTCAAAACGCGGAGCAAGTGCCTTGTTGATTTCAGGTGTCCATCGTTGCTGCGGCATCATTGGCGCCTCATGGTCAGATTATAAAATAAGCTAGCGTTGATGCAGGCTAAACTATACAAAAAAACAAAAGCTGTACAGGTATTTTTTGCTGAATGTATTACGGATCGTTCTTGATCCGAAACAGAAGAAGAGATACATGCGCATCTGCCCGGGAGGAAGGAATAGCAAAACGGCCTGTTTGCGCAGGCCATTGTTGCCTTAGTACTGGAACAGACTGAAGGTGCTGCTGTAATAACTGACCATCCAACCTACGTAGACCAACCACACCAGCAACAATCCAGCTAAGCCCATTTTCATTGTCATAATATTTCCTCACGCTTGCTAAGGTTTTTAACATCCTCTGCGCCATAATTTGGCAGAGTAAGAAAAGACTGAACTTGCGGCAGATCAATTAAACCTGTTTCATGATGAAAATGGATAAGCTGCGGCGATCAATTTTGCGTTACTCCCACTGTTTATCACGCATTTTCCTGAAAATTCACGGCCAGCCCGGTAAAGTAAACACTTAAAATCAATTGGTTATCCATTCCGGACTGATGATTATTACATCAATTCTGTTGACGCCCATGCCTTTACCGTTTCTATTCAGAAGGTAAGCCAGCTGCCTTGTCGCGGCGAAAGCTGCCCGTCGTTCGTTACCTGGTCGCGCCTGGCAAACGATCATGAGTCCGTTTTTGTTAAATAACCAAAATGAGGATTGCTATGAGCACTTTCAGAACCCAGGATGGCACCCGGATCTATTACAAAGACTGGGGTACAGGTAAGCCGGTACTGTTCAGTCACGGTTGGCCGCTGGATGCGGATATGTGGGATAGCCAGCTCAATTTTCTTGCCGAACGCGGCTATCGCGTTATTGCCTTTGACCGTCGGGGCTTTGGCCGCTCGGATCAACCGTGGCAGGGCTACGATTACGATACCTTTGCCTCTGATATTAACGATTTAATTACCAGCCTCGATCTGCAAGAGGTAACGCTGGTTGGTTTCTCAATGGGCGGCGGCGATGTGGCGCGTTATATCAGCCGTTACGGCACTTCACGCGTAGCGGGACTGGTGCTTCTGGGCGCGGTTACGCCAATTTTTGGGAAAGCGGAGGATTATCCGCAGGGCGTTGATCTAAGTCTTTTCAGCGAAATTCGTGGCGCATTGCTTAAAGATCGTGCCCAGTTCATTAGCGAGTTCTCCCCAACTTTCTATGGTATTAATGCCGGACAAACGGTTTCAGACGGCGTGCTAACACAGACATTGAATATTGCGCTGCTGGCATCGCTGAAAGGCACGCTGGACTGCGTAACCGCCTTCTCAGAAACGGATTTCCGGCCAGATATGGCGAAAATTGATGTGCCAACACTGGTGATCCACGGCAGCAACGATCAGGTGGTGCCGTTTGAAACCACCGGTAAAGTAGCGGCAGGAATGATCGCGAATGCCGAACTGAAAGTCTATGAGAATGGGCCGCATGGCTTTGCTGTGACGCATCAGGATCAGCTGAACAACGATCTGCTGGCGTTCCTGCAGGCGCACTAAGCGGAAAAAGAGGATGCGTGGCATCCTCTTTAAATAAAAAACCTGTTTGTATCCGAAATAGAGGCTGATGGTAGCCGGGTAAAAAAGTCTTTCCTGACAGACCGGCTTTTTTAAAAACGTACCTTCCCGGCGCAGGGCTGAGAGATCTGTTGGTAACAGCGCACGTTTTTATACCGGTTCTATTTCTGCAAGGGAGCGATAGATCTTTAAGCCCCGTTGTTCTGCTACTTCAATATCTTTATCCGCCCCCTTTGACTCTCCTTCAATACGATATATCGCATCGCATTGTGCAATTAAGCGGTGAGCTACCGGATAAAGCATTGATTCACTAATTTCATCACCCAGATATTCTGAACCCGCCGCTTTGGCTAAAGGAAGCGCAAGCCACTCGCCAATAACAGGAACATGCCCACGTTGATAAACCTGCAACGCTGCCGCTTCCAGCCGATGAAGATTCCTGGCGATCAGGGTTTCATCGCCCTGCGTGCCGCTACGGTACGGTCCGGCAATAAGGATTAATTCTGCAGCCATATTCACCTCACATGATGCCCTTCAGGGCAAGATACTGGAGTAACATAATGGTTTTGGCATCTGTTATTTCACCGTTATCAATTGCTTTCATTGCCTGCTGAAAATTCATTTCGATCACTTCAATATCTTCGCCCTCCTCTTTAATGCCGCCGCCTGCGCCGGAAAGCTGCCCGGCGTTATACTCGGCGATAAAGAAATAAAGTTTTTCCGTGACCGACCCTGGACTCATAAAGGCTTCAAATACCTTTTGCACCTGTTCAACTTTATAACCGGTCTCTTCTTCCGCTTCGGCTTTAATACGCTTTTCAGGATCGAGGTTATCCAGTAATCCTGCTGGCGCTTCCAGCAACAGGCCGGGATGATCGTTAACGTAAACGGGAAAACGAAACTGACGCGTCAAAATAACGGTTTGCCTGCTGCGGTTATAAAGCAGGATCACCGCTCCGTTGCCCCGGTCGTAAACCTCACGGTTTTGCCGCTGCCACTCGCCGTCACGGCGCTGTAGCTCAAAGGTATATTTTTTCAGTAAATACCAGTCATCCGATAAGATTTTGCTGTCAAGAATGCGCACTTCTGCATGTTTAGCTGGCATAATTGCTCCTCCGTCGGTAAGATCGGCATATTAGCGTGCACAAACATGCATGTTCAAGTTAATTCGTGCAACCAGGAAAAAGGCCAGATGCTCACGTCGCAACGTAAACAACTTATCCTGCAAAAACTCGCCGCTGAGGGACAGGTGCTCTCTAAAGATCTTAGCGAAGCCTTCAATGTGTCAGAGGACACCATCCGCCGTGATTTACGCGAGCTTTCTGCCGAAGGCCTGCTACAGCGGGTTCACGGCGGGGCACTGCCCGCCTCCGCCGCAACCGTAACCTTTGCCGAACGTAAAAATCTGCGGCTGGATGCGAAGCGTGTTATTGCGAAAAGGGGAGCGGAGCTGATTGAGCCGGGGCAGGTCGTGATGATTGACGGCGGTACCACCACCGCCGAGCTGATTACTTTTTTACCGCACAGCCTGCAAATTACCGTGGTTACCCATAGCCCCAGCATTGCGCTTGGCCTGGCGGATCATCCGCTCATTGATGTCATTATGATCGGCGGGCGGCTGTTTAAACATTCGCTGGTTGCCGTAGGCGCGGCAGCCATTGAAAATGTCGCTAACGTGCGCGCGGATATTTTCTTTATGGGCGTAACCGGCATTCATGCCGATGCCGGACTGAGTACCGGCGACTATGAAGAGTCATGCATCAAGCGCGCGTTTTCACAGAAGGCGGCGGAAACCATCGTGCTGGCCTCGCCGGAAAAATTGAACAGTGCTTCCGCCTGGGTTATCGGCGATATTTCACTGATTAATACCATGGTGGTGGAAGAGAATACCGCAGAGCATTTGCTGTCGCCCTTTATCGCGAAAGGCGTTACGGTAATCAAAGCCTGACCGAACGCGCCGGAATGCCTGATACTCATGCTGGCGTGCCAGCTTTTCGCCTGCTAAAAATAAAAAAGTAAAATTTATTTAGACGACCGGTCTAATTAGGTCTAAGGTTAATTCATGAACAAAACCACAGCACAAAAAAATGCAGGAACCCGACAGAATATTCTTGATGCCGGCTACCGTATTATGGCCGCAAAAGGTTTTTCTGCCGTAGGATTGAATGAAATCCTGACGGCGGCTTCTGTCCCGAAAGGCTCTTTCTATAACTATTTCAGTTCAAAAGAAGCTTTTGGTGAAGCGTTGCTTGACTACTATTTTGAAGACTACTTGTCGGAGATGAGCGTGCTTTTTTCCCGACAGGACCTTACGGCAGCGCAACGGTTAATGGAATATTTTCATCAGTGGCGCAATAACCAGTCATTTGAAGATTGTCAGGGAAAGTGTCTGGCGGTCAAGCTTGGTGCCGAGGTTGCCGATTTATCGGAAGCGATGCGCGAATCGCTCAGGCGCGGTACTGCTGCCATTACGCAGCATCTGGCGGGAGCGATAAAAGCAGGTCTTGCTGACGGTTCGCTTGATACAAAAGGCGATCCTGCAGAGCTGGCCCAAAGCCTCTATCAACTCTGGCTCGGGAGCAGCGTCATGGTAAAAATTATGCGTGATGTACAGCCGTTTGATGCAGCCCTGTCAGCCACGCAGAAATTGCTTCACCCTGCCCTTTAACCCGGGCAGGCAGATAAAAAGCGCCTTCGTGGCGTTTTTTCAGGTCAGTTTTTAAGACGACCAGTCTACTTAAAGTACAGATGCGGTTCTGGCATTAAGTGTTGTTCTCTCTGTCTCCGCACAAAACGCTTTGACTGAGCAGGTAAAAAATGTGGTTCTGGTACATGGCGCTTTTGCTGATGGCTCTGGCTGGGGGCCGGTGGCCACACCGGTAAAATACCGCCAGCCAGCGAATCCATCACGCTAATGAGCCGCCCTGCCCTATCAAAAAATAGTTGCCATATCGTACTGTTAATTTATTAAATGTGGGTTATTCCAGGCGAGTAGTTCCGCCTGACCACCTTAACGTCAGTAAATACAGGGTGAATAATCAATGAAACGTTTAATATCTTTATCGATTTCGCTGATGACGTTACTGCTCACTGCCCATGCCGCCTACGCTGACAGAAATGCTTTATGGAATAAGGTGAATGAGCATTGCGTACCGGGCTATCTTAATAACGATACTTACCAGCCATGTAGCCTGGTGGACATGAATGAAAAAATTGTCATCTACAAGGTGGATAGTGATAAATATCAATACCTTCTGTTGCCAACTGATAAGATTAGTGGCATTGAGGATGTTAAATTACAACAGGATAACCAGCAAAATTACCTTTATGACGCATGGCAGGCCAGAACCTTCTTAACAGAGCGTCTTGGTCAACCTGTTCAGGAACGTTTTATTTCTTTAGCCATAAACCCCAGCAACGCCCGCAGCCAGGACCAGCTTCACATTCATATATCTTGTTTATCCAACGCGGCAAATGAGATCCTTTCAAATATAGCGCCGGGTAAAATAAACAGCGACTGGTCTGATAAAAAGTTAACTATCCCGCCTTATTCTTACTATTACAGAAAAGTAACCCTGAATGAGCTGAGCAGTAAAAATCTTTTTAAATCGATAGCAGACAAAGTGGCGCAGGAAAAAGGAAGCCTGGCGTATACGGGAGCGGCGCTGGTAAACCGGGGACCGGGGGATTTCATCCTGTTAGCTGGCGCAGGAACCCAGACGACTGGGGTCTCAGCGGAAGAGATTCAGGATCATGGATGCCAGCTTGCAGGCAAGTAACCGTGGGGCGAGGTTAGCATAACGCTCAGCAGTTGCGGCGCTAAACAGCATTAACGCCGAAATGCCGCTTTAAGCCCGCTGCGCCTTTGGCAGTGATATGTACGCAGCGGCTGCCAACATCCTTTTCTATCCAGCGCTGCTGTTCAAACCAGCTGAGCAAGGCAGCGCCCAGCGCCCCGCCGAGATGGTAACGGCGTTCGCTCCAGTCCAGGCAGGCACAGCTGAATTTTCGGCGCAAACCAGAGGGCGGCATCGCCACTCCCAATGTTGTCAGCTCTCTATTCCCTGTCCCGGTGAGTCTGTTGCCATCTACCGTGAGCCAGCCGCGCTCGGTTAGCCCCTGGTACAGGTTAACCGCCACCTCACCGGCCAGATGGTCATAACAGGTTCGGGCACGGCGCAGATAATCGGGCGTGGTAATACGCGGCGCGGCCTGGCCGCTCCAGGAGATTTCCATCAACCTTTCTAACAGATCGGCCACGGCCACGCTGCTTAAACGGTAATAGCGATGCCTTCCCTGTGCCAGGCAAACCACAAACCGTTGCGCGGTGAGTTTCGCCAGATGAGCGCTGGCCGTTGAGGGGGAGATATCCGCCGCGGCGCTCAGTTCCGTTGCCGTCCAGGCGCGTCCATCCATCAATACGCATAGCATACGGGCGCGCGACTTATCTGCCATAATGGCCGCCGTTGCTGCCAACAGATCTTCCGGCTGACAGAGATCCTGCGTGTCCGCACTCTTTTCGCTGCGTAATGCCATATTGTTTTCACCTTTTACCGTGACGCGAGCTGATACATTAATTTCAGAGGATCCGAACCACCATCTCAAGCCCCAACGCCAGCAGGCAAATCAAAAAATAGCGTTTAAACACTGCCGGAGAAATAAAGCGACGCAAACGCTGCCCGGCAAACAACCCGATCAGCGCCGGGATCACCGCTAATCCTGATATGCCCAAAGAGGCAGAGGGCAATGCCCCATGCCACCATAGCCCGGCGGCCAGAGCCAGCGTCGAACTGGTGAAAGAGATCCCCAGCGCCTGCACCAGCTCATCTTTTTCCAGCCCCAGCGCCTGTAGCCAGGGCACGGCGGGCATAACAAAAACGCCGGTAGCACCGGTCAACAGACCGGTCATGATGCCCACCGGCAGCGAAAAAAGAGATTCACCGCGCGGCGAAACGGTAAGGCTGCGCCCGGTCAGCGTCCAGAGCGCATAAACCATCAGCGCCACGCCTAATGCCAGTTGCGTATAATCACTCTGCCCTTTAGCCAGCCATCCGCAACTCAACAGTGTGGCGCTAACGATCGCTAACTGCATTGGCCACAGTCGCCGGATAAGCGCGCCGCAATGACCGCCGCCGCTTAGCTGGAAAATATTGGTGACAAATGAAGGTAACAGCAGCATCGCGGCGGCAGTGGCCGGAGAAAGCAACGATCCCAGCACGCCCATCGCTACCGTCGGCAGGCCCATACCGGTTACGCCCTTAACCAGACCAGCTAACAGAAAGGTTGTACCAGCCAGCAGCAGCGTGGCGAAATCAAGCTCCATTATGTGGTTCCTTCTCCGGCTGTGGCGCCTGCCCGCGCTCGTTTTTACCATAATCACGCATTACAGCCGCAACCCGCAGTCGGTAATGGCTGAAAATATCAACGCGCCCCGCCTGCTGCGCCGCCCGGTGTTCTTCCTGACGCCGCCAGGCGAGAATCGCCTCTTCATCCCGCCACCAGGAGAGAGATAAGATCCTCTCTGGCCGGGTCAGGCTTTGAAAACGTTCGATAGCGATGAATCCATCGATATGCATGAGCAGCGGCTTAAGATCGGCTGCCAGATCAAGATAGCGCTGTCTTTGGGATGGATAAGGTTCGGCTTCAAAAATCACGGCAAACATGGTCGGCTCCTTCTGATTGAAAACGCCAGCTTGCCGCAGGCGCGGAGCGAATGCTTCGCCGGATGACGAAGTATGCACGTTGAGCTGCCGCCAGCGTAGAGAGATGCAACACAGAAGGGATAAATAGCCGCTCCTGAGCCAGAATCGGCCTGGCTCAGGAGCGGCAGAAAAGCGATAGCTCCTGTACGGAGCCATCAGTCTGGGTTAGAAGTTATAGTTGGCGGTAACGGAGAAGTTACGCGGCGCGCCGTAAACCTGATACTGGCTTACGCTGGTATCGTAGGATTTATCAAACAGGTTATTCAGGTTCGCCTGCACCGAGAACTGTTTGGTGAACTGGTAGCGACCAAACAGATCCACCAGCGCATAGCTGCCCTGCTCTGCCCGCCAGTTACCGTTGCCCTGCGGCGCGGCAACATCCTGCCAGACATGCGTCTGCCAGTTAACGCCGCCGCCCAGCGTTAACTCTCTTAAGGCTGGCACATTGTAAGCGGCAAACAGCTTCAGGCTGGTACGCGGCAGCATCGGATTCACGGCTTTGCCGTCGCCATCTTCCGCCACGTAGCGCGTTGCGCCGAAAGTCATTTGCAGGTTATCGGTGACCGCGCCGTTAATCTCAAACTCAATGCCTTTGCTGACCGTGCCCTGCGCGGCGTAATAAGCCTGCTCGTTGGCGGTGTTCGGGATTATCTGATTGGTAGTCTGCGCGACGTTATCCTGCTCAATGCGGAACAGCGCCAGCGAGGTGGTCAGACGGCTGTTCAGCCAGTCCGCTTTGATCCCGGTTTCATAGTTTTTGCCGGTGACCGGATTCAGATAGCTGCCGTTAATATCGCGATTGGTCTGCGGATTAAAGATCGAGGTATAGCTGGCGTAAGCGGACCAGGTATCATTGATGTCATACACCAGGCCTGCATATGGCGTAACGCGATTCTTCGCCAGCTCCTGGGTCAGCGTGCTGGTGCTCCACTTGGTATAGCGCGCGCCCACAATCAGGTTCAGCGGATCGGCCAGCGAAATGCGCGTCGCCAGATAGGCTGACTTCTGATGCACCGTATCAGCCTGCGCCAGGCTTAGCGCACCCCAGTTAGTTTCAGAGAAACCGCTGTTCCAGTTGTTGTAATCGCCGACTTCCTCCGGTGAGAGGTTATCGTAGGCATTGTAATAGCGGTTGTTTTGACGGCTGTAGCTTATGCCCGTCATCAGCTCATGCTGACGGCCAAACAGCTGATAAGGGCCGCTGGTAAAAGCGTCAAGCGCATGCACTTTGCGCGTACCGGTGTTATAGCCGGTGCCGCCGACAAGATCGTCATAGCCAGGAGAACTCGCGTAAGGGCTGACCAAACGTCCGCTGTTTTTATCAACGAAGCCATCAAGATAGAGCATCTTGCTGTCGAGTTTGGTTTCCGCATGGGTGCCGTTCAGGGTGAACTGCCAGCCGTTGTCGAAGCGCTGTTTCAGCGTGGCGAATACGCGTCGGGATTCGGTATTACGATAGGCCCAGTCAGGCGCGGTATTGTCGCTGCGATCGTAGCTGACCAGGCTGCCATCGCTATACCAGCGCGGTAAGCCACCCCAGGTTGGGCGGTCGGCATTATCTTCCTGGTAATCGTAACCCACCGATAAGGTGGTGGAATCGGTAAGATCCGCATCCACCACGCCATAAATGAATTTTCTGTTGTTGCTGTAGTTATCGATATAACTGTTTCTGTCCTGATAACCGGCCACCACGCGTCCACGTACGTTGCCTGATTCGGTTAACGGCGCAGAGAGATCAACCACGTAGCGCTGTTTGTCCCAGCTGCCGTAGCTGGCGGAGACATTGCCGACAAACTCGCGGCTGTCGGCATGCTTACGGATCATATTCACCGACGCTGACGGGTTGCCGGTGCCGCTCATCAGGCCGGTCGCGCCGCGTACTACTTCGATACGGTCATACATAGCGGTATCGGAAGAGGCGTCGTTCAGGTTCCAGCGCTCTTCAAACACGGTTGGAATGTCATCAACCAGGTAGTTATCAATCATAAACCCGCGTGAATAGAAAGTTTTGCGATCGAGATCGGCTACTTTCTCCGATACGCCGGTGGTGCTTTTTAATACGTCGCCCAGCGACTGCATCTGCTGATCCTGCATGCGCTGTTTGCTGACAATGCTAACCGATTGCGGAATATCACGCGCGGTTAAGGTCATTTTGGTGCCCGCCTGGGTGACCGGCACGCTGTAATCGTTTTGCGTTGGGTTATCTTCGCTTTCGGCAGCGGCATCCACCACCAGCGTCTCTTCCTGCACAGCCGCATACGCCGCGTGGCCGTGCAGCGCGATAGCGATCAACGCGGCCAGAGAAGTGATAGTCCGTTTGGCTTTCATGTTTCCGCTAAGGCGGATTTCCCCGGTATTAACTGAAATCAGACGCATTTTTTACCTTCGAGAGTTTTTATTTTTCCGTTTGCCCGACCGTATGCGCTTTCTCAATCTGAATAAGGCCTACGCTAAGGCAGTTTTCCCTGAGCCAGTAAATGTCTGGCGCAATATCAATCCCTGTCGGCTTAGCGGATCCAATGGATACGTAAAAAATCATTTCACCGCCAACAATGAGAATGAGAAATTTAATCATTTTCATTACGGATGTAAATGCGTATTACAGAATTGTCTGGAGAGAAGCGGATGAGTGACAGTAAAAGGTAAAGAGGCGGATTTAGTGAGGGGAAAACGTTGTTCCCCGATCATCACCGGGGAAACCTTAAGAAACTGGGCTGGAGCCGCTTTTTACCGGGCGTCTGAAGCCGGACGCTGGCGTGCGGTTAAGCCGCGCAGGAAATAACGCAGAAACTGATCGCCGCATTCGCGGTAGTTTTTGTGATCCGGCGCCCGCATCATGGCGGTAATTTCCGGCATAGAGATACGGAATTGCTGAGAAGTGAGAATGTCCAGAATATCGTCAGTTTTCAACGCGAAGGCGATGCGCAGCTTTTTAAGAATAATGTTGTTATTTATGCGGCGATCAACTTTCAGCGGCGTCATACTCTCATCTTTGCCGCGCTTATGATAAATCAGGCCGTTCAGGAAGCCGCTCATCAGCACGTCGGGACACACAACAAAGCCCTCTTCTTCCTCTTTCAGCATATAGCTGGCCATCTGCTCAACGGGAATCGCCATATCGGCCAGCGCCAGGATCGCGACCATGTCATTATTGTTGAGCTTTAGCATGTAGCGCAGGCTACGCAGTACGTCATTATTTATCATCGCGATGATTCCTTACCCTTGCGGCATTTAAAGCGGGCAGTATAGCGATCTCTGCGCTGATGACGAGTAAAACTACACGCTTTTGCTCTCAAAGAACGTGGGTAACAGCAGGGATTGGTGCAGGCTGGCAGGGTAAAACAGCCGCCCTGCGGATACAGGCGCGGCCAGGGAAAAGGATTAGTTTTCCAGCTTGTAGTTCAGGGTGATTTCGGCGTTCAGCACCTGTGAAACCGGGCAGCCCGCTTTGGCCTTATTGATGATTTCATCAAAGGCGGCGTTATCAATTCCTGGTAGCTTAATATGGCTGTCGAGAGCAATTTTGGTGATAGCAAAGCCTTCGCCCTGCTTATCCAGCGAAACATCCGCCGTGGTATCAATACTCTGCGGCGTATGGCCTGCCTGACCCAGCATCATAGAGAGCGCCATTGAGAAGCACGCGGCATGCGCTGCGCCAATCAGCTCTTCCGGGTTAGTGCCCGGTTGATCTTCAAAGCGGGTATTAAAACCGTACGGTTGCTGGCTCAGCGCGCCGCTTTCAGTAGAGACTGTGCCTTTACCGCGTTTTAGATCGCCTTCCCAGTGTGCCTGACCCTTCTTATGAATCGTCATTTTTCCTCCGGTTTTACTGAAATGTACTATCAGTATAGTTAACCCGCTGCGTATCGCCTGTTGGCGGCGGCGCTATTGCCTTGTCATGCAGGGCTAACCCACGTGCAGCGGGCCTGACGGGCGGCAGAAAAAATGTAACTAACAAAGAATGAGGGAGGGACAACATGTTTCAGAAAGATGATTTCGTCCAGGCCAAAACCGGCGGCCCCAAAATGCAGGTAATGCGCGTCGAAGGCGAAATGCTCTGGTGCGCCCGCCTTGACGATGCGGATAAAAAAGAGATCGAGATCCCAGCCAGTTCAGTTAATCCTTATCATGAAGATGGCGACTTTGGCGTGTGCTGACTATCCGGCAGCCTGAATGATAACGGGCTGCCTTCTTAGCGCCGTGCCGCGACGTTAAAATAAAAAAACTTTTTTACCAGGATGTGGGTATGAGCGTGAAATTACGTCCGCTTGAGCGGGAGGATCTGCACTTTGTACATCAGCTGGATAACAACGCCAGCGTGATGCGTTACTGGTTCGAGGAGCCGTACGAGGCGTTTGTTGAGCTGTCCGATCTCTATAACAAACATATTCACGATCAGAGCGAGCGCCGCTTTGTGGTGGAAAACGGCGGCGAAAAAGTGGGACTGGTTGAGCTGGTAGAGATCAATCATGTGCATCGGCGCGCCGAGTTCCAGATCATTATCGATCCCCTGCACCAGGGCAAAGGGCTGGCGAGTCAGGCGGCGAAGCTGGCAATGGACTACGGCTTTTCTGTGCTGAACCTGTATAAACTCTACCTGATTGTTGATCAGGAGAATGAAAAGGCGATCCATATTTACAGCAAGCTGGGCTTTGAGATCGAAGGCGTACTGCGGCACGAATTTTTTATTAATGGTGAATACCGTAACACTATTCGCATGTGTATTTTCCAGCATCAGTATCTGGAGAGGCATAAAACCCATCCCGGTGCGATGGTAAAACCCACCGCCCAGTAAAAGATAAGCAGCGTGCGGGTTAAACCTGCACGCTGCAACCGTTAGCGATTTATCAGCCGGCGCGTGCGCCGACCGGGTTGATCACCGGCTGGATCTGGTCGGGGACGATGTTATACATGCCGCCGTAAAACGGATCCACCAGCAGCCAGCCAGGGAAGCCACCCAACGGAATATTACCCAGGATATACCACAGGTTCGCCTTCTCTCTTAACGGCAGCGTTAGCGGAACGTAACCGGGACGCTCCATCATCACCAGATAGCTCTTCTTACCGAAATAGCGGCCGTTAGACTTCTCCAGCACCACGGTTTTTGGGGTCACCCCCTCCGCCACCGCACGTCCGGTTTCATCCTGTACGACAAAGGTTGCACCCTGCGGAATCGAATCGATTCGCACACTTTGCGTTTCCGAGCCGACAATAGTGGCGCAGCCGCTGAGCAGCGTTGCCGCCGCCAGCGCCAGTAACAGGCGTTTCATACGCTTTCCTGAATTTTACGGTTTGGTACTAGTTTAATCGGCAACGCGTCACTTTTCCTTAGTGCCCGAATTCCTTTCCAGGCACCAGAAGGGGAAAAAAGCGTTATTGATGGAGGCAGCCACGCGCCAGCGCGGCGATATCCTGCGGCGTGGTACGGCAGCAGCCGCCGATAATCTGCGCGCCTGCGTGCAGCCATTCACTCATCTTATCCTGCAACGAACAGCCCGCAGGGGCGCTGTGCCAGCTTTTGCTGACCGCATCGTACTGCTCGCCGGAATTGGGATAAACCAGTAGCGGCTTCGACGTTAAACGGCGCAGCGTAACGAGCGCTGGCGTCACCTTTTCCAGTGCGATGCAGTTAATGCCCAGCGCCACCGCCTGCGGACAATCATTGAGTAATGCTGACACCGCCGTTAACGGCGTACCGTCGGACAGATGTTCACTGTCGCGCAGGGTAAACGAGAACCAGGCAGGCATGGTGGGGAATTCCGCCAGCAGCGTCACCAGCGCCTCAAGCTCGGCATAAGAAGGCAGCGTTTCACAGGCCAGCAGGTCGATGCCGGAACCGGCCAACGCCTCGACGCGCGGGCGATGAAACGCCATCATCTCTTCTTGCGGCAACGCATAGTCGCCGCGATATTCCGCGCCGTTGGCGAGAAAAGCGCCGTAAGGCCCTACCGATCCCGCCACCAGCAGCGGTGCCGCCTGCGGTTGCTGCGCCAGGTAGTCGTTGCGCGCACGCAACGCCAGCTCAGCGCTGCGGATAATCAGCTCGCGTGACTGTAGCTCGCTCAGGCCGCGGGCGGCAAAGCCCTGCGGCGTCGCCTGATAGCTGGCGGTGATGGCGCACTGCGCCCCGGCGGCAAAATAGTCGTAGTGCACCTGATAAATCAACTGTGGATCTTCCATTAGCACTTTGGCTGACCACAGCGCATCGGCCAGCTGGCATCCACGCGCCTCCAGCTCCGTTGCCAGCGCGCCATCCAGAATCAGCGTATCGCGACGCTGGAGAAGATCGGCAATGGGATCAAATAGCATGTTCCGTTTCCTTAGCGCTTTCCCGCTTGTTACGTTTTGTTAGCCAGTAAGCACCATAGCAGATCGCCACAAAAGGCAAACCACACCATAGCGCGATGCGCTGTTCCGGATCGAAAGCCAGCCCGACACAGGCCAGCAGACAGAGCGCAAAACCCAGAATCGGCGTCAGCGGAAACCAGGGCGCGCGAAATTGCAGCCCGGAGAGCGGTCGCCCTTCGCGCAGGTATTGACGCCGGAAAGCGTAATGGGATGCGCAGATGCTGAGCCAGACCGCTACCACGGCAAAGCCGGAGATAGCGGAAAGCGCCACATAAACGGTATCGGCCGCCACCACGCTGGAGAACAGCGCCAGCAGACCGCCCAGCATACTGGCGCTAATCGCTACCAGCGGAATACCCCGCCGCGTCAGGCGCGAAAAACAGCGCGGCAGCGTGCCTTCATTAGACAATGACCACAGCATGCGCCCTGAGGCATAGAGGCCGGAATTAGCCGCCGAGAGGATGGCCGTCAGGATAACAAAGTTAAAAATATCCGCCGCCCAGGGGAGACCAATCTTTTCAAACACCAGAACAAACGGGCTTTTCACGATGCCCGCCTGCTCCATCGGGATCAGCGCCGCCAGAATCAGTACGGTACCGATAAAGAAAATAATCAGCCGCGCAACGGTAGTGCGAATCGCCAGCGGCAGCACTTTTTGCGGATTTTCCGTTTCACCGGCGGCAATGCCAATCAGCTCGGTGCCGGAGAAGGCGAAGTTAACCGCCACCATGGTCATCAGGATCGGCAACGCGCCGTGCGGCAGCCAGCCGGAGGCGGTGAGATTATGGAAAAACGGCGCGGGCGTGCCATCTTTTAGCGGGATCAGGCCAAATACCGCGCCGCCGCCAAGAACAATAAATGCCAGAATGGTGATCACTTTGATCAGCGAGAACCAGAACTCCCCTTCAGCGAAGAAGCGGGTAGAAATGACATTCAGCAGAAAGATCGCCAGACAAAAAACCAGGCACCAGAGCCAGA
Organism: Pantoea sp. FN0307; assembly: GCF_050113815.1. Taxonomy (NCBI): domain Bacteria; kingdom Pseudomonadati; phylum Pseudomonadota; class Gammaproteobacteria; order Enterobacterales; family Erwiniaceae; genus Pantoea; species Pantoea sp. FN0307. The sequence continues at coordinate 27,092 of NZ_JBNJSO010000001.1, read as the reverse complement.
CCGGCGTTTGTGGAAACCAGTACTGCATACAGAAGCCGGCCGCCGTCAGGCTGGAACCCAGCGCGACGGTCCAGGTCAGCCAGTAGAGCCAGGCGACGGTATAACCGGTAGCAGGACTCAGGTAGCGGGAAGCATACACGTGGAAAGCACCGGTTTCCGGCATCGCCACCGACAACTCGCCCAGCGACTGCATCACCAGCCAGACCACCAGCGCACCGATCAGGTACGCCAGTAGCGTTCCTGCCGCACCGGTAGTGGAAATGATATAGCCGGTATTGAAAAACAGACCGGTGCCAATCACACCGCCCAGGGAAAGCATCACCAAATGGCGCGCTTTCATACTGCGTTTAAATTGTCCGCCTTGCGGCTGTTCTGACTGCATGGTTTCTTATCCGTATGGACGTCTAAACTTCTAAATGTGGCAAAGTTTATACCTGTCCATGCAGCAGAATGCAACGTAGCAAACGCGATAGCTTAACGCCCTGTGGGAAAGACGTTAATCGAACATACTCTGTAAATAGCGTTCCAGCGCGGCGCGCGAGCTAAAACCGTGCGGAATGCCGTAGTGATCCTGAGTATCACCCACAAGGTACATCGGGAAGCGCGTGTAGTGATCGCAGGTCTTGATATCTGACGCCGGGTCCGCATAATTCAGGCTTTTTTCTTTCAGCGTCGGATGAATGACCAGTGCGGTTCGCCCCAGGCGCGCTTCGCGGTTGACGTAAACATAGTTTTCGCCACGGCGGTAGCCATAGGTTTTCGGCGTCACGGTATCCATTTCAAAGCCAGCTTTTTCCAGAACGCGTGCCACCTCATCTGGTCGTAAATACATGCTTGATCCTCTCAATCTTATAAAGCTTCGCAACCTTACATCAGCGCAGCAGCCAGGGACATTCAGAATTATCCAGAAAGTCCGCTGCCGGAGACCTTTAGCGCTGCGCTTACAGGGAATGGTCTACACTAAGTATTACGTTATTCAGCAAAGGGAGAGGAAAAATGTCTAAACAAACGGTAAAAAATGACGAATTAGACGTGCATCAGGACGTTTCTGTACTGGCGGATGCGCTGGACGATTTACTCAAATCCTACGGCAGCAAAACCAAAGAGGATATTGAGGAAGCGCGCAGCAAAGCAGAAGCGCTGCTGAAAGAGACCCGCGCTAAAATTCATGGGCGTAGCCGCGTACGTCAGGCTGCGCGCGACGCAGGCCAGCAGGTTGATACCTGGATTCATGATAAACCCTGGCACGGCGCAGGCGTTGGTGCTGCTATCGGTATCTTTATCGGCGCGCTGCTGGCTTCTCGTCGCTAATCACCCCGCTCTGCATTCTCTCCCCGCCACGTGCGGGGATTTTTTTGTCTGAAAATTTTTTCCAGCGCTGGCGCGCCCTGCGCCATGATTTGCCGTTAGGCCTGAAATCTCCATGGTTGAAAATCAAAAACGCTACATCTAGTATTAAAATCATCAAGAACACACAACACCTTGTAATCACCACGTGGCAGGCGTGTCGTGTGGCGCATAATGTAGCACAGGGTTTCAGGACGCCTAAAGGAAATACGAATCATGCTCATTACTATTTACACTAAAAACAACTGTATGCAGTGCACCGCCACCAAAAACATGATGGATAAACTGGGATTGACCTGGCAGTTGATTAATCTGGACGACGAGCCTGACGCTATCGAGAACCTGAAGGCGTTGGGCTACCGTCAGCTACCGGTTGTGATGGTCGATGGTGAACACTGGAGCGGTTTCCGCCCCGATAAGTTGATGCGTCTGGCGCAGCCGCAGCGGGCGCTGGGGTGATCGCATGCTGGTCTACTTCTCCAGCCAGTCGGAAAACACCCACCGGTTCGTTACCCGGCTCGGCCTGCCGTCGCGCCGCATTCCGTTAGATAAAGCGCAACGCCTGCAGGTAGATCGGCCTTTTATTCTGGTGGTACCCAGCTACGGCGGTGGTAGCGTGCGCGGCGCGGTACCCGCTCAGGTTATTCAGTTTCTTAATGATGCAGCCAATCGTCGGCTGTTGCGCGGCGTGATTGCCGCAGGCAACCGCAACTTCGGCGCAGGCTTTTGCCTGGCTGGCGACATCATTGCGCAAAAATGTCAGGTTCCCTACCTTTACCGCTTCGAGCTAATGGGAACCCCTGACGATATCGCCAACGTTAAAGCGGGAGTGACCCAATTTTGGCAACAACAGACAGCCCACAGCTAGCGCCCGATTATCATGCGCTGAACGCCATGCTCAATCTTTATGATGAGCAGGGGAATATCCAGTTTGATAAAGATCGTGAGGCGGCGCGCCAGTTCTGGCTGCAGCAGGTGATCCCCAACAGCGTGTCTTTCGACTCGCTCACGGCGCGGCTGCAGTATCTGGTAGCGGAAGGCTACTACGAAGCGGACGTGTTGAACGCTTATCCCTTTGAATTTGTCTGCCAGCTGTTTGAGCGGGCGGCGGGTTGGGGTTTTCGCTTTGACACCTTTTTAGGCGCCTGGAAATTTTTTACCAGCTATGCGCTCAAGACGTTCGACGGCAAACGCTACCTCGAAGATTTTCCCGACCGCGTCTGTATGGTGGCGCTGACGCTGGCGCAGGGCGACAGCAAATTAGCCACGGCGCTGATGGAAGAGATGCTTTCCGGCCGCTTCCAGCCGGCAACGCCAACGTTTCTTAACTGCGGCAAGCAGCAGCGCGGCGAGCTGGTCTCCTGCTTTTTATTGCGTATCGAAGACAATATGGAGTCGATTGGTCGCGCGGTAAATTCCGCGCTGCAGCTGTCAAAACGCGGCGGCGGTGTGGCCTTCCTGCTCTCTAACCTGCGTGAAGCGGGCGCACCGATTAAGCGTATTGAAAATCAGTCTTCCGGCGTGATCCCGGTAATGAAAATGCTGGAAGACGCCTTTTCCTACGCCAATCAGCTTGGGGCGCGCCAGGGTGCAGGCGCAGTTTATCTGCATGCCCATCATCCCGATATTTTGCGCTTTCTTGATACCAAACGGGAAAATGCGGATGAGAAAATCCGTATCAAAACGTTGTCGCTCGGCGTGGTGATCCCGGATGTTACTTTCCGTCTGGCGAAAGAGAATCAGCCCATGGCCCTTTTCTCGCCGTATGACGTAGAGCGCCTGTATGGCCAGGCGTTTGCCGACATCAGCGTCAGCGAAAAATATGATGAGATGCTGGCGGACGAGCGTATCCGTAAAACCTTTATCGATGCGCGCGAGTTCTTCCAGACGCTGGCGGAGATCCAGTTCGAATCGGGTTATCCCTATCTGATGTTCGAGGATACGGTTAACCGCGCCAACCCGGTGCAGGGCCGCATCAATATGAGCAATCTCTGCTCGGAGATCCTGCAGGTGAATAGCTCTTCCAGCTACCATGACGATCTCAGCTATCGCCATATCGGGAAGGATATCTCCTGTAATCTCGGCTCATTGAATATTGCCCACGCGATGGATTCCGGCAATCTGGCGCGTACCGTTGAGATCGCGGTGCGCGGCCTGAGCGCCGTATCCGATATGAGCCATATTCACTCGGTGCCTTCAATAGAGCATGGCAACGCGCAATCACATGCCATTGGCCTTGGACAGATGAACCTGCACGGTTATCTGGCGCGGGAAGGGATCGCTTACGGTTCGCCGGAGGCGCTGGATTTTACCAACCTCTATTTTTACTGCATCACTTACCATGCGCTGCGCACGTCAAACCAGCTGGCGCGAGAGAGAAAGCAGCGCTTTGCCGGTTTTGAACAGTCGCGCTACGCCAGCGGCGACTATTTTACCCGCTACATTGAGCTGGCCTGGCTACCACGTACCGGGCGCATTGCCCAACTGTTTGCCGGGGCAGGCATCGCCCTGCCGACCCAGGCGGACTGGATAGCATTGCGGGAAGCGGTGATGCGCGACGGCCTCTACAACCAAAATCTGCAGGCGATCCCGCCAACCGGATCGATCTCTTATATCAATCACGCCACGTCGAGCATTCATCCTATCGTCTCGCGCATCGAAATCCGTAAGGAGGGCAAGACCGGACGCGTTTACTATCCGGCTCCCTTCCTGACCAATGAGAATTTCGCGCAATGGCAGGATGCGTATGAGATTGGCCCGGAGGCGATTATCGATACCTATGCGGAAGCGACCCGCCATGTCGATCAGGGGCTGTCGCTGACGCTGTTCTTCCGCGATAACGTCACCACGCGCGATATTAACCGCGCTCAGATCTACGCATGGAAGAAAGGGATCAAAACCCTTTATTACATTCGCCTGCGGCAGATGGCGCTGGAAGGCACTGAGGTGCAGGGTTGCGTTTCCTGCTCGCTATAAACTGAATTGATGGATCGAGTTATGCAAAACCTTAAGCGCATCCAGGCGATAAACTGGAACCGCATCGACGATGAGAAAGATTTGGAGGTCTGGAACCGCCTGACCACCAATTTCTGGCTGCCGGAGAAGGTGCCGCTTTCTAACGACTTACCGGCATGGAATAGCCTGAGCAAAACAGAGCAGCAGCTGACGATCCGCGTTTTTACCGGCCTGACGCTACTGGACACCTTGCAAAACAGCGTCGGCGCACCTGCGCTGATGGTTGATGCGCTAACGCCGCACGAAGAGGCGGTGATGTCCAATATCAGCTTTATGGAAGCGGTACATGCGCGCTCTTACAGCTCGATTTTCTCTACGCTTTGTCCGGTTAACGAAGTGGATGCTGCCTATAGCTGGAGCGAAAGCTGCGGCCCGTTGCAGAATAAAGCCGATCTGATCCACCAGCACTACTGCGCCGACGATCCGCTGAAAAAGAAGATCGCCAGCGTCTTTCTTGAGTCGTTTCTTTTCTATTCCGGTTTCTGGCTGCCGATGTACTGGTCAAGCCGTGGCAAGCTTACGAATACCGCCGACCTTATCCGCCTGATTATTCGTGATGAAGCGGTGCATGGCTACTATATAGGCTATAAATATCAGAAAGCACTGGAAAAAGCCGATCCGGTGCGTCGTGATGCGCTGCAGCAGTTTGCCGTTGAGCTGCTGATGGCGCTGTATGACAACGAGATGGCGTACACCGAGGCGTTATATGGCGAAACGCCGTGGCTGGAGGAGGTCAAAGCCTTCCTGCACTATAACGCCAATAAGGCGCTAATGAATTTGGGTTATGAGGCGCTGTTCCCGGCAGAAATGACCCAGGTTAACCCGGCGATTTTAAGCGCGCTGTCACCAAATGCTGATGAGAATCACGATTTCTTTTCCGGCTCCGGCTCCTCATATGTAATGGGCAAAGCGGTGGATACCGAAGATGAAGACTGGGACTTTTAAATAACGTTTGGGCGCACCTCCGCGCCCTTTTCCTCTCTAACGCGTCAGCCATTAAAATAACGGTTATTTCTCTGCGAACTTTCGCTATAAATAATGGCTATTTTCCATTTCTTCGCCTGTAATTTATCACCGGCATCCAGCAGAAAATAATGGCAAAACCGCGCGCCCCTGCTCACTTATTTCATCTTTTTTTAGCCTGCAATTATTTCCCCGTAGCCCCTGACCCTTCTGACCTGACGCGAGATCCGCATCTCAAAGCATGACACTCAGCGCCGCGCAAAGGGTTGCCTGAGATTCTAAGTATGTTAGGGTATAGGCCGCTTTAATTTCACCAGGACAAGTATTAGCGAAAATAATTAACCAACCAGGATATTCAAATTGCATGGCAGTTAAATTAGAAGCAAAGAATCTTTATAAAGTATTCGGCGAGAATCCCGAGCGTGCTTTTAAATATATTGATAAGGGCATCAGTAAAGAAGCGTTACTGGAAAAAACCGGACTCTCTTTAGGCGTTAAGAATGCCAGTCTGGCCATTGAAGAAGGCGAGATATTTGTCATCATGGGGCTTTCCGGTTCAGGAAAATCCACTATGGTTCGCCTTCTCAATCGTCTGATAGAGCCGACACGCGGCCAGGTAATCATTGACGGAGTCGATATTGCCAAAATATCTGACAGTGAGCTGCGTGAAGTACGACGGAATAAAATCAGTATGGTATTTCAGTCATTCGCCCTGATGCCGCATATGAATGTGCTGAATAACACCGCCTTTGGTATGGAATTAGCGGGCGTTCCACAGCAGGAGCGTCAGGAAAAAGCGCTGGAAGCGCTGCGTCAGGTCGGTCTGGAAAATTATGCGCATGCCTGGCCCGATGAATTATCTGGCGGTATGCGACAGCGCGTTGGATTAGCACGCGCGCTGGCGATTAATCCTGATATTTTATTAATGGACGAGGCTTTTTCCGCGCTCGATCCCTTAATTCGTACGGAAATGCAGGATGAGCTGGTAAAACTGCAGGCGAAACATCAGCGCACCATTATTTTTATTTCCCATGATCTTGATGAAGCGATGCGCATTGGCGATCGCATTGCCATTATGCAGGGCGGTGAAGTGGTGCAGGTCGGAACGCCGGATGAAATTTTAAATAATCCCGCTAATGACTATGTGCGCACCTTTTTCCGTGGCGTTGATATTAGCCATGTATTTAGCGCCAAAGATATTGCCCGTCGCGGCGCCAGCGCGCTGATCCGCAAATCTCCCGGCTTTGGTCCACGCTCGGCAATCAAGCTGCTGCAGGATGAAGATCGGGAATATGGCTACGTGCTGGAAAAACAAAAGTTTGTTGGCGTGGTTTCCACCGATTCGCTGAAGGCGGCGCTGGCGGCTGGAGCAGGCATTGACGCCGCGCTCCTTGCTGCGCCCGCCGCTGTGCCTGGCGATATGTCCCTGAATGAGCTGCTGTCGCATGTGGCGCAGGCGCCGTGCGCCGTGCCGATTATCGGCGACGAAGATCAGTATATCGGGGTTATTTCCAAAGGCACGCTGTTACAGGCATTAGATCGCGAGGGGAGCCAGCAATGAGTCAGCCAAACAACAATCCGTGGGAAAATGCATCATCACAGCCAGCGGCAACCGATACGGCCAGCGATCCCTGGGGCGGCACGCCTGCTGACAACGGCGCAGCCCAGCCCAGTAGCGGCGACGCCTGGGGTTCGCCTTCCGGAGCGGCTGAAGGCCACGACGCCGTTGTCAGCAACAGCGACTGGCTGAACAGCGCGCCCGCGCCGCAGGCGGAACACTTCAATATACTGGATCCTTTTCATCACACGCTGATCCCGCTTGATAGCTGGGTTACGCATGGGATCGACTGGATCGTCAGCCATTTCCGACCGCTGTTTCAGGGGATCCGCATTCCGGTAGATTATATCCTGAGCGCTTTTCAGCAACTGCTGCTGGGCATGCCTGCGCCGGTTGCAATCGTGCTGTTTGCGCTTATCGCCTGGCAGCTTTCCAGCGTCAGCATGGGCATCGCAACCCTGATTTCCCTGGTGTTGATTGGTGCTATCGGTGCCTGGTCGCAGGCGATGGTTACGCTGGCGTTGGTCTTAACCGCCCTGCTGTTCTGTATTGTTATTGGCCTGCCGCTGGGGATCTGGCTGGCGCGCAGCGAACGCGCCGGACGTATTATTCGCCCGCTGCTGGATGCCATGCAAACTACGCCCGCCTTCGTCTATCTGGTACCGATTGTGATGCTGTTTGGTATCGGCAATGTGCCGGGCGTGGTGGTGACCATTATCTTTGCCCTGCCGCCGATTGTACGTCTGACCGTTCTTGGCATTAAACAGGTACCGGCGGATCTGATCGAGGCGGCGGAGTCGTTTGGCGCGAACCCACGGCAAATGCTGTTTAAGGTTCAGCTGCCGCTGGCGATGCCAACCATCATGGCTGGCGTGAATCAGACGCTGATGCTGGCGCTGTCGATGGTGGTTATCGCTTCGATGATAGCGGTCGGCGGCCTGGGGCAGATGGTGTTACGCGGTATTGGCCGTCTTGATATGGGGCTGGCCACCGTAGGCGGCGTCGGTATTGTTATTCTCGCTATTATCCTCGATCGCCTGACGCAGTCCTTTGGCCGCAACAGCCGAAGCCGTGGCAACCAACGCTGGTACGCCACCGGTCCGCTGGGTTTACTGACCCGCCTGATCAAGTAACGCGCTGACGGCGTCGCTGTACGCCGTCACGTTACTGCCTGATAACAATTAATAAGGAATCACTATGCGCAAAATAGCCCTTCTGGCCACCGCTTTGACCTCGCTGGCTACCCTGCCGACTTTCGCTGCCGATTTACCGGGTAAAGGGATCACCGTTAAACCGATCCAAAGCACTATTTCTGAAGAGAGCTTTCAAACGCTGCTGGTTAGCCGCGCGCTGGAAAAGCTGGGTTACCGCGTTGAGAAGCCGAGCGAAGTAGATTACAACGTGGGTTATACCTCGATCGCATCCGGCGACGCCACCTTTACCGCCGTCAACTGGCAACCGCTGCATGATGATATGTATCGCGCCGCTGGCGGCGATAAGGTGTTTTATCGTCAGGGAACCTACGTTACCGGTGCCGCACAGGGCTACCTGATCGATAAGAAAACCGCCGAGAAGTATCATATTACCCGCATCGATCAGCTAAAAGATGAGAAGCTGGCGCGGCTGTTTGATACCAACGGTGACGGCAAAGCGGATATGACCGGCTGTGCGCCTGGCTGGGGTTGCGAGGCGGTGATCCTGCATCAGAACCAGGCCTTTGACCTGAGCAAGACCGTTGAGCCCAATATGGGAAATTATGCTGCGATGATGGCTGATACCCTCGCCCGCTATAAGCAAGGCAAACCGATCCTTTATTATACCTGGACCCCTTACTGGATCAGCGATGTTCTGGTACCGGGACGCGACGTAGTTTGGCTGCAGGTGCCCTTCTCTTCCATGCCGGGCGCGCAGAAAGAGGTGAACACCCAATTGCCGAACGGCGCTAACTACGGTTTCCCGGTTAACACCATGCATATTGTCGCCAATAAAGCCTGGGCCGTGAAAAACCCGGCGGCGGCGCGACTGTTTGCTGAGATGAAACTGCCGATTGCCGATATCAACGCACAAAACTCGCGTATGCATCAGGGGCAGTCTTCTGAACAGGCGATTAACGCGCATGTTGATGGCTGGATTAAAGCGCATCAGGCGCAGTTCGATCGCTGGATAGACAGTGCAAAAGCTGCAGCAAAATAAGAGCACATCAGGATACCGGTGCGATCCGCGAGCGTGATTGTTTCGGCTTCCGGCACTGGCCACTAGTCAGCGGTCTGACGGGCAACAAATGTTGCCCGTTTTTTATTTATCCTTTCATTTCATCGGTTAAAGGTTACGATAGCGCTGTTTAACGTAAACAAAACTGGTATGTCCTGTTAAACACAACCAACAATGAAATAGTTTTTTGGGTTACTATTAGCGACGACGATTTATCAACCATGCTTATTGCTTATGAATTCAACATCCCAGGGGCTTAGTCCAACGCTGGTGGCCCTGATGTCTATCGCCACGGGGCTGGCGGTGGCCAGTAACTATTACGCGCAGCCTCTGCTGGATACTATTGCCCGCAGCTTTAGTCTGTCGGTTAATCAGGCCGGTTTCATTATCACCACTGCTCAGCTCGGCTATGCCGCCGGTCTGTTGCTACTGGTGCCGCTTGGCGATCGACTGGAACGACGCGGACTGATTGTTGGCATGAGCCTGTTGGCGGCGGGCGGCATGGTGATTACCGCGCTCTCTGATAATCTCGGCATGATGCTGCTTGGTACTGCGCTGACCGGCCTGTTTTCGGTTGTTGCTCAGTTGCTGGTGCCACTGGCCGCCACGCTCGCCGCGCCGGAAAAGCGAGGCAAAGTGGTGGGTACCGTCATGAGCGGCCTGCTGCTGGGGATTCTGCTGGCACGTACCGTTGCCGGTGCGCTGGCACAACTGGGCGGCTGGCGCGCCGTATTCTGGGTCGCCAGCCTGCTCATGGTATTGATGGCGCTGGCGCTGTGGCGCGGGTTGCCACGCTATCGTCAAACGGTAGAGCTTAGCTATCCCCAGCTGCTTGGTTCTATTTTCCGTCTCTATGCTCAGTCACGCGTTATCCGCACGCGCGCCGTTATTGGTTGTCTCTCCTTCGCCAACTTCAGCGTGCTCTGGACCTCGATGGCCTTTTTACTTGCTGCTCCGCCCTATGGCTATTCGGAAGGCGAAATCGGCCTGCTGGGCCTGGCAGGCGCGGCGGGGGCGCTGGCTGCGCGTCAGGCTGGTTCACTGGCGGATCAGGGCAAAGCGCGCCTGACCACCACGCTGGGGCTGCTGATAATGCTGGGATCATGGGGCCTGACCGCCCTGGGCGCGCATTCACTGCTGGCCCTGATTGCCGGCATTATCCTGCTGGATCAGGCGGTACAGGGCGTTCATATCACTAACCAGAGCGTCATCTATCGGCGCATGCCCGAAGCGCGCAACCGGCTCACGGCTGGCTACATGACCAGTTATTTTATCGGCGGTGCCGCCGGTTCGCTTATCTCTGCCAGCGCTTATCATTTTGCTGGCTGGTACGGTGTCTGTATCGCCGGGTTGTTATTAACTTTGCTTAATCTGTTGAGCTGGTGGCAAGGCTACCGCTACGAAGATCACAATAATTAACCATTAAAGTGTAAAGAGCCATTTTTTTCAGTGCCGGCAGGCTATAAAGCCGTAACCCACTCTGGTATGGTTAGCGGTAAATTTATTCATGTTAGTTATTTTTTCGTAAGAAATTATTCAGCCCAGGGAAAGAATATCGCTGTCAGATGGCATTAAGCCTACGCAAAACTGGCGACTGACATGCGCTTGTTACATTAGCAACAAGCATGTTTAGTCGTTAAAAGCGGTGCGTTTAAGGTTTATTTTGCCCGGCTGGTTCGACAGATTCTGTACGATCTGCTGAACCAGCTATGCTGCCTAACCTTCGGCTTATGGAGTGAGCCGAAACTTTAGATGATGACGTTGCGATCGTATGAGCCATCGCTACTGGTAAAGATGTTCATGTCTGTTTCGTCATCACCACTACTCTACCAGTTGCAACTAATGAGGTTCCTTTAAGATGGAAAGTTCGTTTACTCCCATTGAACAGATGCTGAATATTCGTGCTACACGTCATAAAGATTTTCCGCTCCAGGAAATCGTACTGACGCGTCTGTGTATGCACATGCAGAGCAAGTTGCTGGATAATCGCAACAAGATGCTGAAAGCTCAGGGGATTAACGAGACACTGTTTATGGCATTGATTACGCTGGATGCGCAGGAAAACCAGAGCATTCAGCCTTCTGAACTGAGCGCCGCGCTGGGTTCTTCCCGTACCAATGCCACGCGCATCGCCGATGAGCTGGAAAAACGCGGCTGGATTGAACGCCGTGAAAGCGATAACGATCGCCGCTGCCTGCACCTGCATCTCACAGAAAAAGGCAACGCTTTCCTGCGTCAGGTTCTTCCTCCGCAGCATCAGAGCCTGCAATATCTGTGGTCCTCACTGAGCAGCAGTGAAAAAGCGCAGCTGGAAAGCCTGACGCGTAAGTTATTGAACCGTCTTGACCAGATGGATGAAGAGGAAGTTATTTCTTCCCTCTCCCACCAATAGCAATTCCTGCGACACAATCACTCTCAGAAACCGTTATTTTGATCCCCTTTTATCCATGCCAGCGCTAACGCTGGCATTTTAGGCTCGGGTCCCTGCACACATGGAAAGGCGCACCCCGAAATACGTGTATACGTGGAAAATGTGGAGAGAAGCATGAGTGCGAATGCGGAAACGCAACAACCGCAACAGCCAGCCAATAAAAAGAAAAAGCGTAAAGGCGCGTTGATTTTTCTGGCTGTTTTGTTTGTTCTGGTTGGCGTTGCTTATTTGATTTACTGGGCCCTGGTACTGCGCCATTTTGAAGAGACCGATGATGCCTATGTGGCAGGCAATCAGGTGCAGATCATGGCTCAGGTCGCTGGCAGCGTGAACAAAATTGGCTTTGATAACACCGACTTTGTAAAGAAAGGCGATGTGCTGGTAACGCTGGATAAAACCGATGCCGAACAGGCGTTTGAAAAAGCACAGACCGCTCTGGCCACCAGCGTGCGCCAAACGCATCAGCAGATGATCAACAGTAAACAGTATCAGGCAACTATCGAGCTGCAAAAAACCGCGCTGGCGCAGGCCGAAGCGGATCTAAAACGCCGCGAGCCGCTGGGTGCCTCTAACCTGATTGGTCGCGAAGAGCTGCAACATGCGCGCGATGCGGTCGCTACCGCAAAAGCGCAACTGGATGTGGCGGTACAGCAATATAATGCAAACCAGGCCGCGATTCTTAATACCTCGCTGGAAAACCAGCCGGCGGTGAAGCAGAACGCCGCTGCGCTGCGTGATGCCTGGCTGGCCTTACAACGCACCGAAATCCGAAGCCCTATCGATGGTTATGTCTCTCGCCGCAGCGTGCAGGTTGGCGCACAAATCTCCACCTCTACACCACTGATGGCCGTTGTGCCGGCTACCGGGATTTGGGTTGATGCCAACTTCAAAGAAACGCAGCTGGCAGGCGTGCGCATTGGTCAGCCTGCTACGGTGGTCAGCGATATTTATGGCGACGACGTGGTCTATCACGGCAAAGTGGTGGGCCTGGATATGGGCACCGGCAGCGCCTTCTCGCTGCTGCCTGCGCAGAACGCCACCGGTAACTGGATTAAAGTGGTTCAGCGTTTACCGGTACGCATTGAACTGGATGCCAAAGAAGTGGCCGAGCATCCGCTGCGCATTGGTCTTTCCACGCTGGTGAAAGTGGATACCTCCAGTAAAGAAGGCAGCATGCTGGCTTCCCAGGTGCGTCAGACGCCCGCTTATCAGAGCGATGCGCTGGCGATCGATCTGGCGCCGGTGAATCAGTTAATCAGCGAGATTATTCGCGCCAATGCGGGCGAATAATCCGGGAGGCAGTTATGGCGCAAAAGCCGCTTGAAGGCGCTCCGCTGGTTCTGATGACCATCGCGCTGTCGCTGGCGACCTTTATGCAGGTGCTGGATTCCACCATCGCCAACGTTGCCATTCCAACCATCGCCGGTAACCTCGGCGCGTCGAACTCCCAGGGAACCTGGGTTATTACTTCGTTTGGCGTGGCGAATGCGATCTCCATTCCGATTACCGGCTGGCTGGCGAAACGCATCGGCGAGGTAAAACTGTTTCTCTGGTCAACCGTGGCCTTTGCCGCCGCCTCCTTTCTGTGCGGAGTGGCGGATAGCCTGACGATGCTGATCCTGTTCCGCGTGCTTCAGGGGCTGGTTGCCGGCCCGCTGATCCCACTGTCGCAGAGTTTGCTGCTAAGCAACTATCCGCCCGCTAAGCGCAGTATCGCCCTGTCGTTGTGGGCAATGACAGTGGTGGTGGCGCCGATCTGCGGTCCCATCCTTGGCGGCTGGATCAGCGATAACTACCACTGGGGATGGATCTTCTTTATTAACGTGCCCATCGGCATTGTGGTCACGATCCTGACGCTGCAAACCCTGCGCCACCGTGAAACCAAAACTGAAATTCGGCCAATCGATACGGTGGGCCTGGTTTTGCTGGTGGTGGGTATCGGTGCGCTGCAAATCATGCTGGATCGCGGACGTGAACTGGACTGGTTTAGCTCTACTGAAATTATCGTGCTTACGGTAGTGGCGGTGGTGGCGCTGGCGGTACTGTTTGTCTGGGAGATGACTGACGATCATCCTGTGGTGGATCTGACGCTGTTTAAATCGCGTAACTTCACCATTGGCTGTTTGTCGATAAGCCTGGCCTATATGCTCTATTTTGGCTCTATCGTGCTGCTGCCGCAGCTGCTGCAGGAAGTGTATGGCTATACGGCAACCTGGGCCGGACTGGCGTCTGCGCCGGTGGGCATCTTCCCGGTGCTTCTGTCGCCGATTATCGGCCGCTTTGCCCATAAGATCGATATGCGCCGCCTGGTTGCCTTCAGCTTTATTATGTATGCCGTCTGTTTTTACTGGCGCGCCTACACTTTCGAGCCGGGAATGGATTTCGGCGCAGCTGCCTGGCCGCAGTTTATCCAGGGGCTGGCGGTAGCCTGCTTCTTTATGCCGCTGACCACCATTACGCTATCGGGACTGCCGCCGGAACGTCTGGCTGCCGCATCCAGCCTGTCGAACTTTTTGCGTACCCTGGCCGGTTCGATTGGTACGTCGATTACCACCACTATGTGGACCAATCGCGAATCGATGCATCACAGCTATCTCGCCGAGTCGGTTAATCCTTATAACCCTAATGCGCAGGAAACCTATCGCCAGCTGGAACAGCTGGGCATGACGCAGCAGCAGGCCTCTGGCTATATCGCTCAGCAGATCACTAATCAGGGGCTGATTATCTCTGCTAACGAGATATTCTGGGCCTCTGCCGGGATCTTCCTGATTCTGCTGGCGCTGATTTGGTTTGCCCGTCCGCCTTTCACCTCTGGCGGCGGTGGTGGCGGCGCGCACTGATATTCAGCCATAAAAAATGGGCTTAATGCTGGTGAGTTAAGATTAACAATGGTTCAAGGCTGCTATCTCACCTGAGATAGCAGCCTTTTTTATTGGAACGTGGAATGCGTTCGTCTGCTGCTTTGAGCGAGGAGCGAACCTGTTTTGGTCAGTTGGATAATTATCTGTCTTTAACTATCGCCATGACGAAACCATCCCATCCCTTTTCACCGACGGTCTGGATTGCTGTAGCTTCAAGTCGCTCGTCTTCTGAAATCATCTGAACAAATTCTCTCAGCCCCCGTACATTAGGATCCTCACTATCGGATTCAATCACACTACCGCCGCGTACTGAATTATCCCCGACGATAACCGTATTTTGTTGGGACAGTTTTATTGCCCATTCCAGATAGCGTGGATTATTCACTTTATCAGCATCGATAAAAATAAGGTCAAAGGGGGCTTTAAGCGTGGGTAAGACATCAAGTGCAGCACCGGTATAAAGCTCAACGCGCTCAGTTAATCCTGCATTGTTTATATTCTGGCGGGCAACCTCTGCATGATGCTTATTGAATTCAATGGTCGTTAGGCTTCCATGTTGGGGTAAAGCTTTGGCCATCCAAATCGTGCTGTAACCTCCAAGGGTTCCTATTTCAAGAACGCGGACAGCGCGTATCATTTGAATGAAGAGCGCCAGCATTTTTCCCTGTAAAGCAGACACATCGTGCGAAGGTAATCCTTGCTCTGCGTTATTAATAAGAGTGTATTTTAAATCTGCTCCTTCAGGGGCGAGCTTTTCAGCAAACCAGGTATCAACCTGTGCCCATTTATCAGAGTCCCGGGAAGGATAATCAGGGGTTCGCATACGAAATTTTTTCTCCTTTGGTGGCCTTATAAGGAGTATGGATGCTGTTTGTTACAGCCCATGGTACGTTAACTTTCATATGAGCGAAAAGCGGGCCTGGTCTGTCTGTTCAGGGCCGTAATGCGGCCCTCGGTTGTTTGTGTGGTTTGTTACATAACGTATTAAAGTGGAGGGTAAAGCTCCACCTGCCGCGAGTCAGTTTGTCGGCAAGTTTCATATATACTCGCCATGTGCTTTTTGTAAAATTTTAAGGATGAAGGGTGAGAACGTTATGAAAGTAAGCGAGGCAGATCTATTGAAGTCGGGTTTTAGCAACGCTGATCTTCTAAAAATTAAAACCAATACCCAGAGTTATGGTGGCTCACTAGCTGAAGCCATACAAGATCTGGCTAACCGCTTCATTCTAGCCAGTAGCGTTGTATTGTGCTGTTTAGCCATTTGGGGTTTGCTTATTATTTTCGGCTCAGATGAAAGCGTATTTGCAGGCTCAATAGGTCTACTTTGTGGTATTGCGGTTGTCGTATTCATACAACCGCCTATACTCGCCTACAAATCATGGCGCTATCGCAGATTAATAACTAATTCTGAACTGAGTCAGTAACTGACATAAGGTCAAATATGACCTTAGCGTTAACATCGTAACCCACAATTTTCATTGTGAGCTTTGGATGGCTCATAGTACTTATTTTCCGGTAATAATCGGCGTGCAGGTATCGAAGTAAACGCCAGTGTGTAAATCTTCTTCGCCGGCACAGGGCTGCTGTTACAGCCCTAATACATTCAGAGCTCAATTGACTCAAATATTCACGCAGGCATAACTACGGCCATTGATAATTCTCATAACAGCCGCACCGCTGCAAATTCTGACGCCGTGGTTGAGGCCCGGCTTGATACAGGTATTCAGAATGCGTAAGTATTCGAAACGGAACTGAAACGCTATTGTCCTAACTGGGTCGTATAGTTACTTTCCACCCAGCGATAACCGCTACCCTCACGTTTTACGTGACCAAGTCCCGGAAACGAAATATGTGCGGCAGCTACCCAATAACCCTGTTCCGCAGCCTGTTTGAGTATCCGTTCCCGCGTTTTAATTGCCTGCTGGCGGTTTACGTCAAAATGGATTGCAACGTGCGGATCTGACATCTGTACCGCCCTGGCGTGGATAATATCTCCCCATAACACCAGTGTCTGACCTTCACTTTCCACACGATACAGCACACTTCCTGGTGTATGACCAGCAGCGGGCTCAGCACGTATTCCGTTTACCAGTGTTGCAGGTGCCAGAAATGTTTTTAACCGGCCGGCATTGATAACCGGGCGAAGGGTTCGTTCACTTTCAGCAAAAGTGTGTGCCTCCCCCGCCTCTACCTGATTTACGTTAGAGGGGTTAAGCCAGAAGTCTACATCTCGTTTATCCACATACACGTCAGCATTTGGAAACGCGAGCTTGCCCGAGCGTGACACGCCAGCGGAGTGATCTGCGTGAATATGAGTAAGCAAGACGGCATCTATTGATTCAGATGGATAACCTGCTGCTGCAAGGTTTGCCAACAGATGCCCTCCCCTGTTTCCGAACAGCTCTCCTGCACCTGTATCCACTAAAATGCGCTTTTTGCCATCGTCTATTACATAGGCATTAATCGACGTCTCTGCTTGCGGCGTCATTGCATCTCTGGCCATCGCCTGACGTAATTTTTCTGGTGAAATGTTAGTCAGCAATGTATTCAACGGTATCGTCACCGTGCCGTCAGATACGGCGGTAATGCGCAGTTTTCCCAGTTTCATGCGATAGTAACCGGGAGCCTGTTCATTCAGTGCACTGGTCTGTTCGGCAGCCAGGAGCTGGCTGGAAAAGATAAGTGTCGCGATCAGTGTCAGTATAATTTTCATTAAAGTCCCCACTAAAATGTCATTTGAAGGTGATCGGCAGTATCCTCAGCAAACCACTATCATTCAAATTGATTAATATAATGTTCACTATCAGAGAAAATGATTTTCATCGTATCGATCTAAATTTGCTGACGGTGCTGTTCGTACTGCAGCGGGAAGGCAGCGTGTCACGTACAGCTGAAAAACTGCATCTCGGGCAGCCAGCGGTCAGTAATGCGCTGGCCAGATTGCGTGAAATGTTTGACGATCCTCTGTTTGTTCGCACCGCAGGAGGGATGATCCCCACGCCGCGTGCCGAAGCGCTTATTGCTGCACTCGGACCATTAATGGAACAGATGCAGCATATTCTGTTTCAACCCCCCTCATTTACGCCTGCGAATGCAACCCATGTTTTTCGTCTTGGTATGAGCGACTGGGTTGAGCGTTGGCTGATGCCAGAATTGCAGGCATGTGTAATACGTGAGGCGCCGGGAATAACTCTGCAGGTGAAGGCCAGCGATCCTTTCCGTGACAGTGAGCACGTTCTCCAAAGGGAGATAGATCTGGCTATTTCGGTTGGTCAGAGCGCTGCCGCCACGTTAAGGCGTGAAAATATCCGCTCACTCAACTTTTGTACGCTCTGGCACCCTGAACAGCTTTCGCTGGAAGCGCCGCTGACAGTGGGAAATTATGTAGAACATGATCACGTACTGGTTTCGTATCGCGGATCAACGTGGAGCGCTGTGGATGAGCAATTAGCATTGCAGGGAAAATCACGCAGGGTTCGTTACGTTACGCCGCACTTTTCCTCTTTACCCCCTCTTTTGAAACGCATACCCGCGTTGGCGACCGTGCCCTCTGGGCTGGCTGCCGATTGGGTTTCTCATTACGGATTACGTTGTAGCCCCGTTCCGGTAGAGACGCCGGAGATTACGCTCTCGCTGCTGTGGCATAAATGTTCCGATAACGATATGCCACTGAAGTGGCTGCGGACTGTATTAGAGCGAGTAATAAAAGCGCTACCTTTCGGGCCTGAGTGACGGCACAGGCAACGGTTTTAAGCATCACGGTGCCAGGCCTGGCAAGAAAGCGGTTGATGATTTAGGGTAAAAGCCGCTTAGAGAAACGGGAAGATTACGAAACAGAGCGTACCAGTGAACAACGTCTATCCTAAAAAAATGTATAAAAAAAATCCGGAAACAGAAATGTCTCCGGATTCATATACAGCCCCGGGATCGTTCAACCGATCCTTAACTGCCTGGCATTACGGGCCTAATGTCCGTTTTTTTGATTACCTGCCCGCGTGCGGCTTAGTGGTTCTGACGCCACCACTCCGCCAGCAGAATGCCGGTCGCAACCGACACGTTCAGGCTTTCTACTTTGCCGGTACCGTCAATCGACACGCTCAGATCACCCTGCTGCAGCGCAGACTCAGTCAGGCCATCGCTCTCCTGCCCCAGCACCAGCACCATTTTCGCCGGCAGTTTTGCCTGCGTTAACGGCGTGCTGCCTTTGTGGCTGGAGGTGGTGACAATGGTGTAACCCGCATTGCGGAATGCTTCCAGACCCGCAACAAAGCTCTTCGCGCTCAATGCCTGTACATGCTCGGCGCCGCCTTCAGCGGTACGTACCGCCGCGCCCGACTCCAGCACTGCCGCATCATCCACCAGCAAACCCTTCACGCCAAAATGCGCGCTGCTGCGCATAATGCCGCCGATATTGTGCGGGTTGCCGACATTTTCCAGCGCCAGAACGCAATCCTGCTCACGATCCGTTGCCAGCCAGTCGCTGACCGGTGTGCCAACGCGTTTTTTAATCAGGAAGCAGACGCCACCATGATGCTCAGTCCCGGAGGCTTTCTCCAGTTCGGCTTCATCCACTACATGATAGGCTTTGCGGTTAGCTGCCAGCCAACGCAGCGCCTCGCGGAAACGCGGCGTAACGCTCTGAACGAACCAGGCACGCACGATGCATTCCGGACGGCTCAGAAACAGCGCCTGACAGGCGTTTTCACCGTAGACGCGGGTCTCTTCCAGACGCTGACGACGCAGCTGACCCGGATCGATAAAACTTTTGCCGCTGATGCCGCCATGATCGGGTTTAGCCTCTTCATTCGGCGCGCGAGAAACGGTGCGCCACGGCGACTCGCCACGCGGCAGCTCATCACGATCGCGCTCGCGGTCGCCACGGAACTTACCGTCGCGTCCGCCGCGTGCCGGGCTTTCAGACTGACGCGATGGACGACGGCTTCCTTCCTGACGGTCAGCGCCGGGCCTGCTGCCTTTGCCCGTACGGGGATTTTGTCCGCGTTTATCATTGTTATCATCACCGCGAACATACATCACTTTGACTTTGCCGCTTTTACCTTTGAATTCGTCGTTCATCTGTTCCTCCACCTGCTGAGCGCGAAGCGCGAAGATTACCTGAAGCACAGGTTGTATGCCATCAACTTCCGCTAAAAGTCGCCAACTATTATATTCATTGACTATTCCATGTTGTTGCCCGATAGCAGCCGACTGATAATTAAGCTTACGCATAAAATTAGCAGTTTAATGCGTTGTTAACGATTAAACCCTGAGGTGATAAATGAATACGGTATGTGCATCCTGTCAGGCAACGAACCGCGTTCCGGAAGAGCGCATTGCCGATGGGGCCAGGTGTGGTCGCTGCGGTAACGAGCTGTTTGATGGTGAAGTCATCAATGCCACCGCCAACACGCTGGATAAATATCTGCAGGACGACCTGCCGGTAGTGGTTGATTTCTGGGCGCCGTGGTGCGGTCCCTGCGTTAACTTCGCCCCCATTTATGAAGATGTGGCCAGCGAACGCAGCGGTAAGGTGCGCTTTTTAAAAGTAAATACCGAAGCTGAGCCCGCGCTCAGCGCTCGTTTCCGCATTCGCAGCATTCCTACCATTATGCTGTTCAAGCAGGGCGAACTGGCCGACACGCTGAACGGCGCGATGCCGAAAGCGCCATTTAATGAGTGGCTGGACGAAGCGCTGTAATAATAGCGGCTGGCCCTGTCAGCCGCGCTACGCTTCCTGCCCACTTCCCGCTACAATGGCGTTTTTGCCAGTTCAATGTAATGACCCATAACGCCGTTTTACGCCTGCGCGCCGAGCGCCTGGCGCGCGCTACCCGTCCTTTTCTCGCTCGTGGCAATCGTGTTCAACGCTGCCAGGGCTGCCTGTTGCCGCAAAAGCTCTGTCTGTGCAGTGAAATTGTCGTGCAGTCCGCACGCAGCCGTTTCTGCCTGGTCATGTTTGATACCGAACCCATGAAGCCAAGCAATACCGGACGTCTGATTGCCGATATTCTTCCTGATACACAGGCTTTCGGCTGGTCACGCACTGAACCTGATCCGGCATTGCTGGCTGCTGTAGCAAATAGTGACTATCAGCCGATGGTGGTGTTTCCCGAATCCTATGCCGATAGCGATCGCCTGGTGTTAAATAGTCCGCCGTTAAGCGGCAAGCCGCCGCTGTTTATTATGCTGGACGGCACCTGGACCGAGGCGCGGAAAATGTTTCGCAAAAGCCCCTGGCTGGATGCCTTGCCGGTGATGTCGTTACGCCTGACTACGCCTTCCGGCTATACGCTGCGTGAGGCCCACGGTGCGGGACAACACTGTACCGCCGAGGTGGCAGCTGAACTGCTGCGCCAGGCAGGCGATGAAGCTGCCGCTCAGGCGCTCAGTGCCCACTTTACGCTGTTTCGCCAGCGCTATCTGGCAGGAAAACCTCATCATCCGGTTCATCTCACGGCAGATGAAACAGAAAGCGTTTAGACTCAGCTTAACTATCGCCTGAGGGACAGGAAATGAGTCAACGTGGACTGGAAGCGCTGTTACGCCCTAAATCTATTGCCGTTATTGGTGCCTCAATAAAACCCGGGCGGGCAGGTTATCTGATGATGCGTAACCTGCTGGCCGGCGGTTTTAGCGGCCCGGTTCTGCCCGTTACGCCGAAATATAAGGCAGTATCGGGTGTGCTCGCCTGGCCAGATGTTGCCAGTTTGCCCTTTGCGCCTGAGCTGGCGGTGATCTGTACCAATGCCAGCCGTAATCTTGCCCTGCTACAGCAGCTGGGTGAAAAAGGCTGCAAAGCCTGTATTATTCTTTCCGCCCCGGAAAGCCAGCAGCCGGAACTGAAAGCCTGCGCCAGCCGCTGGCAAATTCGTCTGCTTGGCCCCAACAGTCTTGGCCTGCTTGCCCCGTGGCAGGGACTGAATGCCAGTTTCTCCCCGGTTCCCATCTTAAAAGGCAAGCTGGCCTTTGTTTCCCAGTCGGCGGCCGTTTCCAATACCATTCTTGACTGGGCGCAGCAGCGTCAGCTCGGCTTCTCCTGGTTTATCGCCCTGGGGGATAGCCTGGATACTGATATTGACGATCTGCTCGACTTCCTGGCGCGTGACGGCAAAACCAGCGCAATTCTGCTTTATCTGGAGCATCTCAGCGATGCGCGCCGGTTTGTTTCCGCCGCCCGTAGCGCCTCGCGCAATAAACCCATTCTGGTGATTAAAAGTGGTCGTAGCCCGCAGGCGCAGGCGTTACTGAAAACGCATGCCGGGCTGGATGCCGCCTGGGACGCGGCTATTCAGCGAGCGGGTCTGCTACGGGTGCAGGATACGCATGAGCTGTTCTCAGCGGTGGAAACCTTAAGTCATATGCGTCCGCTACGCGGCGAGCGGTTAATGATCGTGAGCAATGGTGCGGCACCCGCTGCGCTGGCGTTGGATGCGTTACAGCTGCGTAGCGGCAAACTGGCCCAGCTTGATAACGCGACGCAGGCAACGCTACGCGCTCAGCTTCCTGTGGAAATCGTCCCGGATAATCCGCTCGATTTGAAAGATGATGCCACGCCGGAACGCTATCTGCAGGCGGTTGCCGCCCTGCTTGACTGTCATGAGCTGGATGCGCTGATGATTATTCATGCTCCCAGCGCTGTCGCGCCCGCTACCGAAACCGCACTTCGGCTGATAGAGCTGATTAAACAGCACCCGCGCGGCAAAAGCCTGACGCTGTTGACCAACTGGTGCGGCGAATACTCTTCACTGGAAGCGCGTCGGGCGTTCAGCGATGCGGCAATCCCCACCTATCGTACGCCCGAGGGTACGGTAACCGCCTTTATGCATATGGTGGAGTACCGTCGTAACCAAAAGCAGCTGCGGGAAACGCCCGCCCTGCCGGCAACGTTGAAACAGGATACGGCTTACGCTCACCAGCTGATTCAGCAGGCGTTAGACGAAGGGGCCACGCAGCTGGATACCCATGAGGTGCAGGCTATTATGCAGGCTTATGGCCTGACTACGCTGCCGACCTGGATCGCTGGCGACAGCGCTGAAGCCGTGCATATTGCCGGTCAAATCGGTTATCCCGTCGCGCTGAAGCTGCGGTCGCCGGATATCCCCCATAAATCTGATGTTCAGGGCGTTATGCTTTATCTGCGCACTCCAGGTGAGGTTCAGCAGGCGGCCAATGCCATTATCGATCGGGTGAAGCTGGCCTGGCCGCAGGCAAGGATCCATGGGTTGCTGGTACAGAGCATGGCAAATCGCGCCGGAGCTCAGGAGCTGCGGATCGTGGTTGAACAGGATCCGCTGTTCGGCCCGGTGATTATGCTGGGCGAAGGGGGCGTAGAGTGGCAGGCGGATCGGCACGCCTCTGTGGCGCTGCCGCCGCTTAATATGACCCTGGCGCGTTATCTGGTTATTCAGGCGATTAAGAGGGGTAAGATTCGCGGTCGCAGCGCACTGCGACCGCTGGATATCGCGGCGTTAAGCCAGGTACTGGTACAGGTTTCTAACCTGATCGTAGATTGCCCGGAGATCCAGCGGCTTGATATACATCCTCTCCTGGCCGCTGGTGATGAGTTTACCCTGCTGGATGTCACCCTGACGCTGGCCAGATTTAATGGCGTCAATGAATCGCGGCTCGCTATTCGCCCTTATCCGCATACCCTGGAGGAGTGGATCACTATGAAAAACGGTGAACGTTGTCTGCTCCGCCCCATCCTGCCGGAAGATGAGCCGTTATTGCAGCGCTTTATTGCTCAGGTAACCAAAGAAGATCTCTACTATCGCTACTTTAGCGAGATCAATGAGTTTACCCATGAGGATTTAGCCAATATGACGCAAATCGACTACGATCGAGAAATGGCTTTTGTTGCCGTGCGTGAACAGCAGGGTGAGAAGGCAATTATCGGCGTTACCCGGGCCATTTCTGATGCGGACAATATCGATGCGGAGTTTTCTATCCTGGTACGCTCGGATTTAAAAGGCTTGGGGCTTGGCAGACGCCTGCTGGAAAAAATGCTGGCTTATACCCGTAGTCATGGCCTGTTGCAGTTAAATGGTATTACCATGCCCAATAACCAGGGCATGATTACCCTGGCGAAAAAGCTGGGATTCAGCGTAGATGTGCAGCTGGAGGATGGTATCGTTAGTCTGCATCTGCCTCTTACTCACGCTGGCGAGCAACATTAACTCGTGAAGATCGCCCTTTGCGCCGTGTTAATGTTAATATTGTCGGTTAGAACCATGATGTTATGGCAGAAGACCACTCAATGAATAGAGAAGAAGCGCACTGTGATGTTGTCCAAATTTAAGCGCAATAAACACCAACAACACCTTGCACAGCTGCCCAAACTGTCTCAGTCAGTTGCTGATGTAACCACGCTTTACTCGCCATCCGAGTTCCGCGCTACGCTGCTGGAAAAAATCGCCAGTGCAACGAAACGCATCTGCATTGTCGCGCTCTATCTGGAAAACGATGATGCCGGACGCGCCGTTCTGTCCGCGCTTTACGCTGCCAGACGCGCGCGCCCGGAACTGGATATCAGTGTCCTGGTTGACTGGCATCGGGCACAGCGTGGCCGTATCGGTGATGCTAAAGGCGTGACGAACGCCGACTGGTATTGCGATATGGCCAGCCAGCATCCGGATATTGCTATTCCGGTATACGGGATCCCGGTTAATACCCGGGAAGCGTTGGGCGTGCTGCATCTGAAAGGCTTTATCATTGACGATACGCTGCTCTACAGCGGTGCCAGTATCAATGACGTCTATCTGCACCAACATGACAAATATCGCTACGATCGCTATCAGCTGATTCGTAATCCGCAGTTAGCCAATACTATGTTTGAATGGATCGATCGCAACCTGAAAAATGCGGTCGCGGTCCATCGGCTCGATCGTCATGAGCGGCCCAAAAGCCCGGAAATCAAAAATGAAACCCGCCAGTTCCGCCAGGATCTGCGCGGTTTTGATTACATTTTTACCCCGAATGCCGGTAACGAAGAGCTGGCGGTAACGCCGCTGGTTGGGCTGGGAAAGCGTAGCCTGCTGAATAAAACCATCTATCATTTGATGCCCTGTACGGAACATAAGCTGACGCTCTGTACGCCTTATTTCAATCTGCCGGCGATTCTGGTGCGCAATATTATCTGGCTGTTGCGTCAGGGGAAAGAAGTGGAAATTATCGTTGGCGATAAAACGGCAAATGATTTTTATATTCCCGAAGATCAACCGTTTAAAATTATCGGCGCGCTGCCCTATTTGTATGAGATTAATCTGCGACGTTTCCTGAGCAGGCTGCAATACTACGTGAGTAATGGTCAGCTGACCGTGCGCCTGTGGAAAGATGGTGAAAACAGCTATCACCTCAAGGGAATGTGGGTGGACGAGGAGTGGATGCTGATTACCGGCAACAACCTTAACCCGCGCGCCTGGCGCCTGGATCTGGAAAATGCGGTGTTGATCCATGATCCTCTACAGCAGCTGGCGGAGCAGCGCGAGCGTGAGCTGTCGCTAATTCGCCAGCATACCAGCGTGGTCAAACATTTTCGCGATCTCGACAGTATTGCCGACTATCCGGTAAAGGTACGCAAGCTAATCAGACGGCTGCGCCGAATCAGAATTGACCGACTGATAAGCCGCATTCTGTAAACCACAGGATGTGATATCCCGCCTTAATGTCTCTTTCTGATTCAGGAGCGGCGATGAGAATAGCAATGATCTTAATATGCTTATGCTGTACGGGATGTAGCCACATGGCGCAGGATCGCTGGACCGGTCAGGATAAAGTCCAGCATTTTATTGGTTCTGCGCTGCTCTCTGCCGCTGGCAACGAATATGGGCAGCAGCAAAACTGGTCGCAGCATCACAGCAACAGTTTCGGATTGATGTTTGCCTTTAGTCTTGGCGCAGCCAAAGAATTTTATGACAGCCGCCCGGAAGGAAGCGGCTGGAGCTGGAAGGACCTGAGCTGGGATATTGCCGGCGCAGCGGCCGGCTTTGCGCTGTGGAATACGGGTCAGTAATTTAGAATTTCATGCCCTGCCCTTTACGGTGTAGCATCAGCGATACCAGCAACGCCAGCGCGCCCATCACCGAAACATACCAAAAAAACCAGGTCTCGTTTCCCGCAGCCTTGAGCGACAGCGCGACATATTCCGCCGAGCCGCCAAAAATAGCATTCGCCACCGCATATGAAAGACCAACGCCCAGCGCGCGTACTTCCGGTGGAAACATCTCGGCTTTAACTATGCCACTGATAGAGGTATAAAAGCTGGTAATCAGAAGCGCCAGCATAACCAATATAAATATCAGCCAGCTGCTTTTGCTATTCTGAAGCAGCGTCAGGATCGGCACCGTGCACAGCGTCGCACCGGCACCAAACATCAACATGGAGTTACGACGCCCGATTCGGTCGGATAACGCGCCCATCAGCGGCTGAATAAGCATAAAAATAAACAGCGCAAGGGTCATCAATGCACTGGCGCTTTTGGCATCCATACCGGCGGTATTGACCAAATATTTTTGCATATAGGTGGTGAAGGTATAGAAACTCAGGGATCCGCCAGCGGTAAAACCCAGCACCATTAAAAAAGCGCGCCGATGTTTCCATAAACCTCGTAGCCGACCGGCATCCTGATGCTGTCGTGTTTTATCGCTGGTTGTTTCGTTTAGCGAACGCCGCAGAAAGAGCGCAACGATCGCCAGCACCGCCCCCAGCGCAAAAGGAATACGCCATCCCCAGCTACGCAGCGCTTCCGGTTCCAGCACATGCTGTAATACCACCACGGTAAGCAGTGCCAGCAGTTGGCCACCGATCAGGGTAACATACTGAAAGGATGCGTAATAACCTTTGCGCCCTTCTATCGCGACCTCGCTCATATAGGTCGCGCTGGTGCCATATTCTCCGCCTACCGATAATCCCTGAAACAGACGTGCCAGCAGCAGCAGTATCGGCGCCCAGACTCCTAAGGTGGCGTAGCCAGGTAAACAGGCGATAACCAGGGAGCCGAAACACATCATGCAGACAGAGATCAGCATGGAGGTTTTACGTCCATGACGATCGCCAATCCAGCCAAAAAGCCATCCACCAATCGGACGCATTAAAAAACCCGCAGCGAAAACGCCGGCAGTTTGTACCAGTTGCGTGGTAGGGTTTCCCGTTGGGAAAAAAATATGCGCGAAATAGAGGGAGCAAAAAGAGTAAACGTAGAAATCAAACCATTCGACAAGATTGCCTGACGATGCACCGATGATTGCGCGAATACGGGCTTTGTGGGATCCCGCTGCCAGCTCTTCGGTTTGCTTACTGGTGGTTATAACATCAGCCATATTGTGCCTCACTGTGATTCCTTGCTGCCTAAAAGGCTAAAAAAACAGTAAAGCATTAAAAGGCGATGTTAATAAAATGTTTTGTTTTCAAGGATCGGTTTTGTGAAGTAGCAGATATTATTGCTTCCCGGCAGGCTGAAATAGTAAAGGAAACGGATAGTTTTCGGAACTATAGTGATGAAAAGCAGCGTAAAGTCGCAGAGTGGCGGTAAACTGCAGATACGAAAAAGCCTCAGCTTTCGCTGAGGCTCTGTCGCTGTTTTGATGCCTGGCAGTTCCCTACTCTCGCATGGGGAGGCCCCACACTACCATCGGCGCTGCGGCGTTTCACTTCTGAGTTCGGCATGGGGTCAGGTGGGACCACCGCGCTCTCGCCGCCAGGCAAATTC